>NZ_JBIVYF010000023.1:0-1068 GCF_044769565.1 Ensifer sp. NPDC090286 | reverse complement strand
TGTCAATCAGCGTCCAAAAATCACCCCTTATCGGCATCCAATATTGACCCCCTGGTGATGTAGTTCAGCGCTTGGCCGGCCCGGCGCTGGCCGGGGTTGCAGAGGGTAGGCCAAGTGCGGGTGATGATCGTCTTCGGCTTTAGCTTTGAGAGCGGTTCTTGAAGCGCCAGGACTCGTTTCCGGTTTCGACAATCTCGCAGTGATGGGTCAGACGGTCCAGAAGTGCTGTTGTCATTTTGGCGTCACCGAACACTGTCGGCCATTCTCCAAAAGCCAGGTTCGTAGTGACGATGATCGAGGTGCGCTCGTAGAGCCTGCTAATCAGATGGAACAGGAGTTGGCCGCCCGCCTGGGCAAATGGCAGATAGCCGAGTTCATCCAGGATGATGAAGTCGAGACGGTTGAGGTAGTCTGCCGTTCGCCCTTGCTTGCCGCTGCGCGTCTCCGTTTCCAGGCGGTTGACCAGATCGACGACGTTGAAGAAGCGCCCGCGTGTTCCGTTGCGGATCAGTGCGCGGGCGATCGCGATGGCGAGGTGGCTCTTTCCGGTTCCCGTGCCGCCGACGAGAACGACGTTGCGCTGATCGGCGACGAAGGTGCCGGTGGCCAACTCTCGCACCAAGGATTCATTGACCGGCGTATTGGTGAAGTCGAAGTCGTGGATGTCCTTGGCGAGCGGCAGCTTGGCGATGCTGAGCTGGTAGCGAATGGAGCGGGCCTGCTTCTCGGCGATTTCCGACTGCAGGAGATCGCCGACGATGCGCGGTGGTTCGTGCTGCCGTTTGATGCCGTTGCCCATGACCTCGTCGTAAGCGCTGCGCATTCCATAGAGCTTCAGCGTGCTCATTAGTTCGAGAACCTGTGTGCGTTCCATCAGCTTGCCCTCCTGAGGCTGTCATAGCGTGCGCAGTCGGCGACCGGTTCATGGGTCAGCCGCAGCGCATCTGGGGTCTGAACAGTGATTGCTGGAGCCGGATCACGGCTTCGGGCCAGGATGTTGAGGATCACCGAGGCCGAGCAGACGCCGTGATCCAAAGCCTCCTGGCAGGCAGCATCGACGGCCGCCAG
>NZ_JBIVYF010000022.1:0-1095 GCF_044769565.1 Ensifer sp. NPDC090286 | reverse complement strand
GGTCAGCGACTGGGGTGAAGTCGTAACAAGGTAGCCGTAGGGGAACCTGCGGCTGGATCACCTCCTTTCTAAGGAAGCTGTGGAATTGGAAGACGCTTTCGACAAGTCTTTGACTTGTCTGGAGATGACCTTTCCCGTGCTTTTTAGAACATAGATGGCACCAGTCAGGTGACCATCGAACGCAATACGCCGCATAGATGTTTGCATCATGATGGTATGGCGAGTGCCGCCGTCCACGTTTCTCTTTCTCACAAGGATACGAACCACGCCCGCTTGGCGCTTTTGCAAAGCGTTTGGTGTTCGTGCTTTACCCAAGATGGGCCCGTAGCTCAGGTGGTTAGAGCGCACGCCTGATAAGCGTGAGGTCGGCAGTTCGAGTCTGCCCGGGCCCACCATTTTGGTTTTAGGACTGGATGGGATTGCTTGGAGCAGATGATCGAAACGGTTGGGGCTGTAGCTCAGCTGGGAGAGCACCTGCTTTGCAAGCAGGGGGTCAGCGGTTCGATCCCGCTCAGCTCCACCAATTCGATTGGTGTTGAACTGGCGGAAGATATCCTTGGAGAAAAATAAGTTTGCATCGCCTTACTGAGGTTGATGCCTGTTCTGATTACATTGTGAAGAGAAGATATGTCTGGAAGCTTCCAGGTGTTTTGAATGATCTATGATCATTCGGGACGTCCGAGCCCAGCCCCGATGAACCCATGGATGGTCTAGCCGACCGGATGTGGTGGAGGGTCTGGAGGTAGGTAGGAAGTCTTGTTCAAAAGACATGATCATTGTTTGGGTGCTCACTTGTGAGTGCCCTTCTGGTGTTCATGTTGGATTGGTGTTGCCTGACCGCGCATCACCGGACAGATCTCGAGAAGCTGGTCTTAAGATAGGCTGCAAGCGAACCGCTCGGCGTGGTTCCAATAAAGCAGACCTATCGAACACGTCGATGGCATCTGATTGGCTCGGTTGTAAAAGGTAACCGAGTTGCCGCATCCCTTCGGGATGGCGGCTAAGGATGAGCATTGGCAATGAGAACGATCAAGTGTCAAAAGGGCATTTGGTGGATGCCTTGGCATGCACAGGCGATGAAGGACGTGATACGCT
>NZ_JBIVYF010000021.1:0-1116 GCF_044769565.1 Ensifer sp. NPDC090286 | reverse complement strand
CCCGGCCAGCGCCGGGCCGGCCAAGCGCTGAACTACATCACCAGGGGGTCAATATTGGATGCCGATAAGGGGTGATTTTTGGACGCTGATTGACAGCTGGACCGCGAGATGCTGCAGGATGTTATCCGCCGAAAGCTCTGAGGCCTGCTCGCAAGCGTGAGGTGGTGAAGGGCATGTGCCGGGATTGGATGATCTCGATCCGGCGTGCCTGTGGAGCGTTGAACTTTGATCGGTCGACCTACCACTACACCGCTCGCCGTGCCGATCAGGCCGGTCTGGAACGTCGTATTCGGGAGATTTGCGAGACGCGCGTGCGCTACGGCTATCGTCGTGTGCATGTGCTGCTGGAACGCGAAGGTTGGGCCACCAACATCAAGCGAACCTATCGCATTTACAGAGACTTGGCCCTGCCGTTGCGCAACAAGACGCCCAAGCGCAGGGTCAAGGCAAAGCTTCGGGAAGATCGGCAGGTGGCGATCGGTCCGAACGACGTGTGGGCGATGGACTTCGTGCACGATCAGTTCGCGACCGGAAAGAAACTGCGGGTTTTGACGGTGGTCGACACCTTCTCACGCTACGTGCCGGTGCTTGATCCGCGTCACAGCTATCGCGGTGAAGACGTGGTGCAAACGCTGGAACGGGTGTGCCGGCAGGTTGGCTATCCGAAGACGATCCGTGTCGATCAGGGTACAGAATTTGTGTCTCGCGATCTCGACCTGTGGGCCTATGCTAAGGGCGTGATCCTGGACTTCTCACGGCCGGGTAAACCCACGGACAATGCATTTATCGAAGCCTTCAACGGCCGCTTCCGAGCGGAGTGCCTGAACCAGCATTGGTTCCTGACCCTTGCGGACGCCCGCGAAAAGATGGTGAGCGTCCGGCGAAGGCATTTTCGCTTGGTTGAGCGGCCGAGATTATAGGCCGCGTTTCATCTCGTCTGACATAACGCGTTCGACCACATCCGGATCGCATCGTTCATCGACGAGAAACTGGCGGATTCCACCATCCCATGTCCGTATGTCGGCGAGGAGATTTTGGAGCTCGTCCACGCCGTTCTCGGTCAGGCCCTTTGTGCCGTGTTCGCTGCCGTCGCGGACATAAAGCAATTCGCCTTCG
>NZ_JBIVYF010000020.1:0-1415 GCF_044769565.1 Ensifer sp. NPDC090286 | reverse complement strand
TGTGTTTCGGCGTGCAAATTTGACCCCCTTGGCGGGGTAATCGGCGTCCAATTTTGACCCCCCTCAGATTTCATCTGACCATCCGGCTTTTTGCGGCGGATGGAGTGGGAGTTGAAGCGAGTGGATACGATTGCGCGTGTTCGACGGGCCTTCCATGTGCAGGGCTGGTCGATGAAGAAGATCGTCCGGGAACTCCACGTGTCGCGCAACACGGTTCGCAAGATACTGCGCTCCGACGAGACCGATTTTACCTATGAACGGGCACGACAACCGCTGCCAAGGATCGGAGCGTGGAAGGCCGAGATCGAGCGGTTTCTGACAGCCAATGAGGGCAAGCCGTCGCGTGAGCGGCTGACGCTGATCCGGATATACGAAGAGGTCCGGGCACTCGGTTACGATGGCAGCTATGATGCGATCCGGCGATATGC
The DNA here is from genome assembly GCF_044769565.1 of Ensifer sp. NPDC090286. Taxonomy (NCBI): domain Bacteria; kingdom Pseudomonadati; phylum Pseudomonadota; class Alphaproteobacteria; order Hyphomicrobiales; family Rhizobiaceae; genus Ensifer; species Ensifer sp. NPDC090286. The sequence continues at coordinate 987 of NZ_JBIVYF010000020.1, read as the reverse complement.
CAAGACCTGGGCGAAGAACCGGGGAGCCGTGACGGCGGAAGCCTATGTGCCGCTCTACTACGCGCCAGGTGAGGCATACCAGTTCGACTGGAGCCACGAGATCATTCTGATCAACGGCGTGACGACGACTGTGAAGGTCGCGCATGTCCGGCTCTGCCACAGCCGGATGATGTTCGTCCGGGCCTACATGCGCGAGAGCCAGGAGATGGTGTTCGACGCGCATGACAAGGCCTTCGCCTTCTTCCGGGGCACCTGCACACGGGGCATCTACGACAACATGAAGACGGCGGTCGAAGCCGTGTTCGTTGGCAAGGAGCGGCAATACAATCGCCGCTTCCTGCAGATGTGCAGCCACTATCTCGTTCATCCCGTTGCCTGCACGCCCGCATCCGGATGGGAGAAGGGACAGGTCGAGAACCAGGTCGGTCTCGTGCGCGAACGCTTCTTCACCCCACGCCTTCGAGTCAAAAGCCTGGAAGAGCTGAACGTCTGGCTGCTCGACAAATGCGTCGCCTATGCCAAGGCGCACCGCCATCCCGAACAGACCGAGCGAATGATCTGGCAGATGTTCGAGGCGGAACGCGGCAGCCTCGTCCATTACGTTGGGCCGTTCGACGGTTTCCATTGCGTCCCGGCCTCGGTGTCGAAGACCTGCACGGTCCGCTTCGACAACAATAAATACTCCGTCCTCTCAACGGCGGTCGGTCGTCCTGTCGAGGTTCATGCCTATGCCGAGAAGATCGTAATCCGGCAGGATGGCGTGAACGTCGGTGAACATCCGCGTTGCTTTGGCCGTGGCGAAACGGTCTACGATCCCTGGCATTATGTCCCTGTTCTGGCTCGTAAACCCGGTGCTTTGCGCAACGGCGCGCCGTTCCGGGAATGGGTCTTGCCCGCAGCGATGGAGAAAGTGCGCCGGCGGCTGAAGAGCGCCCATGACGGTGATCGGCAAATGGTCACCATCCTCGGCTGTGTTCCCATCGACGG
>NZ_JBIVYF010000019.1:0-1866 GCF_044769565.1 Ensifer sp. NPDC090286 | reverse complement strand
GCGCCGGATCGGCTGGCCGAGATCCTGTGCAAACGCGAGCAGCGTTATGTCGGATCGCAGCTGACGTTTTCGTTCGAGCGCCAGCGGATCATGCTCAAGGAGACCGAGGTGACACGTGGTTTGGCTGGTCGCTATGTCGAGACCTATGCCTATGCGGACGGTCGATTGGATGTGCGGTGGAAAGGCCATTCCCTGCCCTACAGGGTGTTCGACAAGGACCAGCGGGTGACGCATGCGGCGATCACCGAGAACAAGCGCCTTTCCGATGTCCTGGCTTACATCAGAGAACGTCAGGACCAGCAGACGAAACCAGCTGTGAAGACGAACAGCGACAAGATTGGCTACAAACCGCGGGGCCGCAGGCCGGGCAAGCGGACGGATTTCATGAACGATCCGGCGGTGATCGCGCGGCGCGAGAAGGCACTTTCCCGACTTAATGCTGCGGAGTGACCGGTCACCACAAAGCCTCAAAGCTAAAGCCGAAGGGGTGCCCTTCACCCGCCCCGATCTGATCTTGCAACCGGATCAGCCGGTCAGATCGGGACTGGTCGTCGTGCCGTGTGGCAGCCTGAAGTGACATTTTAACTTTGCGCACCAGCGGACAGTTCAACCTTGCTGCCACAAAGGCTGTAGCCGGGCAGATTCCATTTTCAAATGCAACGGAGGCAAATTGGCCATCGTTTCAGGAGGATGGATGTGGCCCGCTCTTTTGTGCAGTTGAGTATGGATGAACGCCGCGTCATTGCGCGGATGCATGAGAAGAAGATCAGCCAGGCGGAGATCGCGCGGACGCTTCGTCGCGACCGTTCGACCATCTGCCGTGAGCTACGACGGAATTTCTGGCACGACCGTGAAGTCCCCATTGCCGAGGGCTATTGGCACGTGACGGCGCAACAGATGGCTGAGGACCGGCGTCGGCGCTACCGGAAGCTTTTGCGCGACCCGCAGCTTTGCGCCGCGGTCATCGATCGTTTGAAGGATGGGTGGTCACCTGAACAGATTTCAGGTCGCCTAAGGCTTATCAGCGGATCCTCGGCACGACTGAGCCATGAGACGATCTATCAGTACGTTTATTCTCGGGAAGGACAGGACCAACAGCTGGGACGTCACTTGCCGGAACGACGTCGCAAGCGGCGCCCCCGATATGCGCGAAAGCCGAGAAGCCTGGTCTTTCCAATCGAATGCGCCATCCGCAATCGGCCAGACAACGTCAACGCCCGCAGCGACTTCGGTCATTGGGAGGCAGATTTGATGATCTTCAGAAAGGAACATGGATCGGCCAACGTCGCCACCGTCGTGGAGCGCAAGAGCCGCTATACGGTTCTGTTCCGCAACAACGACAGGCGGTCGAAACCGATCATGGGGCACCTGATTAGCCATCTCGGCGCCCTACCCGCCCACGCCCGGCAAAGTCTGACGTTTGACCGAGGCCTGGAGTTCGTCTCGTGGCGCGAGCTGGAAAAAGGCATGGGAACTTCGGTCTGGTTCTGCGACCCACAAGCGCCCTGGCAAAAAGGCACGGTCGAGAACACCAACAAACGCGTCCGGCGCTACCTGCCGCCAGAGACGGTTGTCCTGGACGTGACCAATCGGGAGATACGTGCATTGTGCGAGCGCCTCAACACCACCCCGCGCAAATGCCTGGGGTTCCAGACGCCGAAGGAGATCTTCAGCCATCACCTGTTGGCTATGGACGTGCAAAGCATGTAGGCTTCTCGCGGTCGTTGCATTCGATCTGGAACCACCACCGCAAAGTTAGAATGTCCTGTTTCTGCAAAGTTGGAATGTCACTCTCCCCGGGTTTTGATGACCTGGGAGATTGCGGATGGGATTGATTGCGATGAGCGAGCGTGATCTGCAGCGGAT
>NZ_JBIVYF010000018.1:0-1936 GCF_044769565.1 Ensifer sp. NPDC090286 | reverse complement strand
CCAGTCAGAATCGGAATGTTTTCCGCTCCTGACTGGGTCGGCTCCCAAACTAAAAGGGGTTTATTTAAGATGCCGCTCAAGCACCGGCACGCACATGTCGAGATCGTGCGAAGCAAGGTGAGCGTAGCGCATTGTCATCTCGAGCGTCTGGTGGCCGAGCCACATTTGAACTCGCCGAAGGTCGATGCCGCCGCGCACCAAACGAGACGCGCAGGTGTGTCGCAGGACGTGGGGGACGATGTCCTCTTCATCGCCCAGCCCTGCATCCAGTTTGGCGGCATTCCAGACAGCACGATATTTTTGAGGGTCAACCGACGAGAATGGACCCGGAGACCTGTCGGCAAGCGTGTCCATGGCATCTCTTGCTCTGGTCGTCAGAGGTACTGTGCGGCTACGGCCAGATTTGGTGACCCAGAACGTCACTCGGCCTTCATAGATATCATTCCATTTGAGGGCGATGGATTCGCCGAGGCGTGCGCCGGTGTCCACCAGGAATATGGAGAGTTGCAAGTAGAGTTCTGAGCGGTTGCCGATCTGTCGGAATAACGCTTCCTCTTCGGCGGCCTCCAGGAAGCGGAGGCGCCCGGCTCTTTCTTTTTGCCGCCTGAACTCGGGCAGACTGTGGATGTCACCCATCTTGTACGCTTTCCGCAGCAACTTGCTCAGCGCCGCCATCTTCCTGTTGATGGTTGCGTTGCTGTTGCCGCGTTTGCGTAGTGCGCCGATGAGGCTGTCGAGCATATCTTGTGAGAAGGCGGTGAACCTGGCGCAGATCAGAATCTCGTCAAGTTCGCCGATAAAGGCTTTTACGTTATATTTGTGGCTGCCCTCTTCCCACAAAATATCGGCATAGCGCTGAAGCAGTTCGCCCAGAGTGGTTTCTTTCACCATCCCGATCGGGCGTTGCGGGCTAAAACTGTAACTGACTTCATATCCCGAACGGATATCCGGAAAGCTGAAGTCTCCCGCCTGTTTTTCAGCGTCTTGTCCCACGCTCGCAGTTTCCCTCTCCTTCTCGCAAATGAGGCGGAGAAACCGGCTGCGTTCAAGCCAACGCCGTCACCTTTGGGCAATCCGGTGGCTCGATGACATGCAAACGTTGCGAAACAGCAACAGCCCGCAACTCCAAAGAGTTGCGGGCCACGCTTCTGACCGAGGTCAGACGATCTTAGAAGTCGCGCTGCAGGCGGACGAAGCCGAATACCTGGTCGTCGCGGTTGTCAGCATCTTCGTACTGAACCGAAACGCGGGTCGCGAGACCTTCGGTGATCTTGTAGTCGAGCGTGACGCCAGCGCGCCATGCATCGTCGTTACCGAAGTTGACGTCAGAGGTCGACAGGTTGTCGAAGTACTGAACGCCGGGGGTGATGGCGAGCTTGTCGGTGGCGTTGAAGCGGTACGAAGCTGCAACGGTCCACTCAGAGCGAGCCCAGTAGGCGTTCGGGTTCGAAGCCCAGATACCAGCGAGCTGGAAGACGCCCGGGCCGAGGTCAGCCGACATCAGAGCGCGGATTGCGCCTTCTTCGTATTCAGAGTCGTAACCGCCGAGCAGGTCGAAGGAAACGCCGCCGAGCGAAGCCGAAACGATGGCTTCAACGCCAACGCCGTTCGGCTTGGTCGAGGTGCCTTCGAGTTCATCGATGGCGATACCAGCCTGGAACGTGCCGCCGTCATAGAGGTAGGCGATCGAGTTGAATTCGGTGTTGTTGCCGAGCGAGTCGGTTTCGCCGTTCAGGCCCTTATCCCACCAGCTGTAGAAGAAGCCGGCCTTCAGGCCGCCGAGCTGGATGTAGGCTTCATCGACGTCGATCAGGCTGTCGCCTTCGTCAGAGTCGTTGTCGGCGTTGAATTCAGCAGCGAAGAAGCCGGTGAGCGTGCCGTACTCGGTGTCGCTCTTGGCGTCGAACGAGATGTAAGCGCGCGAGAAGGCATCCCA
>NZ_JBIVYF010000017.1:0-4262 GCF_044769565.1 Ensifer sp. NPDC090286 | reverse complement strand
CCATTATGCCGGGTTCCGGATTATGCCGCGCGGAGCGAGGAATAAGCCATGTTTTCGGCGAAGGATCTCGGCATAAGAACGCTTGCGGTCTGTCCCGAAGGTCGGTTCAATCAGAGCCAAGTAGTCGCAGAGGGGTGTACGGCGACCCCACGCTTTGCTCCTCTGAATGAGCAAGTTGCGCCAGTTTCGGGCGTTTAATCTACGACCATATGCATTAGGCTTGTGACCGCGTTGCTGTTGGAGGGCGTGATGGCGTTGACTAGCAAGATTTCCGAGTACGACGATCGATGGCCTGACATGTTCGATGCTGAAAAGGCTCGGCTTGAAGGAGTGTTCGGCACTAAGGCGGTTGAAATACATCATGTTGGAAGCACGGCAGTTCCGGGCCTTGCCGCAAAGCCAGAAATCGATCTGTTGGTGGTGGTCTCTGATCACGGAGATGAAGCCGAAATTGGTCAGGCAATGGCATCGTTCGGATATGTACGAGGAACGAACCTCTCGGAAGGACACCACTTTTATCGTCGCGATGTTGAGGGAATCCGAACCCATAAGGTCCATGTTTGCCTTACGGGGCATTGGCAGATTTCCAGGATGCTGCTCTTCCGCAATATGCTCAGGCAGGATGCCGACCTGCGGCGAGGATATCAGAAGCTGAAGTTAGAGCTGGAATCTACGAACCAGCATGGGATTGGGGAATACCTAGCCCGAAAAGCCCCCTTTATCGATACTGTTATGGGTCCTCCACCGAAGGCGCAATGACCGCAATGGGCCAAATCTTGCGCTTCTTGGTGCGGATGCCATCGACGGCTTTTGGTCGAGTCAATCCTTCCAGTCAAACGCCCGCCGAAGCAACGTTGAAAGCGCCTTTTAGGCGACTGATCTCGTGCAGTGCAGGTCGCCTTTACGGGATTGCAACCGATTTTGCTTGCGAACTGACCTTCTGAAATCAGGGATTGCGCCTTTCACCTGAAACGAAAGGAATGATCTATGATCTCAGGGGAAGTTGTAAGTGGCGAAACGGGAATCAGGACGACTTGGACCGCGCGTTGCAGCCAAGAATTCCTGGAACGACTAAGAGCGCAAGGGTATGCACGATGCACTGTGCGTACCTATGAGGGCACCGTCGGGCGATTCTGCGCGGAGGTCCAGAAGCGCAGCCTCAGTTTCGGCAAACTCGACGGGGTAGTGCTGGAAGCCGTTCGGCGGGCCGTGCTGGCGGAAACAAGCGAGAGCGCGCGCACTTACGCGAAATTTTGCCTGACCCGGTTCATCGACTATCTCGTCGATACCGGTGTTGCCAGTCTGCTCGAACCGCCCGGCACGGAGCCGACGGCTCTGGACCGTCTGCGCGAGGAATACGACGCCTATTTGCGTCAGCAGCGTGCCTTGAGCGAGGCAACAATCTATCACTGTCAACGCTTTCTCGAACGGTTCATGGCCTTCCGCTTCGGGGCCTTGCTGGGTGACCTTAACGCAATCACTCCTGACGACATCATTGCTTTCCTCGGTCAGCTCAAGGCTGGATCGCGGCCCTACCGGGACAAGACACCGCCGACGCATCTGCGCAACCTGTTCAAGTTCCTGTTTTGGAGCGGCAAGACGAAGCGCAATCTGGCCAACAGCGTTCCGCGCATGGTCCAGCCGCAACCGGCGAACCTGCCGCGTTATCTCCGATCGGACGAGGTTCGACGGCTGATCGAGGCGGTCCGTACGGACGATCCTGTCGGCCGCCGCAATTACGCGATGCTGCTGGTCATGGCTCGCCTCGGGCTGCGATCGCCCGAGGTCATCGCGATCCGGCTTGAGGATATCGATTGGCGAGCCGGCGAGATCCTGATCCGAGGTAAGGGCAAATTGCATGACCGCATGCCACTTCCGTCGGAAGTGGGCGAGGCCATCGTCGATTACCTCAGAAACGGACGTCGTGGAGAATCGCGAGCGTTGTTCGTCTCCAGCAAGATCCCGTATCGCCCTTTCGAGGATGCGCAGATCCTGAACACTATTCTGCGCAGCGCCTTCGAAAAGACCGGGTTGAAGCCGCCGCAAAAATACGTCGGCTCCCATGTGCTCCGCCACAGCCTTGCCACCGACATGCTTCGCAACGGAGCCTCGCTCGACGAAATCGGGGATGTGCTGCGGCATCGTTCCCGTATGACCACCACAATCTACGCCAAGCACGACATCGAAGGCTTGCGGTCGATCGCGCGGGCCTGGCCGGTTGCGGGAGGCGCCCAATGAGATCGCTCACTGATCGCCTCGAGCAGTATCTCGCCGTACGGCGCAGCCTTGGCGCCGATTTGTCCTTCTACGAACGCGTGATGCGCCGCTTCACCGCATTTGCTGACGCCGAGGGGGCGGATCACATCACCGCCGATCTGTTCCTGCGCTGGAAGGAGCACTTCGGATCGGCGAACAACAACACTTGGTGCTGTCGCCTAGGCATGGTGCGTGGCTTTGCGAACTGGCTGCAGGGGATCGATCCGCGCACTGAGATTCCGCCGGCAGGTCTGATATCCGGAAAATTCCGACGATCGCGGCCTTACATCTACACCCCTGATCAGATCGCCGCGATCGTGACAGAAGCAGCGCGGCTTCCCTCCTCTTATGGACTTCGCGGTTGGACCTGCTCAACGCTGTTCGGGCTGATCGCAGTTACGGGGTTGCGCGTCAGCGAGGCGATCGGTCTCGACGATGGGGATGTCGATCTCGATTCGGCGGTGCTCACCGTACGGCGCGGAAAGAACGGCAAGTCGCGCTTCGTCCCGATAACGACCTGTGCCGCCGGCCAACTTCGCGCCTACCGCACCGAGCGAGACCGCATCCTTGGCAACGGCTCCAGGCCGTTCTTCCGCTTTGAGAGCAGTGAGCGACCGACCGATTGTGGTGCCCGCTACAACTTCGCCCAGGTGTCGCAGCGGCTTGGCATTCGCGAGCCACAGGACTTCACCCGCCACGGCCGCGGTCCGCGCATTCACGATCTCAGGCACACCTTCGCTGTCCGCACGATCATGGACTGGTATCGAAAGGGTCTCGATGCCGATCGCGAGATGATCAAGCTCAGCACCTACCTGGGACACACGGACCCAGAGCACACGTACTGGTACATCGAGGCGGTTCCGGAGCTCCTGCAACTGGCCGCCGACCGCGCGGAACTGTCGATTGTGGAGCGGGGCGCAGAATGAAGACCTATCCGCTCCCCATCTATGTGCAGCGCTTCTTCACGGAGCGCCTCGCGACCCAGCTTCACGCCAGCCCGAATACGATCGCAAGCTATCGTGACACATTCCGCCTGCTGCTCAAGTACGCTACCGCGCAAGTCGGACGAGAGCCGACGGACCTCCAGGTTGCCGATATCGGCGCGGATCTCGTTGGCGGATTCCTGAGCTATATTGAGACCACACGCGGAAACGCTGCCCGGAGCCGCAACACGCGCCTGGCGGCGATCCGGTCATTCTTCAAATATGTAGCCGTCAACGAACCACAGCTCTTGCACCACTGCCAGCGCGTTTTGGCGATGCCGTCCAAACGGCACGAGAAACGGACGATCGACTATCTGACTCGCACGGAAATCGACGCGCTCATTGCCGCGCCCGAGCCTTCGACCTGGAGTGGCCGACGCGATCGTACCCTTCTCTTGCTCGCCGTACAGACCGGCCTCCGCGTCTCGGAGCTAGTCAATTTGACCTGCGGCGATATCGCTTTGGGAACCGGCGCCCATGTCCGGTGTATAGGCAAGGGACGGAAGGAGCGCGCAACCCCGCTCAGGAAAGACTGTGTTAAGGCCCTCCGCATTTGGCTTGCCGAGCGTGCCAGCGCCGAGACCGAGCCTCTGTTCGTCAGCAACCGCGGCGATCGCCTCAGCCGTGATGCCGTCGAGCGCATTGTCCGTTGCCACGTGGGTATGGCTTCTCAACATTGCTCCACCCTGAAGCGCAAACGCGTGACACCCCATGTCCTGCGCCATACGGCTGCCATGCAACTTCTGCAGAACGGCGTCGATCGGACGGTGATTGCACTCTGGCTCGGCCACGAGAGCGTCGAAACAACGCAAATGTATATCCACGCGGATATCCAGTTGAAGGAGCAAGCGATGGCAAAGACAGAGCCTCTATCCGCACCCGTTGGCCGCTATCGTCCGAGTGACGAGCTGCTCGCCTTCCTGGAAACGCTCTGATTATGCCGACTGGCCGCGCCGGTAGCTGGGGTTATTGCTAGCCTTCGGACACCGGCGCGGCATAATCCGGAACCCGGCATAATGGATG
>NZ_JBIVYF010000016.1:0-2836 GCF_044769565.1 Ensifer sp. NPDC090286 | reverse complement strand
AACTAAGGATGAGCATTGGCAATGAGAACGATCAAGTGTCAAAAGGGCATTTGGTGGATGCCTTGGCATGCACAGGCGATGAAGGACGTGATACGCTGCGATAAGCCGTGGGGAGCTGCGAATAAGCTTTGATCCATGGATCTCCGAATGGGGGAACCCACCTTAAATGCTTGGAAAATTTAAGTCGTGCGCAAGTACGGCTTAGGTTTCCAAGTATTGTTTAAAGGTATCTTACTCTGAATACATAGGGGTAAGAAGCGAACGCAGGGAACTGAAACATCTAAGTACCTGCAGGAAAGGACATCAACCGAGACTCCGCAAGTAGTGGCGAGCGAACGCGGACCAGGCCAGTGGCAATGAGGAATAAAGTGGAACGACATGGAAAGGTCGGCCGTAGAGGGTGATAGCCCCTTACACGTAGAACACTCATTGTCCTTGAGTAAGGCGGGACACGTGAAATCCTGTCTGAACATGGGGAGACCACTCTCCAAGCCTAAGTACTCGTGCATGACCGATAGCGAACAAGTACCGTGAGGGAAAGGTGAAAAGCACCCCGACAAGGGGAGTGAAATAGAACCTGAAACCGGATGCCTACAAACAGTTGGAGCCCGCAAGGGTGACAGCGTACCTTTTGTATAATGGGTCAACGACTTAGTGTGACGAGCAAGCTTAAGCCGATAGGTGAAGGCGCAGCGAAAGCGAGTCTGAACAGGGCGTTCAGTTCGTCGCATTAGACCCGAAACCGAGTGATCTAGCCATGAGCAGGTTGAAGGTTGGGTAACACCAACTGGAGGACCGAACCCGCATCTGTTGCAATAGATTGGGATGACTTGTGGTTAGGGGTGAAAGGCCAATCAAACTCGGAAATAGCTGGTTCTCCGCGAAATCTATTTAGGTAGAGCGTCGACCGAATACCCTCGGGGGTAGAGCACTGGATGGGCTATGGGGACTCACCGTCTTACTGATCCTAACCAAACTCCGAATACCGAGGAGTACTAGTCGGCAGACACACGGCGGGTGCTAACGTCCGTCGTGAAAAGGGCAACAACCCTGACCTCCAGCTAAGGTCCCCAAGTCATGGCTAAGTGGGAAAGGATGTGAGGATCCCAAAACAACCAGGATGTTGGCTTAGAAGCAGCCATCATTTAAAGAAAGCGTAACAGCTCACTGGTCTAAATAAGGGTCTTTGCGCCGAAAATGTAACGGGGCTAAAGCCATGCACCGAAGCTGAGGATACGTCGCAAGACGTGTGGTAGCGGAGCGTTCCGTAAGCCTGTGAAGGGATACCCGTGAGGGGTCCTGGAGGTATCGGAAGTGCGAATGTTGACATGAGTAACGATAAAGAGGGTGAGAGACCCTCTCGCCGAAAGACCAAGGGTTCCTGCTTAAAGTTAATCTGAGCAGGGTTAGCCGGCCCCTAAGACGAGGCGGACACGCGTAGTCGATGGGAACCACGTTAATATTCGTGGGCCTGGTGGTAGTGACGGATTGCTTAACTTGTTCAGACTTATTGGATTGTCTGGGCGGGGACGCGGTTCCAGGAAATAGCTCCACCGTATAGACCGTACCCGAAACCGACACAGGTGGTCAGGTAGAGTATACCAAGGCGCTTGAGAGAACTATGCTGAAGGAACTCGGCAAATTGCACGCGTAACTTCGGAAGAAGCGTGACCCCAATGGACGCAAGTCTTTTGGGGTGGCACAGACCAGGGGGTAGCGACTGTTTATCAAAAACACAGGGCTCTGCGAAGTCGCAAGACGACGTATAGGGTCTGACGCCTGCCCGGTGCTGGAAGGTTAAGAGGAGGGGTGCAAGCTCTGAATCGAAGCCCCAGTAAACGGCGGCCGTAACTATAACGGTCCTAAGGTAGCGAAATTCCTTGTCGGGTAAGTTCCGACCTGCACGAATGGCGTAACGACTTCCCCGCTGTCTCCAGCATAGACTCAGTGAAATTGAATTCCCCGTGAAGATGCGGGGTTCCTGCGGTCAGACGGAAAGACCCCGTGCACCTTTACTATAGCTTTACACTGGCATTCGTGTCGGCATGTGTAGGATAGGTGGTAGGCTTTGAAGCAGGGACGCCAGTTCTTGTGGAGCCATCCTTGAAATACCACCCTTATCGTCATGGATGTCTAACCGCGGTCCGTTATCCGGATCCGGGACAGTGTATGGTGGGTAGTTTGACTGGGGCGGTCGCCTCCGAAAGAGTAACGGAGGCGCGCGATGGTGGGCTCAGACCGGTCGGAAATCGGTCGTCGAGTGCAATGGCATAAGCCCGCCTGACTGCGAGACTGACAAGTCGAGCAGAGACGAAAGTCGGTCATAGTGATCCGGTGGTCCCGCGTGGAAGGGCCATCGCTCAACGGATAAAAGGTACGCCGGGGATAACAGGCTGATGACCCCCAAGAGTCCATATCGACGGGGTTGTTTGGCACCTCGATGTCGGCTCATCGCATCCTGGGGCTGGAGCAGGTCCCAAGGGTTTGGCTGTTCGCCAATTAAAGCGGTACGTGAGCTGGGTTCAGAACGTCGTGAGACAGTTCGGTCCCTATCTGCCGTGGGTGTAGGAATATTGACAGGATCTGTCCCTAGTACGAGAGGACCGGGATGGACATATCTCTGGTGGACCTGTTGTCCTGCCAAGGGCATAGCAGGGTAGCTATATATGGAATGGATAACCGCTGAAGGCATCTAAGCGGGAAACCAACCTGAAAACGAGTATTCCCTTGAGAACCGTGGAAGACGACCACGTTGATAGGCTGGGTGTGGAAGTGCGGCAACGCATGAAGCTTACCAGTACTAATCGTTCGATTGGCTTGATCGTTCCCATTGCTT
>NZ_JBIVYF010000015.1:0-36435 GCF_044769565.1 Ensifer sp. NPDC090286 | reverse complement strand
AGCAGGCCACTCCTGACTCCGCGACACCATCATTGTGAGGGACGACCACCGGCCCTTCAAACCTGGCGGGCCGGGTCAGCCCGTTACACCATCTTAAACGCACAGAACGGGAACATTCGCGCAACAAGCCGTGGATCGGGTTCGTCAAGTACGGGCCAGTCGGCTCAAAAGCAGCCTGCCTCAGGCCATCAAGCGCAGCATGCCCCGGTGGCCGACGGCCCGCAGCCACTGACGCCGAGTCAGCCAACCAACGGTCCCGCGGCTTGCAACTGGCGGGTCGCGGCGTCAGCGCAACCTCTAAGGCCCCGTTTTTCGAAACAGGATCGTTGGCACAGAACAACTGTATCGGGCGGACGCCATCGCTGACTTCAAAGGTCAGCTTGGCGGAACCGTCGAGACGGACGTGTTCGGAAACCTTGCGGACGATGGCCGAGAACTTCCCCGCGGTCATATGGGTTCGATCGCCCTCCTCGATATCCCACAGCTGCACGAAGATTTCTGACCAGGCTTCCGGGTTCGCCCCGCAATCAAGCGCGGAGAACTGACCCGCCTTGACCTCGGTCACGTGATAGCCGGGCTTCACGGCCCTCCCGTCATACAGGAACACCAACGGCAGGTCCGGTGTCTCGGCGGCTCTTCCGAGCAACTCCCCTAGCGAGATATCAGTTTTGTCGGATTGGCTATTGTCGATCGCGATCATTTGCGGCTATCCTCAATTTCAATGATTCAAGGATTATTGAAATATGGATGACCGTCAAGCCCTCTCTTCCTTCGCCGCGCTTTCACAGGAGACCCGGCTCTCCATTGTGAGGACCTTGGTTGTCGCCGGCCCTGAAGGATTGGCCGCCGGAGCGATTGCCGAACTCATGGGCGTCTCTCCATCAAACGTCTCGTTCCACCTCAAGGAACTCGAGCGCTCCGGTCTCATCGCCCAGCGTCGAGAGTCGCGCTCGATTGTCTACAGCGCGAGTTACGACACGTTGGCCGACCTGGTGACTTTTCTGATGGAAGACTGCTGCGCGGGGCATCCCGGCATCCGCGGCTCGGTCGAGCGATCCACCGGTTGCTGCCCGAGCGAAGCATAGGCCGCCGAGGACTACGTCATTGCATACGATCAAGGTTCCAGCGGGCATCGTCTCCGCTCTCGGTGTCACGCAGATCATCGGCTACGGCACTCTCTACTATTCCTTCAGTATCCTCGCACCCGGAATGGCCAAAGACCTCGGCATCAGCCTGGAACGGGTCTTCGCCGTTTTCTCGGTCTCCCTGCTCATCGGCGGTCTGTCTGCTCCGTTCATCGGCAGGCACATGGACAAGATCGGTGCAGCGACGGTGATGACGCTGGGGTCGGCTCTTGCAGCGTTCACTCTGGCGCTGTGCATGGTCGCCTTCCGTATCGCTTTTCGCCCTTGCGATTGTCCTGCTCGAAGTGTCCTCCGGCATGGTCCAGTACCAAGCGGCCTTCGCGACACTGGTCGAAAGCGAACCTCGAACGGCTTCACGCAGCATCACCTATCTGACACTCACCGGCGGCTTTGCCTCCACCATCTTCTGGCCGATCGCCGCGACACTGACCCGATATCTGACCTGGCGGGAAATCTATCTGGTGTTCGCCGCCCTGAACCTTCTCGTCTGCATGCCCCTGCACTACTGGATCATGCGTGCCGGAAGGCTGGGCTCCAAGACGAGCGAGACAAGACCTCGCGAGATGGTCGTCGGCGCTCTCGAGCCAGAGGCGCGTCGTCGGGGGATGTTGCTGGTCTCCTTTGCCTTCTCGCTTTCGGGCTTCACTCTGGCCGCAATCCTTGCTCACATGGTGCCGATGCTCGGCGCGATCGGACTCGGCAGTGCGGCGGTCGCGATCGGCTCCTTATTCGGTCCGGCTCAGGTCATGAGCCGCCTGATTAACATGGTCTTCGGAAAGAGCCTGTCGCCGCCCGCACTTGCGATTATCTCCGCGGCGCTCATGGTTGTCAGTGCGGTGATACTCGGGGTGTCGGGCAATTGGCTGCCAGGTGCGGTGGCTTTCGCCGTCTGCCTTGGGCTTGGGTCGGGGATCAACAGCATCGCTCAAGGGAGCTTGCCGCTTTATCTCTTTGGGTCCGCCGGCTATGGCGCGATTACGGGAAAGATGGCGGCGGCAAGGTTGGCGACTGGCGCAGCCGCCCCGTTTGCGTTCGCGGCTGCAATGGATCAATTCGGGATCGCCGTCTCGCTTTTCGTCATCGCCGTCCTGGGTACGCTCGGAATCCTGGCATTCGTCGCTGTCGCCTCGTCGGTTCGTCGCGACAGCGTTGCCTGAAGTCCGATCGCAGCCGTTCCCACGCTTTGATCTTGTTGCTGTCAGCCGCGAACCTCTGGGGGCACGGCTGACAGCATTTCGCCTTAGATCGACTTGAGGTGCACGCGCTTCTCCAGTTCGGCCGCGTGTTCCTTCCGCTCGCTGTAGCGGTCGGTCAGGTGGGCCGAAGCGTCCCTCGTCAGAAGGGTGACCTTCACGAGCTCCTCGCAGACATCCACGACCCGGTCGTAGTAGGAAGAGGGCTTCATCCTGCCGTCGGCGTCGAACTCTTGGTAAGCCTTGGCGACGGACGACTGATTCGGGATCGTGATCATCCGCATCCAGCGGCCAAGCACGCGCATCTGGTTCAGCGCGTTGAAGGACTGGCTGCCACCGGAAACTTCCATGATCGCCAGTGTCTTTCCTTGCGTCGGGCGGATCGATCCGAGCGACAGGGGAATCCAGTCGATCTGGGATTTCATGATCCCTGTCATTGCACCGTGGCGCTCGGGGCTAACCCACACCTGGCCCTCCGACCACTGGGAGAGGTCGCGCAGCTCCTGCACTTTCGGATGGCTGGCCGGAGCCTCGTCGGGAAGCGGCAGCCCCCTCGGATCGAACATCCGCACCTCGCACCCCATGCGCTCGAGAAGACGTCTGGCTTCGTGCGCCAACAGGCGGCTGTAGGAAACCTCCCGGAGCGAGCCGTAGAGGATCAGGATGCGCGGCTTGTGCGTCGAGAACGCTGGCCGCAACGCTTCGACGTCAGGCTGGCGAAGATGCCGCTCCTGCAATGCGGGAAAAGTTTCAGACAACGCGCTTGCCCTCCTGATCGAGGACCTGTTCGCCGTCTTCCTTGAAGAAGGCTCCCTTGAAGGCATCCGGCAGGATGTCGAGCGCGACCTCGGACGGCCGTGCGAGTCTGGTGCCGAGGGGCGTGACGACGAACGGTCGGTTGATGAGGATCGGGTCCTTCAGCATCTCGTCGAGCAACTGGTCATCCGTTAGCTCCGGATTATCAAGACCAAGTTCCGCATAGGGCGTGCCCTTCTCGCGGACCGCCTGGCGAACGGTCAATCCGGCGTCGGCGATCATCCTCGCCAGCACTTCGCGCGACGGCGGAGCCTTGAGATATTCGATCACGGTCGGTTCGATCCCGGCCGCGCGTATCATCTCCAGTGTGTTACGTGACGTGCCACAGGCGGGGTTGTGATAGATGGTGATGTCCATGGTCATGTCCTTTCGGTAATCGTGTTCCGGGAGACGGAGGGCGCTGCCTCGTACCAGCCCTTGGTGCGGTTCACGGCCCAGGCGACCGTGAGCATCACAGGCACTTCGATGAGTACGCCGACGACGGTCGCCAGCGCCGCGCCCGACTGAAAGCCGAACAGGCTGATGGCGGCCGCGACCGCGAGTTCGAAGAAGTTGCTGGCCCCGATCAGCGCCGACGGCCCGGCGACGCAATGACGTTCCCCCGACATCCGGTTCAGGAGGTAGGCCAGCCCCGAGTTGAAGTAGACCTGAATGAGGATGGGGACGGCCAGCAGCGCAATGATCGTCGGCTGGGCGATAATCTGCTCGCCCTGGAAACCGAAGAGGATAACGAGCGTCGCGAGCAGGGCGACAAGCGAAAGCGGCTGCAGTTTCGCCAGCATGGCATCCAGCCTCTTGGTCGCCCCGTCGGCCGTTAGGCGCCTTCTCAGGACCTGGGCGATGATGACGGGGACGACGATATAGAGGACGACCGACAGGACGAGCGTGTCCCACGGTACGGTGATGGCCGACAGTCCGAGCAGCAATCCGACGATCGGTGCAAAGGCGACGACCATGATCGCATCATTGAGTGCGACCTGTGAGAGCGTGAACAGCGGCTCGCCGCGGGTTAGGTTGCTCCAGACAAACACCATCGCAGTACATGGCGCAGCCGCGAGGATGATCAGGCCTGCGATGTAGGAATCTATCTGGTCAGCCGGCAGATAGGGGCGGAACAGCCAGCCGACGAACAGCCATCCGAGCAGCGCCATGGAGAACGGCTTGATGGCCCAATTGATGAAAAGGGTAACGCCGATGCCGCGCCAGTACGTGCTGACCTGCGCCAGCGAGCGGAAATCGATCTTGATGAGCATCGGGATGATCATCAGCCAGATCAGGATGGCAACCGGCAGGTTCACCTTGGCGATCTCCGCCGCGCCGATGACCTGGAAAACGGTAGGCATCAGATGGCCGAGGGCGACGCCGACGACGATGCAGAGGAAGACCCAGATGGTGAGATAGCGTTCAAACGTCGACATCAGGCCATCTTTCCCGGAGTTCGCGTCGTGCCTTCCATCGCACCGATCTGGCTGAGCTTCGTTTCGAGCGCCAGACGGTCGATCGATGACAGCGGAAGGCTAACGAAGGCCATGATGCGGTTCTTGAGGAAACGGGCGGCCGTCGCGAAGGCGCGCTGGATTTCGGCTTCGGAACCGACAACCGCAGCCGGGTCTTCGACACCCCAATGCGCCGTCATCGGATGACCTGTCCAGACCGGGCAGGCTTCGCCGTGCGCGCTGTCACAGACGGTGAAGATGAAATCCATTTGGGGTGCGCCGGGTTCGGCGAAGACATCCCAGCTCTTCGAAGAGTAACCAGTCGCCGGATAGCCGAGCGCCTGCAGTTCCTTCAGGGCATGTGGATTGACTTCGCCCTTGGGCTGGCTACCCGCGGAGAAGGCCTGGAAGCGTCCGCCGCCTTCCTTGGTGAGGATGGATTCGGCGAGAATAGAACGAGCGGAGTTGCCCGTGCACAAGAAGAGCACGTTGTAGGTCTTGTCGGTCATGGTTGTGTTCCGTGGTTAGGTCGGAGGTCTGCTGAGCTTCATGATCGTTGCCGATGCCGGGCAGATGCCCGAAAGCTGGCGGGTCGCGAGAACGGCAGACGGCACATCGCCTCGCTCGACCACGACGAAACCAAGGCTTTCGAAGAACGGTGCGGCGGAGGTCGTCGCCAGAAAGACTGCCGAGCTGACATTGACCGCCTTCAGCGTTTCCCTGGTCAACGATTTTCCAAGCGCCTTGCCACGATGCTCGGGTAAGATGACCATCGACCTGAGAAGCACGTCGTCGCCGCACACCTCGATGCCAGCGTAGCCAACCGTGCCGCCATCGGAGGAAACCGCCCTGAAAAACGAACGCCCTGTGTCTTCGAGGTCCTCGGTTGGAAGACCGGAAGCCGACAGCGCCAGTTTCAGTTCCGGATCGCTTCCCGGGACTGGGTCCAATCGGATGTCGCTCATGACGGCTTCACCTCGGGTGCGCAGCAAGGCGTGAGTTCGGCGATTAACGGCGCGCAGAGTTCGGTCGAGCCGCCGCAGCAGTCCTTCAACAAGAAGAGAGTCAGGTCGCGCAGTCCCTGAAGGTCAGCCCGATAGATGATCGAACGGCTCTGCCGTTCACTCGACACCAGGCCCGCACGCGACAGGGTCGCCAGGTGCGCGGACATGGTGTTCTGCGGGACATCGAGAAGGCGGGCGAGTTCTCCGGCGGGTACGCCATCGGGTTCTTGCCGAACAAGAAGCCGAAACGTCTCGAGCCTGGTAGATTGGGCGAGTGCGGCAAGAGCCGCGATTGCGGTTGAGTTATCCATATATCCAGACTAATAGATATATTGAGGTTGTCAATAGGTCCGCCGTTGTGTCGTAAATCAGTTGTGGTCGCATTCTGGATATCGCGGCTAGCCGGTGCCATGCCACTCAGGGCTGATATCACCTATCCCTCGCCTTGATGGGAATCGAACCGGCGCGCCTACGATCAGAGTCTACCAACTATCCAATTTAAGACGACAATTCTTCCTCATAGTTGAATTTGACTGCGCACAATGTGCAGTTGACATCTGATGCGATGTGACTGCATATTTTGTGTAGTACACAAAAGGAGTGGTGCGATGGCTTCCCGCTTTGGCAACTACGAGACTACCGAAACGGGCGCCCGCCTGACGCAAATTATCGCGCTGCCCGAAATGATCCCTGAATATTGTGCATTGAGCCGGATCGGTAAGCCTGCCGTGCAGGCAATCGCGGCCGACGTGGCCCCGATAATTCAAAGCCTGCCCACCAAGGAAGAGCGCGATACCGCAAGCCAGTTTGTTGGCTGGCGTGTCGCTAGAGTCATGCGCGGTTTGGGCTACAAGCTAATTCAGGAGCGCGGCCGTGTCACTGGTGCGCCATATCGCACAGGTGCGGTTTGGTCTTACGAACCCGGCCGCGTGAAGGTGGCGGTCTCCATACCACAGGGCATTTCCCGCAAAATCGACGTGCGTGTGAAAGCTGTAGGCGGGCAGATCGTGGCCGACATCGACGCGGCCGACAAAGGAGAGGGCTCGGTACACAGGCTGCATAGTATCCTACGCGTGCGCGTGCCCTTCGAAGAGGCGATCGATTTCGCGACCAGCTACGCCGAGCGTCACGGCTTCGGCTACGTTCATGTTCTCGACGCTGAGCGCCATCTGCCCCTCGACCGGCTGCGGGGTTTCCTGTGATCGGCGAGTTTGTTGCCCGCACCGAGCTCATGCCATGACCATGACCGCAGCGGGTCGGCGTAGAGTCTTCCTATGATTTTGACGGCCAACATTCGCAGTCCGAAAACACGCAAGGCCTACGCACGATCGGCTGCTATTTTTCCAGTTTGTCAGTTTCCGATGGCGCCAGCCCCGTTTGAGAACTGTCTGTTCGGAGGGAAGCGAATTTAGCTGCAGCACAACTATCGGTCATTTCGGGCGCACTCATCGAGGCGGTCTTGCGGACGGAAGGCAGCGGGACACATAACGGCGCGGAGGGCATTGCTAGCTGCATACTGGACGCGCCCCCGAAAAAAGGAAAGCGCTGCTAGAGGAATATTGAAAGAAGTGTTGTTTGGGTTTATACCTGCGATTGTAGGGAACCTTGTCTTCGGAGCCTCAATCATGGCCGAAAAGAATGATTTTAAGATTTCTCGTCCGCAGCTCAATGATCTCATCCAACGCGCCGGCAAAGACGCGGTCGAAGCGGCACTTATTCAGAACGGCAGCGCCCCAACGGAGAAGGGCGCCTTCACCATTTCACGCCCGCAACTCAACAAGCTCATAGAGCGCGCCGGACCTGAAGTTGTTGAACGAGCGCTGATCCAAAATGGCAGTGCCCCCACAGAATAGCGGGTGCGTGCGTTTATGCAACTGCGCATAAATCCGCTGCTTTTGATCTATCCCTCTTCGATTGATGGAAGGCGCAATTTCATCATTGAAACCAGTGCCTCGCGATCACCACTCATACAGAGAAGTCCCGATGTTGCCTGGGCGCTTACTGTGCTGCCGGAGCACTTCACTGCTGAGAACGCCGTTGAATGCTGGGCAGACGTGATCGGTGCCGATGCCGCTGTCGATCTGCTGGACGGATTGATCGTCGAACGGGTGATTGTGCCCGAGAACGACGGGGATCCTTCCATCCAGCGATACGACGAGTGGATGAGCTTTGGGTGGGGGGAAGCCGCAAGCTTCCATGAGGCGACCCGCGACTACCCGTTCGTGAAGATGAACGATCCGGGCGCTTTCGACATAGATCGCCGGAGGATGCAATCATATGTCGACAGTTCTCCACCTCCGTCGATCTATCAGCATTTTGATGCATCGCTTTCCATAGAGCTGCCGCCGCGGCTTGATGCCGGTGCCTCAGCCAACGAAGCACTTGATCGAATGTCGCTGGAAGACAGGCGCGCGATCCCTGGGCTCGGCCTGTTTTTTGACATCTGCTATGGCCAACGCTCGACCGAGCCGTTCGACGTTCAAGGGAGTTTTCTCAGGAAGACCATACCTTCGGGGGGCGCACGCCACCCAACAGAGATTTTCTTCACTGCGTTTGAGAATTCGCCGCTTCCCCCCGGGTCCTATCACTACAATGTCGAGCACCACCGACTCGACTGCATTCGCCCGGGCGATCACAGGTCCGCTTTGCGTCGGGCAACCTTTGACCTGTTCCAGAAGTTCGATCGCCCGCCATTCGGATTGATCACCTTCACATCCCTCGTTGAGCGAGCCATGTGGCGTTACCGCGACGCGCGGTCCTCGCGTGCGGTTCTTATCGATATCGGACACGCCTTGATGATCTATCGCACCGTTGCCACTGCCATCGGTTTCGAAACTTATACCTACCAGAAAATCCGTGACTCGGAGCTTTGCGAGACTATCGGCATCGACCGAATCCGTCAGCCCCCTCTCTTCGTGGGAACGCTCGTGTGACCGGCCCGTATTTGACGACCTCACCCTTCTTTTTCGTCACGCCGGCAGAGCGGCGTTGGAAGGCTGTCGAGTTGTCGCAGAATGAAGGGTTCAAGCACCTTGCTCGCGAGGTTTTTGACGCAGCCGCCTTCTTCTTGGACCCGAAAAGCCGCCAGGAGGCTGAGTTAAGTGGGATCATGCCGGAAGCGATAGATGCAGCCCTAGAAAATAGGATATTGATACCGGCCGATGACCCCTCATTGCCAAACATGCGTCTTTGGGAGGATCGCCGTTGGTCGCGCGTGGCCTATCTGGCCTTTTCGCAGCAGAACCTCCGTTACCTCGAACCTACCGAAGGAGATCCGCTCATCCATGATTTGATCGAGTTTCGTCGGAGCTCGATCAGCGACTATCTAGATGTATCCGCGTACCCACCACGCCATCTCGTCAAAGCACCGTTGGCAATTATCGAATTGCCCCCACAACCCCGCCGCCCTGACGCGGATCTCGACGCGTTGATGCGCCGACGGAGCGTCCGCAGCTTTTCCTCGGAGCCAGTCGATCTGGAAACATTCACAAGAGTCCTTTCGGAAGCGACCCACTACGTGCGCGTCGCAGACGCGTCCAAGCGCAGCGGCGATCCTTTTTTTCTGCTGAATTCGTTCTATACATGGCTCGAAATATATGTGGTCGTGCAGGGTGTCGAGGGTCTGCGCCGTGGTGCCTATCAATACGACATGAACGGCAACCGCTTGCTGGCCATCGACTGGGATATTCCGGACGACCACATTCTGACTTGCATCCAGCATCAGAATTGGATTGGCGGGGCGGGCTTCTGCGTATTCATCTCTGTCGACTGGCTGCGATATCTCTGGGTTTACCGACATGCGCGTGCCTATGTGAACCTCGTCATTCAGCTTGGCGAAATTGGTCAAGAACTCCTGCAAGCAGCTTACCGGTATGGCCTCGCTGGATGGCCCACACCGGCTGTTCACGAGAGCAATTGCGCCAAGCTTCTGCAGTTAGACGACCGCCGCCGGGATGCCATGTATTTCATGAAACTCGGCCCAGCGAAAACTGGGATCTTAAATGGTGATTGAAGACCTACGCGAAAACGGATGGCTGATCCTTTCGAGGCATAGCGATTCTGAAAAGTTTTCGATGTTGACGAGGCAAATCGAGAATGACGCGCCGCTGATGCGCGATGTCGAAATTACCTCGGCCGCAGCGAAAGGCCAGCTTCGCGCCAGCAGGAAACAGTTCGATTTTCACACCGACGGCGTCTTCTGGAAAATTCCGCCACGTTGGATGTGTATCGAGGTGCTCAGAGCCGACGCGGGTGGAGCATTGCACGTGGTCGATCTTCGGCCCTTGGCACTATCGCTAGGTGCGATCGGGCCAGTCTTCTTCGGGAACGAAAATGCCGGGTGTGTTGCGCGCGCAGCAGACGACCGCGATGGAAACTGGATATTGCGTTATCGGCGGGACTACATGCATGCCGTAGATGGCACCGAGCCAGCGCATTGGGAAAGCGCGCATACGGCTGTGGCAAACCACGTGCAAGCACAGGCGCACCGCGTTGGTGAACTTCAGCCTAACGAATGTCTGTTCTTAGACAACTGGAGTTTCGCCCATTGCCGGGAGGCATTTTCAGGCGAACGCGTGATCCGCCGGATGTGGTTTGGCGGGATTGCCGCTTAAATGAAGCCATTCAACGCGCACACCGAGAGACTGCTCCGAGCCGCACTGCCACGCACATGCTTGATCTTCGATGTTGGCTGCGGCAATGGCGAAATCGCCTTCTGGCTCGCAGAAAATTGCGGGCATACGGTGTACGGCGTCGATCCAAGACTTCCGCTGCCGAGAGGTTACTGGCATTCGGTGACTGATCTGTCTCGCGGCGAAGTGAGATTGATGAACGGTCACGTCGAAAGCTTGAATCCCGACCACAAATTCGATTGCGTGCTCGCACTCGGTTTGCTGCATTCGCTCGGTGGCCGAGGCGCTGTTGACACAATGCTGGGCAGGCTATGCCAATGGACTAAGCCAGGCGCTCTGCTAGCCCTATCGTGGCTTTCAAGCACGCGCTCATCGAGCAAACGCCACTACGGGGTTTATCACCCTACTGAGGATGAGGTTCTTTCCAGGCTTGCCAACTTCGGCGCTTCTTTGCAGTGCACATGGAACGCGGACATAATCCATAGCGATGGCGGCACTCATTGCCACAGAGCGGTCTATGCGCTATGGCGAACGGAACACACGACATGACGAAACCCTCCTATGATCAGTTCGCCGACGTCTATGATCGGTTGATGGGCGACATTTCCGTGCGCCGGTACAGTGCCTTCGTTACGAAGACACTGTCGGAGGTTGGCGACAGGCGATTGAAGATCCTTGATCTTGCCTGCGGCCCCGGTCGCTTCGCGTCATTTTTGCTTGAGCAGGGGCACGAAGTCACTGGGGTCGATCTTTCACCTGAAATGCTTGCGCGGGCGCGCGCCAACGCTCCTCTTGGGCGGTTTGAGCCTTTCGATATGAATGCGCCGACACCTTTTGAACGAAAGTTCGATGCCGTCATTTGCCTGTTCGACAGCATAAATCACCTCTTGTCCCTCGACGCCGTAACACGCCTATTCGAAAATGTGCGCAAAGCTATTTTGCCGGGCGGGTTATTCCTATTCGACGTCAATACCGCAGATGGCTTTGCGGCGCGGTGGAAAGGCGGCCTTTCCTATATCGAGAATGATCTGGTCGTCGCCGGTTCACCCCGCTGGAATGGGCAAACGCTTCGCGGCGCTTTTGCCCTGGCTTGGTTCAAAAAACCAAATGACGCGGTAAACTTCTGGACCAGGCACGACGCAATAATTGAAGAGGCAGCGTATTCTGATACCGATCTTTCGGCAGCCCTCAAGCATGCGGGCTTTGGACGCTTCCAGGCCATTGAGGCTTCGCAAGACGCCAATCTGCCGAATGAGGAAGGGCGCACCTTTTGGGTGGCGTATAGCTAGACACGGTGCGGGTGTCTATGAGATGCCGTTCTTAGGGTTTGACAAGCCGGTCGGCTGTCAGTCCGACGGACGTCGATTGCAGGGGCTGCATCCTGATAGCATGGCCAGCGCCAATAATCGAAACGCTCGCTGAAACCCAAAGAAGAAGTTGGATTGTTTTTACAGTCGAAGGCCAGCCGGATGGCCTCAAGGTCACCCGATATTCGCCATCGAACTTATTAAGATTATCGAGATAACCGTTGAAGGCTCGCCCAAACCTTCCCATAATGTTTATGAACGAAATACTCAGAATTACACAGAAGATGAAGATGCCCGCTGCCACAACTCGATCGGTCTTCAGCTGAGAAGCCGCAAAATACCACAAACCTCCCAGCGCGACGGTAAAAAGCGGAGGGATCTTGTACAAGATGTCGTTCATTGAACGGAAGTGCGCATACTGCTCTCGATAGATATCAGCTATCCGGATACGTTCCCCGACGCTGTGATTATGGGAATTTTCTTCCTGTGGTTCATTGGCTATACCGTTCGACATCTTAAACCTCATCGTTCGATTCTCTTTAGCATCGAATGCGGGCTTAGTGCGGGAAGATTTTCAAATGGGGCATCCGATCTATCTCGATGGTTTTGCTACTCTACCGCTTGCGCCTGAAGCTCGCGAGGCGATGCTTGCCGTTTGGGCGCAACCGGGCAATGCCGGTTCGGCCAACGTTTCAGGCGAGATTGCCGCCCGCACGATTGCCGACGGCCGCGAATCGGTTGCCGACCTGATCGGCGCCGCGACGAGCGAGATCACCTTCACGTCGGGTGCGACCGAAGCCAACAATCTCGTCATTTTGGGCGTGGCACGTGCGGCCCGCGGACTCGAACCTAAACGGAAACGCGTCCTCGTTTCGGCTGTGGAACATAAGGCTGTGTTGGAGCCTGCACACGCCTTGCGGTCCAAAGGGTTTGAAGTCAGCATTGCTCCCGTAGATCGCCGCGGTCGGCTTGATCTCGCCGAATTTGCGCGGCTCGTCGACCAAGATCTCCTCCTCGCATCCGTGATGATGGTCAACAACGAGACCGGTGTTATTCAGCCGGTCAAGGAAGCTGCTGCCTTGGCGCATGAGAGCGGCGCGCTCTTCCATAGCGATGCGGCACAGGCCGCCGGCAAGATCGACGTCGATGTCGTCGATCTTGATGTGGATTACCTCACTCTTTCGGCACACAAATGCTATGGTCCGATGGGCATAGGCGCCCTCTATATTGCGGCATCGGCGCCAAAGCCGGTTCCCCTAACCTGGGGTGGTGGCCAACAAAGCGGCCTGAGATCCGGAACTGAGCCGGTCGCACTGATTGCAGGTTTCGGCGCCGCAGCTCGTGTTGCAAAACACCGGCTTTCATCCGACCAGGAGCACTGCTCGGTGTTGATCGAGCGGTTGCTTGAGACGCTTGAACAACGGCAGCTTCGTCTCCGGAAGGTAAGCGGCAACGCGCCCACGGCTCCAGGCACGGCGTCCATCCAGCTCTTCGGCGTCGATGCGGACGAGCTCTGCGCCCGCATCGCGCGCCACGTCTCGCTTTCAACGGGCTCGGCATGCACCTCAGGACAAATAAAGACTTCTCATGTTCTTGAATCTATTGGCCTTTCTGAAATAGACGCTCGTGGCGTTATTCGGATTTTCTGTAATCGCTACCAGAATTCGGAAGAGATATTAACCGCTGCCGGCCACATTGTTGATGCCGCCGCGCTGTCTCGCCTTGAAACTGGAGAGGTTCACCAGTAAGGTCCTGTCATGGGACGCGCTACGATAAAGATCGATTCGAGAGGGCAGTTTGCGGGACATGAGACGTTCCCGCTTCGACTGCTATGGTTGAAGAAAGCCTTCGATGCAATTGGCGGCAGAGCCGATTCGAGAACATTTCAGGAACAAGATGCAATAACCCGATTTGGCGTTGGGCGCAATATGGCTGTGTCAATGCGCTATTGGGCTCTCGCCTCGGGCTTTTTCACCGAGGCTGATCGCATGATTGCGCCAACCGGGCTTGGTCGCGCCATTCTCTCCGACGACGGTCTCGACCCCTTCCTCGAGCAATCATCCACGATTTGGCTCGCTCATTGGCATATCGCTAGCACGCCGGCGATGACGACAACTGCCTACTACGCGTTCAATTTGCTCAACGCGATCGAGTTTGATCCGGCGATGTTGCTCGACCAGCTTATGGTCTTGGTCGAGAACAACGGATGGCGGGCAACGCGCGGAACACTCAAGCGCGATATCGAAGTTTTTTTGCGCAGCTATGTGCGGCGCGCAGATACTCTTAACGAAGACGCGGCAGAGCCTCTGTTAGCCGAGCTGGCGTTGATCCGGGAAGCTCGGCTTGGGGGCTGGTACGAGTTTGTTCGTGGCCCTAAGCCTGGCCTGCATGACGCCGTTTTCGCGTTCGCGCTTGGTCAGTTCTGGGAACGATCCGGCGGCGCGACCACATTGACGGCTGAACAGATTTGTTATGGAGCAGGCTCGCCAGGCCGCGTTTTCAAACTCGACGAAGACAGCGTGGTTTCTCGGCTGATGCGGCTTGACGATCTGACGGCAGGCGCGTGGCAATGGGTCGACACAGCCGGTCTTCGCCAGATTCAACGCACGGCCGAGTTCGATCCGACGACGGTTCTTTCTCTCGCCTATCCTCGCAAACCGGACCGTCAGATCGCAGCATGAGCAAGCTTGCCAGTATTGTTTCCATCGATCGCCGCTTCGCGCGATCGGCCCGGCTCGATGCCGACTTGAACGGCACGCCGCCGTTGGTCGGATACGTGTTACAGGCAAGTGTGGCAAAAGCTCTTCGCACTCTTGGGGAGAGCCAGCGAGACCACTATCAAAGCGCCTACACTTGGACCGGCCCTTATGGCGGTGGCAAGTCGAGCGCTGCTTTGCTACTTGCGAACCTCGTCGCCGGCGCGAAGAAGAACCGGAAAATTGCTCGCGATATTGCGGGGGAGCCTCTTTCAACGCTGTTCAACCAGGCGTTCCCGGAAACCAGCGGCCCCTGGAAAGTCGTCGCCGTTACCGGCAGTCGGACACGCCTCCGGGACGCTGTCGTCGAAGCCGCACGTAATGCGCTCAATTGGTCGGCGGACGCCGCGACACAGTTCGCAGCAAGCGATGACCGACTCATCAAAGCTTTGATAGCGGGCGGCGAAGGCGCGTCCAGCGGAACCCTCCTCATCCTCGACGAACTCGGCAAACTTCTTGAGCACGAGGCACTCGAGGGCGGCGACGTCCATCTGCTGCAGGATCTCGCCGAGCATGCCTCGCGAAGCAACGGCCGCTTGGTCGTCATTGGCATTCTCCACCAGTCGTTCGACCAGTACACGGCGCGCGCTTCGCGCGACGCGCGCCAGGAGTGGCGTAAGGTTCAAGGCCGCTACCAGGACATCGCATTTCTTTCGGGTGCGGACGAAACAGTTGCGCTCCTCGGCCGGGCCATAGCCGCTGAGCGCCCAGATCACGATGCGTCAAGCGCCCGCACTGTTGCTGAAGCTGTCGCCAAACGCCGCCCGACTGACGTTGATGTGCTGGCGGAAGCGCTTGCGCAGACATGGCCTCTTAACCCGGTGAGCGCGCTTCTGCTTGGACCGATCTCGAGGGCGCGGTTTGCCCAGAACGAGCGGAGCGTCTTCGGTTTTTTGAGTTCCGCCGAACCCTCCGGCTTCAAGGAGTTTCTGGAGACGACCGATTTTAAGGGCGGGACCTACGACCCTGCGATGCTCTGGGATTATCTTGCTGCCAACTTCGGAATGGCCCTTACCGCAGGTGTGGACGGCAACCGCTTCAGCCTCGCATTCGAAGCAATCGAGCGGGCCGGCGTCAAAGGAACCGGTTTGCATGTTGCCTTGACGAAAGCGGCGGCGATCATCGAGTTCTTCCGTAACGGTTCTGGCGTCGTGCTCGCAGACGACTTTTTGAGCGCGTCGGTACCCGGCTTCGGGAACAAAGCGATCAGCGGAGCGATCAAGGATCTCGTCGATTGGGCTATCCTGATACGGCAGCCACGCCTTGGCGGATATGCGCTGTTTGCCGGCAGCGACTTCGATCTTGAGGAAGCCATTGGCCGGGCTATCCAACCGGCGGATTCACTTGAGCTCGCGGACATTCCGCGCCGCGTCGGTTTGGGCTTTGCCACGGCCAAACGGCACTACTTCCAGAAAGGCGCGCTGAGGACTTTTGAGATAGCGCTGCAGGTCGTCGGCCCGAACGACACGATCGAGTCTTTGACGAGCGGCATTCTAGCCCGCCCGGTTCATGGCAGTGGCCTTTTGCTATTGCTTCTCGGCGACGGTTCTTTGACGACGAAATCCGTCGACCAACTGGCCCATAAGGCGGCTAAGGCGCTAGAGACTAAGGGGCGTGTGATTGCCGTAGGCGGGGCAAATGACAGCTTTGCCCTCCGGTCAACGGCCGCGGAGTTGTTGGCGGTCGAGCGCGTTTTCCGGGAGCACCCGCAGCTGGAGGGCGACCGGATCGCAAGGCGGGAGATTGCCGCGAGACAATCCCACTGCATCGATCAGCTTCATCGCGCGCTCGAAACGGCTTTTGAGAACGCAAGTTGGTACCTGGCGCCTCACCCGAGCCAAGCCGTTCGCGCGCCGTTGACGGTCGTTGCAAGTGCGCTGGCTGACGCGGGTTTCTCCAAGGCGCCGATTATCAAGAGCGAGTTGCTCCAGCGCGACAAACCGTCATCGAATTCGATGGCAGCTTTGCGCGAGCTGGCTCACGCAATGGTCAACTCGTATGTGCATGAGCAGCTGGGAATGACCCAGTATCCTGCAGAGCTCGGCCTCTATCTTACCTTGCTTCGACCGTTCGGACTGCACAAAGAGATCAAGGCCGGCGTGTTTGGTTTTTCGGAACCGGACGATAGCCAAGAAGGAGCATCGCTCCGCCCTGCGTGGGATGTAATCGACCTTGCGGGCGAAAATTCTCTCGATGCTGTCTATGCGGAGTGGGCTGGGCCGCCCTATGGCATCAAAGCCGGCGTCATGCCGGTATTGGCGCTTGCCTACATGCTTGCCAAGCGCGAGAGCGTCGCTGTCTATATCGACGGGGTGTATCAAATAGCAATCGATGACGTCGTCGTCGACAAGCTTTTGCAGAAGCCTGGTCTCTTCCGTTTGCGGCGGATTGACCGGTCCGTGCGCGAAACCGCGTTTCTCAGTGGCCTCGCGCAGCTGCTCGGCGTCGACCATCACGGCGCGTCATTGCCCGTCGCCGCAGCTCTCTTTCAGCGATTTGAAGAGCTCTCACAATTCGCAAAACGTACGACCAACCTTGATCCTTTGGCCGTGAAAATCCGCGGGGTCGTGATGAAGGCAGACGATCCAGAGCGTCTCTTGTTTGACGACCTTCCGGCTGCTCTCGGTGAAAAGCTTGCCCCGGAGATCGTCTACCATGCCCTCCAAGCGGCTGAAGCGAGCTATCCGGCGCTGCTCGAGGAGTTGCGTCTGGCACTTGCAAAGGCGCTCGGCATCGATGCCACCACTTTCGCTGGAATTGCGGAACGCGCATCGGTGCTGAAAGGCCTGACCAACGATTACAATTTCGACGCCTTTGCAGATCGCGTCGCAGCGATGGAGCTCGGAAAAGGTGACATCGAGAGCACTGTCAGCGTTTTGTTGCATCGCCCCGCCCGGAACTGGACGGACAGAGACCGGCAGGAAGCTTTGACGGAAATTGCGCGATACGGGCGGCGTTTCCGGGAGCTTGAGGCTCTGGCGATCGTGCGAGATCGACGCTCCCAGACAGAGGCCCTTGCGCTTGTCGTAGGCCTCGACCCGAAAACGCCGCCGTTGATGCGCAGCTTCGAACTGAGCGAAAGCGAAAAGGTGTCCGCCGCGGGGATCGCTGATCGACTGGTGGCTTCGCTCAGATCAGAGAACAAGAGTGGACGACTGCAGCTTGCTGCATTGGCGCGTGCAGTCGCGATAATGGCAGCCGATGGCGAAGATGAGGTTGGTAGGCAATGAGTGGGGAACGTCACATCCTCGGTCTCTCGGGCGGACGCGACAGCGCCGCGCTCGCCGTTTACATGCGGCAGCATCATCCAGAGCTGCCGATCGAGTATTTCTTCACGGACACCGGTAAGGAACTGCCTGAGGTCTATAGCTTCCTCGACAAGCTCGAAGGTTTTCTGGGTCGGCCGATCCAGCGGCTTAACCCCGATCGCGACTTTGATTTCTGGTTGGACGAGTACGGCAATTTTCTTCCCTCACCCCGCACCCGCTGGTGCACGCGACAGCTGAAACTCCGGCCGCTGGAGCATTGGCTGCAAAAGGATCTGGAAGCCGGGACGCTCGTGCACTCCTACGTCGCTATCCGCGCCGATGAGCCAAGTCGCGAGGGCTATCAAGCTACACACCCAAACATGCGGGTGCATCTTCCGCTTCGTGAAGCAGGAGTCGATCGTACCGGCGTCATCGAGATACTCGAGCAGTCAGATGTCGGTGAGCCGGCCTACTATCAATGGCGTTCCCGGTCCGGGTGCACATTCTGCTTCTATCAGCAGAAGATCGAATGGGTTCGGCTCGCTGAACACCATCCAGATCGCTTCGCCGAGGCCGTCGATTATGAAAAGACAGCGCTACGAGACGGCTCGCCGTTCACATGGAGCCAAGGCGAAAGTCTGACGGATCTGATCTCGCCCGAACGGGTCGAACAGATCAAGGCGGATTACGAGAAACGCCGGGAGCGGTTGCGCCGCGGTCGGCGGATCAATCCCTTGTCTGCCGCCGCCGAAACCGTCGACGACGTTTACGGCTTAGACGAAATGTCGAGCAGCTGCATCGTATGTCATAAATAAAGTTAGCGGCATGAAGTTGCAGTTATTTCCGGTATGGGGATCTGCTCAGGATAACCACGGCCACAACCGATCCCAGACGTGGCCAGCGATGTTTCTGCCACGAGCGCTGATCGTTGCTACTGTCCACTCGTCTACCATGACAAGCGGATCTAGTAATGGCAGTCGCTTTGCATCTTTAAGTATCTGCCGAGTTGAATTGCTGAACTTCATACCTTGCGCAGCCGCTTCCTCGAACCGCGCTTGTTGACCTGCCTCGGTCGTTTCCGTGAGGGCGCGATAAAACAGCCGCTTCTTGGCCCAGCTGCCGTTTCCAATGGCGCCGTTCTCCTTGGCCGGTAGCAAGCAAAGATTTCCGAGTGTGTGCCTAATTATTGAATTCTTGTAGATGTCTTTGTCCCAATCGAGATGTTGTTCGCTGTCGGGTGCGACATGCTCGACGGTAGCATAATTGGGGCTGCGCCAGGTCTTGTAATCCAGATATACATCGTTGGCGCTCGACTTGACGCCAATCTTGTTCCAGCAGCCCAGCTCAGTCGTCGATGGTTGTGCGCCGTCGGCGGCGATCAAGAGCATAAAGCGAGCAATCTCCTTGGACTGCTGATAAAGCGGGTTGTCGATGGTTTGACTAATCCATTTTTCTCGCTCCGCAATTTTCGCTTTTGACTTGGCGAGAAGTGTCCGGAATGCAGCTCGAAGTGCCGATATATCCATGAGAGCATTGGTTTTATCGACCCCCGCGTTCAATCCAAATTTATTCGTGCCGAGCGGGGCCATGATCGCGCGAAAATCGCTGTCAATGCTCGCGGTCGTTCCTGTAGCCGCCCTCCTTAAGACAAGAAAGGCAGTGACAGCCCGTATCACTTGCAGAAACTTTTCATCCCCCGCCTGCTTCAGATCGGGTCGCCAATAGCGGGCGATGATTGGCAGGACCAAATTGGACTTCGTCGCATTCAGGAAGGCAACGAGCTGCTGAATTTCATCAAGCCTCGATTGGTCGTGGAAATTGGCAAGCGTTTCGATGCCGTGGGTTGTCCAGTATTGGTGGCGCACTTCCGCAACGTCCGCGATTTGACGCACAAATCTTTGGGCATTCTCCCGTGACACGGATGCTGCCTTATCATATCGGGTGCGGAGGAAGTTGCGCTGTGCAGAGAGATTTTCGGCAAGCTTCTGGCCTTCGATCAATAGACCAAAGCTTACAATCAACGCTTTAGTTTCGCTCTGCTTAGCGGCGGTTTCGGGGTAGGCTTCATCGACAAAGCGCTTAAGCCGCGCAAACTGCTCCTCTGAGGCCGATCCGCCATAGCCACCCCTTCCGTTCTCGTACTGTATGACTCGCGGCTTGAGAGTTTCAATCGCCGTGAGCGGCTCTCCAGTCGAATTGAGTGCATCAAAAATGTCGAACGCGGCACTCTCGTCATCAGTGATCACTCTGGTGAGAACAATACACCGAGAGAAATAAGCCGCGAACAAGAGTGTCCGAACAAGGTCTTGAGCTGCGCTGGTTTTGATTAGTTCGCTAAGAGCGCTGTTCTGATCTGAGTCAGAGTGCAGAGTGTCGTTGAGACGCTCGAACAAGGCGCGGTATCCAGCGCGGCTTATCCATTCGATCGGCACGATTTCGCATTCGGCCGTTTCATACCATTCCGGATCGTTTAAGCTCTTGATCAGTTCGCGGATGAGGCTGAAATTATCGCCAAGTTTCGATGCTTCTGACCCTGATCCGAGCGAGGGCGGCTGGAATTCGCCTTCGTCGCCATTGACGTATTCGCCGAAGCTATTGAGAAACTTGCCTAGTGCGGAGCGATATTCTGCCTCAGCGGCCGACTTGCCGCGCTGGTCACCTGCCCGGACTATCCGGGGGAATGGATAGGTTTTGTGTCCTTTGAGTTTTTGCGAGCCGATAGCACATTCAGTAAGCTCGCGGATCCAGTCTTCGACTTCGGCTTTCAACCAGCCCCTCGCGGCCTCGCTGAAAGGAAGGGTATCAATCTTTTTGCTCAGAAGCGTCATGCGTTCAACCAACGCACAAGCGAGTAGCGTCAGCGTTGTTAGCCGCTGTTGGCCATCCACGATCGCAACCGACACTCCCCCAAAAGAAGCTTCTTGTCTCTCATCCTTCACCAAAATCAGCGTGCCAAGGAATGTGAATGCATCAGCGTTGCCGCTAGTACCAAGCCGGTGAAATCCATTCAAACAGTCTGAAAACAAACGCGTGATGTTGTCTCGCGCCCAATCGTAAGGACGCTGATATTCGGGTACACGGAAGCCTACCGCTCCGTTAAACAAACCGATTGTCTCCGTTGGGCTTGCGGCTTGGGCGCGGAATAAGTCTTCAATCTTCTTCATAAGGTCACCAGAAAATTTTGCTCGGTGTGTGGGAATTCATTGGTTGGACTGAGAAATTGCGTCGACCACGGCGTCAATATCATCATCGGACAGAAACGGCGCTTGGGCATAGATAATCGCTGGCTCACCGCTGAGCCTTGCCGCTAGATGGCCGAGCCCTAGGAGCTGCTCTGCTCCCTTAACACCAAGTGCGATCTCGGACGTTCCGACGCTCGCAACCTTCAGGATCAATCTGTTGCCGAGGTTGTCGCGTAGCTGCATTGGCATGACATTGGCATCGGGCCGTTGCGCCGCGAAGATCAGATGCATGCCGGCGGCGCGTGCCTTCACGCCCAAGCGCGAAACGTTGGATGTCACGGCAGACTTGTAATCCTCCGTCAGCATCCATTCCGCAAATTCGTCATGGACCAGGAAGACGTATGGCAGCCGCTCCGAGAGCCCGACTTTGGAATTGAATGCTCGAATGTCTCGAGCCCCCTTGGACCGGAACAGCTCATAGCGGCGCTCCATCTCTGTGACGAGACCCTCCATCACCTCAACCGCCCGCGTTTGGTCGACAATCACGCCGCCCTGCAGATGCGGCAGCCTCTCGATTGCCGCATAGTCGACACCCATTTTCGGATCGATCAGGTGGATGTGCGCCAGATCACTGGAGTTGGTCGCAGCGATGTCGAGGAGGAGCGCTTGGATCAGCACGGACTTCCCCGATCCCGTCGCGCCCGCGACGAGCGTGTGGGGCTCATGCTGTTGCCCACCAGCGAATGGGCCACCGAGATTTAGGTAGA
Organism: Ensifer sp. NPDC090286; assembly: GCF_044769565.1. Taxonomy (NCBI): domain Bacteria; kingdom Pseudomonadati; phylum Pseudomonadota; class Alphaproteobacteria; order Hyphomicrobiales; family Rhizobiaceae; genus Ensifer; species Ensifer sp. NPDC090286. The sequence continues at coordinate 14,950 of NZ_JBIVYF010000015.1, read as the reverse complement.
GGATATCGCCGTCAAGTTCCTTGAGACCGAGCACGAACGACGTGTTCACTCCCGCGGCATTGCGATTGATTTCCCGCCGGCCCCAAACATCCCAAAGTGAAACGACCTGGCGCTGTGGCCGCGCCACACCGACGACGATCTCGCCCGGCAATGGCGAGATTGAGATCAGCCTCAGTCCATGCGTCGTCAGAAGGGATGATTGCTTCGCTTCGATGTCTTCGACGCGCAGACGATCCGAGCCCATGAACCGGATTAGCGCGGCGTTTGGGGTCAGGCGCGTGCCGACGATCTTGGCCTGGAGATTATAGCCGAGCAAGGCGGATCGAAGCTTTTGTGCAGTGCTATCCAACCATTCACGTTCGTCCGCAGAGTCTGCTTGAGCTTTCTGAGCGCGACCTTCGATGAGTGCGGCAATGCCGATCTCGCCGCCGGCGAACGGAGTTCTGTTGAGCGACGGAGCAATGGTGTCGCTGCTCGGCAAAGCCGGAGCGGCGGCCTGCGTGTTCGTCAAAGGCGAAGCTGAGATGGTTGTCTGGTCTTCGCCCTTGATTTTGGCTGAGACTGAGTCGGGTTGGGTCTCTGCACCGGTGAGACCGTCGCCATCGCCGATCACGGCAACCGAAACATTATCATTTGTGCCCGGGTCTACGGCCTCAACGACGATACCCCCTTCGGGATCGCCTTCGTCATCGTCTTGATCATAGTCGTGGCTAATGACCTTTTCGCCAACAGCTAATAAATGCTCATCTTTGATGGCCTTCGTCCAATCAACCCGAGGCGCCGGATGGCGATAACTGACCGAGTCCCAAGTGTGCTTTTCGCCAAGCTGGGCGCGAAGTTCGGTTAGGCTCTGTTTCGCCTCGTAAGCCTTGATCAGTTTGCGGAGCCCCTCGCGCGTGAACGTTTCCTGGAGTCCTATCTGAAGTTCCGGCAACTCATCCTGCTCTCCCGGCGAACTGCCGTCGGTCGCTGGGCCAGAAACGAAAATGTGCGAGTAGCCGCGCAAATCGATCGGGACAGCACCGCGACGAATGCCGTCGCGAACCCGTTCGAGAAGGTTTGCCTGGCCTAGTGCGGCCGTACCGTCCAGCAACAAATCGGAGATGCGGGAAAGCCAGAGGTCGCGATCGAGGCGTCCGGGATCGCCAAACAACGCGTCATCGATACGGGCAACAGTCTGTCGCAGCTGGCTGCGTGACTTGCGGCTCGCCTCCGCCAAACCGGATTGGTCGACGTATTTCGCTTCGGTCACGATTGCCCTGAGCTTCGGAAGACCATCCTCTCCTGTCGAGAGGCTGATGCCAAGGATGTCGGCGATGCCCTCTTCTTTTTGTCCAAGCCATTCCGCGTAGTCATCGAGGAGGAACCAGGCAACGGCTGCTCGCTCGCCAAGCTCCTCTTCGACAAGCGCCCGGCTCAGCACCAAACCGATCAGTTCGCCGGCCGAGACGCCCCGTTTGGCCGCACGCAAAACGATATCGCCCGATATGGCATTGGCGTCTTCGATCATTCGCCGCGCGAGACCTGCAAGGCGGTCGTCGTCAAGACCCAAAGAGAGTTCCGCAAGTCGCCGCTTGACCAGCACGTGAAGTATTCGCAGCTCCGATGTCGACGATACGACCATGTTGCGGCCGTGCGTGCGTTGGCGACGATACCGGATCACGTTGATTCCTTGGGCGGCAAGCTGCCGCTTGTCGAGAAGATCGTCGTAGGTAGCGACCCACTCCGCCAATTTATGCACCTCGTCGAACATCCCCTTCAGCCCACCATCCTGGAACGAGATCTGGCGGGCCGGCAGATAGTGCTCGTCTGGACCGTGCGACTGGCGACGAACAACGTTCGCGACGGCGTCGATGTAGGCCCAACCAGCATCTGGCTGACGCGGGCACGTCAGGTAGCTTGTCGCCTTGAGTTCGTCTTCGGCGGTGACCCGCCGGTATGACCAACGGGCCGGCACGTGTTCCAGCAAGGACGGATTATCCGGCAAAGCCGGAACCGGAAACCACTGTTCACGCGCTTGACGGGACACAACGTCGTGCAGGAACGCTACGTCAATCTCGCGTGCTCCGCCCGATTTTGATCCGCCCGCGACGTCGAGCATGACGCCGATACGCAGCTTCGACATGAAGTTCCGCGATGTCTCGCTGACCACAACCGCATCGGGATCATTTTCCGATCGTTCAAGCAGTTCGGTGTAGACTCCGGACAAGCGGGTGCGGTCGCGATGGCGGACCAGCACATTGCAATGGACTTCTTCCTGGTCCTGCACCGAACTTAGCGCGCTTACGGTTGCGAGCGGCAACCCGGCCGCATCACAATTGTAGAGCATGATGCTGAGATTCGACCGCTCATGCGGCTGTAGATCGAGATAGCGTTCAAGCAGAACGCGGATCTGTCTTGCGGCCTCCGACGGATCGACATCTGTGGTCGCCTCAGACGGATCTCGGACAGGCCGCTCGACCAGACTGTAGTCGTTGACCGTGCTTGTTTCCGTGAGCAGGACAGGCTCGCTGCCGTCATATCCTACGGCCACTTCAGGGTAGAGGGGATGGCTGAGTTCGTCGCGGAGATCGCTGAAAAAAAGACGCGAGTCGCCGAAGTTCACATCGACATCCGACAAGAGATAGTCGGCCAAGCCAGCCACCGATCGCATCTTAGCCGTGACACCGGCCAAACGCAGCGGATGCCAAGGTGCGACAATGGCTGACGGCGCGCTACCAAGTACTTCGATCGTCCCGATCCGCAGCAGCGGCTCCCAGATATCGCGGCGGTTAAGATCACCTATAGCATTCTTGGCCAAACTGCTCAGCAGGGTGCCGTAGGCGTCAGCCTGCGCGATGAGGGTGGCAGACGCGTATCCGGACGACTGCAGTGATGTAAGCGCATCGGTATACAAGGCGACGAATTGCTTCCACGCCGCAGCTATGTCGTCAGCGCCCGCCTGTGTGATCCGGCCGGCATCTTTTGCTTCCTTGAGGAGTTTTGGAAAGAGCTTCGCAAGGTCGATACCGGTGCTCGTGCGTGGGATAAGCGTTCCGGCATCCTGCCCGAAGGCCGGTTGCAGCGTTCCCGTATCACTGAGAGATACCGACTGGAGGGCGCCCTTTCGACTAACCGAGAGGCGCGCGACGCTGCTGCGTCCAAACGGTCGCTTGATGAGGCGGCCGAGGTCCTTCGGCAGTTCCAGACCGATGGCGGATTGCTGCGCGGTCCACACGAGCTGAACGGTTGCCCGCTCCCGTCCGGCTGTTAGCGCCACATCGAATTTGATCTGCAAGGCACTTCGCGCCGTCGACTCGTTTCGCCGGTACTTTTTTTGACGTGCTTTCGCGCGATCAAGCAATTCTTCGTAGCTGAAAAGATGGGGCACGTCCCATTCGACGGCTGCGCCGAGAAGCGTCGGCAGCCCTCGGTAGCGCAGGCCGAAATACAGGCCAACGTCAGCATTGAGGTCAAGCCATTGGTTACGCGATCGTCTGGCCGACTTAATGCTCAATTTACGGGGCCCGCCTCCGAGGTTCACCTGGCCAAAGAGACGTTCGGTGACCCGCAGCAGGCCTTCAAGGAAATCGGTACATTCGATCGGGCGACCGAAGACGAAGCGCTCCCACTTCACCCGTAAAGCTTTGTCTTGCCCCAGATCATCCCTGTGGGCCTCGAAGAATTCGCGATCGTCCTCACGCGTCTCCTTCAGCGATCGTCCCTTCAGAACGCGGAGGTATTCGTTGTCGGCTGGACTCAGTCGGTCGGGAAACGTGAACTCGAAAAAATTGATTGTCTCCTGGGCTAGCGACGTTTTCTTCAGCTTTATCCCGGAAAACAGCTGAAGAACGCTCTCAGCTTCCCATTCGAAGAGGCTGAGCGCTTCTGCTTCTGGGCCCCAGCCTGGCGCGGCCTCAATGAAAGCATCGATGGCAGGATGGACCTCCGCCGGGATATCGTCCCGCACCTCCGCGAACTGCTCTCTCAACTCTTCATTTTCGATAAGCTGGCGATTGGGACGCTGCTTGACCATCAAAGGTTTGCGCTCGGCGACGAGCTTTTCGTACAGCCTTTTCCACCGACGCGGGACTTCGCGATCGCGTTCGCCAAGCCCCAGGAAGTAACCGCTGTCGCGCGGCAGGCGCAACGCCGGCAAAGCCCATCCGAGGGCATCCGTGACCGGTACCGCATCGGTTTCGATACGCGTCCGGGTCATGGCGACATAGGTTGCAATCTGGTGGAGCGTCCAGTCATCGGCCGCGGCCAGCCCCTTCAACGCAGCTATCCAAGTCGTGATCTGGCTTTCGCTCAGACCAAGGCCAGCGGCGGCAGCCTCGACCCAAGGCCCCGGCTCTTCCGTCAGCTGTTTCGCGCCGATCAGGGTTACATCCCCGAGAGAGGCACCTTGGTCTTCATCCGTGTTGGCAAAAAGAAGTGCGGGGCGGTCATAGTCGGCGTGCCGGATCGCGACCATCCGCTCGTCCGTCATCACGCTTTCCGGGAGCCCGAAGGGTGAAACCAGGCTGCGCGGCAACACAATGTTCAGAAGCTCTGTGGCTTTCGCATCGGTGAGCAATGCCTGGGTGATTGCAGCGACCTGCTCGCCGGTCAGACGATCAAGAAGATATCGCGCCATGCCATCTTCCGGCGAGAGCGCGTCAAGGCGCAAACGGATCGATGTCGCGCCGGCGGCGCCAATGAGATCAGAGGGGTTCACTCGGCTCTCGCTCTCTGGAATGGGTTTTCGACGTAGGCGCAGCTGTCGGATAGGCGTCTCAGCAGACCCAGGCTTGCCAATCGCTCTTCAAGGCGATGGGCATTGTCCGAAAAGTCTTCTTGGTCCGCGGTCCCGGCATCGACAAATGATCGTGCCTGCGCATCCCCGATGACGATCCCGTACCGATGATGCAAGCGCGCCAGGAAATCTTTAAATTCTAGCCTGTTATCCACGCAGGCGACGACTAGGGTCTTCAGCAACCGATCGGTCGGTGCGTAGCGCACGCGCCGGCTCGATCGACGTGACGACAGTCCGATTGCCCGCGACCACGTCGCATGAATTTTGCCCACGTGCTGCTTGTGACGGGTAGTGGCCTTCCTGAGCAGCTCGTCAAGCAGTTGCTTCGGATCACGGACAGTCTCGTCTTCGTCCCCGTCCGGCCATCCAAACTCGCGCTGCATCAGGTCACTGGCCCTCAAGACGGGTTCGTCAGATGCAGCCGCGGCCATCCAGGCCGGCGTCTCGGCAATGCGCATGATAAATCGCTCGATCGCCAGTTGCGGCAGCATGTTGTTGTGTTGATAGGAGTCGGCCGACAGATCCCGCACAACAGACTTTTTGGGCGAGACGATTTCGCAAACGAGTTCGACAGGGGAACGATCAAGCAGCTCTCTGGCCCGATCGAGTTGATAAAGAAGCAAATTGAGACCAGCAGTGGTCACAAGGTGCGGGACTGCGTCGTGGCCCGGGATGGGCAACTTCAGGATCGAAAGCCAATCTTCCGCCATTCGATCGAAGACAGGATGCCGCGAACATGGCAGATAGGCGCCCCCACGTTCCGCCTTGGCGAGCTGGATGTCTCCCTGGAGCGCGCGCGCCATCGCATCATAGCGTGCCGGTTGATCCAGAAAACGGGAGGTCAGCAAGGCGCGAAGCTCGTGAGTGTGTTTGCTCCTGCTTAACATGAGATAGAGGATTTCGCCGGTGCGGGCGAAAAAGCGGCGATCGTTCGAGACGCTGCCATTCGGCTTGACGTTGACGTCTTCGAACAGAGAATGCGGCCCAAACGGGAAGACGAATTTGGAGCTCCATCGCTTGTTGCTCGCCCCTTCAATCGCTGAGCCTTGAAGGAAGCTCAAGACGGCCGCGAAATCGTCGAACGTTTCGAAGCGATCGCGAAGATACTTGAAATCAGGCTTGTCGATGCCGCCTGCCGTTTCCGCCATCTTATCGAGCCAAAGCGACCATGCCGCGTCGTCTGACCCAGCTTCGGCGCGAACAGTCATAACATGCGGATTGTTGAACACGAGGTTGCGCAGCCGTAGCTGAAGCTGTGGCTTATACGAGAGGCTGTTATACACCTCCTCGCGCAGTGCGCGCCCTTCACGGTGCTCCGACAGGAGCACCGTCAGAAACTCGAGAAACGTTAGCCACGGTGACTGCTCGTCATGAAGGCGATGTCCCCAGATCGCTTCGTCGATCCAATACGCAGGACCGGTGCGTTCTTCGAACTGGGTAGGGCGATCAAGAAATTCCATTGTCATACTCGCACGATCACGCGTCGCGGCTGAGCGCGGCCATCGGAATTGATGTCGATAAACCGCAGAACGAGTTCTCCCTCTGCGGTCACGTCATCGCCATCGAGCTTGCGGCGGTTTTCGGTCTCCCGCAGCAGCCGGGCTTTGAAGGCCAGTAGATCCTCGTGGCACTCAAGCGAAAAACTGCTGGGCAGGGCACCCTCGGCGACGCGCCCGAGAAACTCGAACCTGGTCGGCGACAATGCCAGGAACACGGGCGGAACTTCGCCGCCTCGCACCAGCTTCACCGAGACTCCGAAGTTTTGGCCGGCTTTGTCCGGAACAATGCTGACCTCTTCGCCGCTCGCTCGAGGCACCGAGATAATTTCATCGAGCAGCGGACTGCGTTTCGACTGCGAAAAGCTGCCAGACGTCGCAAGCACAAGCTCATCCTGGTTCTGAACCAACATCCCCGTGAAGATACGGTTCAGCCCGCGGACAATCATACTGACCGCCTGCCGGGGAGCGGCTTGTCCGCTGGAGATTGTCTGCGCCGTTTCGAGGTACAGGCCCGCGTAACGAAACACGCTGAGGTCCCAGAGATCGTACTCGTCGATCTTCGACTCCGGCATCATAAAAAACAGGCGCTGCCGTTGTGCGCGAAGCGCTCCAAGGAAAGCGGTGCGTTCATTAGGATCAGCGCCCTCGAGGTATGTGCGTTGAGCACTGGTGAAGGCGGCCGTCGCCCCGTACACAGGATCCGAGACGACAAGTTCATCGTAGTCGGCTTTGAAGGCCGGATCGTCAGCGCCATAGACGAGCAGATTATCAACCCGGTTGCTCGTTTCCGCACCGATCCCGAACGCATTGAGCTTACGGAAAAGCTCCGTCTTCTCGGCTCTGCTTGGCTTCAGATTTTCGCCAAAAATGTTGCGGTAGATGCTCGCAAGATCGAGATGTCCGGCGTTCTGAAGCGCAGGCACGTCGGCGCATGTCATCAAGCCGTCCCGGGCGTCGGGATGGCCGAGGAGACTGTTGGCGATCAGGGCCAGTAGTTGACGCACCGGAAAATGGCTCCCGTTACGCTCGCTGAGTTCAATGATCGCTGCTAGTCGCCTTTTGAATGGATCCTCTTCGCCGACGCCTATGAGCCGACGGCGATTTTCGAAGATGGGACAGATTGCGCCGTCGCCGCGCCCGGAGCAGCTGTCGCACCCCTGCCAACCTTCATGCTCGGTCATCGCCTCGATTATCGCCGTCACCATCTGGGCCGCCGGAGATCGACTAAGGTCTCTCAGTTCGAGACGAATTCCCGCGTCGTTCGTCACCCCGGTTACCAAGAGGTCTTCGACAACCTGGCTGGCCCGTTCGATCTCAGACGTCTTCGGCGCCGATTTGAATTTCTCGAGGAGCTGCCCGTGATTGGCGGCAAGGAGGTAGGATGTTGAGGCGGCTGGGTTCGCGATATCGGCCGAGAATTCTGCGATAAGCGATGCACTTTCGTCATCGCGCAGTTCGCTCAAATCTTTGACGACGACAAGTAAGCGGCCGTCGACAAGGTCCAAACGCTGAACCTTGTCGCCTTGGTTCCAGAGGTTCGCGTCGCCGCCTAGTTCGATCCAGACTTCTCGGCAATGATATGTTTTTCCATCACCTGCTGTACCGGTGATGATGTATGACCCTGGGGAGGGGCCGCGAAAATTTTCAACGAGCTCGTCGCGAAGCGGCGCGGGGAGCGTGATCGGCCGGATCTTATGACGTCGCAGGGCGCGCTGAATCGTCTCATCATACATATTGTCATTGGTGGGGATCGGCCCGTAGTTCCTTAAAAACCGTATCCACGCATGAGTAGAAGGTGTTTCCGACAAAAGCTCCGCCCCCGAGTTTCCGGCTAAGTTGTAGTCGAAGAACTGATTCGATCAACTTATTTAGCAACAGTTCTCGCCAGCGTCTCAGTCAGCGCGGTGCGGGATGCTCCAAGTTGAGAAGATTGCGACGCCAGCTCGATCTCTTGGGCTACTCGCCAACGAAACATCCGATTGGAATAGCCACAAGTGTCGAGCACTGTCGGCGCCATCCTCGATGCAAAGTTGTGAGGAGTGCAACCATAAGAATTGAAACGCTCAAGCATTCCGTTCTAGAAAAAGCGAGGCTAATTGAAGTTTCCCTAAACGGATACCATTGCCGTAACCGCTGGTAGGCTCGACCACGGCCCATCTGTTGACGATCAATACGCGCTCGGAGGATGCAATGGCAAACGGCGGAAACTCCATCTTGGGAGGCCGTTATTTCCTCACTGCTGATATCAGATACGGGGCTCAGGCAACCGTCACCAAGGCCTTCGACCAGGTATCTACAAATCTCGTGGCAATTAAGCGGGTGAAATTCGGTCCTCACGACGAACGTGCGATGGCCAGTTTCACGCGGGAAGCAACGTTCCTGCAGAACATTAAGCACAAAAATATTGTTGAGTGGATTGCCACAGACATAGACGAGGACAGGAACTGGTATCTCGTTCTCGAATGGATTGAGGATAATCTAGAGGACGTCATAAAGCAGGAAGGTCCAATCAGTTGGAACTCTTTCTGGCAGCGTTTTGGGCACGGCCTCCTTGAGGGTGTCGCCTTCGCGCAAAAGCATCAGGTCGTCCACCGCGACATCAAACCGAAGAACATTCTCATCGATGCCAGCAGGACGCCGAAACTTGCTGACTATGGCATTTCGAAGTTGACCGACAATAATAGTGCTTGGCTTCCGTTATCCGGGCTGACCTTCCGTTTCGACCACACGCCGGGTTACACCCCGTCAAGCCCTGAAGATCCACCCTATCAGTTCACGAGAGACTGTTACGCGTTTGCAGCTGTTGCGATCTCTTGCGTAACGGGCCGAATTTTCGACAAAGAAGAGGAGCTTATGGCTGGATTGCAGGAGGCTCCTCTCCCTGCTGAGATCCGACCGATCTTGGAGCGTTGCCTGGACGCCGACCCATCGGCCAGGCCCCCGCTTGCCTCAGTCCTAAAGGAACTTCTCGAGCAGGCGCAGGTTAATCATCACAACGCCGCCGAGATCAACATATACCTTCTGCTCGCCCCTAGGGTTAGGTCTGCTTTGGAAAAGCGACTATCGGCCGACAGCCAGAGCGCAATCGAAGCATTTGTGCTTGAGGATCTTTCCGAGTGCGCTGCACTAGGGGTGAAGGGCGATAAAGATGCCGACGGGTTGCAGATAACGCTCGTTGGCGCGACATGGCGCTACCAGGTGGCAATCGATGGCAAGAGTGGAGAGGCTCTGTTTGTAGAACGCGCTAGCGAGATCGGCGCAAGCCTCGCCTCTGAGTTGAGAGAGGCCGCATTCAACCGCCCTCTGCGCTTTTCGTTTGGCCGTCCTGCGGACCCGGAGGACGCCGGGCGCCAGTTACGGGTGCTCTTGGTGGAAGCGAAGGCAGCCTGCGAAGAATACGAGCAAGAGAGACGAGCAAAAGCCACTCAACGAATTTTCCGGGTCTGGAGAAGCTATCTCCGAGACCGTGCCGATCATGAAGCAAGAAAAAGCAACGCCATTAAATATGTCGACATGAAACGGTCGGGCGACAAGGTCGTGTTTACCACGGAACTTGCTCATGGCGACGACCTAATCGGTCAGGATAGGCTCGTTCAACTTTCGGACGGTCGTGTCTGCGGCAAGATCACCGGCGTCGCATTCAACCAGATAACCATGACTGTGACCTTCGGCGACGCCGCCCGGCTGCCAAGGCGAGGCGATATCGCCATCAATACAATTGCAGCCCAGAAGGCTCTCAGCCACCAGACTCAAGCGCTCGATGCTGTTCTATTCGACAGAGCGGTTAGCCCAAGGCTCAAGCAACTCATACTCAATCCGTCTACTGCAACACCCCTCACCTCTGTTGAACTGGAAAGGGCCGATGACCTATCAGTTAATGGGGATACTGAATCCTTGGACGATGAAAAGCGGCGGATCCTTGAACAAGCGCTTGGCGTGGAAGACATCCTCGCTATCGAAGGCCCCCCAGGCACCGGGAAGACGACGCTGATTACCGAGATCGTCCTCCAATGGCTGAAACGCAATCCAGGCGATCGGATACTCCTGTCCTCTCAGACACACATAGCTTTGGATAACGTCCTTGAAAAAGTGTCAGGTATAGCCCCCGAACTGGACATGATCCGCATCGGTAGGGCCGATGAGCCGAGAATTTCGGAGCAAAGCAAATCGCTGCTTCTGTCGCGGCGGGTGGATGCTTGGATAGCTGAAGTTCGGAAGGCAGCAGAAGAAGACCTCGAGAAGTGGGCTGCGGCAGTAGGTGTAGACAAGCATGCTGTGGCAATCGGCATCAAAGTGGAACGACTGATCCAACTCCTGAAGCGGGAAGAAGACACGGTCGAGGAAATCGAGCGGCGAAAGAAGGAGCGGGACGGAAACAGCGAGACGGGAACCCCTCCGGCACAGACCAGTCAGGAGCAGGAGGAGGAAACAACGCAGCTCGATAGCGAAATCGGTGCCCTTCAAGCGGAATTGCAGCGCAGTCGACGCGAGCAAGCGGCGCTGCGCAGTGAACTCGAACAAATGGGAGAATACCCCAAGGCGTTAGCTCATTCGACCGATAGGTCGGAATTGGCCGATTGGGCGATCCATTTTCTTGCCCCGGGTCCGTTGGTCGATGCTTGCCGTGAGCGGCTCTCTCTGTTGGAGGATTGGCAGCTGCGAGTTGGAAGATCTTCCGACTTCAATGCCGCAATGTTGTCGTCGGCACAAATCATCGCCGGCACTTGCGTAGGTATAGCAAGCGTCCAGGGTATGGAGGACGTAGCCTACGACCTTTGCATTGTCGACGAGGCTTCGAAGGCAACACCGACGGAAATCCTCATTCCGATGTCGAGGAGCCGGAAATGGATAGTTGTCGGCGATCCAAAACAGCTTCCGCCTTTCTTTGAGGATCTCGGGGAACAACTGCTTGCGAATTTCGATAGCTCGGAAGTGAAATCGACGTTGCTCGATCGCTTTCTGCAGGAAGATTTTGGATTGCCACATGCTAACAGAGCCAAGCTCCGCAATCAGTACCGTATGATCAAGCCTATTGGCGATTTGATCAGCGAGTGCTTCTACGATCGTGGACTGGATAGCCCAAAGATGTCCCACGGCTTGAAGCTCGCAAGCGCTTTTCCAAGACCAGTTACCTGGTATTCGACTCACAACCTCCCCAACAGGCGTGAAAAGAAAGAAGGCGAGACTTACAGTAACCAGTCCGAAGTCGCCGCTATTCGGGGAATCCTGCAGCGTCTTCAGTTTTTAGCCAAGGCACAGAAGAAGAAGATCTCGGTTGCCGTTATTGCCGGATACACCGGCCAGGTGGCTGCGTTGCGTGAAATGAACTCCCAGGGTCTGGCGGAGTGGTCCGATTTGGAAGTCACCTGCAACAGCGTCGATGCATTCCAGGGCCGGCAAGCAGATGTTTGCATCTATTCGGTCGTTCGCTCGAACTCGAATAATCAACTCGGCTTCTTGCGGGAAAAGCCCCGGCTTAACGTAGCTCTTTCCCGTGGTAAGAGCGCACTCGTCATCGTTGGGGATCAGATGTTCTGCCGGTCAGTTGAAGGTATCAACCCTTTTCGCAAAGTAATTGACTACATAGACAGGAACGACGAAACCTGTGAGACGGAGACCCTTTCATGAGCCCGGAAGATGTTGCAAGGGCCTACCAATTTCGAGAAGGTTTCCGGTTGATCGACTATGGGGAGGTGGGTCTTCCTATCTTCCGTCTCACCATCGAAGCTGTAACGACCTCACATCGGATACTTCCAACAATCAGCGAATTTGTTATGCGATGCTTATCATTAGGCGAAACGCAGGAGACGAGAATTGCCGGAATGCTCGGGCTGAAGCCTGATATCGTCAAGAGCACCATCGATACGCTCGTCGCAGAAGGCTTTGTGGCGAGGCAGATCTCGACGGACTTCCAATCGTTCAAGCTGACTAATGCTGGCAACGCAAGGCTGTTAATCGAGCGCGAGGAAATCCCCCAGGAAGAGATGCTTGTAATTGACTATGATGGGATACAGAGACTGCCTATCCGTCTTGCGGGCGAGAGCGTTGTCAGGGCATCTGAACTCAAGAGCGGCGGAGCGGTCGAGATCAGACCCTATCCCGCAGATCCTCCAACGATTAGCGAACTCAATATTCCTGATGTGACTAAAGTAATCCGCCGGCAGGGCGGGGAAGATTTTCGACGCAACGTTCTCGCCCTGAAGCGGATTGTCCGCCGCAGCAATGTGTTTCGGCAGGCCATTGCCTTGGTCTACATGGCAGAGAAGGGAAAGGAAATACAGATTGGCTTTGCTCTTGACGGGAAACTGTCGGAGCCGCACGAGCGAGCATTCGCCGAACACGGCGGCCCAAGGAAAATGGGCTTTGTCAAGGTAATAGAGGAATCGGAAGGACGAAGGCGCCTCGATCGCCTGGTTGGGAGAAGTATAGTTGCGGCCTTGCCGCACGCCGAGGATATCCGTGCTCTCAGATTGGAAGAGGCTACTGCCCGTGGACAGGTACGTTCGATCGCTCCGGCTGTTCAATCCGACACCCGGCCCCGAAGGGCCAATCCTGCGCATGCTGCTTTGCTAGCGGCGAAAGAAAGGCACAAGGTTGCCCAGCACGGTATCGACGCCCTTCCAGTTCGCACGTTGGCGCCGTACGAGCAAGGTGAGCTGCTTGAGGAGGCGCTGAAGACAGCGGCCAGCAAGTTGGTCGTATCGACGGCAGGCGTCCAATCCGTCATTGTTAACGGCTTCATGCTGCGAGACGTAGATAGCTTGATATCACAACAAGTGGACATCGAAATCTATTCAATGGTTGCACCTCAAAGCGAACCGCGGCAGGGCAACACATATGACCCTTTATCCGAATTGACTCGCAGGTCAGTAAAGGGCTTCCTTCGGCTGACACAAACAAAACCGAAAGAAATCTTCTTTCTGCTCAAGGACAATGATCTGGCGGTGGTTTCGAACAGGCCTTTTCTTGGGGAAATGGTCCGTCGATCCGGCTTTAGGCGGGTGGAGGGCGTAGTTACACGTCGCCCTGAATATGTCGACGCGATACGAAGCGCCATGACCCACCTCCTGGGAGGTACCCATGGGGGATAGCCTTGCCCTCAGGGAGGTTTGGGCATCTAGCCATGTGGGTCTCGTGCGATCGAACAACGAAGATCGCATTGCCGTTCAGGGATGGAAGAGCAGCGCGGTCCACGGAAGTTGGCATGGCAAGATATCGGCATCACGCGGATGGGCCCTCATAGCTGACGGAATGGGAGGCCACGACGCTGGAGAGTATGCCAGTGAGATTGTCGTGGAACATATGCTCGGCGGCATTGATAGCGCCAACTCGAAGGAACAATTGGAGGCCCTTCTCCAACAAGCTAACGAAAAGGTATTCGTATCTATGCTCGATCCGCGAGGGCGCCCAAGGATGGGTAGCACTATCGTCGGCATAAAGTTCTGCGGCAGCAACACCTTCTTCTTCAATATAGGTGACAGCAGGGCATATGTTGTTGAGCCGAAAGGACTGCTGCAGGTCAGCAAAGATGACACAGCATCGATTCGCGGAGTTCGTAGCCATGCACTAACGCAATCACTTGGTGGCTCGACAAAGCGCCTGCCGATCCGACCACACGTAATGCAAAAGGGAACGGCTTTCGACCGACCATTACTACTATGTTCCGATGGCCTGTCGGATCTCCTGGCTGATGACGAGATCGCAAACATAGTAGTGAGAAATCCGAATAACCCTGCCGACGCACTACTCGCCGCTGCCTTGGACGCGGGTGGCGACGACAATGTATCCGTTGTTTTTATTGCATGACCTTTCCGTCTAGTGCAGTGTTACGGCACTTAATGCCCGTGCAGTGAAACTGGGTATCAATTAACACCCCATGCCCGAAACCTCCCCCTCCCCGTCATCTCCCGAAGGCCCAGTTCCAAAACGATTCGCCGCGCCGCCTGCGGCGTGACGTCGAGCGTCTCGGCGACCATACCGGCCGAGACCAGCGGCCGCCCTATAACCAGATCGACCAGTTCCGGCAATTTTGAAGACGTTCTTCTTCCCGTCAATTTCCGTTCCATCATCACTTTCGCGAGCGCCAGCCGGTCATGCTCCTTCAGTCCGATCTCGGCGGCCGCGGCGAAACCATGAGCGATGGCCAGCAGCCGGGTTTCCCGATCGCGACTCCGGCGCCGGTCGACGGTAATGGTTTTGAGGCCGAAATTGATGGCGGCGAGATGCGCGGCAGTGGTGACGCGGGCGTCGCGCAGGATCGATGCTGCCAGCAGCCGGCCGAGCCACGCGGCATGCTCAAGCACCTGCAGCACATTCCAAGCGTCGAGCAGCACGATGGCCCGCAGCACCGGCGGCAGGTCTTCGGTTTCCGCCAACACGACGCACCACTCCTCAAGCCGCTCATCCTCGTCCCAGTCGAGATCGTAGACCAGCGGATCCTTTTCCCGCTTGGCACGCCAGCCGGCCGACCGCACTTCCGTAATCGCCGCGTCGGCGCGTGCGAGCACCGCGTCGATCGCCGCGAGTTCTGCTGCCAGCGGATCCTCTGAGCCGACCTCGAGCCCCTCCCCTACCCCGGATGTCAATCAGCGTCCAAAAATCACCCCTTATCGGCATCCAATATTGACCCCCTGGTGATGTAGTTCAGCGCTTGGCCGGCCCGGCGCTGGCCGGG
>NZ_JBIVYF010000014.1:0-45887 GCF_044769565.1 Ensifer sp. NPDC090286 | reverse complement strand
ACCCGTGCGGCCAGGGGCGGAAGTCCACGCTGGTCGGCGCCAGTCAATCCCTTCGACAAGCATCGACAACTGGGCCTGCGTCAGATGCGCAACACCATCTTTCGCCGTCGGCCAGGGAAAGTATCCGCGCTCGAGAATCTTGTAGAATAGGCAGAACCCTTGGCCATCCCACCATAGAAGCTTGATCCGGTCGGCGCGCTTTCCACGGAAGCCGAAGATTGCGCCGGATCCTGGCGCCTCCTTGATAACCGTCTCAACGAGCGTGGAGAGTCCATCAATGCCACGCCGCATGTCGGTCACTCCGCAGGCCAGATAAACCCGCACATTTCCCGAAGGCCCGATCATGCTGCCTCCACACAAGCGACAAGCGACGATAGCACTTCGAGATCCATATCCGCTGCAATTCTCAGTAGGCGGCCATTCCTCAAGACGATTTCAACGTCCTTGCATCTCGACCGAGCACCGCTCCTCTTGGAACCGTCACTCACGCTCTCCGACGCTCCGATAAGCGAAACCGGGATGAACGATGGGGTCTGTGGAGGTTTCAATTCGGATGGCGAGAACTTCTTTCGCCAGGCGTATATTTGTTGCGGAAGAACGTCGTGCCGGCGCGCTACATCCGAAACGCTGCCATCCGCGCTGAACGCTTCTTGCAAGATCGAAAGCTTCAGTTCCGTGGACCATCGACGTTGTCGCTCGGCACCCGTCAGGATCTCAACCTTGGCCATTCATACCCTGTTACGTCACAAATGAATCATCTGTGACGTAACTTGCGCCAATTCCCCGCCGGACCAAAATCCGCTCACCGGACGCTCACAAAAGATGGAGGATTGGCGCAGAGACTACAATGAGTTTCGGCCCCATGGTGCGATCGGCAACAAGGTACCGATCTCACTGATGAATCCGGGAAGCGCCGCCAGCCCGCTTCCCTGAGTTAGGCCGGAAAACTCTACCATCCGCTGGTCCAGAAACTTGGGGCGGTTCAGTAAACCAAAGAATCTCTCGAAATCTGGAGGGAACTTGGGTCTCAGGTCAATGTCCCGAAAGGGTTGCTCGCAAGACAACGCCGCGTGCGAAGGGTTCTTCGGTCGGTTGAAAACCGAGCTCTTCTATCCACGAGACTGGAAGGTCATCACGATCGAGCAGTTCGTGGCAGAGGTGGACGCCTACATCCGGTGGTCCAATGAAACGCGCATCAAAATATCACTGGGATTACTCAGCCCGGTCGAATATCGTAAGAGCCTCGGCCTGAACTTATAAAGCAGTCCAACTTTTTATCCGCACCCCACCGGCTCAGTTCCGCGTGAAAACCAACACTCTGACACCGCAATTCAAACGCATCCTACCGCCAGCCCAACACTCGGGAAATGATCCTCACGCCACGTCGCCAACGCGACCCCGATTTTGATCGAAACATCGCAACTGCATCGTTATGTATCCGCCGGTCCGATCCATTGTGCACGCGAACCAGCCGATCCACTAGGAGGTTCATTTGCTCTTCCGGCGGAGAGACATTTGCCGCAAACCATTCAGCGGAAGGGGAGGCTATCGGGATATCCCGCAATAATGCCTGAAACGAGCACTCTAGCCCGCTACCTTTGAAAAGTAGGTTCCCAAGATAAGGGCTCCACCCGAAATCTCCCAATACCGCTGTAGGAATATTGCGGGAGATCGCATGGACGAGTACAGTGCTGGCAATCCCTATACACAAATCTATGTCGCAAAGAATTTCTTCTGCCGGCGCGGTAGAAATGCGAATGTTTTTCGGCAGCGCCCCTCCGGCGGACACCAGCAAGAGGTCATCTATGGGGTAAGCCCCCGTGTGGGCAGAGCGGTTATGCGCGCTATCGCGACAGAGGATCCAGAGTTCTCGCTCGGGAAAATGCTGAGCATACCGGACTAAGCTCTGCGCCAACCGAAATCTCTCAGCGTGACTTGCTGGGACGCCGTTTTGGTCGATGTAGGCGACCTTGGCTGGAGGGGTGGAGTAGCCCACCCGAGCCTTCACATCAAGCAGCGCAGGAAACCCGAACAAGAGAGCATTTTCAGAAGAGGCGCCTATCCGAACACAGTACGCCTGATAGTCGACCATGTTCTGGCGCGAATTGATCAATATGACATCGCTCGTTAATCGCTGGGAGAACCCCATTTCCTGACGATATAGCACGACACCGGGAAAACAGCTCACGCATACAGGTGGAGTGTCTTGGTTCGCATGTATCATGCGAATTGTTCTCTCCAATTCCGGACCGGCAAAGAACAGAAAAGACACGTTTGGCTTTAGCCTCGAAGCTTCATCGGGCACGCTGCTGACTTCAGCATAAGAGACACTTCCAAGCGCTTTGAGAGCAGCAAGCCGCGCGCCAGAGAAGAACTGCTTGCCATCCTGTGTCATGACAAGAAAACGCATTGAGGTTACCCTACTGCGTAATGCCGTTGCAACTTGCTTTGCAGCGTCAGCGTACGAGTCGTATGAAATGACGAAAAGCACATCCTGGATCTCGTCCGACATTCTCAGTTCCACTTTCCGTTTGAAGGTAGATCAGAGCACCGTTGCGCGATATTTGAGATCACGACCTTCATCTCCATCCCAATCAGCGGCAGAACGAAGGGCCACCGTAAGTCTCGTTCAGATTTGGGCGTGAGATGAATAGGTAATTGTTGCTCTTGGCGATAACAGAAATGTTGAGAAGCAAATGCTCGAACAAACAGTTCAACTTCCTAAAATCTAACGATTCGATCTATCAACGATCCTCGCCGGGGCTCCGATGGCGACTTGAAAGTCGCCGACGTCGCGTGTCACCACACTTCCAGCACCAATGACTGCGTTTCGCCCAATTGTTACACCCGGCAACACAATTACCCCTGCGCCTATCC
The DNA here is from genome assembly GCF_044769565.1 of Ensifer sp. NPDC090286. Taxonomy (NCBI): domain Bacteria; kingdom Pseudomonadati; phylum Pseudomonadota; class Alphaproteobacteria; order Hyphomicrobiales; family Rhizobiaceae; genus Ensifer; species Ensifer sp. NPDC090286. Next base: position 43,010 of record NZ_JBIVYF010000014.1, on the reverse strand, counting down.
AAGCCCCGCGCATAATACGTACTCTCTTAGGGGAGTCGTGTCCTTGATGATAGATGTCAACCGAAGTCTCGGAAAACCTGTGGTTGGACACGTAAATATGCACATCGGACCCAATAAGAACGTTCTCTTCAATAATTATCTGACCACGCCCTTCTGCATCCGGCACTGCGAACAGTTTACAGCCTGGACGGATAACAACATTGCGCCCAAGGGAAATATGCTTTGTTTCAACGAGATAAGCAGCCGGACGGATTTCCGCGCCCTCTTCACAGAGTTTCAATTTGCGTCGCGCGAGCCAGTGGCCAGCACGCTTCGAGTAAAGAAGCAAATGCGTTAATGGCATGTCGGGACCAATTCTGGGCGCGCACAGCCAGAAGTGAAACTTCTTGTAGATACCTAGCATGAAAACCCGTCGTCGACGACGATATTCTGCCCGCAGATATACTGAGCAGCGTCCGAAAGGAGAAACAGCACGGCACCTGTTATGTCATCCGCATCCAACATTCCCTTGCCCCGGGTGAAACTTTTGTAACGCTCGACAAACCGTTCGTCCTGATGAGCGAAAATCCCACCCGGACTGACGCAGTTGGCGCGGAAAAGGGACCCCGTGGTGTATTTAGTGACATAGGCCGTGAGATGTTGCACGGCGGATTTGATCGCTGCGTATTCCACCGGCATTGTCATCGCCGTGCCATCATAGACCTCGAAACGAGGTGCCATCACACCATAAATTGAGGACATACTTACCAGAGAGAATGGCTCCCCACGCTCGATCGCATACTTTGCGCATTGCTGCATACAAACGAAATACCCCCCCAAATGGGAGCCTACATTATCCGTAAAATCGTTGTACGCGACATCAAAGAACTTACGACCATATCGTGGATTGCGGGGATAGGCACAGTTTACGGCACCATCTACTTTGCCGAAATGCGCGCTCGCACTTTGCAAGACACTATATACGAAATCGGCGTCCGTGATGGTTCCCGCCGCGGTCAAGAGTCTTTCCGCGGCGCCGACCTCCGCCGCCAGACGCATGAGGGAAGTGTCGCTGACATCGTTCAGGATAACATTAGCACCTGAGTTCAGCAGGGCCTGTGACAAGACCTTGCCCAACTGACCGGCAGCACCGGCAACCAAGATAGTCTTACCGTGAAGGTCGATCACTGACATTTTTCAAACAAGGCCTCGGCAATAATAAAATCGAATGCGTCGTCGATGTCCACGGCCCGCTCTTTGGGAACCACTACCGAACGGACGCGTCCCTGAAAAAGCCCGGTGGTCCGCATTACGAAATCCGGTCGAGTTACATATGCCACCGTGCTCATATCGTAAACTTCAGGAGCATCCTGGCGCCGTTTGTATCCCACGTCACCGAGAACAACGCGGCTCGATCCGTTGGCTTCGCGAATGACCATGTTAAAGTACGGGCTTCGCGCAGCGGGAGAAACGGTCACCACGACATCGGTTTCATCATCCAGCGCCTGCAGGCACTGCCGGACATCTTCCGCGCTCCGTAGTGGAGCTGTTGCAGGTAGGCTCAAGAATACGTCGAATTCTCTGCCTTGTTCGCGCAAATACTGGATCGCGTGCTGCCAAGCAAGCCATTCCGACGCGGTATCAGTTGCCAATTCGGGCGGACGGTCAATGACCTCCGCATTGTAAGCTCGCGCAACTGCCGCTATATCCGGGTCGTCCGTTGAGACGAAAACCCGCTCAGCGGCCACCTCGAACCCGGCACGAATTGAATGCGCCAAGAGGGGCACGCCACCGATGGGTCGGATATTCTTGCCTGGCAGCCCCTTGGAACCGCCTCTGGCAAAAACGAATGCAAATATTTTCATGGTTGAAGGGTCTCAATTGAAACGGCCTTGCGCTCGCGAGCAGACGCTTTCATTGCATCGACCAGCCTTAAGACGTAAAGACCGTCCTCTAGACTGACAAGAGGGGGAAGCGTTCCGCTCGCGACAAGAGCAAAACGCTCGAGTTCGGAAATATACATCGCGTTCCTATCGTATGCCTCATCCGCGAACAGCACTGCTTCCTGCTTCCCAGGCGCCAACAAGGATACGGAATTCGTCGCGATGTTCCATCGCAAAGTGCCGTTTTCGCCGATCACTTTGCATGTTCGATTGACTACACGCTGCAGGAAATCCATATGCACAACGGCGGTTAACCCGTCGTCACGGCTTAGTATGGCATCCACGCGGTCTTCCACATCGATATCTAGGTTTCCGCTTTCACCGGTCACGCAATATACCTGCTCGAATCGGCCAAACAGCCATGTGAGATAGTCCAATTCATGGCTCAACTCCAGCAGGACACCACCACCAAGCTCCCGTCTGGCGGAGACGTTGAGACGGTAATCGCTTTGGGGTCTCCAATCCGGCAAATATTGTCCCACATCGATCAAGACGCTGTGAATTCGGCCGAGTACGCCCGCATCTAAGAGGCGCTTCATCTCCTGAGCAGAAGGCAAATAGCGCAGGTTATAGCCGACCTCCAGCCGATCTGCATAGGGCCGAAGCACATCTATCTGCTCGACCGCCAACCTGAAATCGTTCGCCAGAGGCTTTTCTATGATAGAGGGCACACCTGCGGCCACAAGTTGCCGCACCTGTGCCAGATGCCATGGTGACGGCGAAGCAACGATGGCAAACACAGGCTTCCAAGTCGCCAATGCCTCGTCGAGCGATTTGAAAACACGGTCCGCACCGCACTCGCCTGGCAGCAAAGCTCGTCCACTCGCCGCAATGCAAGCTATTTCCGCATTCGGAAAAACAACCTTGAGATTCCCAATGTGGCGCCGCGCAATACTGCCGCTGCCAATGACAAGATAGCATGGGTTCTTCATGAGCCTCACCCAATAGCCGTCACAACACTTCGCATCAGACACTTCAAAGGCGCTGATACTCCACTACCTAACGCCGTAAGCTTGTCGGTCACCGAGACGATCCTTGCCCTGCACGTTTTCAGCTTGAACCGGCGTTTTCTCCGCCCTTTCAAACGAAAGACCTGCGCGCCCCTGGTCGCGCGCCATGATTTCAATCAAATAGTTGTCGAACTCGTCGCTATTGTTATCAATAAGTGGCGGCAGCAACCGCTCACGGTCAAGCTCCCGCAGGTTGCGGTAGAAATCATCAGGATCTTTCAAATACCTCAAACGACCCTCTTCTATAAGATCCGCATAATCTACGAGAGGCTCATCTCCGAAAACAAAAGTTGGCACGCCGTAGTACTCAAACTCAAAAATCGATGAGGAATTCACCGTTATATGCAATGTCGCATAGGGCGCCAAGTTTGGAATACTTGTCTCCTTCAGGCCAGCAGGCATATATACATTCTTAAGCTTGGGAATTCCGTTCAGTTTGTTGTTCTTCGGATGCGGTTTAACCAAGAATACGATCCCAGCCTCGGCAGCTCGATCATCGCTAATGATTGCTTTGAGCAATGGCGGGAATTCAACTTGGTCGCGTAACGTAATTACGACGACTTCACTGTACTTACCTACTTTCGCCAAAATCTTCTCGACTACACTCGATCCCCGTACACTCTTCTCCTCAAAGTAATCGAGCCAAGGATATCCCGCGGTTACAATCCGCGTTGAGGGAAATGTTTTCGCAATAGCCTTCTTTTCACGACTTCCCCACGCCAAAAAAACGTCCGGGAATAAATCATAGCCTCCGACGGGAGCTTCATCCCAATGATTATACGGCAGATTGAAACCGACATGGTTGCCGTGTTGTATATCAACAGCAACTACGCCACACTCCTTGCAGGCCATGATTAGAGGAAATGAGTAGTCTACAGGGCTAAAAAACGCGCAACGCGGGCGAAACTCATTTAGGATCTTTTTGTAACTCTCCTTCATGTTAAAAAACTCATCAATATAAAAATTAATGATATCCTCGCTGATTTCAGCTTCGGCGAAGGCCCGCTTCATTGCAGGAACAGCAGAAGACAAATTACTTACCAGCAAATGATAGCGGGTCGCCCTTACGACGGAAGGCAAGATATACTTCGGAACGATATGGCGATTGTGAGGTAACGGACTTTGACCCTTTAGAAATTCTATTTTCTGCACGCTCCCATAACTGGCAAGTCGTTCACATAGTGGATCGGACAACCGATTATATGAAACCCCATCCACCTCACAGAGATCGACGCTATTCTGGTTCGAAAATACTACAAAATCAACAGGTTCCGACGCAGCATCAAGATCGTCTACACATACGGCATTGTGCTCGTCCACATAGTAGTCCCGCCACACCATCCCTGGCGAGTTGTTGATAACGTGTTTCCCCTTTACCGTCTTACCCATTATAAAACAGATCAGGCGCAGCCAAATATAAAAACGCAGCGCCGGCCACATATGAATTTCTTTATACTTTATAGCATTAACTGGGTAGCTCGCAGGGAATGCTCTCACTGTCTGCGAGTGGGCCAGCCATGATGCGAAGCTACTATCCGGCACCTTTGAAATTGCGATTGGCCCCGCTTTGCCAACGGATTTTCTTAGGGACGCCATAGGCCCAGCGACTAATTTTCGAACTTTTTTGTAAGAAATCATTCTCGTTCTCTCGGAATTTCCGGTTGGGACAGCGTTCTCGGCTGCCATCGGGAAACCAATTAACTAGACAATGGGACTAGCGCTGAAACTCCAGGGCTGTCAATCGAAGCTGACCTCGCCTCAACTTTTATCCAGTTTTGATTCGGCACCGGCTATCGACGGCTGAAGTTGTGCGGCATGGGGCGGCTCCGTTGTGGTGCGTTCAGGCCGCGCAACAACTGGCCCACTCTATCCGACGCTTTAAGATACTCCGCACCGGATTGCGTCGTGTGACCATAAAAAGAGCCCTCGGCTTCATCTGCCCAGCTTGAAACGCGCCATGTCCAGTATCTCTGATCGCGGCGCCTTTTTCCAACTTTTCAACTCGGCATTACTCGGTGTGGTTTTCGGTCGGTCGTCGAAAAATCTCAGCGTGAAGCTTTCCAGGCACGTATCCGCTCCCCGCAAGTCTAAAGGGACGGCTCGTTCCGAACATCAAGACAGCAAGTCTTATATTATTCTAAAATTGGATATTCATGGTGCACTCACAGCAGTGTTTTGCGTACAGAGGAATTCTGCATATGCAAAATCCTCTTCGGTATCGATATCGACCGACGCGGCAGGAGACATGTTGTACGCATATACGTTTTCCGTTAGATAGAAGTGACCTTGCTCCCGAAGCTTCCTGGTATTGGCAATGAAAATCGCCCCATTAAGTGTATGGTAGACTGGAAAATCCTGACTTCTTGTCTCGATTAGTTGCCGATCCAGGAAATGGCTCATACTCCCATCCTCCGGTAGAATGTTACACCATAACGGCGAGACGGGGGCTTTTGTCACGGAGATGATCCCATCCGCTCCCTTTTGCACATATAGCTCAAGAGCCTCATCAATGTGAATTGCAGTGCGGAACGGAGATGTCGGCTGCAGGAGGATTACGGCATCATACGGCTGGCATAACGAGTCCATCGCATGAATGACAACGTCTGGCGTTTTTGCTGTATCGCTCGATAGATGCTCCGGACGGTTGATTGTGTCTACGCGTTGTCCGTATGCGCCGGCGATATTCAGCACGTTTAAATCATCGCTGCTCACAACGATTGTGTCGATAAATTTTGATTCCAACGCCGCCTCGATACTCCATGACACCAGCGGTTTTCCGTGTAGCGGGCGAATATTCTTGTTGGGTGCACGCTTGCTCCCGCCACGCGCCGGGATAACAGCGAGGAAGGAAATCGCATTCCCGTCGGGCTTGTTGATAAGCATAGAACACCTGGCAGTGCGGTTGTTTGTAGAGATCGGACGTACCCCGCTCTGCGTACAATCCCTAAGATCTATCGTTTAGCTTGCGGAACACGTTTGTGATCACAAGGATCCAGTTAGCCGATCGCGGTCATATCGTGGACTTTAACAAAATGGAATCCCAGGTTCTGAGAGAAAATCCTATCCTGCTCGCGATCGCCAAAGAAGACGACGTTGCCCGGATCGAGCGAGAGCGGAAAATTCGATAACGTGAGCCTCCTCTTCTCCATTCCGCTGCCAAGCTCGCTGGTGAAGACCATACGATCTTCCGGAATGTAGCGAGCGAGATCCAAGGCTTTTGCTTTGCGGCGCTGTAAGGCACCGCCTCCATCGGTGACTAAGAAGACTTGGCAGGATTGGGCGAAGTAGTGCAGCCAGAATGCCGCGCGCGCGGAGAGCGACAACTTCGGAACGACGTTTCTAAAGGCTTCCAAAGCATCGCGAATAAAAGCCTCTCGCCCCTCCGCGTTAACGTCCTTTCCAAAACGCACGTGGGTTTCCTCAAATATTCTGTTGTATGAGCTGCCCTTTTCAAGCCAACGAAACTCCATGAACGCACGCGCCAGCTCCTTGTCCGTAAGACGGTCGGCGCAAGCATCCAATACGCTATCATAGGCCTGCGTAATGAACGTAAATTCATCATAAAGTGTACCGTCCATATCGAAGCCGACATAGCGGACAGCAGACCAATCACGATGCGGGAATAAAGCACTCAGCATAATATCGCACCATTCTCAGGTCATAGCATACCGGTTTCGGGGTGACATCTTCCCCTCGAACAAGATTTGAAGCAATGAGGGCAATCCAATTCTCCGAGGCTGCGAAACCCAGTGCCATTCCACCAGCTATTCTGGGGTTACACTCGATGAAGAACAACTCGCCTTCCGCCGTTTCAATACACTGGAAGTTCACGGGCCCACGCAATGCGATTTGGCTGCCAATGCGGCGGATATGGGCGTCGATGCGCTCGTGACGGACAGTAATGCCCTTCAAGGATTTCCCATCCACCACGGAATCGCGCCTGCGAGGCACGATGTAAACAGGTTCGTTGTTGCGGTCGAAGAAACAATCACAGGTGTATTCCGTACCCTGGATGAACTCTTGCGAAATCATATCGGTCATATCCTGTGGCGCATCCCCCATATAGATGCCCTTCCCCCCACGCCCCAGACGCGGCTTCACGACCCAATGGTTTTGCGTGAGTGATGTTGCGGGCGTCGGAATCCCAGCTCGGCGGAAAAATTCGTACGTGCGCCACTTATCCTGGAATATCGCAACAGTCTCCGCGTCGGATAGGATGATGTGAATCCCGAGCGCGGAAAAATGCTCGCGCCGCTCCGCCCAGCCAACCAACGTCTCGTCCAAGGAGGGAATGACAATATCGACCCGGTGCGCGCCCAGCAGTTCCTCCGTTTGCTGCCAGAGGTCGGGGGCACTCACACGCGGCATCTTGATGAAGTCGTCGGCCAGAACCGTGCCATGGTTCGCGACATCGATATCAGACGCCACTGCTGTATGTCCGGCCTCCTGAATCGCCTTGATGAGATATCCTGAGACAAGGCTGCCCGAAGCCTCTATCATAATCCGCATTGGTTCAGCCTTCCAACTGTATCGGTTCATCGGCTTCGAAGGCGCGAGTAGCCTTCCTTCCGATGACCTCATCCCAACGCATCGGATCAATTCCGCCTGCGGGTCGCTTCACCGTCAGATTTACCTCGCTGAACGTTTCTCCGGCCTGTATGGGACCATTTGCAACAATGCTTTTGCGGGCGGCATTGCGGTTCACACTTTCACTTTTGCTGGGCTGCTTCACCCCGTCGCCAAGAATCGCTTCGGTGGTGCGAATAGCCGACACCATCTCTTTCAGTTCCTGAGGTTCAAGGCTCGCAGCGTGATCAGGACCGTCCATGGTCCTGTCAAGCGTGAAGTGCTTCTCGATTACCGTTGCGCCCAACGCCGTTGCAGCGACTGGAACCACGATGCCGAGCGTGTGGTCGGAGTAACCATAGGCAACGCCAACTGTTCGACCGATACTTTGCATTGCGAGCAGGTTCACATCTTCTGGCGGAGTAGGATAGGCCGTATTGGCGTGCAGGACGGTGATCTGCTTCTTGGAAACGCCGCTGGCGATCAGTGCTGCTACAGCGTTCTCGACTTCCCGCATAGTCGCAAGACCGCTCGAGAGGATAATGCGTCTTGCCACCGCTGCAACCTTGCGAAGATAGGGCAGATTTGTAATCTCACCGCTGGCAACCTTGTAAATGTCCATGCCCAGTTCGCTCAACAGCTTAATGCTGGGTAGATCGAACGGGGTTGACATAAAAGTAATCTTACGCGTCTCGGCATGCGCCTTCAGCAGGACATGATCGTCCGCGGACAATTCAAGCCGCTTAAGCATATCCAATTGGGACTCACGTTTGTCGGTCAGGTTCTTCTGGTAGTCAGCCTTTTCCGCGCGCGCGCTGGCAAGCTCAGAAGCTCGGAATGTCTGGAATTTCACAGCATCCGCGCCGGCGTCGGCTGCAACATCGATCAGCTTCATCGCCAGTTCGAGGGAGCCATTGTGATTGACCCCTGCCTCGGCAATAATGAACACCTTATTCATAGAAGGCCCTTACTTCTGAATTTCCTTGAGGAGGGAGAAGCTCTCCGCATACTCGCAGCCCGCAGTCGCTCCCCTATGCACCGCAAGCGCTTCGGCGTTCCGCAGACTGCGCGGGAAAGGATGCGGCGCGAACTCGCTTTTGAACACTTGAAGGATCTCTAGCTTCCTCTGGAGATACGGCGAAATATCCACGAAGACATTTGGCAGGAAAACATCTTCCTTCGTCGCAGGAGCGAACTCGGTTTCGCTGGCCGTTTCCATCATCAGCACACGCTTGATATAGGGATAGCGGAAGCTTTTGGTGCAAGCGAAAGCCGCATTAAAGATGTGCCGGTGGTCCGAGTGCACATCACTTTTGAAGGGCAGGTAGACAACTTCCGGCTGGATCAGGCTGAAGATGCGAGAGAAGTGCCCGACCAGTGTGCTAGCATCATATTCATCGACCCGCATCGTCTTCAGGCCAAGTTGATGCACACCATCGAACCCGAACATTCCTGCGACTTTGTCGATCTCAGCACCACGACTGGTGAGGCGCTCGCTTGAGAAGCCCTCTACTTCGTACATGGAAGTGCAGATTATCCAATGGATCTCATCTCCCTGCGCCTTGTGTCGCAGAAGAGTGCCACCGCATCCAATGGCTTCGTCGTCAGGATGCACGGCGACGACAGCGACTTTTCTCATTCTATTGCCCCTGCTATGATAGCATCTTCATTCTTGGCGAGCATCGCACGCCAGTCTGTGCGCTTGATGATGTTCAGCGCCTTTCGCGCACTGTCACCGTCCCCGTAAGGATTGCGAATGCCGGAAATCCGCGCCCGGAAAGCATCCGACGTAGCAAGATCAATGGCATCCGATATGGCCTGCGCTTCCGGCTTACAGAAGATCACGTTCTCACCAGCAACCCGACTGGTCTGCCTTAAACCGACGTTGATCGCGGGAATCGGTACTGAGGCGGATTCAATGACGCCGGACGACGAGTTTCCAATAATGAAGCGCGCGTTCTTATAAATTGACAGAAAGGCATGCGCATCCAGATTGCGGTAAAAATGGAAGTTTATGTCATTTCGATATTTGTCGATCATCGAAATAATCCGGCGGTTACCTGGATCACTGTTCGGATATCCCACGAAAGTCTTGATGCCGCGCGTCTGCAGTGCCTTCAGGATGCACTCAAAATAGACGTCCGCTACGTCCTCCTCTTCCCCCACTGGGTGGAAGATCATCATAGCAAAAGGCGCAAAGTCTTTGCCGACGCCCATGTCCTCGCAAACCTTCTCCGGAGAGTCAGGCTGATTTTGGACGAAGCGATCGAGTGCGATGTTACCAACGACATGGATCCGCTCGGCCGGCTCACCCATGCGGATCAGACGCTGGCGATGCTGATCCAGTGTCACCATATGGCCAGTGGACAGCTTTGAGGTCGCGTGGCGGACAGGATTATCGATGTGAGAGTCCTGTACATGATCGCCCCCATAGAAATGCAGAGTTGGGACGCCCAGATAGCCACCAATGAGCGCGCCCATGATGACCTCTTCCCTGTCTCCGGCGTAGATGATCAGATCGGGGTTGTAGTTGGCCACGGTGTCGATTGCGCCTTGAAGAAAGATGCTGGCCGTTTTGATCCGTGAGGCACGGCTATCGGCATCGAGCAAACTCTCGATCCGCAGCAGGATATCAAACCCGTCCTGTTCGATCTGCCGCGCGGAATGTCCGTATAGCGGCGAAAGATGCGCGCCGGTGACGAGGAGCTTTAGCTCCATCTCCGGATCAGTACGCAGAAGCTCAAACAACGGGGACATCAGGCCATACTCGGACCGCGCGCCTGTGATGGCCAAGACTTTCTTAACACTCATAATGCAATTCCAGTTCTCTGCGGTTAGTTGATGAAGACCCGATCGTACTCATCGTTCGCCTGCTCAAGCTGCTCCTTTCGACCAATATCGATCCAGTATTCCTGCAATGGGAAAGCAATATTCTTGAAACCGGCCTTTTGAAGGTCATCAAACAAGCTCGGCATGTCATAGAAGGTATCCTGCGGAATGAACGACAACGCTTCGGGGCTAACGACATAGATGCCCGCATTGACAAAGAAATGCTGCACCGGCTTTTCCATAATGCGCGCAATTTCCGTATGTTCTAGCTTCACCACCCCAAAAGGCACCTGGAAGTTGTATTCGCGGACTGCCATGGTCGCGAGAGTGTCGTGATTGTTGTGGAAATCCAATATATTGTGAAACCGGACGCGAGTCAGCAAATCGCCATTCATCACGATCATAGGCTCCTTTGGTTTTTCCGAGATTAGACTCAGCGCGCCAGCGGTGCCCATCCGCTTCTTTTCTTCGACATAAGTAATTCGGCAATCAAATTTCTCACCATCGCCAAAAAAGTCTTTAATAACATCGGCATGATAGTTCACCGCCAAGTGAAAATCACTGAAACCTTCATTGATGAAATTCTCGATGATAGTTTGCAGAATGGGCTTTCCACCCACGGGAAGCATGGGTTTAGGTGTGGCCTCAGTCAGCGGCATTAGGCGAGACCCCAACCCCCCGGCCATAAGAAATACTTTGTTAGGGTGGTTGTAGTCTGTACTCAAGCTGTCGAGCGTAGTAATTCCGATGACCCGCCTCCCCTCATCAACCAACACGATCTGCCGGACGCCCGCTTCCAACATCCTCTGCTTCTGTTGGGCGTGCGAAGCCGTCGGCGGAAGAGTAACAGGGTGATCATTTAAGATTTGAGACACCGGTGCGTCCATTCCGATTCCCCGCAACAGGGCTCGGCGCACGTCGCCGTCAGTAACGGTCCCCACCAGCCGGCGTTCAGCGTCAACCACGAGAATGATGCGAAACTCTGCGGCACAGTCAAGCGCGTGCAGCAGTTCTTTTAGGGTAGCGTTCGAACCCAACAGCGCCTTGTCGAAATTGTAGCGTGTCATCGGTTATCGTCCCGGCAATCTAGGAATTAAACGTTAGATTAACGCTGCTCGGAAGGCTCACAACCTCCCTGCTGAGCATTGTCGCAATGTCGAGATTCATACTGGGACATTGCCCATACATGGGCAGCGTATGCATCAGGTCCCATAAAGGTCGGACCATGATACCGCGATGGTTCGCTTCACTAATTACAGTACCGAAAGCCTCTGAATCTTTGATTCGTATTGACGAAAGCCAGTAGTTGGAGCGTGTGTTTGCGGGCTCGGAGATAAAGGATACATCAAGGACCCCGTCGAAGAGTGCCTTGTATTGCTCGGCGATACTGCGCTTTATGTCGAGGAATTCCGGCAGGCGCTCCAACTGCGCGCAGCAGAGCGCAGCATTGATATTGGGCATACGATAGTTATAGCCCACATCGTCGTGGAAAAAGAACCCGCCCTGGCTGGTTTTCGCTGTGGTCGAGAGATGCTTCAACCGCGCGCCAAGCGCCTCATCATTCGTCGCGATTGCGCCGCCGCCCCCAGCAGTGATGATTTTGTTCCCGTTGAAACTTATAGCGCCCATACGACCGAACCCACCGGTGTGCTGGCCCTTATATAAACTCCCGAGAGATTCAGCAGCGTCTTCAATAACGATGATGTTGTAGCGCGAAGCCAACGCGACCAACTTCTCAAGCTCGACAGGGTGCCCCATGCAATGCATGGGAACGATCGCCTTGATGCGCTTTCTTGTGATCGCATTGAGGCAATATCCTTCGTCGTCCATGACAGCGATCGCTGCCAAATGTTCGGCGAGTTTCTCGGGGCAAAGGCCGAGGGTATCTGGCGCGCTATCGCAAAAATGCAGCGTGGCTCCCGTGTAGGCGACAGCATTGGCTGTTGCGACGAACGTCAAGGCCGGGACCAAGACCTCATCCTCGGCAGTGACACCGGCCGCGACGAGCGCCAGGTGAAGGGCGGCGGTACCGTTAACGGTCACGACCACGCGCCTGACTCCTAGATACTCAGCAAGGTTCCGCTCTAACAGATCAACATACGAACCAACCGAGGACACCCATCCGGTACGAATGCACTCGCTGACGTAGGACTCCTCGTTTCCAGCAAATATCGGCTCGTGAAGGGGAATGAAATCCTTCCCATTGCTCAGCATAGAGAGGCGGGAGAGAATGAGATCGCTTGTAGAGGTCATAACTACCGTCTTAGATATTGTACTTATCATGCTTGTACTGAGCGAGGTTCTCCGGTTTGGTGAACCATTCCACAGTTTTCTCAAGCCCCTTGCGGAACCCTTCAATTGAGCCACCGAACTCGGCACTCCATCCGAAGAGGCGTTGCGCCTTCGTCGTATCCGCCCACAGGCGTTCGACTTCGCTCTTCTCCGGACGGATGCGTTGTTCGTCCGTGATGATCTCTACGTCCACGCCCATGACGTCGGCAATAGCCATAACCGTATCACCGATAGAGATCTCAAAGTTGCTCCCAATGTTCACCACCTCGCCGATTGCAGAGTCACAATCGGCGATCGCGGCGAAACCGCGTACTGTATCCGTGACAAATGTGAAATCGCGCGTCGGACTGACGCTACCCAGCTTGATCTGCCGTGAACCAGCGGCAATTTGCGCGACGATCGTTGGGATGACCGCCCGGGCCGACTGTCGCGGCCCATAGGTATTGAAGGGGCGCAGTACTGTAACCGGAGTGTCGAAGGACTTCTGGAAGGACAACGCCATCTGGTCTGCACCTATCTTCGAAGCGGAATAGGGCGACTGACCGACGAGAGGATGCTCCTCCGAGATGGGCACGAACTGCGCGGTGCCGTAAGTTTCGCTGGTAGACGTATGCACCACGCGCGATACACCCAGTTCGCGCGCCGCCTGTAGAATGTTCAGCGTACCCGTGATGTTGGTGTCCACATACGTCGCCGGACTATGATAGGAATAAGGGATAGCAATGAGTGCCGCTAAATGCAGCACCACATCGCATCCCTGCATCGCGGCCTTTACACCGTGCGGATCGCGGATATCCCCAAGGAACGGCTCGAACCGGTTTTTCACTTCAACGTCAAGCGTATCAAGCCAACCGAGAGAACCAAACGAGTTGTACAAACAAAAGGCCCGTACCTCGTGTCCTTGATTTACGAGGTGTTCGACTAGATGTGAACCGATGAACCCGTCTGAGCCTGTTACGAGGATTCTTTTGCCATTAAGCATTGTCTTTATTTCCGCTATGTTATGTTCCCACACGCAGTGGGCGAGCAGGGTTTCCTACTACGGTGGTGAAAGGTGGCACATCTCGAGTAACAACAGCGCCCATCCCGATGACAGCGCCCTCACCGATTGTGAGCGGCCTCTGATTGCTTCCTTGCCGCAAAAGGGCGCCCGCACCGATATAGGCGTGATCGTGGATGTGAACATTGCCATTGCAGCATGCTCGTGGACCGAACGTCACGAAATCCCCAATGACGCAGTCATGAGCTATGTATGTATAAACGTTTGCCTGGCAGAATCTACCTATGCGCGTATCGGGCCCAATTGTGGAGTAACCGCAAATGATCGTCCCTGCGCCGACTTCGACATTCATATGCACCGTCGCGTTGGGCGCCTGCAACGAAAGGGGCAGCACACCGAACGCGTTGCACTTTTCTGCAATCCGTTCACGAATACGAGAGTCCGCGATGGCAATTATAAAGTGGCGCTCGCCATGTAGGGCAAAGAATGCCTCTTCCGTTAATTGCGGAGTGTTGGCAGAAATAGCATGAGCGCTGTCTTTGGCCACGAAGCATACAGTTCTCCCGCGCCTTTCCTTCAAGGGCTCCACATAGGACGAAGGATCCAAGGCAAGGGGCAGGACTTCCTTGCCACAACCTCCTGAACCGAAGATCCCGATGACATCATCTTCTCCGTGCCACCGATCATGATCGTTGACGCCTACATTGCTAGACATTGTGTTCAACGCGGGTTGCAGCAAAATATCCTTCGCGTTGGGCGTTGACTGACTTTTCACAGGTCAATTTCTTTGTCACATATGCCCCACGTCTTTTGGCGGCCGGCAATGCACATACAATCTTGGGTGAACTCTGCCGCAATTCGCCATTCAACTGAGAAACGTTCGACAATGATCGGTTCCTATTCGGTTGGCTACACAGGAGAGTTGCGGGACGCTCATTACCACTGTCTGGACACCGCCTCAAGCGCCAACTCGGCTTTCCGTTGGGCCATTCAGGCGCAGAGAATCACCGCGTGTAAACAATCCCGTACACCTCCGGTAGCGAACCCACAAGATAGATTCACACAGTATCACACGCGCAGATTGTATATTGATACTATCCCATCGGATGCCTCGTAAGAAAGGCTTCATGCCTGACGGGACCTTCCAGAGCGTATCGCTCGGATAACGTGTTGCAAATGGGCTTCGTCGATCAACGCGCCGCCCCAAATTACAAACGTCGCCGATGACCACCTCGGCGACAAGCTGACTTCGATCGTCGATCTCTGTCCCCTTTCAGCCGACGCCACATCGTCCGGGCTCGCTCCAAGGGCCACGTCGTCAACGATAGAGTTGAGCGGGCGCAATGCCGTTCTGTGTCGCCGTCACCGACCGACGTTTTACGGACGATCCTCGATCCGACGACGCGCAAGTATGTACTAAGTATTGAAACGTTTCGTCCTGAGTGAGTTGTGCGGCAAAACATAACGATTGACCAGGAACCGGCAGTCTAAAACCAAGAAAACCATCGAAGCTATGGAAAAAAGTTCAGTAGGGCCCAGTTTTCTGGTAGCCACCCACAGAAAATAGGCCGACTGTCACAAAGGCCGGCTCACGGATGACGGGGAATTCGCTCATCTCGCAATTTTACCGAAATCTCCTGCAATTTCTCAATTTTCTGCCGCGGAACCTGATACATCGCTGACGGCAGCACTTGAGGTCTTCCTAAAGCTTATCGCGGGGGTGTTCCCCTCGAACGCCTCCACCCGCCGGTCATAGTTCGGCGCGACCGTGCCCATCACGCGGTCCCAGAACGAGAAATAGTTGGCGTAGTTGTACTTGAATTCGGCGTGGTGCTGGTCGTGATAGGTCGTGCAAAGCATTGGCGAAGGATACCGCGCCGTGCGTGAGGCGAAGTATTCGAAGCCGGCGTGGCCGAAGGTGCCGTTGATCTGATCGAACAGGCGATGGGCCAGAAGGATGATCGGCGGGAACGGCACAAGGAACGTGATCACGGCGTAGTAGCCCTGGCTCATGGCCGTATCAACCAGTCCGATCGAATCGTTGCTCCAAGCCGTCGGCGCGACGCTGCGGTGGTGCAGCAAATGGTACTTATAGAAGAGCTTGGTGTGCAGCAGCCGGTGGGCGAAATAGAACCAGGCGTCGAAAAGCACCATGCAGAGCACGAAGAGCGGAACGGCCGTCCACCAGCTGAACGCCCAAGGCGAAAACAGCGTCCATCCCTTGTACTGGACGAAAAGTCCGATCGCCACCGACGTGCAGGTGACAAGGATCGAGGCCATGCTCTGGCGGATCTCGATTGCCTTGCGCTTCTCGCCACGCCGGCCCTTCTGGATGCGGCGCTCGGGGTTGCGGTCGTTGAGCCAGGTGATGCCGTAGCCGAGGATGAAATACAGCGCCACCGTCGCCGCATAAATTGCGGTCAGCAAGCCGACAAAGGTGAGACTGTCCTGAAGAAGGGCGCTCAAATCGTGATCCGTCGCGGAAAGAAAAAGTTGAACTGGCGCGTGGACTATACCAAGCACCCTCTTCCGCGCAAGGCGTACGGCTCTAGCCGCGCTCAAGCTCGGCCAGAAATGCGCGCAGTTCCGCGCCGTCAATGCCGACGAGGTGGCCCTCTTGTGGGTAGCTGCCGGAGCGCACATCCTGGACAAACTCCCCGAACGCGGCGATCCGTTCGTGCTGGAGCCGGTCATATTCGGCGGCAAAGTTGCGATAGGTCTTGGCGTGACGCGGCACGTGGCCGCGATTGCTGCCGATTACGTCGGCGGCAAACAGATATTGGGCGTCGCAGCCGGAACCCGCTCCCATCGAAAGCATCAGCATCGACGTTCTGGCACTGATCGCCCCTGCAACATCTCCCGGAACGACCTCGATTTCAGCGGCGAAGGCGCCGGCTTCCTCAAGCGCCTTGACCTGTCGCCAGATCTCAAGCGCGCTCGCCGCCGTCTTGCCGACGGCGCGAAAACCGCCGGTCCAGGTGGCTTTCGAAGGGATGAGGCCGACATGGCCGCAGACGGGAATGCCCTCCTCGCGCATCCGGCGGACGGTGGAAAGCCCGGCGGCACAATAGACCGCATCGGCGCCGGCTTTCAGTGCCTTGAAGGCCGCGCGCATGTATTCTTCCGCGGTGACGTAGTCGCCATATTCGAGGCCCGGAAAGGCAAAGCAGGTCGGCGCCACCTCTCGAAACTCCGGCCCTAGGAGCGCCGGCGGGACGGAGACGAGATCGATGCCGGCGGCTTCCGCCGCTTCGGCCTCATCCAGCGTTTCGACACGCAGCATGGTGAGTTGGCGCTTGCCCTTCATCGACAGGAGATCGGCAACGGTCGGACGGTGGCTTTTCATGAGAAGGCTCCGGATTATGAAAGAAGGATGATTTGCCTGTCGCGCTAGGCGGCGAGGAGTGCTTTGAGCTTGGTTTCGGGCGAGATGAGCGCCTGCGGATCCGGTCGTTTTCGCGCTGCAATCAGCATTTCTGCAAGCCGAATGTCGCGCGCGACCGCATTGCCCGGTCCGATGCCGGAGGCCGCAAGCAGCCGACCGGTGTCGTCGAGATGAAAAAGAATGAAGGCATCGTCGGTAAGTTCGCGCCGCACGGTCGTTGCAGCACCCTCGGCAAGCCCCGCGATCTGCAGTGTCAGATCATACTGGTCGGACCAGAACCACGGCACGCTGGTGATCGCCTCGCCCCCGCCGAGCAGATTGCCGGCAACGAGCGTCCCCTGATCCTGCGCATTGCGCCACGCCTCAAGACGTATCCGACGATCACCATAGTGACAGAGCGGGAACGAGCAGCAATCTCCAGCGGCGTAGATATCCGGGTCGCTGGTTTGAAGCGTTGCGTCGACCGCAATGCCGTTCTCGATTGAAAGGCCGGCGACGGCTGCAAGCTCCGTGTTGGGGACCGCGCCGATGCCAACGACGACGAGATCGGCCTCGATTGTCTCGCCGCCTGCGAGAACGACCCGCGCACGGCCTTCGTCCGCGTCGATACGCTCGATCTTGGCGTCGCATCGTATGTCGACGCCTTCTGCACGATGCCGCGCGGCAACGACCGCCGCAATCTCCTCCGGCACTCCGCGAGAAAGAATGCGCGGCAACCCTTCGATAAGCGACACGGCAGCACCGAGCCGGCGCGCCGTTGCGGCGAGTTCCAGACCGATGAAGCCACCGCCGATGATCGCAAGCTTGCGACCGGGCGAAAGTTCGCGGCGGATCTCTTCAGCATCGGCATGGGTTCTTAGCGTGCGGATACGGCGTGACGCCTCATCCATACCGGCGATGGTTCGCGCCCGCGCACCGGTCGTCAACAACAGCCGGTCATAGGCGACGCTGCTTCCGTCTGCGAGCGTCACGCGCTTCTCGGCCCGATCGATGGCAATGACCGGGATATCCGTCAGCACTTCGATCCCCGCTGCCGCGAAGCGCTCGGCATCGGCGACATATTTCGGCGCGACCTCTGCCTTGAGCCCTTCCTTCGAAAGAGGCGGCCGCTCATAGGGAAGATGCGGTTCCGCGCCGATCAGTGTGATCTTACCGTCGTATTGCTTTTCCCTGAGGGCAAAGGCGGCCCTTGCGCCACATTCGCCGGCGCCCACGATGACGATGGAACCCATCTCAACCTCCCTGCCCGCCGCGGCGAGCCCAATCCTATCGAGAGCGGCTTCAGCCGAGCGCGATGAACACGCTTCCGGCCTCGACCTTCACCGGATAGGTCTTCAGGTTGACGCAAACGGGCGCGCCCTTGGCCTGGCCGGTCTTGTAGTTGAAGCGGCCGTTGTGCTTCGGACATTCGATGATGTCGTCCATCACGAGGCCATCGGCGAGATGAATATGCTCGTGGGTGCAGAGCCCGTCGGTGGCAAAATACTCGTCGTCCGGGCTGCGGTAGACAGCAAAGGTGCGTCCGTCGTGATCGAAACGGATAACATCTTCTTCGTCGATTTCGTCCGCTGCGCAGACTTCAACCCAGTTTCCGCTCATGATTTCCTCCCATTTCCTGGCATCGGTTGGTTATTCGGCTGCGTGCACGATCGCATCGCTGTGAAATTCTTCCCGGTAGGGCTTTGCCGTCGCCGGCAGCTCGCGCCTCAGGAAGTAATCTTCGTTCCGCAACTGCCGCAGGAAGGCCGGGACCATTTCTCGGTAGCCGTGAAGCATTGACGGGTTCGGATCCGGCAGATCATGCTTGATCATGGCGTGCAGCTTCGGCAGCGCGTGATAAGGCACCATCGGGAACATGTGGTGTTCCACATGGTAGTTCATGTTCCAATAGACGAAGCGGCTAACCGGATTCATGTAGACGGTGCGGCTGTTCAGCCGATGGTCGGTCACGTTGTCGGCCAAGCCGCCGTGCTGCAGCAGCCCGGTCAGCACGTGGTGCCAGGCGCCATAGAGCCTCGGCAGACCGATCAGCATCAGCGGCAGGATCGAGCCGAGATAGAAACAGGCGGCGATGGTGGCCGCATAAATCGCAAACCAGATGCGTGCGACCAGGATCGCCTTCGGCTGCTCCATTTTAGGGATGAAAGTCGCTTCCTCGGCGCTGATGATGCCGAACGTGTTGCGCACCATGTCGATCATCGCGTGCCAGACGTCGAGCACACCGAAGAAATTGAGGACGAGGCGCAGCAGATCCGGCGGCCGCATGACAGCGATTTCGGGATCCCGGCCGACGATCACCGTATCCGTATGGTGACGCGTGTGGCTCCAGCGCCAAGTGACCGGATTGCGCATGATCATGAAGCAGGCGATCTGGTAGACGGCATCGTTCATCCACATCGTCTTGAACGCCGTGCCATGGCCGCATTCATGCCAGCGGCTATCGGAGGCGGAACCGGAGAGAACGCCATAGGCAAGGAAGAACGGAACGGCCCACCACGTGCCCCAGAGGGTGATGCCGAGTGCACCGAACAGAACGAGACAACCGAGCCAGATCGCAGTGTCGCGGATGGCCGGCCCATCCTCGCGCTTCATCAGTTCCTTCATCTGCTTGCGCGGAATGTCGGTGTGATACCACTCTGCGGCCGAGAGACCGTTGGCGACCGCCGCCTGGGCATCCCGGCCAAGCAGGCTGTAGTCTCGCTTCGTCGGCATCATCGTCATTTGCGCTCCTCCCCGCGGTCCGACCCCATCTGGCCGGAGACGTCTCATGTCGTGCAATGACGATAGGTTGACTTTTGCCAGGTCTCAATGCAGCAATGATATATTCTCTCAAATGATGTCATAACCCGCATTTCACGCGTGATACAAACCTATCAGGAGCCACGATGAGCAACCGTCCGACCATTGCCGACCTTGCGCGCACTGCCGGCGTCAGCGTCGCCACCGTCGACCGCGTACTCAACGGGCGCCATCCCGTGCGTGAGGAGACCGCGCGCCGGGTCTATGAGGCTGCTAAATCAATCGGCTATCACGCCGTGGGCTTGATCCGGCAGCGCGTCTTTGAGGACCTGCCGCAATACAGGCTTGGCTTTGTGCTGCAAAAGCCGGAGCAGGCCTTCTATCAAACGGTTGCGAAGGAAATCGAAAACGCGGCACTGTCGCTGTCGCATGCCCGCGTCTTCGCCCAGGTCGATTTCGTGGCAAATTCCACCCCATCGGCCATCACGGAAAAGCTTCGGGCCGCTGCGACGCGGAACCAAGCCATTGCGCTCGTCGCTCCCGACTACCCGGCCGTGACCACCGCGATAGAAGAACTCAAGGAACGCGGCATTCCGGTCTTCTCCCTGCTTTCGGATTTTGCCGCCGGCGTTCGCGAGGGCTATGTCGGCCTCAACAATCACAAGGTCGGCCGCACGGCCGCGTGGATGATCACCAAGGCGGCCAAACGCCCCGGCAAGGTCGCTGCCTTCGTCGGCAGCCATCGCTTTCTCGGCCACGAGCTTCGGGAAATTGGCTTTCGCTCCTATTTCCGTGAGCACGCGCCGGATTTCGAAGTGCTGGATACGATGGTTAACCTCGACACGGCCGAGATCACCCATGAAGCTACGCTCAATCTGCTGCAGCGCCACCCGGACCTGATCGGCTTTTATGTCTGCGGCGGCGGCATGGAAGGGGCGATCTCGGCGATCCGCGAGGAAAAGCTTGAGGGAAAACTGATCGCGGTCGTCAACGAGCTGACACCGGATTCCCGTGCGGCCCTTGGCGACGATGTCGTGACCCTGGCGATATCGACCCCGACGGCCGCCCTCGCGCGCGAAACGATCAACCTGATGATCCAGGCGATAGACAAGGGCCCGACCGGAGCGCCGGGGCAAACCTTCTTGCCGTTCGACCTCTTCACACCGGAAAATATCTAGGCAGATGGTGGTTCGTGAGAATGACGGCGCTACGCCTCGCGCCGCGTCTGTGCAATTTCTTTCACAAGGTAATCAATGGCCGCCAGTGTATCCAACCGCACCCATGTCTCAGGATGGCGATACACTGGATAGAGACTTAAAGCCGCAAAGGTGAGTTGATCGAGCGTTGGGCGCGCCGCCGACCTGCGACGCAAGGTGCTTTGCGAAGCCTTGCCCGATCGGTCGTCGGTAAGACCCCAGCCCGCATAAAACGGCGTTGCATAGCAACGGACAGGCAATCCCCGCAAAAGCGCATCGAAGCCCATTTGGCTGGACACCGTCCAGACCTCATCTACGATTTCGAGGATTGAGGCGGCAGAGACCTTGTCCGCCATCAAGATGATCCCGGGCGATTTGGCAGCCCGCTCTGTCATGTAGCCGCGTCTATGGCCGGCGATCACATCTGGATGTGTCCGAACAACGCACTGAGCGCCGCTAGCGAGGGCATCATCCAACATCCGATGAAAGGATGCCGGCGATCCGAGCGCCTTTGCAACGGAAACATCCCCGTACACTTGATCCACGAGCAGAACCCTGCGCCGGTTAGTGCGTTCAATGCGCGGACTATGGTGGGGCAAGCTGTTGTATTTAGAAAGCTTGTTCGCCACCAGGGCCTCCCGGATGGCGGCACCCGTGTTTGTGAACTCCGTACGACCCGCTTCGGCGATCAACAACTCTAGACGCGAGGCACGACCCGCTTCGACCGGAAGCGCTTTGTCGTCGATAACAATCGAAATCGGCACACTGCCTTCCTTGCCCAGACCCACGGAGCGTAGAAAGCCATCTTCGAGGTGCCAATGCGGCAGACCTCTGAGGCGTGCAATACGGATAGCTGCCTTTGCCGGCAACCGACCGCCCCAAGAGACGATCCCGTCGAGTGAAGATGACAGCGTCGAATGAAGCGGCGCATCCCCGAAGTAGTTCCGCAGCCAGGGGAATGCCTGCTGCACGAAAAAGGATGCCCCTATTCTGGAACCCCATCTCGGGTGCCAGGGGCGCGTTGTTTCTGGCGATACTTCGTCCAGCTCGTTCATCCCTTTGTCTCAAGCCGCTAAAATTCTCAACTTCGTCCGGCCAAAAACCATCTCCCCTTCAGAAATGCAATTGCCAACTTGAACCAGGAGCGATCGGAGATCTCCTAACCACTGGGAAGCATGTCAGAGAGAATTTGGTACCCACGCAGGAATGAGAGAATTCCATCACTGACGCAAGACAATCTTGCAGTAATGCAAGGCCTTTTCGCGCTGTGCTCTTTGACTGCGCTCCGACAGTTGGTGAATTGTCCGCAAGGTTATAAATGGAATGAACGTTCCATTTATAACCCATAGCCACCCCACTGGAGGAGACATTCCCGTGACCGCCCTGCCCTTCGCCCTCAATCACATGACGACGCCGAATCTACCGCTTGGCGACTTTTTCCAACTCGCCAAATCGCTCGGCATGACCTCTGTCGAAATCCGCAACGATCTCACCGGTAACGCCATCCTGGACGGCACGCCGGCGAAGGATGTCGCCGCCCTCGCCGGCCGTCACGGCATCACGATCATCTCGATCAATGCCCTTCAACGTTTCAACGAATGGAACGAGGCCCGTCAGGCGGAAGGCGAAGAACTGATCGCTTATGCGCGCGACTGCGGCGCCAAGGCCCTTGTTCTCGTTCCCGTCAACGATGGCACGGGCCAGGCCGATGGCGAACGCCAGGAAAATCTGCGCAAAGCCCTTTCGGCACTGAAGCCGATGCTCGAAAAGGCCGGAATTATCGGCCTCGTCGAACCACTTGGCTTCGAGATCTGCTCGCTGCGCTCGAAGACGGAGGCTGTTGAGGCAATCAAGGCAGTCGAGGGCGTGAAGACCTTCCGCCTGGTGCACGACACGTTTCACCACCACCTCGCCGGTGAGCGGGCGGTCTATCCCGAGATGACAGGCCTCATCCACATTTCCGGCGTCACCGATGAACGCGTGGCCGTGTCAGATCTGCGCGATTCGCACCGCGTCCTCGTCGATCGGAGCGACCTGCTCGACAATGTCGGACAGATTCGACGTCTGCGCGCGGCGGGCTATTCAGGGCCACTCTCCTTTGAGCCTTTCGCCGCCGAAGTCCACAGACTGGCGGATCCGGCCGCAGCCGTCAGGCAGAGCGTGGACTACATCCAAACCCAGATCTGAGCTTCCCCGGCCCCGAGGCCGGCAAATCAACAACGGGCGCCGCATCAGGCCTTGACGGCGCCCGCATAAAATGGAATACATATTCCGTAATCGCAATCTACTGGTTCGTTTATTCCGTTTTATTCGAAAGCGCAGCGGGAGTGCCGCTTTCGAAATGAATGAGCGCAATCCGGCATTGCGTCCCCGGCAGGAGAAGGTGGCGCCGGGCACCATTGTGGAGGAGAAAGATAATGAAGAAATTCGTGCTCAGCACAGCGCTGGCCGTGATGATGTCGACGGCAGCCCATGCCGAGACCATCGGCGTATCCATGGCCCTTTTTGACGACAACTTCCTGACGGTCTTGCGCAACGGCATGTCCGACTACGCCAAGACGCTCGATGGCGTCGAACTGCAGATCGAAGACGCGCAGAACGACGTCTCCAAACAGCAGAGCCAGATCCAGAACTTCATCGCCGCCGGCGTGACCGCGATCATCGTCAACCCGGTTGATACCGATGCGACGGCTGCCATGTCGAAGATCGCTGCGGACGCCGGGATTGCGCTCGTTTACGTCAACCGCGAACCGGTCAACGTCGATACACTGCCGGAAAAGCAGGCTTTCGTGGCGTCGAACGAGCAGGAATCCGGCACGCTGCAGACGCAGGAAATCTGCAAGATGCTTGGCGGCAAAGGCAAGGCCGTCGTGATGATGGGTGAACTGTCCAACCAGGCTGCCCGCATGCGCACCAAGGACATCCACGACGTGCTTGCGACCGACCAGTGCAAGGGCATCGAGATCGTTGAGGAGCAGACCGCCAACTGGTCGCGTACCCAAGGCTCCGACCTTCTGACGAACTGGCTCTCAGCCGGTCTTGAATTCGACGCCGTCATTTCCAACAACGACGAAATGGCGATCGGCGCGATCCAGGCGCTGAAGGCCGCCGGCCGTTCTATGGATAGCGTCGTCATCGGCGGTATCGACGCGACGCAGGACGCGCTTGCAGCCATGGCCGCAGGCGACCTCGACGTCACGGTGTTCCAGAACGCCGCCGGCCAGGGCAAGGGCTCGGTCGATGCCGCCCTCAAGCTCGCTAAGGGCGAACCAGTCGACAAGAAGGTCTACATTCCCTTCGAACTCGTGACGAAGGAAAATCTCGACAAGTACCAGGCGAAGAACTGATCGCCGCAATAGAGAGCGCGGGAACCCCGCGCTCTCTTTCAAAAATGCAGGTCCGACCGCAAAACTCTGCGTCCAATGGATGCCGTACGCGGTAAAATGGGCTGGTCACCCGCCAGCGATGAGGACTTTCCGCGACAGCCGGAAACGACGGGGAGGCAAGGAACATGACGCTCAGTCCGACAACGATGGCAGCCGTGCGCGCCAGCGGCGCGGTACCCAAGGCCGAATATCTTCTTTCTGCGGAAGGGATCCGCAAGGAATTCCCCGGTGTCGTCGCGCTCGACGATGTCGAGTTCAAGCTGAAGCGCGGCACGGTCCACGCATTGATGGGCGAAAACGGCGCCGGCAAGTCGACGCTGATGAAGATCCTCGCCGGCATCTACACACCCGACAAGGGCGACGTGAAGCTGAAGGGTACCGAGATCCGGCTGAAGTCCCCGCTCGACGCGCTCGAAAACGGGATCGCCATGATCCATCAGGAACTGAACCTGATGCCGTTCATGACGGTGGCGGAAAACATCTGGATCCGCCGCGAGCCGAAAAACCGCTTCGGCTTCGTCGATCACCGCGAGATGAACCGCATCACCGCGCGCCTCTTCGATCGCCTGAAAATCAAGATCGATCCCGAAATCGAAGTGCGTCACCTATCGGTGGCCAACCGGCAGATGGTCGAGATCGCCAAGGCGGTTTCCTATGAATCCGACGTGCTGATCATGGACGAGCCGACGTCTGCGCTCACCGAGCGCGAGGTCGCCCATCTCTTCGAAATCATTCGTGATCTGCGCGAACAGGGCATCGGTATCGTCTACATCACCCACAAGATGAACGAATTGTTCGAGATCGCCGATGAATTCTCGGTCTTCCGTGACGGTAAGTTCATCGGCACGCACGCGTCGAGCGACGTTACCCGCGACGACATCATCCGCATGATGGTCGGCCGCGAAATCACCCAGATGTTCCCGAAGGAAGAGGTGCCGATCGGCGACGTCGTTCTGTCGGTCAAGAACCTCGCGCTTAATGGCGTCTTCCGCGATGTCTCCTTCGACGTCCGCGCCGGTGAAATCCTCGGCATTGCCGGTCTTGTCGGCTCCGGCCGCTCGAATGTCGCCGAAACCCTTTTCGGCGTGACGCCGGCAAGTTCCGGCACGATTTCGATCGACGGCAAGACGCTTTCGATCGACAGCCCGAACACGGCGATCCGCAACCGCATGGCGTTTCTGACAGAAGACCGCAAGGATACCGGCTGTCTCCTGATCCTCGACATCCTCGAAAACATGCAGATCGCCGTTCTCCAGGATCGTTTCGTCAAGGGTGGCTTCGTTACCGAAAAGCAGATCACGGCAGCCTGCGAAGAGATGAGCCGCAAGCTGCGGGTCAAGACGCCGAACCTGCAGGAGCGCATCGAGAACCTGTCGGGCGGCAACCAGCAGAAAGTACTGATCGGCCGCTGGCTGCTCACCAATCCGCGCATCCTGATTCTCGACGAGCCGACACGCGGCATCGATGTCGGCGCCAAGGCGGAAATCCACCGCCTCGTCACCGAACTCGCCCGCAACGGCGTCGCGGTCATCATGATCTCTTCGGAAATGCCCGAAGTGCTCGGCATGAGCGACCGCATCATGGTCATGCATGAAGGCCGCGTCACCGGCTTCCTCGACAGGGCGGAAGCAACCCAGATCAAGGTCATGGAGCTCGCCGCGAGCTGAGCGAAGAGCCACCCGACGAAAGGGAGGAATGAAATGGACACCAACATCGCCGCACAGGGAGCAAGCACGCAGCTTGCCGGCGCAAAGCGCCGCCTGCCCCCCGAATTCAACATCTTCCTGGTGCTGATCGGCATCGCGCTGGTTTATGAGATCCTCGGCTGGATCTTCGTCGGCCAGAGCTTCCTGATGAACCCGCAGCGCCTGACGATCATGATCCTGCAGGTGTCCGTGATCGGCATCATCGCCGTCGGCGTCACCCAGGTCATCATAACGGGCGGCATCGATCTTTCCTCCGGCTCCGTCGTCGGCATGACGGCGATGATCTCGGCCAGCGTCGCGCAGGCCTCCACCTGGCCGCGCGCACTCTATCCGTCGCTCACCGACATGCCAGCGATCGTCCCGATCGGCCTTGGCGTCGGCATCGGCCTGCTCGCCGGCTTTATCAACGGTCAGCTGATCGCCCGCACCAAGATCCCACCCTTCATCGCCACGCTCGGCATGATGGTCTCTGCACGCGGCATCTCCAAGTGGTACACCAAGGGCCAACCGGTCTCGGGCCTAACCGAGCAGTTCAACTTCATTGGCACCGGCATCTGGCCCGTCATCGTCTTCCTCGTCGTCGCGATCATCTTCCACATAGCACTGCGCTACACCCGCTACGGCAAGTTCACCTATGCGATCGGCGCCAACGTCCAGGCGGCCCGCGTCTCCGGCATCAACGTCGAGGCGCATCTGATCAAGGTCTATGCGATTGCCGGCATGCTGGCGGGCCTCGCCGGTGTCGTCACGGCTGCCCGTGCCCAAACGGCACAGGCCGGCATGGGTGTCATGTACGAACTGGACGCGATCGCCGCGACCGTCATCGGCGGCACCTCGCTGACGGGTGGCGTTGGCCGGGTCACCGGCACGGTCATCGGCACCATCATCCTTGGCGTCATGACCTCGGGCTTCACCTTCCTCCGGGTCGACGCCTACTACCAGGAAATCGTCAAGGGCCTGATCATCGTCGCCGCCGTCGTCATCGACGTCTATCGACAGAAGAACCGCAAGAAGGCCTGACACCCAAAAGCAATACCCTCCTCCCAGTGAAGCCAACTGGCCGGGATGACGAAAGTCATCCCGGCATTTTATTTTGGCCAGAAGCTATATCGGTAGGTTCAAGGCGTTTTCCACATATGCCTGGCGCGCAGGGCTGCCCCAGCGCACGCGCTCTGGCAAAATCCCCGGCGATGCACTATATGCCAGATGTTCAAAACTATTGGAGACTTCCCATGTTGTCGCAGCGCAAGCTTGCGAGCCAGTTTCAGCCGCGTTTCGTTCTTCAGCTTTGGAACGCGATGCTGCGGGTACAGACCCGCGAGACAGCTTCCTTCTTCGGCCACCGCGGCCGCTAAGCAAGACCCAAAAAACGAGAACTGCCTGAACCATCTGAGCGTGTCGCCTGACCGCTCGCAGATGGCTTTCGCTCAACCGGCCCGCATGTGGCGGCGCCGGATAGAGCCCATTCGTGCTTAGCCCTCCGGAAAGCGAATGGTCACCTTGAGACCGCGGCCGTCGGCCCCTTCGCTCAGGCTTGTCGTCGCGCCGTAAAGCTCGGCAATCTCTTCTACGATCGGCAGGCCGAGCCCGGAGCCTGGCGCATCACTGCCGCCGCGCTCGAAACGCCTGAGCACCGTCTCGCGCAATTCCAGCCGTATACCCGGTCCGTTGTCCTCTACCTCCAGCGACACCGAACCGTCCCGCACAAAGACGCGGCTCGTCACCTCCGCGCCGCGGCCGGCATAAAGCAACGCATTGCCGATCAGGTTCTTGAGCAGCTCACCAATCAGCAACGGCTCGGCGCGGATGAAAGCCTCACCCTCACCGTCAAAGCCGAGATCGATATCCGCGTCTCCAGCCGCCGGCACGTGTTCGGCCGTTATCTCCCGCACGAGCTCGATGAGATCGACGCGCTCCAGCGAACGTGTCTCGTCCTTGCCGGCAGCATCGATCTTCGCCATCAGCAGTAACTGCCCCAGGACGCGCTCGGCATTGGCAACCGCCTCGTCGGCCTTTTTCACAGCACTTCGCGTTTCCTCGATCGAGCCCGCGCGTTGCGCAAGCGCGAGCTGCGTGCGGATGATGGCCAGCGGCGTACGCAACTGGTGGCTGGCATTGCCGGTAAAGTTGCGAAGCGCATCGAGCGCCGACTGCAGGCGCCCCATGAAGGAATTGACCGTATCGACGAGGCCCTGGACCTCGTTCGGAACCCGCTCGCCGATCGGATGCAGATCGTCTGGACTGCGCTCCGAGATCGCGTCACCCAGCCTGTAGAGCGGCCGCAAGGAAAACGTAACCGCGGTCCAGACGATAACGGCCGCACCCGCAATCATCATCCCGAGGCGAAGCGCCGATCGCACCAGGATCGTCTGCGCCAGATGTCGGCGCGCGATCGTCGTTTCGGCGACCGTGACCACGAAGGGCACGGAATTGATGCCTGTTGAGGCGGAGCGACGAAGGGCGGCGATGCGGATCGGTTCGCCGCGGAAGATCGAATCCGCAAAGGTGGTCGACGCTCCCGGTTCCTCCGCCAGCGACGGCAATGTCTGGTAGCCGGTGATGAACTGGCCGGGCGGCCCGTCGACCCGGTAGAACACGCGGTCCTGCGCAGCCGACGTCAGCATCTCCAGGGCAACATAGGGGATATCGACTTCGAGCGACCCGTCTTCCGCGACGACCACGCGCTCGGCGATTGCCAGCGCCGAGCCGGCAAGCACCCGGTCGGAAACGACGTTGGCGGTCGTCACTGCCTCCCGATAGGTATCCATCAGTGCGATGACCCCGATGACCACCGTCGAGATCAACAACCAGCCAAGCAGGCGCCGGCGAAGGGAGTAGACAGTCGCCCTCATTCCGGCCCGGCCGCCTTGTCGAGATAGTAGCCAATGCCCCGGGCGGTGCGCACGGTCAGCCCATGCGGCGCAAGGCGCTTGCGCAGCCGGCTGACATATTGCTCGATCGCATTCGGGCTCAGATCATCGTCAAAGCCGGTCAGCGACTGCATGATCGCATCCTTGGCGACCACCTTGCCGGCACGCATGAACAGAAGCTCTAGAAGGCCGAGTTCGCGCGCCGGGATCTCGATCGGCGCGCCGCCGGACGAGAAGCTGCGCGTGTTGAGATCGAGCGACACATTGCCGTAGCTGACGGTCGAGGCCCTAAGCCCCGCCTGCCGACGCAAGAGCACACGCACGCGCGCTTCGAGTTCGCCGACGTCGAAGGGCTTGATCATGTAGTCGTCGGCGCCGAGGTCGAGCCCCTTGATCCGCTCTTCAGGTGCGCCCCTCGCCGTCAGAATCAAGACCGCCGCGCGGTTCTGGCGGGCGCGCATCGCCCTTAGCACATCCAGGCCATCCATCTCCGGCAGATTGAGATCGAGAATGACAAGGTCGAACGTTTCGGTGGCGGCCACCGCATGCGCCGACGCACCGTCACTGACGACATCGACGGCATAGCCGCTGCCGCGCAAGATCGCCGACAGGCCCTCGGCCAGGTCCTGGTTGTCCTCAACAAGCAAGATACGCAATTATCATCACTCCCCCGACCACCTTATCCGTCGATGCCTTGCTTGTGAACGGTACGACACTGAGGCATTGTGGATTCATGCGGTTCTTGATTTCTTTTCTTTTTTTCGCCCTTTGTCCCCAGCTGCTCCTTGCGGCTCCCATCATATTCCCAGCCCTTTCCGGCAAAGCGGACGTGCGCACGCTGGTCGTCTATTCATCGCTCGACGAGCCGCTTGCAAAGCCGATGATCATCGGTTTCCAGCGGGCCAATCCGGACGTTGCCGTGCGCTATGAAGACATGCTGACCGGAGAAATCTACGACCGCATCATCAAGGAGACCGACGCCGGAATGAAGACGGCGGACTTCGCCTTTTCTTCCGCCATGGACCTGCAAGTCAAGCTCAGCAACGACGGTTACGCCCAGCGCAGCGACCTGCCGATGAGCGACCGCTGGCCGGCCTGGGCCAACTGGCGCAACACCGCTTATGCGCTGACCTTCGAGCCTGCCGTCTTCGTCTACCACAAGCCGAGCTTCACCAAGGAAGAACCGCCGTCGACGCGCGCGGAATTCGTCGATTACCTGAAGCGCCAGGGGGCGGCCGTCTTCGGCAGGATCGGAACCTATGACATCGAGCGGTCCGGCGTCGGCTTCCTCTTCATGTCGCGCGACCAGGAACAGTTCGGCGATATCTGGGATGTCATCCAGGCCATGGGTGCGGCCGGCGTCAAGCTCTACTCGACCAGTGAAGCAATCCTCGAGCGCGTCGCCGACGGCCGCTTCGTGCTCGGCTACAACATCCTCGGCTCCTATGCCGCCGACTGGGCGGCACGGCATCCGGATGTCGGCATCGTCCTGCCAAAGGACTACACCGTGGTGATGTCGCGTATCGGCCTCGTGCCGCAGGCCGCGGCCTCCCCCGACCTCGGCCGGCGCTACCTCGAATTCTTCATGTCCAAGGAAGGCCAGACGATCATGGCGCGGGAACTGCAGATCCCGGCCGTCAGCCCCGAGGTCGCCGGCGAAAACACCGCCAACACCATGCAGGAGATGCTTGGCGGCCAGTTGCGCCCGGTCCCGGTAAGCCCGGGCCTGATGGTCTATCTCGATCAGGTGAAGCGCTCACGGCTGATTGCCAAATGGAACGAGGTTCTGAGGCTTCATTGACCGCAGTGGACGGAAGCGCGACACCTCTGGCCAAGCCGGAAACGCTCCAGCCTTCGGCCTTAAACCTTCTTCCGCGGGCGCCCGGACCGTGAGGCCTGCGTGGAGAGGTTCAGTTCAACGGCAGCCAGAACCAATGCCTTCAAAGCGTCTTCGTCGATCGCCTCGCCTTCCTGGATGTCGATGGCGCGTCGGGTATTGCCTTCCAGGCTGGAGTTGAAAAGTCCGGCCGGATCCTCAAGCGCTGCCCCCTTGGCAAAGGTCATCTTCACCACCGCCTTGTAAGTCTCGCCAGTGCAGATGATGCCGGCATGTTCCCAGACCGGAACACCCCGCCATTTCCATTCCTCGACCACGTCAGGATCGGCTTCCTTGATCAGCTTGCGGATCTGCGCGAGCGTCGCTCCGCGCCAGTCGCCAAGTTCCGCGATCCTCGCATCGATCTGACTGGAGGCGGAAACGGCATCTTCCGCCACATCGTTGTTCTTCGCCTTTGTCGTCGCTTTCGCCATCGAATTTACTCTCCCGTCATCCTTGCCGGAACTCGCCGTCAGGCGCGCCGGCGCAAACCTGTCGTCACTTTGTCGGCGTCGCCTCCTCATACCTAGGCTCGCCCCGCCTGGCGGCAATATCCGAGTAGCGATTCGAGGCTCCGTCGCGAAATTCGGCTGCGGGCTTGCTCATTTGGGGTGCCTAGGACCGGCAACATCGCCCGTCAGCGCATGCGAGAGCCTAAAATTCCGTAAACGGTGCGGCAGGATTTTCGCATTCGGGACTTGATGTCAGCTAAATGTCAGCTTTCTATGGTGCCTTAAGGTCACTGGCACCCGTGGAGGCGGGCCGCCGGTTGCGCACTGGGAGGAAGCCACCAATCCGGTCAAGCGATAAGGGTCGAAAGAGCTCGTCGCTGTCTTCCCGTTCGCACACAGCAACAACGTGCGCGGTGAAAACGCGCCTCACGGAGGACTGACCTTGAAACATATTTTCCTCGCAACGATTCTCGCCGGCGCCATGTCGCTCCCGGCGGTTGCCGCTGACTACACGATCATCGCTCCGGCAAACCCGGGCGGCGGCTGGGACCAGACGGCCCGTTCGCTTCAGACAGTGCTGCAGCAGGAAGGCATTTCCGGCAACGTTCAGGTCCAGAACGTACCGGGCGCCGGCGGCACGATCGGCCTTGCCCAGTTCGCCAGCCAGCAGAAGGGCAACGCCAACGCCCTGATCGTCGGCGGCTACGTCATGGTCGGCGCGATCCTCACCAACAAGTCGCCGGTCACCCTCAAGGACGTCACCCCGATCGCGCGCCTCACCGGTGAATACGAAGCAATCGTCGTTCCGGCTTCGTCCGACATCAAGACGATGGGCGACCTCGTCGAAGCCCTGAAGAAGGATCCGGGCGCGGTTTCCTGGGCTGGCGGTTCGGCCGGCGGTACCGACCACATCGCCGTTGGCCTGATCGCCAAGGCGGCCGGCGTCGACCCGACCAAGATCAACTACATCGCCTATTCGGGCGGCGGTGAAGCACTGGCCGCAATCCTCGGCAGCCAGGTAACGGCTGGCATTTCGGGCTACGGCGAATTCGAATCGCAGGTCAAGGCCGGCACGCTTCGCCTGCTCGCCGTGTCCGGTCCCGAGCGTGTCGCCGGCATCGATGCCCCGACGCTGAAGGAGTCCGGTCTCGACGTGGTCGTCGAAAACTGGCGCATGGTCGCAGCAGCTCCGGGCCTCTCCGACGAGCAGAAGGCAGCCGTCTCCGCCGACATCGAGAAGCTTGCGAAGTCCGCTGGCTGGCAGGAAGTGCTGAAGACCAAGGGCTGGCAGGACAGCTACCTCGCCGGTGACGCCTTCAGCGCCCAGCTCGACAAGGATGTTGCGGCCACCGAAGGTGTTCTCAAGGACATTGGACTGGTGAAATGACCACGGGGCATAACCCTTCAACTTCAACGCGTCGCCCGGATCGGGCGGCGCTCTTCATCGCGGCGGTTCTCGCCGCTATCGCTGGCCTAATCTTCTGGGACGTGTCGCGCCTGACGGGCGCTGCCGGTTACTCCCAGGTCGGACCGACGACGGTCCCCTATGCGATTGCCTGCTGTCTTGCAGCCCTCGCTGTCTGGACGATCTTCGCTGCGTTTCGCAACGATTTTCCAGAGCGCGAGCGTCAGGAAGTCGCACCGGTCATCTGGATCGTGGCGGGCCTTGCAGCACAGATGCTGCTCCTGAAGGTCGCAGGCTTCTCGATCGCCACCGGCATTCTCTTTGCGCTCACCGCGCGCGGCTTTGGCAAGCGCAAGCTCTGGTTCTCCCTGCCAGTCGGCATCGCGCTCTGTTTCGTCGTGTGGGTGATTTTCGCCAAGCTTCTGCAGTTGTCGCTGCCCGCAGGGCCGCTTGAACACCTGTTCTTCTAAGAGGGCCGTCGACCATGGCTACTTTTGACTTCCTGATCCAGGGATTGTGGGTTGCTGCCCAGCCGATGAACCTGCTCTACGCCCTGATCGGCGTGACGCTCGGGACCGCCGTCGGCGTTCTTCCCGGCATCGGCCCGGCGCTGACCGTGGCACTTCTTCTGCCCGTTACCTATCAGCTCGATCCCGCCGGATCGCTGATCATGTTCGCCGGCATCTATTATGGCGGCATGTATGGCGGCTCGACCACCTCGATCCTGCTCAACACACCGGGCGAAAGTGCCTCGATCGTCACCGCGCTCGAAGGCAACAAAATGGCGCGCGCCGGACGCGGTGGACCGGCCCTTGCCACCGCCGCCATCGGCTCGTTCGTTGCCGGCCTGATCGCGACGCTGGGCCTCGCCTTCATCGCACCCTACATCGTCAAGCTGGCCCTGGTCTTCGGTCCGCGCGAGTACTTCGCGCTGATGGTCCTTGCCTTCGTCACCGTATCCTCGGCATTCGGCGACAGCACGCTTCGCGGCCTGACGGCCCTCTTCGTCGGCCTCGCGCTGTCCGTCGTCGGCATCGACCAGCTGACCGGCCAGGCGCGCCTCTCCTTCGGCGTTCCCGAACTGCTCGACGGCATCGAGGTCACC
This sequence comes from Ensifer sp. NPDC090286, assembly GCF_044769565.1. NCBI lineage: Bacteria > Pseudomonadati > Pseudomonadota > Alphaproteobacteria > Hyphomicrobiales > Rhizobiaceae > Ensifer > Ensifer sp. NPDC090286. The sequence goes on along the minus strand of NZ_JBIVYF010000014.1, from coordinate 9,271 downwards.
ACCCTTGCCGTTGCCATGTTCGCGATCGGCGAGACGCTGTTTATCGCCGCGCAAGGCGAAAAGGGACCAGACAAGGTCGAGGCCGTGCGTGGCTCGGTCTGGATGAGCAAGCTCGATTGGGCGCGTTCGTGGAAGCCTTGGCTTCGCGGCACGTTCATCGGCTTCCCGATCGGCGCGATGCCGGCCGGCGGCGCCGAGATCGGCACCTTCCTGTCCTATGCGGCCGAAAAGAAGCTGGCAAAACATCCCGAAGAGTTCGGCAATGGCGCAATCGAAGGTGTTGCCGGTCCGGAAGCGGCCAACAACGCCTCGGCCGCCGGCACGCTCGTACCGCTGCTGACGCTCGGCCTTCCGACGACGGCAACGGCTGCGATCATGCTCGCCGGCTTCCAGCAATATGGCCTTCAACCCGGCCCGCTGTTGTTTGCGACCAACCCGCAACTCGTCTGGGGCCTGATCGCCAGCCTGCTCATCGCCAATTTCATGCTGCTGGTCCTGAACCTGCCGCTGATCGGGCTCTGGGTGAAGCTGCTGACGATCCCGAAGCCCTGGCTTTATGCCGGCATCCTCTTGTTCGCGACGCTCGGCACCATCGGCGCCAACCCGTCGGTCTACGAACTAGGCATGCTGCTCGCCTTCGGCCTGCTTGGCTACGCGATGCGCGTCTTCGGCTATCCGATCGCTCCTGTCGTCGTCGGTCTGATCCTTGGGCCGCTGGCCGAGCAGCAGCTCCGTCGTGCCCTCGCGATCAGCCAGGGTGACATCTCGGTGCTGTTCACCTCGCCGATCGCCGCCGGCCTCCTGATCATCGCGGCTGCCGCACTGATCGTACCGCTGATCCTTCGGGCCCGTGGCCGCGGCGAAGTCCTTTCGCAGCTCGCCGCCAACGAAGACTAAGCCCCAGTAACAATCAGGTCCGGAAACCGTTCCGGACCTGATCGAATTAGCGCCTCCTCCCAAGGCCTATCCGCAGGCCCGGCCGGTTTGAAAACCGACCGGGCCTGCTTCCTTTGCATGGCTGGCGTGTCCGATTGTGCATTGCAAAAAGACTGGCCAAACCCCATCTTTTGCTCATCAAAGAGAAAACGAAAGCGAGCAAGAAGATGGCCACTACAACTTATCACAAGGGTTTCATCGGTCGTGCATTCGCAGTTCTCGGCGCTGCTAGCGCTGCCGCCGCCGCTGTCGAAGGTCACCGCCGTCCGAAGGCAAGCGACCTGCGCACGCTGGGCATCGACCCCGCGAACTTCCCGGACACACGCCGCGGCTAACAAATTCAAGCGCCCCGAGGGGCGCCTTATCCTCCCAAGGATGAAAAACGGCTCGGGATCGAAAGATCGCCGGGCCGTTGTGTTTTCCGGCATCCGGCAACTTCAACCGCCACGCCCCACAACGTCACAGGCCCGGACCAAGAGGGCGGCGATCGAGGGACCGAAATTCTAAGCCATATGAAGCCGCGATTTTCCGGGAAATGTTGTCTTATCGCCTCCAGAGGAACCGATAACGAGAACTCGATTGGCTTCTGCCAGCATTGCCGACGCTTCGATCAGCGATACGTATCGAGGCACTGAAACATCTCCTTCCTGTAGATTGGTGCGGCAAGTTCGAATGCCTCCGACCGCAATATTCCGGCTTTCATCAGGTGTTGCAGGGTATATGCAAGGGAAAGGGCGTCATCGAGCGCGTCGTGGCCATGCAACGGCGGGTGTTCCACCTGATAGTAGTCAGCGAGCTTGTTGCTCGGTGTCTTGACCAAGTCCTCCATCGGCATGCCTGCAGCCGCAAGCAGTTTGACAGCATTGTAAAATCGATTGGCCGGGATCGGTGGCTGAATGCCTGCGATGTAACAACTGATCGCGACCATGTTGAGTTCGTCCTTGCCCCACGACCAGCACGGAGCACCTCCCGAAAAGCTCTCAAAGTTCGCAAGGGCGTCCTCCAAAGACACGCCCTGTTCCTCGATATTCGTTTCCGTGATGCCCGTCAGCCTGGTGAAAAACGGGTCGAGAGAATATCTTCTGCCAAATCGGTCGATAGGTCGAACGTACGCCTTATAGCTACCTAGGAGGGCAAAATCGCCCTCGAGCGCTAATCGGACAGCGCCAATCTGCGCGATGACCGGGTCCGGGTCATGGGCCCCACACCAAAACCGGCGCTGCGAGTCTTCACGGCAGAGAAATTCGCAGTCGAATATGATGGCGGTTTTCATGACAACCTCTCATGCGTCCCTTGGATGTATTTCCGCAGGCGGATGAGCGTGTTGATGCTTGCCGCGGATGGCTTCCCGCGGCGAACTGCAACTCCGATCCAGTCTGCCTGCCGGCAATCTCCGCGCGGCAGTTTCCGCGGCAACCTCACATGCCCAAACCGAGCCCCCTCTTCAGCCCGCGGGTCAGTTCGTAGCTCCGGCTCAACTCCGCCCGGTGTGTCCTATCAACCAGACGGGCGACGTCTTTAATGCGCTCGATCACGGCGGGATCTTTCAAACCCAGCCGATCGAGCTCCTTCTTGAAACTCCTCGGATCCGCGCTGCCCAAACGCTGCTCAAGAGCGCGGGCGATGGTTTTGGCTTCTTCTAGTACCTGCCGCCCTTCTGGCGTCCCGGAGAGCTCTGTTAGAAACCGCGGTTTTTCGGCCTGAGGCAAGGCATCGAACTGCTTCAAGATGTCCTCGCTGCGCCCGGTCATTCCGGGAACTACGACCACGTCCCTGTTCTGGCGCTGCCAGGTTTCTGATTGGCGTTCGGCCTCAAGCCGGCGCGTCCAGGTGTTGGCCGCCGATGCGACATGGAGCCCGAGTGCCTTGGAGTGGAGCTGAGCAGCTTTGCGCTCTTTGTTGTCACCGAAGAAACCGGCTTTGCCGCGCAGTTCCCCGAACCATTCCGGATGCTCAGTCACGGAGGTTGCAAGCGTCGACCCGTCCGCTCCAGCTTTGACAATAGCCTGTCCGATTTTCGCCGCAGCACCGTCAGGGTCAACATAGATTTGTTGACCAACGGATCGCACCGTTTCCATGGCGCGATCGAAATCTGGTCTTGCCTTTTCGCGCGCGATGTCCTCGATGCTGCGTGCATAGGTCGCGATTGAAGGGATGAGCGGGTTGACGCTCGCGTGCCCTGCCTCTCCTGCCACAAATCCCGTTTGCATCGCGCGAGCAGGCCCGGGTCTGACGCCCCCTGCTGCAACCGCGATGGCGATCTCACTCTGGATGCCGAAACCCTCACCAAGCCCTCTGCGCGCGGCGAAGACGCTTGTGTAGTCGAGCGTCGTTTCCTTCGCGCCTGAGCGTCCCATGCTGGCGCCAAGCGCTTTCATGTCCTTCATCTCATCCCGGCCGACATAGAGCCGCACATCGTCGCGATGGCGGGTCATTACGACATAGGCCAGATGCCGGTCCATGGTAGTGGAGGCCATGACAAAGGCGCGATCGACGCTTGCTCCTTGCGACTTATGGATTGTCGTCGCGTATCCGTGATCAAAGGATTGGTAACTGTTGACCGGTATTGAAACTGTGCGGCCGCTTTTGTTTGCGCCAGCACTGCCGTCGAGACGTATATGTAGTGCGTCCGGCTCGACGGCCTCAACGGTTCCAAGCATGCCGTTCTTCACGCCGAGATCGCGGTTGTTTTCGAGAAGAACGATGCGGTCGCCGCGGGCGAAGGACCGATCGCCATCATTGGTGCGGTAGACGCGTTGCCGCCCAAGGGCCGCATCCTCTTGGTCACGACGCGCCAACCGCCCACGCTCCTGAAGGCCGAACCGGATGTCGGCATTGATCGCCCGGACGTCGACGCGACGATGCGCGAGTGCGACGCGTGACCCCGCTGCTCGTGCCTCGCTGTCGGCGAGATAGTCAGACACCAAAGCTGCTCGAGCCTCGTCGCGATCATCGCGGAAGTGAACCGCCCCACGCTGGGCATAGACGGCCAGTCCCTCCTCCGTGCGATGCGTCGCAAAGGCAACAGACGCCTCGCGCTGCCAGCCTTCTTTCTGACGGCGGATCTCGGAGAGCTCGACCGCTCCGATCCGCTCGGAGATCGCCCGGAAGGGAGACCCTGCGCCGATTGCCTGCAGCTGCTCGTGATCGCCGACGAGCACGAGCTTGGCGCCTCTCACTTCAGCCTCTTTGACGAACCTCGCAAGCTGTCGACTTGCAACCATGCCAGCCTCATCGATGACGAGGATGTCGCCCTTTCCAAGCAGCCCTTTCTCATTCTGCCAGCCGTATTCCCAGGAGGCCAAAGTGCGCGCCGCGATCCCTGAGGATTCCTCCAGTCCCTCGGCCGCCTTGCCCGCAAGAGCCGCACCATGAACACGGTAGCCCTGCATCTCCCAGGCCTGACGCGCCGCAGCCAGCATCGTGGATTTTCCGGCTCCGGCAAACCCAATCACGTTCGCGATCTGCCCAGGCCCGGTGATGTGGCGCACCGCCGCGCGCTGCTCATCGCTGAGACCCACGCGCGTTGTCTTCACGTCGCGATCAACCGGACGCTGATCAGTTCCGCTGGCCGACTTAGGTGACGCAGAAGAAGCGCTTCCTCGAATGGCTTGGTCCTGAATGTCCAAGGCCCGATCGACGTAAGAACGGTGGACGGAGTGACTGGAACGCTGAGCCATGCGGTCTGCGCTTAAGGCCATCGCATGCTCGATATCGATCATTTGCCGTGTCGAGTACCGCGCCAGCTCCGTAGCGCTTTCTGGTTTCAGCTCCACGAGCGCCGGCGACGCCATGACCGCGGCAAAGGCATTGCGAAACCGGTCGGGTTCGTCGATGTAGCGATGCAGTGCTCGCGCGACATCATGACGATCAAACACGCTCTTTTCCCCGGTGATAATCGCAAGCACCTGCTCCGGTTGTCTGCGGATCAACTCGGCATTTTTTCGCGCTGCCTTCTGATCGATCCGCTCGCGCGACACGTCCAGCCCACGCCGGTCCATCTGCGACGCATGCACGCCCATATGCTCGGTCGGCTCGATCTCAAGACCGCGCTCCAGATGCGAGCGATGGTCGACGCGAATATCCAGACCGAGCCGCGCCAGATGCCGGTTAGTGTGATGTTCCCAAAGCTCTCGGATCTCGCGTAGCTGCATGTGCGAGGTCGGCTGATCATGGTTCAACAGCCACTTGTTCTCGCGCTCGATCAGCGTCTTTTCGCCGAGCCCCTGTTCCGTCACCACCCGCGTCGTCATCACCACATGCGCGTGGAAATTCCGGATGTCGCTTTCGCCCTGTGGTAGATGGATGGAGAAGTCGACAGCGGCACCGTAGCGGTTGGCGAGGTCACGCGCAAAGTCACGCGTCAGCGCCCGCCGATCGACTGCAGTCATCTCATGCGGCAGCGCCACTTCGAACTCACGGGCGACGCGCGCATCCTTGCGGTTCTCGGCTTTCTCGACCGCGTTCCAGAGCGTCGAACGATCGAGCGCCCAGGCAGCCTCGACGCCATCCGGAAGCACGATCTCGGAATGCTCGACGCCCCGCTTGTTCGTGAAGTCGTGCACGATGCCGTCGCGCTCGTTCAGCATCTTCGTCGCCGTGCGATAGGCGATGGCGGCAACCGCACTGCGGCCACCGCTTCTGGCGATCGGTTTCATGCTGCAATGGTAGATGGCCAAACGACACTCTCCAAAGTCGCACAACCATACCAAGAACTGAGCTGCACAGCAACTCGTAAGTGCGCCCTTTTTGACTTCCTTCGCTCCGCTCTCTCAGTCCGGGATCATGCAAGATGAACTCTCCCCATAACAATTCCGGGTTGTGCATTCCGCACCGGCGATTAACTTCCGGCCACAACGCGCAATGGCAGAAACTCTCGGATACCACAAGCATCAGGAGAATCTCATGGCACGCAAGTCGATCTCACAGCGCCTCGCCGAACTGGAAGAGCGCAAGAAGACGCTGAAGGCCAGGCTCGGAAAACAGGAGCGCGCCCAGGATACCCGCCGCAAAATCCTGCTTGGCGCCCTCGTGCTGCACCGGCTCGAGCAATCCAACGATCCTGAGTTTACCCGGCGACTGAAAGACTGGCTGCAACGAGAATTGCCCGGCTTTCTCGTGCGCGATGGCGACAGGGCGCTGTTCGACGACATTCTGAACTCAGCAGAGGCCGGGGCTGACATCGGGGCGGATATTAGGGCCGCAGAATGACGATCGCCTCTGTCTTGAAGCCGCTGGTCAAGGCGCCATTCTTTGCGATCGTCTCCGTGCTCATTGGCCTGGCGCTTTCGGCGCTGATCCTGCTTGCAAACTTTCTCATCCACCTGATCGCCGGCGTCGAGTACGGCCTGGCCAACGAGGTCGTCACCGTGATCGCAAAACACCTTCCGATCGCGCTCGGCGTGCTCGGCTTCATCGCCGCCTTCGTCTCTCCAGCTATCGCGACCTCTGTGTTCGGATCGGCGCGCTGGGCCAACGACCGCGAACTGAAAGAGCTTGCCGCCGGCGATGACGGTCTGCTGATCGGGCGCGATCCGGCGACAGGGGACCTCTTGCGTTATGATGGGCCAGCCCACCTTCTGACGATGGCGCCGACGCGAACTGGCAAAGGCGTGGGCACAGTTATCCCGAACCTTCTGACCGCCGATCGTTCGATCATCTGCATCGATCCGAAAGGCGAGAACGCGGAGATCGCCGGCCAGGCACGCGCGCGGTTCGGGCCGGTCCATGTTCTCGATCCCTTTGAAGCAACCGGTCAGCAATCATCGGCCTACAATCCGCTCGACGCGCTCGATCCTGAGGGTCTCGATGTCACTGAGGACGCAAGCACGCTTGCCGACGCACTTGTCTATGACGAGCCTGGGACTGGCGGCGAAGCACACTGGAACGAGGAAGCCAAAGCGCTGATCGCCGGTCTGATCCTGAAGATCGTTGTCGCGGAATCTCCAGGCCGCCGCCACCTCGGGACATTGCGCGAATATCTGACTTTGGCGCCGGAACGCTTCCTAACGCTGATGGCACGCATGCAGGAGATGGATGAGGGCAATGGCCTGATTGCCCGCACGGCCAATCGTCATTTCGGCAAATCGGATCGCGAGGCCGCCGGCGTGCTGTCGGCGGCGCAGCGCCATACCCATTTCCTCGACAGTTCGCGCATGACGGCGGTGCTCAGCCGTTCGGACTTTGCTTTCGCCGACCTGAAGCATCGAAGCACAACCGTCTTTCTCGTTCTGCCGCCCGACCGGCTCTCGACTTATGCGCGCTGGCTCCGGCTGATCGTCGCGCAAAGCCTCTCCGCGATGGCGCGGGACCGCACCACCCCTGCCCGTCCGGTTCTCTTTCTTCTCGACGAATTCGCTGCACTCGGACACCTTGCTCCGGTCGAGCGCGCCATGGGTCTGATGGCCGGCTATGGTGTCCAGCTCTGGCCGATCCTGCAGGATGTGCATCAGCTCCGTGCCACCTATGGCCGCCGCGCCGGAACTTTCCTGTCGAACGCTGCGGTCCTTCAGGTCTTCGGCGTCAACGACATCGAGACGGCCGAGCTGATTGCCCGCACGATCGGCAAGGCCGACGTCAGCTACACCACCCGCTCCTGGAGCAAGGGCGAAACCTCGAGCGCCGAGCACATTGCGGCACGGGATCTCATCAACGCTGACGAGATCCTGCGGCTGTCGGGAAAGAAGATGATCCTGCTGCGCCAAGGGCAGTCGCCAGCCGTCGTCGCAAAGATCCGGTACTTCGATGACAAGGAGTTCGACGGCCTGTTCACCCGAACGCAATAGCGAGATTGCACCACTTCAAGTCTCAGCCCACACGCACTAGATGCACTCGATGCTCTGTGATTGAAGGGATGTCGTCGGCTTGGATGTGCGTGACCTGTCCTGACCGATGGCATTTTTGGATTGGACGGATTGCGATGGGTCAGAAACAACCGACGATCAAATCTCCTCGGGGGAGTTCAAGCCTGGTTCTGGCGCGGGAACGGGAGGTCGCGAAGTCCGAGGCGATCAACGCCCTTCTCCTCCGCCCCATTGCCATTCTTCCGGCTGAGCTCGGCGATCCGATCCGGCCGTTTGCGCTCGGGCTTTGGAATGATATCCGCCCTCTCCTTAAACCCGACATCAGCGTCTCAGCCTTGCGCGAAGCGATGGCAACCTACGTGCACGCGCGCAGCTACCAGATCGCGGTCGCACGGCCGGGTTCCATGCGCCATGACATCGACGGCGAACCGGTTGGGCCGGTCTCAGATGCCGATCGTCTGGATGCGCTCAAGAAGTACGAAGGTTTTAAGGCCCGCAACGGGTCCAGCGTCAAGGCCTCGGTGTCCTCTCTTGCCGCATCGGCGTCAAAGTGCGATGCGATCAGCGCTCATCTGCTGAGGCGGAAAGACGCACCGCGCTAGGGGCGACGCCACGCCGCCGACAGAAGAAATGGCCCAAGGATGTTGAGCGCCACCGAAACCCGTTCATCACGAAAATGAATCGATGAAGCCGGATCGATTCAAAACTGTCGTTGGACGGTCGCGCTGGAACACGCGATTCTTTGCGCATGATCACCCAGCCCTATCGCCTCTATATCGAGCGCAGAGACGCGAGCCGCAATATGGCCCGGTTCTATTCGATCGAAATCGAAAGCACTTTGTTCGGTGGCGTTTGCCTGACGCGGCGATGGGGACGCATTGGCGCTCGCGGGCGATCGGCGGCTCATCAGTTCTCGAAGGAGGAGGAGGCCATCCGCCTGTTCCTTGAACTGGCGCGACGAAAGCGTAACCGCGGCTATCGGCCGAGGAGCGTGGGCTCGCACGGGTAGACCAGAGTTCCGGGTCTTGCCGCCCCGCGTGCGGGGCGGCCGCCGATAAAACCCTGCATGCCGGATCCGCTAAACCGCAGATCCGGCACCATCTAAAGACCTGCCGGTGGTCCCCAGTCTACGCCACGGTGGCCTCGCCTGCATGGGCGGTCGCACTGTCGGATGCGGGCTGCAGTCCATGCAGAAACGTCACAGCGCGTTCGGCGTGAGCGGCCATCTGAAACACGGCACGCTTGTCGTTCTTCAGCACTTTCAGCCACGAGGCGATATAGGCGGCGTGATCCTCGCGCGGCTCGATTGCAATGCCAAGGTCCGCGGAGAGGAAGACGCTGCCAAGTTCGGCAACCAGTTCTTCCTTGGCGTATCCTACATCGCCCCACTGTTCCCGGCCGAGGTCTCGGTCAAGCCGGGTCTCCTTCATCGTCCAATGGGTGTTATGCCGATATCGGCATAACATCCATTATGCCGGGTTCCGGATTATGCCGCGCCGGTGTCCGAAGGCTAGCAATAACCCCAGCTACCG
>NZ_JBIVYF010000013.1:0-53631 GCF_044769565.1 Ensifer sp. NPDC090286 | reverse complement strand
CGATCATGTCATACCAGTGATCGACGGGCACCTGGCTGGTGACGATGGTGGATCGCTTCTCGTAGCGGTCCTCGACGATCTCCAGGAGATCGCGCCGCTGCTCGTCGTTGAGCTTCTCGGGCCCCCAGTCGTCGAGGATGAGCAGGTCGGTTCTGGCGAGCGCCTTGAGGACCTTGGGATAACGGCCGTCGCCGCGCGCGAGCGCAAGCGTGGCGAACAGCCTGGGCAGGCGATGATAGGCGACGGAGAAGTCCTCGCGGCAGGCCTTGTGTCCGAGCGCACAGGCCAGCCAGCTCTTGCCGACGCCGGCGGGTCCAATCAGCAAGAGGCTGTGGTGTTGCCTGATCCAGTCGCAGTTGGCGAGCTTCAGGAAGAGATTGCGATCGAGGCCGCGGGCGGCGCGGAAGTCGATGTTCTCGACCTGGGCGTCATGGCGCAGCTTTGCGGCGCGGGCTCTCGCCTCGAAGCGCTTCTGGCGGCGTGTGGTCGCCTCGCGTTCGAGCAGCAGTGCAAGCCATTCGCCATGCTCGAGGTGTCTCGCTTCCGTTTGCGCCTCGAGTTCCTGATAGGCACTGGCCATGCCTGTCAGGCCGAGTTCGCGCAGCATATCGATGGTCGGATTGGTCAGCATCGATTGGTGTCTCCTCAATGAAAGTAGCCGGGGCCACGCAGATTGGCGTGTTCCATGACGGCGGCGGGTTCGGTGGAATGTCTGGTGGCCTTGTGGGTGGCGATGAGCGAGGCAATCGTCTTGCAGGTCAGGCCGCCGATCTCGACGGCCCGTGCCGAAACGGCCTCGGCGCGCTCGCGGCCGATGTCGCGATAGAGGCGCAGGATGCCGAGGCAGGTTCTGAAGCCCTGCTCGGGATGTGGCCGGCTGGCGAGAATGGCGACGATCAGCCCTTCGGTCTGCGGACCGATGGACGCGCCCCAGCGCCGGAAGCGCTCCGGCGTCCATTCGGCGTATCGGCGGTGGGAGCTCGGCATGTGCGCCGGGTCTGTTCCATAGCGCGGCCCGCCATAGCGGCGCTGATGGACCGCGACGCGTTTGCCGCGGTGGAAGATCTCGATCATCCGCGCGGTCGCCCGGATATCGACCTGCTGGCGAATGAGCGCGTGCGGGACGGAATAGAAGAAGGTCTTGAACTCGGCATGGTAGTCCGTCGAGACCCGTGCAAAGCGCCATTCAGCGAACTCGTACTCCTCGGCGGGCAAGCTTGCGAGCGCCGCGCGCTCCACCGTCTCGAAGAGATGCCGGCGGCTGACACTCAACCGGCGCATGACATGATTGTTGATGCGCTCCAGCACCTCGGTGATCGCGGCATTGGCCTCGGCGAGCGAGAAGAAAGTCTGCTTGCGCAAGCGACCGAGAATGCAGCTCTGGGCGAAGCGCACACCGTTCTCGACCTTGGCCTTGTCCTTCGGACGCCGCGGCCGCGCCGGCAGAACGCCGACACCATAGTGAGACGCCATCATGCCGTAACTGCGGTTGATCTCGGGATCGTAAAAGCTGGCGCGGCTGACGCCGGACTTCAGATTGTCGGGCACGACCAGGCGGGGCACACCGCCGAAAAAGGCGAACATGCGCACATGTGAGCCGACCCAGTCCGGCAAGGTCTGGGTCCAGGTGGCCTCGGCGAAGGTGTAGCTCGACGCGCCGAGCACGCCGAGAAACAACTCCGCCTCGCGGATCTCGCCAGTCTTGCGATCGACGATCGGCACCCGCTTGCCGGAATAGTCGACGAAGACTTTGTCGCCGGCCGCATGCTCCTGGCGCATCGTCGGCGACAGGCGCTGCTCGAAACCGCGGAACAGCTCGCAGAAGCGGCTATAGCCATAACCGTCGGGATGGACGCTGCGATACTCCTCCCACAGGATCAGCAGTGTCACGCCAGGCTTCTTCAGCTCGATGGCAAACTCCGCCCAGTTCGGTTCGTGACGTCGCCGCTGGCCCTGTTTGACGCCGGCGCGGATGAAAAGCCGATGCTCCAGAGCATCGTCGGTCAGGTCTCCTGGCAATGGCCAGCTCAGCCCCGCCATGGCTGCCCGCTTCAGGTTATCCTGCACGGTGCTGCGGGCAACGCCGAGGATCACTGCGATCTCGCGGCTGCTGGTTCCGCTTCCGGCGAGCCGGAGCATCTGTCGTAATTGTCTCATGGTCAGCTTTCTCTTTGCCGGCATCAAAATCTCCCCGTGTATCGGGAGGCTTGATGCCAAAGTTGCTGACCCAGAGGGGATCGTTAGTGCCGAAATCCGGCCGGTAATTGATTGGAATCGTGGCCGGCTTCAAATCGGAACGGTGGCCGGATATTGATCGGAATGCCGGCCGGCTTCACGTCGGAATCCGCACGCGAAGGCGGGCAGTCAGGTTTCGCGATCGCAGGGGCGGCGATCGACGGGGATGGCGTCGTTAGGCGCTTATTAACCATATGAATCAATGCCATAAAATTCACAAACGGAAGTCACTACGCGATTACTTTCCGTCATCTGAACGCCTTTTTTCGTTGCGCATCACTATCGATACGTATCAAGTATCGATAGTGAAGGATTTGGAGTCGGAAATCACATAATTCTGTATCACAACACCGTCAGGACCCTCGGAAAACACGCTTTCAGCGACGGCCGCTTACGCCAACGCCTCGCATTGCCCGTGCACAGCGATTGTGCTATCTAGGTAGAATATAGAAACATAGGAACCTCGGAGGCGGAATGGCGCTGAGCATCAAAGACCACGACACCGAGCAGCTGGCCCGCACGCTTGCCGAACGGACCGGCGAAAGCATCACACTGGCCACCAAGCGCGCGCTTGAAGAGCGCCTGCGACGGCTTGGCTCTGACATGCGCAAATCCGCTCTCCTCGAGGATCTCGAAGCGATCCAGCGACGCTGGAACGCTCGGCCCGTTCTCGACAGCCGCACAGCCGATGAGATTCTCGGATACGACGAGAACGGACTGCCATCCTGATGGTCATCGATACCTCCGTCCTTGCCGCCATTGCTTTCAATGAGCCGGAAGCGGCGGCTTTCCGCGAGCGCATTGCAGACGACCCCGTCAGGCTCATCTCCGCTGCGACCGTCCTAGAGGCAGCCATGGTGATCGAAACTCGACTTGGGGAGGCCGCAGGTGCCGATCTCGACCTCTGGCTCTACAAGGCCGAAGTCGAAATCGTCCCAGTTACAGCCGACCATGCTGATCGCGCGCGACGCGCCTGGCGGCGTTTTGGCAAGGGCCGTCATCCGGCCAGCCTCAACTACGGCGACTGCTTTTCCTATGCTCTTGCCGCGCTTTCCGGAGAACCACTCCTCTACAAGGGCAACGATTTTTCGCAAACCGACATCGATGCGGCGTGAGGTTTGTCCATGGCAGCTCAAACCGAGCCAGCAAAAGCGCCCGCTGATGTGTCGGCGACTACACAAGGCGCCAAGCTGAGCCAGAGCGGAGGATCCGCCTCGATCGAAGACGTATGGCTGTGTGCCGCAGAAAGCATCCCGGGTTCGGTGCGCCGCATGACGTCGGCTCACGGCGATCTCTACGATATCAACGGCCTGCCGAAATGAGCGAAGCCTCCTCAGCATCCACCCTAAAACGCGCCGAAGAACTCGACGCGCTCGATTCCATCCTGCCCTTCGATCGGCGTGACCAGCTCGCTTCCCTGCTCACCGACGACGACGTCGCGACGCTCAAGCATCTCGCTGGCGAAGGCATGGGCGACAACACGCTGCGCGCACTTGCCTCCGATCTTGGCTATCTCGGGGCCTGGTGTCAGCTTGCCACCGGCAGCCCCCTGCCCTGGCCCGCACCCGAAAGCCTGCTGCTGAAATTTGTCGCCCACCACCTTTGGGATCCCCTCAAGCGCGCCGAGGATGCCGATCATGGCATGCCGGCCGATGTCGAGGCCGGCTTGCGGGAAAGCCGCCTGCTGCGCGCGAAAGGCCCCCATGCGCCGGACACGGTGCGGCGACGCCTGACCACCTGGTCGATCCTCACCCGCTGGCGCGGGCTCACCGGTGCCTTCAACGGCCCTTCGCTCAAATCTGCCTTGCGCCTTGCCGTGCGCGCCAGCGCTCGACCGCGACAGCGCAAAAGCAAGAAGGCCGTCACCGCCGACATTCTGGCAGAACTGCTGCAGGCCTGCGCCGGCGAGCGCCTGGTCGACCTGCGCGACCGGGCGCTGCTTCTAGCAGCGTTTGCCTCCGGCGGGCGGCGGCGATCGGAAGTGGCGGCCCTGCGCGTCGAGGATCTTGTCGACGAAGACCCTGTTCGTGCCGATCCGAACGACGCGAACTCCCCTCCCCTGCCCTGCCTGTCGATCCGCCTCGGCCGCACCAAGACGACAACCAGCGACGACGATGAAAACGTCGTTCTGATTGGCCGGCCGGTGGTCGCGCTAAAGCACTGGCTCGAGCAGGCGAACGTCAAAGAAGGCCCGGTGTTCCGACGCATTGATCAATGGGGAAATATTGACCGACGGGCGCTGACCCCTCAGTCGGTCAACCTGATCCTGAAGACCCGTTGCAAACAGGCCGGATTCGATCCGGCGCTGTTCTCGGCGCATGGCCTTCGGTCCGGCTACCTGACCGAAGCCGCCAACCGCGGTATCCCCCTGCCCGAAGCCATGCAGCAGTCATTGCATAGGTCGGTGACGCAGGCAGCTCGCTACTACAACGACGCAGAACGCAAGCAAGGACGAGCGGCAAGATTAGTGCTTTGAGGCTGCGCCGACGTTCACTTCCCGCACGCAGAAGCCAGAAACCGCATTCGCCATCATCTTTACCTTGCATTTCTGGAATGGAACTCCATAAATGCAAGGATGATTGAGCGCCAAATAGCTTCCACACTCGCAGAACTTATCGATACGAACCCCGCCGTCGCACTCATTGGACCGCGCCAGGTTGGGAAAACGACGCTCGCTCTCGCAACCGCTGAGCAGCGGCAATCAATCTATCTTGATCTCGAATCCGATGCCGATCGCGCTAAACTGAGCGAACCCGAGCTCTACCTCGAACAGCATGCCGACAAGCTTGTCATCCTGGACGAGGTTCATAGGCTACCCAATCTCTTTCAAAACCTGCGTGGCTTAATCGATCGGGGGCGCCGAAAAGGCAAACGTTCTGGGCAGTTTCTTCTGCTGGGCTCAGCTTCCATCGATCTTCTGAAGCAGTCCGGAGAAAGTCTTGCCGGCCGCATCGCCTATCTTGAGATGCATCCGATCGACGGCCTCGAGGTAGCCGAAAAGGATATCAACCCTCTATGGGTTCGAGGAGGCTTTCCAGACAGCTTTCTCGCCGTCAACGAACGCGCCAGCTCTCGCTGGAGACAAGACTTCATTCGAACATATCTTGAGCGCGACATTCCCCAGTTCGGCCCTCGGATCCCGGCCGAAACGCTCAGGCGGTTCTGGACGATGCTCGCGCATCATCAATCGGGCCTCCTAAATGCCGCCGAATTCGCCCGCGCGCTTGGGGTCGATGGCAAGACCGTTGCGAGCTATCTAGACCTCCTTGTCGACCTCCTATTGGTTCGGCGGCTAGAACCTTGGCACTCCAATGTGGGAAAGCGCCTGGTAAAATCGCCGCGCGTGTATGTTCGCGACAGTGGCATAGCTCACACCCTTCTGGGTCTGACGAACCAAGAACAAGTCCTCGGGCATCCCGTCGCGGGCGCGAGCTGGGAAGGTTTCGTCATTGAAACCCTCTCCGGAGCCGTGCCGTACGGCACCCAACTGAACTTCTATCGGACGGCAGCGGGCGCTGAGATTGATCTCCTCGTAACACCGCCCGGCGGGCGACCCTGGGCAATCGAAATCAAACGCAGCCTCACTCCAAAACTCGAAAAGGGGTTCTATCTCGCCTGTGAGGCGATAGATCCCGAACGGCGACTGGTGATCTATCCCGGACCTGAAACCTACCCTCTGAGCGAAACAGTCCAAGCAATGCCGCTTCCCATCGCAGGAAAACTCTTACGAGATCTCGCCGGATCCCTTTGAGTCGAGCGGCTTCGATGAGCGCTAACCCTCTGCGAGGGTCGGCCCCTTCGCCGAAACCGCCCACGGCGATACCCGCATTGCTCAGTTGTCGCTACTGCCCTTTTTATCGATACGAATGAGCGATAGATTCAGTCGCGATACCTCATGTTCTCCGCCAAGAGCGAGCTATAGAAGGACGCCTATCACTCATGAAAACAATCCATAACGGAGCGGTCATCACCGCTTCAACTGTTCTATCCAACCTGTTTGGCCGTTGCCCCATTGGCTCTCATGTACGTTATCTGCATCGGCCTAATTGAAAACTCCCCGCGTTCCGCGTCAGGTCGCGCAATTGACCGCCGACCGATACGATTTGCCCTTCCCTCTCGAGAATGCACGCAGCAATGATCTCGCGGGCTCCTAGCAGGCGCTCGGACTACCCCCATCATCGATCGGTCGACCAGCGGTGATGATGAAAACGTGATCCTGATTGGCCGACCAGTAGGTGCGTTGAAGTGCTGGCCCCAGGACGGAGCATCGGCGCTGAACCGGCTTCCAACGCGACCGGCCGATGCTAACGCCCCCGTCGGCCGATTCGATCCTGATGACAGGTTGCAAGCAGGCGGACCCAGATCCGCTATGTTTTCGGCGCATGGCTTAGGTCCCACAAAGGCAAGGTACCCAGGAAGGCGACACTGAACTATTCGCCGCGGCCGTTCCCCTACTTGCAGGTATCAAACGGTCGAGGCCCCCCTTCGCCCCACGCGGCTGGTATCGGTCGCATCCATTCGAGGGCAGTCGCAGCCTTGGCCGAGCACCAGCAGATCGCCTTCGCCTTCAAGATCGAGCGCGGCCGGAAGACGGAATGCTCGGAGCTCTTCAGGCAGATCGAGTGCCGAAAGCGACTTCGCGATCACTCCTACCTCGCGGGCCAAAGCCCGCGCGACCTGCGCGATCTGGGGTGCACTCGGGGCTCACTAAACCTGCCACAGGCAACCAACTTAAGGCCGGTCGTCCTAGTATAATCGCGTTGGCGAAAAGACGTGCAAGGACAGCAGAGCGTCTCGGGCAGCACCGAGGTCAAAGCTTCCCCTGGTTCCTGAAACTGCCCTGCTTTATCACCTCAGTGAGGAGCACGTGTTGCGGGAGGTCGCCGACGCTCAGATTGCCGGACGCCCTCGCCACGGCTTCCACCGATTGTTCCCTCTGAGAACTGGCGCGTCGATTAAAATGTGGCGTGTTCCCGTCACATGCCTCGCCAAGCGGCGCTCTGTTGGCTTGTCGCGCCGTCTGTTGGGAGCTCCCAACAGGATAGGCGGCGGCTATCCAAATTCTTCCAGGACGCGGAGTTCCGCAATGGCCATCGGGAACAAGGGGACCCGGCGCATCAAGGCGATCTGAACCCTCGCCACAGTGGCTCTTGGGTCTCGCGTAAACTTGCGCGGGCGAGCGGAAGAACTTCTGTTGGGAGCTCCCAACAAAGCAACCCTGATAACGGTCAGCGCGTCCGTCGAGGGAAGTAGACGTCACCGCCAATCTACGGGCTCGTCACGTCGGTGCTACCCGGTTCAGATTCTCCAGTCAGACGAGGACTGTCGCGTTCCTGCGTTCCCATTGGCCGCCGCCGCACACATGCTTCAGATTGCAACGGTGTCGTCGACTATGCGGGCAGGGGAGGGGATGTGACAACTTGCGACGGTTGAACCAGCGAAGCAATGCCGACATCCAAGACCCTAGTGGCGCACCGGCGCCGAGTAGGGCGAACTGAACCTCGCAGTCCGGAGGGAGCGGCCGATGCTCCCTCCCTGTAACTCATGCGCACAATTGCAGCAGCCGGTCACTCGAGCGTCACTTGTGATGACAAGCCAATCCGTTCAGCAAGCACTTGAGCCCCGAAGCGTATGCTCCCCGCCGAAGTCAGTCATCCAAATTTCACGAGATTGAGTGCGGGGAGCGGACCGCCGGGGAACTGCACCAGCTTTCCACCGATTGCGACCGGACCGAGATCGATCCCCGCGAAGCCCAGCTTGGCGATCAGTGCGCCTACTTGAGCCTTCGACCTCGCGTCGTCCCCCGAATAGAAGAGGACGCGGCTTCCACCCTCAGCACGCGGATCGCCAGAGAGCAGATGCGGAGGGAGATGGTTGAACGCCTTTACGACACGAGCGCCTTGCACCAGGCCAGCGAACACTTCCGTCGACAGTCGGCCATTGAGTTCGGCCGGCTGGAAGAGCGGACGCTCGATCGGGTTGTTGGCGTCGATAACGATGCGCCCATCCCAATCAGGAAGACCCGCCAATGCCTTCGGCAACTTCGACCAAGGCACGGCGACCAGGACGAGATCAGCCTTGGCCGCTTCTTCGATCGTGCCTGCCGCGATGTGTGGCGTCAGTTCTTGCGCGAAGTCCCGCAATGTGTCGGGACCACGGCTGTTGGAGATCGTTGCGGCGATACCGTTCCGGGCAAGCGCGCGGGCGAATGCGGAGCCGATCTCGCCGGCTCCAATGATGCCAATAGACATGGGGGGTCTCCTGGATGGATAGATGATCAGGCGGTGAAGCCGCCGTCGGCCACGATGTCAGCACCCGTTACGAAGGCAGCCTCGGGGCTTGCGAGATAAGCCACGACACTGGCGATCTCGTAGTCCTTGCCGTATCTGCCGATCGCCATACCGGGGCCGACGATCTTCGAGACTGGACCGCCATCGGGGTTCATGTCGGTGTCGGTCGGGCCGGGGTGTACGGTGTTCACAGTGATGCCCTTGGGACCGAGGTCTCGCACGAGGCTGCGGTTGAAGCCGGCGACAGCGCCCTTCGTCAGCGTGTAGAGCGAGGCAGTCGGAAAGGCTGCGTAGCGGACCATGGAAGAGCCGATGTGAATGATGCGGCCGCCCGATTTCATGCGGCGGGCAGCCTCCTGCGTGCCGACGAACACACCCGTCACGTTGACCGCGATCATGCGCTCGTAGTCTTCGAACTTGATGTCCTCGATCGGACCGCCGAGCGCGATACCTGCATTGTTGACGAGGATGTCGATCGAACCGAACGTTTCCTCGGTCTTGGCCACCGCGGCCCGCACGGAGTCAGGATTTCCGGAGTCGGCATGTAGGGCGATGGCACGGCCGCCTGCGTTTTCGATTTCCTTCAAGACTGACGCTGCCTTCTCGGGAGAAGCGCTGTAGGTGATGGCGACCGCGGCTCCATCTGCCGCAAGACGCTTAGCGATTGCCGCGCCGATAGAGCGTGAGCCACCCGTGACGAGAGCGGTTTTGCCGGACAATTTCAGAGAGGTTTTGGTCATTGCGATCACTCCATTGCTTGGTTTCGATGGAGTGAATATCGCCCTCTTATTCCTCTATGATTAGACGGTATTGACTGTTATTAATTTCAAGCAATCATTGAAAGCTGCATTATGGAAACATTGGCTAATCTGGAATCCTTCGTCCGCAGTGCCGAGCTTGGAAGCTTCTCTTCAGCGGCCCGCAGGCTGGGGTTGACGCCAGCGGCTGTCAGCAGGAACGTCGCAACCCTCGAATCCAACTTGAAGCTTCGGCTCTTCCAGCGCAGCACCCGAAGTCTGACGCTCACAGAGGCTGGCGAGCGATTCCTTCATTCTGTCCGCGACCACTTGGAAAGGCTCCAAGGTGCCATTGCCGAGGCATCCAACGATCAAGCCGAACCAGCGGGCGTGCTGAGGCTCAGTATGAGTCCGACATTTGGAGTTGAATACATTCTTCCGACCTTGCCAGAATTCATGCGTCGATACCCGCTGATCAGGCCTGAATGGATGTTTGAAAACCGTCAGGTGGACCTGATCGCCGAAGGCTACGACGCTGCAATCGGTGGAGGGTTCGAGCTCACACCGGGCATCATCGCGAAGACGTTGGCCTCGGCCCACATCATCGCTGTCGCCTCGCCGTCGTACATGCAGGACCGGGTCCCGCCTCACGACCCGTCGGGCCTGATTGAGTTGGACGGCATCGTGATGCGCTCGATGCGCACTGGGCGGGTTCGACAATGGCAGATGAGAAACTTCCCGGGCGACGAACTGCCAGCGGTGTTGAAGGAAAGGATCGTCGTCAACGACCCGGCCGCAATGCGGTCCGCCGCGGTCCTCGGGCTTGGTGTCGCCATGATCGCGAAGCCTGACGCCCTGCCGCACCTGGAGAACGGCGAGCTTGTCCGGCTGAACTCTGCCTGGTACGCCGATGCCGGTCCGATTTCGATTTACTATGCGAGCCGCACCTTGCTCCCCACCAAAACCCGCGTGTTCATCGATTTCATCGGCGAGATCGCTCAACGCGAAAGGTGGCCAGAACGATTTGCCGGTACGTTGGGCTAATGTCAGCCGACCGCGGCACATTCCGGACAATGCCGCCGCGGCTCTTGCGAAAACGAGCAGCCCCCGCGTCATTTTTCGTCGAGGACTGGGGCTGTCCATTGCGGTTGGTCGACCCTTGATCAGCAGCGGCATTCGCTAGCGGCCGGCTCGATTTCATCTTCGTAGGGAACCTCGCTGCTGATCTGCCACATATACCCTCGGGCGCGGGGGCTGGGACTTCGGCTTTTTCGCTGTGGCTGCCCGTGCTCGGAAGGGCAGGGGTTACGCCGATCTGAGCTGCACTGCGCCCCCCGTTCGCAGAAGCGCCATCAGCATCGGCCCCAGGCTAAATTCTCCCTTTGCCGCGCGCCCGGTAAGGTCCCGGAGATATCCTCCCGCAGAGTTGATGTGTCCAGCTCGCTCAAGAATGCAGGCAATAACGACCGCCGCATTCTCAGGCCCCATGATTTCGCAAGCTTCCTGATAGGCCGACGGCGAAACTCCGAGCATAGACCGGACGACTACCGCGGCACTCATCAAATCGCGCCAGCTCTCAACTCGGCCAGCTTGCCCGTAGTCCGCTATCTGCGGGCAAGCTCTCAGAACCATGCCCAGAGGAAACGCCGAGACCGCATCCTTACGACTTAGCGGTTCTTCCCGCGACTTCGCCCCCAGCTCGTTTCGTGAGCTAGGTTCAAGTTCAATTTTAGATTCGGTATTTGAATTCTGTATGTGCTGACGGATTTCGTCGCCATTGATAGCGCTTTTTTCCGAAATAAGCTGTACTTCCAACAGGTTGACGATACCTTCGTGCAAAAGGACGAGCTCGTCGAGGCACACTGTGAAGTCCGCCGCTTCTTTCGCCGTCCGTAGCTTCGCCACTATCGCAATGAACTGTGCTTCGATGCTTTCCCAATCACCCGAGGCCCCCTCATCGATCGCGGCAGATATGAGCTTGCGCACATCGCGCCTGGTAATCGTAACCTTCTCCTTGATCACTCTCAGCCGACGGATTTCGTCATTGACCTGTTGAGCCAAGAGAGCGATCTCTTCCGAGCGCGCAAGCAGGGGCGCCAGGCTGAAACCATATGCAGCTTCGATCGTGCCATCGCGATCTTTGCGGGCGTAGCGCTTGCCGTTAGGGCTGTCGTGGCGATGAATAAGCCCGGCTTGTACCAGGATCGCCAGGTTCTCCCGCAGGGTCGTACCTGCAATTCCGTTCGCGCGTGCTGTCAGCTGCGCGTTGGAGGGAAACACGATGAGGTTGGAAGCTTCGCTCAGATCGTTCGCGGGGTAAAAGGACAGAAGCGCGCTGAGCACTGCCAGTGCCCGGTCGCGCACGCCCAGAAGGGAACGTGCTGCGCAGGCATCCTGATAAACCTTCCACTTGTCGACTGATTTGCCTTCCTCGATGTCCGCCGCGGCGAATTGATTTTTCACGAGGGCAAGCGTCATCGGCCGCCGCCCAAAAGGCGTCGTCACATAACCACTCTGCATTTTTCTTCACCTTTCGAGAGGCAACAGAAAAACGCTCACCGAAGACAGTGCCAAAAACTCTTGACGGGGATTCCGGGAAGTGCGATTCTCTCAACCGACCAAAGTGGAGAAGGCTCTTCGGAATTCGTTTCGGGGGGCTTTTTCTTTGCCGTGTGAGTGCGATCTACCAAACCATCACACGCTTATTTCATAGGTTCTCTCCCTCGCCTTTAAGCTGTTGGAATTCCTTGAACAGGATGTCCAGCTTACCCGATACGAACTGTGCGAAAGCCGGGACCGAATTCTCGTCGAAGGTAATCGTTGTCTTCCCCTCGCGCGCCTCGATTTGAGCTCCGCGCTTTCCATGCGGGGTGCGCCAGTCTTCTCTGTCAGGCTTCGAGTTCTTGGTAGGCTTAAGCATTGCACGAAGCAGAGCGTCTAGACGTGCATCGCTCTCAAGCTGGTTCTGCGCGTATTTCGCGAGGAGTTCGTGCGCAGCGGCCAGCCTCTCGGGGGAGGAGAGATGATCAGCCAGCGCCAGCCAACGCGCGCGCCCAGCTTTTGCCGCCGGACCGATCTTTCTCACCAGGTCCTCAGGTATCTGACGTGCGATTGCTATGTAGCGGCTCACATCTGCCTTATCTGCAGCCAGCGCGGCAATAATCGTCGGGCGATCGCATCCGCCATCTTCTAGGTTCTTCGCGAAGAACGCCTTTTCAATGAACGACAGATCCTTGCGGTCGAGGTTTTCGCGGCCCTGGGCGATGTAGAGCTGGCTATCAGAGAGGTTTCGTACGATTGCCCTGACTGGTCGGCCCAGCTTCTCGGCGGCCTTCAATCGACGACGACCGTAGGCAATCTGGAAGCGGCCGGAATCCTGCGGGTTCGGCCGAACAAGGATCGGGACCTGTTGTCCGTGTTCTGCGATGCTCTCGACAAGTGCGTCGAAGGCTGAATCAACGTCGATGGGAATGCGATCCAAGATCTTGGAGCTATCGACTGATCCCGTCTCGATCGAGATGACAGCTTCGCCTTCAGCCAACTGCTGCTGAAGTCTTGTAGCCTGCTTCGCGTTCTCGGCCATCTCGTGCAGCGAGGTTCCCATTGCTGAGATTGCACCTGTTCGCACGCGGTCGGCAGATTTCGATGCGGAAGACGCTGCCGCAACTGGCTTCTTCAGGAAGAGAGAGTCAATCGAGTCTCGCCTGCTCATGTCGCCTCACCTGTGTTGAAGTCACTTGAACCTGTACGATTGTTGAATGCCTCTGGTGTGCCCACGAGCGAAGCGCGCACACGCATTCTCGAAGGCGCCGCAGGGGGCATTGATCCCGCGCTCGTGATTTCGAGAGGATGCATTACGCTCGGCCCCACGCTTGCTTGATCAAGGTCTCCACCTCGGAATTGACTGCGTCAAGCGCTTCCATTGCGCGGTCATAGGTGGACCGCGTCAGATTCTCGCGGCCAATCTCATAAAGCGTCTGCTTCGTCAGTCCGGCGTCCGAAACGGCTGCGGATTTGACCATCGGGTTTGTGAGCACGTGATCGTCGAACAGGTTTCGCAGAAGCGCCGCCACCTTCGTCTGGGGCGCATCTTGAGGTTCGAAACGCGTCAGGAGGTAGCGGATAAAGTCATACTTCAGGTCGCCGCCTGCATCCCGGACGACACCCAGAAGATCGCGCGTCATCAAGAGGAACTGGCTCATCGATGAAATATCGAGCATCTGCGGATGCACGGTCACGATCATGGAGGTAGCAGCGCACAAGCCGCTCAATGTGAGAAAACCGAGTTGGGGAGGGCAATCGATCACGACGATATCGTAGTTGTCGGCCACCTCGTCGAGTGCCGCCGCCACGCGAGCAAAGAACAGTGTTTCGCCAGTCGATCCAGCGCTCAGCGCCCTTGGCGTCGTATGCTCAAACTCCATCAATTCAAGGTTGCCCGGCACGAGATCGAGGCCGTCAAAATAGGTCTTGCGGATCACTTCAGACAACTTCCGACGCTCATCGTCATATCGGATCGCGGCATAAAGGGTCTGGTTGGACGCGACATCGAGCTCGGGAAGAACTCCAAGCAGCGCGGACAAACTGGCTTGGGGATCCAAATCTACAGCGAGAACCCGGTAGCCCTGAAGCGCCAGATACTGTGCCAAGTGCGCCGAAGTGGTTGTCTTGCCCGACCCACCCTTAAAGTTCGTTACAGCCAAAACCTGGAGATGTTCGCCGGCGCGGCGATGAGGAACAAAGTCGATGCTTTCCCGTCCGCGCGTCGATTGCGCCAGGAGATGCCTGATCTGATTGATTTCCGGCAATGTATATAGCCGGCGGCCGTTGCTCGTGGTCTGGGGCTGCGGTCCCTCGCCAGCAAGCGTCATCTTCCGAAGGGTAGAATCAGATACCTTCATCAGACGGGCGGCTTCCCCGGACGTGAACTTCCGCAGAATTTTGTTCGCCGTTGGCGGGAACAGCGCCTCGCTCATCGACCGGAGCTGTGAACTTAGAAGATCGGCCTGCTCGCCAATCGTCTCGTCGACACTGGGCAAAGCTTCAAGGTGTTGGTTTCTCGCCACGCTCACGCTGATATCTCTCGTCACGGTTTTTTCGCCAGTTCGGCATATTTATCGTGACGATACGCAAAAGGCATTTCTTGGCAAGGACTTAATGGTTAATCGATGGTTAACGGCGCGGCAATCTTGCGAAGCGTCTAAACCGAATATCCTCTTTGAATCAATCCATTAACAATCCGTCCGGCTCATTTTGTTCACCATAGGTTTTACTGTGAATCCTGCAAGACGTGCGCCCGAGAGCTGGCTTCGAAACCCCAATCTTTAATCCCGCCCAAGGACTCACCATGCGACTCAGTCCGGAACGACCTTGTTGAATCCTACAACTGCCGCCTCAATGCGATTCGTGCTGACTTCTTTCCGATCGAGGTCGATGGGAGGAGTTCATGCAGATCCGCGCGATTTCAACGCCCCGAAACAAAGACGAGGCAAGACTTCTACACGCCCAACATCAACTGCGGGCTCGTGTGTTTTCTGATCGGATGGGTTGGGATGTCCAAGTTTCCGACGGATGCGAACGGGATCGTTTCGACGAACTTCAACCGACCTACATTCTGGGTATCTCCGACGCTGCACGGGTGATTGGTTGCGCCAGGCTTCTTCCGGCGCTCGGCCCCACCATGCTGGCCGATGTTTTCCCTTCGCTTCTCCCTCATGGCCGGCTTGCCGCTCACTCCTCCATGATCGAAAGCTCGCGCTTCTGCGTGGACACCGCTCTCGAGGAGGGAGGAGCAGGGGGCTCGGTCCACGAGGCAACGCTCGCAATGTTTGCCGGCATCATCGAGTGGTCCATCGCGAACAATTTCACCGAAATCGTAACCGTGACAGATCTCCGGTTGGAACGGATCCTCTCTCGTGTCGGATGGCGGCTTCGGCGCCTTGGCGAACCAAGAAACATCGGAAATACCGTGGCAGTCGCAGGCATTCTGTCGGCGGATGCGGACACATTTATCAAGCTTCGTCCTCCCGGCTACCACTCTCAGATTTCTGGCCCTTTCGGCCAAGCCGCGTGAGGAAGCGCCGATGACACAGCTTCGATCTCATCCCCGCCTCATTCGAAAACTCCAGGAAGCGCTTGGCGACCAGATCTGCAATGCACTCGACGACAGCGCCGTCGTCGAGATTATGCTCAATCCGGATGGAAAGCTGTTCATCGAACGGCTCGGGCAAGGCGTCGCACCCGCCGGCGAAATGTCCACGGCTGCCGCTGAGATGGTTATCGGTACGGTCGCTCATGCCCTGCAGTCGGAGGTGGATGCCACCCAGCCCATCATTTCCGGGGAACTCCCGATCGGCGGCCATCGATTTGAGGGCTTGTTGCCGCCGATCGTCGCCAGGCCCACGTTTTCCATTCGCCGGCGTGCGTCACGCATGATCCCGCTGGGCGAATATGTGCGTACCGGCGTCATGACGGAAGCACAGGCGACCACCATCAGGAGCGCCATAGGTGCGCGCCTGAACATCATCATTTCCGGTGGAACCGGTTCGGGCAAGACGACACTTGCCAATGCCGTGATCAATGAGATCGTCAAATGTGCTCCTGAGGATCGTCTCTTGATCCTCGAGGACACCGCCGAAATCCAGTGCTCTGCCGACAACGCGGTTCTCCTCCACACCAGCGACGCAATCGACATGGCTCGGTTGCTGAAAAGCACAATGCGCTTGCGACCCGACCGTATCGTTGTCGGCGAGGTTCGCGACGGAGCGGCACTGACACTGCTTAAGGCGTGGAATACCGGACATCCCGGAGGTGTGGCGACAATCCATTCGAACACCGCGACGTCTGCCTTGCGTCGCCTGGAGCAACTGACGGCAGAAGCCAGCCAGCAGCCCATGCAGGAAGTGATCGGAGAAGCGGTCGACCTCATCATCTCCATCGAACGCACGCCACACGGCCGGCGCGTTCGCGATGTGATCCATGTCGAGCAGTTCGCGAACGGCGAATACGAAATCGAATCCGAAGAACTCACTGAGGAACAGGAGGCGCGGCATGTCGCCTGAGAATAGGGCCCTCTTCGGAGTTGTTGCGACGATGGTAGTTCTCTCAGCCACCGCACCAGCGTTCGCCAGTTCTGGTGGCGGTCTTCCGTGGGAGGGGCCGCTTGAAAGAATTCAGGAGTCCATCACCGGCCCGGTCGCCGGCTACATCGCTCTCGCAGCCGTCGCGATCGCCGGTGGTATGCTGATCTTCGGCGGCGAACTGAACGATTTCGCGCGACGATTGATGTACGTGGTTCTTGTCGCCGGCGTCTTGCTCGGTGCAACGCAAATTGTCGCCCTTTTTGGCGCAACCGGCGCGTCCATTGGATTGCCCGAACCGCTCGCAAAACAACGGCCTTCGGTTGAAGGGGAGGGCGCGCGTGGCTGAACATCGGTCTGGTCTTCATCGCAATCGCATTCATCGCGCACTCTCGCGGCCGAACCTTCTGATGGGCGCGGACCGGGAACTGGTCCTGATCACCGGCCTGGCTGCGGTCATATTGATCTTCGTCGTGCTCACTCCCTATTCCGTGCTTTTCGGTATCGGCGTTTGGATCGCCATCGTCGGGTTGCTGCGCCAAATGGCGAAATCCGACCCACTGATGCGGCAGGCCTACCTGCGTCATATCTCCTACAAGCCCTACTACAGAGCGACCACTTCGCCATGGCGCCGGTACTGAGGGTCAACAATGGTCGCTCTAAAACACTTCCGGTCCACCGGCCCGTCCTTCGCTGACCTCGTTCCTTACGCCGGCCTGGTCGATAATGGCATTCTCCTGCTGAAAGACGGAAGCCTGATGGCCGGATGGTATTTCGCGGGGCCAGATTCCGAAAGCGCCACTGACCTTGAGCGGAACGAGCTTTCGCGGCA
Organism: Ensifer sp. NPDC090286; assembly: GCF_044769565.1. NCBI lineage: Bacteria > Pseudomonadati > Pseudomonadota > Alphaproteobacteria > Hyphomicrobiales > Rhizobiaceae > Ensifer > Ensifer sp. NPDC090286. The sequence goes on along the minus strand of NZ_JBIVYF010000013.1, from coordinate 36,458 downwards.
GATCAACGCGATCCTGTCAAGGCTCGGCAGCGGCTGGATGATCCAGGTCGAAGCCATCCGTATTCCGACGGTGGATTACCCATCAGAAGACCGTTGTCATTTCCCTGATCCCATTACACGTGCGATTGATGCAGAACGTAGGGCCCATTTTGCGCGAGAGCAGGGCCACTTCGAGAGCAAGCACGCCGTCATACTCACCTATCGACCCACTGAGCCCAAGAAAGTGGGACTGAGCAAATACATCTACTCGGACGAAGAAAGCCGCAGGAAGACCTACGCCGACACGGTCCTTCTCACTTTCAAGAGCGCCATTCGCGAGATCGAACAGTACCTTGCGAACGCGCTTTCGATCCGACGCATGGAGACGCGGGAGATGGTTGATAGGGGAGGGGAGCGCATCGCGCGCTATGACGAGCTGCTGCAGTTCGTTCGTTTTTGCATCACAGGCGAGAACCACCCGATCCGGCTGCCAGACATCCCGATCTATCTGGACTGGATCGCGACGGCTGAGCTTCAGCATGGGTTGACACCGAAGGTCGAAAACCGGTTCCTCGGCGTCGTGGCTATCGACGGGCTGCCAGCAGAGAGCTGGCCAGGAATTCTCAACAGCCTGGATTTGATGCCGCTCAGCTATCGCTGGTCGTCGCGTTTTATCTTCCTTGATGCGGAAGAGGCGCGTCAGAAGCTCGAGTGGACCCGCAGGAAGTGGCAACAGAAAGTTCGCCCCTTCCTCGATCAATTGTTTCAGACGCAAAGCCGCTCCCTGGATCAGGACGCAATGAGCATGGTGGCCGAGACTGAAGACGCGATTGCCCAGGCGTCATCGCAGTTGGTTGCCTATGGGTACTATACGCCGGTAATCATCCTCTTTGACGATGACCGGGAGGCATTGCAGGAAAAGACCGAGGCGATCCGCCGGTTGGTGCAGGCTGAGGGCTTTGGTGCAAGGGTCGAAACACTCAACGCCACGGATGCCTTCCTCGGCAGTCTTCCAGGCAACTGGTTCTGCAATGTCCGGGAACCGCTGATCAACACCTGTAACCTTGCCGATCTGGTCCCGCTCAATTCAGTCTGGTCGGGAAGCGCGATTGCCCCTTGCCCTTTCTTTCCCGCCAATTCTCCCCCCTTGATGCAGGTGGCGAGTGGCTCGACCCCCTTCAGGTTCAATCTGCACGTCGATGACGTTGGCCATACCCTCATCTTCGGTCCGACCGGTTCGGGGAAGTCGACATTACTGGCGCTCATCGCGGCACAGTTCAGGCGGTACGAGTTCGCGCAGATCTTTGCGTTCGACAAAGGCAATTCTCTCCTTCCGCTCACACTTGCTGCCGGCGGCGATCACTACGAGATCGGCGGGGATCACTACGAGATCGGCGGGGATCAAGAAGAAGAGGGGAGGGCGCTCGCGTTCTGCCCGTTGTTCGAACTCTCTACCGATGGCGACCGCGCCTGGGCAGCTGAGTGGATCGAGATGCTCGTCGCCTTGCAAGGCGTGACGATCACGCCAGACCACCGGAACGCCATCTCCCGACAAGTTGGTTTGATGGCGACCGCCGCCGGCCGATCGCTTTCGGATTTCGTCAGCGGCGTTCAACTTCGCGAGATCAAGGATGCGCTTCACCACTACACGGTCGATGGCGCATTGGGACAATTGCTCGACGCCGAAGAGGACGGTCTAACGCTCCGATCGTTCCAATGCTTCGAAATCGAGCACCTCATGAACCTTGGCGAGCGCCATCTCGTTCCAGTGCTGACCTACCTGTTTCGACGGATCGAGAAGCGGCTCGACGGGTCGCCAAGCCTGATCGTGCTGGACGAGGCCTGGCTGATGCTGGGGCACCCGGTCTTTCGCGATAAGATCCGCGAATGGCTGAAGGTGTTACGCAAAGCGAACTGCGCGGTAGTGCTAGCGACCCAATCCATTTCCGACGCTGAGCGCTCCGGCATTATAGACGTGCTGAAGGAATCTTGCCCGACCAAGATTTGCCTTCCGAACGGCGCCGCGCGCGAGCCCGGCACGCGGGAATTCTACGAGCGGATCGGCTTTAACGAGCGCCAGATCGAGATCGTTTCGACGGCCATTCCCAAGCGCGAATACTACGTCGCCACTCCCGAGGGCCGCCGGCTTTTCGATATGGCATTGGGTCCGGTTGCGCTGAGCTTCGTGGGAGCGTCCGGCAAAGATGACCTCAAGCGCATCCGCGCGCTCAGATCTAGACATGGCCAGGACTGGCCGGTCCGCTGGCTCGAAACACGAGGAGTTCACGATGCCGCATCGCTACTCAAGTTCGCGTAGGTCAATGGCAGGCCTAATTGTGTGCGCTCTCGCATCAACCTCACCACTCTCGGCACGAGCAGGTTCGGCAACGGGTGTCGCCACCGAATGGACCCAACTCGCCAACAATGCCCAACTCGTCGACCTTCTCAAGAGCAATGGTCTGCAGGTTGACAACCAACTCACTCAAATCAGTCAGTTGGCCGAACAGATCCAGAACCAGCTGAAGATCTACGACAACATGCTCCAGAACACGGCGCAGCTGCCAAAGCACATTTGGGGCGAGGTCGAGCGCGACCTGAACAAGCTCCGTAGCATCGTCGACAAGGGGCAGAGTATCGCGTTCTCTATGGGCAACGCAGATGACGTCCTGCAGCAGCGCTTCAAGAGCTACGCGGACTTGAAGACGAACCTGCCGAACGGAGAGAGCTTTTCCTCAAGCTACCAGTCCTGGTCAGATACGAACCGTGACACCATCGCCGGCACTTTAAGAGCAGCAAGCCTCACGGCCGATCAATTCGATACGGAGGAGGGCACCATGAATGAGCTCCGATCGATGTCGCAATCCGCCGACGGGCAGATGAAGGCGCTACAGATCGGACATCAAATCGCCACCCAGCAGGTCAGCCAGATGCAAAAGCTTCGTGGCCTCGTTTCGCAGCAGATGACGCTGATGGGCACCTGGCTCCAGTCTGAGCAGACGAAGATGGATCTGGCACAGGCACGCCGGGAGAGATTTTTCGACGCAGCCGTCAGCGACATCCCAGAAGGTCAGAAGATGGAACCACGCTGGTGAACCGCGCTCTTACAACTGCGTCCCTGGTTGCCGTGGCAATTGCAGCATGTGCAGTGACGACTACCGTCTTCATTTTGCGAAGCTCCTGCGAGCCCGTCGTGTCCGACGAGCAGAGAGCGACGCAAGACAGATTCTTCGGCTCTAGCAACGAACTACCTCCGATCGAAAAGGGCCAGGAGATGAAACCGCGATGGTGATCAATTCACTCTCCCGGACCCTTGTCCTAAGCGCCGCGATTGTCCTTTTCACTGATGCACCGACCTTGGCTCAAACCGGCCAAGTCCTAACGGAGCTCGAAAACCAGGTCGTCGCAGCAGCCAGGGGATGGGAAACAACCATCATAGATGCGGCGCGATCGCTGTTTTGGATCCTTGCAGCGATCGAGATCGCAATCTGTGCAGTCTGGTTGGCTCTTCAGGCGGCTTCGCTTGACGGTTGGTTCGCCGAACTCGTTCGGCGGATCATGTTCGTGGGCTTTTTTGCGTTTGTCCTCGATCAGGGGCCGACCTTCGCCAAAGCCGTCATCGACAGCCTGTTCCAGATTGGCGCGGGCGGTGGATCAGCGTCGCCAGCCGAAGTCTTTGACGCAGGTATACGCGTCGCCTCACAGATGTCGCTGCAAGTAAAATTCGGCGTGTTCGAGGACAATGCTCTTGGCGTCGCCGCGGTTCTCGCCATGGGAGTGGTGGTCATCTGCTTCTCGCTCGTCGCCGCGATTTTCGTTTCCGTCATGATTGAGATGTACATTGGGCTGCTGGCGGGCATGATTATGCTCGGCTTCGGCGGTTCGTCTTTCACCAAGGACTTTGCGGTTCGTTATCTCGTCTACGCGTTCGGCGTTGGCATGAAGCTGATGGCGCTCGTAATGATCGCAAAGATTGGGTCTCAGGTCCTTACGGGCTTGGCAGCTGCTCCAACCGGGTCCTCCGACCGGTTTGTTACGATCCTGGCGATCGCTGGCATCTCTGTGGTCGTCTTTATCATAGCAATGTACGTGCCAAACATTATTCAGGGGGTTGTTCAGGGCGCCTCTGTGACCGGCGGCATGGAGACCATACGGCACGGCAGTCAAACGGCGTCGTTCGCGGCCGGCGCAGCTTCACTGGTCGCCGGCTCCGTTGGCGCCGGCGCTGCTGCGGCCAAATCGGCTAGCGCCGCTGGCTCATCGATCGCCGGCTCAGCGCTTAGTGGGGCTTGGTCAACTCTCACCTCGGGGGCGAAGGCAACCGGTTCTGCCGCCAGGGACAAGTCGATCGGATCGCCTGGAGCCTATGCCGGGTCGTTGCTGGGCCTCGCCAATGCAAAGCTGGATGAGGCGCGCGGCCGTGGAAAGACAAACAAGCCCCTACCTGAACGAAACGAACAATCATAATCCGGAGAGATCCACACATGACCGTGAACCGCGTCCCCGAAAACCCGTACCTTGCCGCGCGGCAGGAATGGTCCGAGCGCTATGGGTCCTACGTGCAGGCCGCTGCCGTCTGGCGGATAGTGGGCATTCTTAGCCTCGGCATGGCCATCATCGGCTTCAGCTATGCCATGTATCTGAGCACTCAGGTCAAGCTGGTGCCCTACATCGTCGAGGTCGACAGGCTCGGCACGCCGATCGCTGCAGGCTTCCCCGAGCAGATCGAATATGCCGACGCGCGCGTTGTGCGCGCGATGCTCGGTAATTTCGTGACCAGCTTTAAGAGCATCTCGCCGGACGCGGTCGTTCAAAAGCAGTATATAGATCGCACCTATGCCCTTGTGCGAACCGCAGATCCATCGACCCAGAAGATCAATTCCTGGTTCCGCGGCAACTCCCCATTCGAGAAAGCCAAAACGTCCACCGTTGCAATCGAGGTGAACAACATCGTCGCGCTATCGAACCAGACGTACCAGATCGACTGGACTGAGTATGAGCGAGACCGGAAAGGCAAAGAAACGGGTATGCGCCGGTTCCGCGGGATCGCAACAGTCGTACTGATCGCGCCGCAGGACGAGGCGATAATCCGTCTCAATCCGATTGGTCTTTATGTCCAGGATTTCGACTGGACCGCACAACTCTGAGGGCGGGGACATTCAAATGCACAAAACAGTTCTGAGCGCGGCCGCCGGCTGCATGGCTGGGTTCGTGTTCGCAATGACGGCAAACGCCCAGAGCATGAGCAAGAACGAAGCCAAGGCGACGAGCATCTCCGGGAAATGGCGAGGTTCTTCAGGTCTCGTCACCAAGGGACCTGATGGGAAAGTCATATTTCTGTTTGGCGAGACCCAGCCATCAGTCGTCTGCTCTCCTTTGCAGGTCTGCGACATCGAATTGCAGGGCGGCGAGATTGTTCGTGACGTCCTCGTGGGCGATACGGTCCGCTGGAAGATCGAACCTGCAACGTCAGGGGCTGCTGGCGGGCAAGCAATTCATTTGATCGTCAAGCCATCTGAAGCTGGCCTCGTGACCTCGATGGTCGTCACGACGTCGCGACGAACCTATCACATCCAACTCAAATCCCATCCGAGCCAGTATATGGCGAGGGTGGGTTTCGAGTACCCGGAAGACACCTCGAACAAACTGGCGGATATCAACTCCCGCCTGGAAACCGTTAGCCTTGCGGGAGGACGACCGGAAGCACTGAGCTTTGCCTATTCGATCAGCGGTAGCGCGCCATGGAAACCGAAGCGGGTCTTTTCCGACGGGGTCAAAACCTACATCCAGTTCCCACGCTCTATCGCAGGTCAGGATGCGCCCGTGCTCTTCGTTGTCAGCGGGGGCCAGAACCGCATCGTCAACTACCGCATGAAGAAGGACATGATGGTCGTCGACTACGCAGTCGAAAAGGCGGTTCTCGTTTCCGGTGTTGGTTGGCGCCGGCAGAAAATTACGATCCGAAGAGGAGGCTGACGATGCGACGTTTGCCGATGGCAATTCTTGCCGCAGCGCTGCTTAACGGTTGCCAGACCGCGGATGAAGCACTTACCACGAGCGCAACTCCGGCTGCGGTTGCCGGAGGCGCCGCCAGTGCAATCGCCGGCGATATGGCAGGCCGGTTTGCCGAACAGATCGGGTCCCCGGCAACCACGACGATCCGGTTCGACAACGACGAAACCGAATACGCGACCGCCCTTGAAGCTGCCTTGAAGGGCTGGGGATATACCGTCGCTCCGCAGAAAAAGACGACCAAAAGTCAAAGCTCCATCGTACTTGCCTATTCGAACGACGCTTTTGAGGGCCAGATTCTCGCGCGCCTGACGACGCCATCGATTTCGATTTCCCGCGCCTATGTGCGCACAGCCGGTGGCGCGATGCCCGCAAGCCCGCTGTCCGTCATGCGCCATAACTGAGGAGAAGAGGATGGTTCAATCCCTCCAGCTTGGCGCTTCCGTCAACGATCATCAGCAGGAAATGCGTCGTCTCAATCGCCTTCCGATCATCATCGCGATCGTGGTCATCGTCCTCTTCTTTGGCATCGTTGTTCTCGGTCTTTCATGGCGAGGGCTCGCATTCAACCGAGACAACGAACTTGGGCGCGCGTCGGGTTCTCCCGCGACGAGTTTCGGCGATCAGCTCAAGCGCGGTGTTTCGGATGGCATCATCGGAGAGCCCGACAAGCAGGAGGTCTTCAAGCCGACGCCTGTAGTCGTCCAAAGCCAAGCTGACCAGGAACCTGCCGCTGATCGTCGTCCGATCGCGCAGACTTCGCAGCGCGACAGCGAAAGTGATTGGAAGGCACGTCTGAATCGAGAGCAAGACGAACAATATCTTCGTGAGGCACAGCGCCAGCGAATGGCGCGCCTGCAGGCACGGGCAACTGCTTATGACTCTCCCTTGAAGGTGAACATCGCAGATATCGAAGGCAGTCCCAGCAATTCGAAAGCCACGGTTGCACCGGCCCGCGACATTGCAAACGGTGCGTCGGACCTCTACGCGGCAGCGCTCAACGCGGGCCTGACAGGCCAAAAAGGCGATCAAAATGGACAGACATCAAAGGAAGACTTCTTCAATCAGGACATCAAGGAGCTTGGTTACCTGCCAAACCAGGTCGTCCCGCCGCTATCGGCATACGAGTTGAAGCGCGGCTCAGTTATCCCTGCCACCCTGATCACGGGCCTGAATTCCGATCTACCGGGCCGGATCACCGCGCAGATCAGTCAGAACGTGTATGACAGCGCAACCGGCCATCGGCTGCTCATTCCACAAGGCGCCAAACTCTTCGGCCGCTACGATTCAAAGATTTCCTTCGGCCAGGAGCGTGTACTCGCCGTCTGGACCGACCTGATTTTTCCGAACGGATCGACGCTCCAGATCGGTGGCATGGCGGGCACCGACGCAGAAGGCTATGGGGGCTTCAGCGACAAAACCGACCGAGATCTCCTAAGGACTTTTGGATCGGCGGCGCTAATCGCGCTCATTGGAACCGGGATCGATATGTCGATGCCGGAGAGTTCGACACGTGCGACACAAGATACGGCCTCGGACGCTGCTCGACGAAACTTCGCTGAAACATTCGGGCGCGTAGCTGAGCAGACCATTTCGAAGAACCTCAATGTCCAGCCAACGATCCGTATCCGGCCCGGCTACAAGTTTAACCTCCTCGTCGACCAGGACATCATCTTCCCATCTGCTTATCGGGAATAGTCCATGGCTCGGCAGTTCCGGCGGGCATTGAAATCCTGCTCACAAGCTGAAGTCCTTGTGGCGCCCAACCAAAACGGCACTCTCTCGCCCCCTCACACGGCCCAATTTACGGTTAGCGCCCTTGAAAGATCTCTCTCGATACATAGGAATACAGAACACGGCGAAGAAGAATCGCCTGGCACTTAGCCACCAAAGGTTGCCGTCGATAAATCCCGTGCGTACTCAAGTTCGTGAATTTAGATGAGTACGGCTGACCGTTTCTAAAAGGAAAACTTGCCGGATCAAGACGATAGGAGAGATAATCGTGACTGACCACCTTCGCTCGTTCATTGACAGGCTGGAAGCCGCCTGCGATGAGCAAATGATAAAGAGTGCGGTCCACCGCTTCGCCCGGTCCCATGGATTCGAGCGGTTCGCTTATCTTCAAACCGACGGCTACCAGGTCAAGACCTTCAATTCCTATCCAGGGCCATGGGAACGCGACTACTTGAAGAGCGGATACTCTACCCTCGACCCTGTCGTCATCGAAGCGCGGCGGATGCGAGAGATGTTTGAGTGGACCGCCGACGACTGGCCGACGCGCGGAAGCTCGTCTCTTCGGCGGTTTCGCGACGAGGCAATCGATCATGGCATTCGTTCCGGTGTCACCATTCGCGCAGAAGGCAGTTATGGATCCGCGATGATGCTGACATTTTCATCGCCGGAAAAGAAGGCAGACATCTCGGGCGCACTCGATTCCAATCAGGCGCTTCAATTGCTGATGGCCGTCCACTACCAGCTGAGGGCTGTGGCGGCGAAAGTGGTAATGAATCCGAAGCGACTACTGTCGCCGCGAGAACTGCTCTGCCTCGTCTGGTCTACGAAGGGGAAAAAGGGCGAGGAAATTGCGATGATTACTGGGATCAAGCCGCGGACCGTGCAGCATTATCTCGATCAAGCACGTCACAAGCTGGGCGCTGATTCAGTCCCTCAGCTCGTTGCCATTGCCAAAGATCGACGCCTCGTCTGAGCCCTGATCGTCGTCGAAAGGGACATCGGGCACAAAGCCGAGTGCGTCAAGTATGACCGATAGCTCTTCCTGTTGGGCCGCGGAGTTCTTTTGACGTGTGAGATACTCCTCCTGAAGGGTGGGGAGCATGGATCTAGAAGTCGACGGGTCGTCGCTCGCTCGTAACCAATCCTCGTAGACGGCCTGATCTGCTGCGAGGAGTGCGCGGTGTTTACGGATCGCTGAAACCGCCAGCGTCTCCAATTCAGTCTTGCTCATCGCATCGTATCGAGGTTTGCGCTGCGTTTCATTCTCAGAGGATCCGGCCTCTTCCATCCCTCAAAATCCCCAACTCTCTTCCAGCGTGTTATCTCGCCCGTCTGCCATGCTCGGCTCCGTGCCAGAGACGATTACTCTTCCAGATCGTAACAACGGGATGATCGTCAGAGGCGTATTATCACACGCCACGTCGAATCGGAACTATAGTTCCTGGAACGATAGTTCCGATTGAGGTTCCGCTTATGCGATGGATCTCAAGGAGGTCATGGCGGTGAACTTGCGTCGAATACGCCATGGCATGAAACTGACGCAGGAAGAACTCGCCCACCGCACCGGCGTGAGCGTCCGGCATATCGGGAAGATCGAACGGGCCACTGTTTCTGCCAGCGTCACCGTACTTGGACAGCTTTCCGAGGGATTGGGCGTTGACCCGTGCGAGCTCCTTGCAAGGCCGCATTGATCCGACCGGTGCTTGCAACCCGATTGTGGTGATAGACCTCTACCAGAACCACTTCCTGAACCACCTTTCAAGCTGAGTTATACCTTCTTCGCAAAAGGGTATAACTCGCCGGACAGCCGGACGCCGCCATGGGTCTCTATGGCGGCGTCCGGCTCTCGTTAAATGAACAACAGGAAGATAAACGGTAGCGCATCGAGGGCAGCTTCACCGGTGGCCGCAGCCGTGGTGTCAGCCGCAATCTCCGTCACGACCCCTGTCGTCGTCGCAGTACTTTCGGCGACCTCGCCGCCGGTCGACGCTGAAATGCTCGCTTCCAGCCCGGTTGCGTCCCCTTCGGTCGACGAGACAAGGGACGACGAGTTCGACACGGCCGCGTCATTGACGCCGTTCTGCGATGCCGCTGCAACCGTCGGCAGTTCCTGCTGGCTGCCGGAATTGGCGCCGAGTTCCGTCTCGCCGATCGCGTCGCTCGTCGACTGACTGCTCGCCAGTTGCGGCTCGCTGCTTGAGCTCGACCCATCGCCGGTGTCGACGTTGCCGTTGCCGTCACCGTCTCCGGATTGCTGGCCGGAACCATCGTTTCCATCCTCGTCGTCGCCGCCTTGCGAGGATGAGCTGCTTGAAGAGGACTCGTCGCTGCCATCCTCGCTGTCGCTGTCATCACTATCCACGTGAATGTTGCCGCCTGGATTGCCAGGATTTGGCGGGAGCTGGTCCATTGGGATGCCATCCTGGCCGAGGTCGTCGTTCGGCAGACCGCCGTCTTGACCATCATCATTCGGGCCGCCCTGGTTTCCACCGTCGTTGCCGCCGTTGTTCTGCTGGCCGGCCACCCGGGCGCGGTAGTATTTCAGGCAGGCAGAAGCGCCGGCGCTGGCGGCAAAGATGCCGCCGACCGTCGTCGTCGCGCCGACGCCTGCGGCCGAAAGCTTGTTCTTCTGAAGAGCGCCGTCGATGGTCTGGGAGATGCCTGCGGCCGTTCCGAAAGTGCCGCCGCCAAGACCGATGATGCAGGCCGGCAACCCGTGTCCGCTCGGGTCAAAGCCCCAGGTGGGATTGTTCAGCATGAAGGCATAGCGGTTTGCACTGTCGTGCCGGTAGATGCTGGCCGAATAGAGGGTATCCGGTCTCGTAAACCGCGCAAGCGTCGGCTGATAATATCGCTGGCTGAAATAGTAGAGACCGGTGTCGGCGTCATAGGGTTGCCCCATGAACCCGTAGTCCGGTGATCCCGCCGCGCGCCCGAGTGGAAGACCGTAGGCATTGTAGAGGAACCAGTCGGTCGCAGCGCCCATATTGTCGGTTGTCAGTGTGAGGCTGTGGCGGGCATCTGTGTGAAGGTAGTTCTCGCTTTGCGCACTGCCGCTTGCCCTGTGGCTGTAGGCCGGGCCGAGAGCGCCATGCAACACCAGTTCGGACACCGTCGCGCCATCCGTCGTCACCTGCCGGAATTGCGGCGAGAGATAGAGATAGTCGTTGCCCTCAAGGTCTTTGCGCCAGACGCGGTTGCCGGCGTGATCGTAAGCAAATTGGGCAGCCTCGCCGTTGCCGCCGGATGCAAAGCTCTGCAGGCGGTTTCGACCGTCGTAGGCCGCCGAGAAGGATAGGCTCGGCGCCGATGTCGACACCAGATTTCCCATTTTGTCGTAGCGGGGTGCGAGCATCTGGCCTGCGATGGTGCTCGACGCATCGAGCAGATAGCCGCTGCTTGAAAGGGAGAGGTCGGCGGACGATTTCAGGTTGCCCGCAGCGTCGTACTGATAGGTCTCGCCGTTCGGCATCCGGCTGTCGGCGACCGCTGTCAGGCGGGCGTTTTCGAAACTCGATGTCCTCGTATAGGTCGACCACTTTGCCGACGACCCGGTGACGCTCAAGGGATAACCGTAAGGGTCCAGCTGGTAGGTTTCGCTAAGCAGGCTCTGGTTTCCGGCGGTAACGTCGAGTTTCGAGGTGCCGAAGTCCGGTGTGTATTCGAGCGTGGTCGTCACGCCGTTTGCATAGTGGATGGTCTGGGGCTGCCCCATCGCGGTAAAGTCGGAGAGGGTTATCTTCGGCACGCCTCCGATCGATTGGCTCACCAGGCGATCCAGGCTGTAGGCCAGGCCTACGACGGTACCATCAGGCATGGTGATCGCCGTGGGTCGCCTTTGCGGGTCGAACCGGGCTGAAAGCGAGACGGTCTGTGCGGGATTTCCGGCTTGCAGCGTGCTGTTGGCGGTCGAACCGTAGGCATCATAGGAAAACGCGCGCTGGACATCAACCGCCTGGCCGGTGACGGTTGCGGAGGCAAGCCGGCCAAGGCCGTTCGATCCGCCGTCATAGCTCAACTGGACGGCGATGCCGCCGGGATAGGTGATCCCGGTCTTGCGCCCAGCGTCGTCATAGGCATAGGCGATCGTGCCGTTGCCCTGGGTCCTCTTTGCCAGAAAGCCGTTGGCGCCATATTCGAACGTTGAGGCCCCCAGCGCCGGTAGCGCCTTCGCCGAGACGCGGCCGAGGCTGTCATAGGTGTACGTCGCGGCCGTCGAACCTGCATCCGCCGGCGGCTCGACCGCAATGACGCGACCCGAGACGTCGCGTTGATAGCCCGTCTTGACGCTCTCCAAGCCGGGCGAGCGCAGATCCTGGAACGCTTGTGTCACGGCCCTGGCCCTGTTGGCGAAGTAGGAGCGGTCTTCGACAAGGGTTGCGCCATAGGCGGTGTCGCTTGCCATGTTGTGGGTGACCGTCACGCCGTCGCCCGTCATTTCGTAGTTGGTTTTGGACGTAATCGCCTGGATCTCGTCACCGTTCAGCCACGGGAATGTTGTCTCGGTCGTCCGGTCGAGCGGATCATAGGCGGTCGTTTCAAACAGCACGTCGTCGCCGCCAATATAGGGTAGGGCGCTCTTGAGCGTTTTGTTGGTGGCACTGAAGGTCAAATCTTCCATGACCCGATCGGTTGCACCACCGTCACTCGATTGCGTCAGCATCTGGTAGCGGCGTTCAAGTCCGTCATAAAGATAGGTCACAGTCTGCTTGGAAGGCGTGCTGCCTTCCTGCGGCCACTGGGTCAGGTTCGTCTGCGTCACCGCCGGCACGCCATTTAACCAGCCATGGGAGAAGGTCGAAAGCGTTGCAAGCTTTGCCGGCGGCACGCCTGCAGGTGCGGTCACCGATGCCGTCAGGCAGGCCGGCATCAAGGCGCTGCTGTCGGCGCCTTCTGGAGCCGGGCCCTGAATGAGTTGCCGCCGCCCGAAGCTGTCGTAGCACGTGGTGAACTGGTTGCCGTTGGCGTCAATCTTCAATGTCTGCTTGCCGAAACGGGCATCGTATCCGTATTGCGACACCAGGACCGTCGCGTTCGTGCCGGTCGGCTGCGATCTCTTTTGAATGTAGGTATTGAAGGCCGGGTCGATGACATTGGTCGTGGCCGCAAGGCCGGGTCTGGCGACGGTAAGCCGATTTCCGAAGGCGTCATAGGTGTAGGCCGTTTCAAGATAGGCCTGTCGCGCCTGGTCCCAGCCGCCACGGGCCGAAACGTTCATTGCATCGTCGTAGGTCCACCGGGTCAACGAGATATCCTGATCCGGCTGGAAGGACTGGATACCGGCAAGCGACGGGTTCTTCGTCGTCTTGGCATATTGCTTGAAGCCGAGGCGCCAGCTCGCCGCGTCGTTCTGATAGGCTGCGTTCATGTAAAGGTTGTCGGACGCATCAAGGTCGTTGCCCGTCCTGTCGACGAGGTTGAGCTTGGCCGACTGCGTGCGATTTCCGTAGCTGTCGTGTTCGAACGTCTGGCCGAGCGAATGCTTGTATTGACCGCCCTGGTACTTGTCCGATCGCGTCGACGACGGACGCACGAGCGTCGCCTTGTAACCGTTCTCCTTCGACACGTCCGTGGTTGTTGATTTGTAGGCAAAGGTATCGAGGGAGAGCGTGTCTCCTTCGGAGCAAAGCCCTGCTTGTGCGGTGGCGCAGGAGATGGTGCGCGATTGCGGCCTGCCGATGAGCGGGAAGGTTTGATTGTACGCCACGCTCGTCGTGCGGCCGATCGAGACATTGGTATGGGAGCTGACCGCAAAGCCTAACCAACCGCGACCGGTGTTGCTGACCTGGCCGTCTCTGTAGGAGTGGGTGATCGGGTAGCTGTAGGGGCTGGCGCCTGCGGCCGGATTGTTGCTGTCTGTGGTCTTTGCAACCACATAATACCTGCCCGTGAGGTTCGAGCTTGCCCGATATTGCGGCAATGCTTCGTTCTGGATGAGTGGCGGATAGCGTTGATAGGTCGCAAGCGCGCCTGCGCCCGCGCTTTCCGAGTAGACGGCGGGATCCGAGATCGGCTTATAGGCGATCGCAACGACCCCAAGCGACGAGCGCTCTATGCCGGTCATGAGATCCGGGAAGTCTCCCCCGGTCAGCCCGACCTCGACCGCTTCCTGAGTGAAGGCGACGACATCCAGAAGTCCGTCGCCATTGATGTCGACGACCTGCCGGTTGGTCTGGTCCGCAGCGCCCCCTTCGTTGAGGCCTAGCCCGTTCAGCGAGCCCTGGTTCCAGGATCCCGCAATGAAGGCTGACCCGGTCGAAAGGGCGATCGATGTTCCGCCACCGTTGAAACCGACGATGTCGCCCCGGCCGTCGCCGTTCACATCGGTCATCATCCGCGGCGTCTTGCTCGACCAGTCGGGCGCGCCGAACGACGACGACCAGGTCGCAGGCGGTTCAAAGCCTGCGCCGTTCGAAAGCCCCACCGAGACCTCTGTGCTGAAGCCGATGAGATCCGCAAGGCCGTCGCCGTTGACATCCGACATCATGCGCGGGTTGTCAGCGCTCCAGGCGCTGTTGTCGGCGAAATTGGCGTAGTTCTGGTTCCAGCCGGCCTGCGTGAAGCTTGTTCCAGTCGAAAGGGCGACGTTGACCGAGCGCGTCTGTTGGTTCATCGCGATGACGTCGCTCTTGCCGTCGCCGTTCACATCGGCCATCAGCAGGTCGTCGCCCTGCCATCCCTGCCTGATGCCGATATCGGCGAACCAAGTTTGCGGGCTTACAAAGCTGCCGTTCCCGTCGGCCAGCGCGACCTGAACGCCGTCGTCGAACCCGACAATATCGGCGGCGCCATCGCCGTTCACATCGGCAAGATAGCGCGGTGCGTCCACACTCCAGCCGGCATTGGGTGCGAAGTAGGGAAACGTGGCTGAAACTTTGACAAAGGCTGAACTGGCCGCATCCGCCAGAGCCATTTCGACGCCGGTATCGGAAAACCCGACAATGTCGGCAAGCCCGTCACCATTGATATCGGTCAGGTAGCGCGGTTCGTCGCCGGACCAGTCGTATTCCGGCGAGAAAGCGTCGAGCCATGTGGTCGGTTGAGCAAAGCCTGCCGGTTTGGCAAGCGCCACCTGTACGCCGTTCTTGAAGCCGACGATGTCCACGAGCCCGTCGCCGTTCACGTCTGCGAGCGTCACCGGGTTATTAGTCGGGTCCCAGCCGTTTGCTGGCGTGAAGGCGCCCTGTAGCCAGGTCTGGCTGCCGGCAAAGGCGTTGGCGCCGGTTTGGTAGGTGAAGCGAGATGGGGAAAGGCCTTTTGCGCTTTCGTCCTCGCTGTCAAAGAGCTGGACGGTTGTAAGACGCGAGGCGCCGGTCGAGGGTGACGCCTCGTAGCTTAGGCGATAGCTGCCGACAATGTCGCTGCCAAGGTAGGTGCTTACCGCACTCAGGCGCAGCGTCGTCTCAGCTACCGCGCCGCCCATGTAATTGCCGATCGGATCGGGACGCGCTTCGTAGCGCAATCTTACGAAGCGGTTGGCTGCCGTCGCAGGCTCTGTGCCCACATTGCCGCCATAGGCGATCTCGACCGGATAGGCCTGGGTGCCTGGCTGGCCGGTCCCGGTCGGGTCAGTGCTGTAGGTAAAGACGACCTGATTGCCGTTCCTGTCGGTCTGCGACGACAACAGCCACTCGCGAACGGTTTCCTGGCCGGCGGCAACGAGAACGCGGCTGTCGGCGGTTCCGCCGAAGACCAGCGTTTCGCCGTTTGGCTGCTGAACCACGAAGGATTGGGGCCCGGTGCCGCTGGCACCCTTTGCCGTGACCTGGTCAAAATTGTCCAGTTCTGCGCGATAGACACTGCCATCACTCCCATAGGCCCCGCTCATGACCAGCAGCCGCTTGCCGTTGAAAGCGAAGCGGTCCTCAATGCCATAAGTGATGTCTCCGTCCACGCCGTCGATCGCGATAATCTTGCGCACGCGGCTTATCTTGGAAAAGCCGCTCAGGTTCCACCCAACACCGACAAGGCCGTTCTGGCTGGTGCTGTTGTAACCGAAGGAGAGCACCGGCTCGTAGCCCTGGACGCCTGGCGGGATCTGGACCTTGATCGTGTAGATCGCGCCGCCCGAGGACGTCACGCTGAACCGGCCCTTGTCGGACCCTGCCTCGTCGTCGGCTGCCGCAAGTGCCGTGCGCACGGTGACGTTCGACGGGCCCGATAGGACAAGCGTTGCTGCGAGGATCAATCTGCAGAACTTAGCAAAACGCGTCATGACTTTCCCCTTTGGAAAAACAGGCGTCAAGGTTTCAGGGTTTCATTGATGTGGATGCGGGCCTTCGGCCGGCGCCGGCCGACAAGTCCCGCTGTTCCGGGCCGTCCGGGGTCGCCAGGCCTGGCAATGATATTTTCCGCCATCGCCGTTCCGGCAGGGCCGCCTTGTCCTTCCACTCCGCCTTCTCCCCCACGTCCGCCCAGGCTGTCGGCAGATCTGGCTTCGATGAGATGGGCCTGAGCCGGTGGACAGGAAATGAAAACGTTCGAGGAGATCCCGCCGTTTCCGCCGTTTCCACCTCGTCCGCCATCGCCACCGTTTCCTCCGGCGCCCGCATGTCCAACGTGGCTATCGTTAAGGCTCGCGCCGTCGCGCCCGGCATGTCCACCGCGGCCGCCGTTTCCGCCGTTCCCGCCCCGGCCGCCCGAGCCGCCTTGCCCGGCCTGACAAAAGATCGAGAGGCGATGGCTGGCCTCTGCAAACGAGCGGATCGTGATTTCCGCCGTCTTCAACATGCCGCCGGTGCGGCCGCGGCGCCCATCCTGTCCGTTTGAGCCGTGCCCGCCGTCGCTGCCGTGGCATTCGTCGACTGGAACGGGATCGGCTGCGGCAGGCCCGAATACCGAAGCGCGTACATTCAGCGACCTGCCGTCGCATCCGGGTTGTCCGTCGCTGCCGTTACTGCCGGACGGACCATCGAGCGGGCCGCTAAGGAGACTATCGACGGGATGGGGCGTTGGCAGAATGCCGATATGGTATTCTTGGGTCCCGGCCTCGCCTGCAAGAACGTTGAGGCGTTGAACCACCATAGAAAATACGTTTCCCCGGACGACGAGCCGTGCGCTCGCGGCAAGTGTCAGGCTTTCGACGTTGAGGACGGTATAGAGCTCCTCGCGGGTGCCGACATCCCAGTCGTCCGCAGTCGCGCTGACGTCGAACACGGCTCCTTCGGAAAGTTCGATGCTTCGGGCTGACACGACCTTCAGCCGAGCCGGGAAATGTTCGCGCATTCGCTCGACGTCGTGGGGGTCAAGTGCCCGTCCGGCAAAGATGTAAGCCTCGCCGCGGTCATGCACGCCCTGCCAAAGGCGCGTCCGACCGCCGAAGTCGCCGAAACTTCGAAGGCGTCTTCGGCGGGCCTTTTCGCCGGCGTGCGACATCCACTGTCTCAGGGCGTGGATGTCGCAAACGCGAAGCCAGGCTGTTTCGATCTGTCCGGCTTCCAGTCCCAGGAGATCGTGGCCGGCAGCGGCCGCGATCGCCTGGAACTCCGTCAAGGGCACCCGCTCGGCGCCCGCTGTAGAAAGGTTGCCGGAATACATCGCTTCAGCCCGTGGTCGTGATGGAAATCGTGCCGGGATTGCCGGTGTAGGTGCCGGTCGTGCCGACCGTACCGTTGGCGCCCGGAGAGCCGGCCGTGCCGGCGGTCCCTGCGGATCGATGCTTGCCGCTGCCCGAGCCGCCGGCGCCACCGGTTCCACCGGTTCCACCGTTGCCGGCCGCCCCTCCGGTGCCTGCGGGCGCCACCAGCCCCCCATTCTGGAGCATCGACGAGGCGATGCCACTCGCAAGCATCACATTGATCGGATGCCCATCAACGCCGTTGCCTCCCGGGCCACCATTGCCGCCATTGCCGCCCGCACCGCCGTTGCCGCCATTGGCGCTTTGCGTTCCCTCGCAACCCGATTGGCATCCGTCGCCGCCGATGCCGCCTGTACCGCCTGCACCGCCGCTACCGCCAGCACCGCCTTGGCCGCCTGCGCCCGATTGCGTGAGAAGGTAGATCGGATTTTGAGACATCGCATTGAAGGTGAAGTTTGCCGTGAGGTTCGGCGTGCCGTCCGCCCCGCGCTGGCCGTCCGTGCCAGCCGCGCCATTGGAGCCTGCGGTCCCCGCCGTCGGGTCCTTCGCTCCTGTGCAGACGCCCGGTGAAGGCGTTCCCGAGCTGCTGCCGTTTTGACCGCTCTGCGCCTGGGGCTGGTTTGTCCCGGCAGTACCGGCGGCTCCCGGCGCGCCGAAGATGCCAATCGTGTAGTTTGCGCCGCTGCTCCCGCCGCTTGCGTTGTTGACGACGGCCTGAGCGACGAAGGTGACGCTGGTTGCGTAGGCGTTGATGTAGCCGCCCTGGTTGATCGTCAACGTGCCGACATTGATCGAAACGGGCGTGCTTTCGTTGCCCAGGGTCCATTCTGAAGAGATCGTCTTGTCGAGCGCGGACAGCAGCCTCACTGTCGTCGGAAAGACATGTTTGAGCGCGAGCGCGTCGTCATGGGAAAGCGGTCTGTCGGCATGGACGGCCGCCTCTGCCCGCAGATAGAGAGCTTCCATGCTGCCGTTCGCTTCATCCATGAGCTTTGGATGGTCTTTTTCGTATTGCCGCGCCCGCGCCTGGCGCATCTCCGGGCTTGAGCCGTCATGAAGGAGGTCTCGAAGCTCCTCGATGGAGTGGACTTGGCGCGTGGTCTGGATTTCGTCTCCCGCCTTCAGAGCCTCGAGACTGTGTCCGAACTTCAATGCACGTTCATTGAAAGACAGCATGGCTTTCTCCTTTTGAGCCAGGTTGGGGGCCGAACTGGTCGGTGGATGATTAGGCTTTACGTTTTGACGGCAACGGTTCTTGTGCGGCGCCGAGGGCGACAAGCCCCGGTGCAATGTCGCGACACGACCCGCCGCGCGGCAAAGCCGTCGGCTGAATTCGGTAAAATGCGGAAAAGCGATGAAACTTTGAGTAGAGTAGTGCCGGATCGTACGCGGCATCTACCCTCAGATTGCAGGGCTTTTGCGTCGCAATTCTGGGATGGTTTATTGAAGACTAATGCAATCCTGAATTGGAACGATCACGCCGTCTTCGTCGAAAACCGTACCGTGTGCTCGGTGCATACAAGCCCAGAGGCGCGTGATCGACATGTCGTGGAAGCACACTCCTGCTGACTCACGATCGAATCTGCAACGGGAGACGATCCGACACTTGTAGCAATGCCGCGCTGTGAACCCATGGGCACCAGAGGCACCGAGCGGTGTCGAGCTGGTCGGAATCTATTGCGCCGCTATCACACCGTTGGCCACGGGCTGACACACTCGCCGATCGGAACGGATAACTACAAGAGACCGGCAAGCTTGCGCTGGGCCGCCAAGCCGAAAACAGCGCACAATGCGCAGAAGATGAGAAGAATCCGAGCCGGACAGGGCGGGATGCCAGACAAGAGGACGACGAAAGTGAGGCCGGGGTCCGTCAACGCGCGCTACCCCTTAAGGATGCCGAAGGCAGGGTTCGCGGACACCGAGAAGGTGCCGTCGTTTGGAGGTCTCATGACGGGCAAGAGCAAGAGGAGGCGCCGCAGAGGCAGTTATCCCGCTCCGTACGCGCTGAACTACCGCATCGAGGTCAATTCCCTCCAATACGGGACAAGTCTATGCGAATTCCCGCATGGCCAACGTCCCCATTCGCCTCGGCCAATTTCTCGGGCGATGCCACGCCTATTCTTTCCTCGTCGACGGCAGGGAATTTGCGTTGCTGCGGTAACTCGATCGCAGCCCCAGGATCTTCTGCTTGGAACACGCGAACTCCTTCGAACTCTCCGGTTTTCCATGCGTAGACCGCATCCTCGAATATCTGAGGGAAGACGTCTTGCGTCTTGGGATTGCCGTACCATTTGGCGACAATCCGCAGCACCTTGGCGAACATGGCCGTCCCCTTGCGGAGGTTTTCGCAAGCATCGACCAGTTCAGGCTTCAGCTCGGACGCATCCTTGATGCCGACACCCGCCGGAAACTGTGTCAGGCCGACACGCACCACGGCCTGGCCGACATACCGCCGGACGATCGCCATCGCCTCGTCCGGCGTCGTCGCTTTCGGGATGAGGATCAATCGGCCACCCGATTTGACAGTGACGGCAAGCGGATCGTTCGAGCCCGTGGCGGACACGAACTGCTCGACGATCGCCGGTTTCAGCGAGGGGTCCGCGCATTGTTGGATCAGGGCAGCATCGAGCATGAGGGGCTCCTTGGCATCACGTGTTGAAGGAAAGGACGAGCGGTTTGGCGAACAGGCGCGCCCAGGCTTCAATGCTGGCGCGCTGGATGGCGACGATGGATGTCCCTTTGGTCCACCAACCGTTGCCGACGGCGACGATGACGTCCGGATCGTGGAGCATGGATTGGAGAACGGGCCAGACGATCAGCTGCTCGTAGCAGATCAGGGGCGCTATACGGCTGTCGGCAACGGTCGCGATGGGGTTTTCGAAGAAGTGCGCCCGCGCGCCGCCGCTTGCCCCAAGCAAGGAGCGCCAAGGCTGCCACATCGAACCTGGCACCGGCATCCGCTCACGGTAGACGATTTGGGCGCCGGCGCCCGAGATGGCGATCAGCACATTGTCGTATCCGCCTGCATCGACGACCGCAGCACCGGCGATGACGGTGGCGTCAGTTCCCTGTAGTGCTCGCACCCAGAGCCGCTCGACGGTTGGTGTCCAGAAGCCGAGCGTGCTCTCGGGAAGAACAATGGTGCGGGCGCCGCCGGATGCCCGATCCGTCACCGTGGCAATCAGATCACGGTGGTGCTCTATGCTGGCGTCGCGCCCCAGCGACGCGCCCATTTCGAGGTCGACCCCCTGCCAGGATTCCGGTAGTTTCGGTTCGTCCCAGGTTGCGGCGGACCCGATCCAAAAGCCTGCCAGGATGATCGCGACAGCTGGCCACATGCGGGTTACGAGGCCCATGAGGCCGGCTGTCGTTGCAGCCAATCCCCACCATCCCCATCCCGGAAACAGCACGCCCGCGGCCGTGATCGGATGCGCCCAGCCAGTAATGCCGAATGGCGGAATGGCCATCAGCAATACTGCCGCCAGATAGCGAAACGGTCGTCTACGCTCGTATCTCGTCCAGGGTAGCGCGTGAACGCCGACAAACCCGAGGGATGCGCTGAGCCAGAGCAGCAGGCCCGGCCACAGATCCGAGGAATAGAAGGTCGCAACGCCTTGCGGCAGACCCCGGGACGCTGCCAGGAAGTAGCCGGCCGAGACAAGCGCGGCGGTCAGTCTCGTTGGCGCAAACGCCCAGAGAACCGGAAACATAAACGCGACCGGAAGAAGGAGCGCGTAGCCACTCCACGCAAGCGTTCCGGCGACGATGGATGTGGCAATCAACAGCGTCGTCCGGACCTTGTCATGGCGCATAGGTAAGAACCTCTTGCGCCAGGCCGAGAATGCCGGATGCGGGCAGGGGACCGAAGTAGCGGGAGTCATAGGAGCCGGCGAATGGTGAGTGGAGGAAGAGGCTTCCCGCCGGCACCACGCCGCCAGGGAACGGTTTCATCGGCCGACCCTTGCCGTCCCGCTGTGCCAGCCTGGAAAAAGGAATATCTCGCCCGTCGACCGTCACATGGGCGCCGATTTCGACACTCTGCCCGGCGATGGCAATGACCGTTTTGATGAGAGGCGCGACGCCGCCCGGACACGTTCCGGAGTGGAGGTAACCCCGCTCTCTCGCCTCTCGCATTGCCGTTGTTTTCGGCGGGCAGATGAACACGAGATCGCCTGTCGCCGGCGATCGATCAAGCGCGACGATGCGCCAGAGGCCGAGCGGTTCGCTCGGTGTCAGGTTGATGCGGTAGCCGCCTATAGCCGCGACAGCTGCACTGCCGCCAACGATCGATGCCGCCAAGGCCACCAGCACGACTGCATGCGCCCTTTGGGCGCGTCGCCTCCCGAACGCAAACACGGTTATCTTCATTTGAGCGAAAGCCCCTGGCTCTTCGTCTGGCGCAGGGTTTCGGCATGTTTCAACGCCTCGGTCGTGCGCTCATGCGCGGCCAGTTGCTGCGCGGTCCGCATTAAATTCCATGCGGACTGCACCTCCGCCTTCTGCCCGGGCGTCATCCCCGCGGTGACGGTTTTGAAGGTCTGTCCGTTGGCTTCTTTTGCCGCGAGAGGCAGGAAGTTCCGCTCGCCGAAACGCTCCGCTACCGCCTTGGCGAAACCCTCCAGTTCCGCCTTCACCAATTTGTCGGCGAGCGCATATTCGAGGCCGGCCGGCAGGTCGTTCCGGTCGATCGCATCGCGAACGCGCTCCAATGCTTGTTTTGCGTTTGGCGACAGTGCGGGAATATCGATCGAGACCTTCAAGCGGACGGTACGCTCTTCGACCTCGTATTTGCGTTCCGCTTCAGCCCGCTGGCGCAGATAGCGCTCCAAGTTGCGGGCCAGCGCGGGTGCGTTGGTCAGCGCCTTTTCGCGCTCCAGTTTGTCGGCGCGGCTGGCGAACATCCCGATCTTGCCCTTCAGCGCGCCGAAGTGTTCAGGGTTCGATCCGATCTTGGCCAGGGTGGATTTCGCGACATTCTCGTCCTTCAGCATCGCATCGACATTGATTGCCTTGAACGCGCTTTCCGGCTGGGCATAGACGAGATGGAAGCGGGTCGAGACCTCCTCCCATTGCTTCTTCAATCCTGGATCGGCGGCGACCTTGTCCTCGATCGCCTGGTCGACCGATTTGGCGAAAGTTGTGAAACCCGAGACCATCGGCTTTGCCTCCTTGGTGCTGTTTTGGGTTGGGGACTGAGCGGCGCCGCGGACGAGCCCGAGCTTGCCGGCGACGGTGGCAAGGCGCGCACCGAGATCGGCAAGTTTTTGCTTTTGACTGACGACCCAATCCAGCCGATCGCGAACCAGGGTTCGGGCGACGCTGACGAGATGCAGACCGCGCGCTTCTGCAAAGCGAAGCGCCTGTCGATAGAAAGCGCTCTTCTCGTAATCGAGCGTCGTTTCCTTCGCGTTCCTCCGCGACAGGATCGGGATCAGCCCACCGTTCTTTGCGAAGGACCGGCGGCCGTAATAGACGGCCAGGTCCTCACGATGGCGGGTCATGGCGACATAGGTGAGATGGCGGTCCAGCGAGAGCGAGGCGAGCACCTTGACCTGGTCGACAGTCGCGCCTTGGCTCTTGTGGATGGTCGTGGCATAGCCGTGATCGAGGTTGTTGTAGAAGCGCTGTTCGACCAGCACCTGGCGGGCATTCTCGCCATCGCCGATCAACGCGGTGATGCGTCCCGGTCCCACCTCGATCACCTTGGCCAGCATGCCGTTCTTGACGCCGAGCGATCCCTCGTTTTTCAGGAACACGATCTGGTCGCCGACGGCGAAACTGCGATCGCCATCGGCCGTCTTGAAGATCACCCCCTCAGCGAGAATCCCGCGTTCGATGAGCTTGGTACGCGCCATCTGGTTCAGCATGCGGACATCGCGGCGCAGGTGAGCAAGGATGAGTGACGTCTTCGCCGGATCGTAATCGCGGTCCCAGGCGGCGATCAGGTTGCCAACCGCGTCTGCCTTCAGGTCCGAGCCTATCACCTTGCCATTGGCGCGGTAGGCATCCACCGCCTGGCCGACTTTGCCGCGCGCCAGATCGAGCGAGGCATCGCGCATCCATTGCTGGCGCTGGCGATAGATGGTCTCGAGCTCTGCATATCCGATGCGATCGGCAATTGCTCGAAAAGCGGCACCCGCCTCGATCGGTTGGAGCTGCTCGGGATCGCCGACGAGAACGAGCTTGGCGCCGGCTTTTGTCACCGCTTCGACGAACAGCGCCATCTGTGGCGACGACACCATACCGGCTTCGTCCAGCACGAACACCGTCTTGTTATCGAGCTGATCGCGGCCCTGGTTCCAGCGGAGTTCCCACGACGCAAGCGTCCGAGAGATGATGCCCGCTTCCCGCTCCAGGCCCTCGGCCGCCTTGCCGGCAAGTGCTGCACCGACGACCCGATAGCCGGCCGCTTCCCAGGCCTCGCGCGTCGCCTTCATCATCGTGGTCTTGCCGGCGCCGGCGCGGCCAATCACGGCGGCTATCCGCTCGGGTCCCGCCACACGTTCGATCGCCGTCTTCTGCTCACCTGACAGACGCTCATGGCGCTTGAAGGTCACTGCTAGCACCGCTTCCCGCACGCCATGTGACGACCGCTGGGACAGCCAGACCGCTCGATTGGCCATCTCCGCTTCCAGCCGGATCATGTCCCGCGTCGTGTACTTGGCCGGCACCCGGGTGCCGGTCGCAAGGTCGAACCGCTCGCGCTCGAGGCGGAAGGTTTCGGGGTGGAGGATGATCCGAACCATGAGGCTTTGGAACAGAGCGGGATCGTCGATGTAGCGGTGCAGGATCTTGGCGACGTCACGCTCGTCGAAGACGCTCTTTTCGCGCGTGATCAGGTCCAGGACAAGTTTGGGGCACCGCTCGATCCGTCTCGTATTCTCGGCCCTTCGCGCGTCCTGCAATTCGAGGCGCTCGAGTTCGATCGGCTTTGAAGCAATCTCGGATTTTCGCTCGATCGCCTTGGTCCCGACGCCAAGGTGGATAGTCGGTTCGAGATCGATCCCTTGCCTTTCGAAAGACCGCCCGTCGACGCGAATGTCGAGACCGGCAAGCGCCAGATGCCGGTTCTGGCAGGCAAACCATCCGTCACGAAACGCGTTGAAATCATCGATGCTTCCGGCCCAGAGCTCATAGACTATTCTGCCGGCATCGTTGCGGATCGGATTGCCGTTCGGTCCAAAAACCGCGACCTTCTTTGCGCCGAAACCGTCCTCGGTCAGCGGCCGCAGCGTTGTCATCAGATGCACATGCGGATTGCCCGGCGCATCGTGATAGACCCAGTCCGCCACCATACCCCTCGAGGTGACGTGCCGCTCGACGAAGTCACGCACCAGCGCAATGTTTTGCTTTGGCGTCAGTTCGATCGGCAAGGCGATCGTCACATCCTTGGCGAGCTGCGCGTCCGAGCGCTTCTCGAAATCTTCGACTGTGTTCCAGAAGGCTTCTGACGCACCCGAAACCGAGCGGTCGGCAATCATCGTTCGCAGCCACTCAGGCGCGTCGGCGGGGATGACGAACTCTTCGTGCAGCAATCCCTGCTTGCGCGTGTAGTCGATTGTCCGCGCCTCGCGCTCGAACTCCATCTTTGCGCAGTGACGGTAGGCCGCCGACAGGACGGCGCTGCGGCCGGAGCCGCGGGCGACGACGCTGACGGAGAAATGGGGGACGGCCACGGCAGGTTCTTTCCCGATTGCGAACGAAATCAACAAGTTCGTCGGGAGCGGCAGGCCCGCCAGGGCCTCACGCAAGGGCGTCGCGGCAGCGACGTATAATTGCGCCCTTCGGATCCGCTCCTTCGGAACGGCCGGGATCATCCACCAAAGCTTGCGCCTTGGCGATTGTAGGATTCACAGTAGTGCTTTCCGCGCTCATCTCCGGAAAAACTGGGTTCGAAAGGCAAGCTTTCTCACCCAAGGGAGACTACGGACATGAAGAAGCCATCCTCCAAGATCCGCGACGAAATCGCCAAGCTCCAGGAGCAGCTCAAGATCGCCGAGACCCGTGAGGCCGAACGCATCGGCCGGATCGCGCTCAAGGCGGGCCTCGGCGAGATCGAGATCGACGAGGCGGAGCTGCAGGCTGCTTTCGAGGACCTGGCGAAGCGGTTTCGCGGAGGCGAGGGCCGTTCGAGCGGAGGGAAGAGGGGGGCAAGCGCCGGCGAAAGCGGCGCACCGTCCACGCAGAACGCGTCTGGCTCGGCTGCGGGCGGGGTTGGCGAGGCTTGAGCGCATGAGCCGCACCATGACTTCCGACGCCCGCAAGAAGGACACGCGGGAAAAGATCGAGCTTGGCGGACTGATCGTCAAAGCCGGTCTTCGCTTCGAGAAACGCGCGCTTCTGCTCGGCGCGCTGGTCGATCTGTACCAGCGTCTGAAAGTCGACCAAACAGAACGATCACGACTGATGGCGATTGGCGCGGAGGCCTTCGGGAAAACCGATGAATAGGATCCTGCTGTTCGTCGCGCCCGCCGCACTGATGATCCTCTCCGCCGTCAGTATCACGGGGATCGAACACTGGCTGTCTGCCTTCGGGAAGACGGAGGCAGCGCGGCAGACGCTCAGCCGGGCGGGCATCTCTCTGCCTTATATCACGGCAGCGCTCGTCGGCGTCGTCTTCCTGTTTGCAAGTGCCGGCGCGATCAGGATCAAGACGGCAGGATGGGGTGTAGTCGTCGGCGATGTGGCGACGATCCTGATTGCCGCGCTTCGCGAAACGATCCGGTTGTCGGGACTCGCGCACCAGGTGCCAGTGGGCAAGTCCATTTTCGCCTATGTCGATCCCGCCATGCTGATCGGAGCGGGCTCTGTGGCGATGGCGACCTGCTTTGCGCTACGCGTCGCGCTGGTCGGCAACGCGGCATTCGCCAAGGCCGAGCCCAAACGGATCCGCGGCAAGAGAGCGCTGCACGGCGAGGCGGATTGGATGAAGCTTGCCGATGCGGAAAAGCTGTTCTCCCAAGCCGGCGGGATCGTGATCGGCGAACGATATCGTGTCGATAGGGACAGCATTGCGGAGCGCTCGTTTCGGGCCGACAATCCCGACACATGGGGGAGCGGCGGCAAGTCCCCACTGCTCTGCTTCGACGGCTCGTTCGGTTCGTCACACGGCATCGTCTTCGCCGGTTCCGGCGGCTTTAAGACGACGTCCGTGACGATCCCGACCGCGTTGAAATGGGGCGGCTCGCTGATCGTTCTTGATCCCTCGAACGAGGTGGCGCCGATGGTCTCGGCACATCGCACCGGCGCGGACCGCGACGTGTTCGTGGTCGATCCGAAAAAGCCGGAAACCGGCTTCAATGCGCTTGATTGGATCGGGCAATTCGGCGGCACCAAGGAAGAGGATATTGCCTCCGTCGCCTCTTGGATCATGAGCGACAGCGGTGGCACCCGCGGCGTCCGCGACGACTTCTTCCGAGCCTCGGCCTTGCAATTGCTCACCGCAATGATCGCCGACGTTTGCCTGTCCGGACATACGGAAAAGGAGAACCAGACGCTTCGCCGGGTGCGCACCAATCTTTCTGAACCGGAGCCGCAGTTGCGCCAACGCCTGCAGGAGATCTACGACAATTCGGACTCAGATTTCGTGAAGGAAAATGTCGCGGCCTTCGTCAATATGACCCCGGAGACGTTCTCCGGCGTCTATGCCAATGCGATCAAGGAAACCCACTGGCTATCGTATCCGAACTATGCCGCACTGGTGTCGGGGAATACGTTTTCGACAAGCGACCTTGCAGCGGAAAACACCGACGTCTTCATAAACATCGATCTCAAGACTTTGGAGACGCATGCGGGCCTGGCTCGCGTCATCATCGGTTCCTTCCTGAACTCGATCTACAATCGCGATGGCTCGGTGAAGGGAAGGGCGCTCTTCCTTCTCGATGAGGTGGCGAGGATTGGTTACATGCGCATCCTGGAGACCGCGCGCGACGCCGGCCGCAAGTATGGCATCACGCTTCTTATGATCTATCAGTCGATCGGCCAGATGCGCGAAACCTATGGCGGACGCGACGCCGCCAGCAAGTGGTTCGAGAGCGCGAGCTGGATCAGTTTCGCGGCGATCAACGATCCGGAAACGGCCGATTACATCTCCCGTCGCTGCGGCACGACGACCGTCGAGATCGACCAGGTCAGCCGCAGTTCCCAGGCGAGAGGATCGTCGCGGACGCGATCGAAGCAACTGACCGCGCGGCCGTTGATCCAGCCGCACGAAGTTCTTCGCATGCGAGCGGACGAGCAGATCGTCTTCACGGCGGGCAACGCGCCGCTCAGGTGCGGTCGCGCGATCTGGTTTCGGCGCGACGATATGAAAGCCTGCGTCGGGACGAACAGGTTTCACAGGCTCGCAAACACGTCTAGCCCCTCTCGGATCGAGCCGGCGCGCAGCGCAGCGAGCAAGGCCGATCCGGAACAATGAAGAGTATCGGAGAAATCAGCGTGAGCGACGACCGAAAGGGCGGGATTTCGGGAATTCTCGTCGTGCGAGGGCGGGAGAGAGCGCAGCCGCAGGAGCCTCAACATAGTGGCCCGAAGGGGAGGCGGGACCGACTGCGCCCCGACGCTCGCACACCGCCTAAAGATCGCCTTGCGCGAGGCAAAGTGGAGAGGACCGAGGGTGACGAAATCGAATGTGGTTCCGTTCAGAAAGCCGTGGCAGTCCGACAGCAGGAACGATCGACATCGCTGGCAAGTCGCCCCGGTGGGGACCGTGCCGCCCGCGCAAAACCCTGACCGCGATCCTCTGCGCCATGGTCTTTGCTGCGGGAGGCTGACTTGCCTTCGGAGGCGTTGATAACTTTCTGGGCTTGTGACAGCTGTCAGGACGCCAACAGCGGATTTATCGTCAGCGGCATTTTCATTCTGCAGCGCCGAGCGCCATGTGAACTGCGTCGTCGACGGCGATACGCTCTGGTCCCGGGGCGAGAAAATCCGCATCGCGGATATCGGCACGCCGGAACTCGAGCCACCGCGGTGTGAGGCGGATCAAGGCGAAGCCGTCAAATCACGTCTGCTCGCGCTGCTGAATGGTGGCAAGTTCTCGCTTTCAGTCGGGTTTGGGCGACGAAGACAAATATGGCCGTGAGCTGCGTACCGTCACGCGGGAAAGGCGCTCGCTCGGAGACGCACTCGTTGACGAGGGTCCGTCAGGCGCCGGGACAGCGCAAGACACGGATGGTGCTGCTGAGAGCCACGAGAAGATATCACCAGATGGCCGAAACCGTGTCGCGGGTTCGGGGTGCGTCAGGGAGTGGAGTAGAGCCGTGCGCCGAAGGTGTCTCGCCCAAGCCTGTCTCGATCTTCCGAAATCATCACCGATGTGAATCGATCCAGGCTGACCGATTCATAACTGTCGTTAGACGGGGTTCCAGAGATCAGCGATTCTTCTCTCATGATCTCGCAGCCCTACCATCTCTACGTCGAGCGCTCGGACTCCTCCAGGAACATGGCACGCTATTACGCCATGTCGATCGAACCGAACCTCTTTGGCGATGTGTGCCTGCTCAGGAAATGGGGCCGCATCGGAACCAAGGGACAGATGATGGTCCATCATTTCGGACGGGAAGAGGAAGCCGTCCAGCTGTTTCTCGATCTGCTCCGACAAAAGCGGAAACGCGGTTATCGGCCGCGCGCATCGATGCCGAGATGAAAATGACCCGTCGTGGCGTGCCGGAGCGTGCCTTATCGACGTCGGCTCCAGTTGGTCTCGAAGGAGACTTCGTCCTCTACGAAGAACGGGATCTTGATCGCGAGCTTCAGGCCAAGCTTTCCCTTGCGGAGGAATGGCTGAGCCAATGCCGAGAGTGCGGACCCGACGGCCGGTGGTGGCGAGGAATTGAGCGAACTGTTGCATGTCGTTTCTCCTTTCGAATTGCGGTCATCGCGGGGATAGTCGTCGGACCGGAAAGGAGGGACGCACCCCCGGAGTCCCCGTTGCGCGAGCGCAATGGGGTGGCGTGTACGGCCGAAACGAATGTGGAGTCACCCTCGAGCTGATACTCGGCGAACTCGTCGTCTCCGATGAGAACGCTCCGCTATAGCGCCACACTGATCATCCGCGCGCCCAATTGCGGGCCTCCAGTCCTTCGATCAGGCGATCGTGGAGACCTCGCGAGAAGTCTGTCTCGCAGCCGAACTGGTTTGCAAGGACGACGAGGCGGAAGCCGGAAAGCTTGGTGTAGAGCATGAGCTTCTCATCCCTTGCCATAATGTGATCTCCTTGGTTGATGACAGAGATCGGCCACCCTGTTGCAAAGAGGGGTCAAGGACCGCGGAACGCGGAACGCAAGCGGGGGAACCGATTTTTTCGGTACCGCTGTTTTTCCCCCACATTGCCCTCTGTCGTCTGATCTGTGATCGAGTTTCCATGGACGAGCGGCAAGGAGTTTCTCCATGGACACTACATTGGAGGTTCTCACGAAGCGACGGAGCCGAAGAGAGGCTCACCGCCAATGGCCGGACGAGGTGAAGGCACGGTTCGTTTCGGAGAGCTTGCGTCCGGGCGTGACAGTGAACGAGGTGGCCGAGCGCCACGGGCTGAAGACCGACCACCTATCATCCTTGCGAACACTGGCGCGGCAGGGGAAGTTGGTCTTGCCTCAGCCCGAAGACGCGGTCGAATTCGCGGCCATGGTAGACGCTCGCCTTGCTGGGCGGCAGGAGCGGTCAGCGCCGCTGATCGCCGACATGCAGACCTGGCTCGTCCATCACCGTGCCCGTGTCGCGACCAAGTCCCCGCTCGGCGAGGCATTGGCCTACATCGCCAAATACTGGGACGGCCTAAAGCTCTTCCTAACCGATGGCCGCATCGAGATTGACAATAAGACCGTCGAGCGAGCCATCCGGCCGATTGCTCTCAATCGCAAGAATGCACTCTTTGCCGGACATGACGCCGGGGCCGAGAACTGGGCGACCACCGCCTCGCTTATCGAGACCTGCAAGCTCTACGCCGTCGATCCCTTGGCATATCTGATCAGCACGCTCATCGCCATCGTCAACGGCCACAAGCTGAACCGGATCAATGAGCTTCTGCCGTGGAATTATTCCGCTTGAGTGCCGCGTGCACAAAAACCGCAGTGGGCCGTAGCCGACAAATGCTCATTCAGGGCATCATAGCTTGACCAGTTGCTTGCCGAAGTTCTCTCCCTTCAACATCCGAACGAAAGCGTGGGGTACGGTCTCAATCCCTTCCGCAACATCCTCCCGTGTCTGAAGCAGTCCCTGTTTGTACCATGACAGCAGATCGGCAATCGCCATCTCGTATTCTCCCTCGTGGTCGTCGAGCAGGAACCCTTCTATCCGCGCACGGGTAATCAGTGTCCTTCTGAGATGCCGGAGGCCGATATCGGGCTGATCAAACCGGTCGGCCAAGGCAATGGTCCCGACCACCACCACCCTGCCAAAGGTGTTGAGGTTTAACATGGCTGCATCGTGAATTGGGCCGGCAGTGTTGTCGATAAAGACATCGACGCCTTTGGGGCATGCGGTTGCGACATCTGCCACGAGATCAACTGAGCGTCGATGATTGACCCCGGCCCGATATCCAAGCTCCCTGCACCATTCCAGTTTCTCGTCGGAGCCCGCAACAGCGACTGCGTCGAACCCTTTGATCCGCGCGATCTGTCCCGCAATCTGCCCCACAGCTCCTGACGCGGCCGAGATCAACACCGTTTCCCCCAACTTCGGTTTTGCTGTTCTGAGGAGCGCAAAATAGGCGGTGAGACCGGGCATACCAAGATAGCTAAGCGCGGACTGAATCGGAGCGTCGGTACTCATCACTGATTTCGCTGACGCGGCCGGGATTACACTGAACGGCTGCCAACCAAAATGATCGCTCATCACGACGTCGCCTGCCTTGAAGGCTGGGGACTCAGACGCAATTACCTCGCCAATTCCGCCGCCGCACATCAGATCGCCAATCTTGAAACCAGCAGCATAGTTCTTCGCGGGGCTGATCCGGCCGCGCATATAGGGATCGACGGAAAGCCACAAAGTTTTCACCAGCAGCTCACCATCCGCAGCCTCGGGAATTGGACGGTCCTCCAAGCCCCAGTTCTCAACGGAAGGCATTGCGGAAGGGTAGCTTCGAAGTATCCAGCTAGGATTCGTCAACATGTCCATCTCCTCGAATGAAGCGTTCGCCGCATCGATGCATGAATCCGATTTCCGTGTTAATACATGCAAAGTGAAAGATATTGTTTTGAATTTCGGAAGAATGGCGCATGGATATGATCGAAGCCATGAAGGTGGCAATGGCAGTCGCCAGGCACAACAGCTTTTCTTCCGCGAGCCGGGACCTGCGCCTTTCGGCTGCCTCGGTCAGCCGCATCGTGGCAGACTTGGAAACCGACCTCGGCGTACGTCTGTTCAACCGCACCACCAGGCAGATCAATCTGACGGATGCCGGGATGGAGTTCGTGCAAAAGAGCACCGGCCTCCTGGAGGAGCTTGATCTGATGCGGAGCGCGGTACGCGAGCGCCATGAAGCCCCTCGCGGCCAGCTTCACGTCTCCTGCGTAACCGCCTTTGGCAATGAGTGCCTGGCACCAGCGGTTCCTGAATTCGTGCGACGGTTCCCGCAGCTCGATGTCTCAATCGACCTTGGCAATCGGCTGGTCGATCTCATCGGCGAGCACTTCGATGTCGCCATCCGAGTAGGGCCGTTGAACGATTCATCCCTGATCGCGCAGAGGATTTTCACACAGAGGATCGTGTTCGTCGCGACACCCCAGTTTTGCGAGCAACATGGGACACCCAGAACCTTGGACGAGATCAAAGGTTGTCCATCCGTCATACAGGTCAGCGGAGAATGGGGGCGCGTTCATAGGTTTTCGCATCAAGGAAAGGTCATTGACTTCGAAGTGCCGCAGCATCTGACGCTGAATTCAGCGCGAGCGGTGAGAAACGCCTGCCTGGCGGGAGGTGGCTATTCCCTCTTGGGCGATTTCATGGTCGCCCGGGATATAGCGGAGAACCGCCTCGTGCGGCTGCTGCCGGATTATGAACCCATCGAGCAACCGATCTTTGCCTTCTATGCTCAGCGACGTCACACCCCACGTAAAGTCAAAGTGTTCATTGACTACTTGGTGGAGGTCTTCAGTGGCAAAAGTATCAGGTGAGGCGCAGGACATCTTTTCAGGCCCGCTCCGGTCACAGGGATTCTTGTCTAGGTGCCGATGGCACACCGCTTACTTTTTCCGGGAAGCGCAGTGCAACGCAGCGGCGGAATAATTGGGGGAGACCGCGCCGTCCTTGACGCCGGATTTGCTGGCGTAAATAGGACGTCATAGAGAGAAGAGATCCGCGGCCCCGGAGGCGGCGCGACCGCATCCGGCGTGAGCAGGAGGGGTGAGAGGGGTGAAACCCGTGGCAGCCGGGAGGCTGGTCGATCCGGCGGACCGGCTCACATACCCGAAAGAAAGAGCCGCCTCAGAAGGGCGGCTCGGCTTCGACGGCGCCCTCCTGTTCGGCAAGCATGACAGCCAGAACGGCTTCAGCGAGTTCGAGCTCCGTCTCGATCTGGCGGCGCTCAGCGGCATTGTACACGCTCTTCAGCTCCAGCCGCAGTTCCTCGATGTGCTGTTCGATGGTCATCGTCTCATCTCCTTGAGTTCGTGAAAGACGACGACGCGGGGCGGGACGGGATGGCGGGGTCAGGGATCGCGACCGCCAGCGGCGGCGGGTGGGGGAGCCGATTTTGTTGGAGCGGCGGGAACCGGAGCGGAGGCAAAATAGGGGGTTGA
This sequence comes from Ensifer sp. NPDC090286, assembly GCF_044769565.1. Lineage (NCBI taxonomy): Bacteria > Pseudomonadati > Pseudomonadota > Alphaproteobacteria > Hyphomicrobiales > Rhizobiaceae > Ensifer > Ensifer sp. NPDC090286. Next base: position 3,419 of record NZ_JBIVYF010000013.1, on the reverse strand, counting down.
CCGCCCGTCCTTGAGGCCGCGATGCCGGCACGGCACACTGAGGCGATCTGAGCAGACATTTCCGGTTCCGTATGGCACCAGAAAAGCCGGAAGCGGGTTCGATGCCCGCTTCCGGCTTCTCAATTCGGACGATTGGCCCCGCCTTGCGGCGGGGCCTCGTCTGGGTGTCACTCGCGGTTGGGGCGGGACCAGATCAGCTGGTAGCCGTCCTCGCCTTCGACTTCGGCGAGGGTCGCGTAGATCGGCGCAGGGAAGCTCGGGTCGTCCAGTTTGACTGAGAGGTAGTCGCGGTCCTGCTCGGAGCGCTTCTGCCAGGCCGCGCCCAGCTCCACATTGCCGGCGTAGATGCGGTAGTGCGGGCCTTTGTCGGAGGGGTTTTCGATGCGGGCGATGCGAGCCTTGACGTTGAGGGCGAGGGTGCGGATGGAGCCTGTGAAGCCGGCTTCGGTTGAGGTGAAAGTGCCGATGGTCGCCATGGTGATGTTCCTTGTCCTGTGTCTCGGGCCGCGCCATTGCGGCCTCGATGGCAGTCGCAAAGACCGGGGACGATCGAACCGCACCCGCCGGGGTCCCCATCGCGCCTGCGCAGTGGGGTGGCATAGGGCCGCAATGCAATGGAGGGCGGCGAGCCGCAGATTTGTTAGTCGGAGAGGAGGGTGGCGGAGCCGGCCGGGGTAAGAAATCTGCGGGTGCCGTTGCCGGAAAACGATCGAGGCGCAGCCGCTCTCCGGTCAGACATGCCCCATCGAGCCCGCGGATGGAGCGCCGGAATCGGGGGGAAGGATATCGCTTTGGCGATGTTCCCGGTTGAACGATCGCTTCGATACCGGTGCGCCGGCCGGCCCTTCACACTGGTTTCAGCTCAGGCCGTACCAGGTCCCGCGACCCGCTCCATGAAGGGTCAGTTGTCGCTGCTCGGTCAACGCCCGAAGATGATCCTTGACGGTGTTGCGGCTTGCGCCTGTGGCCTTGGCCGCTTCCATCACCGTAACGCGCCCACGCTCACGCGCCAGTTCGAGGATCGAGACCGACAACTCCGGAAGGTCGCCCAGCAGGATGCGTTCACGCTCGATCTTGCGCTCGAGCCGCTGCTTCTGCCGCTGCAGGCTCCGGAGGAAAAACTCGACCCACGGATTCCAGTCCTGTTGATCTGTCCGGATCGTGCCCTGCGTTCGACGAAGCGCGAGGTAATAGGCTTCCTTGTTCTGTTCGACAACGCTTTCGAGAGAGCTGTATGGCACGTAGGTATAGCCCGCCCGAAGGAGCAGCAAAGTGGTCAAGGCTCGCGACAGGCGGTCATTGCCGTCGTGGAAAGGATGGATTTCCAGAAACACCACCACGAAGACAGCGACGATGAGCAGAGGGTGAAATTTTCCATCCGTCTCCTGGGCCTTTTGCCAGGACACCAGTTGCGACATCCGGCCCGGAGTATCAAAGGGGGATGCTGTCGCGAAGACGACGCCCAGGCTTCGTCCATCTTCGTCGAAGGCTTCGACGTTGTTGGCAAGGGTTTTCCAGTTTCCCCTGTGTCGCTCATCCTTGGTCGAGTGAGCGAGTAGATCGCGATGGAGTTGGCGGATGTGATTTTCGTCAAGCGGGATCGCTTCGAAGGCAGAGAAGATCGTTTCCATTACCTCGGCATAGCCTGCGACTTCCTGTTCGTCTCGGCTGGTGAACGAGCCGATGCGCAGGTTCGAGAGCAGCCTTTCGACTTCTCGGTCGCTTAGCTTTGCGCCTTCGATACGGGTGGAAGAGCCGATGCTTTCGATCGTCGCGACCCGGCGCAAGCTGGAGAGCCGGTCTGGCGCGATACGACCGAGCGCTCGCCATGCACCTTTGAATTCGTCGATCTCGGCGATCAACGACAGGATCTCGGGCGTGATACGCAATTTCGCGAGATCGAGGGCCGTCATCCATTATCCCATCCGTTTCCATCCAAATGAGATACGACATACCCTACTCCATTTTTCCATCCGTTTTCATCCAATAAGGAAGAATGGCGGAGAAAAGGTCAGAGGGAGAGGCCCCGCCCATCGGGCGGAGCCTGGAGGATCTCAGTCGCGGTTGGGGCGCGACCAGATCAGCTGCAGGCCGTCTTCGCTTTCGACGTCCGCCAGCGTGGCGTAGATCGGAGCGGGGAAGCTCGGATCGTCCAGCTTGACCGAGAGGTAGTCGCGGCCCTGTTCGGAGGTCTTCTGCCAGGCTGCACCCAGTTCGACGTTGCCGGCGTAGATGCGGTAATGCGGGCCCTTGTCGGAGGGGTTTTCGATGCGGGCAATGCGGGCCTTGACATTGAGGGCAAGTGTGCGGATCGAGCCGTTAAAGCCGGTTTCGGTGGAGGTAAAGGTGCCGATGGTTGCCATTGTCCAAGTTCCTTTTGTTGGTTTCGGACCGCGCCCTTCGCGGCCTCGATGGCTGTCGCAAGGATCGGGGACGATCGGACCGCACCCAGGGGGCCGGAACAACGTGGAGGGCGGCCGGGAGAAACTTTGTTGTTTCGCGAGGAAAGAGCGCCTGAGCGCTCAGGGGAAGAAAGTTTTGTACGGCCGTTGCGGGAGGACGATCGAGGCGAAGCCGCTCTCCGATCAGACATGCCTCATCGAGCCCGCGGAGGACGTGCCCTATGCCGAGCGATCAAGAGGAACATGGTGATGGCAGCGTGCCACCGTCTTGCCCAAGCGCAACATTGCTGCGATCGAACCGTTTCTCTGTTGCAATGTCAGGCCCACAATTCGGTGGCGACGGACCGGCCGGCTTGGAAGTTGCCTCCAGCAACCAACCCGGTATCGTGTGCTGGCGATTCGTCGCCTGGAGGAAGTATGCGTCAGCAGACAAAGCCGTTTACCGTCGAAATCAAGCAATCCCGGAAGCTCAAACCGACCGACCGCAAAACCTCGATCTGGGGCAGGCTGGACCTCACACCAGATCAGAGCACGCTTACGGAAAGAGAGCCAAGAGAGGTGTCGGCCGTTGGCGGCGACAACGACCGACCCTGATTTTCTAGGCCGCGACTTTGCCCTCGGCTGCACGAGGCTGCAGATCATGAAGGAAGGTCACTGCCCGCTGCGCATGAGCGGCCGCCTGAAAAATCGCACGCCGGTCTTCGGAAAGCACCTTGAGCCAAGAATCAAGATAGCTCGCGTGGTCGGGCCTCGGCTCCAACTCCGGGGCGATGCCGAGGTCCGCGCAAAGGAAGCAGCTCCCGAGCTCGGCGATTAGTTCCTCACGTGCCCGTTCCGACCGGTCCTTGTGGTAACGGCTGAGATCGCGGTTCAACCGATGCGAAGCGCCGGCCCAGTGGGTGTTATGCCGATATCGGCATAACATCCATTATGCCGGGTTCCGGATTATGCCGCGCCGGTGTCCGAAGGCTAGCAATAACCCCAGCTACCGGCGCGGCCAGTCGGCATAATCAGAGC
>NZ_JBIVYF010000012.1:0-100546 GCF_044769565.1 Ensifer sp. NPDC090286 | reverse complement strand
TGTGCGTGCCGGTGCTTGAGCGGCATCTTAAATAAACCCCTTTTAGTTTGGGAGCCGACCCAGTCAGGAGCGGAAAACATTCCGATTCTGACTGGCAGTCAGTGAAATCGATTTAGTCGGCGGGATCAATGAAGCTTAGCTCGCTCTATGGGACGAGCGGGGTTCACGAGAAGGCCGGCATCTGCTCGGCCAGACCGCCAAAATGATTGTGAGGGAGGCAATCATCCGGGCATTTGTCGGGATTCTGAAATCACCAGCGGTGACCAAACTGGAGCGGGAGTTTGCATTGTCGAGCTCATCAGCCTGGTCCGCAACGATCTGGGTTCCACGCCCCACGCAGGGAGTGCGGTCGATGGCGTTTTCAGGCAAATCACGGCAACGGCAGCATTGGCAGGCTGAACGAGTAAGCACTGAAATTGCTAGACTATGATCTCGCTGGCGCTTGATCATTGAGTTAACCCCAGCTTGCTCATCTGATCACAGGATGATCTCTTTCTGATACGGATGTGAGGGAATGCAGCGATTGGTGGGGATTGCGCGTGCCGCTCGGTAAAAACTGGATCTCGTACATAGTCGGCGCGTCCGATTTTTTACTCACTCCCAGCAGGATGAGGGCGTTCGTCCGCCGTTACGAGTCGGGATTACTCGTGCTGGGTGCCGTGAGCGGTCTAGCCGCTGGGTTGGTCGTCGTCACAATGGGCGTGGTCGCTCAAGGGTTGCACACGTTAATCTTCGGTGTTCCCCTGGGGGAGAGGCTGAGCGGCTTGACGGCGCTCGATGCCCGCATCGCACTGTCGGCGCCTGTTGCAGGCGGCGTCATTCTTGGGGTTCTGATCTTCATCATCGCCCGGTGGCGTATACGGCCAATTGTCGACCCGATTGAAGCCAATGCTCTGCATGGCGGCCGGATGTCCGGGACCGACAGCGTCATCGTCGTGATTCAGAACCTCATCTCAAACGGCTTCGGCGCCTCTGTTGGGCTTGAGGCGGGCTACACACAGTTATCTTCGGCCCTGGCTTCGAAGCTTGGGATCACCGCGAGACTGCGCAGGGGCGATCTGCGGCTTCTGGTTGGGTGTGGCTCTGCAGGCGCGATTGCAGCGGCGTTCAATGCGCCACTGACCGGTTCATTCTACGCTTTCGAGTTGATCATCGGATCCTACAGCATCTCAAGCTTGGCCCCGGTGGTCATCTCGGCATTGACCGCGACGCTAGTCGCCCGCGCGTTCATTTCCAGCGGCTTTATCATTGATGCGGGATCGTTCACGTCAGTGGTATCGGCTGATTATCTGCCGGCGCTGCTGTTGGGTGTTGTTTGTGCCGCAGGTGGCATCCTTCTGATGCGTGGCGTTTCGTTAGTCGAAGAGGCCGCGCGCCGAAGTGCGGTTCCGCCAGTAATGCGACCGGCGTTAGGTGGACTGATCGTCGGTCTTCTGGCCTTGACCACTCCTCAAGTTTTATCTGGCGGACACGGAGCCTTGCATTTGAATCTCGGTCAAGAGGTCAGTATTTCGATCCTCGTGTCATTGTTTCTGCTGAAATCCATTGCCTCGGCGGTCTCTATCGGGGCCGGGTTCCGCGGCGGTCTTTTCTTTGCGTCGCTTTTCCTCGGAGCCCTTCTCGGAAAGATCTACGCGCTCAGTGCCAATCTGTTAGTCTCAAGCAGCGCACTCTCCGAGACAACATATGCCATTATGGGCATGAGCTGCCTCGCGGTGGCGGTGATTGGTGGGCCATTGACGATGACCTTTCTCGCACTGGAGGTAACAGGCGATTTCTCGCTCACTGCGCTGACGCTCGCAGCCGTCATTACGACCTCGGTCATCGTACGGTCGACTTTTGGCTATTCATTCGCCACCTGGCGGTTCCACTTGAGGGGCGAGAGTATTCGAAGTGCCCATGATGTCGGCTGGATCCGCAATTTGACGGTCGATAAACTGATGCGCGTGGACGTGCGGACGGCCAATGTCAAAACAACCGTCGAGGCGTTCAAAACCACCTTTCCTCTTGGTTCGACACAGCGTGTCATTCTCGAGGGGGATCACGGAAAATACGCTGGGCTCGTTATTGTATCCGAACTCCATACCGACCTGACAATCGATCCACAGTGCAGTATCGGTGATCTCGCGCGCCACAAGAACGCATTTCTTCTGCCAAACATGAATGCCAAACAGGCCTCGGCCGTTTTTGACGATGCCGAAAGTGAAGAATTGGCTGTGGTCAACAACAACATCGAGCGCAAGGTGGTCGGGCTTCTGACGGAAAGTCATACGTTACGCCGCTATAGCGAAGAACTTGAGAAGCGGCGGCGCGAAATTTCCGGAGAAATATGAGATCCATAATCGCCGATCTTAACGGCGATCGCCGGCCGTCCTGTGGTCGCGACCTGTACAGTGCAGATCTGGAAGGACGTGCGTCAGAGGCCGCGAAGGGGACGCCTTTAAGACAAGGAGTCCACCTCTTTCTCGGGCTCAACTCATAATAGTTCCAAGTCTTGCGAAGTTCGCGGGCAAGGGCGCTTTTCGATGAGTAGACAGAGCGGTAAGATGATCTTCTGGAGTTGGCCGAAAGGGCGGGTGGTCACGCGTTACTGCAAGGGGGCGAGGTGATGTTCAAAGTCCTCGTATTTATCCTGGCGTTCAGCATACTCCCAGCGCGTGTCTGGGCTGACGAAGACGTCGATGTGGAACTCGTGCTTGCGGTCGACATCTCGGGGTCGATGGACATCGACGAGGCTCGGGTGCAACGTTCCGGCTATCTCAATTCATTGAGGCACCCGGATTTCCTCAACGCGGTGAAAAGCGGTCGGCTGGGTCGCATAGCCATCACTTATTTTGAATGGGCGGGGCGTATAAGCGAGGGTTCCATCATCCCATGGCAGGTGATCGACGATGCCGGGGACGTCCAAGCTTTTACCACCAAGCTACAAGCGCGCCCGATCGGAACACAACGCGCAACGTCCGTTTCGAATGCGATCCTTTTCGGGACTTCGCTCATTGACACAAATACGTTCTCTGGAGAACGACGCATTATCGATATATCGGGCGATGGGCCAAACAACACGGGGCCTCCGGTCATAACGGCCCGCGCGAGCGCGCTCGCCCGCGGCATCACCATCAACGGACTTGCGATTATGGTACGTCCATCTGTCTCGTTTGGCCCTCTCGACCGGTATTTCGGTGATTGCGTGATCGGAGGCCCTGGCTCCTTCGTCCTGAGCGTGCACGAGGCAGAAGACTTTGCCGTCGCCATCCGTCAGAAGCTTATCTTAGAAGTGAGCGGTCGCTCACCGCCGGCACATCTTCGTCTGGCAAACGAAGTTCGTACAGATTGCTTCATGGGTGAGAAGCTTTACCCCGGTTTCCTGGATCGAACCTATCCCGAATTGGGTCGGTAGGCGCGTTCGTGTACTCCGAACAACTGAGTTGGGCGCTATAAAGGACAGAATTTGTACCCGGAGCTAGCACCTGTTCGCCTGCAATGGCCAGTTGGGCGTTACTTGGCGCTGACTGGCCTGTCATTAAGCAATTGAGCAACCGCTGTCACCAATTGCGCCATCGCGAAAGGCTTCTCGAGCATGATGCTGTTCGGGACACCCCTTGATGCCCAATCGGGGCCGCTGTCGCCGCTCACATAGACGATAGGCATCTCGGGATCCATCTCCCGGGCGACACGGGCAATCTCCCAACCGTCCGGGTAATCCTTCAAACGGATGTCAGTGACGATCGCCTGTATGAATATTTCTGTGTCGGTCAAGATCTCCAAAGCCCTCTTGCCGCTCGTAACAGCCAGAACACTGAAACCAGCGTCATTGAGCGTCTGTTCGAAATCGAGCAGTAGCAACGCTTCATCCTCGGCCAGCAATATTGTGATTGCTTCCACGGCACCCTCGACTGTGGCAGCCACTGGCGTTGTAAACGCGGCCACCGGCAAATAGTTCCCAGCCGTACTTTTGACGCTCGACGCCGAGCCCTGCCACCGGTTGTAAACGTCAAGTGCTGATCCTCATCGAGACGACTTCTCAGAACGGCAAGTGGCTTCGGCTGAGGCGCCATTCTCAAACCTGAGTGCCCATCGAGCAAGAATACCTTGCCTGCGACGGCATAAATACCAGCCTTGCGCGCGTTAAGCGGTTGTTGGTCATCGCGAAACTCGACCTCAATCTATAAGAGACGCGCCACTGCGTGAAGCAGGTCGGCCACGATCTTGGCGGGCGCGATGTCCTCGAATGCAGGGTGCCCGGGCCCGGTAGCAACGTACGCGTGGTAGCGCGCATGGATGGGCTAAGCGCTATGACCGTAGTTCCACGACACTTTCGCGCTTAATATGACGCCTGCTGTCACAGATCTGTCATTTACATCCATTATTCTGGATATATGGATGATCATCAGACGATCGCGGCGCTCGCCGCCCTTGCCCAACCGACGCGCCTACGCACGTTCCGCCTGCTGGTCGAGCGCGAACCCGATGGTGTGCCGGCGGGTGAACTGGCCAGGCTCGTCGATGTGCCGCAGAACACGATGTCGGCGCATCTTTCGACGCTGTCGCAAGCCGGGCTGGTTCTTGGCGAGCGGCAAAGCCGTTCGATCATCTACCATGTCGACCTCGATCGGTTCCGCGCCGTCATTCTCTACCTCCTGCGGGACTGCTGCGGCGGCAACGCCACGCTCTGCGCACCATTGATTTCCGACCTGATCCCCTGCTGCGCTCCCGGGGAGGAGACACAGGCCTGTTGAGCCAAACTGGAGAACGCGCATGAGCGACAAGATTTACAATGTCCTTTTTCTGTGCACGGGCAACTCCGCCCGCTCGATCATTGCCGAAGCCATCCTCAACCGGCTCGGCACGGGCAAGTTCAAGGCCTATTCGGCAGGCTCGCAGCCGAAGGGGGAGGTGCATCCGTTCGCTCTGCAGCTCCTTAAAGGGCTGAACTACGACACGTCCTTTGCCCGCTCGAAGGCCTGGGACGAGTTCGCCGCACCCGGTGCACCGCAAATGGATTTCGTCTTCACGGTCTGTGATAACGCTGCCGCCGAAGCCTGTCCGGTCTGGCCGGGCCAGCCGATGACGGCGCATTGGGGCGTGCCCGATCCGGCGGCCGAAGGCAGCGAGGCTGAACGACATTTCGCTTTCGCCGAGGCCTACCGTATGCTCAACAATCGCATCTCGATCTTCGTCAGCCTGCCGATGCCGAGCCTCGACAAGCTCGCCCTGCAGAAACGGCTCGACGAGATCGGCCGCAACATCCCGAAGGCCGGCTGAAGCAATGACGTTCGATCTCAAACGCCGCCTTGCCGCCGAGGTCCTCGGCACGGCCATCCTGGTCGCCACTGTCGTCGGCTCCGGGATCATGGCCGACCATCTTTCTGACGACGCCGCGGTCTCGCTGCTCGGCAACACCATACCGACGGGCGCAATCCTCGTCGTGCTGATCAGCATCCTCGGCCCAATTTCCGGCGCGCACTTCAATCCTGCTGTCACCATGGTGTTTGCGGCCCGGCGCCAGATCGCGCCATCCGCTGCAGCGTTCTTTGTTGCCGCGCAGGTCGCCGGCGGTGTCGTCGGGACGGTGATCGCCCATGCGATGTTCGACCTACCCCTGTTCCAGGTGTCGGAAACCATCCGCACAGGCACGGGTCAGTGGATCGCCGAGGCGGTCGCCACGTTCGGGCTCGTCCTGACGATCCTGGCGGCACTGCGTTTCCGTAGTGACGCGATACCGTGGCTCGTTGGCCTCTACATCACCGCGGCCTATTGGTTCACGGCCTCGACGTCGTTCGCAAATCCTGCGGTGGCCATTGCCCGCGCCTTCTCCAACACATTTTCGGGCATCCGTCCGACGGATGTGCCGGCCTTTATCGTCGCCGAGGTCCTCGGCGCGCTGGTCGCCATGGTCATCGTTGGCTGGATGCTCACCGACCGAAACATCCTAACGTCGGCAATAGTTGCCGAAGGAGCCGAATGACAATGGACGTCACCATCTACCATAACCCCGCCTGCGGAACGTCGCGCAACACCCTCGCGCTCATCCGCCACGCCGGCATTGAGCCGACCGTCGTCGAATATCTGAAGACACCGCCGAGCCGGAACGAGCTTGCGCAAATGATCCGTGACGCCGGACTTTCCGTTCGCCAGGCGATCCGTGAAAAGGGCACCCCCTATCTGGAGCTCGGTCTCGACGACGCCGCCCTCTCGGACGACCAGCTCCTGACGGCGATGCTTGAGCATCCGATTCTCATCAACCGGCCGTTCGTCGTCACGCCGATGGGCGCGCGGCTGGCCCGGCCATCAGAGGCCGTCCTCGACATCCTGCCGGCCGACATCTTCAAGAGCGCCTTCGTCAAGGAAGACGGCGAGAACGTTTTCGATGAGGAGGGGCGCCGCATTGTCTGATCTTCCCGCCGCCGACCTGCGCCACCTTCGCAAACCCGAGATCGGTGTACTGCGCCCGCCATTCTCGACCCATGCCCCACGCATCCTCATCCTCTACGGGTCGGTGCGCCAAGTGTCCTATTCCCGGCTTTTGGCCGAGGAGGCCGGGTGCCTGCTGGAACACTTCGGCGCCGAGGTGCGCTTCTTCGATCCTTCGGGACTGCCGCTGCCGGACGATGCTCCTATCAGCCACCCGAAGGTCCAGGAGCTCAGGGAACTCTCGACCTGGTCCGAAGGCCAGGTCTGGGTGAGCCCGGAGCACCACGGCGCGATCACCGGGATCATGAAGGCGCAAATCGACTGGATCCCGCTGTCGATCGGGTCGATCCGTCCGACCCAAGGCAAGACCCTCGCCGTCTGCCAAGTGTCGGGTGGCTCGCAGTCGTTCAATGCCGTCAACGCGCTACGTCTGCTCGGACGCTGGATGCGCATGATCACCATCCCCAACCAGTCGTCGGTCGCCAAGGCTTACCAGGAGTTCGACGCCGACGGCCGCATGAAGCCGTCCTCCTACTACGACCGCGTGGTCGACGTCTGCGAGGAACTGGTGAAGTTCACGCTTCTGACGCGCGACGCGTCGACCTATCTCGTCGACCGGTACAGCGAACGCAAGGAAGACGCGGAGAAACTGGAGCAGCGGGTCAGGCTCAAGTCGATCTGACCACATATCTGCCGTAAGCACCGATAATTGCCGATGAGAGCGAGGAAATGCAGAAGCAAAAGATCAACTGGACCAAACCCTGGTGGAAGCCGGTCCTGATCGGCGCTTGTGTCGTGATCGGGCTGGTGCAGGTGATCGGCAGCATTGTTGTGTATTTCGTGTATCGATAAGTTTGACCGACGCGGTCATCCCCACAACTGTAGCCGTGCCACCCGAATTGGTGTGTTCTGCGATCAAGTCGGCCCCGTCAGTCTATTGTCTCCTGAGGGTATACGCCCCAAAGAGAAGACTTTTGGATGTAGCCGGCGACCCCGCCCCTCTGCGTAAAGACGCGACACCATGCGCGTGAACAGGTTAAGACTTGAACCCGTACGCGTGGCTCTAGTTTCGCGGTCACCGACGCACCCTTGCGCGGTCGTCCTCGAAGAGGCTCCATGCTTTGGAGCCATGGTCCGACCATCGCCGTGCGCGTGCTTGAGAGGAGTGATCGATGCATCCAGCCGGTGATGCCATCACAATCCCTAACCTGGCGCCAGTGTCCATATTCTTCGATGATTTCCAGCGGCAAACCCGGTGCCTGGTACAGCCACTCAATTGCATATTCGAAGGCTGGACCTATGCGCATACGTGCGCGATCCGCTTTCAGCGACACAAATCTTGGAACCGGGAGTCCGCTCTCTCGCCCCTTTCTCGTCCAGTTGGAAGCCGCGTCAGAGGGTTTGGCATTGGAGATACTAAGCGTTGGGGCGCTGACAAGCAGGATCAGGAAACTCAGTGACAGCAACTTGCTAACGGCCATTTTCACATATTCTCAAAATACAACCTTACATATATCATGCTGTGATATTTATTGATGATTCGAGATTATGTCCAACGGCAAGCCGCTAAGTGAACGCGCGGCTCGCCCGGTTTGCCAGAATGCACGTCGGCCGCTCTTGCCTGACAGCGAAGCGTTCGGCCATTCGCAGGGGGCTCTAATGTTTCAGCGTATCTTGATAGTAGAGGATGATCCATTGATCGCGATGGAACTCGAATCCATCGCAAATCAGCTTGGCTATTGTGTAGCGGGGATAGCGCGAAGCTTCGAGAGCGCCAGAATTTTCGCACCCCGGGCCGACATCGCATTGGTAGATGTCAATCTTGCCGATGGCGCCACAGGACCCCGAGTAGCGCAATATCTAAGCGAGGAGTTCGCCGTTTCAGTCGTTATGGTCACTGGAAATCCAGAAGCACTAGGCGATGCCTTATCAGGGCCCATTGGGGTGGTCTCAAAACCGGCGAAGCCAGCAACGATAGAAGCCCTGCTCGGCTTCGTAATTGCATTGAGGAACAACACGCCGATCGCCCCTCCCCCTGAATTAAGACTGTTTTCGCGCTCCGCGAGGGACTGTTGAAACCTGAGATGTCGGCCGTTTGACGAGATTTTATTCTTGAAAAACGGCCTCAGGAACTAAAGAGCAGATATCAAGCGGGCACTGCTGCTGCATAGGAAAAGCGGCCCGTCGTCAGAAGCGACGGGCCAGTATCCGGAAATCTCTAAATTTTCATGCGTAAAAATATGATGTTGTCGGAATAATTTTTTGTGCACGGCCATATAATAGCCACAAAATTGCCGCGATGCCCAGCCGAACCCCTATTTTTCACGGGATTGTGAAGGCCAAGGCGCCCACGGTCTGCAAGGCTCCATGAAATCTGCGGGTTCATTTGGTTGGTCTGGCCATCTCCGCGAGCCGACGAGAGACCACTGTAGGTTCAAGGATCAACCAAAATACGATCTGTGACTGTCTCAGGCGGCTGCAGAACGATCATCGCTTCGGTCTTGGTGTTGGCGTTGCGCAGTCCCTTCAACACGCGGTCGGATCTGAACAGCCGGCAAAACCCCGAAAGGACAGGTAAAAACTCGTCCTGTCGATCAAGGGGCCATAGAACTGCAAGCAAAATGTCGACGGGTAGTTCATCCGGCGCATCGAATTCAACACCTTGCCGCAACGTCATCAGCAGCTTTGCAGGATCGCGCAGCTTCGGAATGAGGGCGTGCGGCAAGGCGAAACCTCCGCCAAAACCAGTGGACCCCAGCGCCTCTCGCTCCAGGAGCGGCTCGAATATGGCGCGCATTTCGACGCCGGTTCGTTCCGAAATATTCGACGCGATCGCTTGAAAGACGGAACGCTTGTCGTGACATGGCTCCTTGACGATCAACTCCCGTTCCCAGTGAAACTCATGACTATGCATACTTTCCCCCAATCCGACCACCACGGAGCACTCTCTTTTGCCACTGCTCCTCTGGGCCACGGCCTGAAATTCGGTGCGAACAGCTCCTTTACGCAGGATTGCATCTCGATGAGACCAGTGTTGGCGACAATCGACCGGGAGACAAGGTCGCAGGAGCGAGCACACGATCACTTCCCTTCACGATTGCTGCACACTTGTCGCGCCTTTCAGATCGCGTGTGTTGTCGAATCTGTCGATTTCTCCGTTGCACGCCGGGCTCTGATCGCCGCCGCGATAAACACCCGCGAAAGGCCGTGGTATAGCGGATCGCGCGACAGCAACCGCGAGGTCAGGTAGCCAAGCATCGAAACCGCCATGATCGGAACGACCGCCTGGTGTGCGCCGGTCATCTCGAGAATGATGACGAACGCCGTCATTGGGGCTTGCACCACGCCGGCGAAGTAGCCGGCCATTCCTAGTATTGCCGCAAGCGTAATACTTGAACCCAAAGCGGATCCAATCGTGCTCCCAAGCCCTGCACCAACAGCAAGCGACGGGGCAAATATGCCTCCAGGGATCGCGGACATCATCGACAGAAAACTCGCCGCGAGCTTTTGTGCAAAAAACATCGGTGGAACCGCATTGCCTTCAACCGCGTGCCGTGCTTGCTCGTACCCCGTACCGAAGGTCATCCCGCCTGAGGATATGCCGATCGCCGCAACCGCGAGGCCGCAAATACCGGCCAACAGGACCATGCGCTTTAGCGGCGCCGGGTGGGCCCACCGACGTACGCGTTGGCCAGCGTACAGCGCGCAGCCGCTAAAACCGGCACCTAGTGCCCCTCCGCCAATACCGCACAGAAGAACGAGCCCCCAATCGCGCAATTGCGTGGGGGCAGCAGTCGCGATTCCGAAGTAACTGTAACTGCCGGAAAGGCCCAAGGCTGCAAGGCCCGACAGGATCACGGCTGTTAGCACCACTCCGTTGGCACGAGATTCATAAGTCCGGCTCATCTCTTCGATAGCGAACACAATACCCGCAAGAGGCGTGTTAAAGGCGGCCGCGATACCCGCTGCGGAGCCGGCCAGGATAAGACCGCGTGCTTGCTGCATATCGCCAAGACGCGCAACGGTAAGCATGATGGACGCCCCGACCTGCACTGTCGGTCCCTCGCGCCCGATGGACGCCCCTGAAAAGAGCCCAAGCACTGTCAGGGCGATTTTGCCAAAGGCGATTTTCAGGGAAAGAAGGCGCGGGCGGTCCCCTTCTGGCAGGTGCCGCGCGGCAATAGCCTGGGGGATCCCGCTGCCTTGTGAGTTGGGAAAGAGCTTGATCGCCAGGTAGGCCGACAGCATGAAGCCGGCTGGCGTTAACGCGATTGGTAAAAGAAACCCCCACCGCCCAGTTGATGACAAGCTCACGAATGCGCCTTGGGCGAGATCAGCGAGTTCGGCAAATCCGACGCTGACCACGCCGATTGCCAAGGCACCCAGCCAAAAAACCAACCTGGTTCGCCAAAGACGCCTGGATCCAAGAAGGACACGGGAACGACGCATGATCTTCGATTTTCGGCCGGAGACGGGCATGTCGTTCCTTTCTGCGCATCAGGCGGATGCAGGACATCGCGAACGCCCAGCCCTCCGCATGAGGTCATCTCGTCCCAGCATTTTCGCAACCCAATCGTGCCGCCAACCATTGGCGGATCGCTGCGACTAAAGCGACAACCTTCCCAAGCCTTGTGCCAATGAAGGCACGCCAATGCAAGGAAGAAGTCTGTTTCTCCGTGGAACGGTTGTGCGGACGCATCCGCATGATCGCTCGGGCAACTAATCGGCGATCAAATACGATCCTGAGCTCACGCTTCGGTGCCACCGGTCGTGTGCGCCAGATCGCGCAACCGTGCGAGCGATTCGACCAGCAAAGGTTCGTTTTCCAACATGGCGCCCAAGTGCTTCCTGGCGAGTCCTTCCAGCACCTGCTCGCCTCTGGGCGTCAGGCAAACGAGAACACTGCGCCTGTCGTCGACCGAGGGGGTTCGAACAGCAAGCCCCGCAATTTCAAGACGATCAACAAGTTGTACAGCGCCGTTGTGCTGTATCAGCAACTCGTCAGCGATTTCGCGAACCCGGATCCCGCGCTGCCTTGAGACCTTGATAACCAGCAGAGCTTGATACTGTTGCGTTGTTACCCCGACGGCCGCGAGCGCCGTCTCGCTGAAGGAGAGAAAGCGGCGCATCGCCAATCTGATGCCGGCAAGTCCTTCGAATACGCCCGGGTCGAGCGTTTCATCATCGCTGTTGCCGGTTTTCACAGCTGATCGGACACGAGTAGCGGAAGGCATCCAATAGATCCTTTATTTATATCATACTATGATATATAGATTGTAGAACTCCAGGGAGGAGGAGATTCGCGATGCGAGGGCATCGGTCAATAAGCTGCCCCGCTCGCGAATCGTATTGCTTAATCATGTCACGGCGAGGGCGTACAATTGGACGACCTGGACACGTTCATCGAAGGCTCCATTGAACTTCCACGAGACGTCAGATTCTATGGCGCGATTACAGGAAATTGGATAGTGCCGTCGGGCCATAGGCTCGAGCTTTTCGGCACGGTCGGCCGCAATCTGGTCGTCGAGGAAGGCGCAACTGCAATTGTCTATGGCATCGTACACGGCACCCTGGTCAACAACGGTGGCACGGTACTCGTTGAGGGCGGCTCGGTGCCGCGAGTTGAGAACCGGCATAATGTGGAGGCACCGGGTAGTGACGTCTCGCGGACGAGTTGGAAGGTCAGGTCGTGACAGGCAAAAAAGGCCGTCGGCTCTGCACACCTTCCCCCGATAATCTCGTCGTAAAGATAGAGTATATCGCAGACCAGTTCGGTCTCACGGTCGACGAATTCGATCGCTATCGTCATCTCGGCCTGATTTCCACATGCGTCGAACTCGGGCTGAACGAGGAGGCCGGTTTGAACCACGTCAAATGCCACCTGGGAAACCGCGTCTGGGAAGCCGTCGTCGATCATGAAGGGACAATCGTCTATGAGGCCACCCGATATCTGCGCGGAAAGCTTGCCAGTCGCGACAAAATCACCTGAACCCGCATAGACAGCCTTCCACCCTCTTGGCAGACGCGCAAAAGAAAGCGACGCCGCCAAATCACTCCCGGGTCTCGCGCCGTCGCTACAGTCAACTGCTGGTCCGCACCTCACCTTTCAGGGGCAATTCCTTCAGATCCATCAGCGCATCGGCGCATGCATCCACGGCCTTTGGAACCGGTTCTGACAAACCGGCCACTGTCGCCCATCCTCCGTTCGCAATAAAATCGTCTTGCTCCCAGACGGACTTAGACTTGAGTTCCTTCAAATTCTCGTCAGCATTGGCCGCTGAAACGAATTTGTGAACACAGATTTCGGATATGAGTTCTGCGCGGGCCTTTCTGACAGCCTGCTCCGCCAACACCTCTGACCCTCCCGGGGTGGTCCACCCTCCCACTGTGAAGCCAACGACCATGGTAAGTAACGAGGAACTTACGGTCGACCAGATCCACAGCTTTTTCGAAGGGTGATAGGTAGACCAGCCACCATCTTTCGCTTCGGGCATCACATTCTCCTCCATCACTATTTACATCATACCATGATATAAATATCGGGCAAAGAATGGGTCGCGTTGGCGGCGCCGGTGAAGTTCTATCGGCCTTGCGCTTCTGCGAACTTTGCGCTTCAACTCTTCCAGAAGAACGGGGACATGACGACCAGCACTGTCATCACTTCGAGCCGTCCCATGATCATCAAAACGGACAAAACGGCCAACGCCGGGTCCGACAGCGTCGAAAAATTCCCCGCCGGTCCGATCACGGGGCCAACCCCTGGGCCTACATTGGACAGCGCAGTGATGACTGCTGAGGCCGAAGTCATCAAATCGTAGCCGAGCGCTGCGATCGCCAGAGAGCCCGCGGCCCAAAGGGCCAGGAAAACCGCAAAAAACAGAAAAACCGCGCGTTGCAGCTCGGCATCAACTGCCGCGCCTCCATAGCGGACGGTCGTGACACTGTTTGGATAAAGGATCTGCGTGATCAAAGGCCTGACTGCACCGGCAATGATCACAAAGCGGTACGCCTTAATGCCGCCGGCGGTGGAACCGGAGCATCCACCAACGAAGGTCGCAAAGAACGCCAACACCACAGCGAAACTCCCCCACGTCGTATAGTCCTGGCTGGCGTACCCCGACGTCGAAAGGATGGAAGCAAGATTGAAGAAGGAATGGGACAGTGCAGTTCCGAAGGCCACTCCGTTCGCAACGCGATGGTAAGCCGCAAGCGCAACGGCTGTGACCACAAGATAAGCGATGAAGACAAATATCTGCGGGTCTTTCAACGCAGACGTGCTGCGCTTCACGGCAAAAAGGATGAGCACCGAGAACGGCAGGCTGCACAGGGTCATGAAGAAGGTGGAGGCCCACAGCAATCCAAGGCTATCGTAATAACCAAACGAGGCATCGTGTGTCGAAAACCCGCCGGTGGCGACCGTCGTCATGGCATGGTTAAGCGCATCGAACTGCGTCATGCCGAAGAGATGATAGGCAACAGCGCACGTCAACGTGATCACAACGTAGATGACGACAAACGCCCTCATGAAAGTGGCAATCCGAGCGAACACCTTTTCGCTGGTGTCAGAAGATTCCATGCGAAGGAACGATATTCCGCCAACGCGCAGAAACGGCATGACGAACAGGCCGAGCGCGACTATGCCGATGCCGCCGAACCACTGGAGCATGGAGCGCCAAAGAAGGAGACCTGGCGCCTTATGGTCCAAACCGACGATGACCGTCGAGCCGGTCGTCGTGACAGCTGACACAGATTCGAAAATGGCTTGCGTGATGTTCAAGTCGCTCGATGCGAGCCAGATCGGCACGGCCCCGACTATCGAAAACACCAGCCAGAGCAGGTTTACGAGAAGAAAGCCCATCTTCCGGCTGAGCTGAGGCGGCGCATCCCGGGTGGCGAAGGCGGCTGCGGCAAAGAAGCCGCCGCAGAAAAAACTGGAGCGCGCAAAGAGAACCCAATCATCGTCGCCACTATAGAAGTCCGCAAAAGCCGGCACCAACATTGCGCAGGATAAATAAAACCCGAATATGGAAGCAATATGGATCGCTGATCTATAGTTTTGCGGCGACATGGCTACCCTTCGACATACGGCAATGCATCTCAATTCCATTCGGAACGCTTTTTGCGCGGCCGCGTCTTCGTTGTCAGGTTAAGGAGCCCAACCCAGCCGGTCAACGATATGCGCAGCACAATCGACCCCGTTCTCATCGCGTATTTGCGAACCCAATTGCCTGGCCCTTGCTCGAACAGCCGGGTCATCCATTGCGCGTAGCGCGGCTGCGATGCTGTCGACAGAAAGGCGTGCAAGCTTCAGTGGGGGCGGACCGACGCCCAGTGATTGAATGCGGTTCGCCCAAAAGGGTTGATCCCCAAAAAACGGGCAGATCAAGGTGGGTTTGCCCGCCCGCAGGGCCGCCGCCGTTGTACCTGCGCCGCCGTGATGGAAGGTCGCATCAACCCGTTCGAATAAATGATGATGCGGCGCGTCCGAAAGTGTGAACACGCGAGATGACGACGGACCTGGAGCAAGCGCACCTCCGGCTGTGGAAAGCAGCACACGCTTGTCCAGGCGCGCGACAGCTTTGACAACCATGCCTGTAAGCCTGGCCGGGTCAACGCCGGGCATGCTTCCAAACCCGACATAAACAGGAGGTGCGCCGCCGGCAAGAAACGCCTCGAGTTCAGTCGGAGCTTTCCAGCCGGGCTCTTCCAGCCACCAAGGCCCGGTCACGTGTACGTTGCGGCCCCAGTCTCTTGGAATTGGCACCAGATGGCGACTGTAGGCATAAAGAACGGACGCGGGCTTATGCGAGCGAAGCGGTTTTTCGCGCAGACCCAAGGTCTTTCTGCGCCATCTTGCGATCGACTTGGGGAACAAGTGCGTGGACAGCCATCTCGTGATTTCATGGCTCAGCCGGTTGAATGGCCCAAGCGATCGAACCGGAAACATCGGAGATGGAAACTCCGAGGTGGGGGTGAGGATCGGAAGAGGCGACGCCAATATCGATCGGCATCCGATACGCTCTGCCATGTGAGGCGAAGCAATCGACTTCGGATGAAAAATGATCAAATCGGGCCAGAAGTCATGAGCGGCTTGCCATTCGTCCTTCAGAAGATCGTCGACGAAGCCGCGCACGTGTTTCAGCAACATGAAACTCGCCATTATACCGCCACCGACGGCTCGACGGCCCGCCGTGGTATCGAGAAGATCGAGCATGTCGTTGGGAAGCGGCTGATATTTCACCCGATGCCGGAAGGCCAAGTAAGCGTAGCGCCTTGGACCGACAAGTTGGACTTCATGCCCTCCCGACAACAGCCGCTTTGCCAGGGCCAGATAGGGTTGGACGTCGCCGCGCGTTCCATAGACGTGAATGCTGATGCGCACGTTCCCCCCTAGTCCGCTGGCAGGTCTACTTTAGGATGCAGACTTGCGTTCTCTCTCCTGGTGTCGGGCCGGATCTCAATCTTTCTGTCTACGACGGCAAGAACTTTTTCGTAGAACTCCTCGCCGGTTGCGGCTTTCGGAGGAACCGGGTCATGCATGACGCTGACGACCGTCACGCCAGCGCAGTTGTCCCTGATCGCCTGGTGGAACACGATTTTCCCGGCAGCATCGAGGGCACTTGTCGCCTCGTCGAGAAAGATCAGCCCTGGACGCTGAAGGAGAATTCGTGCCAGCACCAGCTTTTGCTTTTCTCCACCGGAAAGCAGGCGGTTCCAGGGGCGGTTATCTCTTCCATGCCCCGCTAAGTCGTCAACAAGGACGGACAGGCCCGCTTTGACAAGTGCCATGGCGGCTTCGCGATCCGAAAAGGAGTCCACATCGTCCGGGAGTGCGACAAGTGCCTTCAAGGAGACCGGGGGCAGATGCACCTCCTGTGACGCGTAGAATGTGCGAACGTTTCGAGGCAGCATGATCGTCCCAGAACCATACGGCCAGAGCCGGTTCAAAGCTTTGAGCAGCGACGACTTTCCGCTCCCTGGCTCTCCAACAAGGAGGCTCCATTCGCCGAACCTGAAATGGAGGTCTCGCGTTTTCAGGAAGGGGCGGTCTTCTCCCGCGTGCGTGAGCATCAGGTTCTCAACGGTCAAGCCCAAGCGCGCGTCCTGCACCCCATAGTGCAGGTCGGACCGTCCAGAGCGGGCGTGGAAATTTCCTGGTTCCCGTGCATCCTCAATCGCGCAAGCCAGGTCGGTTATGCGACGCGCATTGGCGCGAAGCCTCGATATATCCGGCATGACGTGGATAAACCAGGAGCAATCATTGATGATCGCGTTGGCAAGCTCAGCTCCCGTCACATACGCGCGAAGGCCGATCTTGCTTTCCGCGTAGGGAAGCAGCCCGGGGGCATAAGCGACGATGCGCGAGCCGAAAAAATTGTAAACGAGTTCGAACCCCATATAGACCGTTGTCAGTATGTTCAGGCTGGCCCAGGTGCGGTCGACGTCTCGATAGCGTTCGCGATGGAGGCTACGCTGCGTCCGTTCACCGTTAGCAGCGGCAACGTCGAAACTGTGATGAAGCAGTGTCGTCAGTTCGCGCCTGTAGCTCCCTTCCGCCCATTGCATCATGACGTCCAATTTTTGCTGTATCGCTCCCAGTTTTGTTGCCGCCCAGGTGCTGATTGGGACGTAGACGATAACTGCCGCCACTGTCAGGCACCCGCTTGCGTAGCTGCCGAGAAACTCCAGCCCGCTCACTTCGGTTGACGTCTCGATGATCTTGCCGCCGACAAAGACAACCGAAAGGATGACGCTCGCAATGCCCATCGCGAGACCGATGGCGCCGCCAGTCATACCCTTGATCGATTCCTGGACGCGCTGATCAATGTTGTCTGGAACCGCTCCTTGCGTCGGAACGGCCTCAGGGGCGCCATGCTGGATGTGGAAGTGTGTGTGGTTGCTGTCCAGCAGAGCGTCATTGAAGCGTTGGTCGAGCCAGGCGCGCCACTTTCTGTGAAGACTGGTTGAGAAAAAATGCCTGACTGCGGTAAAGCCGACTTCCTTGACCGTAGCGATCATGGCCAGAGTGGCGGCACTTTCGAGCAGAGATTGAAGCGTTGTCGGGTTTTGCGGGTGATGCAGAAAAGCAATTGCACCGACAAGTTCACCTGAGGCCGTGGCGAACCAGACGCTTGCCTTGGCCGACAACGCCGTCAGCACAAAGATAACTGCCGCCAACGCCCAAGCTTCTCGCCATCGATCGGAAAGCCAATAGGCAAGCATGAGACCCCAGAAGCTGCGCATCCTTGAAACGGACGTGGGTTGCGATTGCTTCTTCGAACGCGGCTTTGCCAACAATAGGCTTCTCCTCCCGAGCTTACGCTCCTTCAGACTATCGAGGCGTTTTAGTCTAATTCGCTTGGAGCCGCGAAGACAACGTCTTTCCGGTCAATCCTGCACACGAAATGCTCATAAATGCTGACAGATTCCGATAACCGGCTTGGCGCGTCACGTGAAGGCATCCGCTTCCCCAGGCGCGCTGGTCGACTCAGCCCGCCCCAGCAGCGAACGCGACACTGTCTCGGCAATGCGTCTCATTGCCTTCCCTCACCGGGTCTACGCCCCCGTGGATCGCGGACTGTCACCAACGCCAATCGTTACCGCAAATCTCCAGTCGTCTTCGACCATGACCTTCGGAGGTAGCGTGGGACGGGCCCAAGGTGGGACGTTATTCCCGCCGAAAGATGAGCAAGGCGTTCATAAGCATCGACAGCAAGCTCGGGCTCGGCTCGGCAACGGCACGAACACATTCGGCAACGGTTCCCGAGCGCACGGTTTCTCCGGAATGGCAGCTACAGACAAGCTGGTGCATTTCAAGATCGCTCAAGCCGAAGAACCGCTTCGCCTCCCCGTAGCTGTCGCCCCGCAGGCCGGCATCCCGCAGTACGCAATCGTCAAAAGCGACGGAGATTGGCGAGCCCTCCCTCCTCAAGGCTTCCCGGAGCGAACTCGGTTGGAACTCGGTCTCAAAAAGTGTGTTGAGGCGCCGTTCGGGCATTTGATCGAGTAGTTGTGCCCACCGGATCAACCGCTGTTCCCTCGAAAGTTCAGGATGCTGAAGGTCTATGTGGAGGGCACTAATTCTGCGAAGTTGGTCTCGATGTTGGTGATCCATAGTCGCCTCCCTGTTGTGCGGGATGATCTGCAGTGCGTCAGAAACCGGCGCAAACCCTTCGCCGTCTATCCCGACAGCGTCACCTCCAAAACTATATCATAGAGTGATGCTTTCCACCAATCGAACGGAAGCAACCGCCCCCGCGTCTTCGAAGAGACGGATTGTCTGAAACCCTGCGCTCGGCAGGCTTGCAACCGCGACAAATGACGGAGGAACATTGTCCGAGGACCCGAGTGCCTACACGCGAGTCGAAGTCCTGACAACATTCCTGCTCGCTGCCATCGCGCCAATGCCCATTGATTGACGGCGGCTCGACACACCCTCGCCGTCTCGCGCCGCTACGGCGGATCGCGACAGGAAGGAGCCAGTCTTAAAGGTGGTGATAGACGAGCGGTCCGATCGCCAGGGCAAATATGAGAACCGTCAAGCCAATGCCGATGACGGTTCCAACGCGCCTGGCAACGGGAAACTCTTCATGCTTTTCCATCGGCTTTCCCTTTTTGAAGGTGTCATCAAGAGCGTACGCTAAATCAAGCGGGCTGGCTAAATGTTATCGTTCCTTCTCGTCCGGCAGAATGTATCCGGATTGTCGTTGATCAAGCGGAGCGCAATCTCATCGTGTTGGGGTGAAAGCGCTTGGATCTCCCAGCCGCCGGAACCCGTTTTTGCCTCGTCCGGCGATAAATCGAAGTATGCTCTCTCGGAGCTTGCATGGCCTGGCCACCCTTAAAAATCGAGCCGACGATCACCGAACCGCAGCCCCGCGGGTATCCGGAGGCTGCGGTTGGAGCCGCAACGTTCGTTGCAGGGACAGGAGCGGCTATCGCGAGTAAGCCCTTCGTAGATTAAAATTTCGTTCTCCTAATGTAGCGGAAGCAACGATGTCGGCGGGCCGCTATAGCCGGCCGCCGCCCACTCTTATGTCGAGCCTGCCGGCATTGGACCCAACGAGCACTGAGCGTCGAGCGTGGCCACCATCGGCGAGCCACCGAACCTTTGATACCCGCGTCGCGGTCGGGCCAAGGGCCGCTCAGAATCCAGTCGGCGACCGCGCCATCGACGAGATCCAAACGAACTGGGATGAGGCCGGATGAGGTTACTGAAATGTCTACCGGGCATCCTCAGCATCGTCTTGAGTGGCGCGATGGCGATGACAGCGTTCGGCCACGGCAAATGATCCGGACCCCTTCTTTTAAAGGCGGTGCCAGCCGACCTCATGCACCGCCCACCGGCACGCAACGAGGTCATTGTTGGGGTATCGCTTGTTGACTCGCACCGCCTCGGATTGCGACAAGAGGCTATGCAGCCACAAATCACCATCGATCCGGAATACCTCACGAGCAAGCTGAAAGCGCTGCTCCACATTGCGAGCCCGACCGGATTTACTGACGAGGCGGTGCGCTATGCCGCGCGTGAACTCGAAGGGCTCGGCCTGGAAGTCAAGCTTACTCGCCGCGGTGCGATCTGCGCCCGGCGCCCAGGTACCACCGAGCGGCCGGCTCGCGGAATAGTTTCCCATCTCGACACGCTCGGGGCGCAGGTAAAGGCCCTTAAGGATAACGGACGGCTCGAACTCGTCCCGATCGGTCACTGGTCTGCGCGGTTCGCCGAAGGAGCACGGGTCTCCATCTTTTCCGGAAAAGGGACGTATCGCGGCACGATCCTTCCTTTGAAGGCGTCGGGCCATACGTTCAACGAGGAGGTTGATACCCAGCCAACGGGTTGGCGGCATGTCGAGCTGCGCATTGATGCGCTGGCGCGCGACCGAAAGGATATCCTGCAGCTCGGCATCGATGTTGGCGATATCGTCGCCATCCATCCACAGCCCGAGTTCCTCGAAAACGGGTTTATCGTCTCCCGCCACCTTGATGACAAGGCCGGCGTCGCCGTTATGCTTTCCGCACTTGAAACAATGCAGCGTGAAAACATCGAAACGCCCGTCGATACCTATTGGCTCTTCACCATCGGTGAGGAAGTCGGCGTTGGGGCGTCGGCGGCCCTAGTGCCGGATATTGCCTCGCTGGTTGCAATTGACAATGGCACGACGGCTGCGGGACAGAATTCCGACGAGTTTGGCGTGACGCTTGCCATGGCGGATCAAACCGGTCCCTTCGACTATCACCTGTCGAAGAAGCTTTTCGAACTTTGCGGCCAGCACGGTATCCGCGTCCAGAAGGACGTCTTCCGCTACTACCGGTCGGATGCAGCCTCGGCCGTCGAGGCCGGGCACGACGTTCGCACGGCTCTTCTTGCCTTCGGCGTCGATGCCTCGCACGGCTATGAGCGCATCCATCTTCACGCCCTGATTTCGCTGGCGCGTCTGACGGTGCACTATGCGGCAAGCGAAGTTCAGATCGGGCGCGACGCGCAGGAGATCTCCAGCCTTCGTGGCTTCACGCGCCAGAAGGTGAAGCAGGCGGATCAGGATTTGAGTGCGGACGAGCCGGACGCGAACTGAGAGCCGTGCAAAACGACAGGTTCGACAAGGGGTTGATTGAAGCGTGTAGCGCGCAAAACGATTCAGTGTCTGCAGGCACGTCTCGGCAGAACTTGAAATAAATCACTATAAATCATTGCGCATGGCCAATCTATCATTATAAATAGATGCGAACGAGCCAAATCGAAAGGATCTTCCCCCATGAAGAGGCTGTTTCAGAGCGCGCTTGCGGCAGCGGTCCTTACCTTTGCTGCTGGGCAAACCGTAGCGCAGACCCCTCCCAATGTTCTCATCGTCGGCCAGATCGCCGAACCTCAATCTCTAGATCCTCATGCGGTTACGGCGACCAACGACTTTCGCATCCTCGTCAACCTTTATGACGGTCTGGTGCGCTTCAAGGACGGCACGCTGGAGGTTGAGCCGGCACTCGCTGAAAGCTGGGACGTCTCTGAAGACGGCAAGACTTACCAGTTCAAACTGCGCGAAGACGTGAAGTTTCACGACGGTTCGGATTTCAGCGCCGAGGCGGTGAAGTTCAACTTCGATCGCATGCTCGACAAGGATCATCCGTTCTACAATACCGGCCCCTTCCCGCTTTCCTTCAATTTCGCATCTATTTCGTCAGTAGACGTCATCGACGCCCACACGGTCGAGTTCAAGCTGAAGGAGGCGTTTGCGCCGTTCCTTTCCAACCTTGCCTATCCAACCGGGCTGATCGTTTCGCCCGACGCGGTGAAAAAGTTTGGCAAGGATTATGGTCGCCACCCCTCGGGCACCGGGGCTTTCAAGTTTGGCGAATGGCTATCGAACCAGCGGGTCGTAATCGAGCGCAACGCTGACCACTGGAACGGCACTGCCAAGCTTGACGCCGTGGTGTTTCGGCCAATTACCGACGCCAATACACGGGTGGCGGAAATGATGGCCGGTGGCCTCGACGTGATGGTGGAAGTGCCGCCGGACAATCTGGCAAGTTTCAAGCAGGACGCCAATTTCAACGTCACTGAGCAGGCGGGCCCGCATGTCTGGTTCGCGATCCTCAACACCAAGGAAGGCCCCTTCGCCGACAAGCGCGTGCGCCAGGCGGCGAACTATGCGGTCAACAAGGAGACGCTCGTCACCGACGTTCTGCAGGACACCGCCACGGTTGCGGCCGGCCCCATCCCGGCTGCCTTCAACTGGGTAGAGAGCGCCGTCGAACCCTATGCCTACGATCCCGAAAAGGCCAAGGCTCTCTTGGCACAGGCAGGGGTCGAGAACACGGAGCTGACCTTCTACGTCACGGAGGGCGGGTCCGGCATGCTAGATCCGATCACCATGGGCGCGGCCATCCAGGCGGATCTGCAAGCGGTGGGCTTTAAGGTGAAGATCGAGACCTACGAATGGAATACGTTTCTCGGCCGCGTCAATCCGGGTCTAAAAGGCAAGGCCGACATGGCCGAAATGGCCTGGATGACCAATGACCCTGACACCGTGCCCTACCTGACGCTGCGAACGGACGCCATGCCCGATAAGGGCGGCTTCAACTCCGGCTACTATTCCAACCCGGAGGTCGACAAGCTGCTGGAACAGGCACGCGCGTCGAGCGACCAGGCCGAGCGCGGCAAGCTCTACGGGCAAGTGCAGGCGATCGTGCATGAGGACGCGCCGTGGCTGTTCGTCGCCAACTGGAAACAGAACGCGGTGACGACCGCCGCTGTTCAGGGCTTCGAGCTGCAACCATCCTTCCTTCTCGACCTCCGCGGCGTCGCAAAGCCATAGCCGCGACTGGTCACAGATACGGGAGGCTTCATGCTGGCCTATATCGTGAAACGGCTGCTCGCCGTCGTACCCGTGCTTTTCGGTCTCTCCGTCATCGTGTTCCTCGTGATGGCCTTGATCCCGGGCGACGCGGCAACGGCCATTCTCGGCGCCTATGCCACGCCGGAAAACGTCGAACGCATCAACCGGGACCTCGGCCTCGACAAGCCGCTGGTGCAACAGTACCTGATCTGGATCGGCAACCTACTGCAAGGTGATTTTGGCCGGTCTTTCACGCTCAATCGACCGGTGCTCGACGAGGTGCTGGAGCGCTTCCAGGCGACACTTGTTCTGGCTGGCATATCGCTCGTCCTCTGCTCGGTGATCGGTCTTCTCGCGGGTACCGTTTCGGCGGTACGCCAGTTTGGGTGGGCGGACAAGGCGATCACCTTCGTCGTGCTTGCCGGCATCTCCATGCCCTCCTTCTGGCTCGGCCTTCTTGCTATTTATCTCTTCGCCGTGCACTGGCGCATCCTGCCGGCGTCCGGCATGTACGCCGCTTATGGCGGCGGGGATTTCAAGGATCTTGTTCTTCACCTCATCCTGCCGGCGGCGACACTTGCGGTGGTGGCTGCAGGTGTGATCGCCCGGCTGACGCGGGGCGCCATGCTGGAGGTGCTCAGACAGGACTATGTGCGCACGGCCCGCGCCAAGGGCTTGCCGGAGCGGCAGGTGATTTACCGCCACGCCTTCCGGGCAGCCCTGGTCGGTATCATTCCCGTGATCGGGATACAGGCCGGTTTCGTGCTCGGCGGCGCGGTCTATATCGAGACCGTTTTCCAATGGCCCGGCGTCGGCGCGATGCTGGTCAAGGCGATTTCGACGCGCGATATCCTTCTGGTTCAAGGAGGGGTTCTCGTGGTCGCGGCGAGCTATGTGCTCTTCAACCTCGTGGCAGACGTGCTGCAGTCCCTTCTTGATCCGAGGATCCGCACATGAGCGCGCTCGCTGGAACGCCGGCGCGTCAGGCAGGATCCCCGCGGCCAACCGCCTGGCACCTGCTGGTCAACAACCGTCTGGCGACAGTGGGCCTGTGCCTCATCGTCGCAATCGCGCTTGTTGTCGTGCTCGCTCCGATCCTGCCGCTTGCTGATCCGAATGCCACTGCGCCCGCCAACCGCCTGAAACCGATCTTGACGAGCGGTCACCTGCTCGGCACCGATCAACTGGGCCGCGATATCCTCAGCCGGCTTGTGTGGGGGGCCCGCATATCGCTGACGGTCGGTTTTGCAGCCACGATCGTCTCCGCGATCCTTGGGTCGGCGATCGGTATTGTGGCGGGCTATGCCGGGGGCAAGACCGATAACCTGATGATGCGCGGCATCGACATGCTGATGGCGTTCCCCTACATACTCCTAGCGCTCGCCATCGTCGCAACGCTCGGCCCTGGCCTGATGAACGCGCTTTATGCCATCGCTATCGTCAACATCCCCTTTTTCGCGCGCAATGTGCGTGGAGTGACGCTCGGCTTCGCGCAGCGCGAATTCGTCGACGCGGCAAGGCTTTCCGGCAAGGGGCCATTCGCCATCGTTGTCACGGAAATCCTTCCCAATGTCATGCCCATCATCGTCATCACCATGTCGACGACGGCCGGTTGGATGATCCTCGAAACGGCGGGGCTCAGTTTTCTGGGACTTGGCGCGCAGCCGCCACAGGCCGATCTCGGGTCGATGCTGGGGGAAGGGCGTGCCCAGCTTTTCACCGCGCCGCACGTCGCAATCGTACCCGGCATGATGATTTTCCTGATCGTCATCAGTCTAAACCTCTTGGGGGACGGGATCCGTGATGTGCTCGATCCACGCTTGCGCTCAGGCGCGCTCGCAAGCTCCGGTCCGGTCACCGAAATCGCTAGCGGCCGTGTCGCCCTGCCGAACACCCACCGCGATGCGGCGCTTTCGACCGAAGGGCTTGAAACCGGCTTTAGAAACGGTCTCGATATCGTGCCGGCGGTACGCGGCGTTTCGCTCCATGTCAAACCCGGTGAATGCCTCGGCCTCATCGGTGAAAGCGGTTCGGGCAAAAGCGTCACGGCCCTGTCCATCATGGGCCTCGTCGCTTCTCCACCCGGCCTTGTGGTAAACGGCGCCGTTTATCTGAATGACGAGGACGTGCTTGCCATGCCGAAGAGCCGCCTTATCGCCAGTCGGGGACGCCGCGTCGCCTATGTCTTCCAGGATCCGCTCACAACACTGCACCCGATGTACCCGGTAGGGCGCCAAGTGGAGGAGGCGATCGCAGCCCATCAGCCGATCGGCGCCGCTCAACGGCACGAAAAAGCAATCGCGCTCCTCGACAAGGTGGGCATTCGGGACGCTGAAGCGCGAGCGAAGCATTATCCACACCAGCTTTCGGGAGGGCAGCGCCAGCGGGTTGGCATTGCCATGGCGATTGCAAACGACCCCGACCTCATCATCGCGGACGAGCCGACGACAGCCCTCGACGTGACCGTGCAGGCGCGCATTCTCGACCTCTTGCGCAACCTGCAGCGGGATCGTGGAATGGCACTCCTGTTCATCACCCACGACTTCGGCGTCATTTCGGAAATGTGCGACCGCGTGGCGGTTATGAAGGATGGCGAGATCGTTGAGACGGGTGACACGCGCACGGTGCTGGCCAATCCCCGTCATCCCTATACGAAGCGGCTGATCGCCTGCGTGCCGGAACTGGGAACAGGGCCCCTGTATCTAGATCGGGTGGCCGGTCTTCTCCACAGTCGCGAAGGGAGGTCACCATGTTGACGCCTGCGATCGAGGCCCGCGATCTCTCCAAGACGTTCGGCGGCGGCAGAGCCCTTTTCGGCACGCCGCATCAGGTCGTCGACGCTGTGAGGTCCGTCTCTTTCGATCTTGCGGCCGGCGAAACGCTCGCCCTGGTCGGAGAAAGCGGCTCGGGCAAGAGCACGCTTGCCCGCATGCTCGTGGGACTCGAAGCGCCAAGTTCAGGGAACATCAAGATCAGAGGCAAAGATACCGCCGGATTGCGGCGTAGCGGACCCAAAGCCTTCGGTAAGATGATCCAATATGTTTTCCAGGACCCTGTCGCCTCGCTCAATCCGCGCAAGACCATCCAGGAGATTCTCGACGCCCCCCTCGCCCTGCTCAACGGCTACGCCCCGTCCCGGCGGCGCAAGCACATGGCGGACTTGCTCGACGCCGTACGGATGCCGCAGGATGCACTTCAGCGTTATCCCCATGAATTCTCCGGTGGCCAGGCGCAACGCATTGCCATTGCAAGGGCGCTTGCGGCAGAAGCGCAAATCCTCGTTCTCGACGAACCGGTAAGCGCGCTCGACGTATCGGTGCAGGCGCAGGTGCTTCTCCTGCTGCGCGACCTGAAATCCCGCTTCGGTCTTTCTTACCTCTTCATCAGCCACGACCTTGCGGTGGTCGAGGCGATCGCCGACCGCGTCGCGGTGATGTATCGGGGTGAGATCGTCGAAATCGCGCCATCGGCGCGCCTTTTTGCCAATCCTGAACACGCCTATACACAAAGGCTTATCGCGAGCGCGCCTCGCATCGGGAGACAGTAACGGTATGTCGGGTATCGACGACAAGCAGGATCCACAGGGCGGCCAGATCAGGCGCCTCTTCACGCCCTCAGGCAAGCCAAAGCGTCGGCCTGACGCGATTGCCGATCTGATGAAGGACTATATTCGCACACAAGGCCTTGGGCCCGGTGCGCGCCTGCCCCAGGAACGCGAACTCATCGACCGGTTCAAGGCGGCGAAGGGCACGGTGCGCGAAGCGATGAAGGCGCTGGAAACCCAGGGCCTCGTCTTTACCCGCAGTGGACCCGGCGGCGGCGCTTTCGTTGCACAACCCTCCGCCCAGCGCGCCATGGAATTGATGTCGACCCATTTCTTTTTCGACCAGCCGAGCCTTTCGGACATCTACGCGATCCGCAAGGCGCTGGAGCCCGAAGTGGCCGCACAGCTCGCTGGACACATCACCGAGGCGGAGCTTGCCCTGCTAGAAAGTACGATCCGGATTTATGACCGTCCGCCGGCCGATGCTGATGAACAATATCGCCAGCGTGTGGCGGAACTCGATTTCCACTCGCAGCTCGCGCAACTTTGCCCCAATCCTCTTCTCGGGTTCCTTTGCAGCCTGATGCACAATCTGCTGCGCGACCTTCCGCTGGCGCGACGGATATATGCCGATCCCGCACCGAGTTCGCGCGAGGAAGGCGTTTCGTTCCAATATCGTCTGATGGCTGCCCTGAAGGACGGAAGGGCCGAGGATGCGCGCAGCATCGCCGCTGAACACATGGCATTTGCCGAGGCCTACATGATTGCCCGCGCCGATGAGCACGAAGGATCGGCGACGGACGACTGACGACGACAACGGAACATCGGGCCACGTCGTGCATTGTTTCCATACGACGTCAGGGCCGCGAATATTTTCACGGCCCTGACGTCGCGTTTTGTACCTACAAAGGAGTTCTGGCCAAGTTTATGTGTGGAATTTGCGGAGAAGTCAGGTTCGACGGCGGGTCCCCGTCAGTTTCGGCAATCTCGATCATGACAGACGTTCTCGCGCCCCGCGGGCCTGATGCGTCGGGCGTCGTGGTCAGGGGAAATGTCGGGCTCGGGCACCGAAGATTACGGATACTCGATCTCTCCGACAAGTCGCAGCAACCGATGGTCGATCCCGATCTTGGTCTGTCACTCGTCTTCAACGGCTGCATTTACAACTTCCGTGAGTTGCGAACCGAGCTCGAAGGGGAAGGATACACGTTCTTTTCTGAAGGTGACACCGAAGTCATTCTGAAGGCGTGGCATGCCTGGGGCGAGAATTGCGTGTCCCGTTTTTCCGGCATGTTCGCCTTCGTCCTTCATGAACGCGACAGCGGCCGCGTCATCCTGGCGCGCGACCGTTTCGGCATCAAGCCGCTCTACCTGTCAATGGTGGAGAAAACGATGCGGTTTGCCTCCAGCCTGCCGGCAATCGTCAAGGCTGGTGGCATCGACACGTCGATCGACGCCCAGGCGCTGCACAATTACATGACGTTCCACGCCGTCGTGCCGCCGCCGCGCACTATTCTGAAAGGTGTGCGCAAGCTACCGCAGGCGACGATCCGCATTTACGAGCGGGACGGACGCTTCAAGGATCGCCGTTACTGGGACCCGCCCTATTGCCGCCAGGCGGGCGATAGGCAAAGGGTGCGGGAGGACTGGCAGGAGCTGCTTCTCGATGCGCTGCGGACCGCCGTCAAACGCCGCATGATCGCGGACGTGCCCGTCGGCGTCTTGCTGTCCGGCGGCGTCGATTCCAGCCTGATCGTCGGCTTGCTCGCCGAAGCTGGCCAACGTGACCTCATGAGCTTTTCTGTTGGGTTTGAGGAAGCCAACGGCGAGAAGGGTGACGAATTCGTCTACTCCGATCTCATCGCCCGACAGTTCGGCACGGATCATCATAAGATCTTCGTCCCTTCCGAAGCCCTGATGGAAGCGCTTCCTGGCACGATCGCGGCGATGTCAGAGCCGATGGTCTCCTATGACAATGTCGGATTCTACCTGCTCTCCAAGGAGGTTTCCAGGCACATCAAGGTCGTGCAGTCCGGCCAGGGGGCCGACGAGATTTTCGGCGGCTACCACTGGTATCCGCCGCTCGTCAATTCCAATGACGTTGTCTCGGACTATGGCAAGGTGTTTCGCGACCGCTCGCATGCGGTGCTTCGAACGCAGCTTGCCGACAGCTGGATTGCCGACGAGGACGCAAGCGGCGCATTGCTGACCGAACATCTTTCGCGCCGAGGCGCCGACACGCCCGTCGACCAGGCACTGCGGCTCGACAGCAACGTCATGCTCGTTGACGATCCGGTCAAACGTGTCGACAACATGACCATGGCGTGGGGCCTGGAGGCCCGGGTTCCATTCCTCGACCACGAGCTGGTGGAACTTGCCGCGCGTATCCCGCCGGAGGAAAAGCTCCGCGACGGCGGCAAGGGCATCCTGAAGGATGTCGCCCGCAAGCTGGTGCCGAGCGAGGTTATTGATCGCAAAAAAGGGTACTTCCCGGTTCCTCAGCTCAAATATATTGCCGGTCCCTACCTCGAGATGATCCGCGACACGCTCGCTTCGCAGGTGGCCCGTGAGCGCGGTCTTTTCCGCGATGACTATCTCGAACGCCTTTTCGACCAACCGTCGCAGCACATCACGCCTTTGCGCGGTTCGGAACTCTGGCAGGTCGGGCTTCTGGAAATGTGGCTTCAGGCCCAGGGGGTGTAGCATGAAGAAAGCAGGGGGAAAATCCACGCCGCATCAACATAGAAAAGGAACGCGCGCCGTGAGCCATCGCCTGGCACAGCTGAGGATCCGTGCGCAGCCCGGGCGGCAAGTCGGCCGGCCGGTCGCATCGGAAGAGCAGACAACGGACGTGGTGCTGGATTGCGGTTGGGGCCGGCTGCTTTTTGCCCAGACGTTTTCGGACGACGAAACGCTGCTGTCGAAACTGCGCGAAGAAGCGCCATCGAGCCGGGACATCGCGTTTTATGTGCGCGATCCGCATGTGCTGCTGTCGCTTGCGCCGCAGGAGGTTTTCCTCGATCCGTCGCACACGTTCCGGCTTACCCTCTCGACGTACCGGTCAAGGACACGCCGCATGCGCGGCGTCACGATCCGTCGGCTCGCCACCGAGGCCGACGCCGACGGCATCAATCGGGTCTATGCCGCCTGCGGCATGGTCCCGATCCGCAAGGACTTCTTTTCCTCCGACAGGGACGACCGCTCGGTAACCTACTTCGTCGCGCAGGACGAGACCACCGGCGAGATCGTGGGTACCGTAACAGGCATCGACCACCAGCGCCTGTTTAACGATCCAGACCGGGGCGCGTCGCTATGGTGTCTGGCCGTCCACCCACATGCCCGCCAGCCGGGCATCGGCGAGCGGCTCGTCGCCAAGCTCGCCGAACACTTTCAAGTACGTGGCCTTTCTTATCTCGATCTATCGGTGATGCACGACAACGAGCTTGCGATAAAGCTGTACGAGAAGCTGAACTTCCGGCGCATGCCGCTTTTTGCCGTCAAGCGAAAGAACGCGATCAATGAAAAGTTCTTCGCGATGCCGCACCAATCCTACGAAACCCTTAATCCTTATGCGCGGCTGATCGTCGACGAGGCGACGCGGCGCGGGGTGCATGTGGAAATTACAGACGCCGAAGGCGGCTTTTTCAGGCTCTCACATGGGGGCCGCTCAATCCACTGCCGCGAGAGCCTTTGCGAGCTGACCTCCGGCGTCGCTGTGGCGATCGCTGACGACAAAGCGATCGCTCGCCGGACCGTCGCCTCAGCCGGCCTTGCCGTCCCCGACCAGATCGAAGCAGGTGATGATAGGATGCTGCTCAAAGCCTTTCTCGGAAAGCATGGCAAGTTGGTGGTCAAGCCCGCGCGTGGCGAGCAGGGCCGAGGCGTTTCGGTCGGGATTACCACATTGAAGGCGCTCGACGAAGCGATCGCGCAAGCGCGCGGAGTTTGCGAGCGGGTCCTTTTGGAAGCGTGCTTTGATGGACAGGACCTCCGTCTCGTAATCATCGACTTCAAGCTGGTTGCCGCGGCCGTGCGCTGCCCGCCGCGCGTCATCGGCGATGGCCGCAGCACAATCGCCAGGCTCATTGAGATGCAATCGCGACGGCGCCAGGCCGCAACGGGCGGCGAGAGCCGAATTCCGCTCGATCGAGAAACGGATCGTTGCCTCGCCGAACAGGAGCTCGATCTTGGAACAGTTCTTGAGGAAGGACGTGAAGTTACCGTGCGCGGGGCGGCCAATCTCCATACGGGCGGGTCGATCCGCGACGTTACCGACACCGTCCATCCCGAGCTCGTCTCTGCTGCGTGCCGCGCGGCGCGAGCGATCGACATACCCGTCGTCGGTATCGACTTTATGGTCAAAGACCCCGGCGAACCGGAATACGTATTCATCGAGGCCAACGAGCGGCCTGGCCTTGCCAATCACGAACCCCAACCCACAGCGGCGCGTTTCGTCGATCTGTTGTTTCCCGGCACGCGCGCGACGGTGTAGACCATGATTTTGTCCTTGCTACGCACGACCTTCCTTCTCGCCGTCCTCGTCTGGGCGGGCGTCATGCCGGCCTCCGCGCAACAGCCGGCATCCCCCGGCACCACACAGGAGCAGCCGGTTGATGCCGCCAAGCTGCAGGAGCTCATCGATATACTGCGCGACGACAACACGCGTCAGACCCTCCTCAATGAGCTGCAGAAGATTGCCAACGCCAAGGTCGGCAACAAAGAAGCGCCCGTTGCCGCGCCGGATGACTCGCTCGGCAAGCAGATCGCCGACGTGACGCGCCAATTCGCCGAAAGGGCAATCTCCTCAGTGATCGTGTTCTCCGGCCAACTGGCGGCAGCGCCAGCGACGTTTTCGAGCCTCAACGGCGCCGAAGGCGAGGTGCTGTTGCGTGCAATACGTGACCTTGCGCTCGTGATCGCCGTCACCTACGGCGTCTTCGCAACCCTGAGATTGATCACCCGTCGGATCGACCGGTCCTTCGGGGTGCGTGCCCTGACCGCCGGGCTCCTCGAAAAAATCTTCCTGGTCACGGCGTCGGCGGTCCTTGACGTCGGCATCGTCATCCTTGCCTGGGGCGCGGGATATCTGGCGGCGCTAACGGTCTTTGGCGAGCTGGGGCGCATGGATATACAACAGACACTCTACCTCAACGCATTCACCGTGGTGCAACTGGCGAAGGTTGTCGTTAGAACCGTACTGTCTCCCTTCGTCCGCGAGCTTCGCCTTATCCGGATTTCCGATGAGGCCGCCCGGCGGACAAGCCGGGTCCTTGCCTGGATTATCAGTATACTCGGATATGGCCAGTTGCTTCTCCAGCCCATTCTCTCGCAGGCCGTATCTGCCGCCTCCGGGCAAGCCGTGTCCGCGCTCGTTGCCCTCGTCGCTCTCATCAGCGCGATTTCTGCGACACTCATGAACCGGCGCGCCGTTACGGAGTGGCTTTTGGCTACCCCGGGCGGCAGTCCCCGCCACCGCGGGCTCGGCTTCATCGCGGCGCGTTGGCATTGGCCCGTGCTCGTCTACTTCGCCTTCCTGTTTTTTGTGGTGTTGGTCGGACCGACGGAGCGGCTTTTTTCGGTGCTGGGAGCAAGTGCCCAGGCATTCGCCGCCATCATCATCGGTTTCGTCCTTGCGGATTGGTTGGGTCGCTCCGTGAGGAAGGGCGTAAGTCTGCCAGAAAACGTAAATCAAAGGCTTCCGCTTCTCGAGCGGCGCGTCAACGGTCTCGTGCCCCGCTTCTTGACACTGCTGCGGACGGTCATTCTGGCAACGGTGCTCGGCTTCGTCCTGACAGCAATTGGCATTTTCGATATGGCCGCCCTCGTCCAATCGCGCCTGGGCCTCGCGTTCACCGGTGCGCTCGCGTCAGTCTTGGTTATCGTGCTCGTCGCATATCTTTGCTGGTTGGCGCTGACCTCCTGGGTGGACTATCGGCTTAATCCCGCCTTTGGCACCGTCGCGACGTCGCGCGAGACGACGCTCCTGACGCTCCTGCGAAACGCCGCCACGATCGCCATCGTCGTGATCGCCCTGATGTTCTCGTTGTCTCAGATGGGGCTCGACATCGCACCGCTGCTTGCCTCTGCCGGCGTGCTCGGTCTTGCCATCGGCTTCGGGGCGCAAAAACTCGTGCAAGACGTCATCAATGGCGTATTCATACAGTTGGAAAACGCGATCAATGTCGGCGATGTCATCACCGTGGGTGGCACGACTGGAACTGTCGAGCGGCTTACCATTCGGTCCGTCAGCCTTCGCGACGTTCAAGGAGCCTATCACATCATCTCCTTTTCGTCCGTTGACATGGTGACGAACCTGATGCGTGACTTTGCCTATCACGTCGGGGATGTCGGCATCGCATATCGAGAGGATGTCGAAGACGCGAGGGAGGCGATGTTCGTAGCGTTCGAGGAACTGCGCGCGGATCCTGAGCTGAAAGGCGCCATTATCGGCGATATGGAGTGGTTCGGTGTCCAGGAGCTCGCCGACAGCGCCGTGATCATCCGCGTGCGGATCAAGACGCTGGCGGGTAAGCAATGGAGCGTCGGTCGCGCACTTAATGGCGCGGTCAAGCGCGTCTTCGACGCCAGGGGGATTGAGCTTCCCTTCCCACACCAGACGATCTACTTCGGCGCCGACAAGAACGGAGACGCGCCGGCCGCAATCGTTTCGATGCGAGGACGGGTACCCGCTGGCGCGCGCACCAAACACGGCGAAAAATTGGCCACATCTCAGCACGAAGCATTGTCCTACGACCGGTCCGAGGAGGAGACCGTGACGTAGCCGCAGCGCAAGACGAACTTCCACCCCACGCTATTGGGTGCTATCGCTCCGAATTGTCAGGCCGGTGGATGCCCGCCGGCCCGACACGCATGCAGACTTGTGTGTGCGCAGGGCGGTCAATAAACCCCGACGGGTTTAGCGTGTTCATCGATCGAGCGGCGGAGAGAATCAAATAGGCATGGAACTAGTTTCAGTGCCAGCCGTTCCTGAGGAGGGCCTAGCCTGTTGAAGGCTTAGGCTCGACACGCGCACGTTCTTTCATGGCCCTTGGTCGCACCCGGGGCCATATTTTTTTGCCGGAGCCCGGAACCCCTCTTGGGCAACGACGTTCTAGCGTTTGTGAAACCCTGAGCCCCCCGATCAGGGCGACACCTTCATTGTCCCTCAAGGGAATGAAGCTCGATAAGTGCCCATGGCCTCGTCATCCCCGGACGAGGCCATTCCTTTTATGTGATCTCTGTCCCCCTGCAAAAATAGGCGCTCCGAAAAGATGAGAACGGCATGAGAAGGGTTCGGCTACGCCGAGTTCGCATGCCTATCGCGCTATCGCGTCACCAGTCCCGACTTCGAAAAGCCGGAAGGCTTGTCTTCTTCGCCGTCATGATCCGGATGGGGCCCTTCGCTCGGGGACCAGATCCCTGCGGCGCGATCCAACCAGATCGTCACGACACGATAACTAAACGGTGCAGGTGAAGAGCCGTCGTTGCAGTCGAGATCAAAGATCGCAACTTGCCGCGAAACCGGGCAGCAGAATTTCAGCGATTGCGTTTTTTCCATTCCCGGTATGGCGCAAGCAACTGACCCGGAAAGCGCTTTTGTATCTCTTCTTCAGTCAATGCAATCCGCGACAGCACCTCATTGCGCTCCGGGCCATCACCGCATTCGCTAGCGGCCTCGAGATCGGACATGAGGGAAAACACCTCGTCCCCAGTCATCGCCTCGAGTTGGCCGGCAAAATCTACGATTGGGATGCCCTTATAGTCCGTCATGGAGAACCTCCAGCCCTTCCGAGGCATAAATGGTCACATCGACTTGAAGTTCCGCCCGACTCATGAGGGCCAAGACGGGACATTTGAATGCGGCGTCTGCCTTTGCGATATGCTTTTCGCTCGAGGCGACCTGCCACGTATATGTGTCCGAAGTCAGGGGCCCTCTCCGTCCCTCGGCACACCTCTTATCCCTTGTGGTCTGGACGGAACAGGGTTTCAATGCCTAACTCGTCGCCCCACCCCGCTCGTTCGCAGAACATCAATCCGGATCGCCAAAGAGCAGGACTGACAAGCCCTCATTTCCTATCTCAAAGCAAAATGAACCGACCCAGCTATATAGACCATTAGCAGCAGATCGGCGCGCCCGGAGACCACTGCGCGCCCCGCTTCGGATGCAGGCGCCTAAGTGCCGCACCGGCGCGGGGATCTTGGTAGGCTGACGTTGCTAGCGTCCGGTGATTCCGGGGAAAGCGATCAGCATGGCGACTCCAAGGATCTGCAACATGATGAACGGCACCAGAGACCGGAAAATGATGCCCAGCGTAATCCCTGGAGGTGCGACTGACTTTAGATAGAATGCGGCCGGTCCAAAAGGTGGCGACAGGAACGATACCTGCATGTTCATACAAAAGAGGACACCGAACCAGACTGGATCCATGCCAAGGGATTTGATGATTGGCACAAAGATCGGCATCGTCAGAAGCGCGATACCCACCCAATCGAGAAAGGCGCCGAGTACGAACAGGATCAGCATCATCACGAGCACGATCACCGTCGGATTGTCGGAAATGCCTGTAATCATGCCCGAGACGAAATTCACGCCACCCATCAGGTTGTAGACGCCAACAATGGCGGTTGCGCCGATACCGATCCAGACGATCATGCCAACGGTTGAAAGCGTCTGCATCGCCGCATCGCGCAGCAATTTGTAAGAGAACTCGCCACGCAGAATGGTCGAAAGGATGACGCCACCGACGCCGATGGCGGAGGCTTCCGTGACGGACGCAATGCCCCCGTAGATCGATCCAAGAACGACGAACACGACCAGCACAGGAAGCGCAAGGCCTTTCAAAAGACGAAGCTTCTCTTCGTTCGGGATCGGCGTTGTATCGACGGGCGGAACGATGCCCGGCGTAAAGTAGGCGCGCACGAGGATATAGGCGACATAGAACATCGCCAGCATGAAGCCGGGCAAGAAGGCGGCGGTGAACAGCTCGCCGATGGACACGTTCGCGGTTAGTCCATAGATGATCAGGACGATTGAGGGCGGTATCATCGTCCCGAGCGACCCGCCTGCGCAAACGACGCCGATCGCCAGGTTGCGATCATAGCCGAGACGCAGCATTTGCGGCAACGCGATAAGGCCGAGCAGCACGATTTCGCCACCGATGATGCCGCTCATGGCGGCGAGGATCACCGAGACGAAGACGGTTTGCACCGCAACGCCGCCGCGTATGCGGCCGGCAAAAAGCTTCATGGCGTCGAAGAGGTCACGCGCGATGCCCGAGCGGTCGAGGATTGCCGCCATCAGCACAAACATCGGCACTGAAACGAACACGAAGTTCATCACGAAGGAATAAACGCGGCTTGTGATGAGCGGGATCGACATAGGGCCGAACCAACCGAGCGCGAAGATAAGCGCCACGAGCAGGGTGACGAAGGCGAGCGGCATGCCGGAGAGCAGCAGCCCAACCATCATCACGAACATGAGCAGAGTGCCCCAGCCGATGCCGAGTGCCTGCAGATTGATGCTGAAATCAAGGAAATCGGCCATCGCTCAGTCCTTTGAGGCTCGCTTGGCGTAGTTGACGGCAAGAATGAGGAACTGGACGACGAGCAGGATCATCACCACGAGGATGAAGATCTTGATCAGGGCCGGTGTCGGTGGGCTCCAGGCACTGCCGGTGGTCTCCAGGCGGATCTCACCGGAAGGAGTGACCACAGCCCGTTCGACCATGTGGTAGGCGGCAAAGGCAAAGAAGCCGCTAGCAAGGGCGCTGACGAGGGAAATAGCGATATCGGCAAACCGGCGCGCGCGTGGCGAGAAGTGATCATAGAGCAGGACGACACGGATATGGCTGTTGCGGGCGGTGCAATAGAGACCGCCGAAGACAAAAGCCACACCGCAAAGGAAGACGGTCGTCTCGTGTGCCCAAATCGTTGGACTGTTCAACACGTACCGCAGAAACACTTCCAAGAGCAGGATGAGTGCTGCGAGCACGATGCCGATGGCGAAAACATAGCCGATCCTGTCGATGAAGCGGCCGAGCACGCCGGCTTCGCGAACAGCCCCGACGACCTCGTCGCCCCTGGCGGCATCGGCGTCCTCTGAAAACGTGTCTCTTGTCATGCCTCTCTCCCTCGGCACGAGAAAGCGACGGCCCGGACGGACCGCCGCATGGAATCGGTCAGAGGAGACCCTTTTCCTTGAGGTAGGCCGTCAGGGTGTCGAACACCTTCTGGGCCATCGGCGAGCGCTTCGCAATGTTCTCCCATTCGGCGACCCCAAGCTTGCGGAACTTGGCGCGCTCCTCGGCAGACCAGTCATGGATCGTGATCGTGCCTTCGGCCTTGGCGGCCTCCACGGCCTTCTGGTCGGCGGCCTTCAAGCCGTTGATCTGGGTCTGCTGGAACTCCTTGACGGTTTCCTCAAGCATCTTCTTCAGGTCATCCGGCAGCGCGTCCCACTTCGCCTTGTTCATCGAGACCTCGACAAGCGGCAGCGAATGGAAGCCGGGATACACCGGATGTTTCGCGACGCCATTGAGGCCCTGCGCCTGATTGACGGAAAACACGGAATAGTCCGCCGCATCCACAACGCCCTTGTCGATCGAGGTGTAAACTTCGGAGGACGGCAGGTTGACCGGGGCAGCGCCTGCGGCTGCAAAGA
This sequence comes from Ensifer sp. NPDC090286, assembly GCF_044769565.1. Classification (NCBI taxonomy): domain Bacteria; kingdom Pseudomonadati; phylum Pseudomonadota; class Alphaproteobacteria; order Hyphomicrobiales; family Rhizobiaceae; genus Ensifer; species Ensifer sp. NPDC090286. The sequence continues at coordinate 63,600 of NZ_JBIVYF010000012.1, read as the reverse complement.
CGTTGGCTATCGGACCTTCCGGGGCGCGCATCTTGAGGCCCTTCAGATCATCGACGCCATCGAGAGGCACGCGCGACACGAAGGCTTCCAGGCCCGGCGTCGAAACGCCGATGAAATGCAGGCCGTAGGAGCCGAGCAATTCCTGCATGATCTCCTTGCCGCCGCCGTTCTCGACGAAGTCGATCATCTGCGCCGGATCGGACCAGGCGCCGACCGGGTTGGAGATCAGTCCGAAAGCCGGATCCTTGCCAGCCCAGTAGGACGAATCGCAGATCTGACCATCGAGAATGCCGCCGGCGACGGCATCAAGCGTTTCGTTGTATTCCACGACGGAGCCGACCGGCAAAAGCTCGATCTTCACCTTGCCGCCGGAGCGTTCGGCAACGAGGTCGGTCCAACCCTTCTGGTATTCGAAATTCGGATTGCCCGCGGGGTCCGAGGACTGAAAGCGGAACGAGAACTCCTGCGCAAGCGCCGTGCCAGCAAGGCCGATGGCCGATATGACGGCAAATGTGGTGCCAATAAGAAAACGCTTCATACTAAACTCCTCCCATGAGTCTTTAAGTTTGCCTTTCAGATGAACTAACCCGTCGACGGCTTCGGTTTGCGCACGGCCCAGGCAGCCTTGCCGGCACGAGCGGAAAACCGCACGTCAAGCAGCGCCGGATCGATCTCTTTCTCGAGCTGCTGCAGCATCGCTATCCCGTATGCCACCAGTTCGTCGGATGCCGCACAAGCCTTCTCCTCCGAGCCGGCAAGCATGAAATCCATGATCGCAAGATGCCGTTCGGCGCTGCCGAGAATGCCCTCGCGACCACTGATCTGGTTGATATGCAGGAAGCCTATGCGCCGGGCGATTGCGTGCAAGGGGCTCAGCACCCGGTCAAGGAAGCGCTCGCCGGAGGCGCGGATGACCAGCCGGTCAAAGGATTTATCGATGGCATTGAAGGCGTCCAGTGACAGCGCGTCCAGTTCTGCTGCGAGCTTGCGGCGCAGGTAGTGCAAGGCCGCACGGTCATTGGCGGTTATGTTTCGGATGGCTGTCGATGTAACGAAACGGTTGAGGTCGCGGCGCAATTCGGCCAGACGCTTTTCACGCGATAGATCAATCGGCGCGACACGCAGTCCATTGCGCGGGCGGATCTCCAGAAGTGTTTCGGCCGCGAGGCGACGCACAGCCTGATGTACCGGCGTGCGGCCGAGATCAACCATGACCTGAAGGTCCTGCGTGCGAATCTCCTCACCCGGCGCAATCCGCATCGCGACGAAGAGCTCCTCGATGCGTTCATAGGCGACCGTCGTCAGGTCGCGGTTCTGTTCCAGTGACCACACCCCCTCTATTCCGGCGACGGGCGTGATGTCTCGCTTTGTATCTTCTTTTTCCACCCGCATGGTCTCTTGCAAAAAACATTCCCAGTGGCTATTGCGATCGTTACGTGATATTTCACAGAATATCATAGAATGTCAATTGCAGCACACGGGTTTCCTGAACTCACAGGCGACGAGCCGCCGCGTCAGCGCATTGCGAGTGGCATGGAGGAGGTAAAGGTGAAGATCACAGCATTGGAAACGTTGCGAACGGAGGAGTTCGCGAACGTTCTTTGGGTTCGCGTCCATACAGACGCCGGCGCCATCGGCCTTGGTGAAACCTTTTACGGCGCTGGCGCGGTCGAAGCGCATATCCACGATACGCTTGCCGCGCGTCTTCTGGGGCAGGACCCGCTGCGCATCGAAGCGCTGAACCGGATCATGACCGACTTGCCGATGGCTCAGTCCTCAACGGGTGCGGAATACCGCGCCGCATCGGCCATCGACATTGCGCTTTGGGACCTGTTTGGCAAGGTCTGCGATCAGCCGGTTCACCAAATGCTCGGCGGCCTTTGCACCGACAAGCTGCGTGTCTACAACACCTGTGCCGGGTATGGCTATGTCCGCAGCAACAACATCCGCCCGGTCGACACTTGGAACCTCGGCGCTGCCGAGGGGCCCTATGAGGATCTTGCCGGCTTCATGACCGATGCCGGGGCGCTGGCGGAGAACCTGCTCGAAAACGGCATTTCCGCCATGAAAATCTGGCCCTTCGACCCGGCCGCCCAGGAGAACCGCGGTCTCTTCATCTCCGCCGAGCAGATGAAGAGGGCCATCGATCCCTTTGAAAAGATCCGCAGGCGCGTGGGCGACCGCATGGAGATCATGGTGGAGTTCCATTCACTCTGGAACCTCCCGACCGCCAAAAAGATCGCCCGTGCCCTCGAACCCTACGCGCCGACGTGGTACGAAGACCCGATCCGCATGAACTCGCCGCAGGCGCTCGCCGAATACGCCGCGTTCACGGATGTGTGGGTCTGCGCCAGCGAAACGCTCGGCTCACGTTTCCCCTACAAGGACATGTTAGAGCGTGACGCCATGCACATCGCCATGGTAGATCTGTGCTGGACTGGCGGCCTCACGGAAGGCCGCAAGATAGCGGCACTGGCAGACACCTATCACCGCCCCTTCGCTCCACATGACTGCACCGGCCCGATCGGTTTCGCCGCGGCGATCCACGCCTCTTTCAGCCAGCCGAACACATTGATCCAGGAATCCGTGCGCGCCTTTTATACCGGTTGGTACAAGGAACTGGTGACGGTCCTCCCCACCATCAAGGACGGATACGTCCTGCCGATGGATGGCCCCGGCCTCGGTGTCGATCTTCTACCGGCAGTTTTCGAGCGTTCCGACCTCATCTGTCGCAAGTCCGAACTCTAAGGAGCCCGCCATGACGAACAGGCTTTTCGACCTTTCCGGCCGCACGGCGCTCGTTACGGGTTCGACACGCGGTCTCGGCAATGCCATCGCGCGGGGGCTGGGCGACGCCGGTGCCCATCTCGTACTGAATGGCCGTTCGGTGGACGCGGTCGCAGAGGCGTCGAAAGCCATGCGCGCCGACGGCTATACCGTCTACGAGGCCGCATTCGACGTGACCAGCGAGCCTGATGTCGTCAAGACATTCGAGCGCTTCGATACCGAAGGGCTGGAGATCGACATACTCATCAATAATGCCGGCATCCAACATCGCCAACCGATGGTCGAACTTGCGCTTGCCGACTGGCAGCGTGTCATCGATACCAACCTCACCAGCGCTTTCCTTATCGGCCGCGAAGCTGCTCGCCGTATGATTGCGCGCGGTCACGGCAAGATCGTCAATATCGGCTCCCTGACCAGCGAACTCGCGCGCGCCACCGTCATCCCCTATACGGTCGCCAAGGGCGGCGTGAAGATGCTGACGAAGGGCATGGCAGCAGAATGGGCCAAGGACGGCATTCAGGCCAACGCCATCGGCCCGGGTTACATGCTCACCGACATGAACGAGGCACTGATCAAAAACCCGCAATTCGACGCCTGGGTGAAGGGGCGCACCCCTGCCGCGCGTTGGGGCAAGCCGGAGGAACTGGTGGGCGCCGCCGTGTTCCTTTCCGCGCCGGCCTCCGATTACGTCAACGGCCAGATGATTTTCGTCGACGGCGGCATGCTGTCGGTACTTTAAGGAGGTAGACATGCGCGCTGTTGTTGCCCATGCAGCACACGATCTTCGCCTGGAGGAGTGGCCTGAGGAGGCAGATCCCAGCGAAGGCGAAGTCCTCATCCACGTAGCCGCCGGCGGCATCTGCGGCTCCGACCTCCATTACTACCACAACGGCGGCTTCGGGACCGTGCGTCTGCGCGAACCGATGATTCTCGGCCATGAGGCATCCGGCACCGTCGCCGCGCTCGGCAGGGGCGTGACTGGCCTTGCACCCGGCGACCTCGTCGCCATCAACCCGTCGCTGCCCTGTGGCCACTGTGAGGAGTGCCAGCGCGGCTTGCGCAACCATTGCAACAACATGCTTTTCCGCGGAAGCGCAATGCGCTTTCCCCATGCGCAGGGGCTCTTTCGCGGGGCGCTGATCGTTCCGGCTCACCTCCTCTACCCGGTCGGCTCCGGCGTCGATGCCGGCCTTGCCGCGTTGGCCGAACCCTTTGCGGTGTGCCTGCATGCAGTCAAGCAGGCGGGTTCGCTGCTTGGCAGGACGGTCCTCGTCTTCGGTTGCGGTCCGATCGGATGTCTGACCATCGCGGCCGCCCGTTTTGCCGGCGCGCAGCGCGTCATCGCCTGCGATGTCGTTCCCGAACCATTGAAGATCGCCGAACGCCTCGGCGCCGATGAAATCGTCATCAACGGCGCGGACGCGACGGGCCTCGACCGCTACAAAGCCGGCAAGGGCCGGATAGACGTCGCGTTCGATTGCTCAGGGCATCCGGCGGCAGTCGCCACCGCGATAGAATGCCTTCGACCGCGCGGCACGCTCGTTGCCGTCGGCCTCGGCGGCGCGATGCCGTTCCCGCTTCCTTCCATCGTAACCAAAGAACTCAAGATCGCAGGCAGTTTCCGCTTCGATGCCGAATTCGGCGAGGCCGTCGACCTCATCTCGAACCGGCGTATCGATCTCTCCCCGACCATCAGCCATACGTTCGAAGTGGCGCGTGCCGTGGAGGCGTTCGAGCTGGCTGGCGACCGCAGTCATTCCATGAAGGTTCAGTTGACGTTCACCTGATATCGGATGGTGGTGACGCAGAACTGCTTCCAACGCTTGAGAGGAACCGGGCCGATAGCGGCACGTGTCCGTTCACCGGATCCGTCAGGCTGACCCTGACCTGGCGCCACTCGGCTAGACGCACGCAGCGGATGGCATTGCGCCAATAAAACTAGCAACAGTTGTGGAGTTGCGTAACACAAATTGATTAGGCGACTAATTCTCCTGTATGATTGTGATCGAGCCGCATATTTGCGACGATGCAACCGTGGTTGCACAACAGAACTAATCCATGGTTGTGTATTCATTGCCGTGCGGCCACTGAATTAATGTACGTATTGCGTTTTGTATGGTTTGACGACCTTCACGAATGAGGCCCCGCCTGTTCCTGCGGGGCCTCATTTTTATGCCCAGAGCGAACAGGTCGCCACTCCCTCTCCGATCAAGGCGATGTGGAGGCGATGGCATTGCCGAAAACGGTTTCAAAAATTCTCCGTCACATTCTGCCCACCTCATTAATTCGCGTCTGCATGAGATGACCGGCGAAGACGGCAATAAGGTTGGTCGTGGAACGGCCGCAGCTGCATGCGGCGTGCCTTCGTCGAGGGTCACCTGGCTCGAGCGCAGCTTCAGCGTCGGTTCGCGACAGTCAAACGAGCATTGACAAATTAGGTCGTCCGTCCTAACAACGAGAATTAGGACAGTTGCCCTAGTTTGATTTGGGGGAAGATTCATGGCCGCGGCCCTGGCGAGTGACTTTCAGCCAACAAAAACGGCCACGACCTTGACCTTGCAAAACAGGCAATCGCGAACGGTGATATCGATCTCGTGGAATTCGGCCTGCCCTTCTTCGCCAACCCTGATCTCGCGTGGATGATTGCGGATATGCCGAACATCCATTCTTAAAGGGCGAAGAGACGTCCGCTGACCAAGGTGTCCAACAGGGAGGCAATACGATGGCAAGTCGGGCGACGCGCGAGAAGATTGTTGGCGTGGCGGACGACTTGTTCTACCGCCAGGGATTTGAGCACACATCTTTTGCCGACATCGCCGAGCGCGTGAAGATATCTCGCGGCAACTTCTATCACCATTTCAAGACGAAGGACGACATCCTCGACGCGGTAATCCAGAAACGCCTGGCGGATCGCAATGGAATGCTGGAGCGATGGGAGGTGGAGGGCACGTCGCCAGTCGAGCGGATCTCCGGCTTCATCGATATCCTGATCGTCAATGGGGAGAAGATCAAACTTTATGGTTGCCCGATCGGAACGTTAACAAGCGAATTGGCAAAGCTGAACCACGCGGCGCAGCCAGAAGCCAGCAGATTGTTCATGCTGTTCCGGACGTGGCTCCGCCGTCAGTTTGTCGCGCTTGGCCGAGAAACGGATTCGGATGTGCTTGCCATGCATCTTCTTGCCCGAAGCCAGGGCGCCGCGATCCTTTTCAATGCCTTCAAGGATCAAGACTTCGTTCAGCGCGAGGTTGATCAGATGAAAGACTGGTTGAAGGAAACCGCTGCAAAGGCTTCACGAACAAAACCACTCGAGGGGGGATAGCGCGAGAGCGCCTCTTTCATTCCATCACAGTTCAATAAACGGGACGGATCATGTTTATCGTATTTCTCAGGTTTTCCGACAACAGGACGCAGGCTGCCCAATTCCTTGAGGGTCACAATGCCTGGATCAAAAGAGGCTTCGACAGCGGGACTTTTCTTCTTGCAGGCAGCCTCCAGCCGAACGCGGGCGGGACACTTCTCGCCCATAATATAGATCGGAAAAGCCTTGAGGCCTTAATTCAAGAAGGTCCTTTCGTGTCAGAGCGTGTGGTGAGCGCCGAGATCCACGAAGTCACGCCAGGCCGCGTCGATGAACGGTTGATTTTCCTAAAAGCTTAATCGCCGAGCGGAACGGTCCTTGGTGATGACGGACGGATGCGCGACCGCTCCGCAGTTCATCAACCAAGTCCAATGCCCTTTCGATCTCCAACATTTTTCGACTTCTCGAAAATCTGCCTCGAAGGCTTTCTGCCCCGCCTGAATTGGCGAAGGATCTCCGCCAGACGGGAGAAGTTCTGAACGAACTTTCTGGCGTCCAATTTCCGCTGCATCGCACAATTCGACCACGCCCCACATCGGCCGGGCGTTGAAGGACGAAAATGAATTGCACGCCGGACACGACAGATTAACTATGCGTCGGAGCGTGATCGAGATGGGCCGGAGTTCCGCTCCAGCCACATGGCGGTTTCAAAAAGCTCATCTTCGCCACAAAGCCCTTTGCGAAATTGATCCGTGATGTGGCGCGCCAATCGGTCCGCACGCTTCCCATACCGTGGGATATCGCACCAGATGCAGACACGATCGAAAGTGCGCTGAAGCAGCTCGAGATCCTCGGGGCTGATCTGCGCGCCCTCCTTACGGGATACATCTACCATGGTGACCTCCTCGACGAGCGGGCTCGTATCTGGCCATGGCCGGGTCGCGACCGGCTCGTCCAGATATGTCAGGTATCTGAGAGCGACTCGCCCGCGGACGCCGCTAAGATAAAGCTGCATCAGTCGTTTTGCGATTGCTTCAGCCGCACGACACTGCCGCGTCAATCCACGCTCGCGCAGAATGTCGTTGAAGACCCGTTCGATCTGGTTCATTTCGTGGGGGAGAAGCGTCCTTGGACGTGTCGAGAGATACATCTCGCGACCTCCTAGACTGGGGCGAAAGCGCGAATGATCTTCCAGCCGCCGGGGCCCTTGTTACTGCCCAGCGATGCAAAGAGTATGCGCCGATCTGGCGACAAGGCAACTGGCACGACACATGCGAGCGACAAGGCCGCATCAAATGCGCGCCGGATACCGGCAGCCCGCAGTTGCAATACACGAGATGGGCGCAACTTGCCGCTCTTTCTTGAGAGGGGCAGTCCGTTCAGTCATTTTGTTGGACGGTCCCACGCTCCATCCTCAAGTTGCCGCTCCTCGATAAGTTTCCCGACTGCAAGCAAATCCGGCACATCGGCAAGCGTCCTTGCCATGGCATCATTCTGTGGGTCCTTGCATCCGAAGTTGAATAGGAGTTGGTCAGTTCGCCCGGCCCCGATCCAGGTGATCACTACGGAAGCGTGGTCCGTGGCGAATTGGGTGCATCGCGCATGCCCCGCGGTGATGTCTTCCGTTCCTTGCGGCCGAAACGGCGCGAGTGTCGACTGGAACGTCGACCATTCCGTTGCCGTGATCGGAAAACGCTGCTCCCCCGAAACGTTAGTAAAGCGCCGGCCCTCGAACACACCCCCGGCTGCACTCACTTGGAAGCGGTAGACGGGGCATTCCCCGAGACACGGTCCGCGTTCGACGATGATGCTCGGCACCTGGCTGTGCTCCACCAGGGACGCGGCTGCCGCCAGTATGATCTTCGCGATCAGCATCATCTTGTGCACCCTTTCTGAGACAGAGAATCTTGGTCGGCAGATCCCGAAGACGCGAGACCAGTTCTGCGGACGAACGCATCTTTAGCGTGCCAGGGGCGCAAGCATCAATCAGTGGGTGGCAGCAGTCAACGCCTAACCCGCAAAAGGAAACGCGCGCCGTTGACAGCGGTCGGCCGAGCGCCCCCACATCGCCACGAGAGCTCTGCTCGGCGCCTTCTTCTTTCGTCGATGCCGAGTCATTCGTAGTGGCCTTGAGAACCGTAGCTTGGTCAGGCCAGCGGTTCTCGCGGAACGCGAATTTAAGCTACTGTCTCTCCCCGCGGAATATAGGGGTTTTCGCTGTCCTGTTCGAGCGGGTCGTGTTCTTAGATCGTTCCAGTGCCAATTCGAGGCCGGATCGGCCCATCTCCACCGATACCCACTAATTTGACAACTAACCCGTCAAATTTGCCAATAATCCGAACGGGTTAAAAATTCCCCTTTCGTACCCGCCACGTTCTCACGCCGTTCGGCGCGTATTAGATATTAAACTTTCAGTAGAAATTCAGGGTTTTCTGAGCTGAGCTGAGCAGACCGGGTGGCTAGCGCTACGCAGCCACCGTCATGATTGCTGAATATCGTCGTTATGGAAGTGAAGGCAGGGCAATTTTGGCGAGATCGCCGTTGGCGCAAACTCCCGCCCACGATTGAAGGTGGTTGGGGAGACGCGCGCATTCGCCCGACGCCTTGGCGCTACCATTCCTATGCGCGGGATCAGTAAGTGGAATGATCTCGCCCATCAGGGGCGAGACGAGGATCTTGTCGATCCTCCGGCCAACGGAACTTTGACGCGCAAAGACCTGCACCCCGCCGACCAGTTCGAGCCCTTCCGCGAGCTTTGCGAGGATCGAGGATAGGGCACGGAGGAAATCAGCCGATCGATTCGGCGTGATCATGCATGTCGTGAGGCGTCGGGTGCGTCTCGACGAGGTCTACCTGCCCCGCGCCTGGCGGGGCTGATCCGCATATTCTCGAGCTTCGCAGTTGTTGGATAGTTCCGCAACGGCGGCGTTTCCCGCACCTTGGCGGGACTGATTTCGTCCAGCTTGGCGTGACAACATCGATTGCCGCGGAAATCATCGTGCATCATCGCTCAGCGGTCGTGCCGGTCCGATAAACCTCCCGCCCGGACTAGACCCATCCGATCCTTTCCGCCTAGTTTCTCCGGATGGCCGCCAGAGGGTGGCATCGATAAAACGATTCTTAGCGGGAGGTAAGACATGACATTCTTTTCGTTCAAGGCAGTGGCTGGAGCGGCAGTTGCCGTCGGCCTGATGCTCCAAGGCGCCACCGCCCAGGAGATGAAATTCTTCCGTATCGGAACTGGCGGGACCGCCGGCACCTACTACCCCATCGGTGGCCTTATCGCCAATGCGATCTCCAATCCCCCCGGCTCGCGCGCATGCAACGAAGGTGGCTCGTGCGGCGTGCCTGGCCTAATCGCCACCGCCGTCGCCTCCAATGGCTCGGTCGGCAATGTCAACGCGATTAAAGGTGGCACACTTGAGGCCGGCTTCAGCCAGTCCGACGTGGCCTATTGGGCACAGACTGGCACGGGCCTATGGGAGGGTCAGCCAGCGGTGGAAAATCTGAGGTTGATCGCCAATCTCTATCCCGAGAGCATCCATCTTGTCGCGCGCAAGGATGCGGGCATTACTTCGGTCGCCGATCTCAAAGGAAAGAAAGTCTCGCTGGACGAGCCGGGCTCGGGCACGCTGGTCGATGCGAAGATCATTCTCGAAGCGTTCGGTCTGTCGGAAGCCGACATTTCGCCAGAATACCTAAAGCCCGACCAGGCGGCCGATCGCATGCGCGACGGAGCGATGGACGCCTTTTTCTTTGTGGGCGGTTATCCGGCAGGTGCGATTGCCGAACTGTCCAGTCAGCATGACGTCGTGTTGGTGCCGATTGCCGGGCCCGAAGTTGACAAGCTGCGTCAGACATACACCTTCTTTGCCACGGACAATTTGCCCGCAGGAACCTACAAGGGCCAGGATGCGGATGTGCCGACGATTTCGGTCGGTGCACAACTGGTGACGTCTGCCGAGCAACCGGAAGACCTCGTCTATGGCATCACCCAGGCGCTGTTCAACGCGACGACGCAGAAACTCTTCGCCGCAGGCCATGCCAAGGGCAAGAACATCACCCTCGACAACTCCGTGCAAGGCGCGGGCATCCCCTTCCACCCCGGAGCGGAGAAGTTCTATCGCGAAGCGGGCAAGGTGAAATAAGGGAGTTCTCCCCTGGGGCGCGGCTCGCCCGCGTCCCTGCCCCAGCGATAAAAGAACTCTAGGAGAGATCCATGGCGGAGCAGACCCGGCAACTGTCCGAACAGGAACTGAGGGATATCGAGGAAGAGTTCGATCCCGAATCCCGGTTCCGCGCCGTACTCAGACCTGTGGCGATCATGGCCGGGGTCATCCTGTTCCTGCTGTCGTCGTACCACTTCTATACCGCAGGCTTCGGTATCCCCCGCGCGACCGTGCATCGCGGCTTCCATATGGGGGTGACGTTGTTCCTGGTCTTCCTCAGCTTTGCCGCCCTCAACTCGGGCCGGACTAAAACCACGGGTTTCGTGATCCTCGGCTTGCCGGTTATTGACTGGCTTTTGGCGATCGCTGGAGCGATCAGCGCGTTCTATGTGCCCTGGATATACGACCAGCTGCAGTTTCGCATAGGCAATCCCAATCAGATCGACATCGTCATGGGCACGATCCTTCTTGTGACGCTGCTGGAGGCCGTGCGCCGCTCGATGGGTTGGCCCTTGTCGGTCATTGCGATCCTGTTCATCTGTTATGCCTTCTTTGGGCGGTCAATGCCGGGAATTTTCGTCCACCCCGGCGCCGACTGGTCGGGGATCATCAACCACCTCTATCTGTCGTCTCAAGGAATCTATGGAACGGCGTTGGGCGTCATCGCGACATATGTCTTCCATTTCGTCCTCTTCGGCGTCCTGGCGCAGAAAATTGGACTGGGCCAGTTGTTCATCGACCTGGCAACGGCCATGACAGGCCGCTTTGCCGGCGGTCCTGCGAAAGTCTCGGTGATTTCCTCGGCGCTCTTGGGAACCATTTCCGGCTCTTCCATCGCAAACACGGTGACAACAGGCGCCTTGACCATTCCGGCGATGATCAAAATTGGATTCAAGCGCCATTTCGCCGCCGCCGTCGAAGCCGCATCATCCACCGGCGGTCAGATCACTCCTCCGGTCATGGGCGCCGTTGCCTTTTTGATGGTCGAGTACCTGGGCATGCCGTTGCGCACGATTCTGATCGCCGCCATCGTACCTGCCTTCATGCATTTCTTCGGCGTGCTCGTGCAGGTCCACCTGGAAGCCAAGCGCCTTGGCATCCGCGGCTTGCGGCAAGAAGAGTTGCCAAGGGCCTGGAAGGTGTTGCGTGAAGGTTGGCTATCGGTGCTGCCGTTGGTACTGCTCGTATGGATGCTGATGTCGGGTCGCACCCCCTTCCTTTCCGCGTTCTGGGCAATCACCGCTTGCATGGTGGTCTATGCGATCCAGATGATAAGAGCTTCAGGTTTGTCCGCCGGCGCGCAACACTGGGCGACCGGGATCTATGACGGGTTTGTTTCAGGCGCAAAAAGCTCCCTTTCCGTTACCGCCGCTGCCGCGCTCGTAGGGGTTGTGATCGGCGTGGTGACGCTTACCGGGATCGGCTTCAAGATCGCTTTCATGGTCACAAGCATCGCACAATACTGGGCGGGCTCGGCGCATGGCTTCCTTTCCTTCCTTCCGTTCGAATTGCTCAGCCTGCAGACCCTCGCACTTTTGTTCACGCTGATGATGACAGCTGCGGTCTGCATCCTGATGGGGTGTGGCATCCCGACCACGGCAAATTACATAATCATGGTTGCGGTAGCCGCGCCGGTGCTGGGCATGATGAATGTCGAACCGCTGGTCGCGCATTTCTTCGTGTTCTATTACGGCGTCCTTGCGGACGTGACGCCGCCAGTGGCATTGGCAGCCTATGCGGCTTCGGGGATAGCCGGTGCGAATGCATTCAAGGCGGGGAACACGGCTTTCCGGCTGTCGATGGGCAAAGCGTTGGTGCCTTTCATGTTCGTGTTTTCCCCCTCCCTCCTGTTGGTTACCGACGGCTTCACCTGGAGTGCATTTCTGCTGACGTTCACTGGTGCGATAATGGGAATATTTTCGCTTTCGGCGGCGATCACAAACTGGCTGGTCGGCCCGTTATCGTGGCTTGAGCGTTTGCTTCTGGCAGTCGCAGCGCTGCTGCTGATTGCGCCCGAACTGGTCTCTACCTTGATCGGCGTCGCGATTCTGGCGCTGCTCGTGTTGCGCCAGACGCTGGCTGGCCGTGCAGCCGCATCGAACGAGATCTGAACGACCCCGCCTCCGCCGGTCACCGGCGGAGGTCTGCCCGCGATTTACTCGCCAACCTGCTCGCGAAGAAGAACCGCGCGAGCATCGACGACGAGCTCTTGACGTTGCGAAAGCTCGCCGAACCCTATCGGCGCAAGACGCAAACCGGGCTTGATGCCGACGCGACCGGCGCCGCATCCGGAATTGGAGATGACGACTAAGCTGTTCCTCGGCTGGAGATCGGAGAAGCGGCCACTGCCGGATCGGCGACAAGCGGACGCGAGATGGCCGCTGATTTGTTGGCCAGGGGGAAGCCGCAATTCTCTCGGCGTCATGCGTCGCGATTTGCTTTTCTAGCGGTAGATGTCGAGCGTGCGATTGCGGTGGTTCGGATGCGTGCTGTAAACGAAGATGCGATTGAGGTCGCGATCCGTCAGCATGCGCAGGAAACGCGCTTCGATGATGTTGTTGGCGTGCACTCGCCGTGTCAGGCAGCCGATCATCTGGATCCGGGCGCTCGGGATATCCAGATAGAAATTCTGTGGCATTTGATATTTCGTGAGAATGCTGATGACGGCGCCGCTCTTGGAAAGCTTGATGATCTCGCATCGGCGCGAGCTCAACTGCGTCATGCCCTTTTCGGTATACTCAATTCGGGCCTCGTTCCGAGTGTCCTCCAACGGGAAGTTGGTTTCGCGATCGTACATGAAGGACTCTTCCTTGTTCAGGAAGTGCTGTTGCATCATCGGCGCCGCGCCTCTCATCGAAATGCCTTTCCGTATCCCCTTTTGAAACAGACTAGCGGCAGAGATTTAACAGAGGGTTTGGCCGACTACTCGCATTCGGCGGTGTGGGGCGGGCACCAGCGCGTCAGACTGGCTGTCCGGCGCGGGAAGCAGCGGTGTCTGGCTGCGTGCTCGACCGTGGTTACGCGGACGTTGCCGGAGGATCGATCGCGCGGTTCTCATTGGGGGCGATGGCCGTGTCCAGATCGCGCAGCATGGGGCCGAGCGTTGCTCAGCGCGACGCCAAGCACCAGCGGGTCGGGTATGGACTAACGTCGATGGGAACCCTCGAACAGCGCCGCTGGTAGACTAAGATAGCACAGCGACGTTGCGCTAGGATGCAATGGGTCAGGTAATCGATCCGAACTCCATGCTGATCGGCTCAATCAGGCCCAGAAACGCATCACAACTGGCATTGCCAGCCCAGCTGCTGCATATGGCTATCGACCGTTCTTCGCTCACCGCGAAGGCAACGTCGACAAATGTTCCGTCTTGCAACCGGACGAGCTTCTGTCCCAACCAACCAGGCTGCAGGGATAGATGGTTCGCGATCATCGCTGCGTGCGCCGTGCGCATCGTATCTTCGCTGACACCCGCACGCAGCCGGAATCGCCCGAACTCGATACCATCTCCAGACGTCATCAAAGCAACGCCATCGCCTGGAGCTGCATAATATTGCGCTTTCGCAAACTCGTTGACCGTTTCGCGGAATTGCGCAAAATCGGGCGACGATCCGACAATCTTTCCCGCGGCTTGGGCCGCTTCTGCACTGTCCCATACGATCAGGTCAGCGCGCTCAGCTTGATCTTTTTCGCCGCTCAGAGGCAGCCAGCCTCCAAAGCCCGGAAGGGCCGCAGCACGATTGCGCGCGATATCACGCTGTTGGTCGGCCACGGCCGGGTTGCTAATCTTGTAGGTGACGATTTCAATACGTTGGGTTGTCATCGGCTTTCGCTCCTTCGCATCCTGCGATTTCATGAACGCCGTTTCCTAACGCTACCCCCCTGACACTCTCTGTCAGGGGCATGATACAGGTTGATCCATGAAGACACTTCGCCTCTTTGCTCTGCTGGATCAATTGCGGGTCAGCCGGCATCCGGTCTCCGCCGAAGCGTTGGCGCAGCGTCTCGGCGTTTCTCCCCGCACGATTTATCGCGACATGGCGAGCCTTCAGTCCATGGGAGCGCCTGTTCGCGGTGAATCCGGGCTCGGTTATCAACTTGAGACCGGCTATTTCCTGCCCCCGCTACACTTTGATCCCGATGAGATGGAGGCGATCACGCTTGGACTGCGCCTTGTGATGGCGCGCGATCGCGCAGACCTGCACGACGCTGCAATGCGGGCGGCAGGTAAGGTCGCGAGCACTAGTGGGCCGGAAGGTAAGGAGATACTCCAAACCCTCCCACTGTTGGCCGTATCGCGGCAGCGAGCGACCGACGATCATGCCGCGAGATGGGGGAGTGTCGTTCGCAGAACCATCCGTGAGCGGCGAATTGTTGAATTGTCCTACTGCGACCTTGAAGGCCGCGGGAGCAACCGCCGCGTCCATCCGTTGGGACTGACCTTGTTCGATGATGTATGGCTGCTGACGGCTTGGTGTGAGTTGCGAGACGACTTCCGAAACTTTCGATTGGATCGCATAGGTGGAATCCAGGATACACACGATCGCTTCCGCCTTCAGAAAGGCCGGCGGTTCACGGATTATCTCGCAACGCTATGATCATCTGCCACCGTCCGATGAGACCGAGCTGTCACTCCAACTCGTCTCGGATCATTTTTCGAGCAACAGCGAAACCCTGATGCTGACTTCCACTGACGCTTGACCATGCACCTAGCCGTGTCTCTGGAACTTCAAACGGCGGCCTGACGAAGGTCACACGCGCGATCCCGCTTGACCGAAATCTCAGATGCACGACGCCTATGGCCACCGCTTGGATGCCTCGTCCCAATAATGCTCAATGATATCAGGAACAAAAGTGGGCTCTACCGAGTTTGATAGGCAGCTCTACTGGCTGAAAACAAGGAACTCATCATGAAAAATCTGCTGCTCGCCGGGGTATTCCTCGGCGCAACGACCCTTGGCGCGCTGGCGCAGACCGCAACGCCCCCCGCCACTGCGGATGGCGACACGCCGGCCGTTGCCACCCCCGACACGACCAATCCCACTGCACCGGTCGCCGGCTCCAACAGCTTTACCGAGGAGCAGGCCAAGGACCGCATCAACGAAGCCGGGTACACCGAGATCACGGGGCTTAAGCTTGACGAGACCGGCGTTTGGCGCGCCACGGCGATGAAGGACGGCAAGTCAGTGCAGGTCGCTCTCGACTACCAAGGCAACATCGTCGCCAACTGATCCCTTAAGGAGACCTTTGATGAAAACTGTTACCGGACTTTTCGACGATTATGCCGATGCACGCGCAGCGGTTACAGCACTGGAAGATCGCGGCGTACCGTCGGATGATATCAGCATCGTTTCCAACAATGCTGCGGATCGTTACGGAAGCACAGACGAGAGCAATGCGGCTGAAGGTGCAGGCACGGGCGCCGGTATCGGCGCGGCAGTTGGCGGGGTCGGCGGGTTGCTGACCGGCCTCGGCGTCATGGCGATCCCTGGCGTCGGACCGGTCGTCGCTGCCGGATGGCTTGCGGCCACCGCAGCAGGTGCGGCGGCGGGGGCGGTCGCCGGGGGTGCCGCTGGCGGGATCATCGGTGCGATGACGGAAGCGGGTGTCCCGGAAGAACATGCCCATGTCTATGCCGAGGGCGTGCGCCGCGGCGGCGCCGTCGTCACTGCCCGTGTCGATAACGCGCTCTACTCAGATGCTGAAGCCATTTTGCGCCGGGGCAGTTGGGTCGATCCCGTCCAGCGCCGCGCCTCTTACTCCGAACAGGGTTGGACAAGCTTTGACGAAATGCGCGATCCCTATACGGCCGAAGAGATCGAGAAGGAACGTTTGCGTCTTGAAAGCATGCGCTAAAGCGCCAATGAGGAGTTAGATTCGGCCCCGATGGGGCCGTTTTTTCTGGCGATCGCTAGGGACAACAGTCCTCCCCAAGCCATTCGGGCCGGGAACGAATCCCGGAACACACCAGTTCCTGCACCTGCCATTCCTCGGATTCAGAGGAGAGCGTCAGGTCGAAAGCGTTTGTTCAGAAGGAAAACGACAGCTTCAGCCCGAGCCGACCGATTTGCCTTGCGCTAGGGCTTCTCGTCAAACATCTGGGGAGCAACAGGTTCCTAAAGCTGTGTGTCTCACCTCAGTGGACGGAGGCTTCCGCGGGTCCTGCTTAACTCGGTGGAACAGCGGCGCTTTGCGCGATATCAGTCGAACAACCAAACGTCCCGATGGCGTCAGCACATTGATATCCGCGTCTCGGTAATCTTCGTCAACGTTGTTTGGGCCGCCGCTCGTCGCGGCAATTGAAATAGGCGCTGTGGCACTGGCCTTGAACTTTGGTTCCTCGCCCGCTTCGACGGTTCTGTTTACTATTCCCCTGTGTGTAGCTTCCGTGGCGGGCGGCCTCTGGGTAGCCTGCGGAACCGAATGGCGCAGCGAGGGGCTGTCTTGGCGCAGTTGTCTATAATGACGGTAGGGTCGGCGCTCGCCGCACTCAAGGTGTCTTTTGCCGCAACCGTTTTGGCGGTCATGCTGATCGGCGTGGTACTCGCACCTCTTGGTACCTATTTCTCGCTCATCCTCGACGAGCTTGCTCCTCCGCCAAAGCGCCCTGAAGTATTCGCTCTGTTGCGCACCGCCAACGCCGTGGGCGTAATCTTCGCGAGCGCGATAATAGCAGCGCTTTCGGTGTCCATTGCTTTGATTTTGGTTACCAGTACGACGTTCGTCGCCACCCTAGCTGCCACAATTTGTGTCGTCCAGGCGCTCAGGTCGGACGACCAGATAGGGACTGCCCTTTTCCGAGGATGGCCAGTACCGCTTCCGAATGGCCGCTTCCGCTTGCGGCTGCGGACGTTGATGAAGCGCAGTTGTCAGGCCTTCTTCGGCTTTCTCGTTCGGGAGGCTGTCATTCCGCGGACGCCCCCAAAGGCGACGTGCTGATTGCACAGCGGCCAAGAGCACGGAACGAGGCACGCCACAGGTCAACGTGACCGCTTCGCGAAGCCTTTTGCCAGGATGGGCCCGGTGGGCCGCCCTGTCGGGGAGCCGCCAGTCTGTTCGAGGGTGATCTCGTAGAGTTGGCTTTCCCTTGGCAGTGGTAGCTCTGCCCCTCCGAGATGAGCGCCGTTCACACCATCGACAAGACCGAGGGAAACGGGCCCCATCTCTCGAGACGGCAACGTCCACACCTGTATTGTCTTGTCCGCTGGCACGTCAAAGTCCGCCAGCAACCGAATCCGTGCGTTTTCGTTGCCAAAATCCTCCACCACTGCCTGAACTTCACCAGCTTCGTTAATGAGCACGGCGACGACAAGCGGGTCGACGGCCCGCGTCAGACTGTAAACCAGTCCGACGGCAAGAATAACGGATGCGGCAATCGCCGAAATTGCCGCGACGCGCCATCCGTTTCTGCTGTTGTCGTTGGCGGAAGAGTTCTCCACCGGGTTGGCCGTGTCGGTCTGCAAGGGCAAGCTCGCCTCGATCTTTTGCCAGAGATTTGCGCCCGCGACCACGGGCTCGACAGTCGCATCCAAGGGCAGAAACCGCTCACGGCCTGCAGCAACGGCGGCCCTCAGTTCTGCATCGCGCTCCATTGCCGCTTCGATCTTGGCCATGTCCGCGGCCTCCATCAGGCCGAGCACATATTCGTCCGCAAGGTCCGGTATGCTCGTTCGTTCATAGGTCATGCCAGGCACTCCCTGAGCGCAGAGAGCGCACGCCTGAGCCAGGATTTTGTCGTGCCGAGCGGGATGCGCAGCCGGCCCGCGATCTCGCCATGGGAATAGCCTTCCACATAAGCCATGAGAATGCCTCGCCTCTTCACGTCGTCCAAAGCCGCGAGGCATTCATAAAGGCGCGATGTGCGATCAAGTTTTTGCCAGGCCGCCATGACCTCGTCCGCCTGCCCATCCTCTCGCAGGGCGTCCATGTTCTCGACCGTGTGTTCCCGCCTTCCGTCGCGCAAAAGGTTGAGCGCTCGATTGCGCACGATGGCATAGATCCAGCCGCGTGCTGAGCCGCGATCGGCTTTGTATTGGTGAGCATGGGTCCAGATGCGGATGAAGGCTTCCTGCACCACCTCTTCGGCAAGCTCCCGTCGCCGAACGATCCGCTGTGCCAGGGCCATCAATTGACCGGCCTCCCGATCATAGATCTCGCGCAACGCAGCCCGGTCGCCTTTGGCGCAGGCGGCCAATGCCTCATCGAGATCATTCACCCGAACATTCACCGACATTCCGAACCTTCCCTGCTGGAACCCGCGTCAGTTGCGGCATTTGCTATACGCATGAAAACCGTCTGCGGATGCACCGGACGTTTTATTTTGTGCACCTGCATCCAAATGCCCTGTTCGAGGTGTCTTCACCAATGGAAGCGTCGAAACCCGCTTGCCGGAAGCCTTCCGCCCCGATGAACGAATGGGAGACAGACATGATAGCCATCACCTTCACTCTCGCTGCCTGCGTGGCTCTTACGCTGAACGTTGGAAGCGCCCTTTCGGCGCCTGTGCTGGGCCTGACTGGCGCAAAGACGCTTGTTGTATTCGATACTGCCAAGCCCGAAGTGACGAAGACTATCGACGTAACGGGCGTCGACAGGCTTGCCGGCATCGATTTTCGCCCCGGCACGAAGACGATCATGGGTGTCACGCCGGACCACACGATTGTCTCAATCGATCCGAAAACCGGGGCGGCAACTGAAGTCGGGAAAATGGACAAGATGCTGACGATGACCGGGGCTCCGGTCATCGTGGACTTCAACCCGTCGGCCGACAGGCTTCGGTTCATGACGGGAACGACCAACCATCGAGTGCATCCCGATACCGGTGCAGTGACTGTCGATGGCGCCCTCGCCTTCGAAGTCGATGACATGCACAAGGGCGAAACGCCGGATATCGTCGCTGCCGCCTATACCAACTCGATCGGCAAGCCGGAGAAGACCGCGATGTACAACATCGATGCGACCATTGGCGCGCTGATCCAACAGACGAAGCCGAACGACGGCACGTTGAAGGCCATCGGCAAGCTCGGACTGGCCGGAAAGCCGGCCACATATGCGTTTGACATTCAGGGAACGGCAGACGGCAAGAACGTCGCCTATCTGGTCGCCGGAAAAACCCTCTACACTGTCAATCTCGAGACCGGCGCAGCGACCGAAGTCGGTGCGATCATGGGCATCGAGGACGATGTGCGCGACATCGCCATACTTCCGGCGATGTAACGCAGATCCGAGAAGGTGGGACTTCGTGTTCTGCCTTCTCGATTTACCGCCCCGAGGCAAATCGCCGAAACGGCCAAAAGACAACATTTCCAGCAAACAGTGCAGCCCAGACGATGAGCGGCTGGAGAGCCAGGCGCGGGAGATGATAGGCCCATTGCCACGGCGAAGTGGCCCCGGCACCAAGATCGTCGAGCGCGTGCTTGATGTTTGCCGGGAAGACGCAGACTGCGTAGAGCGCCAGCATTATACCGGCATACCGGCGAAGCCTTGGGTGAAGCAGGCCCACCGCACCGGCAATCTCGCACAAACCCGTCAACAGAATGACGTTCGGGGCGTTCGGAACCCACGCGGGGGTGATGCTCAGGAAAGGTGCGGGCCAAACAGCGTGCAGCGCTCCGCCGGCGCTGTAGAGGATCGCCAACCCGATCCGAAGACGAAAGCGCCAGATTTCAATCCCTGCCATCTTGAGCGATCCGCGTCTCGATCAACCTCTTCACTGACGCGAGGTTCACCCTTCTACCAGCGACGGCCTCGATGGCGGCAATGGCAAGATCGGCCGCGACGAAGTCCGACTTGTGCCCGAGATTTCTAACCACGATCAGACGCGCTCTGCGAATGTCGCGCGCGAGCTGGCGGGCGTGGATCTCGGGCGAGACGACGTCATCGGCATCTCCCGTGATTATGATCGTCGGGACTTTGATCCTCGGATAGCTCACGGATGCGGACCTCGCCCAATTGCTCAGCGCGGCAACTTCCTCTGCATTGTGCCGGAATGCGATCGGCGACAACGCCTGCAGGGCTCTCGTCTTTTCGATGTAGTTCCTGGGACGGCGATTGGGCGCAAAAACATCCCTGGTGGCACGGTCGATCGCCAGGAGGCCCAACGGGGGTGCAACCAGCGCGCTGAAGATCCCTCCGGCAATAGGCACGCTGGCGACCTGATAGTACCAGGCGACACCACCTTTCCAAGGGTAAGCTGCCGGAGACAACAAGACGAGCCCCGAAACCCGTTCGGGATGTCGAACGGCCAGGGCGAGCGCGATGGCTCCCCCCAAGGAATGGCCGACAATGATGGCTTTCCGTACATGTCGCTTTTCCATGAGCACGGCGATGGCGTCGGCTTGTCCGTCGGGGAGAATGTTCTTTCGGCTACCTGGGTCTGATTGGCCATGTCCGGGGCGATCGACGAACAGCAGCTTCGCCCTTCCAATCAGCTTGTCGCGAAAGGAAAACAATGGATCATAAAGGCTGGCGCTGGCTCCATGAATGAAAACGATCGGCGGAAGATCAGGCTCGCGATCAGGTTCCAGCAACACGCTGTTGAGCTTGTAGCCTCCGACATCAATGCGCACGGCCCCAGGCGACGAGCCGTCTGCGATCGAAACACTCGGGCAGTTGACCATCAGGAAGATCACGGCCGCGATACCTGCGCATTTTCTGGAATGGGTGGTGGATTTGGTGGGATGGGCCGGCATTTCCCCTCGCGTGTCTCCAGGGTGGTCGATCTGGATACGGTGTCGCGGGCCAAATGGTTTCGTCGGGGAGCACCGCTCGTTTCGATTCTTCGAAATGAGTGTTGCCAGTGCGATACATCTTCTGATCGGGATGGCAGTCGATGCAGGGGCGAAACCCTAGTTGAGAATAAGATACACTGAAGGATTGAGTTATCCCGTTGCACCGATCTCCGATAGACGCCGATCGACCAGGTTCAACTGCCGGTCCATGCGCGCGGCCATGTCCAGGTCATGGGTGACCGCAACCACGGTCTTGCCCTCTTCGCGCACCAGCGTTTCCAGGATCCTGAAGACCTGCTCGGAGCTCTTGCTGTCGAGGCTGCCGGTCGGTTCGTCGGCAAGGATCAGCGGCGGATCGTTGGCGCGCGCACGGGCGACCGCGACGCGTTGGCGCAGGCCGCCCGCAAGCCGATCGGGCCGCCTGTCCAAAGGGCCACACTTCGGCTTCGTCAAATCCGCTTAACGCCGCGCGGGCAGCGACACGGTCGAGAGCGGGAACATGTACACTTGCCCCGGACGATGCAAGCGCGCGGACCGCCTCAAGGCCGAGACCCGACGAACCGCCAGTCACAACCCGCAACCAATCCTCTTAGGTCGGCGTCGCGCACTACCTCCATAGGCGACATGGCAGGTCCCCCAAGAGTTTGATCGCCGCTTAATTCGGCATTGGAGGATCATATATTTTTTTCTAACCGCTGTCGCTGCAACTCGCGTCAGGCGGGGTCAAGCGCGACAGGGCAGCCGTTGCACCGAGGCGGCATACCTACACGGGCACGTTCACCGCGGCTCACTTCGGGCTCGCAGACGTTGTCTCTGGAAAGGACCAGACGAAGCTCTCGGCGTGGGCGCAAGAGCGCTTCCGATGCAAGACGAACCGACGTAAAAGACGCGCGGTGCGGCGGTGTTGCCAGCTCGAAATATGCCGCGCGCTTCCCCTTCCAGTCGATACATTATGCGATCCTGAACGCACAGAACGGGAAAAAAGTGGCACAATCGTCATGCAATCCACTCGCAACTGAAAACCAAGATTGGGCTGATCACTTCCAGATTTTCCATCTAAAACCTGCACTTCCATCTGATTTTGACTAGCAGTGACGATGTCCCTGGCAGTGGGTAGCAGGAGCGCCGTCTTTTCGGACCGAGCCGGGAATGGTCACCTTGTCGTAGCGGGCAGGCTGACGAGTGGATCATCGCTCATCGCGTCGACGCATTTTGTTGGTCGTCACTAGAGAACCTGCGGCCACTGCTGGTGAGCGTGCATGACGGTCAGGATCTCGACGTCCCGACTTACGCGGTAGGGAATGATGTAGGGAATGTCAGCCAGCACGAGCTCGCGCGTGCTCTTGATACGACCAGGCCGCCCACTGGCAGGGTACTCGGCTAACGCATCCACGGCAGAGACAATCCGCGCCACGACGCGGGCCGCAGCATCCGGATTGTCTCGTTCGATATACGCGCCGATCTCATCAAGCCGCCGCAACGCCCGAAGCGTCCAGCGAATACGCTTCCCACTCATGATTGGCGGGCAGACTTGAGGTACTTCCCGACGACTTTCGCCACATCTTCATCGCTGGCGAATTCACCCCGGTCGGCCTCGGCCAATCCCGCTTCAATCTCGGCAAGCTGCCATTCCTGCTGCTCAACGAAAGCTTCAATGGCTTCGGCAGCCATATAAGAGCGGGACCGATCCAGCTTCTCAGCGAGCTGATCCAGCTTGCTCGCAGTTTCATCTTTTACACGCACAGTAAACGCAGTCATCGGACGTAACTTTCTTTGGTTCACTTTGATTATCGGTGAACCACTCTGGTGCGTCAAGGTTCAAGACACCTTCTTCAAAGCATCGGCTAGGGGACTGATCCATCGGTTTTGCTGTGCTTAGAAACTCTCTGATGGGGGTGGCTCACAGTCAGACTCGTCGGCTCATAACCGACTGGTTGAAAGTTCGAGTCCTGCCGGGCCCACCATGCCCTCAGGATCGAAGGCCTTCGCCCACGGGTCTCGTCCGATTGATCTTTCTTGGGCGTCAATCCGAAGTGCGGCAGAGTAGCCGCTTTGAGCCCCCAAAGAAGCCATCGCCCCGCTTTGGCCGCTGATTCCGACCGGTTTGCTGATAAATGGAAGGACGGCCAGCGTGATCTCGCGGCAGCAACGTGACGTCAATCGGTCGCCCGACCCCGTTCTAAAGATAACGGCAATCGCGTCCTCGAAGTCTTGTGTCAGGCCGGGGACATTTAGTCCACTCAGGCTCTGCCCGACTAGCACGACTCTTTTGTTCGCCGGGTTTTGAGCTCGGGACCTTGCCGCCAAACCATTAAACCATTCATTCAGGATGGCGTGCACTGCGCACGGCAGGTAGGCGACTGATGGGCTATGAATGGACGGGAACACAAGAGCGCCGCATGAAAGTTGGGCGCTACAGTGCCGCGGTCACGCTTGCCGCTCTGGTCGTTACAGTCGCAGCGCAGATTGTCAGTAAAGCATTCTAGAACAGAAGAGGACCATGCGTCGAACGCTCCTTTGCTCCTCGATGGCTTACCGGCTTGCTGGTGCGCGACCATAGAGCAGGAGCATGAGTATGATCACCACGCCGTAGATGATCTGGCGACCGGCCTCGGGCATCTGCGTGACGGAAAGGATCGATTGCAGCAGCGTGATGAGGATGACGCCGGCGACCGTGCCGAGATAGGATCCCCGTCCGCCCAGGATCGAGGTGCCGCCGAGCACCACGGCTGCTATGGCCGGAAGAAGGTAGGCGTCACCCATGGATTGCGCGGCCTTGGAGGCGTAGCCCGCGAGCAGCACCCCGCCAAATGCCGAAAGCCCGCCCGAAGCGGCAAAGGCAATCATGACGATGCGGCGGGTGTTGATGCCGGCGAGATAGGCCGCGCGCTCGCGATTGCCGATGCCGTAGACCGCCCGCCCGAAGCCAGTCCGGCGCAGAAGAAACACCATCGCCGCGCCGATCAACGCCCAGATGAAAACCACATTCGGAATACCGGGAACCAGAGCACCGGTGGCGAGATAGCGCATGGCTGCAGTGGCGGAATCCTGTGGCGAAAAACCGCCCGTATAGACCACCATCACGCCTTGGGCGACGGCATTGGTCGCCAGCGTCACGATCATCGAGGGGATGCGCAGATAGGCGACCCCGACGCCGTTGATGAGCCCGATGCCGATGCCGCACAGGACGCCGAAGGGAATGGCAAGCGCTGTCCCGACCGGACCATATGCCGCGGCCGCACAAGCCATCATCGCGCCCGTGGCAACGGTCCACGGCACCGAAAGATCGATCTGGCCGAGCAGGATGACGAGCATCATGCCGGTGGCGATGATGCCGAGGAAGGACGCCACCTTCAATTGCTGCAGCAGATACTCCGGCGACAGGAAGCTGCGCGAATAGAGGCTGCCGAGCACAAGCAGCAGCAGGATGCAGCCGAACGCAGTGACCACTGCCGGGTCGAGATTGCGTATGAAGGTCGATTTGCGTCCGGTTGCGCCAGTCATTGCCGTCTCGCTCACAGGAACCACTCCAATCTATTGCGCACCCTGAAGAGCGCAAGGGCCCCGAGACTGATGGCCGTCAACAGGATCAGTCCCTGGAACAGCGGTTGCCAGAGTGGATCGAGATCGAAAACGAACAACAGGTCGCCGATCGTGCGGAATGCCAGCGCACCGAAGACCGCGCCGATGGCGCTGCCTTTGCCGCCGAACAGCGAGACGCCCCCCAGCACCACGGCTGCGATCGAAAACAGCGTGTAGGCGTTGCCGCTGGCGAGTGCTGCGTCGCCGGTATAGGTAAAAAAGGTGAGAAACAGCCCCCCGAGTGCGGCGACCAGGCCCGCAAGCGTGTAGGCGAGCAACTTGCCGCGGCGGATCGGCATGCCGGACATGTAGGCGGCCGTCTCGGAGGAGCCCACGGCATAGGCTGCACGCCCATAGACCGACCGGCTGAAGGGCACCCATATCACGACGACTACCGCTGTAAGCGCGACGAGGCTCGCCGGCACAACTCCGAAGATCCGGCCGGTCAGGGCATCTGCAAGGCCCTCGTTGACGGAACCGCCCGGAAAAGGCCGCAATAACAGGGCCAAGCCGAAGTAAATCGCCCCCGTCGCGATCGTCGCCACGATCGGCTGCAGCCGCCCATAGATGACAATGGCGCCATTGATCGCGCCACAGGAGGCCCCAACGGCCAGGACGACGGCGACACCGAAGGCCGTTTCAAGCGGCGAGCCGACGACCAGCCACGAGGCCAGGCAATTGGTGAGAAGGAAGATCATGCCGACCGAAAGGTCGATGCCGGCGGTGATCACCACCATGGTCTGGGCCATCGCGACAAAGGCGAGCAGCACGCCTTTGTTGGCGGCCGTCTGGATAACGTTGGCGGTGAAGCCGGCCGGATGGTTCGCCGTGTAGATGATGAACATCACCACGAAGATCGCAACCGCAGCCAGCGTGCCCCGGTGCTCCGTCAGTCTGTATTGCCAGTCCTTCATTGCAAGGGCTCCCGATGAACTGGTTCTACCGATGGGATATTGAGTGCGCTTGCGATCAGCGCGCGCTCCGTGATCTCAGAGCCTGCCAGCTCTCGCTTGACCGCCCCGTCGTAGAGCACGAGGACCCGGTCGCAGCAGCCGATGAGCTCGGCATAGTCGGTCGAATAAAAGAGGATCGCCGCGCCTTCGTCCGCCAGACGCCGCAAGAGCTGGTAGATCTCCTGCTTGGTGCCGACGTCAATGCCGCGCGTGGGGTCGTTGAGAAGGACGATGCGCGGCTGCCGCATCAGCCATTTCGCAATGACGACCTTCTGCTGGTTGCCGCCCGATAGCGCACCAACCGGCGCGTCGACATTCCCCGCCTTGATGGCGAGCAACGTCATCATCCAATCGATGGCGCTCTGCTCTTTGGCGCGATCGATGATGCCGCCACGCGTCAGCCGGTCGAGAGAGGCGAGCGAGAGATTGTCACGCACCGTCATCGGCAGCATCAGCCCCTCGGTCTTGCGATCCTCGGGAATGAGCGCCATGCCGATGCCGTGCCGGCGCGCCTGCGCGGGGCTGCCGATGCGGGTCGGCCTGCCGTCGACGAGAACCGTGCCGCGCAGCCCGCGCAAGACCCCGAACAGGGCCAGGAGCAGATCGCGTTGTCCCTGCCCGTCCAGCCCGCCGAGACCGACGATTTCGCCTGCACGCAACGAAAACGAGATGTCGTGAAGGCGGTTCGCCCAGGACAGATTTCGTGCCTCAAGGACAGGGGCAGTCGGTGCAAGCGGGTCTGGCTTGGGCGGATAGACGCTATGATATTCACGACCGATCATCATCTCGATGACCTCGTTGTCGCTTCTCGAACCCGCCGCATAGCTTGCGACCTTGCTGCCGTTTCGAAACACGGTGCAATCGTCTGCCAGTTCGGCAATTTCGTTCATCCGGTGCGAGATGTAGACAAGAGCGAGCCCCTCCGAACGCAGCCGCTTTAACACGGCAAAGACCTTGGAAACATCGGCTGCCGTCAGCGCCGACGTCGCCTCGTCGAGGATGAGGATGCGCGGCTTGCGCGCGAGCGCCTTGGCAATCTCGACGATCTGCTGACGCGACAGCGGCAGGTCCTTGACCAGCGCCAGAGGGTGGATGTCTGCCGCACCGGCACGCGCCAGCGCCTCTTCTGCCAGACGCCGCTGGGCCTTGCGGTCGATCATGCCGAACCGGGTGGGCGGATTGAAGATGATGATGTTGTCGGCGACACTGAGTTCCGGGATAAGCGAAAGCTCCTGGAAGACGCAGGCAATGCCGGCGGCATTGGCCGCGGCCGGTGACGCGAACGTCACCGGTTGTCCATCAAGCGTCATCTGCCCCTCGTCGGCGGCTACAACGCCCGCCATGATCTTGATAAGCGTCGACTTTCCGGCGCCGTTCTCGCCGAGAACGGCGTGAATGGCGCCGGTCCTGACGGACAGCTCGGCATTCTCAAGCGCCCGCACCCCACCGTAGCGTTTCGATATGCCTTCCATGCGAAAGAGCGGTGCGCCGCATTCCATTGCGCTCTCCGGAAAACCGTTGTTGACGACAGGGCACTGCACAGGCGCGCGGTGCCCTGATCCTAATCGAACTACTGGTTATCCTTGCTCTGCTTCATGATCTCCTGGGCGGAGAAGTTGATCCCGCAGGTGGGGAACGAATTGCCGACGAAGAAATTGTCGGATTCGGCCTGGAAGTAATCCTGGCCTTCCTTGAAGTTCGGATCTTCGACGATCGCCAACGGCAACTTGACCGACTGCGGCACCACCTGGCCCTCGAGCGCTGCGATCGCCGTCTTGATGGCGACGGCCACCTGCGCCGGTCCGGTTCCAGCCGACGAGCATTTCAGGCCGTCGGCGGCATGTGCCGCACAGAACTTGCGAAATCCGTTTTCGGTTTCGCCGCCGAAAGGCACGAAGGGGTGCTTTGCGTCGATCATCGCCTGAACGATGCCGGTGTCGCCGCCCTGCCCGGTAATGCCGTCGAAGGGGCCGCTGGTTGCGATTGCGTCCGCAGTCACCTTCTGGGCGACGCCGTCGTCCCATTTGCCCATGACCTCGACGACCTCGAACTTCTTGCCCGACGCCTGGAGCTTCTCATGGATGCCGTCGTGCCTGTCGGTATCGACAGACGTGCCGGCGACACCGCGCACCTCAAGCACCTTGCCGCCATCAGGCAGATGTTTGACGAGCCAGTCGCCCCATAATTGCCCGAGCCCCTTCTGGTCGACGTTGACGTTGATGGCGTCCTCGGTGTCGAGGATGTTGTCGAAGGCGACCAGCACCACGCCAGCTTCCTTCGCCCGCTTGATGACCGGCGCAAACGCCGTCGGATTCTGGGCATTGACGACGATCGCGTCATAGCCGGAGTCGATGAAGTTGTTGATCGCCGAGATCTGGGCCGGCACATCCTCGCCCGTCGAAACGACCTTGAACTCCTTCAGTTTGGCTGCGACGTCGGGTTGAGAGGCATAGGCCTTGGCGGTCTGCACCATCTGGATACGCCAGGTGTTGGCGATGTAGCCGTTGGCAAGTGCTATGCGATACGGGCCGTCCTTTTTCGGGAACTTGAAGAATTTCGTGTCCGCCGACCACGGCGCGAAACATTCCGGCTCGGCTGCAGGCCCTGAAACGATTTCCGGATCTGCATAGGCAGCAGATCCCAGCATGAAAAAGGCAGTGGCGGCAACGATGCCGCCAGCGAGTGACTTCACCATCGACATTTCCTCCCATGGGCGCGCCACTGTTTGGTTCTCCAGCCCGGGGATCATCTCACCCTCGAGCGGCACGAACTCCTGCGGCATCGGCACGCTGGATGCCTGCTTTCAGCATTGACGAGGCGCTCTGGTCTCCTCCCGAAAACACCGCTGTCTCTTAATTAGGTAGCGCTACCACATGCGATTGTAAAGTAACATTTGCGGATTACTGAGGACCGAATATCACCAGTTTAAGATCGAAATCAGCGTGATTTCGACGTGTCGGAAGGAAGCCTATTTCCTTCCGCAATGATAGCGCTATCATATCGCGACGCTCAAGAATACGTTCTTTGCCGCATGAGGGAGCCCTATGGCCGAGGATTTCGAGATCGTAGACCCGTGCTTTGCCCGGCTCGTCAACCACAGCGCCCGGGTGGAGCAGCTTTATACGGGATGTCGCTGGGCCGAGGGGCCGGCCTATTTTGCCGCCGGGCGCTATCTCATTTGGTCGGACATCCCCAACGACCGGATGCTGCGCTATGACGAGACCGATGGGCATGTGAGCGTCTTCCGACAGCCGTCGAACTTTTCAAACGGCAACACCACCGACCGGCAGGGCCGGCTGGTGACCTGCGAACACGGCGGCCGCCGCGTGACCCGCACGAACCATGACGGCAGCATCACAACCATTGCCGATCGGTGGAACGGCAAGCGCCTCAACTCGCCGAACGATGTCGTCGTGCGATCCGATGGGTCGATCTGGTTTACCGATCCTGCCTACGGCATCGAGAGCGATTACGAAGGCCACAAGGCCGAAAGCGAGATCGGCGCTTGCCATGTCTATCGCGTCGACCCGGCGACGGGCGCCATCGCCGCGGTCATTAAAGACATGGTGCGGCCGAACGGCCTTGCCTTCTCCCTTGACGAAAGCCGGCTCTACGTCGTCGACACCGGCCGGACGCACGGCCCTGACCTTCCAGCCCACATGCGTGTCTTTAATGTCGATGAAGCGGGTACCGCGTCGGATGGCGAGGTCTTTGCCGATTGCACCGCCGGTCTGTTTGACGGCTTCCGTCTGGATGACGAGGGCCGGATCTGGACAAGTGCCCGGGACGGCATCCACTGCTATCACCCGGACGGCACCCTGCTCGGCAAGGTCAAAGTGCCGGAGAACACCGCCAACTGCGTGTTCGGCGGGCCGAAGCGAAACATCCTCTACATCTGCGCGACGAGTTCGCTTTATGCCGTTCGGCTGATGGTCAACGGCGCACGTCTCTATTGAGGCAGGAGGTCAGTCATGCCATTCGTGCGGATCACCATCGTGCGTGAGGTCATCGCCGACGATCCTTCGGCCAAGAAAGCTGCGATCGCAAGCAAGGTCGTAACGGCGATTGCCGAGGCGACCGGGCTTACCGAGCGTGAAATTTCCGTCGTTTTCGATGAGGTGGACGCAAGGAACTGGTTTGTCGGCAATAAAGACGTCGAGACCTTGCGCGCGCACAACCGGCAGGGGTCGACGTGACGGACGATATCGTTTCCAGAGACCAGAGCCGCAAGGCAAGCCGGCGCGGCAGTGGCAGGCCGACGATCGCCGACGTCGCAAAACTGGCCGGCGTCGCTGCGATCACTGTCTCGCGCGCGCTGCGCGACCCATCGCTCGTTTCGGCCGAACTGCGTGCCGAGATCGATACGGCGGTGATCCAGCTCGGCTATGCGCCCGACCCCAACGCGCGCGCGCTCGCGTCGGCGCGCGCCGACGTGATCGGCGTTCTCGTGCCGTCACTGACGAACATCGTTTTTGCCGACACATTGCGCGGCATCTACGACGGGCTCGACGACGGCCCGCTGCAGATTCAAATGGGCAACACCCACTATTCTCCGCGGGAAGAGGAACGGCTGATCCGGATGTTTTTGGGCCAGCGGCCATCGGCGCTGATCGTGTCCGGCATCGACCAGACCGAAACGACCCGCAAACTGCTCGAGAGCGCGGATTGCCCCATCGTGCAGATCATGGAGTATGGCGAGGATCCGGTCGATATGCTCGTCGGGTTCTCACACTTCGATGGTGGCAAGGTAGCGACCAACCACTTGATCGAGGTGGGATACCGCCGCATCGGTTTCATCGGCGCGCGCATGGATCCACGCTCGCAGCGCCGCCTTGCCGGTTACCGCTCGGCGCTGGAGGCAGCACAGCTCTTTGATCCCAAGCTGGTAACCACCACGTTGACGCCGTCGCGCGTCTCGCTCGGTGGCCAGCTCCTGGCCGACGCACTGGCAAAGGTCGCCGATATCGATGCTGTCTTCTGCAACAATGATGACTTGGCCATGGGCGTGCTGTTCGAGTGCCAAAGGGCAGGCATCGCCGTGCCGCACCGCATGGCAATTTGCGGCTTCAACGACCTCGACATGATGCACGTCGCCTATCCGTCGCTCACCAGCGTACGAACGCCGCGCTATGAAATCGGCCGGCGCTCGGTGCAGATGGTGCTGGAGCGACTTGCCGGCCGGCCAATTGAATCGCCGATCGTCAACTTGGGCTTCGAGCTTCAGGTTCGCGAAAGTACGGCGCGATGAAACGGCACATTCTCAAGGATCGGCCGCAGCGCACAATCCAGATGATACATTAATGGTTGCCGCAAGGTGGCAAGTCACACCCTACTGCAGTTGGTGGATTGACCACACGTGCGGCCAATCCACCGGGAACACCAGACCATGGGAGATCGTGGCAAGGAGGTGCCGCGCATGACCTGGATGCAGTCCGCGTCGTGAGGATGCGAACACGGACCAACGCTCGACCTATAACACGCCCGAAATGGCCTCCATTGGCTGCTCTTGGCTCCAGCCAATCAACTCGCCCGCGCGAAAACAACGCGTTTCCCTTCCGGGAGCCAAGCAAACCGGAGGCGGTGTGCTTTTGGAGCAGATCGCTTCCACCGCGAAGCGACAACGCGGTGCGAAGCTGCAGCCTTCGCTCAACCTACTCATATCCGGGGGCGTGCCAGGTATCGCATCGATATCTTTGTCGCGATCTTGCCCATGGACCGTCGAGCCCAACATTCCAATGGTGTAGGGATGGGTCGGCCTGAGAAGGACATCGTGTACCGTACCGAACTCTACGATCCGACCCGCATACATTACCGCCACCTTGTCTGCTATTTGAGCGGCCACCCCAAGATCGTGCGTGACAAAGATCACACCCATACCCAGCTCTTCCTGAAGTTTGCGCAACAGCAGCAGCACTTGGATCTGGACCGTCGCGTCAAGAGCGGTGGTCGGCTCGTCGGCTAACAGCAGCTTGGGTCTGCATGATAGCGCCACCGCAATCATGGCGCGTTGGCGCAAACCTCCTGAAAGCTCATGGGGATAGGACCTCAAACGTCTCTCGGCATTCGGTACCTTGACGAACTGCAACAGCTCCAGCGCCTTAGCCGTCGCTTCGGAGTGGCTGCACTGCTGGTGGCGAACAATGGTCTCGGCAATCTGGTCCCCGATGGTGTAAGTCGGGTCAAGTGCCGTCATCGGCTCCTGGAAGACCATCGAGACCGTTGAACCGCGAATGTCATTGAGCTGCCGATCAGAGAGAGACATGATGTCGTGATCTGCGACGCGTACGTGACCCGATAGCCGCGTAATTCGCGGAGAAAATAGCCGCATAAGCGCCCGCATCGTCACCGATTTGCCCGAGCCGGATTCCCCAATGATGCAGAGCACCTCTCCCGGCATCACGTCAAACGACACTCCGTTAACTGCATGCACCGTTCGCGAGCGCGTGACGAATTTAACGCCCAGATCGCGAACCTCGACCAGGGGACCTGTTTCTTCCGCTGAACGTCTCATCGTGCCAACTCCTCCTTGACCGCTTGGGACGCGGGCGTACCGGCGCGGCTGTGCCCGGATTGCGGGTCAGCCATATGGCATGCGGCGACGTGCGAGGCGCGGTTCGCCCAGGCCTCCAAGGTCGGCGCCTTAGCCTCACACACCGCCTCGGCGAACTGACAGCGGCTTCGAAAACGGCACCCAGGTGCCGGATTGATGGGACTGGGTGGGTCGCCCGTGAGTGGTGGCGTCAAGACCTTGTCGTCGGGGTCCATTGCCAGCCGCGACTGCAGCAACGCAGCGGTATAGGGATGTTTTGGCTCATGATAAATTTGGTCGACGGGCCCCAACTCCACGACCTGGCCGAGATACATGACCATCACCCGATCAGAGATGTATTGAACAACATTGAGGTCGTGCGAGATGAAAAGGTAGGTGAGATCGAACTCTCGTTTGAGTTGGCGCAAAAGGTTGAGAACCTGCGCTTCCACAGACTTGTCGAGGGCGGAAACCGCTTCATCGAGAATCAGCATCTTGGGCTGGAGCGCGAGCGCGCGAGCGATGTTAACCCGTTGTTTCTGCCCGCCCGACAATTCGTGCGGGTATCGCGGCCCGAAGATCTCCGGCTTTAACCCGACCTTGCCGAGCAGTTCGCGCGCGGTGGCACATGCTTTGCTGGAGCTGGCGCCGTGTACGCGTGGACCATATGCGACCGAAGCCTCAACGGGCAGCCGCGGGTTGAGTGACGAATAGCTGTCTTGGAATACCATCTGAAGGCTGCGCCGAAGGTCTCGCAAGGGTAGCCCGGAACTCTCCCCGACGAGATGCCCCTGAAAACTTATCCCGCCACTGTCGGGCGGCGTCAGATACATCAACAGTCGCGCCAGTGTCGATTTTCCGCAGCCCGACTCCCCCACCACGCCGAGCGTCTCGCCTTTGAACACGGTGAACGAAATGTCGTCGACGGCATGCACGGCGCCAATCTTCCGATTGAGCAGGCCTCCGCGTATAGGGAAATGCTTCTTCAGGTTCTTTACCACCAGCATTGGGGACATTGCGGCGGCCCCTCGGCGCGCCGCGCCGCCCGTGTTGTCGGGAGTTGTCGCGACATCCAAGAACGCCGGCGTCGGTACTGTCGTGTGCACGTCCATTTTGTTCTCCCTTGTTACTGCCGGACGTCCATCGCCTGACGCAGACCATCGCTGACCATGTTGAACGATAGCGAGGTGATGAAGATCGCGACCCCGGGCAGCGCGCATAGCAGCGGGTCGATGTAGATTGCCTGGCGCAAAGCAGATAGCATTAGGCCCCAGTCGGGCGTTGGCGGCTCAACGCCGAGACCCAGGAACGACAGCCCAGCGGCCAACAGCACCGACACGGAAATCAGACTAGAGGCGTAGATGAAAACCGGCCCGAGGACGTTCCCAAGCACGTGGTGGACAATGATCGAAGCCGTGTTGGCGCCACTGGCTCGCGCTGCCTCGACGAAATCAAGACTTCTCACCTGGGCCGTCGCCGTTTCAGAAATGCGGCAGAGCGGCGGAATGAACACGAGGGAGAGCGCCAACAAACCGTTCAGTAAGCCTCCGCCCATCATGCCGGAGACAGCCACTGCCAACAGCACAGATGGGAACGCGTAGAAGACGTCCATCACGCGCATGATGACGGTGTTGGTGACGCCACCCAAATAGCCTGCGGTCACGCCGAGCATACCGCCGATCAAAGTAGCCAACACCACCGGCACGAGCCCCATCGCCAACGACACGCGCCCGCCATGCAGCAGCCTTGCGAGCATGTCGCGACCGAGTTCGTCCGTGCCAAGCAGGTGGGTCGCGGTACCGATCGGCTTCAGCCGCGCGATCATCTGCGGCTTGTTCGGATCGACCGAAGTCAGCCAAGGAGCAAAGAGCGCGGACAGCAGCACAAGTACGATGATGCCAGCAAAGAACAGCGTGACATAGTCATAGCTGAGGCGATTGGCAACGTTGCCCCAGTAACCGCGAACCTTGTGTATTTCGGCGTCCGCTCGTGGTGTGTCGAAAGTCGCATTAGTCATAATTTTTGCTCCTTTCGCTCAGCCGCGCTTGATGCGGGGATCGACCGCGGTCTGGATGAGGTCGACGATGAGGTTGGTTGCGACAAAGCAGATGGCAAGAACCAGCACGACCCCCTGCACGACGGGCACGTCGCGGGTAAGGATCGCTTTCCCGAGCAGGAAGCCAGTGCCGGGCCAGTTGAAGATTGTCTCGACAAGGATGGAGCCGCCGACGAGATATCCGAATTGCAAGCCCATCACGGCAAGGACCTGAGGCAACGCGTTTCGGATCGTGTGTCGCACAACCGCACTCTCCGAAAGCCCTTTGGCACGCAGCGCCTGGACAAAATCCTGAGAAAGCACGTCGGCTACGGCCGACCGCGTATTGCGCATGATGACGCCGAGCGGCACGAGAGACATCGTTGCAACCGGCAAGACGGCGTACTTCAGTTGTTCCCATTGAAAGAGACTGAAACCCTCCGAGCCACTGCTGCCCATGCCCATGGCCGGCAGAAGGTTGAACTCGACTGCGAAGATGATCACCAACACCACACCGAACCAATAGTTGGGAATGCTGACGCCGACGATCGACAGGCCGGTGACGCTGCGATCAACCCAGGTGCCGAGATGGTAGGCTGCGACCGTCCCCAAGACGAAGGCTATCGAGAACGCGACCGCGACTGCGCCGAAAGACACAAGAACCGTATTCATCAGCGCGTGCCCGATCTCGGTGAGTACGGGCCGGCCGCTCTGGATGGAGTTTCCAAGATCACCACCAAGCACACGCACAAGCCAGTCGAAATATTGCACCGGAAGAGGCCGATCAAAGCCATAGACCCCGCGCAAGTATTCGATGTCGGCTTGCGTGGCATCGGGTGGAAGTAGGGAGCCCAAAGGGTCTCCCGGGGCCAGAAACACCAACCCGAAACAGATTACTGACACGCCAAGGGCGATGGGGACGGCATAAAGGATACGCCGGATTGCATAAAGCCACATGTTATTGCCTCCTGTTCGCCTTTGGCGACGCGCTCCTGGCCGGGTTAAGGCTCGATGGCGATGGGCGTCAGGTCCTGAAACCAGCTTTGTGCTTGGACAAAGCCCTTGACCTTCGGTGACATGGCACGCGGGTTCAGGTCGTGGGCGATGTAGATCATCGGCGCCTGGGCGACTGTCAGTTCATGGATTTCGGTTATCATCGCGTCGCGCTGCTCTTCATCGAAGGTTTCCATTGCCTTCTTTCCAAGCGCATCAATTTCGTCGGTCGAGAACCAGCCCCAATTCGGCCCGTTGGGGGCAAAACGCGACTTCATGACAAAGCCGAGTACGCCATTATAGGGCTCCATCGGCGCGCGGCTGACATTGATCGCATCAATATCCGGGAACGCCTCGCGCCCCTTCAGACTGATGTCATGCAGTGCGCTCCAGTCCATCACGTTGAAGTTGACCTTGAAGCCCACAGCCTCAAGCTGAGACTTAACCAGTTCGTTCATCGCAAGAGGCTGCATCTGACCTGAGCCTGCCGTCGACATTGCAACGGTGATCTCGCACGGATAGCAGCCGGCTTCCTTCAGCAGGGCCGTTGCTTGTGCCGGATCGAAATTGTACTTGATCGGATTGCCGTAGTAGCGGGAGCTGGGCGGCAGCATCGCGTATCCGGGTGCACCAGTTCCGCTCAAGAGGGCGGCGACGTCCTCGCGGTTGACCGCGTGATTGGCGGCCTGGCGGATTTTGATATCGTTAAAGGGCGGGTCAACCATGTTGACCTGGTAGGTCCAGTTGTGGGGGTAGGTGTTGGTAACAACCACCATTCCCGCCGACTCGAGCCGCGGGATGGTGTCCGGTGACGGCGCTTCGATGAAGTCCACCTGGCCTGACAGCAGCGCGGCGGTACGTGTTGTCGCCTCGGGCATCGGTAGCAGCACCAGGCGGTCGTGCTTTGGAATTCGGTCCTTATCCCAGTAGTTCTCGTTTTTCACCAGTTCGAGCCGCTCGTGCGGCACGACCTTGTCGAACTTGTATGGCCCGGTGCCAGCAGGGGCCTTGGCGTAGACGTTGTAATCCCAGTTGGCCTTCTCCAGTGCGCACCTGGAAATCATCAGGAAGTTGGTCAGGCTGAAGGGCGTAAAGGAATCGGGCGCCTTGGTGTAAATTGCCACTTGATCCGCGCCGAGCGGCTCGACGTGGTCGATGTTGCTCGCCCGGGTACGCATACGAGCGAACTGCGCCGGGTCAAAACCTCGCGCTGTCTTGTCGATCAGACGTTGGAAGTTCCATGAAACGACCTCCGGCGTAAGATCACAGCCATCGTGGAATTTCACTCCCTGGCGCAAGGTAATCAACCAACGCCTGTGATCCTTCGGGTCGACCTCCCACTTCGTCGCAAGGCCGGGACGAAGACTTGCCTCTTCGTCGGCTCGCGTCAGGTCCCAGTTGATGAGGCCGTCGTGCAGGTTGAATCCGACGAAGCGATAACCCTCGTAACCTTGGTCGGGTTGGCCCGTCCAGGCAGGAATGTCGCCAAGGGTCATAGCGACCCGCAGCACGGATTCGGCGGACGCCAAGCTCGGCGAAAGCATGGCGGAGGCGAGCGCTACGGCTGCGCCCATGGTCGCACGTCCAATCGATAGGTGGTTCATCTCAGCGTTCCCTTTTTTTGTTGCCGACACGTCAAGGACCGGTGAGGATCTCAACGGGCCTCCTGAGCCGTCCGCGTCGTTAACGGCCATTTTACCACCGGACCTCAGTCCGCATGCATTCGGTTCTTCTTCCTCTTTTCCAACTGTCCGCTGCGTGCGGCGACGACACCGCCCGCAATCACCAGAGATGGGATCGGTTGACCGAGTTCGTCGACGACCAGCAGATCCGCCAGCCGTCCTGGCGTGACGCTTCCGACCTCGTGATCGATCGCGTATTGGATGGCAGCGTTGAGACATGTCATCTGCGCGGCGAGACAGGCGGGGACGCCAGCCTTGATTGCAGATCCGAGTGCCGGGTTCACATTGAATGACGGAGCCGCTCCCGCATTGCAGTTCCGTAACAGGATCCTGGCAGTCTCGATACGCGAATGGGAGACCTCTGCCAGCAGCGCTGCCGTTCGTGAAGGATCAACCTCACCGCCGAGCACTGCCACCCTACCTTGGGAAAGACAATCTGCTACCTGATCGAGCGAATTACAGACCAGCTGTTCATGAAGCCTTCGTGCCTTGCCCGTGGCCCCTTGCCAACCAAGTTGGTCCGCCGAGAGATGCCATCGGCGCAATCGCACCGGGTCGTCATATCGCCCTGATGCGTCGCAATTTTCGTCGAGGACGATCGATGTCACACCCATTGCCAGCAGGGTTGAAGCAAGCGCTTCAGAAACGTCCGGCACGCTGGCCAGCGGCTCGATAAAACCCGGCAGCACGTAGCGCCCGGCGCAGTCGATGACGACCTTGGCCGCACCTTCGTAATCGCGCCTGATTGCGACGATCCGATCGCCAGCAATCGCAATACTCGTCGTATACGTCTCGTCCGACCAAACGTTAACCAGGCTGCAATTCTTGAGCAGCAGGTCTGCCGGATCCTTTGCCAGGGAGACGCGCACATTCGTCAATGCACGTTCGACCGATGCATCAGTTGCCAGCATGGTGACCTCCTTCCACGACGACAGTCGTTCCAACACCGATACGCGAGTTGATCAGGCCCTTGTCGGTGAGCCCAAGATCGGGAAGCGTCGTATGAATCGTCGAAACGAGGGTCTTGAACGGATCTGTAAGGGTGCAGCCGAGCTCCGCAGCGGCTTGCTGCGCTCGGTCAATGCTGGCAAGCAAGGTCTCGTAGGGCTCCTCCGACATGATACCCCCGACGCGCAACGACGCTTCGGCCAGGACCTTGCCATCGGCGACTGCGATGAACCCGCCTTGGATTTCCCCCATTCGCTGGATTGCATGCCAAATGTCGTCGTCAGTCGCCCCTACCACAACGACATTGTTGAACGGCACCGATATTGAGGTCGCGAGCGCGCCACGTCTCAACCCAAACCCTTTGACGAAACCGACGCCGACATTGCCGTGACGCCCGTAGCGTTCGACAACAACGATCTTGAGGATGTCGTTGCGTGGGTCGGGTTGAATGCCATCGGCGGTCACCTCGAGTTGGTGAACGAACCCGCGGTTAAAGGAATCGCCGTCGACCACCTCGAACACGCGTGCCTGTACGGACGTTGCATCTCTTGGCGCGTCGCATTTAAGCGACGCACGCTGGACTTTCGCTAGCTTGACCGAGTTTCGATAGGTCTCCGGGAAACTCGGTTTCGGGATGTCGACCAGCAGTTCACCGCGGCGGGCTACGACCTTCCCGCCAACAAAGACGTATTCCGGCGGAAACACGTCAGGGGCCTTCGTCAAGAGGATGTCGGCGAGGCGTCCGGGCGCAATCGACCCAATCTGATCGGATAGGCGAAAATGCTCCGCAGGGTTAAGCGTCACCATGCGATAGGTGTCGAGTGCAGAAACGCCGGCGTCCAAAGCAGTTCGCACGAGATAGTCAAGGTAGCCGTAGTTCTTCGTGACT
This sequence comes from Ensifer sp. NPDC090286, assembly GCF_044769565.1. Taxonomy (NCBI): domain Bacteria; kingdom Pseudomonadati; phylum Pseudomonadota; class Alphaproteobacteria; order Hyphomicrobiales; family Rhizobiaceae; genus Ensifer; species Ensifer sp. NPDC090286. Next base: position 25,005 of record NZ_JBIVYF010000012.1, on the reverse strand, counting down.
ATGTCGATGGAGGTGTTGTTGTCGATGCACATGCACACTTGACGGAAGGACAGTCCTTTGCGCAGCATCTCGTCGAGCAGCGGCCGCAATTGACCGCGCCGACCAGTGCACTCCACGAAGAAGAGTTTCAGGCCGCGGCGCAGGCGAGGCAGGATGTCCTCGCCTCGAGCGATACAGTGGTCGTCCTGAATACCGCTCGCGACATATCCGTCGAACGCCGGCTCATCGCCGCGACGGATTTCACCACCGTGGCCGCTCACCCGGTAGCCCGCCTCGCGGCAGGTCTGAATGACACGCATGTAGTCGAAATCTTCAAGCGCTATGCGGGACCAGACCGTCTCACCGATACTCATGCACCCATCGCCAAGCAGTTCGGCGATGTCGCGGGATTTCATTTCCACGGCTGCCGTGCCGAGTGCGGCATCGAAGGGACAATAAGACGGAGCGGCCACATAGCCACGCATGGGTAGCCCCTCAAAGGAGCGCCGCAACACGTCTACCGCCTCCACACCGCCGGTATGAGCGTTGTTGGTAGTATCAACAACAACGGTCGTAGTTCCAAGCGGAAGGAGTACGCGAGCCAACTCGCCCGGCCAAAGGAAGGTCGTGTCGACATGCATGTGAGCGTCGATCATTCCGGGCATGGCATAGAGGCCATGACAATCGACGACCGGAAGACCGTCATAGGTTTCGCGCTTGTCGATGGAGACAATACGCTCCCCGGCGATGGTGATGTCGGTTTCGCTCGTCATCCCCGAGTAGACGTTGAGCAGCCGGCATCCCTTCAGGATCAATGTGGCGTCATCACCAGATGTCCCCTGGTCACCGCGAAGCGAATTCGTGGACCGTGACAGCTCCGGCAAGGCATCGAGCGTCATTTGAGTTTCCTCCATTCACATGAGCCAACTGCGGCTCCGTTGTCATCAACATGACTCTGGCCGAAACAAGTTGCAACATCTTTTTATAATTTTTGTTACAATCATCTTTGACGATTTTATACAAATATGCCATTTGAGTTCGACCAGAAAATTGAAGAAAGCGCAAAACGCCGTCTGAAACTGTCCCACAATTGGGCTTCAGACGGCGAGTGCATGTGACCGATCAACGAAGGAAGGAGCTAAGAGATGATAACGCAGACAGCAGGCCCCACGCCGGTGGACCTGGTCATCAGGGGATGTGACCTGATCACCATGGACGATGCCGACACGGTCGTTCGCGACGCCGCACTTGCCATCGACAGCGGCCGCATCGCTTGGATCGGCAAAGATTCCGAAGTCTCTGGCCTGTACAAAGCGGAACAGACCATCGATGGCCGGGGACATATAGCAATGCCGGGCTTGGTGGACGCTCATTTCCACACAGCCCAGCATCTATTGCGCGGCAAACTCTCCGAAATCACACGCACGCGCGCCCCAAAAATGCCAGTCTGGAAACACTACTATCTTCCGTTCGAAGCGATGCTCGAACCGGAGGACGTTCATCTTTCCGCGCTGGCCGCCTATACGAACATGTTGCGCGTCGGGACAACCTGCTTCGCCGAAGCCGGCGGCCCACATCCAGATGAGATGGGCCGTGCCGCCGACGAGGTCGGTATCCGCGGCTTCATCGCCCTCTCGACTGTAGACACAGGCATGGGGGTACCGGATGCACTGATGATGAAGACCCAGCAGGCCTACGACCAGAACGTCGATCTGGTGAAGCGATGGTCCAGCCACGAGCGCGTAAAGGCATTCCTTGCCCTGCGCCAGATCGTTGTGTGCACGCCTGAACTTGTGAAGGGTATCGGCGAGGCCGCCAGGCAGCTCGACGTCAAAGTCCATACTCATCTGTGCGAAGGCATTTATGAGATCGACTTCGCGCTTGAACGTTACGGCCGGCGGCCGGCCGAATACCTTGAAGAACTCGGCGTGCTGTCGCACCACTTCCACGGTGCACATTCGATCTTTCTGTCGCCCGAGGAAGTCGATCTTTATGCAAGGCACAAAGTCTCGGCGTGCCACTGCGGCCTGCACAACTATTCCGTTGGACAGCCACGCGTCGCCGAAATGTGGCGCAAGGGCATCGACATCGGGCTTGGCACCGATGGCGCGGCCTCGTCCGGTACGCTGGACGTTTTCCAGGTCGCGCACGCCGCACGCATCGGCCAGCAACTGGTCGCGGGCACGCCTTGGCATATGCGCACTGCGATCTCAAGCGACGAGTTACTGAAGATCGCCACACATGGCGGCGCCCGCGCGCTCGGAATGGGGAGGGAACTCGGAAAGCTGGAGACAGGCTTTAAGGCTGACGTGATACTGGTGGATGCTGGCGATATTGACCAGCAGCCGATCTACGATCCTTTGTTCACCGCCTCGACCACGACGGTTGGGCGTGACGTACGCACAGTCGTCGTCGATGGCAAGGTCGTTATGAAGGATCGCGAGATCCTGACCGTCGACGTTGAGGCGATAAAGGCGCGGCTGGCAAAGCGCCGGCCCGAAATCATGGAGAAATTCGAAAAGCTCGTAGCTTGACGACCGACGAGGGGCCGCCACAAAGCGGCCCCTAATCATTTCTCCTGGGCCGCGCGGCATAACGGGACAATATTTCACCGAGACCAGGTTCTTCCGCCAACTCCCCATCGAAGCTGACTCGCTCCAATATATGCTCAAGGTGGTGAACCATAGCGAAAGCTGCCGCTGCGGCGTCGCGCTGGCGAAGCGTCTCCAAAATGGCATCATGCTCGTCAATGCCGCATTCCGATGAAGAGCTTCGGCCATATAACGCCATTACCAGGGCGCTGCGGGTGATTAGCTTGTCGAGCGTCGATTGCAACACTCGATTACCCACCATTTCGGCAGCTCTCTGATGGAAGCGCTCAGCGAAGCGTCGTGCTTCGGCCTCCCTGCCCGCGCGATAGCTTTCGCGATGATCGGCCACCTGCTTCTGCAGTTCGTTGAGTTGTGGTGGGGTGATCTGCGTTGCGAGGCGCGAGGCAACTTCTCGTTCGAGCACAATCCGCAGATCGAATATCTCGCGCGCCTCTTCGACGGTCGGCGAGGAGACGTAGGCCCCACGGTTTTTGTGGATCTCAACCAACGCTTCGGCGTGGAGCCGGTTCAAGACCCCACGCACGACCATCCGGTTCACATGGAATGAGCTGGCGATCGTCTCTTCGGAAAGCTTCATGCCAGGTTTCAGATCCCGAGCAAGAAGCGCCTCGACCATTGCGGCATAAACGTCTTCAGCACCGAGTTCGGCGACCTCAATATCCTCTTGTTTCCTCATCAGCTTCCCTGGGTAAAGCAATCCGCGCTGTGCACTTGCCCGTCAATTCCATATAGTGCAACTTAGGCGGATCGCACAATCATCCAAGAAATTATTATCAATTCGCGCCGTACATTGCCTCAATCCGTTGCGCCTTGACTACCACTGCCGTAGCCGGCAACGGGTGGCTCGTCCTGGTTTTTGTAGGGGGGAAGAACGCGGTTTCGATCACCTTGAATAGAATCGAACCGCAGAGGAAGGCCATGCGCAGGACGGTACTGTTACTCGTCGCCAAACGCGAAGGGCCAAATCTGGGCTCCATGCAAGATACGAAGAATGCGGATGCGATCCGCCATCAGCATGTACGCAGCGATTTATGGTGTGCGCGGAATCACCAGCTCGCGCGTTCCCTCAATTCGCCCGGGCCTGCCGCTTTCGGGGAAATCCAGGAGGCGCCGAACGGCGCGCGCAATCTCCTCGTCGACGTGAACCGCCGCATTCGGGTTGTCACTTTCGATGCAGCTGAAGTGGGATCGCGATCGTCAAGCGCATACTGCGCCCAGACAAGCCTCATCGCTCGCCCGCTCCTACTTTACGCGCAGCCGCCATCCGGCGCTCGCGGAAGCGAGCTTCAGCTTCGGCATCCTCGAAGTCGGGTCGCGTGTCCTCAAGAGCCTGCAACACCTTGGCACGAAACCAGGCATCGTGAGCCTCCGTGCTGCCGACCAATTCCAGTGGAAGCGAGCCTTCGTTCGCCGTCCGAGTTAAGAGGATTCGCACGGCATCCGAGACCGTGAGACCCATGCTCTGCAGGACTGCAGTAGCGCGGTCGCGAATGTCGGGATCAATTCGCGTCTGAACAAGTGCATTTGAAACCATCGCCAATCTCCTTCACTCGATTCAATGTGATGCGATTGCATGACAGAATCCAGTCAGGATCAGGACGTTCCTGACGATACATTATGCGATCATTTGGGCCCAGAACGTGAACATCCTGGCAACTGCGCGCCCACCGAGATCCATCACTGCGCACGCGTAAGCTCCCGAGCTGGAAGGCAATGAAGCTTTGCTCCAGAGCTCGCCAACGCTCGCTGTTTGAACTACGGCTGCCTTTGCGTGCGATGAGTCCAACTTAAATCGCGCAGGGAAAGGCGGTGGTGCTGACGGATGTCGCGTTAGCTGCCGTTCTTCGTCCTACCAAAAAACTAAATTATGCCCATTTACCGTAACGTACTTCCCGATTGGTGCAAGCGCGTTATGTTCAAAACTCGTTGCGGATCCCGGAAAACGAGAATTCTAGCCCCATGGCTTGGCCGCTATCCGCCTTATGGAGTTGGTGATGAGTTTGAAACGACGAAGCACAATTCTATCTATCGCTTTCGCCGCTATTACGCTCTGCAGCGTCCAAACTTTCGCCGCCGAGGAGTTTGAAGACAAGCTCTTGACGACACCGGCCTCGCCGGAAGTGACGGCGAGGGGCTTGGAGGCGGACGGGTATCAGCTCGGCCTTTCCGCCTACACTTGGGGTTATCCGCTTGTTCGAATGGAACGGGTCGCTAGGTCGTACACCGACGTCTCCGGCGGTGTTGCCGCAACCAGTTATCGGGCCCCCCTGAACCAGATCGGATGGGCGCAGGAACTTGCGACACCATCGGCAAAGGACATGCCAACCGCAAACAACGACACATTCTATCTGAGCGCGGTCGTCAATCTCGATCAACCATACATTCTCTCGGTCCCGGACACTGGTGATCGCTATTATGTGATCGACGTCTTCAACATGTGGCAGGAACTCGAACATTACATCGGCCGCCGGACGACCGGCACGAAGGCCGGACGGTATGTGATCGTGCCTCCGGGATGGAATGGAGACGTTCCAGCCGATGCTACCAGGCTCGATGTCACGACTGATAAGATTTGGCTGTGGGGGCGCCTGCGTGTTGCGCAAGGCGAAGATGTTGCGCCGCTCCACGCGCTGCAAAAAAAATTCAGTTTGACCCCGGCGACTGGCGCGGCAAGGGTCGCGGAACTTGCGCCGCTACCAAACATCGCCGGTGACGAGCTCGGGTTCTACAAGCACTTAGCCTTCGTTCTGAAGTCGAACACGATCAAGCCAGCAGACGAAGCGCTTTTCGCGCAATTTGCCCGCATGGGACTGACCAAGGACGGCTTCGACGAGACGAAGCTTTCCCCTGAGATGCGCAAGGGCGTCATTCGGGCGCTGGCCGATGGCCCCGCCGTGGTCGTATCATCCTTTGCCAGCACGTCGGAAGTTCGCAACGGCTGGAACTGGGTCGAGGGACTCGACAGCTTCGGGTTCAATTACCCGATGCGGGCCATGGTCGCAGGGCCGTATCTCGGCGGCAACGGCGAGAAGGAAGCGATGTATCCCATCCGGTATACCGATGCCGATGGTAAGGTTCTTAATGGCGGTAACAAATATATCATCAAGATGAACTCCGAACCGCCTGTCGATGCCTTTTGGTCGCTGACGATGTACAACGCTTCCGACAAGATGCTCGTCGAGAATCCGATCCAGCGATACAAGGTTGGGACAGATACGCAAGGGTTGAAGAAGGGATCAGACGGATCGATAACGATCGCCGTGCAGAACGAGCAGCCGTCTGATGACAGCGTCAACTGGCTGCCTGCGCCGAAAGGCGATTTCTATGTGATCCTGCGGATGTATCAACCAAGCGACGCCGTTTTGAGCGGAACGTGGCAATTACCTCAAGTGACGGTCGCACAATAGCCGTCAGAGCGAGCAGTTAACTCCGAAGAACGAGGCAAGCGATGTGGCAGTTTCTGAGAGTGACTTCAGCAACGGTCTTGCTCGCAGCATTGGCAATTCCGCCAACGGCTCTCGCCCAGGAGGGCACGGAAACATTGGGAGGCCAGCCGCCCGCAGGCGCGACTGCCTCGGTCAAGGACTTCGACTACCAGATCAAATACCAGAGGGCGTTTGAAGCCGTCCTCTGGAACATGCCCGCAATCGCGATCTACAGCTTCCGGCGCGCTGCATTTGAAGAACTCGGTCTGAAGGACAACGATATCATAGCGTATTCCGGCACGGCGACGCCGAGGCTGGAAGCGATCACTGCGAACAGCACGACGCCGTACATCACGGCCTTCACCGACCTTCGCAAAGGCCCGGTCGTTCTCGAGATTCCGGCCGCCAGTGACGAGGGCAGCGTGTATGGCCAGGTCGTTGACGCGTGGCAGTTCACGATCGCCGACGTCGGGCCTTCCGGCCTCGACAAGGGGGGAGGCGGAAGACTGCTGTTCACGCCACCCGGTTATGAAGGCGAGATACCCGAGGGCTATATCCAAGTACCGTCTCCGAACTATCGTATCGCTTTTGCTTTCCGCTCGGTTCGCGCGCCCGGCAAGAGCGTTGCAGATGCTTACGCCTATGCCCAAAAACTGCGAATGTACTATCTTTCAGAAGCGGGCAATCCTCCCCAGCAGCGCTTCGTGGATCCGATAAACGATCGCTATCCGACGCTGCCCTTTTATGACGAGCGCCACTTCGAAGACATGGCTGACATCATAAGCGTCGAACCTGTCAAGGAGCAGGACAAGGTGATGATGGGCATGCTGCAGTCGCTCGGCATTGAGCCTGGCAAGCCCTTCGCACCGGACGAGAAGACAAAGAAGGCCATGCGGCAGGCGGCGATCGATGTCTGGTTTTATCTGCAGGAATGGTTCGACAATATACCAAAGGATCGCCTTTATTGGCCCGACCGCCACTATGCCTCACTGCTGATGACCGATGCGAACCGACGCTTTACATTCGTTTATGACGACCACATCGACCTGATTGCGCGGGCGGCAGAATATTTCTGGTGCACCTACATGCCCAGGGAACTGTCGGACAGCCCGGCAACTCAGTATCTGATGGCGATGTATGACAAGGACGGCAAGCCGCTCGAAGCTGGAAAGCTATACAAGCTCGACGTCCCGGCGGAAATGCCCGTCAAGCAATTCTGGGCTCTGACAGTCTATAACCGTGCCACCATGTCGTTCATCTATAGCGACAGCAACCGCACGACGCTATCGTCCTATGACCTCGACAATATGAAGAAGAACACCGATGGTGGCGTGACGCTCTATGTCGGCCCAGAAGCGCCGGCGGGATTGGAATCGAACTGGATACCGACGGCAGGTAAACGGCCGCTTCCGGCAATGCGATTTTACGGCGGGACGGATGCATTGAACGACAAGACGTTCAAAATGCCTGATTTCGAGGTCGTGGAGGACCGGTAAGGGCAAGGCCAAGATGGACGTTTGCACCTAGGACGGCCGCCGCGATCCTTCGTTATGGAGGAACGTACCTGAAGCACAGGCTTTCGCGTGGGGTTACGTTCGTGTTTCGGAAATGAATTGCGATAATACATGGCCTGGCCAAAATGAGACGGGCACGCCGCGTTTAGGTCGAATGTTACCGTTACGTACTTACATAATACTCCGTCCCGGCGCAGCTTCCCCCTTGCTATTTAACAAAGGAGTTCGTGATGAAAGACGATCGGAATGATGCCCCGACGCGCCTCAGCAGACGTGCGGTTATTCTCGGCGGCACGTCGCTGGCTGCTGCCGCATCACTCGTCATCGCCACACAATCCACCGCAGTGGCTCAGGATGCATCCAAGCAGAATAGCAACTCTCCAGGTGGCAAGCCCAACATTCTCGTTATCTTCGGCGATGATATCGGTCAAGCCAACATATCAGCCTACACCATGGGCGTGGTCGGATACCGGACGCCAAACATTGATCGCATTGCCCAAGAAGGTGCAATCTTCACCGACTACTACGCCGAGCAAAGCTGCACGGCAGGGCGATCGACCTTCATCACGGGTCAAGCGACACTTCGCACAGGCCTGTCAAAAGTCGGGCTTCCGGGTGCGCCTATCGGGCTCCAGGCGACGGATGTGACGATCGCATCGGCGCTCAAGGAACAGGGCTATGCCACTGGCCAATTCGGCAAGAACCATCTTGGTGATCGTGACGAGTTCCTGCCGACCAACCATGGCTTTGACGAGTTTTTTGGCAATCTCTACCACCTCAACGCGGAAGAGGAGCCAGAGGATCGCAACTACCCGCAAGACCCCAATTTCCGAAAGCAATTCGGTCCGCGCGGTGTCATCAAGGCCTCAGCCGATGGCAAGATCGAGGACACGGGTGCCCTCACTCGAAAGCGTATGGAAACCATTGACGACGAAACGTCAGATGCTGCTGTTGATTTCATCAAGCGCCAGCACAGTGCTGGCAAGCCCTTCTTCACCTGGTTCAACACCACTCGCATGCACGCCCGTACTCACGTGCGTGCAGACCATCGCAGCCCCCCGGGCTTAACCGCACCAACCGAGTATGCGGACGGAATGGTGGAACATGACGCAGTCGTCGGCAAGGTCCTGAAGGTTCTTGACGATTTGGGGATCACCGAAAACACGATTGTCATCTATACGACCGACAACGGACCCCACGAGAATACATGGCCCGATGCGGCGAACACACCGTACCGCAGCGAGAAGACTACCAACTGGGAAGGTGCCTTCCGAGTACCCGCGATGATCCGCTGGCCGGGACATATCAAACCAGCAACCCAGCTTAACGGCATGATTTCCGGTCTCGACTGGTTTCCGACCCTCCTCGCAGCGGCAGGAGATACCGACATCACCGAGCGCCTGTTGCAAGGAACAACGATCGCCGGGAAACAATACAAAAACCATCTCGACGGCTTCAATCAACTCGACTACCTGACAGGCAAATCGCCGACCAGCGCGCGTCGTGAGTTTTTCTACTTCAATGACGATGGCGATCTGGTGGCGATGCGCTATGAGAACTGGAAGCTGGTCTTCGAGGAGCAGCGTGCGACCGGCACCATGCAGATATGGGCGGAACCATTCACCAAACTCCGGCTACCAAAAATGTTCGACCTGCGTGCCGATCCATATGAAAAGGCCGACATAACGTCCAACACCTACTGGGATTGGGTCTTCCAACACGCCTATCTCGCCGTGCCTGCACAGGCAGAAGTGGGCAAATTTTTCGCGACCTTTAAAGACTACCCTCCGGCCCAGCGCCCAGCGAGTTTCTCGATCGACCAAATCCAGCAGAAGTTGACGGAGTCTTTCAACTCGATGGCTGGCGGCCAGTAGTGTACCTCGAGCCTATGAACCCGCCTTTTTAGGCGAAAGCGCCGTGACGATCCGAAATCGTCACGGCGCTCAGCTGCGCATGGTCTGGACGTCGCTCCCGGGGACGCATCTGCAGCGACCGAGGTTGCAACTGCTTTCCTCGCTGAGCTTCAAGCCATTCGCAACGGCCGACTCTCTGATTGGCAGACGCCCGCAGAGTCGGCGCAGTCTGCCACAAGAATTCCCGACGATACATTATGCGATCTTCTGTAACGGGCGCTGCGTCAATCCCTTGTGCGCTCAATCCCTCGCCGGGTGCTTGCTTCTGTCCGCAGTCGGCGCTTTGCCGCTGCTCTATGGTGTCTGCCAAGGACCGGCTGGCCAATCTTAGAGGCGCAGTCATCGCTCGCGTGCTTAAAGGCGAGTCATCGCGTGCTGCTGATCGCATAGCGGCCTAACCCATCCATCGTCCCGGCGAAGGGACCTTGCTCCGGAGGGCGGATGGCTGTGCCCGTCCGAATAGTCTGTCTTGCCGTCTCCTTCGATCAAGCCGCCAGGGCTGGGTCTACCTTACGAGCTATGAAGCTGGTTCCGTCCCTGAGCATACAATGCAACACCACCGCCAACTTGCGCGCCAGCGCCACGCGTGCCTTTTTGGGACCGGCTCGTCTGGCGACCGCCAACGCCCAGCCCTTCAGATCGGAGCCTTTGACCGGACGCGTGAGGATGACGTGCGCCGCCTCGTAGAGCGCGGTGCGCACACTGCCATCGCCGATCTTCGAGATGCGACCACTCTGATCGGTCTCGCCCGATTGATATTTCCTTGGCGTCAATCCGAAGTGCGGCCCCACGGCGCGCGAGGAGCGGAAGCGCTCCGGCGCATCGATGGCCGCCACAAACGTCAGCGCCACCAAGACGCCAACGCCGGGTGTCGTCATCAACCGAAGCGCCTTGTCATCCTGGCGGGCGATGGCGCGCAGCCTGCGCTCAAACCCTGCAAATTCCTGCACCAGCGCGTCGCGCACCTTCAACAGTGCCGTGGCGATCGTATCCAGGGTCGAATGGCCGGCAATCAGTTCACGAATGCGCCCCGCGTAAGTGCACCGCGTCGTCGGCCCCACTTTGAGGCCGAAGCCGCGCAAGATGCCCCGGATGCTCATCTCGACGTCATGAAGCTTGCCCTGAATAAGCTTGCGGGCGGTCAGCAGCGCACGCACCTCCTGGGCGGCCAGCGATTTGCAGTGGACCGGTCGGAACCAGCCCAGCCGCATCAACTGCGCAATGCCGCGGGCGTCCTTCTTGTCGGTCTTGACCGGCATCGTCTTGAAGGCTGCCCGCACGTGGCGCGTCTCGATCAGCTCGACGCAAAGACCGGCTTTCACCATCCCGGCATGCAGCCACTGTGACAACGGGCCGGCCTCCAGACCAATGCGCTCCATCGCGCCGTGGTCGCCGAACCAGGCGATCAGCGCATCAGGCTCGCTGAGGATCTTGGCTTCCCGGACGATGCGGCCATCCGCATCCACCACGCACACACTCGAGTATTCCAGGGATACGTCGATGCCCGCATACTGCTTCATGGTCGTTTCTCCCGTGATGCTCTGGAGCAGGCCACTCCTGACTCCGCGACACCATCATTGTGAGGGACGACCACCGGCCCTTCAAACCTGGCGGGCCGGGTCAGCCCGTTACACCATCTTTTTAGCACAAAATGGGAACATCCCGAGTACGCTGCACTTAAGGCTCGTATCAGCCGCATCGACTAATCCTCGCGCATAGTCTTGGCGCCACGACATGAACGAAGGTCCGGAATCGCCGAGGAGCGTGCCCACCAATCTGGAAGTGTTTTTTGAAGTGATCGCACTTCGCTTGCCGGAGCGCTCGCGGTCAACCACTGAGCGGCCACGGCGATTGTATTATATCCGTGGGTGGCGGGCTCGGAGGATCTTGAAAATCCGTTTGCTCAGCCGGATGCATTCCGGCCGCCTGGCGTGTATCCATCGGGGGTCAGGCAGACTGTAACGACAGCAACGCTGCCATTATCCATCGCCTTTCTGACTCCCCGGAATGTCTGGTCGATATAGGTGTCGGACACCATTTGAATCCAGCTGCCAGAAGTATCGGCGCAGAAGAAGTAGTCAAGATCAACGTTCACGATCCATGGCCCGCCTTCCAACCAAAAATCGATGTTCTCTGGCAGTTCATCGGGTGCGGATTCGAACTGAGGTTTGAACCGCGGACGATCGCCGTCCTTATGAGTTATGAGCCGCAGTGTTCGTAGCTGCTTTTGGAATTGCCTCAGATAGATGGACAGGTAATTATCCCACCGAAATCTGGGTAGCTGTCCGGACGGCGCCGCCAACACATCAGCGAGATAGTCAACCGCCGAAAGGATACGTAAGTCCGGCATCTTCTTCGTGTGGACGCCAACGCGAAGCGCGTCATAGTGCCGGTCGATATGCATCAACGAGTGCGGTTGCGCATAGAGATCGACCTTTTGCTGCCAGCACCAAAGAGCTGCCCGGTGATTGTCCATAAGGAAGACATCACTATCTCGCCAGAGCAGATTTTGTTTGACCGATCCAGAGTAAAGTCGTCCGGCAAAAGGAATGATGTGCGGCATTCGCCACCTGCTGATGGGTTTTATGGCGGGTTCGACACGTGAGGGCTCGGAAACGTGACAGCGGGTGCCAGTCGATCCTTGTGTCCATGATCCGCCCGAACCTATTTCACGGAACGGGTTGACTGAAGATCTTGGCCAATGCCAAGACCAGGGCCGCTGCCTGACTGAGGTGGTCAGTCGTTTTCAGACCCTGCCCCTGGTCGAAGCTGTTGAGTGATAGCTGCTCCAGTTTGAAAAACTCTTTAGTGTATTCGCCTTTTTGGCTGTTCGTCGGATTGAAGAATACGACGAGCTTCTTTTCATCCATCCCGGCGTCGAAGCGCTTCAGATGATCTGCCCATCGGTCGAAGTTTGGATGGATAAATCGGTAGTTTTCGCTGGTCTGAAATGCGGCCTGGTTAGCCTTATTCACGACAAATCCCTCAGCGGTTCCTTTGAACTGCATGTTGCATCGTTTGCACGCCACACCGAGGTTCCAGATCGCATAACTAAACGCTTTAAATTGCACCTTACTCTTTGGCAGGACATGTTCTCGGTCGGTCATGAAGGGCCCGGCGCCCTTCAGACCCGTCTTACAGTAGCAACACGTGTGATTATGCCGTTGAAGGTGGAACGCAAGGATCTTGTCCTTCGCACTCTTCAGCGACGCCCTCTTGACCGGACATGGGGGTTTCCAGTTCCATGGTTTGCTTGTTTTAAGTGCTTCCGACACGACGCTCGTTTCGTCATCACTCAGAGCGAAGGCGGCGAGCTCGGGCAGATATGGGTCAGCCATTCTCCGCCTCATCAACTCGGCCGGTGATCTTCTCGATCAACTCGCCGACGGCATTCAAAAATCGCTGTTGCTGGTCGTCGAAGCTTTCAGCGCGCATGGTTTTCACTATGTTCATCGCTGCTTGCTTGCTCACGTCGCCACCCTCAACCTTCGAAACAAGATCCATTAATTCTGCACTTACGAAGTGGTTGGCCGGCGTTATGACCTCAAATGCGCGCCAGAGAATCTCCTCAATACTGGAACCTCCAGCTGAAGCAACCATAAGGCTGAGCGGCTCAGGAAGAGCACTCCTCATCTGGTACACCGAAACGACATTTTTGAAAGCCGCCAAAGCACCGGTGACGATCAGTGGCGCATGCGTCGCGATGACGATGGAGGCGTTGCGATATTCCAACGCTGTCAGAACCCGCGAAATATAGTCCCGCTGCCAGACGGGATGCAGGCTGTTTTCCGGCTCATCGATGAGAACTAGCGGCTTCGGGCGATTGTTGGTGATCAGGAACACCAATGACGAGATGAGAGCGAGCTCGCCCGAGCTTGCGCTTTTCAGCTCGATGATTTCCCCGCCCTTCTCTAAGAACACCTCGGTCGGCTTGGAAAGCATGCGGGTGCGAACGAGTATTTCTTCATTGCGCAGCACGGCTGCAAATTCGCGGCCACGAGAAAAATCCAGGTGCGACCCGTATTGGTCGATCCAGATTATCTCCCGACTAGGATATCGTTCGAGAAATGCCAGAGCAATTTGAAGTTCAGCGGAGTCTGCTGGCAGGTCCTTTTCCTGGCCGAGGGGTCTTAACCACCGAGGGAAGACCCGGAAGCCGATACGTGGTGCGTAGCCACAATATTCGAGGATCAAGCCAACCTGGTAGAAGAGCGAGCTGCCATCATCTATCGTCCTAGCAACCGAAGCCTTGATGATCGATTTTGGCGACTGCCCGCCTCTTCCGGCCGACAACCGATCAATTCCACGCATTCCTGCGAACCGGTCATGAGTGGTGTTCGAGACTACAACAACGTCCCGATACTGCCTTGCTTCAGTTGCGATCGATTTGAGAAAATTGCTCTTTCCGGAGCCGTTAGGCCCCACCAGAATGGCGACCCGCTCATCGCCGTGCGAAAGTCCAAGTTTCTCAAGAATCAAAGCAGTTCCCTTTGCTGCATTGAGTCACGGGTTTATCGCTCCTAGTAGAGCAAGTGCAATCCCTACGCGATTGAACGGCATCGAACAAAAAAGCTGCCCTCAGCATCGCAATCCGACCAGTCGATAGAGCTTTACGGTCGTCGGGTCGAGCACCAGGGCGAAGCTCTGTGGGGATCACGCGAGAACGATAAGTGAACGTCCAATTCGATCGCGAATCGACTATACTGGTTGCAATCGCAAACGGAGCATACTTATGAGTGATTCGGATTTGCATAGCTTCCCAGTCTTTGAAACCCGACCGACGCAGGAATTTATAGATCGTTGGCGACAGCACACCGCGGAGACGGGTTCGCCAGAGACCTTTGCAGACGTTTCGACCACTAAACCGAAGCGGTCGGCGGCAGTCATCCTCCTTTCAGAAGAGATCAGGGTTCCGACCCCGCTGCGGGCTGGAGGCGAAAAGGTTCCCTGCCCATTGTGTTCCCCTTCATCCCCCAAGTTTGGTACCGGGCGCATGGCATACTTCCCCGATGATAGATCGGTTCGCTTTATTGGACATCGGTGCGCTAAGCACTACCTCGGTGACAACTATACCGACGCCGAGCGCCTATTTCGGATCGAGGCCAAGTGCGTTGAGTACATCGACCTGTGGCCCAAGCTTCAAAAAGCGTTGCCCAAGATTAATGATGTCGTATTGCGACTACACGGCCGGGCAAAGAAGCTTACCGAACTTCGGTCGTTTATCGACGCGCAATCCCCCGGGTTTGCTACGTTCCTCTATCGTGACCTGGTTGCGAAAGGTGGACGAATACTGACTTCGAACACTCCTGGTGCTAAGACGATCCCGGTTGAGGGACTGGGGTTCTTATCCGAGGACTTCGACCCCGAAATCGTGGCTTTGAAAATTTCAACGGCCTGCCGCGACGTTCGTTCGCCGCTGCCAGCATGGAAGACTGACGACGGCGAGAACGACGCCTCGAAAGAGATCATGCGTCGTGGGAAAACGGTCACTAGCCGGCTTTCTGAATTGGCCAAACTGCGCGACTCCGTGGAGGAAGCAGCTGGATTTCTAAGGATCGCCAATCTTCGACATTTGGAGCAATGGAGAGCATCAGGCTTTTCTCCCATGTCAATCATGTCGTTCAAATGGAACGGCGAGCAGCTTCAGGCGCTTGCAGAAAGCTACGCTGGCCGGTTCGAATGGTCGATCGTCATCCCGAAGGACTTGCTAACCAATCTGCCCACCAGAGAGGAAGTTGAAGCGCTGACACTGGCCGACGTCTTTAATTGAAGCCGCAACGCCGAACTGAGATGCGGCTTGACAACTCGAAGGTCTCATCGTCGAGACCTTCATCATCGAAAAAGCTCCGGTTTTAGCGCCTACTTTGGCGGTTCATCCCGCGGACCAGTTCAAGTCTTGGCGATACGAAGGGGACCTGAGCACCCTTAATCACCTGACGAATATTGGCCTTCGCAAGAATTGCGACACGTTCTGATCTGTTAGTAGGTTCCTCCCGCAGTCGGAGAGTTTGCTTCAGCATCGCCAAAATCTGGAGCGTTCCTTGACGACAAAAAAGCGTTGGGGAAAGTCACCACTTCAAATTGCATGAGTATATGTTGTTTTGCAACGACTTGATATGTTTGGCGGAAGCGAATCGGGGAGAGACGCATGGGCCAAACGTTACGCCCAACCAAATTCAAAGAAGTCGATCTTAACGACAAATTCTTTGACAGCCTGAAAGCTCAGTACAGTGAGTTTTCTAATTGGTTTAAGAAGAAGGCACAGGAGCCCGTCTACGTTATCGACGAGGAAAATGGTAGCGGAATTCGGGGCTTTCTATACATCAAGGTTGAGACCGGTAAGATCACTGATGTGCAGCCTCCCCTGCCAGCCAAGAAAAGACTCAAGGTTGGCACGCTCAAGGTGAATGCCAAGGGTACTAAGCTCGGCGAGCGGATCATCAAACGCATTTTCGACCACGCCATCCTCGAAGACGTTGCTGAAGTCTACGTTACCGTATTCGACACGCACACCTCGCTGATCAAGCTGTTCGAGCGCTACGGCTTTGAGAAAAAAGGGATAAAGACGACCCCGAACGGGGAGGAGCTCGTTCTACTACGGTCTTTCGAAACCACGGTCGGAAACATCGTCAAGGACTATCCCTTCATGCAGACCGAAGGGAAAGCAAAATGGCTATTGGCGATCAAACCGGCATACCACACTGCCCTTCTGCCTGACTCCATCCTGAAGACAGAAGATCCTAACTCCGAGGAAGACATCCCTCACACGAACACCATCCACAAGGTGTACATCGCGGGCTTGATCCTCACGCGGATGAAGAAAGGCGATCTCGTCGTTTTCTATAGAACGACCGATATTTCGGGGAAAGCCTTCTACAGGTCTGTCGCAACGTCCGTCTGCGTCGTTGAAGAGACCTACTCTCGCAAAGACTTTAAGGATGGCAACGAGTTCGTAGCCTTTGCGAAGGATCACAGCGTTTTCAGCGAGCAAGAACTCCTGGAGCGCTATGAGGACGGCAAACCCCTTTATGTCGCCAAAATGACATACAACGCGGCTTTCGCGAAGCGCCCCACTCGCGGTGCATTGATGAATGTTGTAGGCGTCAGCGAGTTTCCTCGGTGGGACCTTAGGCCTCTGACCGATGATCAATTTGCTACCATTCTTCAACTGGGTGAGGTCGATGAAAGTCTTGTTGTCAATTAAGCCGGAATTTGCGGAGAAGATCTTCGAAGGCACCAAGCGCTTCGAATTCCGAAAAAGCATCTACCGTTCGAAAGACGTGAGGACGGTCGTTGTTTACGTCACGCAGCCCGTCGGCCAAATCATCGGCGAGTTCGACGTCGAGGAAATCCTCTGCGAAACGCCGGACGAGCTTTGGGCGCTGACCTCTGACTTCTCCGGGATATCAAAGCACTTCTTCGACGAATACTTCTCAGGGCGGACCCGCAGTTTCGCCCTTGCGGTCGGAGATGTCCGCCGTTACGACCGCCCGCTCGATCCTTCCGACCTGATCGAGAACTTCACCCCACCCCAGTCCTACATGTACGTGAACGACGAGCTCGGCCGACCTTCGACTGGTCAGCTCAGCCTGGCGGTCTGAGAGAGTCTTCAAACAAAATGAACGGCACCCTGGCGATTTGGTATGAGCCTGAGCAGGTAAATGGCATTCAGCCACCGCAGGATGGCACGCCGGAGCAGCCTCGCCTTGAAATTCACTTCAACCTGTGGCGAGACACCCCTTCCAAGACGAACTTCCTAGACATGGGATTGCGCCTGTCTGACGTTCATCTGCTAAAGCGCATCTATTTTTATCTGCCCGTACCCGTCGAAATCGATCAAGTCATAGACCTGAGCGAGGTGATGACCTTCGCTCAAACGCTCGACGCCGTCTTCAACACTGTCGTGGAGATTGGAGAGGAGACAGACCTCAAATACACGACCATATCGAATGGAGAGCCTTTCGTTACGGTTCACAAGGTGGCTGTCGGGGCGGATGTCAAAGTAGCTCCGGTGGAAGACGGCATCAAGGGGCCAGGCTGCACTCTGGTCTTTACGGAGAAAATTTGCCAGCGTTTGCGATCTGCTGGTGAAGGGGACCAATATATTCGTCTGCGACTGAATCTGGTCGGTGCTTCCAAGAGCCTTTTTACACAGGAAATCGACGGCCAAGGCAGTATCTTTGTCAGTTCGACACAGCGACTGGAATTGACTGAGCTCCGGCTCAACGAACAGCGAAGTTTCCCACCATCGATCAGGAAGAAGGCGCAGGCCAACCCCTTCAAAATCACCCGCGTGCACTACTTTTTGATCCGCGAACTCGGACACGCCCTAGTCACCCAGCATGCGCCGTTGCGCAAGGTGCGGCGGCTCGAAGCCAAGCTCTGGGCGTCATACCTTCGCGGTAGGGCTATCTCGACTAAACAGGCGGCCGAAGAAGAGCGCCTCCTTTCTCGCTTGATGATTTACCACTGGAAAGAAGGAAACCCAGATGATCCGATCGAAGATTTCACGGCATTTGCCAGCTTCCAGGCCAGCACGCCTGGACTTCTTTTCTACATGATCGGCGTGGTTTTGCTGGGAGCGATCGGTGGCGCACTTGGAAATTGGGGGGAAAAACATTGGAGCTTTGGCGGCTCCCTCGCCATCTGGTCCTTAATACTCGCTGCACTTTGGCTAATTGCTTGGAGCGGTTTGTGGACGTGGCTTGAACGGAAGTTGGCGCAACTCGCAAGGTTCTCCTTGAGAGCTTTTCGCTGAGTTATGAGAAGTGAGTTTGCCGAAATCGCTGACTCACCTTCAGTGGGACGGTAAATAGCCACGCGGTAAGTGACCGGCAGTGCCTTGTGCGTAGGCCCCACTCCCCCGCTGCATGTTCTCGTCCAATGGTGTCGCGATGCGGATAGTATAAGACAAGTGATACTTTGGGTTCCCAGCTGCCGAGATTTAGAACTGCGACTTCGCCAAGCCCGAGGCAAGAAACTTCTCGACTCGCGCGCCGATTGACGGAAACATGAATTTCAGGAATGGCAACGTCTCGGGATCTGGGACAAAGCGCTCATCGCCATTCAGAATGGCCTGTCGGATGGCCTGCGATCGTTTCGCCCATTTTCCCTTTTTGTCTTGGGCTTTGATCAGGTCATCACATTCGTATTCTCGAAGGGCGAAGCCTAAAGCTAGCGCGTGTTCCGGATACCCATCGCAGATCCGATGAACGACTTGGATCAAACTCTTAAAATCCCATCCTACTGGCGTCTTCTCGCGCGCGCTCAAGACACCATTCATAAGACCAGTTACCGCGCGGTCATAGCGATCGTTGATCGGCGCGCGCACACCTTTCGCCGAGAGCTCGAAAACAAAATCTTGCCATATCTTAGCGCGCGACACCGTCTCAGGTGTCTGTTGGTTTCGCGTTATCCAGAATGAGCAGATTCGCTGACGGAGATCTTCCTCGTCCTCCAGCCGGGTCGCTTCCTGTCGCTGTAACAAAAGGTCGGCTTGACCGGCATAGTCATACGCCCAGGCGGTTTGGCTGTCGGGGTCTACCGTTAGATCTCGAAACGCAACAATCTCATTCTTCCAGCAGTCCCTCAGGCTTCCGTCGATTATGTCTGGCACGCGATAGTGACAGCGGACGTAGCAACAGCTTTCTTGTTCGGAGAGCTGTGCCGTCTCTTCGTCAACCACTAAAATGTTTGAATTATTCGAGAATAACAGGTCATCAGTTGTAAGTCTTCGATCATCGGGATTGAAGCCCGCCATCACCCATATCAACAGTGCTCCTTCCTGACGATAAAAAGAGCGGCGCTCGGCCACCACATCGAGAAAGGTCGTCGAAAGCTGCACTTCGAACGCGACGCGACCGAACACAGTTTGTGCCTGCACATCCGGTTGCCGGCGGCTCGAGGGGTTCCGAGTCGAGCGCCATTGCCGTTCCGAGTGTATCTCACTGTTGGTGGGATCGGCAGCAAGGCTTCGGACAATGTGAGCCTTAGCAGTCTTGTGTGCTTCGCTCTCCCGCTGACCATCGTATTTCAAAGCCTGGATTTCTTCCCGCGACAACACTGACCTGGTTTTCGCTGGGCACGATCCGTCTTCGCTCTTGTGCCGGAAGAAGAAGCGCTTTTCGGGCGATGACACGAGATACACAGGAACTGGGCAGAGAGCGCAACTGAAGCGCGGGTCAGTGGACAAATTCTCGCGGATTGAGACACGGTCAGCGATCAGGTGATCATAGCGCCGGGCGGAAATCCACTGTATCGCGTCTAGGATTTCGCCGCTGGCAAGATCGAGAAGCTCTGTGATCTCTGGATTCTGTACGGGATTGGCATACGCCAGCGGATCAACCGTGATGTTCCTGCGCATTCACCCGTTCCTCTTCCACCGACAAAGTCGCTGAAAGCATGCAATAAACCGATAGCCGAGGCGCCCAAAAACGCCCGCGCGGCAGCATCCTTTGCTTGCAATTTCAGCGCGAATTGAGCTTATAGTGCTTCGCGTGGGGGCACAAATCTTGGAAATTCCAAAGAAGATTACAGCAACAAACATCTCCGTGTTGGAGACGTTGAGACTTTTCGACGGGGAATTTCTGGAAGTCGCGGCCGGCGTTGCGAAAGCCGAGTATGCCCTTTGGTTGGGATCCGGAGTCTCACGGGAAAGAGTGGCTGACCTGCGCGTAGTCGCCAGACGCGTGCTGGATTACCTTTCAGTCAATGCCAGAGCTGAAATCGGCAACGGAACATATAAACGCGCGTTGGACAAAGCACTGGGCCTCGCGCTGACCCATGGCGAGAAAGCGGCGGTTGATCAGGGCGCGGATCCGGCGACTTGGGCGAATATAGACATCGTTGTCGAGCGCCTCGTCGGCAAGTACGCACTACTCCTCGACATACGGATACAGGGACAGCTATCGGACCACTTGGTGTGGGACGTCGTCGACGTCCGAGGAACTTACGCTGACGATAACCTTGAGCCAGACTGTGAACATACAGCGGTTGCGGTGTTGGTTCTGGAGGGCGTATTTCCGAAAGTCGCATCGGCCAACTGGGACGGCTTGGTAGAAAAAGCGGTAGCAACCCTATCCGATGGCAATGAAACGTTAGTTGCCGTGCTGGTGAGAGCGGAAGATATCCCGGGTGCAGGCGGGCGAGCGCTACTTCACAAATTTCACGGCTGCGCCATCCAGGCTAAGCGCCAGGAAGCGCAGTATCGCGAGTACATCGTAGGTCGGGACCAACAGATTACGGATTGGCCGAATGATCCTAAATTCGCCCTCATGAAAAATCAGCTGGAAGGACTGAGCGTCACGCATCGTACTCTGATGATTGGTCTTTCGGCCCAGGATTCTAACATCAAGGACATATTTTCGGTCGGCCGCGCCATGCTGAAGCGCGCCTGGCCTTCGCATCCACCCGCTTATGTATTTGCAGGCGATGAGCTCGGCGCTGAGCAGGGGACGATGCTCAAGAGCGTCTATCAGGACGATTATGACGATAGCCAGCTCGAAATCGAAAAAGCAGCTAAAATCCCTGCTTACGGAAAACCACTTCTGACGGCATTGGTTCTGAGCGTACTGGGTCAGAAGTTTGCGAAGTTGATCGAGCTTGTCGATGCACCACAATTGGCCGCGGGTGAGCGGGCGAAGATCATGGAGGGAGTCATCGGCGCGAGAGATCTGCTCGCATCCAAGGCGGGTGACACCAGCGACGACAAGCGAGCGTTTATGAACGCGCTGGTCGCCGGGATCACACGAAACCTTTCGATTTTCCGCGGGGAGATTGGCGGTCTAGCCAAAGGCATCTACGCCCCGGTTGGGGTGTTGCCTATTGGGCAAATGGCCAACGATCCCTATGTCCAGATGTCGAGCATGCCGGAACTGGGAGTATTTCTTGGGATCACCGGTCTAGCGACGGAGGTGGACGGATGGGAAATCTCACCGGTCACTGGCGATGCGAACATGGGCAGCTTCTCGATTTCCGGCGCGGCCGGGAAACAGCAAAAAATGTTCGTAGTCTCGAACAATGAAACACTGTCGAAGCTTATCGGCGAAGGCGTCATAAATGAAGCCGATAGCGACACAATCGTCGCCGTCTGTTCCGCCAGCGTTGCTCGCCGACAAACGAGCCCGTCGTCACGATTTGGGCGGGGCGATGCGGATAGCAGTTATCGCGAGTTCAGCTTCAAAGAGCTTATAGTCAATGCCACGAGTACCGACGAGATATTGGCGAGGCTCAAGGAAGAGGCAACGCTATGACACCCACTACACTGGCACCCGTTGAGCACGTTGTCGCGATCCTCGAAGGTTCGAAAGCATTTCGGCGCGTACCCGCTCCGCTGAAGATCGGAAACGTCCCTTTTGAGTTCTCCGCTGTTCTGATCGGGCAGGACAAGAATCCGGATCTGGTGATCGTCATCGATACGATCGCTGAGGATATTCAGCGCACACGTCAGAAAATTGGTGGCCTCGGGCGGGCTCTGGATGTGGTTGGTTCCCGACGGCCGGTTACTGCAATCCTCACCGGGCCGCGGCCAGCCGAAAGCGCCCTCGAGTCAATCTCGAAAGTCTGTCGCGTTCTACCAGTTGGCACTCCGACTGGTACGAAGGACGACGAGCTGCTGCGTGATTGGCTTTCCGTACTGTTGCCATTGCCAATCGCTCCGCAGACAGGGATAGCCGCCGATCCTCTCGGGGAAATGATCCAGCTCCTACCAGCGTCTATAGATTCCCAGTTAAGAAAGTCGGTCATTGACGCGTCTCCACGCGGAGCTGCCGCTGTTAAATTTGAGTTGAAACGGCGGCTAACGGCACCTTTCAACACCGCCGAAAAGAAACTTGAAACCGGTGAGGGCGACCAATGAGCAGCCTCGACGATGTCCATCGCCTGTCCATCACTGACTTCCGAAGCATTTCTGGGACAATTCGAGTTCCACTCGATGCACCTATCATCCTGATCCATGGCCCCAACGGAACCGGGAAGACCAGTGTCCTGTCGGCCCTCGAGCTCGCTCTGACTGGCAACGTCAGGGCGATGAGAGAAGACGATGCGAATTTTGCGCGGCATGTGGTTCACGAAGGGGCTCAACACGCCAAGGTCGTTATCGAAGGCCCTCTTGGTCCCGCGGAGAATCGTGGCAGCTTCATGATCGAAAACGGCCGCATCGCCGGCACACCGTACCTTGACGGCGACGATAGCAAATTTTTCAGCGAACGGTGCTATCTCGCGCAATCGATGCTCGGTCGCCTTCTCGACATCTATCAGAAGTCAAAGGTCGAGGATGGCGAAAGTGCCCTTACTCAATTTGTGAAAGACCTGCTCGGGCTGAGCCAGCTCGATGCCCTGATTGATGGTCTCCACGACGCAGGACATAAAGCTCGGACAAAAAATCTTGTGCCGGAATATCGAGCTTTTGAAAGCCGGATCGAGCGAACAGACCAGGAAATTGCACTACTTAGGATTGAACTTGCGACCCAGGATAAAACTCGCGCTGAAGAGCTTGGAAAAGTTTATTCCGCATTGAATGCACTGTTACCCAAAGAACCCTCAGATGGGTTCGACCTCGAAGACTTAACCGCGCTGCTTGGCAACGTGGGCACTGAAAGCGTTGCCGTAGAGGCAACCCGTCGTCTGAACGATCTCCGGTCGCTCACAAGTGCCTGGTCGAAGCTCCCAAGCGATTCAGGATCTGAAGAGCGCGCTCAGGTAGAAGCGAACGAACAAACGGCACGAGAGGCCGCAAAAGAGTGGCGAACGACGACTGGCACCGAATTGGAGGATCTGATCGCCTCTCTCCGCGTCCACTTTCCGGACTTGCCCTCCTGGTCTTCGACCGACCCGACGACCGCCGCTGAGGAGGTTGAGAGGCGGATCGCGAACGAACTAACTCGTGTTCAGACGCTGCTGGAAAACGACGAAGCGGCAAAGAAGAAAGAATTCGAACTCAACGACCGCATCGCGAAGGAAGAAGCGCGGGGGCTCCTCGTCGACTCTCAGATTTCAGGACTTGCACAGGACGCCGGTGAGTTCGCGAGAGCCCTTGCAACGCTTCTACCTCATATTCACACCGACGATTGCCCCGTGTGTGGGCGGGATTTTTCACAGGTATCGCCGGATGAACGTCTGTCTCTTCATGTACAAAAAAGCATCGCAAAGCTAACTGACGACGCAGGCCGCTTAACAGCCCTCGCGTCGGAAAAGACCGCATCGACAAGCCGCCTTGCCCAGCTTCGGCGCGAACTCGCTTCTGAGACTGCCAAACGGATTTCCGACGAGCTAAGATCGAATTCGATAAACGCCCAGGCCGACTTCGCTGAAGGCAAGGTCACATTGGCCAGGCTGTGGCGGCCGGCAATAAACGGCACTATCCTTCTTGCCGACGAGGCTAAACTGAAGGGTCGGCTGGCAAGTTTTCGCGAACGAGATCGTGGGGCATCCGAGCTTCTAAATGCTGCAATTCGCATGGCCGGGGAAATGGAACGGACCGATCTCACCGGAGAACCCTTTGAGACTATAATCTCGGCGTTAACTGCCCAGGCGGAGAATGATGTCGACCAGGCAACTTCTCTTCAAGCTCACCGCCGGACCGCCATACAATCGGCTTCCACACTTAAATCGATTGACGACCGTCGAAAACAGATCGCGGAAAATCTTAAGGAGGCGCGAGAGACGCGCACGGTGCTGACGGGTGCGGTGGCCGAACTGGAGACGCTGAAAGGGCAGGCAAAGAGCATCGCCGATTCTGCGCAAGAAGCTCGAACCAATATCGTTAGACGCGTTTTCAACGAGTCATTGAACACGCTCTGGCGAGACCTTTTTGTTCGTCTTGCCCCTACCGAGCCATTTGTTCCCGCCTTCAAGATACCCGGCTCGGATTCTAAGGATTTCGCCAAACTCGAAACCGTGCATCGGAATGGCAAGAAGGGTGGAACGCCGGGATCGATGTTGAGTGCGGGAAATTTGAACACGGCGGCATTAACGCTGTTTCTCGCTCTCCATTTTTCCGTTGGAGCGAGAATTCCGTGGCTTGTACTTGATGATCCGGTTCAGAATATGGACGAGGTCCACGTTGCGCAGTTTGCTGCGCTGTTGCGGACAATTTCGCGCGCTCATGGAACGAAGGTGGTTATCGCGGTTCACGAGCGGACCTTGTTCGATTATTTAAAGCTAGAGCTCAGTCCTTCGTTCGAGAAAGACAGGCTACTCGCAGTCGAACTTCGGAGGGCGGCCGGCGAACCTACAACCGTCGATCCCGACCTCCTCACATACCTGGTGGACGCTGTTGCGGCGTAGGAAGGTGCCGAGCCGTCGAGGCCGCGCAAGAGGCGCTTCCTCAATGATCTGGCTGAGGAAACCTCTCGGTGGAGGTCGTCGTTTCGCGGCGGCCCCAGCGGTCTTGCCATAACCAGCTCGATCAGTTTCGGCAGTTTTTGACGATGCTCGCCGCCCGGTGGGCTTTCGCGCCATCATCTGCCGTGTGTTTCGGCGTGCAAATTTGACCCCCTTGGCGGGGTAATCGGCGTCCAATTTTGACCCCCCTCAGATTTCATCTGACCATCCGGCTTTTTGC
>NZ_JBIVYF010000011.1:0-101420 GCF_044769565.1 Ensifer sp. NPDC090286 | reverse complement strand
CAGACCGCAAGCGTTCTTATGCCGAGATCCTTCGCCGAAAACATGGCTTATTCCTCGCTCCGCGCGGCATAATCCGGAACCCGGCATAATGGGTGGCCTCATGGCTGAGCGTCGCATAGTAACTTGGCGCATCCCGGAAGCTCTCGAACAGTGGCATCTGGATGTGGTCGCTGGAAGGGGCAAAGAAGGCCTGGTTTCCGCCGTGGCGGATGATCGCGCCAGTGCTGCGGAAAAAGCGATCGGCGTGCTCGAGCCGTTCGACGGGATCGATCATAGGCTCCGGTCTATGATGATACCGCTCCGGCAGGCCGTCGATCTGCTCTACGTTGAAGACCGTGTACGCTTTCAAGAAGGGGATATCCCGGTCGACCTCACCACCATTGCCATCGGCTTCGGTCTTGGTAAACCGGCTGGCGAAAACGACGGTCGACCCGGTTTCGCCCTTGCGGACTGCCGCGCCCAGTTCGAGCCCCTGCTTGAACGTCATCCACATCGGCGACGAAAAGCCGCGCGCCATGCCTTCCGACCATAGCAGCAGAACGTTGACGCCCGAGTAGGGTTGTCCGTTGCTTCTTAGCGGACGCGTGATCCGCTCTCGCATGTTCCGGTCGTGCCAAGGCTTCAGCCATGGTTTGACGCCACGGGCCAGGTCATCGACGATCCGATCGGTAATCCGGCTATAGATGTCTGCACGTTGCGCTTCTTGGCTTTTGCTCATTTTTCCATACCTCCGTTTACGAGACAGCGCCGATCGCGGCCCGTCACGGCGGTCCGAAGGACGGGCTGAGGGGATGGCGCACGCTGGTCAAGCGCCGGAACGTCAGTGGAGGAGGGCAACGCCCTTGCGCCTGAATTCCCGACCCCGGCAGGACCGAAGCCGGACGGGTCCGCGATGGCGGTAAGCTGGCAACCTTCCTTCATTTGCCTTCGACACGCGAAAAGTCGGCTCCGGGGGCCAGCCATCGATCGGAAAGAGAAGAAATGGCGGGGCCGAAGCCCCGCCGTTGCGGTCAGTCGAAGGCGGCCATCTGCGCTGCCGCCGCCTTGCGGTCGATCGACTGACCGGGATTGTCGACCGGGCGGTCGAAGGGCTTCCAGACCTCGCCGACGATATGCTCGTAGGCAGCGACGGCGCCTTCCGCGGCCATCCGGAGAGAATGGGCCTGGACGCCCATGTCGGCCGCGAATTCACGTTTGCGCTGGGCGGCGCTGTCATATCCGACCGGACCGTCGAGATCCTCGTCGCGGACGTCATTGGCCGCCTTGGCGGTGGCGTCGCGTGCCTCTGTGACGGCGCGGGAGTAGAACTGGCCGGCGCCATGCGCGGACCCGACATAGGCGCCGACGATGCGCTGGAGGTGGATCTGCATCGCCCGCTCGCCGAGGCCATCGGAAAGGCTGTCGGCCGTCTCGATAATCAGGCGCTCGTGCAGTTCACGGATCCCGTCGCCGTCGATCACCGCCGTGCCGAAGCTTTCAGCTATCAGCATCGCCTGGGCGGCATCCGGGCAAGTCAGCCGGACCATTTCGATGGTGGCGCCCTTTCGAAGCTGCACGACGCGGGCGGGCTGGCGGGACTGGGTTGCGGGCTTGGCCATGAGCTGTTCCTTTCAAGGTTTCCTCCGAAGCGGTTCCGGCCCTTGCCGGTCTGCCCCCTCGGTGCGGTCAAAAGGAGCCGGCGGAAGACGGGCGTTTCAGGGTCCGGGCCCGCCAAGACGAGCAAAGCCGGGATGCGTGCAAGCAGGTCATCTTGACCTCGCGAAGCACGCGGCCCTGCTTTTGAGAGGACGGCGCGGTCCGGCCGCCCCGCGGCGCGATAGCGGCCTTGAAACGGACGGCCGCCGGTTCAGACCGCAGCAAATCCGAAGGGGAGGCGGGCAAGGAACTGGTCCGCAGGGAACTCATTGAACAGGAGGGCCTAGGCGCGCCGCAATCCTCTGACGCCGCCTGATGCGAGCAACCGCTGGAAGAGCGCCACTGCGCGGACCAGGCTCACACGCGACCGCCAGGGAGGCGCTCCCGGCATTTGGGATTGCAGGGGCTGGCCTGGACGCGGAAGCGCCGACCGACGGAACAGGTTTCCGGTGCGTCCGGCTGGTGATCCGAACCCGTCGTTTCCTCAGGGCGTGGCTTCGGCAGACGATAAGCGTGAAGCCAGGACGGACCATGGGAATTGCGCAGGCGACGCAACGTGCCACCGTCGTCATAGGGCGGACCGCCCATCCAGACACGGTTCAGGATGCTCTTCCAACGAGAGCCGTGCTTGACGACATAAGCCTGGATGACCTGTTCCTCCTCTGCGGTCAGAGGCGGCAGCTTTTCAAGTTTGGGCCGCGTTGTTGCCACCTTGCTGGCTGCGGTTGACGTCGCCTCCATTTCGGCAATCAGCCTGTGGAGCTCCGCCACACCGGCATTCAGGCATTCGGCCGCCTCGAGATGATGGAACTGGATCCAGAACGCTGTCCGGTCCCGATGCCCGCCCGTTGCTCGAGTTCGCCTATCGTGCTCATGAGCGTCCCTCTGCCATTGAGCTCCCACTCCCGCCCTCTGCGGGTCGCGGAAGCCGCCGGTGGCGGGCCCGGAGAGCCGCGAAAGCAGCGTCCTGCCGCGAAAGTTTGCGCGTAAGCGCGTCGACCTACGGCTGGCGCTCGGCGGACAGCGCCGCGAGATTGGCGCGATAGCGTTCGAGGAATGTGCCTGAGGCCGGCCCCGTACCAGCCACCGTCTGCCCGCAACATCGGATGGACGGCGGCGTTACGCGCGACCGAGAGTTTGAAGCCGCCATGCCCAGCTGTGGTGTGGGAGACGATTCCGTCGGCATAGACGGTGGCACCCTGAGAGGCGCCCCAGGGCGTATTGCAATTCATGCGGACAGAACGGCGAGCGAGAGCTTGAAGCTCGCGGCAATGTACCGCCTGTTCAAATATGCGGTTTCGGAAGGCCGCTTCGTCTTCAACGGAACCATGATGCGAATAGTGGGGTCGCGACACGCGCCACGCGCTGGCGAGGAATAGCGGTTATCCCGCGCCGGCACCATGGCGAAGACGAGGTCGCCGACGCGCGCAACAGGCATTGCGTCGACACTCTGGGCGAACTCCACCCCTAAAGGCTTAGGGGTGGAGTTCGTGGAGGGTTGCGAGAGCGGACTGTTCATGCCGCCGCCCTCCCTTCGACATGATCGGCGGCAACCTCGTCGGCAGTCACTTCGTCGAGCACCGCGTGGGGATAGCCGTGCCGGGTCAGCCATTCCTCGGCCGCTGGCCGATTAGGCGCTACGTAGACAAGCTCGGCATTTGCGCCGGGGCGATCGAAGACGCGGAACGATCCCGGCGCCGGGCGTTCGATGACCTTGAACGATAGCTCGCTGTCGAGCGAGAAGGTCCGGTGGATGCGAAGGGCAATCACGCCGCCCGCGCCAAAGTCGCCCTCGTGAAGGGTAAAATCCGGTGACAGGCTGACACTGCCGACGCCGCGCTTTCCCTGCTTGCGGATCAGCCGGCCCTTGCTGTTGCGGTATTTCCAAGAAGAGAGTTTCTTGTTGTGGCGCTCCGGCGGCCGCGGCGTACCGTCCGACCAGGCGACGATGGAGCCGATCGAGGCGAGATCATAAATCAAGGACGCAGACATGCGCTTTCTCCTTCATGTTTTGCGGATGATGAAAACGAATGCGCCGCCGGTGATGGCCGGCGGCGCGATTGAGGGAATGAGTGTTAGAGGAGGGGACTACTCCGCAGCGATCCCGTAGGCGGTTTCGTCCTCATCCGAAGCGTAGCTGTCGCGTACGTTTTGCGGTTCTCCGAACTGATCGACGCCCGGATCGGCTGCGTCGGACGCGGAGGCATCGTCCTCGGTGTCCGAGCCACCCGCAGGAACATCATCGCGACCGTCGTCGAGATGGTCGGCATGCTTTATCAGGTCGGCGACGTCCTTCGGGTTCGGCGAGAAGAAGGCCACCGGGTGTACGAACTGGACGTCCTTGAAGTGGTCGACGAGCGCCGCGCGCGTCTCGCGCACACGGGGACGGGGATGGATACTCGCCTCCTTCGCCGCCGCCTCGAGCGCCTGGCGCGACAGGCACACGAGAAAGTCTTCCGTGCCCATGTTCGGCAGGAAGCCATCGGCGCCGATCGCTTCGCCGGCGATGCGCGAGACCACACCGCTGTTCGAGATGTTGCGCCTGCAGGAGAAGACCTCAATCAGTATCGAACGGGCGGCGACTCGAACCGTCTCCATATCGAACGACAGCCTGCCATCTTCGGAGAAGAGGCGGGCGGCGTGACGTTGCATGCGCTTCGTCCCGAACACGTTGTCGTTGCTGCCCGAGTCGACGCGAACGTTTTGCCCGGAGAAGGCGAGCACGAGCAAGGCCATCAGCATGTCGTCGGCGATCGGCGCCCGGCCGAGCGCCTCATGAAGCGCATCGGTGCGGAAATCGCCGATCATGTCCTGGCCCTTCTGCGTGACGTCGGGGCGTGCCTTCGACGCCGAGATTGCCTCGTCGTCGACTCCAGCTGGGCTCTCTGCCGATGTGCCGGCCTGCCCATTCAGCTTCCTGGCTTCCGGCATCCGGTAGTGGACCGCTTGCACCTTGCCCTCGCGATCGAGATACAGGGCGGTGCTGTCGCCCTTGCCGCCCTTGCCGTAAACACGCTCAGCCTTCCTGGGCAGTTCCGGCTGGCCATAGTTGTTGACCTCGACAATCGCGCCCTTCTTCGGCAGGTTGATCGTCATCCACTCCTGCTGGGCGCCGAGGTAGGCTTCGACATTGGTGGTGTAGCGGCTGTCCTCGTCGGCCGGGGCGAAGAGATCTTCCACCCACTCGATGCCGTAGGCCTCCCGCAGATCGTCGCCAAAGCTGGCATCCTTGGCGTACATCCGCTTCTTCGAAAGCGCGCTGGCAACCGACCACCACGGCGCCGTGTCGCCCTTCCTGGGCTTGTGCGCCTTCCATACTTCCCTTTGCTCATCGAGCGTGGCGGCGGCGATGGTGCGCAGCTGTTGCTCGGATGGCATGTCACCCTTCGCGATGTGATCCAGCATGGCCGGTAGGACGTTGGCGAGCACCCGGAGTTTGCGGATCTGCCGCACCGGCAGAGTGAGGGCGGCGGCGATGGCCTCCTCGGTCCAGTCGAGCGCGACGAGACGTTCGATCCCCCGCCATTGATCGACCGGGTTCAGCGGCTCACGAGCGATATTCTCGACCATCGAGCGCATGGCGCCGTTGTCGTTGGCGGCCTCCACCACCAGCACCTCGATCTCCTCGAGGCCGGCGGCGACAGCCTGGCGTCGACGGCGATGGCCCGCCTCGATGATGAAGCAATTACCGCCGTCGCGCTCGGGGAAGACAACCGGCGGCTGGATGACGCCGACGGCCTTGATCGTCGCCAGCAGCAGTGCGTCTGACTGCGGCGTCGATTTCGACTGGCGCGTGTTGTCGGGATTGTCCTTGAGCGCACGGGGATCGACCTTCATGAGATACATGGGATGCTCCTTTTCCCGGATCTGGGATACGGCGTCTGCCGATCCTTCCTGTCTTCATTCTTTCCTGAAGACACCTTCCGGACCGTAGAGCGGGCGGCCGGGGGCAACTGCGGTCGAGCATCACTGCCGCGAAGGAAAAGCGGGGCTGATAGCCCTGCGAAGGACGAGTGGCCGGGATGCGGAGACGGCGGTTGAGCGGAAGCGGCGACCGGCAGACCGATCTGCGAGCGGGGTTTCCCTCCCTTTATCTTCCATTTCTTCTTCCTGTTTCACCGCTTACAACTGGAATGCGGGTGATTGCGACGAGGATAGATAACAGTTGATAAGATGCCTACCTTGCCTTCCATTACATTCGATGGAGACAAGCGTGATCAGTGCCGATCTCGGAAAGCAGCTCGAAAGCTACATTCAGCAACTCGTCGACACAGGCCGCTATGGTTCGAAAAGCGAAGTCCTGCGGGAAGGTCTGCGACTGGTCCAGGACCGCGAGACCCGTCTTGCGGCGCTGGATGCGTCCATCACGCGCGGCATTGCCGATGCGGATGCTGGCCGAACGAAGCCGGCGAGCGATGTCTTCGATCGACTCGAGGCCAAATACAGTGCGATGGCTGACAAGGCCGACAAATCGGCATGATCCTTAAGTTTTCCTACGAGGCGGAAAACGATCTCGAGCAGATCGCCGATTACATCGCTCAGGACAATCCCCGGCTCGCCCTGTCATTCGTCCGGGAGCTGCGGAGCAAGTGTGAGAATCTCGTCGATAGTCCGAACGGCTTCGCCCTCGTCCCCCGGCTACGAGCACCATGGTATCCGTCGGCGCGTTCACGGCAACGACCTGATCTTCTACCGCGTCGAGGGCACGAAAGTGGTCATCGTCCATGTCCTGCATGGCGCCACCGACTTGCCATTCTGTTCGCTGATTAGTTTGGGCCGGTCGATCTAAGGCGATTGGGCGCTCTAGTAGCCGAGCTAGGCAGTCATCTGCATCTCAACGTCATCGCGGGCGGTTTGCGCCAGCGCCTCATCGACCTCCCGCAGTTGTCGGCGTTTGTCGGCCAGTTCCCCCGCAAAGGCGAACGCAGCACCCTCGCGCGAATGATAGGAGGCAAGGCGCTTATGTGCGTCTTGCAGCCGTTGGCGATAGCGATCCTGCTCGCCGTCAAAACCATCAAGCGCGTGTTCGAGCCGGGCGACGGCGCCGAGCGGCGTCACCGTCACCGGCAGATCGATCTCTTGGGTCGCACCGGTGCGCTGGAGGAGCGTCGTGTAGTGATAACCGTCACCCTTGCCGAAGCGTTCGCCCTGGAACACGAGATCGAAGCCTCCGATCGAGGCGATGACGATCTCGCCCTCCTGCTGGAGCCGAACAAGGGTGAGGGTTTCCTTCATCAAGGCGCGACCGGCGGCTTTCCGCTCGTCGAAAGGCTCACCGACGACGGTGACGGCAAAGGCGTCAGCCGCAGTCGGAACAAGGCGCTCGATGTCTTTTCCGATTTCCGCAATCCGCCGCTTCGAGATCTCGATATCGCGTTCGGCGTCACGGATCTGCCGGCGCACAGCATATTGATCGTCGTCATGGGCGGCGCGCAACCGTTCGAGACGCGCGATGTCCGCCTCGAGACCCGCCCTCCGCATCAACCGCTCGTCGCCGCTCGCAATCGCCTTGGCCATCGCAAACTGATTGGCCGCCCCGTCGCCGAGATCTTCGAGCCGGCGGATGGAGGTGTCACCGGAAAGTGCTGCCGCAATGAAGCGGGCCTTGCGTTCGTTGTTCTGCCACATCGAGGCATCGAGCGAGCCTTGCGTGGCGTAGGCGAAGATATCGATTTCATCGTGCTGATTGCCCTGGCGCACGATCCGGCCCTCGCGCTGTTCGATCTGTGACGGCAACCATGGGACATCGAGATGATGCAACGCCTTGAGGCGAAGCTGCGCATTCACGCCCGTCCCCATCGTTTCGGAAGAGCCGATCAGGAAGCGGACCTTGCCGGAGCGCACGTCGCCGAACAATCTCTGCTTGGCCTCCGTCTTTTTGTAGTCCTGCATGAAGGCGATTTCCGAAGCGGGAACGCCCAGGCGGACCAGCGCGTCCCTGATCCAGCGGTAAGCCGAAAAACCTCGGCTCTTCTCGACATTAATGGTGCCGAGATCGGAAAAGATCATCTGCGCCGCGCCGGGCAGATCGAATGGTTTGCCGTCCGGACGGAGATAGATGCTCTGTGAGGTCTCCTGCCAGATGCGGTAGGCATTCTGGACGAGCAGGTTGAGCTTGTTGTCCGGTTCGTTGTCATTGTCCGCATCGATCAGGCGGAGATCGATTGCCGCATGGCGCCCGTCGGTGATCACGGAAAGCAGGATATCGTCGCCGGGCTTTGCCGGTCCCTCGCGCATCTCGATCGCCTTGATGCGGGCGTCGAGGATCGTCTGGTAGTTCCTGAAGGCCTGGGTCGGCTTGGCCGTCAGGATCTGCCGCCGGCCTGTCGAAATATTGGGCACCTTGACGTATTCGCGGAGATCGTCCGGCATCACCACGTCGGCGAAGGACCGAAACATCGCGATCAGTTCCGGCACGTTGACGAAGCTCGCGAACCGGCTGACCGGCTTGTATTTGCCGGAAGGCTGGATCTCCAGTTCCGTCGTGGTGTCGCCGAAAGTCGAGGCCCAGGCATCGAATTCGTGCAGCCCGCGCTCGCGCAACGCGCCGGCCCCGAGCAGCCGCTGCACCGAGAACATCTCGCCGAGCGTGTTGGTGATCGGCGTACCGGAGGCGAGCACGAGCGCGCGCCCCGGATTCCTGGTTTCGATGAAACTCGATTTGACGTAGAGATCCCAGGCGCGCTGCGAGCCGTTGGGATCGATACCCTTGAGTGTCGACATGTTGGTCGCAAACGAGAGCTTGCGGAATTCCTGCGCCTCGTCGACCACGATCTGGTCGACGCCGATTTCGGAAATTGTCAGCAGATCGTCCTTGCGGGTCGACAGCGCCTCGAGCCGTTCCTTGAGGCCTTCCTTGAGCCGCTCCAGCCTTTTCCTTGAGACTCGATCCTCGCCGTCGACCTTGGTGAGCAGGTCCTCGTAGAGTTCGAGCTCATCCTGGATCATCTGCTGTTCGAACATTGACGGGACCGCGATGAACCGGAACGCCGAATGGGTGATGATGATCGCATCCCAGGTCGCCGTTGCCGCCCGCGACAGGAAGCGGGCGCGCTTGTCCTTCGTGAAATTCGTCTCGTCGGCGACGAGGATGCGGGCATTTGGGTAGAGCGCCAGAAACTCCCGAGCGGCCTGGGCCAGGCAATGCCCGGGGACGACCAGCATCGCCTTTGCAATCAGTCCAAGCCGACGTTGCTCCATGATGGCGGCAGCCATCGTCATCGTCTTGCCGGCGCCGACGGCGTGGGCGAGATAGGTCGAGCCGGCCGAGATGATCCGCCAGATACCGCGTTTCTGGTGCCCATAAAGAACAAAGGTGCCGGAAGCGCCCGGGAGTTTCAGATGAGAGCCGTCGAACTTTCGAGGCGCGATATTGTTGAAGCGGTCGTTGTAGGCCCGCGCCAGCCGGTCGCTCCGATCGGGGTCCGTCCAGACCCAGTTCTGAAACGCTTGCTTGATCTTCTGCAGCTTGTCGCGCACGGCCTCGGTGTCGACGACGTTCAGGACCCGTCGCTCGCCATCGGCGTCCTTGAAGACGTCGAAAATCTGCGGCACTCGGCTGTTCAGCGCATCGGCGAGCAGCTCGCCGGCGTGACGGCGATCGGTGCCCCACTCGGATGTGCCGGCGGCCGTCCAACCGAGCCGCCGCGCCTCGACGCTCCACGAGCCGAGTTCCGGCATGTGGTGGATTTTGATCTCAGCGTCCATCGTCTCGTGCACGAAGTCGACGATATCGGTTGCGGGGATCCAGGGTGCGCCCAGCCGAGCGGTGATGTCGGACGGGCGGAGATCGGCGGGCTGCACCGCCCGGAGCGCCCCGACATTGCGCTTGTAGGCGGCATCGAGCGCGGCGGCCGCTTCTGCGACGCCGAGCTTCGTGCGCACAGCGCCGGAGAGATAGGCGTCCGAGGTTTGCCAGGAGCCGTCGGCCGGATCACGAAAGATCGTGTCCCCGAGCGCATCGAGAACCGCATCCGTGTCGCAATGCAGAAGCTCGGCGATATGATCGAGGTCGACGCGTCCGCGCTCGTTCAACACGACGGCCAAGGCATCGGCCGCGGAGGTGATGATCGGCGGGGGAGGTGGTGCGATGACGCGTTCGGAAAAGATCGGACCGGGCCTGGCGGTGTCGGTTTCGAGGTCATAGTCCTCAATGGAGGCGACCAGCCAGCAATCGGGATCGTCGCGGAATGGCTGCAGGTTCGGCTGGCGATGGGTTTCGCGCACCTCTCCGGTTTCGGGGTCCTCGGTCGCTGAGACGGTCGTATGGTTGATCGGCCCGAAGTCGCGGACGAATTTCGACCAGGCGATGCGTAGCCGCACTTGGCAGTCCCGCCATGGACGATCCAGCTCCTGAGCCTTCAGGACGTCGCGCATGGCATCACGGATCGGGATCAGCTTGCGGATGAGGCGGACATGCTTTTCCGAAATTCCCTCGCCGCTTCGGGCCTTGCGAACCTGCACCGTGACCTGTTCACCGTCGACGACCTGCATGAGACCATGCCGGACATCGATGAAATAGCTGCCCTCGCGCACCTTTGCATTGTCGGGACGAAGATCGACGATCTCGCCGAGCTCGTTCTCCAGATCGATGTCGATGGCGGTCGGCTCGCCATCATAAAGGCCTTCCGGGAGAAGACCGATGGCTGCCTTCAGCGCCGCATCGAGCTCCTCGCCGGCGCGTGGCCGGCACGTATAGGTCTCGCCGAATGGACCTGAAGTGAGGGCATGATCGCCGAGCACGAAGTCGGGATGCCGCGCGAACCACCGGTTCACGCGGATCGCGCCCTCGTCGTCGACAGCCGGCCGAACCTCTTCCAGGTCGAGCCACGAAAGGTTGCTTTCCGGTTCGCCTGTCTTTCGCTTGCGAAAGAAGAGGATGTCGACCATGACGTCCGTGCCGGCGTCACGCCGAAAACTGCCTTCGGGCAGACGGATTGCCGCGATCAGGTCAGCGGACTTGGCAATATGCTCACGTGCAGTGCGATCCGCCTTGTCCATCGTGCCGGCGCTGGTGACGAAGGCGGCCAGGGCGCCCGGCTTTAGGAGATCGATCGATCGGGCGATGAAGTAATCGTGCAGCCGGAGACCGAGCGAACGATAGCGCCGGTCGGAGCGAACCGTCCGATCGGAAAAAGGCGGGTTGCCGATCGCAAGATCGTAAATCGCATTGAGGTCAGTGCGTGCGAAATCGCCGTTGATGATGCGTGCCTTCGGCTGCAGCAATCGTGCGATGCGGGCCGTGACGGGATCGAGCTCGATGCCGGTGACGTAGCTCACATCGCGATACTGTTTCGGCATCAGCGCCGGAAACAAGCCCGTTCCGATGCCCGGATCCAGCACGCGGCCGCCGCGCCAGCCGAGGCGTTGCAGGCCCCTCCAGATTGCCCGGATGACAAATTCGGGGGTGAAGTGGGCATATTGCGTGCAACGGGCGAGCGATGCGTAATCGCCATCGCTGACGGCCGATTGCAGCGAACTGCCGAGATCGTCCCAGCCTGTGCGAAAGTCGGCTTCCCCCGGCCGTCGGAACATGCCGTTCGCCAGTTCGCCGGCGCCGAAGCCGGTGAACCGGATCAGTCTCGCTTGCGCTTCCGGAGTTGCAGGCAAGTCCAACTTCTCGAGTTCATTGGCCGTGAGGATCGCCGCGACATTGATCCGCGCCCGCTCTTTCCAGGTCGCGGCGAGCGCGCGATCCCCGCCGTCGAGGTAGAAGTTGGCACGCTGACCGTGCTTTCGCGGGAACGAACGCCTGGTTGCCGACAGGGCCCGCGCGGGCGCAGGAGAGGACGGGGTTGGGTCGGGCTCGTCGTCATTGGCGGCAAAGCCGCCGAACGCGCTGACGCCAAGACCAAGTCCCGACGACAATGCGCTGCTGCCTGATATATCGAAGGTGAAGGGGTCGTTGCTCATCGAAAGCTCCTTGTGAGCGCGCGTCATCGAGCCGCCGCAAGAGCAGTCGAGGGAACGCGAAGAGGTGGAAGGTGCCTCCGCCTGCATCGGCGGCGCGGCTATCGTCGGCCGAGCGCTAGTCGCGCCCGATCA
This sequence comes from Ensifer sp. NPDC090286, assembly GCF_044769565.1. Classification (NCBI taxonomy): domain Bacteria; kingdom Pseudomonadati; phylum Pseudomonadota; class Alphaproteobacteria; order Hyphomicrobiales; family Rhizobiaceae; genus Ensifer; species Ensifer sp. NPDC090286. Next base: position 89,741 of record NZ_JBIVYF010000011.1, on the reverse strand, counting down.
AAATCCGTTGCATCGTGTCCCCCGCGAAAGCGATACGGAGATGTGTGGCATTGGGGCTTGCCGCCATCATCGCCTCCAGATGGCCGGCATCGAGGAAATCGACACCGTCGTCACCGCCGAACGTCCGGCGCTTGGCCTCGAATCAGTCGTCGTTGGTGGCCGGATTGCATTCCTCGGCATGGATGACGAGGGGTTTCTGGCCGCCGGCAAGCTTGCCGTTCGACAGAAGATAGACCCCATGATCTCCGACCCGCCAAAGACCCGGCTGCTCGTCCTTGCCAGGCTTCAGTCCATAATAGGGGTTGCGAAAGCCGCCATTGGCTTCGCCATCGGCCCGGCCGCGCGCGATTGCTTCGCGCGCAGAAGCAAGCGGAAAGGTGCGCATGGCTGCCCCCCCCCTCAAGCTGCGATCGGCGAGGGGCGATGGCGTAGTTGCACCGGCAGCTTGGCGGCAATCTCGTCGTCGCTGAGGTCTTCCAGGAGCTTCAGAAACGTGCCGCCTTTCCCGCCGTAGAGCATCACCGTGCGCTTGCCGCGCAAGGCCTGTGGCCAGCGCTCGCCGGCATAGCCGCGATAGTCGTCCGCCGTGCTGCTCCAGATATGCTCGAGGCGCTCCTCGCGCGTCATGGCGCGGATTGGCCGGCTCTCACGTTCGATGATCGCAACGCGCATGGCTTCGACGGAAGACTGATCGGAAAGGTCGCAATAACCGTGGAAAAATCGGATCGCCTCGTCGATCCGGAGCGCGAAGAAGACACCGGTGACCGAGCCGGTGAGGTACTCGCGCATCGCGAACAGCGAGCCGCGGATCCAGAGCGGCCGCAGGATTTCGAACATATAGTCGTGCTCGGCCTCGCCGATCTCGAACCACTCGCCGGCGTAGAGCGGCGTGGCATCACCTTCCCACCGGTTCAAACGATGGGCATGACGGTCAAACATTCGAAACATCTGCTGGCGGCTTGCGACGCCCTGGAAAACCTTGCGGATTGCGGGAGATGAATTCATTTGCGGCTCCTTCGGAGTTTCCGGACTGAAGCGCGACCGTGCCCTTACGACCTTGCCATCCTCTTCAGTCCTTCATGACCCCTCCGAGCCGCCGGCATCGCGGTCGCCGGGGTCAAGGGCCGGCCTAAGCCGGGCGAAGCCTCCCTTGATGCTGACGGCGCGCATGCGGCATGCCTCCTCCTTCTTTCCTCTCCCTCTTTTCCTTTTCCCTGATCTTCAGAACCTCGTTCCAATCGTCCGCGGGCGGGCGAAGCCGGGTCCAGTCACAGCCCACATCGTCAGCAAGCGTCCGCAACCGGTCGGCAAACATATCGCCCTGCGGATTGCCGTCCGTCGCCGCAACCACCTGGACACCAGGCCCCGCGGCCAACGCCCGCAACGCTGTCTCCGTGGTCGGCGACCATCCGCCGCCGGTGCTGAGATAGACCGTGCCGTCGCGCAATCCCTCGATCGCCGCAAGACTCATGGCGTCGATCGCAGCTTCCGTGACAGCCAGGCGGGACGCGCGATCCGAGCCGAACCGGAAAAGAACCTTCATTCCTGCAGAGGCAAAGCCCCGGTATTGCGGACCGCGCGCCTCCCAACCGGTCAATACCCCTGCATGGTCTCTATGCGCCGCCCACATGCTACCTTGCGGACCTTCCCGCAGAAGGTCCGCTTTGATCGCCGTTTTGAGCAAGAAGGCAGGTAGGCAACGCTCAGCATTGAGGTAGCGCCATGTCGCCGAACCGGGCCAGGGACGGCGGCGAGCCTGCCAACGATCGAGAAGCGAGAGGTAACCTCTCTCGCCATCCTTTACCGACTGCCACTTCGGCTGCGTGATCTGAAACCCGACGAGATCCGCGACCCGCGCGGCGCCTCCGACAAAGCCGACATGATCGAGATGTTCGACGAGCCGAAACACATCGCCTTTCGCTTCGGATAGAGGATCGAACCATCCACGCCCCTCATGGGTGACGATGATGATCTCGCTATCACGGCGGAACTTGACCGCTCGCCGCGTGCTCTCCTTCGCGTCTATCGCAAACCCGGCATGCTCAAGCACTGCGGCACAGCTGACCTGCTCGCGCAGCGCTTCTATCTCTCTTCTCTTCATTTTGCCTCCGATCGCGCGGCGATCGGCCTCCATGATCCTTGCCTACCCGTCCATTCGCGGACATCCTTCAGCGGGCCCCGAAGAGCAAAACCGCAAGGGCGCGAGCGCGCAATTGTCGGATCATGCAAGCTGGAATTGCCCGCGGCAAAGCATCCCTTGCGGCCTGCCGCTCGCAAGGGGCACCAGAAGGGGGCCGGCTCAATGAGCCGGCCATGGATGAAATTCATGGATGACCTCGAGATCGTCGCTTGCGTCGATCTCGTCAGAGGGCAGAACGCCATATTGACCGTCGACTTCGAAGACGGTGACCGGAACCATCAGGTCGCGTGAGAGCTGGAAGGCGTGGGACTGTGCGAGGACAAGATCGTGCGACATCTCAAGAGGCTCCATCTGGGAGCGGGCCAATTCCCGCTCGATGGCTCCAATGAAGGCCCGGGGACGGGCGCGATCACCGCGAAGGCGAAAGCCGAAGCGGCCGCAGCTTTAGCTAGCGGACCCTTCACGGGTTGATCGTGGAAGATCCGGAGCTGGGCCAGGACGCCATCACCGACAAGCGGGATTGGAACGCTCCCAATTGAAGACCCGGCTCAGCACGACCGTCGTTCTCTCGCACCGTTGCCGCGACAGTCACCAACCAAATGAGGCCAAAGCTCGGCCAGCGGGTCACGCTCGATATCGTTTAATCTCCTTCGCCCTGGTTGTTTTGAGGCGACAGATCCGGTTATGCTCTTAAGCCCCCGCCGCCAGCCGACAAATCCCCATTGCCACCTCGAACGACTGTTCAAACGCCGGTACCGGCAGGAACTCATAGCGAGAGTGGAAGTTATAGGCGCCGGTGAAGAAGTTCGGTGTTGGAATGCCACGCGCCGAGAGCACGGCACCATCGGTTCCGCCGCGCATCGGGATGAGCTTCTTCTCGATCCCAAGTTCGTCCATGGCCGTGAAGAGCAAGGAGACCGCCCGATCGTCCTTAGCCAAACTGGTGGCGATGTTTCGATAGGTCTCAGAGATTCGGTAGCGGACGTTGCCGCTGGGGTAGCTTAGACGGATCCGCTCCGCGACCTCAGCGATCCGCCGCTTGCGCTGATGGAACCCATCGGTGTCGAAGTCTCGGATCAGGCAGGTGAGTGTCGCCTCGCTGTCATTGGCGACGAGATGCTTGAACCAGAAGAAGCCCTGGCGATCCGCGGTGTGTTCCGGCGTGTCGTTGCGGTCGAACTGGGCCATGAACTCGATCGCCATCGTCAGCGGATTGACAAGATTGCCCTTGGCCGACATCGGATGGGCACTGACACCGGTAAAGACGATCTCGGCAGACGCTGCATTGAAGGTCTCGTGCACCACTTCGCCCAGCTCGCAGCAGTCGATCGTATAGGCAAAGTCGCAAGGAAACCGAGTGAGATCGAGCGCCTTGGCGCCACGTAAGCCGATCTCCTCGTCAGGCACGAAGGCGACGAAGAGGTCACCGTGTTCCATCCCATCCAGCCGTCCAAGCAACGTCATGATCACCGCGATCGCCGCCTTGTTGTCGGCGCCGAGCACACTGGTGCCATCACTGACGATAATGTCCTCGCCCTGCCAGCGGGCGATCTCCGGATGGTCGGCGACCCGCAGCCAGATGTCTTCCTCGGCGTTCAGGCAAAGGTCCTTGCGGTCGAAGCGCAGGATTTGCGGCCGGATGAAGGGCGACAGCCCGACATCGACGGTGTCGAGATGGGCGATAAAGCCGATCGCCGGCGCGTCGGGACGGTTACCGCGTTTGACGCCAGTAACGATCGCGTGTGCGTCGACGAGCACGTCCTCAACACCAAGCGCCCGCATCTCCTCAGCCAAAAGGGCCGCGAGGGTCGCCTGACCGGGAGAGGAGGGCAGGCATAACGCCCGGCCATTGCTTTGGCTTTCGATCGAGGCATAGCGGAAGAAACGGCTGATCAGTTCCTGACGAACGTCCATGATGGTCCTCACGTGGGAGATGCGGGCCGCGATGACTTCGGCCCGTCAGGATGGGCCGGCTAGAGCCGGATAATGCCGACGCTATCGGAGATCTGGATATCGGTGCCGAGCCCAGCCGATTGCTTCGCAAGCCGCGCTAAGACCCGCTCAGCACCGGCGCCGGTTACAAGATGGGGCGCCAGGCGCCGCTCCAGCACGCCGTCCTCTAACGCTTGTTCGCCACCGATGACGACCGGATGCAGCCTGATCTCGATCAGACGGTTGTCAGCGTCGAAGGTCGGTGCCGCCACGACACTCTCCCAGACCTCCGGCGCCGTCCAGGTCGACTTCTCGGAGCGCACATGGAAGATGAAGTTGCCGAGGCTGTAGAAGATCGGCCGGCCGCGATAGATCTCGATCGGCTGCAGCACCGGCGCACCGTGGCTGACGAACAGCGACGCGCCCGCATCGATGCAGGCGCGGGCGACACCACTCACCCAGCCCGGCACCTGATACCAGTCGGACGCCCAATGATGATGGTGCAGATAGGCGACCACCAGCGATCCATCTTTTGCTGCAGCGGCGATGGCAGCGAGGTTCCTCTGAAGATCCACCGCATCGATGTTCACACTGCGGCCGCAGCGCTCCGACCGTCGGAACACGGCGCGGGCAAGGGCGATCTCGGTCTGCGGATCGAGCTCTGGACGATCGTCCGGCTGGCTGTCATTGGCGAGATCGATCGCGGTGTAGCCGACCTGGTCGCGAATGGCGGCCAAGTGTTCGAATGCCGGACCATCGACCTCGATCCTCTGGGTAATGCCGAGCCGATTGACGCCGGGACGGGCGGGGCGGTTGGCGTCGCCGTCGGCAGCATACATGAAGTCGGGTCCGGGACCGCCGTCCATCGCAACGATGGCAACCGGCCGTCCGGATACCGTTGCACGGCTCGCTTGAGAGACCTCGCCCTGATCTCGACCGAGACCCGCATGCAGGAAGCCACGTTTCTCGACCTCTTCCAACGTCGAGAGCACGCCTGACGGACCGAGGTCGAAGGCATGATTGTTCGACAGCGACAGCGCGTCGAACCCGATACCCTGAAGGCAATCGAGCACGACTGGATCGCTGCAGCCGAAGAACGAGCCTTTCAGCGGCCAGCCACCGTGACGCCCAAGGATCGTGCCTTCGAAGTTGGTGAAGGCGAGATCGGCTTCGCGCAGCAGTGACTGTACCTTGGCGAAGGCCGGGGTGCTGTTGCCGCGGATGTCGTGCTTGATCAGTGATTGACCGGTCAGGGCAAAGGTGAAGCGTTCTTTCATGCGATAACTTTCTATGGCCATTGCGGCCAAGCGTTCGGGGATTGGGATGACGGGTGCAGCGGGCGCACCGACCCGTCCTGGAAGGTGAGCGTCTCTCAGCATGTGAAGCGCTCGGGTCGGGCGGCAATCAGGCTGCGGGTATAGGCATTGCTGGAACGCGAGAAGATGAAGTCCGAGGATCCAAAATCTTCGACCCGGCCGTTCTTGAAGATGTAGACCGCGCTGCACATCGTTTGCACGATCGCGAGATCATGGGAGATGAACACCATCGTCATGTCCGTGTCAGTGATGGTCTCCTTCAGCAGCGTGACGATCTCGGCCTGCACCGAGACGTCGAGGGCCGAGGTCGGTTCGTCCGCGACGATGATCTGAGGCTTGGCGAGCAGCGCGCGAGCGATGCAGACCCGCTGCTTTTGACCCCCGGACAGCTGATGCGGATGGCGCGACGACAGGCTCCGGGCAAGACCGAGGCGATCCATCATCATAGCCGCCGTCTCGGCAATCGGCTTGTCTCTGGAGCCAGCCGCCGCACCAAAGCGAATGCTTTCCTCAAGCGTCTCGGCAATGGTCATCCGCGGATTGAGCGAGACGGACGGGTCCTGGAAGATCATCTGCACCCGGCCAAGAAGACCGCTGCGCCGGCCGCTTGCGGCCGCCTCATAGCTTTGCTCGCCGATCACAATCCGTCCGTGATGGGCGCTGTCGAGACCGGCGAGGATGCGGCCGAAGGTGGTCTTGCCGCTGCCGCTCTCGCCGACGATGCCGGTGATCGTGCCACGCGGCAGGCGGATGCCGACATCGCTGAGACCGAAGCTCGGCCGTTTGCGGCCAAGTCCCAAGCCAAAACCGATGCCCTTCGGAGAGAACGCTTTCGAGATGCCTTCAGCTACAAGCAGCGGGCGCTCTGCATCATCGGGGACACGAGAGCCGTCCGGACCATCCCTGTCTGCCACCTTGTCTTCGGCCTTGGCCACCTGCGGCGGGATGCGCAGTCGTGGAACGGCGGCAAGCAGCTTGCTTGTATAATCATGGCGTGGCTGATCGAGGATGATGGCTGTCTCATCCGCCTCGACCACCTGGCCCTTCTTCATGACCAGCACCCGGTCGGTGATCTCGGCGATCACCCCCATGTCGTGGGTGACGAGAATGACCGAAACACCGGTCTCATCGACGAGTGTTCTCAGCAATTGCAGCACCTGCTTTTGCACCGTGGCATCCAGCGCCGAGGTCGGCTCGTCGGCGATGATGATGTCGGGAGCGCCGGCAAGAGCAATCGCGATGACGATGCGTTGTCTTTGGCCACCGGAGAACTGGTGCGGGTAGTTGCCATAGCGCCCCTCCGGCTCGGGAATGCCGACACGCGCCAGCAGCTCGATGGCCCGGGCGCGGGCTTCGCGTTTCGATAGCGATGGATCGACCGCAAGGCAGGTTTCCGCAACTTGCGCACCAACGCTCATCAGCGGATCGAGTGAAGCGGTGTGATCCTGGAAGATCGCCGAGATCCGCTTTCCCCGAAGCGCCTCGCGCTCGCTGGCGGTCATGCCCTCCAAAGCCTTGCCGTCGAAGCTGATCGTTCCCGAGGACTGCTGGAACTCCGGCGCAAGCAAGCCGAGGATGGCGTTGCCGACGGTCGACTTGCCAGCCCCGGACTCGCCGATGATGCCCAGGATCTCGCCACGTCCAAGATCGAAGCTGACGTCGCTGAGGATCGTCGTCGGGCCGGCGCTAGAGACATGGCGAAGGCCGAGGTTCTCGACCCGCAACAAGGGGAGTGCTGGCGGCGAAGAAGGCACTGAGGAGGATAGAGGCAACGTCGGTTGCAGGATGGTGTTTACGTGTTCCACTGTCATCGCGTCTGGTTCCTTGGATCGAGACTGCGGCGAACGTCCTCGCCGATGAGATTGATGGAAGCGATCAGGCCGAAGAGGGCGAGACCCGGAAACAGGCTGATCCAGTATTGGCCGGTCATCAGGTACTGGAAGCCGTTGGCAACGGCGGAGCCGAGCGAGGGCTTGTCGATCGGAACGCCCAAGCCGAGGAACGACAGCGTCGCCTCCAGCGCCACTGCATGGCCGACCTCGATCGGGATCAGGGTGATGGCCGGTGCGATGCTGTTGGGTAGCAGGTGACGGAAGATGATCCGTGATTTCGGCAGCCGCATCAGCCGGGCCGCATCCATGTAGGGCTTCTTGACCTCGCTTAAGGCGACGCCACGGGCGATGCGGGCATAGGTCGCCCATTGCACGATGACCAGTGCCAGGATGATCCGGTCGATGCCCGGTCCAAGCGTGACGATGGCAATCAGCGCAATCAGGATGGTCGGCAGGCTGAGCTGCAGGTCGACGAGCCGCATGATGACGACATCGACCCATTTGCCGAAGTAGGCAGCACTCACCCCGGCGGTCAGCCCGATCAGGGCGGCAAGTGCTGAGCTGACGATCGACACCACCAGGCTGATGCGCAGGCCATAGAGAATGGTGCTGACGATATCGCGGCCGAGGCCGTCGGTTCCAAGCAGATAGAGATAACCGCCGCTGCCCATGGTTCCCGGTGGCGAGGACGCCTCCCAGCCGAAGATCTGCAAGGGATCGTATGGGTTCTGCGGTGCGATCAAGGGTGCTGCAATGGCAACCAGCACGTAGCTCACGAGCAGGATTTTGGACAGAGTGAGCACCGGTCCGCGTCGCGGCTTCTTAAAGGCGCTCAGGATTTGGGCTTTCATGACGGTCCCCTTCAAGAAGACAGGCGCACGCGCGGATCGAGCACGGCGTAGAAGAGATCGACGAGGGCGTTGAGTCCGACGAAGGCGACGGCGATGAAGGTGAGGGTCGCCATCACCACTGGGCGATCGAGCAACTGGATCGAGTCGATCAGAAGCTTGCCGACGCCCGGCCAGGAGAAGATCGATTCCACCACCACGGCAAAGGCGAGCATGCCGCCGAACTGCAGGCCGATGATCGTCACGATCGGCACGCTGATGTTCGGCAATGTGTGACGCATCAGGATCCGTTGCGACGACAGGCCCTTGGCGCGGCAAAACCGGGTAAAATCCTGGCTTTCGACCTCGATCGTGCCGGAGCGCGACAGCCGCGCGATCAACGCGATGTTCGGAATGGCGAGCGCCAGCGCCGGCAGCACGAGGTGCCAGAGCCCGTTGAGGGTGAGCCAGCTCCAGTCCTCACCGAGAACACGCACTGTTGCCCCTCTGCCGCCGGACGGGAACCAGCCCGTCAGGATGGCGCCGACGAGGATCAGCATCATCGCCAGCCAGAAGGAGGGGATGCTCAGCGCCGAGACGCTGCCGTTGAGCAAGGTCCGATCGAACAGCGTGCCGACGCGCCGACCGGCAAGAAGTCCGAGCCCGGTGCCAAGCGGGGCCGCGATCAGCATGGCGATCGTGGCAAGTTCAAGTGTCGCCGGCAGTTTGCTCATCACCAGGGTGAAGGCCGGCTGGTGGTAGATGTAGGAGGTGCCGAAGTTGCCGCTGACGACATTGCCGATGAACACCAGGTACTGGCGCCAGATCGGCTGGTCGAGACCGAGCGCGATGGTGGCTGCTTGAATGTCCTCGGGCGTGGCAGTTTCGATGTTGACGACGTTGAAGACCGGATTGCCGACGCTGTGGATACCGATAAAGCCGATCAGCGACATGGCGATGAGCAGCAGGAAGGCTTGTGAAAGCCTTCCGAACACAACTGAGATCATGCCCATCAGCGCTTACTCCGTCGCAGCTAGCGTCTGCATCGCCGTCGTCCAGCCGCGCGGATGCATGACGTAGGAGCCGATGCGCGGGCCGTAACCGACGATGTGGTGGAAGTGGTAAAGCGGGATGATCGGCTGGTCGGCCATCACCAGCTCCGTTGCCGAAGCCAATGCCGCATTGCGTTCCGGTCCGACGGCAATGCTCTCGGCCCTGGTCAGCATCTCGTCGAAGGCGACATTCTGATACTTGCCGAAGTTCAACGCACCGGTTCCGCGGTCCTTGTTCGGTGAAGCAAGCAAGGCGCGCAGGATGATGTCGACGGCCTCACCGGAGGTGCCGCCATACCAGACGGCGTAGTCGCCGCTAGCGCGTTTGGTGTTGAACACCGAGAACGGCGCTGTCGAGGGCCGGGCGTTGATACCGATCCGGGCCCAACTTTGGGCGATCGCCTGCAGGCTTTCGGCGTCGCCGGGATAGCGCCCGGCCGGCCCGGCAAGAACCAGATTGAATCCGTCAGGGTATCCGGCCTTGGCGAGCAGCGCCTTGGCCTGCTCAAAGTCTGGCGCCTCCGGCAGAAGCTTGGCCGACGTGCCGGGCAGGCCGGTCGGAAACACCTGTGAGGCGGCGGTGCCATAACCGGCAAGGATCTTGTCGGCGAGAATGCCGCGGTCGGTGGCAAGCGCCAGCGCACGCCGGACCTGCGGGTTCTTGAACGGGTTGGCGATCGGTTCTCCCGATTTGTCGGTTACTCCGGGAAGGGTGTCGCGGGCCACATCGAACTGGACGAAGTTGATGCGGGCGGCACCGACGCTGGCAATCCAGGCGCCGCGCTGCTTCAGACCGTCGACATCACGGGCGGGAATAGCGTCGGCGACGTCGACCTCACCGGTGCTTAAGCCCGCCACCCGGGCGGCCGGGCTCTCGATCACTCGGAACGTAACCTTCAGCCAAGCAGGCTTGCCGCCCCAGTAGGCGTCGTTGCGAACAAGCCTCAGGTTCTCGCCGGAACTCCAGCTCGCAAACTTGTAAGGTCCGGTGCCATTGGGCGCGGCGCCGGAATTGAGCGCTTCGGTGGTCTCAAAACCGTCCGCCGGCTTGTTCATTATGAAGATCGAGGAGAAGGTGAGCGGCAGGGTCGGCGCCGCAACATTGGTCTCGATGACCACCGTCAGCGGATCGGGTGCAGAAACCGCCTTGATGCCGCTGACAGACGAACGAAAGCCGCCGCTTGGGGGCTTCAGGAAATCCCGGATGCGCGCGATCGAATAAACGACGTCCTCTGCGTCAAAAACTGAACCGTCATGGAAGCGCACGCCGTCGCGGAGCTTGAACTCCCAATGCGTGGAGGAAAGTGCGCGCCACGAACTGGCAAGGCCGGGCTTCAGCTCGAGACCCTCGTCCTGATACACCAGTCGCTCATAGATATGCGAGAGCAGTGAGGTGTTCTCGTTGAGGTTGGCGTAATGCGGATCGAGCGTCATCAGCTTGTAGGAGGTGGCGATGCGCAACTCACCCTGTTCCTGAGCCAGGGCCGGCGTCGCGGCCAACGATGCGCCGAGCGACACGGACAGGAGAAACGCCGGCAACAGGCGCTTACGAAAAAGTCTTCCCAGTTTCATGTGCGGTTCCTTGTTGTTTTTGACAGAGTCAGAGGCTCGCGCCGAAGGGGCTTCGGCGCGGGGTCATTCGTGGATTGTTTGGGCCCCGGGGCGGGGTGCCAGCGGGCCGCTTACGATGCGGCGAACAAGTTCAGCCGCTGAGGCGCGGCGAGGGATCAGCTGACGTGTCGATTTTCCGCAGATCAGCCAAGACGGTACGAATCTGCGGCCATGGTTCGTCGGAGCTATCGGGCGAAGGCTGGTTACGTCTCACGATCGCGTCGAGTTTGGCCGCAACACCAGCGATTGACGGCGCCGGCGTCAGCCATAAGGCTTGGGCGGCCAGTTCCTCCGCCAGCGCTGCGCGGTCCTCGTCCTCAAGGGCATCGTCGTAGACGCGGCGCCCATCACGCTCACCTGCCGACGAAAGCTTGCCTGAAAACAATGAGGTTTCGAGCTGTTGCTGATAGTGGGTTGATTCGCTCAGACGGTCCCATGCGGCACGCCAATTTTGCCAGGCTGCGACCGCCTGATCCTCGGTGCACCGTTCAAACCCTGAATCCCCATGGGCTGCAACCTGCGGATATGTGGGTAAACGCGCCGACACCGAGGAATGAAAGTCTCCTCGCGTGACCGTGGGCAAAGTTCTGCTATTGTCGGAATCAGCCATGATCCGAGCTCCCTACAGCTTGGTTGTGGTCAGGCTGCATTCGGTGTTCGCGCACCGGATGTAGCCGTCAGTTCCCTTGATGCCACCATTCGAGGCGGACTGAGTCTCAAGTATCGTCTAGGTAGCACACGAGTCCGGCTTGATCAATTCGAAATCACATGATGCCAATGAAATCACCGGCGCACAGATCCGTGCGGCTCGTGCTTTGCTCCGCTGGAGTGCGAAAGAACTTTCGAAAGCGGCCGGTATCGGCGTCGCAACCGTAAGCCGTGCTGAAGTCGAGGATGGAATTACATCTCTTACGAGTGCGAATATGAGAGCTATCCGGCTTGCATTGGAAGCCGCCGGGATTGAATTCATCACTGGAAACGGCGGTGGCGTGGGTGTTCGTTTCAAGGATAGTCGCTGAGGTCAGCCCTCATAAGGTGGCACGCTCTGGCCCAACAACTTACGTGCACAATCGTGTGAGAGGACTTTTATTTTTCCCAGCCTCTGTCATCAATGCACGGTCTGTGAAGTCGAACGCTCAGACGCCTGGTCTCTTCTTGCTTAGGCAAGAGGGGGCCTTTTTATTATCGCCTCCATTATAGCTGCCGCGACGCTGCGCAGCATCCATTGATTCAACATGCAGAGGTCTGCTTCGTACGCTGCCCCCGAGCTTCGCAAGGTTGCTGAAACTCACCCTGCCAGATGCCAAGCTTTCGTTTCCGCGCGCGCTCCTGAACAGAGGCGTAGGCGCCCGCACTGTAGCGCGTCCAGTCGACCGCGAATCCATTCGCAACGAGCCACTCATTGACCTTTAGGCCGTCGGCACGGAAGCAGACACCGACCAAGCGTTGGTACCTATCGCGGTCAACAATCTCGCAGCGGGCAGGTCTTGAAGCAGCCAGAAACCGGTCGAGCGCAAGAGCGGCCACCCTCCCGCACCGGTAATCGCCCCCAACGCCATCCTGGCATATCTGCCAACTCTCCGGCGAGTCGATGCCATTCAACCGTATGCGGGCGCCTGAGATTTCGATTGTGTCCCCGTCGATGACCGAGGCGCGGCCGATAACTGGCTCCTGGGCAATAGCCGCATCACAGCAGAAAAGCACTGCTGCGAGACCTACGATCCACTTCATCACAGCAGCAGCGCCTCGGGTGCAGCAATCTGCTTCGGCTGATCCGCCACGTCGACAATCTTAAGCATACCGTCAGCCAACGGACGCTGCAGCGTGCGGGCATCCTCCCAAGGCGCTTTAAGCCAGGTCTCTACCTCGTCTTTAGACGACAGGATCACAGGCATGGCTTTTGGGTGGATGGCTTTGACGAGGCTGTTAGGCTCCGTCGTGAGGAAGGCAAACAGGTCGAGGGTAACGATTCCTTCCTTGATCTTGCGAACGCTTGTCCAGTCCTTGAGCCAAATACCCGCGAAAAACATCAACGGCTCATCCGCGCTGCTGGCGAACCACGCGTTTGGCGTACGCCCGCCCTCCACTTTGCTTGCCGGATCCGGTTCAGCGAAGCGGGTGAGGGGAACGACGCACCGGTTCTGGACGGCAAGCCAGCGCTTCCAATGCTTGCTCGATGTATTGCGAACGTTGGTGGTGCCACCGTCCGGCTCCATTTTCAGGAGCTCGTCAAAGTCGACGTCCTTTCCCTTTGCCCTCAGCTTGTCAGCACGCTTCTTGGCCGCCTCAAACAGCGCTTGGCTCGATGAGGGCATTCCCCAGCGCGCCAGCGCGAGTTCGCGGCGATCCTCGTTGTTGCGAACGATCGGGGCATATTGGTCGGGATAGACGTCGATCGACGGCTGCAGGTTGCCGGCCAGATCGTGGGTAATGGCAACAAAATCTCGGATCGCCTGCTGGTTGGTCGTCAGATTATAGAGGTTGCACACGCGTCTTCTCCCTCAAAGGACATCGTCTTTCCACACCGGCTTGCGCACAACCTTCACCCGAACAAGCTTGCGGATGCGGAGCTTCCCAATGTCATGGCCCCAGGGCAACTCGAAAATCGCCCTTAGATAGTCTTTGTTACCGCATTTCTCGCAACGGAAGTTCGGCGCGATCTCATCTATCGCCACGTCTCCGCATAGCTTCAACAGGTCTCGACATCGATAGCGGTGTGCAATCCGACAGTACATGCAGTCGATCTTGACAATTTGGCCCGTTTCCTCGGCCTTCGATAAGGTATGCATGCGCTGCTGTCGGGTCAGTCCGTTCTGTTCCGGCACTGCATTAGCTCATTGTTGCGTTTGAGGGCCCAGTCCCGAGGCTCCTCCCGACCTGACGAACGTGCATTCGTACCTGGTTGTCAGTGCGGACAGCAGCGCGGACGTAATCACCTGCTTGGCATCGTCCCTCTTGGTTGCATCAACGCCCACGAGATGCTTCGCAATTGCCTCGGGCACGTTCCAGAGTTCTTCGGCCAACAGGTCTATTATTTCGCTTTCCGGCACCGTGACCCCATGTCGCTCGATCCGATGGTTCTTGCGGATGGCCTTGACGATCGTCGTCGCGATCCGATGCGCACTCGGTCTCTCGCGCTTGCGAGATTGCCCTGTGCCCGCCAGTGCGCGCTTTGCCGGCGCCGGTGTCGTCGTGAGATGGATATAGATGGCTTGATCGAGTTGATCGTGATTGGGCACAGGTCATCTCCCAGAGAAGAAAAATACCGATTTGTTTTGTGCCGCATTGAAAGAACGAGCGTCTCGGCTCGCGACCGGCGGTTTTCAGTCCTGTTTCGATGGTAACCCAGCCGGCGGCGGTGTTCGAAGCAAAACCAGGCGGAAGGGCCTTTGCCGTTAGCAAAACCGAGGCCGACCCACTTTTGCAACTGGGATGCTCTCAGTGATGCACCCACGGCCCCTCGAGCTTTTTCTTCGTGGCGGACGGATCATCGCTCACGATTGATCATCCTTCGGTCGCTCTAAGCTGGGCCGCCATCCCCGAGCAAAGCCCACACTCATCGAGCCTTCTGCCAAGGCCATCTGTCGGCGAAGGTGCTTGCAGTCATCCAGCAAGGTGCGGATCGTGGCGTCCTTGTCACCGTCGTGCCACGCAACGGCTGCGGCAGCCTCGTCCACTATCTCGATGTTGTCTTCAGTCTCAATCTTTCGGTGAGGGGCGGACATAGCTTCTCCTCTTCGGCAACGAACCGAAGTTGTTCATACGTAAGTTTTCAGGTTGGCGGCCGCATCGCCGTGGAATGTTCCTATTATGTTCTCGCTCGCTGGCAGAGTCAACGCCCCAATCGTCAAGGAGTGTGTGGCCAAGGGATCGCAGACCGCCTCACATTGTGGATGAGCGCCCTGACATCTGGTTTGGCTGTCACCGGTCGGGCGAAAATTGATGAGCGTCTCTAAAGACTTAACCAAATAGGAGGAGAAGGACACTCCCTTTGGGCGAATTGCGCCCTGCGCCTTAATCTATAGCCTTGTAAGAGCAGCGTCCTCAGTTAGACGACCCTGATGGCGCTTATAGCATGCCTTGAGCCTCTACCGGATCGGTAGAGGCTCGCTTTTTCAGGCGCTCAGTGGCGAGTTTTTCGGAGGGCAGTTCAATGTAGCGGCCGATCGACCAAGATAGGCGACAATCTGCAAGCTAAGTGGATCCTGGTTGCCGTACCTCTCTCCTATTCGGCCGGGTTCTTTCTTGGCGCTCGCCTGCTGCTCCACCTCGTCAATCACATAGTTTTCGTGCCCAACGGCGCAAATATCGCAACCTGCTGCAATCGCGTCGGCAACGAATGCCCGAATTTCGCTGGCGTCCATTTGCTGTCGATTATCTTCGGTCATGCCTAGTCCCCGTTGAGGCGATGAACCTAAGCTGCAATCTACCAAGGCGTCAGGGGCTGGTCGGGAGGCCGTCGTCGAGGTCATCACGGATGCATCAAAGATAACGCGGAGATCTGTTTCCTCGGTCTCGTCGTCTTCATCCTCGGATTCGTCAAAGGGGGAAATCGGTCGGCTCTCGTCCGTGTGCTGTCAGAATATTTGAGAAGCTATCGCCCTAGACATCACGGCTCTCCTTGCTTGTGGTATGGCCCGTCGCCGAGAGTCCTTTGCTGCGAGGACAGCCGACGCGCACTAGGACCCGGTCCGCGCCGGCAATATCCTCAGCAATGCGGCGGACAAAATCGTCACCGCTACAGTGGCCGACCTGCCCCTCTATGACGATGGATCTTCCGAGCACTCTGAAGCAGAGATTTTGCGTATCGAAGGGTGCTTCGGACGCGAGGGCGAATTTGATCGAAGCGATCAGCCCTGAAACGTCAGCACCTCCGCCGCCCCGGCAATCGAATTCCGGTCGTATAAAAACCAAGGAAACTCCTTCTCGGAGTATCAACTCACCGATAGAGACCTTGTTCCTTGATTGCTTGCTAATTTATTGATGGCAAAATAAATGGCCCCGAAAGGCGACTAAGGGGCCATGAGAGTAGGTTGCAGGCGCGGCATTGAACTGGACGGCAACGACCCGTCGACCGATCTTGATTGGCTCGGGTTTGACAGCGTTGGATACATCTGCCGAATCCGGAAAGAGACTGGCGGGCCGACAGCTGGCACTGCTCCGGCTCGACCCCGCGAACCTTTCAAGGCCGTGCCGGCGGCGCGGAACGAGGGTTAGACACCGCGTGCGAGATGACTGAGATGATCGGGGCGTGGGGATTGGTGCATTCGGAAGGTGAAGACTGAGTAGCTCAGTGGAGAGGGGAGGTCTTGCCCTTCCGAATGATGGCGCCGGCCGCTTCCTCGAACATCTTCTCCTTGGCATCCAGCATGAACCACCGGTTATGCGCCAGTTCAATCAGCGCGTCGGCGACCTCGCGCTCGGTCCAGCCGGCGGCCTCGCCATACTCGGCCACCGATTGGAAAACATCTTCCATTGCCATCTGGCAGTCCAGATCTCGATCGGGGTACAAGCCCGTCCGTTTCGGCGATACGTATCTTGGGTGCTTTGCCATGACGGACCTCCTTGGATCCGCAATAGAGCGCATTAAGCTATCCTCAAGCTTTCGCTAAAACGCTTGCGACTTTCTCGCGGTTCCGTGCGTTGATGCGGGACAGCGAAGAAGGCACTGTCAGCTGCGCCGGCCGATCCGATCCCCCGGCGCATCGAGCCTTGCGTCCCGACCCTCGTCGACAAGCCGCCGAAGGGGCCGGAATGGGCGTTCGAGGTGTGGGACGGTTACCGTCTTGCGGTCCACGTTGAGCCAGGCGAGGTGAGGGTAGTCACCCGCGGCGGTTATGCCGGCTAGGGCATGCGACCATCATTAGAAGGCGAAGCGGTTGTTCTCGACGAACAGGGCCGATCCGACTTTGGACATTTACAGCGCGCCGTCGGAAAGAAGCCTAGCCTGCACGACGCCGGCGAGAGCATTTCCTATGTCTTCGACCTGCTCTATCTCGACGGTCAAGACCTGCGGTCGGTGCCGCTTGAGGAGCGCCGGCGGCGGCTAGAGCCGATTATCGCTCGCCTTTTGGCGACAAGCCCAAATTTCATTGATCGCCGGGCGACGCCTGGCGTTTGATCCTGGTGAGCAGGGCCTCGACATCATCAAATTTCCCGTCCGCCATGGCCCTGATATCGGTCAGATCGAGGATCGCGGCGGCGATTTCGACCTCCGACCAACCCTGATGGCCCGCATCTTCCATCAGGGCCGACAGCACAGGGCCGATCGCCCGTTTGCACCGGTCATGACGGGTTTGATCTCCAGCGATGCCGGTCGTTTGATCCTCCCACTCCTCGCTCTCCCAGTCGTCGATTTGGTGCCAATCCCTGTAGATGGGCTGAGCGAAGACGAGGAGACGCCAGCGCTCGACGTCACCAGGACTATGGTTTTCGTGCTCGTTGAAGCCAGGCAAAACATCTTCGTCTCGCACAACGATTTCATGACCACAGGCAACGCAGCGGTAAATGCCGCCGTTCATGCCGACGGCGTCTCCGGCTTTGAATTCCTGGTCAAAGATGGGCGCCCTTGTGTGATAGAGGCCCTTGCGATCCTTGTACTGCGCCATCTCAACGGCTTTCTTGGTACGGAGGAACCTTTGAAGCGCTAAGGGACGCAGTCCCATCTACGACTTTCCGCGGGGCCCCCGACGGGTAGCGGGAGAAGATTGCCTGAACTTGGCGAGCGAGCGCCTGAGTTTCGTGATGTTTTTAGTCACGTGCTCGATGATGAGCAAATGCTTTTGTCTGCCCAGCACGATGGCACTGCCGCACCTTTCACAGGGGAGGTGCTCGTCGTCCCTCACTCGGTCGACCGGTGTCCCGTTTTCGTGGCCGCACTCGGGGCACTCGACGTCGATCTCATCGCTAAACATAACGCTCCCTCGATTGAGAGCGGATACCAGCACGACTGAAATCGGGGAGCAATGGTTAGGCGCTTACTCAAATGGGGCTACGACTTCGCCGTAGCGATTTTTCGCCCGGTCGAACGCTCGTTCTATGGCCTTGGATACCCTGAGCCGCCCTCGACGACGAGCATGCGCAATGCCCGAATGATGCTTGCGGCATCGATCAGCGTATCTCTGATCTCCTCGAGCGATAAATCTCTCACGCGCGCAGATGCTATCCCCAAATCGATCACGACATCCGTTGCTCGTCTGTCGCCTGCAAGGCCGGCCTGCGCTCGCAGGTCGCGGATCGTGTCGATCGATCGATCGAAGAGCCGGCTTACTTCGTAAGGTTCTAGCTTCTCCACCTCGTTGGCAGCTCTAACAAGTTCGGCAATAAATCCAGTCGTTTTAGACATTGCGATCCGAAAAACAAAACCGCATCAGGTCACGAGCCATGTTTTGCAGGCCCTGCGGCGGCTAAGAAAGAAGCCCCGCCATTGAGGCGGGGCGAGTGACGCACCCAAATGGCTCGATGGGCGCGGGGAAATCTCCAAGAAAAACTACTGGGGGGAAGGGGCAGGGGGGAAGGTCTGTTTCTGCGTTTCCGGTACGGTTTTGCCCAAAAGTTTTCCGGGACCGTACGGAGGCGCCAGGCGTCGGACCATGATCAATTCATCGTGTCTGCTGTCGTGACCGAGGAACCCGTCTGGAATGCGACCGACCGCCATGAAGCCATGACGCGCGTAAAAGTCTATCGCGGCTGTGTTTTCCGCATTCACGGCGAGCTCAAGCTGGAGGATTCCTCGGGCGAGCGCGTGCTCGGTCACAGCATGCAATAGATCGCCGGCAACGCCTGTCCGGCGTTCGCCCTTGCGGACATAGACGCTGACGAGCTTGGCGCGATGCACCATTTTCCTGGCACGTTCCAACCGGAGGCCCATCATGCCGACGGGTTGACCACCAAGAAAGGCAGCAAACACCGGCTGTTTCAGATGTTGGCGCCACTGACGGTCGGTGAGATGAACCCAATCAGCAAACACACTCGCATAGGCAAACGGCTCATGGGAGAGCGCCTCCAGGCGAATGCGCCGAAACACGTCCACGTCCTTGCCCGACAGACGTGTGATCACTGCGACGACAGTCGCCATATCGACCTCCCGAGGGTGCATCTTTATCGCGCAGCCTGGCGATACCCGCGCATCACAACCCCGACCACTGCCACTCGCTGGATCCGGCGCTGATAAGCCCCGCCGCCATTTGGTGTGAGAGATCGGTCCAGGCTTGATCTCGGGTGAAGCTGTCCAGATCCCCGGACGATTGTACAAGGGGCATCTCGGCGTAACGGGGAAGGGGTGTCGTGGCGCCTCTCAAAAGCTCGATCTCAACGAATGGATCCCCAGTATCGGGTTTCAACACACGGTGGCCCCAAATTCCGGGTCGATCGCCTCGCTGCAACTCGCGCAAAGCTTCCATCTCGTTCGACCGCTTAAGTCCAACTGCTGCAAGGTAACGCATAAGGGGATAGTAGATGACCTGGCGACACCCGCCGAGAACCCGCACTCCCGGCAAGATGGAGGCCACCAGGAAGACCAGATAAAGGTTCGGCATCAACTTACGCTGCCGAAGCGCCGCTGCGATCGTTTCCGGCCGGAACTCGATGTCGAAGTTCGACGCGTTCTTGGCTTTGAGCATGCTGTGGTCGAGGCGCAGCGGAACGATCCTGCCTCTTTCCATTCCCCAGAAGAAGTCCGTCGTTCGACGGAGCCACCCCTTCCAGGGGCCCGTGTCGATCCGGTCCATTGCAGTCAGCATGCTCTCGGCGACCTTTTCGTTTCCGACAAGCCCAACCGACATCCACGATCCGGCATCCTCAAGGTGGTCCGCAATCAGATCAGCGATATCAAAATCATCAAGCTGAAGCAGCTTGATAGAGGAGGGGAGTTTTCGGCGCCAAAGCACCTGATTGGCTGCTCGGATCGCGTCTGCCGCGGAAGCAAATTCATCGGTCGGAAGTTCGCCGAGGAGATGCGCCGCAGAGCTGTTCGGGGCCGATTCTCCTCGGGCGTTCGTCAGAGCGAACCGATAGGAACCGGTAGAGCCGCAGACGCAGAACGAATCCATTCGGCTCCGAGGCAGTCCGAAGAGGTTGAGCGGCTCACCTTCCAACCAGAGCCAGCCGGGACCTTTCTTTGCTCTTTCAGCAAAACTGACGGTCGAGGCGTGGTACGTGATGTGCCACTGACGCCGATGATTGTTGAGCCCAATGAGGCTGAACATATGGGTGTAGAAAGCATCCGGTTCGGTCAACAACAGGCAATGCGGGCCTGTCTGAAGGACGGGCGCCGTCATCAATTGCCGGCGGGCGTTTCGACCGTCCTCGGCACTATGGCCGGATCTCAGCGCCGCCCGTTCGATGCATCTGCCAAGCAGCTCCAAAGCATGTTGGCGCACGGAGCTTTCAGCCTGGATTTCACCAACACCGTAAGCTTGCGCCGCGTAGTCCTTCAGCGGACGCTCCCAGTAGGGGACGAGATGCGGCATCAACTCTGACAATGCGCGCCGCACGTCGGCTGCGGCGCAATGCTTACCGTCTGCAAAGGGTGGGGTCATTTCAGGAGCCCAGGCGCTTTGGCGCAAACGGCACCATGGTGTTGGCACAGCGCCAGGCGAGATCAGGAGCCAAGGGCTCGACGTCAGTATCGACGATTGCGAAAGGCAGCCGCTCGTAACAGTAGCCCGGAGGGATTGCCGGTTTCACCATCAACGAGACAAGTTCCAACAGGGCGGCCCGCGAATTGGACGATACGATGGTGTAGAAATTCCCGCTGTTCCAGGTCAGCACCGAGTAGCGAAAAAACGTCCTGAGAGCAGCAATGGTCGTCGCCAAATCGACCTGAAGGCCGGTCATCGTGTTCAGGACCTGGTCCTTCTTGCTGGAGATGTCGCCAAGCGAAAAGAAGCGGGATTTGAAGACTTCGTCCTTTTGGCGCTCTCGCTGTTCGTAGATTTCGAGTTCCTCATGCGCGAGCTTCTGCACCTGGACGAGGATACCGCCGGGGCGGATGCGGGGAACAATGAATTCCAGCTGCTTGACGCGGTCGCGATCGTACATCTGGAACGTGGTATCCTCCAAGAGAAGGTCAAATCCGTCCCGAAATGAAAGGAGATCCGGATCCGTCGCGTATCTCTCGCCGGTGAGCTCGAAGAACGGCCCATGGAAAAACTGAGCGTGTTCGCTTCCACGGTTTTCCTCGAATGCCACCCTGTTGGCGGCCGTCGGGCTGCAACAAAGCGCTTTGATACGACCATTGCCAAGGGCGGCAAGCGTGCGTGCAAGGCAGCCGGTGCCCGTTCCAAGCGTGTAGATTGTCGCCGGCGAAAGACCCCGTGCCCAGGTTCTCAGGGCAAAGGCGAGGATCGCAGAACCCAGTCGGCCTTCCTCCTCCAGTCTGTAGGGGATACTGGCGAAGTAGTGGTGATCGAAACGTCCCCAGAGGCGGCGATGCGTATCCGAAAAGACCGCTGCCTCCAGATCGAAGTCGAGCAGGCTCATATCAAGTTTCGGTTCAGCAAGGTCTGGAGCTCCGGTCTCACCGCTGGCGGTTTTTTCGAAGAATTCCGCAAACGATGTAAGCCGGGGAGCCCTGCGCCAGTGTTCAATCGTTGGGCCATCCACCTTTGCCATCTCCCGAGATAGCGGCGGGCGCAGTTTTTTGCTTGTGATCGCGCTGCCGCCGCTGGTGAATTTCTGGTCGTTGATGGTGAAGCCAGCCGTGGCACCAGCCAATCTATCGAAATCGGTAGGCTATTCTTTGGGGGAGGGACGAATCGAAGCCCGAGCGGGGCGGGACGGGTCAGACGCTGATCAACTCCCGATAGCTTGCCCTTGCAACAGCGTGATGGCTCGTGATGGCACCAAGCTTGAGCCGGGCGGAACGAAGATACAACCGAACGGCGTTTTCCGAGATCCCCAGATCCGCCGCGATCTGTTTTGAAATCCGCCCTCTTGCAAGCAACTGCAGGCACTGTGTCTCCCGCCTCGACAGTTTGCGGGTGCGGTTTGGCTTTCGAAAGCCGATGGCGTGAAACACCGTCTCGTGCAGATGGTGGGACAGGATCTGTAGCTCATGAAGGCTTGAAGCGCGTAGCGACGACCATTCCCCTCTGGGAAGCTTCGAGGTCACGGAAAAAAGGCAGCGCTCTCCGTTCGGTGCTCGGATGGGGATCGTCAAACCTCGGGCGCCAACCCCGTGCGCGCGCGCTTCGCGAAAGAAGCGCACGCGCCCGGCTGAGCGCCAATCGAGGGAAGACCAATCTACCGGAAGGAAACCCCACCGCATGACGTCAATGACCGGATCCATGTCGAAGTAGCGCTGATCGACATAGGTTGCGGTCCAGCTTTCCGGGTATGTCGTGCAGTAGTAGGGGTACGAACTCGAACCGTCCCCGCTAGAGACCACGAGGAATGTCATGTGAGCAACGCCGTATCGAACGCAAAGTTCGCCCAGCACGCGATAAAGATCTTCGCGATGCTTGGCAGCCCGCAGCGTTCTCAAAGCCAGCGACAGTCTGCGAGTGTCGATGGCAGGAATTGAAGTCCGGTTTTCTGCCATCAGTCCCGCGCTCAGATCAGAAGGCCGATCCTAATCGCATCGTCTTCCGGCACACAGTTGTAGGATTCGCCAGCGCGGTGGCCATGCAAACGAGTCGCTGCGGCAGAACTAATGCGTTGGCGCTTCGTGCAAGGCTGCAAACCAACCTGCATAGGGAGTGTTCTTGACGAGGCGCCGGTTGAAATCCTGAGCACCATCGCCCCACCAGGCCGGCCCCTGTTCACCGAGCGCGACCTTGGCATCATCGACACGCTTTCTGCGTCGCCGATCTGCGCACCTGACCGCCATCAATTCCTTCACCACGTGCGCGCGTGGGGCCTCATCGAGCATGGGATTGCTTCTTCACGAGACGTCCACGGACAAGATATCGAAGGTCCGGTTCGTCGCGGTATTTTCCACGCGATGACCACATCAGAGGAGCGACTTTTGCACCGGCTCGACGACGGTCTGCGAGCCGTTCGCACCTCGACGATCGAGTTCGCTCTGCGCACTGAAGCGAATATCGCCATCGCGGTCGCGCGCAAACTCCCGTAGCGCGTCATCGCTGAGACGATCCCATCCCTTTCCGCGGTTGGGACCGGATGGAACACGCGGGAGCAAACCCGGTTCGTTGCTCCAGATCAGCAACTGGTCCAGCGATGTTTCGTTCAAGAGATCCCGAAGATGGTGCGCCGTAACATATGCGTCCGGCATGGCCCGGTGCGCGGGTAGACCGATTTCGTGGACGAGCCCTTCGGGCATACGCTGATAGCGCAGAATCTGGTTGGAGAAGCGCGGCAGCTCCGGCCAAACACGAAGCGCAGATTTCCAGGTGCAGATCCAAGGCGTGCCGCCCGTGTACCTCGCCTTGCAGTAGCGCTTCTCGAACGCAGCCCGGTGCGCAGCGAGCGCGTCGATCCGCCCCTGCGGGCGAAGAATGCTGGCGGCGATCTCCTTCCAGAACGGAGCGCCGGCAACGTCAGCATCCCGGATGTGGTGAACGGCCATGGTATCGGGGGAGATTGGCCGTCCCGGATTGACCAGCACCGCACCGCGCTCGTCGCTGAGCGCCCATTTACCGTCCTCCCGTTGGACGACGTCCTGCCAGCCGATCTCGCAGACGTCGTTTGGGCCGTTTCCACCGGTCTCGAGATCAATGACACGGATTCTGGGTGGGGAGGTATCGATGACGGTCGCCTGCTTTCCTTGCTGTTGTCGGATCATAAATTTAGGTCGAGCTGCCGTTGTTCCTCGCAGTCGCCGCTCTGATCGTTGGTGAGAGACGAGAGCGTGACGCCGAGCAGCCTGACCGATCGGCGAAACGGGTAAACTGTCGCAAGCAAGACTGAGGCCGTCTCGATGATTTCCGGAACACCT
Organism: Ensifer sp. NPDC090286; assembly: GCF_044769565.1. Lineage (NCBI taxonomy): Bacteria > Pseudomonadati > Pseudomonadota > Alphaproteobacteria > Hyphomicrobiales > Rhizobiaceae > Ensifer > Ensifer sp. NPDC090286. Next base: position 66,133 of record NZ_JBIVYF010000011.1, on the reverse strand, counting down.
GTGATCGCTAGCGTGCTTGTCCGGCTGCGGGTCGCCTGGGTAAAATCCGAATATTTGATCTTCACCGTAACCGTCTTGCCGCTTATCCCCTGCGCGTCGCAATAGCGCCAGACCTTGTCCGCCAATGGCCCCAATTCCGCGATCGCCAGGTCAAGATCGGTAATGTCGTCCGTGAACGTATCTTCGGCGCCCACGGATTTGCGGATGCGATCGGGACGCACTTTCCTCTCGTCGATGCCTCGGGCGATACTATGGAAATAAGGGCCGGATTTGCCGAAGTGCTGGCTGAGAAATTCCAGCGGCTTCGCTTTCAGGTCCGAACCGGTCTTAATACCGAGCCGATGCATTCTTTCGGCTGTCGCAGGTCCGACGCCATGGAACTTCTTCACGGGAAGTCCCGCGACAAACGCTGGACCATTTTTCGGCGTGATGACCGCCTGGCCGTTGGGCTTGTTGAGATCGCTCGCCATTTTCGCAAGAAACTTGTTGTAGGAGATGCCGGCCGACGCATTGAGCCCAGTCGCTTGCTTGATCTTCGCGCGGATCTGAAGCGCAATCTCAGTGGCGATTTCCATACCCATCAGGTTTTCTGTGACGTCCAGATAGGCTTCGTCGAGCGATAGCGGTTCGATCAGAGGTGTGTATTCGGCGAAGATCTCTCTAATCTGCTGCGAAACGGCTTTGTAGACGTCAAAGCGCGGCGGCACGAAGATCAGATCGGGGCATTTGCGTTTGGCGGTAATCGACGGCATCGCTGAATGAACGCCGAACTTGCGTGCCTCGTAGCTTGCCGCGGCGACCACGCCGCGGGCGGCGGATCCACCAACCGCAAGTGGCTTGCCCCTCAGCTCCGGATTATCGCGCTGTTCGACCGACGCGTAGAAGGCATCCATGTCAACGTGGATGATCTTTCTCATGGGTATTGCGGTCGTGTCGTTCATGGTGGTGCAGGCAGCGGAAATGTGAAAACAAAAAGAGAACATATCAGCACGATGACCGGATTCCAATCCGTCTTGGCACTGCCTTGCAGTAGCGCACCGGTGGTATCCGCTAGTATATTCAGCGTCGGCGGAGTCAACCAGTGGAGGTCGCTGTGCTTTCGCGCGAAGGTTCAATGTCATCCTTGTTGATGGCGCTCTTGATCGCCGCACCGATCGGCGCTGGAGCGGAAACGGCTGATACGGTCACGATCGATTCCGGGAAGGTTCAGGGCGTCGAAACCGATGGCATTGTCAGCTTCAAAGGCATCCCATTCGCGATGCCCCCTCTTGGCGATCTGAGATGGCGTGTGCCGCAGCCGGTGACCCCATGGGGGCAAACGCTCAAAGCCAATACGCTCAGTGCCGACTGCATCCAGCCACAGGAAGCGAGCACAGGCGCGGGAGCCGCTGAAAACGTCTCTGAAGACTGTCTTTATCTCAACGTTTGGGTTCCAGCCAATGCTGAAGATAAGCAGCTCCCAGTCTTTTTCTGGATATATGGCGGAGGCCTCACAAAGGGTGGGGCGACAGTCTATCCAGGCGAAGGATTGGCCGCGCAGGGTGTGATCGTGGTCACAAGCAACTACCGGCTGGGCAGACTCGGCTTTTTCGCGCATCCGGGTGTAGCAGCCGAGGCTCCTGACGACGTCTACGGCAACTACGGATACATGGACCAACTTGCCGCACTGAAATGGGTCCAACGTAACATCGCTGCCTTTGGGGGCGACCCGACAAAAGTCACCATCGCAGGCGAGTCGGCGGGCGGCGGCAGCGTCATTGCGCATCTGATCTCACCATTGTCCAAGGGCTTGTTCAGAGCCGCAATCGTCGAATCCCCAGGTTTGATGACCGCGAGAGCCTACCCGGGTCCCGTAAAGCCGCTGGAAGTAGCCGAAGGGAGCTCGATCGAGTACGCAAAGACGTTGGGCCTGACCGGAGACGATGCCTCAGTTCTGAGACAGCTCCGCGCACTTCCCGCCAAGACGTTTTCTGAGGGAGTTCTGAGCTACGCGATGGCGGGCTTCGGTGGGACCCAGATACCGGGTCTCAGCTCATCAATGATCGATGGACGAATGATCCTGGAATCGGCTGAAACGGCATTGCGGAACAAGCGCCAGACGATGGTTCCGGTTATCGCAGGAGCCAACGACGCCGATCTCGGCGTCACCCCCGGCCTGACGAAGAACGCCCTCTTCGCCCGGTTCGGCGTGTTGGCCAACGAGGCAAGACGGGTCTACGATCCCGACGGCGATGTCGACGTAAGGGCGCTCCTGCAAGACATTCCGGCGGATTGTGGGATGGTCGAACCATCCCGATATCTGGCTGAGGCGATGACGGAGGCTGGCCAGAAAGCCTATTTCTACCGCTTCGGCTATGTCGCGGAAGTCATGCGCGAGAAAGTCCCTGGGGCGATCCATGCCGCCGAGGTCGCCTACGCCTTCAATGTGATCTCGCACCTCTTGGGGGACAAGGCCACACCGGCCGATCTGAAGACTGCCGAGATGGTGAGCAACTACTGGGTGAATTTCGTCAAGACAGGCGATCCCAATGGCGACGGTCTGCCAGATTGGAAGCCGTACGACACCAAGAGTGGTGACGTTCTCAATATTACAAATGACGGCATCGCTTATGGGACTGATCCGATCAAGGTTAGGTTGGACCTGTGCCAACAGGCTTACCTACAGTGATCGAGTTTCAGTCGCGCGGGTAGGACCCGGAGTTTGGATCGATCCGGAAGGCTATCGGCAATTCGTCGCACAAAAGAAGCGAGCGTTCGAAGACGAAGTTGATCGCGAACGCGCCGCCAAGCCGAAGACAGAGTGCGACCTCTAGAAAGCCTGGCAATCAGCGCAAAGGGCGCCGGCAGCATGCCGCTGAATAATGCTCCGCCAGAGTGGAGTATTTGATCCGTGTCAAGGCGCCGGCCCGTAGATCGTGCGATCGGGTGTGCCAGTGGTTTTCGTCAGTTGCGCAGCCCCTTGTGCCTCGTGGAAAGAATATCGTGACACAGGACCTCGTCGCAAACAACTTTGGTCGCTGGTGCAGCACAAGGGAGGAGATCACGGTCATCGCACACAGGACGAGGACGAGAAGGCTTTGTCAATCGCCCGGCTTCCCACTTGTTCGACCGGCGGCACGCGTGGAATTTGGGAGTGTTTACGAAACCCTCCTGCCGCCAGGGGACGTTCACAGCTGTTGCGAAATCAATCCAGTCCGTCGCAGTGGTTTGCCATACAAGCCTGCCGTTCGCATCGACGGCGGCGGGCGCCGGCCTTACACGTGATCAGCAGACGCCGCCGAAATCGAAGTCAACTGAGTTTCACTGCCACGACTTTGGGCTATCTATCGGAGAGGGAACCATGAGCGAATTTCAGAACAAGGCCGTTCGGCTCGCCGCGGCCAGTACTGGCACGGCATCCATAACCGACCCTCGTGAATGCCAGAAGCGGTTTCTGGCCGCTGCCCTCGAGCTCAATGGGGCACTGGAGCAGACATCCGAGCAAAGGAACTCTTCGTCGGAAATAGCGGGATCTCCAAGGCGTATCGATCTCATCATAGGTGACCTTATGAAAGAACTGGCAATCGTGGGTCACTTGTTCGACATCGATATCATGCAGGCTGGGCACAACACGCTCGACCGGAGATTGAGCGAGATCAAAAGCGCCCTCATCAGACAGTAATCGGTACTCCCGGGGAAGGCCCGTCGATTACCGTGTCGAACTTTCATTGGTTTGTGCCGATCCGCCGGCGCATTTGCTTTCCTTCAGTACCAGGCCGCCAGCACCATCGGCAACCAGTGTAAAGCCTCGCAATATGAGCGTTGCGGCCGGCCTACCGGCCACGACGACACCCGCAAGCGACGGGCAAATGCGGGACGTGGGTCACACGCTCCGGGTCAACCTTGGCCCAGAAAGCCGCAAATCGACGATAGCTATCGTCTTGGTCAAGGCTTCTTCTCTCGCGTCCGCCAGGATGTGGTCATGTTCGGTTGGCAGCAGGTGCGCGCCTGAACTCAAATAACCGAGCCAGCAGATCGTCGGTCGTAATTGCGTGCGCCTTCAAACGACAGGCGCCTCAGCCTTACCCTAATCCGCTTCGAGCGCTCGGTAGATTTCCTCCTCCTGGGCAAAGTGCAGCCGCACGACCGCCTCAAGCCCATGGAGCAGGCGCTGGATCTCATAAAGCTGCTCGCGGTTTGGTTTCGCAAAAGCGATTGCCTGGCGAAGGGACGTAAGGTGATGGACCTGGCGCCGGATCTCCATGTGGGTCCGGCTCATTCCGGCCAGAGCATGCGTTGCGCCGAGCCGCCGGCGCAGAAGCGGATACAAGACGCGATCGTCGTGGCGTTCGTGTGGGAGAAGCCGCTCGCGCAGCAGTGCATCCAACTCAGCCAATCTCTCAGAGACTTCCGCTAAGGGCAGATGCTTTATCCGTTCGCTGGTGTGGCGTATCTCGTCGACCACGGCCATCAGATTGCGGTGTTCGGCCTCAAGGTCAGCCAATTCTTGCTGTGAAAGTTGCTTCTTCTCATCTCCGATACGCAGCGGATTGCCTAGGGCGCGAAGTGCGTTGAGAATGGCAACGACGTCGATCGCTTCTTGAACCAGTGCCCCCTGGATGGGCGCCAGATAGCCAAAGGCGGCAAAGACCATACCGACAACCGACAGGCCCATTCCCGCGTAGACGGTCTGGAGGGCAATGCGCCTGGATCGCTGGGCGATATGCATGGCGCTCACCAGGCGATCCAGCCTGTCAACCAGGATGACGACGTCGGCCGCCTCCGCCGAGGCCGCGGCCCCGCGGGCGCCCATCGCGACACCGACATCGGCAGCGGCGAGGGCCGGCGCATCGTTCACGCCATCGCCCACCATCATGACGGCCGCGCTCGCCTTCTCGCGCTCCACCAGCCGGGTTTTGCCTTCCGGCTTCATTTCGGCAACGATGCTGTCAATGCCGAGAAATGAGGCGAGGCTTTCGGCAATGTCGGCCCGGTCGCCGGTGGCCAGCACAATTCGCTGGATACCGGCTTCACGCAACTGTCTGAGAACCGTACCCGCTTCCGGCCGGACTTCATCGGCGAGGAGAAACGCGCCGGCAAGAACGCCATCTTCGACGACGGCGATCGCGATTGTCCCTTCCCTCCTGATCCAGATTTCGATCTCGTTCGAAAAATCGTCGGTGTCGATCCGTGGAACGATGAAGTCCCATCCACCGACCGCGATCTGCCGACCGTTGACGCGACCTGTGATGCCCGAGCCCGGCAACTCACTGAGATCAGACGTCGGCAGGAGGAAAAGTCCACGCTCGCGCGCAGCAGCGACAAGGGCGCATGCGACGACATGGCGGGAACCCTGATCGATCGAGGCGGCCATCTGCAGGACATCTTTCGGGTCACGGTCGCCGCGGACCTTTATCTCCAACAGTCGTGCTCTGCCGTCTGTCAGAGTACCAGTCTTATCGAGCATGACGGTTTTCGCGCGAGCAAGCATTTCGAGTGCGCCGCCACCTTTCACCAGGATCCCCCTGCTTGCGCAGCGCGAGACACCCGATATGAGCGCGACGGGAACTGCGAGAATGAGAGGGCAGGGGGTCGCAATCACCAAGACGGCAAGCGCCCTTGCCGCTTGCCCCGATTGCAGCCAGGCCGCTGCGGCGAGAAGCAGCGTCACCGCCAGAAAACCGAGCGCGTATCGGTCCGCAAGGCGGGACATGGGCGCCTTGGCCGTCTTCGCGGCCTCGACCAACCTTGCAATGCCCGCATAGGTGCTCTCGTTTGCAGTACGCGTCGCAAGCATCTCAAACGGGTTGCCAGGGTTGATCGATCCGCTCATCAGGTCCTCGCCCGATCGATGGAGGATAGGCAGGGCTTCGCCAGTGAGAGCCGATTCGTCCAGCATCGCCGCGCCTTCTTTCAAGCGACCATCGACAGGCAACATCTCGCCGCTTCGCACAAGAATGCGGTCCCCAACCTGGATTTTCTCGATCGCGATCTCTTCGAACTCGGCGCCTGTGAAGCAGGCCGCCGTACGGGGAAGGCGCTGAAGCAGCGCCGTCAATTCGTGGCGTGCTCGTCGTTGGGCAAAGTCCTCAAGCGCCTCCCCACCCGCAAACATCATCGCAATGACGATTCCGGCAAGATATTCTCCAAGGATCAGGGCGCCACCCATGGCGAGAGCAGCGATCAAATCCAAGCCGAATTCTCCTCGAAAGAGGCTCGATCCAATCTGCGTGGCAAGGCTTACAAGGGTGAGGGCCGTTCCCGCTCCCCAGAGCCATTCGCTCAAATCGTGGCGGCCCGCGAACCAGGCACCCGCTCCCGCGAGAAGAAAGGCGCAATTCACCGCAAGGAGTGCGCTTTTCGGCAATGCTCCTTCCTGCCATTCAAACGCAAATGCCAGTTGCTCGCGCAAGGCTCGTTTCCTTCACTCACGGCAGTTCCGGTTCACATGGTTCATCTGTCAACACGGCCCGTCTGTCGCCTCGCAGATTTCAACGTGCGATGAGGACGGAGCAATGCGCGTGATTTGCAACCTTCTCCGAGACGCTCCCCAGAAACAGGCCTGCCAGCCCGCCGAGACCGCGGCTTCCAACGACAATCATGCTGGCGTCGATCTCCCTTGCGGTCTCGACAATGGTTTCGGCACAGTTTCCTGCCTCCACGCGCGCACCGACGTTCTGAACGCCCGAGCGTCGTGCCTCGCTGGCAGCTTCCTCCACGATCTGCTCACCGGCAATCAAGGTGTCCCGGTCGATGCCGTCGCCCGGCCGCCGCAAAATCTCCGTTGGTTTCTGCATTCCAGGGATCATGGTGCCGACCGGAAAGACGCGCGCGATGCCTGGAGGGCCTCCCGGCGCGCCTGAGGCGAGCGGTGCGACCACGTGGAGAACGGTCAGGGAAGCGCCAATCGACCTGGCGACCCTGACTGCCATCGCCACGGCAGCGTGCGCCTGGACAGACCCGTCGGTTGCAACAAGGATGCGATCCTCAGCCATCAGCACTTCCTCCGAGAGGTAACCTGGTGCAATGCGACGGTAAAAGCATTGACCTTCGTCAAAGACAGAATGACGTTCAACGTCCAAGAAAATACCATGGCTTATCTTAGCCGGAACACGGCCTTCGAGAGCGCAAAATGGAACCGCTTATCCTTCGTCTGGGGCTCGCGCTTGCAATCGGTCTTCTGGTCGGATTGGAACGGGGATGGCGCGAAAGGGATGCGCCGGAAGGCAGTCGCACGGCCGGCATTCGAACCTTCGGGATCTCGGGCCTTCTTGGCGGCATCGTCGCGGCGGTGTCAGAAGCCCAGAACAATCAGATCGTGTTTGCCGCGGGATTGCTGGGGTTCACGTTGAGCTTGACCTGGTTCAAGCTGCGAGAGGCTCGGCGCGACGAAGATTTCAGTGTGACCAGCGTCGTCGCCGGACTGTGCGTTTTCTCGCTGGGCGGGCTTGCGGTTGCGGGCGATTACAAGGCGGCGGCCGCCGGCGGGGCGGCGCTGGCAGCGGTGCTTGCAAGCAGGGAACTTCTTCACAATCTCCTCAAGCGGCTAACCTGGCCGGAACTGCGTTCGGCTCTCGTGCTTGCGGTAATGACGGCGATCGGACTGCCGCTTCTACCGAACCAGGCGATCGACCCCTGGGGCGGTTTCAATCCCCGCGAGGTGTGGTTTCTAACGGTCCTCAGCGCCACGATCTCCTTTGCCGGATATGTGGCAACGCGCTTGCTAGGATCGACGCGCGGACTTCTTGTCAGCGGCCTTGCGGGCGCCATCGTCTCATCAACGGCAGTCACGGCAAGCTTCGGGCAGAAAGCGCGCGCTGGAGAGCCTGCTCGGCCGCTCGCAGGGGCGGCAAGTATGGCTGCTGCCATCTCCTTGCTGCGGGTACTCGTCATCGTCCTCGTGCTGTCCCCCCAGCTACTTGCACTCGTCGCGCCGCCCCTTATGTCGGCAGGTCTCGTATTTATCGGGTTGGGAAGCCTTTTGTTGGCCAAAAGCCACCCCGGTCCTGGCAATGACGTCGATGCGAGAAATCCCTTTGAGCTGATGCCACTCCTTGTTTTTGCCGGCCTGTTTTCGGCAACGGCGACACTTGGCGCAGCTGCGATAACAAGGATTGGCAACAACAGCTTGATTGGCATTTCGGCGGCATCAGGCATCTTCGACGTCGACGTGGCCGTACTGACCGCGTTGCGCTCCGCCGGCGGCGCGATGCCGCCTGATACCATCGGTGCTGCCGTATTGGCAGCCGCGCTTGTCAATGCCGGGGGCCGAATATTCGTCGCGATTCTATCTGGTACCGCCGGATACTGGCTGCCGCTCGGTCTCGTCTCGCTTGTTGCCGCAGCAATTGGCGCAAGCACTTACTTCATGATGATGCCGTAGGTCTGTTGCGACCGCGCCATTTGTCGAGCTCCATGACGAGAAGAACGGACAAGGCGGCAAGCAGGAGCACTCCCCATTCCACCGGCCCGATCGGTGAAACCTGAAGGGTGTTGCTGAGAAGCGGAACATGCATGGCGATGATATGGATGCCCAAGGCTACGGAAATGCACCAGAGCAGGAGCGGATTGGCAAACATGCCGAGCGAGAGCACGGATTTTCGCTCCGACCGGCTGGCGAAAGTCTGGAAATTCTCAAACAGAACAAACAGCAGCAAGAGCAGGTTCCGGGCATCACTTTCACTGGAGCCCTGCTGAAGCGCGAAGTAGAACATCGCGAAACCGCCGCCTCCCATGACGAGTGTCGTTTGGCAGAGACGGCGGATCATCATCCGGTCGAAAATTGGTTCATTCGGCCTGCGCGGCGCGCGTGAGAGTTCATCACCCTCGGGCCCTTCGCTTGCAAGGGCGACATCCTGGATTCCGTTTGTGACAAGATTGAGCCAGAGGAGCTGCACTGGCAGCAGCGGCATTGGCAGTGCGAATGCGGCGGCCAAAAGGAATAGCACCAGTTCCGCCGCTCCTGTGGAGGCAAGCATGAAGATGACCTTGCGGATGTTGGCGTAGGCGACGCGACCTTCCTTGATGGCGCTGACAATCGATGCGAAATTGTCGTCCGTGATGATAATGTCGGCGCTCTCCTTGGCGACATCCGTGCCCTTGCGCCCCATCGCAACCCCGATATGTGCGTGCTTAAGCGCAGGCGCATCGTTGACCCCGTCACCCGTGACGGCGACGAAGTGCCCGTTTCGCGAAAGGGCGTGGACAATCGCGAGCTTCTGCGAGGGAGCGATGCGTGCATAGATGCGGCCCCGGCGTGCGAGCGCGTCGAGGCTTGCCTGCCCACGCTCCTCAGCCAGGCTTACCTCTTGGCCCGTGACGACCTGATCGATGGCGAAGGTCAGACCCGCATCAGCCGCGATCGCCGCGGCGGTTCTTGGATCATCCCCGGTGAGCATGACCACCTGAACGCCGGCGCCGTGACAGTCGCGAATGGCGGCAGGAACTTCAGGTCTGATCGGATCCTGCATGCCGACGAGCCCAAGAAAAACTAGGTCGACAAGAAGATGCCGACCTAATCCGCCATCGTCTTCGACCGCGGTTTCGCCTTCGGCAAAAGCCAGTACACGCAGGCCCCGGGCGGCCATCTCCTCCTTCTGGCGCAAAAGCCTGTCACGGTCGATCCTCACCGCATGGCCTTCCATCTCCATTCGGTCCGACATTGCGATGAGCGTTTCAGCCGCGCCCTTCACGAAGATGCGCACCCCGTCGCGATGGCGATGAAATGATGCGGCGTACTTGATTTCCGGCTCATAGGGGATGCGGGCAATCAGGGGATAGTCGTCCTCAATCGTTTCTCGCGGCAGGCCCGCCTTGTGGGCGGCGGCGAGAAGTGCGACATCGACCGTGTCGCCGACACTGGTCCAACCATCTTCACTCCTTGCAAGCGACCCTTCATTCGGAAGCGAGGCCGCCCGGAGAAGCGCCATCGCGCGGATACGCGCCTGGTCGGGCGAGGTGTCCTTGCCGCGGATCTGGCAGGCTTCGATATCGGCGTGCGTGTCGCAGTAGAGGTCGGTTCCATCAGGCAGGCGAATGTCGGTGACGGTCAACTCATTAAGGGTCAATGTTCCGGTCTTGTCGGTTGCGATGATCGTACATGACCCGAGCGCTTCAACAGCCGGCATACGGCGAACGATGACGTGCTTCCTGGCCATCCGACGCATGCTGATCGCCAAGGCGACCGAGATCGCGATCGGGAGGCCCTCTGGGATTGCGCTCACGGCCAGGCCGACCGCCATCATGAAGAGATCACTCGGTGCCATCTCGCGGGCGATGCCGACAAATATCAGCAAGACGACGACGATTGCGACGACCAAGGCAATGAGTTTCGAAAAGCCCTCCAGCCGGATCAGCAAGGGCGATTTGGCAAGCGGCGCCTTTGCTATGTCGCTTGCGATCTTGCCTATTTCACTGTTTTTGCCAGTCGCTGAGACTATGCCACGTGCGCGGCCGCGTGTGACCAGCGCACCGGCATAGGCGACGAAGCTTCGTTGCTTTTTGCCTGTGGTTGAGACCGGGGTTGGCGACTTTCGAACTGGCGACGACTCGCCTGTTAACAAAGACTCGTCGCAAAACAGACCGTCGACTTCGATCAATTGCATGTCTGCCGGCACGCGGCCGCCGGATTCCAGTGCGACGAGATCGCCCGGCACGACCAGTCGTGTGTCGAGCTCAACCAGATGCCCGTCTCGCACGACGCTGGCTTTGGGCTGCTCGAGTTTTCGCAGCGCCAATGCCGCCTGGCCGGCAGAGTGTTCCTGAATGGTTCCGACCGCAGCGTTTGCAACAAGGACGATCCCAATGAAGGAAGCATCCCTGACATCGCCCAGAAGGAACGACACCAGCACCGCTGCAAGCAGAATATAGATGAGCGGGCTGCGGAACTGGCGGATGAAGGTAGAAGCCACCGACCCCGCCCGCGGTTCGGGCAGGGCGTTTGAACCGGTCTCGGCAAGCCGAATGCGCGCTTCTTCGCTCGTCAGCCCGGCATAGCCGCTATCGTCCTCATTGTGCCGGGCGAGGCTGCAGATCATCGTATCGGACATCGTGAGCCCCTTGTGGCAAAGGACTAAAGGGGCCTATTTGTTGGAAACAGTCAGATAGTCCGTAACCCCGCTCACTCCTTTTGCGGACCAGGCAGCCTGCTCTGCCGTGATACGTTCACGCTGACTTTGGACCTTGCCGCGCAAGGTCACGTGACTACCGGAGACTTCGACCTCGATGTCCTCGGCCTCGATTTCGGCATTGCGCCTCAAGGCCTGTTTGATGCCGTGGCGGATATCGACGACATCCATCCGGGGTCGGATCCTTAGCTGATTGTCTATCCCTGTGACGCCGGAAAGTTGCCGCACGGAGTATTCAGCCGCAGAGCGCTGGAAATACCAGTCAACGGTACCGACGAGGGTGACGAACCCTTGTTCCACCTTGACATGGATATCGCTCGGCTCGGAAATAGCCGCCCCCCAGTCGAGGATCTTCAGGACACGGCTTGCGATTTCGTCATCGGCTGCCTTCTTGTGCGCGGGCAGCCGCACTACAATTTCCTCCGCAATCGCGCGTACGCCCTTAACCCGTTGAGCAACCCGCTCGGCGGCGTGCTTTTCGGCAAAGCTGTGGACGTGGCCGGTCAGGGTCACGATGCCATTCTCCACCGCCACGCCGATGTTTGCGGCGTCGATGCTGGGCTCGAATTCGAGTTCGTCGAGAATATCCTGTCTTAGACTGATGTCGCTCATGGTGGTCTCCAAACGTGTCATCATCCAGTTTGCGCCAAAAGTATGCGCCATCGCCAGGCATCGGTCTTTGAGGGGCGTCAAAGCGTCAGGACGCTTGTGGACCTAATTTTGAGGTATTCGTAGAAGGAGGTGGATCATGCTTGTTAAGGAAATGTCCCGCCACGATTGCAGCAGTGTTATTCAGGAAGGCCATGTGGCGCGCCTTGCCTGTTGTCTGGACGACAAGCCCTACGTCGTGCCAATCACCTACGCCTACGCTGGAAATTGTCTCTACGCATTTTCCATGCCTGGGCAGAAGATCGACTGGATGCGCAAGAACCCAAATGTCTGCCTGCAGGTAGACGCAGCCTCGGGAAACGAGTGGAAGAGTGTCGTGATCTATGGGCGCTATCAGGAACTTGCCCCGACCGGTCAGTGGCATCGCGAGTATATCCACGCCTGGTCCCTACTCGAAAAGAGAGCGAATTGGTGGGAACCTGGTGGGTTGAAGCCGGCTCCGCAAGAAGTATCCGGCCATTACCCGCACCTCTTCTTCAGTATCGATGTGCTGGAAATGACCGGGCGCGCATCCTATGCTGCCGAGACGTGATGCTAAAAAAAGTGCGCCGCTTGAACGAAAGCGGCGCACTATTCTTACGACTGGTGATTACGACCGGTCCAGCCGGCAGGTCAGTGTATCATCAACACCGGCACCGACGGTGCCTCGATCATGGCTTTGGTCACGCCGCCGAACATTCGTTCGCGCAGCCGTGAGTGGCCGTAGGCCCCCATGACAATGAGGTCTGCCGCGGTGTCGAGCGCATGCTGCGAAAGGACTTCGTGAACTTGACGCCCAGCGCTCGAAAGCCTGTCTACGGTGACCTTGATGCCATGTCTTGCGAGATAGGTCGCAACATCCGCTCCTGGTTCTTCGCCGTTTCTTGCCGGCGCCGCCTTGGGATCGACAAGCACGACGTTAACGCCGTCAGCGTTCTTCATCATTTCGAGCGCCTCGCGGGCCGCTCGTGTCGCTTCAATGGTGGAGTTCCAGGCAAGGAGGATCTTTTTCGGTGCCAGTGTCACCGATTGGCGGTTTCCAGACAGAAGGACTGGCCGAGCGGAACGAAAGAGCGCGCCTTCAATCGCATGCGCGCGAAGCCGCGAACTCGCCTTGAGGCTTGTCCCGACCAATGTCACGTCGGCGTAACGGGCCCGCTCTCCGATCTCATCCTCCACCCACGCTTCCTCAGGGTAGCTCCCATGGACATCAAACGAGACGCCAAGGTCCTCAAGGACTGAGCGGGACTTCATGACGGCGTCTCCGAGTTTCTCGGTGTCGCCTTGGCGCACGTCCAGCCACGCAACCGACATCGCGGCGTAGTCACCGAGGGGCACGGGGGCGGCAAGCTTCGCGAGAAAGACGGAGAGATGCGCGTTCCCGGCCACGCAAAGATCTGCCGCGGTTCTCAGATCGACATCGTAGTTTTCGGCATCGGCAACGAGTAGAACCGTTTTGTACGTCATGGTTTGGCCTCCAGAAACAAGTTGGGCTGGTTTCCAGTCTACGCAACGGGCCGCCCATGACATTGACGGCCGTCAAAGAACAAAAACCTAAACAGTGCACAGGCGCCAATCGCCACAGGAACGGACCTCGTGAAACGACTGAGATTTCCAACGCAAAGTGGTAGACGACAGCATCACGGAAGGGCCGTGGCGGTGGATCGCACGAAGCCGGTCAGTCGAGCAATTGCCGAAGCTGCCGGGCAAGTTCGGCGGCCGTATAGGGTTTCAGCAACCATGCCGAGCCGTCCGGAAGGTCCGTGTCGGTGACATTCGCCGCGGCATATCCCGAAGTGAGAAGGATCTTTATCCCTGGGCGGAATTTGCGAACATGGTGGGCGAGCTCGGCGCCGGTCATGCCGCCCGGCATGACCATATCCGTGAACACCAGAGATACTTCCTGGTTATCGGCGAGAAGCTGGAGCGCCTGCGTGCCGGTTTCGGCCTCCAAAACGCTATAGCCGGCGTCCAGAAGTCGCGCCACGACGATGCGCCGAACGCGCGCGTCGTCCTCGACGACGAGGATGGTTTCGTGCCCGTGAGGCAGCTCGGCGGTTGAATGATCCAGCACCGTTCCGGGCTTCTCGTCCCGAGACTTTCCCGTCCCTGCCGGCAAAAAGAGTCGCACGCTCGTGCCTCTGCCCGGCTCGCTGTAGAGTTGAACGTGCCCGCCAGACTGCTTGACGAATCCATACACCATGCTGAGACCGAGCCCCGTACCGGCCCCAGTGACCTTGGTGGTGAAGAACGGCTCAAACGCGCGCCGGCGGACATCTTCCGACATACCGACGCCCGTATCGCTGACGGTGATGAGGACATATTGTCCCATGCGGACGTCCGGATACATGAGGACGTAGTCTTGATCCAGGCTCGCCTTGCAGATCTCGATTGAGAGACGGCCGCCCGATCGCATTGCATCACGCGCGTTCAATGCCAGGTTTAACAGCGCATTTTGAAGTTGCGAGACGTCGACAAGGACGACGTTGTCAGCGCCGCGGACCATTGTGGACAACTCTATCGTCTCACCAAGCGTTCGCCCCAAGAGGTTGGCAAAGCCGCTTATGAGCTCACCAACGTCAACCAGCTTCGGAGCAAGCGGCTGGCGTCGGCCAAAGGCCAGAAGTTGCGCCGTGAGCTTTGCGCCGTCGTCGGCTGCCGCCTGGGCTTCCCGTAATAGAGGCGCCAGGTTTTGATCGGTAAGACGAGCTTCAATCATCTCCAGGTTACCGATGATGACCGTAAGCAGATTGTTGAAGTCGTGTGCAAGGCCACCGGTAAGTTGTCCGACGGCTTCCATTTTCTGTGCCTGTCGCAACTCCTCTTCGATGCGTTGACGGCTGGTCAGATCCCGTATGAAACCGGTGAAGATACGGCCTCCGGGGGAACGGGCCTCGCCAACCGACAATTCCATAGGGAAGGTCGTGCCGTCTTTGCGCATGCCGGTGACCACCCTGCCAATGCCGATAATTCGTCGCTCGCCGGTGCGCAGGTAGTTCTCGAGGTAACGGTCATGAGCCTCGCGATCGGGTGTCGGCATGAGCATCTTGACGTTCGACCCACGCACCTCGGTTTCCGAGTATCCAAAAAGCCGTTCGGCCGCCGCGCTGAAGGATGCTATCAACCCCTTCTCGTCGATCACCACCATCGCTTCGGGAACGGTGTCCAGGATAGACTTGAGATGAAGTTCTCTCGACGCGAGATCGGCCTGTGCGTGCTTCAAGTTGGTGATGTCACTATCAAACTGAGCAATGGAGCTGCTTTGACCGTTGGGAATGCTGGCCCAAAGGCTCGCAACGAAGACCGTTCTGCCATCCTTGCACTTTTGCGCCAGTTCGCCGGACCAGGAGCCGTTTCGTCTAAGATGCGCATGGATATCGGCGGACGGCTCGGGAAATGCGGTCGCAAGCAAGTCGTGGACCACCTCGCCCTCGGCCTCATCCCGTGACCAGCCGTAAAGCTGCTCGCAACCCCGGCTCCAATGCCTGATCTTCCCATCGGCTTCGAGCACGATCAGGTTCGCCCCCTCCAGGAGGCTGACGACTTTCCCGACCGTTGTTTGCGTCATCGCCAACCGCCACGTTATCGAGCCAGACCTGCTCGCTGCATCTTGCCGTCCATTGGAGCCAAAGCGAAATCGGTGTCGTCGCCGTCTGCAATCGATTGAAGCAAATGCCATTTCAAAACTATGATCGAGCGCCGGTCGGGGGCAATGATAATGCCCTTGCTCGCAAATTTCGTTATGGTTCGAGATACCGTCTCGATCGTCATATTCAAGTAGTCGGCTATATCGAGCCGCGTCATTGGAAGATCGATGAAGGCGGTCCGCTCACCCTCGCTGTCTCTGGCCATAAGAAGCAGGAAGTTTGCAACTTTCTCGTCAGCACTGCGGCGAGACAACAACACCGCCTGGTCCTGCGCCGCCGTCATTTCGTCGCAGAGCTTGGAAAAAAGCTGCGCGCGCAGGTGCGGTTGGCGCGCGACCTCGTCTTCGAAGCGGCGACGGGGGTATCGACGCAATCTCACCTCGGTTATTGCCTCGACCGTATAGAGGTAGCGGTCCTTCTGAGAGACCCCCAGGAGATCACCGGGGTGCAAGAACCCCACGATGACCCTGCGGCCATCCGCAAGCAGGCGTAACGAGCGCAAAAGACCGTCTTCCACCTGGAATACGTACCTGGCATCGTCCCCTTCCCAGAAAAGTGCCTGGCCCGGCGCAGCTTCAACGACAGGCTGCAGACTGAAGACGGAAGACAAATCCGGGGGAGCAAAGGAGCAGTCCAAGGTGCCTGGCCCGCCTTGCTTAACAACTGACTGAAGGGTCATCGCGCATCCTCCACCTGACGCTGAGTGAGGAGGATTTCAACATCCTCGCGTGAACCGATATCGACGCGCCTGCAACAATTGGTGTTATAGTGTGACAGATTGTAATAGCGTTTCGGGGCTTATCAAATTCGGTGACGGTCATGGCAAACGCTCGAAAGGAGCCGGAGCAAGTACTCGTCGTGGACGACGATCCACGCATAAGACAGATGCTGGCACGCTATTTCGAGGGAGAAGGCTTTAGAGTGAGCCTGGCCGGCGACGGCAGCGAAATGCGTAACAGGCTTGAAAAAACGCAAGTCGACATAATTTTGCTCGACCTGGGGCTTCCCGGCGAGGACGGATTGTCACTCGCCCGAGAACTTCGCATCCATTCCGATGTCCCCATCATCATGCTGACTGGCCGCGACGATGTCGTTGATCGCGTGGTGGGCCTTGAACTCGGCGCTGACGACTATGTCACGAAGCCCTTTCATCTTCGCGAAGTCCTTGCGCGGGTCAGAGGGGCGCTTCGCCGTCGACGCCCTCCGGCCGCGATTGTCCCGGAGGTCCAGGCGGGTGAGACCTTCTGCTTCGAAGGGTTCCGTCTCGACGTGAGCTACCGTCGGTTGACGTCGCACGACGGCCGCGAGATCGCCTTGACGACGGGTGAGTTCGACATGCTCTGCACGTTGGTGAGACATGCCGGTCGCGTGCTCAACCGGGAGATATTGATGGACCTGACGCGGGGCCGGACGCTTGAAGCTTTCGACCGTGTGATTGACGCCCAGATTGCCAGGCTGCGCCGAAAGATCGAGAAGGACCCTCGTCGCCCGGAACTCATCAAATCTGTGAGGGGGGTCGGCTACGTGTTCAGCGCGCGGGCAGTTAGACAAAACGCTTAGCAAGTCGCCTAACCAATACCCCTCGCAATGCGCAAGCATACCTAGCGAAGCGGGATAACGATCCCGTCGAACGCCATTTCAAGTTCCTCAGGCCCGACCGGCCACCGGTCCGTTCGCAGACTGGCGATGTGAATGGCGTTACAGTGTTTCTCGCGTGCTGCCGTTCTTATATATCGAAGCAGTGTCTCGCAGACCCCGCGCGCATCGGCGGCAGTGACGATGGCAAAGACCGGGACGGAGAGGTATCGGCCATATCGCCCACTGTGTCTGGCGCGAAGAATGGCAATCCCCCTGACGTAACCGCGCGGATCCTCGGCAACGGCAATGTCTTCGACATAAGGAGACGGATAATTCCGCAGAAGCGTTCTTGCACAAAGCTGTCGCCACGCTACGACATCGATGTCGTAGCCGACGGCAGCGACCAGGCAGTACGCCCGCTCGACCTGCGAAGCGTCGATTGGGCCGACGACATAAGCGGGAGCCATGATGTTCTTCCCCGGCAACTGGCCGTTCCTTTCCTCAAGAGTTTTCCCACTGGCTCGATCCCGTCATTGACGAGCGTCAATGCCAGCGGCGGTGATCTGGATTTTATTTTATGTCAACAGTTCTGCGCTCAGGAGTATGCGCCATGCCGGTTGATCTGCGCGGTCGTAGCGTGCTCACCCTTGATGAGTTGAGTTCGGATGAGCTTCGCTTCCTGCTGCAGCTCGTTGCAGATCTCAAGGATGCGAAGCGGAACGGGGCCGAGGCGCGGCGATTAAGCGGGAAAAACATCGCCCTGGTGCTTGAGCGCGACTCGGTCCATGCACGTGCTGCCCTCGATGTTGCCGCTCATGACCAAGGGGCAAATGTTACGGTGCTTGGACCCTGGAGCGGCTACGGGCGCCGTCGAGAGCCGATCAAGGACCTGGCTCGCTTCCTCGACCGGCTTTATGATGCGATCGAGTACGTCGGACATTCCCATGAAGCGGCGGAAGAGCTTGTCGAGTGGGCTTGCGTGCCTGTGTTGAATGGAATGACGGACCAGTCCAATCCTACGCAGGCACTGGCCGACCTCGTGACGATGCAGCAATCGAGCGACAAGCGTCTCGACGATATGATCGTGGCCTTCCTTGGGGACGGAAGCAGCAACGCGGCAAGATCGCTGGCTTTGGCAACGTCGAAGCTTGGCATCGACCTTCGTATCGTGTCACCGCGAACTTATTGGCCAGAGGCGCCTTTTGTCGAGCATGTGACGTCAATGGCAAAGGACAGTGGGGGCCAGATCATGGTGCTGGAGCACGTGGGGGCCGGAGTGCTTGGCGCCGACTTTATTTGTACGGCTCCCTGGTTTGGCGAGGGAGATGTGCGTTGGGCCGAGCGGGTGAGGCATCTTGCGCCCTTTGCCGTCAGAGAGAATGTGATGGAAGCAACGGACAATCCGCACACAAAGCTGATGCACAGTCTGCCCGCCTGGCACTGCCGCGAAGATGCGGGTGGAGCCCGTATAGCCAAGCGTTTCGGGGTCGAGTGCATGGAGGTGTGTGATAGTGTCTTTGAATCCAAGTCGTCGATCGTCTTCGATCAGGCGGAGAACCTCATGCCCGCAACCAAGGCGCTCCTTGTCGCCACGCTTGCCGATTGATCGCGCAGCAGCTGCGAGCGTCTGTGATCCCTGAACCAGGGGCCTGGAAACAGGTCGTATCCGGGTTCTCAAGCTGGCGAGAAGAACGAGGTTTATGCAGATGATCGCTCAACCACTCCTCCATTTTCACGGAGCCGCAGGCACCGTTACCGGTTCTTGCCAGCTCATAGAGTTTGGCGAAACGAGAATTCTGATCGATTGCGGGCTGTTCCAAGGATCCAAGACGGAAAAGGAACTCAACTATCGACCGTTCCCCTTCGATGTCGATCGGATCGACGCGGTCATCCTGACGCATGCCCATATCGACCACTCCGGTCTCTTGCCGAAGCTCGTCAAACTTGGCTATGGGGGGCCGATCTTCGCAACGCCAGGAACCACCGATCTGTGTTCTGTCATGCTTGCGGACTCCGCTCATATCCAGGAAAGCGAAGTCGAGCAACTTAATCGCCGTAACCTGAGGCGCGGGCGCGGCACGGTCACGCCGATATATACCGCGCGTGACGCAGCCCTGGCGGTCACCCTGTTCAGACAAGTACGTCTCGGTGTTTGGGAGAGCGCGGCCCATGGCGTGCGCTTTCGGTTCTGGAATGCGGGCCACCTGCTCGGCTCGGCGTCGGTTGAAGTCGAGCTTGCAACCTCTCCATCGCCCTTGAGACTGCTTTTTTCGGGGGACATCGGCCCCCGACACAAGCTTCTCCAGTATGACGCGATCGCACCGACCGGCTGGGACTATGTCGTGTGCGAAAGCACCTACGGGGACGTCGAGCGGGAAGATGCCACCGACGAGATCAGGCGGCGAATTTTGCAATTGGAAGTGCTGGAAGCCACTCATCCAAACGGCGCGTTGATTGTGCCATCCTTCGCGGTGGAACGAACCCAGGAACTTCTCACCGATCTCGTCTACCTGATGGACGCGAACAAGATCGAAAAATGTCCGATCATCATCGACTCGCCCCTGGCGACACGCGCGAGCGAGATCTTTCGAAGGCACGCACGTGAACTCGAGAATGGGGCCCTGCTTGCAAAGGCTCTGCAAGCAAGGAACGTGCGCTTCACCGAGACGCCCGAGCAGTCGAAAGCAATCGATCTGATGAAAGGCTTCCACATCGTCATTGCCGCCAGCGGAATGTGCGAAGCAGGCCGGATAAGGCATCGTCTGAAGAATTGGCTTTGGCGAGACGAAGGCACTGTGCTGCTCGTCGGCTACCAGGCCGCAGGCACCTTAGGACGTATCCTTGAGGATGGCGCCGGCGTGGTACGGATTCAAGGCGAGGACATCCGCGTGCGTGCACGCATCAGAAAACTGGACATCTATAGCGGGCATGCCGACGGCAGGGAGCTTGCGCAATGGGTGAAGTCGCGCGAGCCGATCGGCGCGGGTGTTTTCCTGGTTCACGGCGAGGATGAGGCTCTGGAAGGACTGAGGCAAAGGCTCGAAACGTTCTTGCCGCAGGAGAAGGTGGTTCGTCCGCGGTTGGACGCTGTGTTCCGCCTGGAAGCGAAGGGAGCCGTCGAAATATCCGAAGACGTCGTCCCGCCACGCATCGATCCACTTCGCATCGGGCGAACGGACTGGAACAACGATTTGCAATCGCTGGTGCTCGACTTGCAAGCGGAACTGGCCAAGGCAGCCGACGACAAAGCCCGAGGCGTGGTCATTCGCCGCGTCCGGCGGGCACTGAATGAGGACGCTTGAGCCGCGGCGCGGGCCAGCGACCAAGTGAAACGACTTGGAGCAGGCACGTTGGACACGATATCATCAACCGGCGAGCGCCATACGATCCTGATCCGCATCGATCAGTTGGCGCGCCTGTTCAACTCGCTTGATCCAACACCCTTTCACGAGCGGGATCTGGACGAAGACGCGGAGCGCTTCATCGTCGAGTGGGCAGAGGAGGCCCCTAAGGAGCGACAAATCTCGATTGTTGTGCAGCTGCCTCTAGGGGAGGCAGACGCGACGATGTCACGTGTCGTCAAGGACGCGATGCGGTATAATTTTGAAAGCCGTGCCAGGCAGGCAAGCCGCGAATTGCGGCAGCTTCTGAGGGAGGGTCGGCGCGCCCTGTTCATCGGCGTTCCGATCCTTGCGTTCAGCTTGATCGCAAGCCAGCTCCTGGCCAATCTGTTGGGTGGGAGCGCATTCTCGCGTGTCGCCAGCGAAAGTCTGGTTATTTTCGGTTGGGTGGCAAATTGGCGTGCGCTGGAGATATTTCTTTACGACTGGTGGCCAATCACCCGTCGCGGCCAACTCTATCGTCGTCTGGCTGAAGCTGATGTTCAA
Organism: Ensifer sp. NPDC090286; assembly: GCF_044769565.1. Taxonomy (NCBI): domain Bacteria; kingdom Pseudomonadati; phylum Pseudomonadota; class Alphaproteobacteria; order Hyphomicrobiales; family Rhizobiaceae; genus Ensifer; species Ensifer sp. NPDC090286. The sequence continues at coordinate 45,268 of NZ_JBIVYF010000011.1, read as the reverse complement.
GTGTTAGCCTACTGAGAGCGGTCGTCCTTGATGCTCGTCAATGCGCAAGCTGACACAGATGAGATCCTGACACCGTCAGTCAGGAGTGCAGGATATGCAGAATTTGCCAAGGTTCCTGTTTGCGACCGTGATCTTTGCATTCACAGCTTCGTCGGCACCTGCAAGTGGAATGAACGCTCAGTTCTCCGATGCGTTGGTGCGGGTAAGGCCGGCGGTCGTTGGAATCACCACCACCGCCAGCCGCGTTTTGACGAACGATTTGTTGAACGATGCCAAGGTTCGCCAGATTCTGGGTCTGCCTGATGATGTCCTCATCGTACAGAGCGGCGCAATCGTTACCGGCTCCGGCGTGATCATCGATAGCGAGCAGGGTTACGTCGTCACAAACAGCCACGTGATCGCCGACGCCGACGACATCGCCGTCACGTTGGAAGACGGGCGCGTACTGCCGGCCGAAGTTGTAGGCAGCGATGTGCCAACCGATCTTGCCGTAATCAAGATTGAAGCACCGGGTCTTACCGCCCTGGACTGGGGCCGATCGTCCGTTCTGAAGGTTGGTGACTTCGTGGTCGCGGTCGGCAGTCCTCTTGGTTTGGAGCAAACGGCAACCTTCGGGATCGTAAGTGGTCTGGGGCGCTCTGGTCTGGGTATCGACGAGCACGAGGACTATATTCAGACTGATGCAGCTCTCAATCCCGGAAACTCGGGTGGTGCGCTCGTCAATGCAGCAGGCGAGCTTGTGGGCGTGGTACGCGGGGCGCTGCCGCCAGATGAAGGTGCCCAAAGCATCGGTTTTGTCATTCCATCCGAGTTCGCCTCCAGGATCGTCAGCGCTCTCGTCAAGGACGGGGAAGTCCGGCGCGGATGGCTGGGTATTTCAGTCACCCTTTCACAGGGCGGCGACCAAGCGGGGCAAGATCTGGTCGTTGACCGGCTCGCCTGCAATTCGCCCGCCGAGAGGCGGGGGGTGAAGCTCGGCGATACCGTTACAGTGGTCAACGGCCATCCGGTCTTAACGCAGGCCGCATTCAAGAATGCAGTCAGGCTGCTGGCGCCGGGCGCACGGGTCGCTCTTGCTCTTGGGCGCGACGGGAAGACGCTGAAATTGGAAATGACGCTTGCCGATCCTAAGGATGTGCAAAGCGCTCCGATCCATCGCTCTTTAGACTCCGTCACCCTTGCCTTGCCGGGGCCATCGCCTTCGCACGCATGCCTGCCCAATGGGCCGGTGCTCCTGGAGGTGCCACCCGACAGCGTGGCATATGCAGCCGGGCTTAGAGCGGGTGACTACCTGACATCTATCAACGGTGAGCCGACGATCTCGTCGCTTCGCATTGAAGACCTGTTGGATGCCGCAGACGACAAGGCTTCTTTCGATGTCCTGCGCGCAGGCACAGCCTATAGAATTGCGGTTCCGTAAGCGCGCTTCTTCGACGAAGGGCTTCGTAAGACGTGTGAGAGCGGGAGAGAGTCATGCAATGGTCCGTCAAGATTGGATCCGTCGGGGGAACGGAAATCCGCGTGCACCTGACCTTTTGGCTGCTGCTCATCTGGATCTGGGTGATGCACTACCGGATCGGCGGCCCGCCTGCCGCCTGGGAAGGCGTTGCCTTCGTCATCAGCGTCTTCCTCTGTGTGGTGCTTCATGAATTCGGGCATATCGCAGCCGCGCGAAGTTTTGGCATCAAGACACCAGACATCACTCTCCTACCGATTGGGGGTCTTGCACGCTTAGAGCGGAACCCGGCCGGCCCGTTCGAAGAGTTCGTGATTGCCATTGCAGGACCGCTCGTCAATGTCGTGATTGCTGGCCTCCTTGTTATTTTCATCGGAGGCGCCGTTGGCTGGGAGCAGCTGTTGGCTCCGCAGGATCCGCGCATCGATTTCCTGGCGAGGCTTGCGGGCGTCAACATCTTCCTGGTCGTATTCAACATGATCCCGGCCTTTCCGATGGATGGCGGGCGGGTCTTGAGGGCAGTTCTCGCCTGGCGGCTGTCGTGGGCGCGTGCGACGACGATTGCCGCTCGCATTGGACAAACCATCGCCGTGGCGATGGGAATATTCGGTATCTTCTTCAACCCACTGCTGATCCTCATTGCCATCTTCGTCTATTTCGCCGCCGAGACAGAAGCTCAGAGCAGCGAACTCGAGGCCATCTCCGAAGGCACGCGCGTCTCTGACGTCATGATCACCAGGTTCGCGACACTTGGATCTCAAGCCCGTGTCGGCGAGGCGGTAGAGCTCCTTCTTTCGACCAGCCAGAGCGAGTTTCCCGTTGTTGACGAAGCCGGCCGGTTTGAGGGGTTGATGACGCGTGAAGGCATCGTCCGGGCGATGAGGGAAAGAGGCGCGGGCGCGTCGGTGATGGACGGGATGCGTCGCGACGTCCCCACGCTCGATGAACAATCCCCGATAGACGCAAGTTTGAAGCTCATGCAGGAGGCAAGCGTGCCAGCCGTGCCGATAGTCGATCGCAACCGGCGCGTTGTCGGGCTCATGAACTATGAAACCATTGGGGAATTGTTGATGCTTCGCAACGCCGATGAGCGTTTTCGGCCGCGCGGACGCGATCGCCGGTCGCCCTAGCCATACCGGTTGCTTACCATCGCTCGACGTCTGCCCCCGCCCACGCTGTCTCTAGGTACCAAGCCAGCCGCGTAATATCACTTCCAATCAGTTAGGACACCACAACCTTCTATTCAGCAATACCGAGCATCGAGACTGTCAACTGGCCCATTGTTCTCCCGCATTGCGCATAAGAAGGGCCCCCGTCGCATGCCAAAATCCAGCAATCGCGTGGAATTCCCGGCTTCATCGCTGTTCCTTTCTCTGCGATAGGGCGCCCAATCGCTCAATGTGCCATCAGAATCGGCAAATTTGCTTCCTTGAGCATGGATTTCGTGACGCCTCCGAGGATGAGCTCGAGCAATTTGGAATGCCCGTAGGCACCCATGACAATCATGTCGGCGTTGATGTCCACTGCGTGCCTTAACAGGGTATCGGTCACGAAATGACCTGAACTTGGCAGGGTTTCGACCGACACGTCGATATCATGGCGCGCGAGATAGGTCGCGATATCAGCTCCCGGCTCATCGCCGCTTACTCTCGACGCAGCGACCGGATCGACCATGGTGACATGAACCGACTGCGCCATCTGCATCAGTTCGAGCGCCTCTCTTGCCGCGTGTGCTGCGCTTGGACGTGAATCCCACGCCAGAAGGACTGTCTTTGGCCTAAGGGTCACGTTCACGTCAGGCGGAACGAACAGGACAGGGCGCCCCGCATGAAAGAGCCCGCCGCTGATGACCTGCGGCTTCAATTCGTCATCCGCAAAGATGCCGGGGCCGGCCACAACCAGGTCCGCGTAGATGGCTCTTTCGCCGATATCGTAGGCTGGGCCGGCGATTTCAGCATAGAGGCTGTCGACGTCAAACGACAGCCCGGCTGCGATGAAACGTTCGCGAACCTTGGCGACGCGATCGTCAAGCTTATTAAGCTTGCGCTCGCGCACTTCCAGCCAGCTCGGCGACAGCGTCTCGTAGCGCCCCGTTGGTACACGCGCCAGGGCGACGAGAAGGGCTATGATGTGAGCATCCACCTCGCTACCAAGCTTCATCGCTATCTGAAGATCTTCCTCCTTGGGCTCTTCGCCCAACAAGTTCAATATCGTCTTGAATGCCATCACTGCCTCCTTTCGCGTGCCGCTTCGCAAAGCTTTTCCCCTGCGAAGCGGGACGCTCGTTTGCTAAGCGGTTTTCACCTGGATCTTGCGATCGTTCTGTTGGGCCTCTTTGGTCTTCGGTATGGTGACGGTGAGCACACCTTTCGAGAAGATCGCCGCAATGTCGTCGGCCTTAACGCCGTCAGGCATCTTGAAGGTGCGCTGGAACGAACCGTACCGCCGCTCGGAGAGCACGTATTCCTTGTCCTTTTCTTCCTTCACTTCCTGCTTTTCGCCGCGGATTGTGAGGTTCCCGTTGGAAACCTTCACCTCGATATCCTTCTCCTCGATACCCGGAAGCTCGGCGGTAATCTCGTAGCTGGCCTCCTTTTCGACGAGATCCACGGCCGGCGCGACAGCCCAGGTCGACAAAAGCGAGGTCCGCGGGAAATGGACCGGTTCAAAAGGCCGGCGCCAGAAGGTCGGGGCGAAGTCATCAAACAGGCGGTCGATTTCGGAGCGAAGACCTTCAAATGGCAACCACGATTCCGAGCGGGAACGGGGCGCCTTCTCTTCTTGCTTGATGGGAAGTTTGGTTGCTGTCTCAGCCATGGCTGCATTCTCCTTTCGCGTACACATTGGACGTGACCGGCGACATGGCGCGGGCGGATTTTCATCTCCTACCGTCCCCTGACGCTAGGCGTCGCCGACCAGCAGACATGACGATTAGAGCGCGTTCTCGGACGCGGCGCATTGACGGCCGTCAAAAGGCACCGGCCCGGCGGTTTGATGAAGCGCAATGCAGGGCACTCGTCACCGTGTCGTTATTGCACGAATGATCGTTTTCCGGGATATCGAGATGACCAAGCGAACCAGACTGCAAATGATACAGGCAGCCTTCTTGAATTGGCTGATGCTGATCCTGCTCGTTCTCATGATCGCGTCAGTCTGTAGCGTCCTTGTGATAAAGGGAATTCTTCTCAAGGAGCGGCAAGTGAGCCTCGGGGCACCGCAAGCCTTGGCGACCGCCTTCCTTGCGCGACAGTCACCGGATCGAGCCGCTACCGCCCACAACGTATGAGGGTCTATGCGTCGGATGTATGTCGTGTGGCGGCTCTCAACCGAGGCGCCGTGCCAGAGCGACCGCCGCACCTTTCAAAATCGCGTCGTCGCTGCGGATGAGGAATATCGGAACCTGTGCCAGCCAGGAAGAGCGTCGGCCCTTCGCCTCGAACGCGGCTCGAAACACTTCAAGCTTCAGCCGCCGTTCCATTCTTCGTGGATTGGCGCCCCAGAGGTAGATGCCACCGCGGGCATCGTAAAGGAGAGCGACGTCGCCAGCGAACCTGGCCAGCCACGTGGCGAAGTAGTCCACCGCCTTTGCTGCCACCCTGTCACTCCCGTTTAAGGCCGCGTCGATGATGCTGAGCGCCGGCAAGCCGCGGACGGCCTGACCCGCACTTTCGAGCAACAGTTCGTAGACATGGCAAAGGCCGGCGTCGGATAGAAGGTTTTCAACGGAGACGTAGTCCGTATCGCAACGGATCCGCTCCAGGAGGTCAAATTCGCCGCGCGTGTGAGGGGCGAACGAGATTCCTCCCGCGTAAGTGCGATGGGCGCTCCATGTGGCGTCGGTCGAGGTCAGCGATGTCACGCCCAACGCCTGTCCCATGCTGATGATTGCCCTCGGAGCGGCTGCGTCCCCCTGTTGTCCGCTAATGACTCTGATATCGTGCGAAGTCAGGTGGGGGAGGGCCAACGCCAGCGCGTCGAGGGTCTCGACCGTTACAACCGGCGTTCGAGAACGGCCCCAGTCGAGTTCTTTCGCCAAGACATACTGAAGGTCCTCTTCGTGGGAGATGGGGCCGCCGTTGATAACCGCTACTCCGATTGCGCAAGCGGCGACTGGCGTCGATCGGATGTACGCGGCAAGCGCATCGGTCACGCAGGAAAAGGCCTGATTGTCGAACTGGACGTAGTGGTCAATCGAGAGCCGATCGTAATCCGTCACCGCAAGGCGCGTATGTGTCTCGCCGATCTCCGCGACGATTGCTTGGCGTGCGAGTTTTCCCACAATAGTCCCTCCACAGTTGTTCGCATAAAATATGAGGGAATTCGACCAAGTGTGCTTTGACGGCCGTCAAGGCCGGTATCAGCCGTGGCGCCTAAAATTCACCAGCTGTGAATCGAGGAGGCGCAGATGGCATCCGTGATTTGGTTCGAAGATGTAGGACGGGATGATATCGGCGACGTCGGCGGCAAGAACGCCTCGCTAGGCGAGTTGATCCGCAGCTTTTCCGGGACTGGTATCAAAGTTCCCGGCGGGTTTGCCACGACGGCGCAAACCTATTGGCGCTTCATCGATTTCAACAACTTGCGCGAGCCCATCCGCGCGCGCTTGGAGGCCTGGGAATCCGGTAGCGAGACCCTCGGCCGGGCCGGCGCGGCAATTCGCGAACTTATCCTGGAAGGTCGCTGGCCGGCCGAAGTGGAAGCCGACGTGGTATCAGCCTACCGAAAACTGTCCGAAAGGACAGGTCGCGGGTCTGCGTCGGTCGCGGTGCGCTCGAGCGCCACTGCCGAAGATCTTCCGACGGCGAGTTTCGCCGGGCAACAGGAGACCTACCTCAACATCGCCGGCGAACAGGAACTCATGGATGCCTGCCGTCGCTGTTACGCTTCCCTTTTCACGGACCGCGCCATCAGTTATCGCCAATTGAATGGTTTCGATCAGATGAAAGTTGCGCTGTCGATTGGTATCCAGCAGATGGTCCGCTCGGACCTCGGCAGTGCCGGCGTCATGTTCTCGATCGAGACGGAGACCGGCTTCGACAAAGTTGCTGTCATCAACGCCAGCTGGGGCCTTGGCGAGTACGTCGTCAAGGGGAGCGTCGATCCGGATGAGTATCGTGTCTTCAAGCCGCTGCTCGGCCTCACGGACCTCGTGCCGATATTGGAAAGACGGCGCGGTTCCAAGGAACGAAAGCTCGCCTACGGTGACGTGGCATCACCGACGCAAGACGTTTTGACGGGCAGCGAGGAGAGGGCACGGCTCGTCTTAAGCGACGAGGAAATCGTGAAACTGGCCAGCTGGGCCGTCGCCATTGAGGCGCACTATGGATGTCCGATGGACATCGAATGGGCGAAGGACGGTCAGACTGAGGAGATTTGGGTTGTCCAGGCCCGGCCGGAGACCGTGCAATCGCAGGCGGCGACCAATCTTCTTTCGACCTACCGCGTCAATTCCAAGGGCCGAACAATCACCAGGGGGCTTGCGATTGGCAACGCCATGGCGGCGGGGCCCGTATGCTTTATTGATCATTCGAGCGACGCTGATCGCTTTGTCGATGGCGCCGTGTTGGTTGCAACGACCACAGACCCCGATTGGGTTCCGCTGATGAAGCGTGCTTGCGCCATCGTCACAGACCACGGGGGCCGAACGTCGCATGCTGCGATCGTCAGCAGGGAACTTGGCCTTCCTGCCATCGTGGGTGCCGGAAACGCAACGCAGTTATTGCGTCCGGGCGAGACAGTTACTGTATGCTGCGCGGAGGGAGATGAGGGCACGGTCTACGAGGGGCGGGCGGACTTTGCGGCGGAACAGATACTCCTTTCCGACATACCTCAGACGCGCACAAAGGTGATGTTGAACCTTGCTGATCCGCAGGCTGCATCCAGGTGGTGGAGATTGCCGGCCGACGGCATCGGGCTTGCGCGAATGGAGTTCGTGATTTCGAATTCCATTCAGGTCCACCCGATGGCACTCGTGCATTTTGACGACTTGCGGGACCAGGCCGCCAGAGAAATGATATCCGATCTGACGCGGGGATACGCAGACAAGACCGACTACTTCGTGGACAGGCTTTCAACCGGCCTGGCGCGGCTTGCCGCCGTCGCATTTCCAAAGCCCATCATTATCCGCCTGAGCGATTTCAAGACCAACGAATATGCTGGCCTTTGCGGCGGGTCGCAGTTCGAACCGCAAGAAGAAAATCCGATGATCGGCTTTCGCGGAGCCTCCCGCTATCATTCACCCCGATATCGGGAAGGGTTCGTGCTGGAATGCCGTGCCATAAAGCGCCTTCGAGAGACTATGGGCTTTCGAAATGTCGCGCTCATGATCCCCTTCTGCCGCTCTCCGCAGGAAGCAGAAAGAGTGCTCGACACAATGGCAGAGAACGGATTGAAGCGCGGCAATGGGCTTGAAATTTACGTAATGTGCGAAATCCCTTCCAACGTCATTCTGGCCGCGGAATTCGCCCGGTATTTCGACGGTTTTTCCATCGGGTCAAATGATCTCACGCAACTGACGCTTGGAATCGACAGGGATGCCGAGGAGCTTTCGTCTCTCTTCGACGAACAAGATCCGGCAGTAAAATGGATGATACGCAAGGTCATCGTGGAGGCAAAGGCGGCTGGAGCCAAGATCGGGCTATGCGGACAGGCACCCAGCGATCATCCCGCATTCGCGGCCTTCCTCGTAGACTGCGGAATTGACTCGATCTCGGTCACGCCCGACAGTTTCGTTGCTGTGAAGCGGACTGTTGCGGCTGCGGAAGAAATTCGGAAACGAGGCTTAGAGGATCGAGGCCAATGATGCCTGCCCCTTCATTCCTCAGCTTCGAGTTGTTCGGCTGCCACAAAGAGGAGCGCGCGCATTTTCTCTAGCATCATCGCCTTGTCGACCGGCACGTTGGCAGCATGCAGGTCGCCGAGCACCTTCGCCAAGATGTCATCATCGCCAGGTTCGGCATAACCAGCCTTGACCACCTCTTCCACATAGTCGGATGTATCCGCGCGCCCGATAACCTGAGCTGCCCATTTCGCCAAGATACGATTGCGTCGATCGCGGACCCGGATCGCCATTTCGAAATCCAGCAAATACTTCTCTTCGAGAGCCTTTTGCCGTTCGTTCAATGCGCTCATCACGATGCTCCGATCTTCGGGGGGCTAGGCTTGCATGCCGGCTTCGACAAGGCCGTTCTTTGCCGGCTCCGGCAGCTCCGTCATAGTGGCTTCGGTTAACAATAAAACGCTTGCGACCGAGACCGCATTTTCAAGGGCTACGCGGACGACCTTGGTGGGATCGATTATGCCGGCAGACATCAGATCGACATATTCCTTCCGTCCCGCGTCGAAGCCGTAGTTGCCTTCCCCCTCCATCATCTTCGCCACGACAACGCCGCCATCGGTGGAGGAATTCTCGGCGATCTGGCGCGCCGGAAGCTCAAGCGCGCGTTTGAGAATCTGGACGCCCGTGCGCTCGTCACCTTCACACGTTCCTTCCTCTACGGCTAAAGCATTGATGCATCGCAGGAGAGCGAGCCCGCCGCCAGGCAGAATGCCTTCGGCGACAGCTGCTTTAGTCGCGCTGATAGCATCATCGAGCGCTTCCTTCTTCGACTTGAGTTCGGCTTCCGTGGCCGCACCCACCTTGATGACGGCAACGCCGCCCGAGAGCTTTGCCAGTCGCTCCTCAAGTTTCTCTCGGTCGTAGTCGCTCGTCGTCGTTGAAATCTCCCGCCTTAGCTGTTCGGTGCGGGCGTGAATTGCCTTCTCGTCTCCCGCTCCACCTATGATGGTTGTTGTATCCTTTGTAATGACCACCCGTTCGGCACGACCAAGCTGATCAGCGGTGACGGTTTCCAGCTTGATCCCCAGTTCCTCCGAGATCAACTGACCGCCAGTGAGTATGGCTATGTCCTGAAGCAGCGCCTTTCTTCGATCGCCGAAGCCGGGTGTCTTCACCGCGCAGTTGCGAAGCGTTCCCCGCATCTGGTTGACGATCAATGTGGCCAGCGCTTCCGTCTCGACGTCCTCTGCGAGGATCAGCAAAGGGGTCCCGGATTTGGCAATGCCCTCCAGTAGGCCGACACAATCTTTCAGCGACGTGATCTTTCGATCGAAAAGCAGAATGACAGGATTTTCGAGCGCCACTTCCATCCGCTCCATGTCGGTGACGAAGTAGGGCGAAAGGTAGCCGCGATCAAACTGCATGCCTTCGAGTACATCGAGGACCGTCTCCGTTGATTTTGATTCCTCGACGCTGATCACCCCTTCGTCGCCGACTTTCTCCATCGCTTCTCCAATGAGTGCGCCGATGTGCGTGTCGTTGTGCGCCGAGATGGTTGCGACCTGCTCCTTTTCAAGCTTTGAAGAAACCGGCCGCGAATTCCGCTTCAGTTCTGCGATGGCGCACTTGAGCGCACGGTCGAGACCTCGCTTGATATCGATCGCGCTTGCGCCGGCCACGACGTTACGCAGGCCGTCAGCGAAGATCGCATGGGCAAGAATGGTCGATGTGGTCGTGCCGTCACCCACGATTTCACCGGTCTTTTCCGCCGCCTGCCTTAACATCCGCGCGCCGAGATTTTCCTCTGGGTCCTTGAGATCGAATTCCTTGGCAATTGTGACGCCATCGTTGCAAACGATCGGTGAACCCCACTTTCTCTCAATCAGTACGGACTTGGACCGAGGTCCAAGTGTGACCCGAACCGCATCGGCAAGCTGAGCTGTCCCCTTCAGGATCTTCTCGCGCGCGGCTGAGTGGAAAAGGACTTGTTTGTGCGCCATGGCTCCAATCCTCCCTTTGCCTGTGTCTAGCACGCGGGAGGTCAGCCAACCTTGATGGGCGTCAAAGACATCGACGCTGGCGATGCCGGGCCTTTGACGGTGGTCAAGGCGAGACCCATCGATCAGTGTTTTCATAAACCGACCGGGTTTCCAAATTGGGGGTCGTAGCAATGATTTACAACACGATACTGGTAAGCTTGAGCGTGCACGAAAGTGTTGCCAGACAGCTGAAATTTGCCCGTGACGTCGCGTCGCACTTCGAAGCAACACTCGTCGGTTTCGCTGCCGGCGACATTCGCATCATAACGGCGGCCCCTCCCGGAGTGGTGATGGATGATGAATTCATGCGTCTCGAAGCGATCGATATCGAGCGCCACCTGGAGACGCTGAAAAAAGAATTCGAGGCGGAAGGCGGAGACGTGGATTTCTTGCGGACGAGCGTTGGTGATCCGACGAAGGAACTCGCGGCTGCTGCTCGATTGGCCGACCTCGTTATCGCGGGCACACCGCAAGTCGGTAACGAGCAGGTTGATATCGGTGAACTGATCCATTCGGCGGGTCGCCCTGTCCTCATCCCGAGAGCCGATCTTGAGCCGCTCGCTGCCCATAAGGTCGTCGTGGCCTGGAAGGATACGCGTGAGGCCAGGCGCGCCGTGGTCGATGCAATGCCTTTCCTCGTTCATGCTCGCGAGGTGCTTGTCGCCTCAGTCGAAGATCAGGCAAAGCATCACGCCTTGGAGACACTCAATGATGTTGTCCGCCACCTGATCCATCACGGTGCACGAGCCCGCGGAGAGATCTTCAGCTGCGATGCTCCTTCAGATGGCGAGGCCCTGATCGGCATTACCAAGCAATTTGGTGCGGACCTGATCGTTTCGGGAGCATATGGCCACAGTCGTCTGCGCGAGTGGCTGGTCGGAGGCGTCACCCGGTCGCTGCTACGCGAAACCAATCTCAATCGCCTGATGTCATCCTGATTGAGCAGGCGGCTCGCACGGTATTCATTCGAGGTGTGCGGGGATCGATCCCGCACTGACCGGGAGCTCACGAGGAGGACTATTGATCCGCGTCAACGCCAGATCGACGCGCGGCGCGCATAATAATCAAAGTCTTTTACGTCCGACAGCGCGGCGCACAATCGGCGCTGCCTTTCGCCATTCAAGCGAGGCAACATGCTCGTTCAAGACCAGACCGATGCCACGGCATTCTTAGGCGACCGGCGCACACACGGAGGCGATGTGGTCGAACACATCGAAACTCATATCTCGCATGTCTTTCTCGCTCACGACCGCGCCTTCAAGATGAAACGCGCCGTCAAGCTGCCCTACGTCGATTTTTCAACGCCGGAGCTTCGGCTGAAAGCCTGCGAACGGGAGGTCAAGCTCAACGGGCCCGCAGCTCCGGGTCTTTATCTTGGCGTCCGAAAGATCGCGCGCGACCGCGCGGGCAGGCTTCACTTTGGCGACGGCGAACTTGTCGAGCCGGTCGTCGAGATGGTTCGCTTTGACCAGAACGCACTGTTCGATCGGATGGCCATGGAGGGACGGCTGACCGCGAGACTGCTGTCTGAAGCGGCGCGCATGATCGCCCGCTACCATCATGTTGCACCTGTAGTTCATCGAGGTTCGGGGTCTGCAAACATTGGTGCGGTGCTTGCCATCAATACGGCTGGCTTCGGTACCAGTCAGGTCTTCGAAGAAACCGAAGTCACCGCTGTTACACAGCGTTTTGAAGCAGTGCTTCGAGAGTTTGGGCCGATTCTGGATCGCCGAGAGGCGTCCGGTAAAGTCAGGCTATGCCATGGGGACTTACACTTGCGCAACATTTGCCTCATTGACGGACAGCCTCGCTTGTTCGATTGCATCGAGTTCAACGATCAGATCGCCACGATCGACACACTTTATGACCTCGCCTTTCTGTTGATGGACCTGTGGCACAGGGGGCTCCCGCAGTTCGCGAACCTGGTGATGAACCGCTACCTTGATGTATCCGATGACGAGGATGGATTTGCACTGCTGCCATTCTTCATGGCAATCAGGGCTGCCGTCAGGGCTCACGTGACCGCTACCCAGGTCGCAGAAGACGCCAGTGCGGTGCATCTTGTGTCAGAGGCGCGTTCCTACTTTGAGCTCGCGCACGCGCTTCTCACCAAGGTTCAGCCGCGCCTCATCGTGATCGGAGGCTTCAGTGGCTCCGGCAAGACGACCGTAGCGGACGCTCTGGCCGCTGAGCTCGGCGCACCTCCGGGCGCGCGCATCATCGAGAGTGACCGCGTTCGCAAGGCTTTCTACGGAGTTTCAGCAGAGACACGCCTCGGTGCGGACGCCTACAAGCCAGATGTATCGGACAATGTCTATTCCGAAGTGGTTCGCCGCAGCCTGACGGTATTGAAGGCAGGCGGCTCGGTTGTAGCGGACGCAGTGTTCGATCGCGCGCGTAACCGCAGCCTCATTGAGGTTGCAGCGAGAGCCGAAGGCATCCCGTGCGAGGCTGTCTGGCTGGAGGCCAGCGCGTCCATGCTGCGACAGCGCGTGGCTACGAGAAACAAGGGTCCTTCGGACGCGGATCTTAGCGTTCTGGCTCAGCAATTGTCTGGCGAGGGGAAGCCGCTCAACTGGCGCGTCGTCAATGCGGAACAGCCGGTCAGCGACATTGTTCGCGACATCCTCGAGCCTGGAAAGGTCTCGCAAGCTTCCGGACGCATCACCTGAACTGGACTTGAAATGCGACAACCGTTTCACCGCGCAGCGACGACACACGCTTAAGTCCATCCTAAACGATGGGACCGACCTCACGCTGAGCGTCAGGCATTGCCATGTCTGTCGGTAGCAGCAGAACGCTCAAGCCCTCACGCCGCCCAACGAGCGCCTTCTAACCCGAAGCACCCGCTGTTGTCGCTAATCGCGGCCGCTAAGGCTTCAACGCTGTTGCGATTTGATGTAAGCGACGAGATCTGCGATTTCGGCGCGTGTAAGCGACAGATCTGGCATACGCGAATGCTGCGGCGCCGACAGGAAAAACCGCAGACGCGCTTCATCCAGGCGTTCGGACTTCCTGATTTGCGAAAATGGCGGAACAGAATCCGATCCGGCTACCTGCCGCGGTGCAACCACGTGGCATTCGTCGCACCATCGGGCGGCGATGGCGCGCCCGCGGGCAAGATCTGCTGCAATGCTTGGGCTCCACAGCAGCAATGTAACAACCGCAGCAAGTTTCAAGGTTCGCGCTGTCAGCAAGCCCGTCGTCATCACATTGTCGCCTGTGCGGCCATGTTTTCGACGACGCGCCTTTCTTCTTCTTGCAGGCGCTTCGCCGTTTTCCGCATCGAGGTCGTGCCGATGTCCGCAAGCCGCGCTCCTTCCTTGAAGTAATCGAGAAATGTCTGTTGCCAGAAGCCGGACCAGACATCGAACAGATCAGGTTCCCGGTCATACGATTGGCAATGCTGAAGCAAGTGCAAATCGCTCTCCAGACGGTTCTGCAGGAACTGCAACGCCTCGATCTGATAGCGAAGAGTGGCTTCGACAGTCGCCGCCTGCATATGCCCCAATGATCCTAGCGCGCCCCAAAGCTCGATAGAGAGGGCTGACGATGACGGGAGGAACCAGGAAGGTGCTTTCAACGGCTGCCAATTTGCTTGTCGCATGGATGTTTCTCCAAAACTGTCACAATCTCGGTTAACGGCACTCACTCGTTGCCATGGCCGCGGGGGCCGAAACGCTCTGCAGTTCATGGCACGCTAATAGAGCGGGATGTGCGCGTCCTTGATGCGGGTCAAAATACCCTCATTCAAATGCGACCCGGAAATGCTCGGGTCTGGCTGGTTCGTGCATTGATCGGCGTCAATCTCCCGCGCCGGCTTTTCGGATATGGTTTATAGCGTCTTCGCCTTTGATCGGAGTCTGAAATGCACGCTGCCGACATCATGACCAGAAAGGTTACTTTCGTAAGCCCTGACCATGGTGTGCGGCACGCTGTGACGCTCATGCTCGACAGGGGAGTCAGCGGCTTGCCGGTATGCGATGACAGTGGGAACCTCGTCGGCATGCTGTCCGAGGGCGATCTCATCCAGCGCTCCGAATTGGGACCGGCTGTGCTGGGAGGGAGATATTTGCAAAGGGATCCCGAAACTTACATACACAGGCATAGCTGGCGCGTCGGTGACGTGATGTCGTTTCCCGTCGTGGCAGTGGAGGCGGATACATCGGTGGACCAGATTGCCGCCTTGATGGAAGCCCATTCCATAAAACGCGTACCAGTCGTCCATCAGGGCCGCTTGGTTGGCATAGTCAGCCGTCGTGATATTCTTAAGGTGATCGTCGCGGAAAAACCCGAGAAATCCGTAGCTGGCGACGAAGCCATGAAGCGCGCAGTGCTGACGCGCCTGTCTTGCGACCTCGGCATGGAGCAGGGCGCCATCGAGGTGAAAGTCGAGGCCGGTGTCGTGGCCCTGACCGGCTTTGTCGAAAGCGGCGTTCAGCGGCTGGCTGCTCGGGTTGCGGCCGAGACGGTGTGCGGCGCCGGATGGGTGCGAAATGAATGGCGCGTTGCCAACGGAGCTGACTGCAAGACCGTTGATCAGGCTCGTTGAACGATGTCCATTCTTGCGATCGCGCTTAACCCTACCATTGATGTTTCGAGCCAAGCGAGGCGCATTCATCCAACTGTCAAGGTTCGAACTCACGATGTGCTTCAACGGCCTGGCGGGGGCGGGGTCAATGTCGCTAGCGTCATCTCCAGGCTTGGCGGCAACGTGGAATTGGTGCTGCTGGCGGGCGGCGCCACCGGGGCGATACTCACGGACGCCTTGGCGACAACGGCTATCCGCCTTCATCCGATCACGATAGACGGCCCCACGCGCATTGCCTTCATGGTCCATGAAGAAGAGACTGGGCTTGAGTACCGCTTTGTGCCGGACGGCCCCGAAATTTCCGCAGGCGACGTAAACTCGGTCCTGAAGGCGGTTGGCCAGTTCCAGGGAAATTATCTCGTGGCGAGCGGAAGCCTCCCGCGCAACGCTCCCGCCGATCTCTATGCGGAAATTGCCAGACGTGCCGCGAAAAAAGGTACGAAGGTGATCCTAGATTGTCCGGGAATGACATTGCGCGACACATTGGGCAAGGCTCCGTTCTTCCTTATCAAGCCGAGCCTTGAGGAGTTGGAAGTTCTGGCCGCGTGCCGACTGGACGAAGATGGGGTCACGAAAGCTGCATCGGCTTTGGTCAGGGATGGTGTCTCAGAGTTCGTCGCGGTGACCCTGGGCCGTGAGGGTGCACTGCTCGCCGGCGCTTTCGGCACCCTAAGAGCGCCATCGAAACATGTCATCGCCAAGTCCACAGTGGGCGCGGGCGATAGCTTCATCGGCGGACTTGTCTGGTTCCTGGACGCGGGTGGGCCGGTCGAACATGCATTTCGGTTCGGTATCGCTGCGGGCGCGGCGGCGGTTATGGCTGCGGGAAGCGAACTTTGCAGGCGCGAGGACGTGTTTGCCAACTATGGTGAGGCCTGGTTGCCAAACAGGCCCGGCTAGGCCAGCCGATTTGATCGGCGACAAAGCGGGGCATCCTCAAGTGAGCTACCTTGATACTCGGTCGCTCGATCAGTCGGGCGATTGCTTGCGCGGGCAGCGGCGCTGGAGGAACCGGAAGGACATTTTTTCGGCCGCTGCAGCGCCGTAAAAGGCAGATATGCAGAGGTCGGGAGCAGCCGGTTCGCTCGCGTTTCGACCGCTGATCAAGAGGAGTGACAAAAATGACCAGTCGCGTCCTAGTTCGGTCCGAATGGCAGTTCTTTTTTGATCGCATGGCAAAGGCCCTTCGAGGAAAACGGGCGCATGTCGAGATTACCGGCGCTCGACTGGGTGACCAGATCCAGGCGAAATCGGTCCCCTTGGTCGGCATCACGTACGATCCCAAGGGAGATCTCCTTGAGATTGCCATGGAAGGGCTTGATCATCTCATTCACAAGCCGGCCAGCATAGCAGTTCTCGAAGGGGTCGACGGGCTCAGTGGCGTGGAGATTGTGGATTCAGATCAACATCGCCAAATCATCACGTTGACGAGCCCGCTCAGGCTTTCCGCTCCGAACGATTGACACCAAAGCCGCGCGAATGAGTTTCGAAGCGCGGCAGTCACTTTCGCCTATATCGTGGGAGTTGAGGTGTGTGATGAAGGCGATGGTGCTCGAACAACCCGGGAGGCCATTGGTCCTGAAAACCCTTGCCGACGTGCCACCTGGCCCTGGTGAGATGCGAATACGCGTGGAGGCCTGCGCGGTCTGTCGCACTGATTTGCACGTAATAGACGGAGAACTCGAGCATCCCAAACTTCCGCTGGTGCCTGGCCACGAAATTGTCGGGGTCGTCGAAACGCTGGGTGACGACGCCGATCCGTCTCTTCTTGGAAGCCGTGTTGGCGTGCCATGGCTTGGCTTCACTTGCGGCCACTGCATCTATTGTCGTGCCGGCCTGGAGAACCTGTGTGATCAACCGCTCTTCACGGGCTATACGCGCGATGGCGGGTTTCCCACCCACGTCGTTGCCGATCAACGCTTTTCCTTTGGCCTTGAGCTCGCAGACGACCCAGTGGCTGTTGCTCCACTTCTCTGTGCCGGCCTCATTGGCTGGCGGGCGCTGAAGAAGACAGGAAATGCAAAGCGCATCGGTCTCTTTGGCTTCGGCGCCGCGGCCCACATCATTGCCCAGATCTCTGTATGGCAAGGGCGTGAAATCTATGCCTTCACCCGGCCCGGTGACATTCAAGCCCAGCGCTTCGCAATCGGTCTGGGCGCAAGCTGGGCGGGTGGATCGGACGAGGCGCCGGACGTATTGCTTGATGCCGCCATAATCTTTGCGCCAGTGGGTCCACTCGTCCCAACGGCGCTACGCGCAGTGCGCAAAGGCGCGCGCGTCGTGTGCGGCGGCATACACATGAGCGACATTCCTCAGATGCCCTATTCGATCCTCTGGGGAGAACGCGAAGTCGTTTCGATAGCAAATCTCACGCGGGCCGATGCCCGCGAATTCTTCCCTATCGCCCGGAACGCCAAGGTCAAAACGCACACGGTTGTCTATCCGCTCGAAGGAGCGAACGAAGCCCTTGAGGATCTCCGCCATGGCAGATTGAACGGGGCTGCCGTCCTCGTTCCCTGATCGGGAACGAGGATGTTGACCAAATCGATGCTGCAGAACCCAGTGCGCCGGCAAATTCGCATTCGGGCCGCCGACGATTGGCGGGCGCCTCTGAGAGGTGCGTTGGACGTGGTTGCATTTGAGTCAGCGCACCGCAACCGACGAGAACCCGTATGTCGGAACGACGCAGCTTCAACCTGGTGCCGACTTGTGGCCGGAGCGTTGGAACCGAAATCTTGGCCATCGTGCCTTCCAGATGATCGCATGACGGTCGCGGCGCCTTTTGCGGGGACACTATTCGAGGAGGCAAGGGACTCCGACGCGACGACCTTTAAATGTCGCAAATTGCCTTCAAATCCCAGCGTTTGCTCAATTCGCGACAATCTCGAAGAGACTGCGGTACAGCATGTATACGGCAACGATGAAGATCATCAGGGCAAACAGAGTATTCAACACGCCCTTGTACACGGCAAGTCGGCTCGCCGCGGCGGTGCCCATCACGCCACCAACCACGCCGCCGGAGATGAAGGCGGCGGCAAGCGTCCAGTCGACGTAACCCGATGCAGCGTAACTTAGGGCCGTCGTCAAGCCGAATGCGGAGACAGCCACGAGGGAGGAGCCGACGGCGAACAGAATAGGCATGCCGGTAGAGGCCATCAGGCCCGGCACGATCAAAAAGCCGCCCCCGATCCCGAAAAAGCCTGAAAACATCCCCGTAAGCCCACCGAAAGCGATGACTTTCGGCGCGTTTTCACGCGAACAACGCGCCCCCGGATCGCCCTGCGCCTCTCGGCGTTTGAGCATCAGCCCTCCGACCCCGATCATGAGCAAAGCAAACAAGGCGAGCAAATGCTGCCCTTCCACCAATTTTCCAAGGAACGAGCCGACATAGGCTCCGACTATTCCCGATAGGCTGTACATGATGGCGCAGCGCCATTTGACATGACCGAGGCGCGCGTGGCCGATCAGGTTGGCGAAGGCATTGACAGCAACGGCGAGGGCACTGGTGCCGATCGCAAGGTGCGGGCTCGACACTCCGACCAAATAGACCATCAGTGGAACAGCAAGGATGGATCCGCCACCGCCAAACAGGCCGAGCGCCAATCCGACCAGTCCGCCGGACAGCCCCCCCAGCCCGTATTGGATAGGTTCGAGAGACATTTCGAAGACCTAACATGAATTGCGATGGTCTGGCCGAGCCGTTCGAGTCAAGCTTTCGGGACCATCTTTACAGGTTATCGGGCGCTTCCCCTGGACAGCGACGCTGTCGCCTCGAAGGTGAAGCGATAGAGGATCATTCCGGCGACCATCGCCAGGACGAACAGCCCTGCCTGCCATCGGCCCGTAGACAAAGCGGCGATCGCAGGGCCTGGGCAGAGACCAACCAGTCCCCACCCGACACCAAAGAGTGCCGCGCCGGCCACGAGGCGGAGATCCAGCGCACGCTTCGTCGGAACATGAAACGTCTCGTCAAGCAGTGGCGCGCGCCGGCGATTGCGGACAATGTAGGCGAGCGCCGAAGGGATGAGGGCGCCGCCCATTACAAAACCAAGCGATGGATCCCAGTCGCCGGCGATATCGAGAAAGGCAAGAACGCGTGCGGGATTGATCATGTCGGAGACAACAAGCCCGGCGCCAAAAAGCAAACCACAACAAATGGCGGCAAACACTCTCGCAATCATCAGGCACTGGCTCCTAAAACTAGACGCATCGCAAACACCGTGGCCGCAGCGACGGTCATGAAGATCAATGTTGCGACGATCGAGCGCGGCGACAGCCGTGCAAGTCCGCAAACACCGTGGCCGCTGGTGCAACCCGAACCAAGGCGTGTGCCGAAGCCAACAAGCAGTCCGCCGACGAGAAGGAGTGGCACGGATGAGGTCACTTGGATGTTGGGCGCGCGCGCGATCGACGATGCGACAAAGGCCCCAACAAGAATGCCTCCGAGGAAGCCAAGGCCGAGTTTGCTGATACCAGAACCCGTCAGGCCGAGTGTTGAGGCGACGAGCCCGGAAATCCCGGCGATCCTCCCCGTCGTCAAAAGATAAATCCCGGCAGAAAGGCCGATGAGAAGGCCGCCTGCAAGCGGCCAGAGAAAGCTAATCTGGTTCATTTTTGCTCACAACACGTTCAGTGGGATCTTCAGGTACCGCACACCATTGTCTTCAGCCGGGGGCAACTGGCCCGCGCGCATGTTGACCTGCACCGAGGGCAAAATGAGCTTCGGCATCCCGAGCGTTGCGTCGCGTTCGGTGCGCATTTTGTCGAATTCATCTTCGCTGACGCCCTCACGGACATGGATGTTTCCCGAACGCTGTGCGCCAACCGTCGTCTCCCAGGCGTAATGTTCGCGGCCGGCGGCCTTGTAGTCATGACAGAGATACATCCGGGTTTCATCCGGGAGTGCCAAGATGCGCTTTATCGAACGATAAAGCTGACGCGCATCGCCGCCAGGAAAGTCGCAACGTGCTGTCCCGTAGTCTGGCATGAAAAGCGTGTCGCCGGGGAAGATGGCGTCACCGATGACATAGGCGAGACAGGCTGGCGTATGTCCAGGCACGTGCAGGACCCGCGCATCGAGTTCCCCCACCATAAAGCCATCGCCGTCGTTGAAGAGCTGATCAAATTGACTGCCATCCCGCTGAAACTCGGTGCCGGCATTAAAAATCTTGCCGAACACCTCCTGGACGCGGACGATTTCCCGTCCGATCGCAAGATGCCCGCCAAGTTCAGCCTGAAGGTAGGGGGCGGCCGAGAGGTGGTCGGCGTGGGCATGGGTCTCCAGGATCCAGCGGACCTCGAGACTTTCAGCTTTCACGTAATCAATGAGCGCCCTCGATGAGATCGTGTCGGTGCGCCCTGAAGCCGCGTCGTAGTCCAGCACGCTATCGATGACCGCACACGCCTGCGAGAGCGGGTCCCGCACAACATGGCTGACCGTGCTGGTTTGCTCGTCGAAGAAAGACCTCACTGCAGGACGTTTGCTTGGGTCTACCAGCGCTCTCTCGATCACCTGGTGGGCGTGATGCAGGGCTTGATCCGAACTATGGCCCGTCATGGTCTTTTCCATCCGTTGACTTGATTTATTTATTAGGTACATACTTACAATAAATAAGCAAGTGTTATTGCCTGGATTTGTATTCGGATTGCCGTTATGCAGATCGAGCCGGCAGCAGACAGGAACCCATATGACCGAGACGATGCCCAAGCCCCTTGCCTTGCACTCGCGCGCGCCCGACTTTTCGGCGCGCTCCACGGCAGGGCAGATCACCCTCTCGTCCTATCGGGGCCGCTGGCTGGTCTTTTTTGCCCATCCAGCAAACTTTACGCCCGTATGCACCAGCGAGTTCATTGCGTTTGCCCGCGCATCGCCGGAATTCGAAAGCCTTAACTGCTCGCTGCTTGGGCTCTCGGTTGACAGTCTCTATTCGCATATCGCCTGGGTCCGCGACATTCGCGACCGGTTCGCAGTGAACGTCACATTCCCGATCGTGGAAGACCCGTCCATGGCGATTGCGACGGCTTATGGGATGATCAACGATGCTTCCGAAAGCAGCGCGACCGTCAGAGCGACATTCGTGATCGATTCGCAGGGTGTCATCCGTGCGATTATCTCGTACCCGATGAATGTAGGCCGTTCGGTTGACGAACTGCTGCGTCTCGTCGCCGCGCTTCAAGCCAGCGAGCGAGAGGATGCATCGACGCCGCAGGGATGGCGTCCGGGTGATCCGCTTCTCGATCCTGCACCCACAATGGATGCGCCACAGGAGCTCGTTCGGCCGGGCGAGAGTTGGTATTTTCGCGAGAGGCGGACATGAGCGTCGGAATCCACGGTTCATTGGAAACGTTGGCGGAGAAGGCGCAGGAAGCAGCCGAATTCGTGCGGCACTTCAGCAACGCCAACAGGCTGATGTTGCTCTGTCACATCGCTCAGCAGGAAAGCTCGGTGGGCGAGATTCAAGAGGCGCTGGGCATCAAGCAACCGGCCCTTTCGCAGCAACTCGCGGAGCTACGACAGGCAGGCCTCGTCAAGACACGGCGGGAGTCTCGCCAGATCTACTATACGATCTCCGACGGCCGGGCCGAAGCGGTGATGAAACTGTTGTTCAAGCTCTTCTGCGACCCAAAAGCAGATCTTGGCGACCAACGCGCGGTGGGCAGCCCAGATGCCACCACACCCATTCGAATGGACGCAGCCCACTTTGCCCGCGTTGAACCGGTAGGGCCGCCGGGCCAAGGATAGGCAGCGGCCGAAGCCATCGAAATGGACGCGTTTTTGGAGTATCCTTTGCGGATGTGTCCTAAGCGTCGCGACGATGGAGCCAAGAAAGGCAGTTGCCGGCCCGGTCTCGTGCCGGCGCCACCTCATCCATCTCACCGCACAAAGCCGCTGCCAGGACAGACGATCAAGTCGGTGGCGGACGACCCACACGCGCCCGACAGGGTCGAGGCTATTTTGCGGAGCGAAAGCTACCGCTTGGCGATCGACGACCCTGGCTTTCTCGATCGTGATGATACGCGCGGCCCCAGGCTTCAGATGGACTATCTAAAGCCGGAACTCCTGCTGCGCCAGCACGGGATCGAGGGGACTATCGTTGTCTTCGGCAGTACGCGTCTATGTGAGCCGGACGCAGCACGTCGCAATGTCGAGAGCGTTCGCCAAACCCTTGGGGAAGGGGAAGACGGTGCGGGTTCATGCCAGCGGCTACAGGTCGCGGAACGGATCCTCGACAAAGCAAGGTTTTATGATATCGCCAGGGATCTCGGGCGAATGGTTGGCCGAGCCAATTGCGCCAATCCTCAGCACTCGATCGTTGTCATGACAGGTGCGGGCCCCGGCATAATGGAGGCTGCCAATCGTGGCTCTTTCGACGTTGGCGCACCATCTGTGGGCCTCAACATCAGTCTGCCGCGCGAGCAGTTCCCCAACCCTTATGTCAGTCCTGAACTCTGTTTTCGGGTTCACTATTTCGGGGTGCGAAAGCTGCATTTTCTACTACGCGCAAAGGCCCTTGTGGTGTTCCCGGGCGGCTTCGGGACGCTCGATGAGTTGTTTGAAACACTCACACTTGTCCAGACGCGCAAGATCAAACCGATACCGGTCATTCTCGTCGGCGAAGAATTTTGGCGCCGGGCATTGGATATAGACTTCCTCGTGGAAGAGGGTCTCATCGACGAGGAAGACCGACACCTATTCTGGTACGCTGAATCAGGCGCTGAAGTGTGGGATGGTATTTTAAGTTGGCACAGGGCCGCCGGCACTCCGCTGTATCCGCAGCAAGAAGACGACGATCACCTCGATTGAATGCGGTTCCTCGCCGTCTGGCCGTCGACCCAACGGCGCCCATCAAGCCAAAGGCTAGGACGTCAAGCGCGCATGAGATCCTTGCGGATGAGCATCAGTGTCGCGTCCTCGGGATACGGCACCGCCGTGAAACCCTGTTCCCGCTCCAGTTCGATAGCCTCGTAGTTCGCGCGGCTTTCAAGTGACTCGATGGACTTGGCGCCGCAAGCTTGCGCGTAGCGAGCCGCGTGACGCAGCATTTCCCAGGCAACGCCTCTGCGCTTGGCTTCGGCGCGAACGGAGATCGCCACTTCCGCTATAGCTGTCGAACTGTCGCAGGCAATCATTGCCGTCGCGATGATCGTTTTGTCGTCCTGCCCGAACGCGAGGAAATTCTCCGTCGTCCGGTGATCGACCCTGGTCATCGACAGAAGGCGTTCCTGACTCACTTCGCGGATTCCGCCCAAGAATCGGAACCGAAGGTCCTGCGGCGTCACGTGAGCAAAAAAATCGGCGAGAAGCGCATCATCCTCGGCACTTACCCGCCGGATGTGAAGCGCAAGGCCGGTGTGCGTCAGGAGATCGCAGCTCCATTCGTCGCTCACTGGCGATCGAGACTGCAATCCCCGTTTTCCTGTCGTGTGCGCCGACGCCGCCTGCGCCGTGTCAGTCTCGATGATCACCTTTAAAGCTCCGGTGCTTTCAGCATGAGCGAAAGTCTCGTAGGCATCAGAGATCTGGTCGAGGTGAAACCGATGCGTGATAAGCTTCTTCGGGTCAATCTTGCCAGATTGCACAGTCTTCAAAAGCAGTGGAGTGCTGACAGTGTCCACCAATCTGGTCGTGATCGAGATGTTCCGTGACCACAGCTTTTCAAGGTGCAGGTCCGCCTTGACGCCATGTACGCCGATGTTGGCAATCACGCCGCCCGCCGCAACGATCTCCTGACAAAGCTCGAAGGTCGCCGGAACGCCAACGGCTTCTATTGATGTGTCGACGCCCTTGCCTCCGGTTATTGCGAGCACTTGCCGCCAAGCATCCTCGCCACTCGCGTTAATGGCTTGCGTCGCGCCGAAGCGCCTGGCCATCGCGAGCCGGTTTTCATCGAGATCGACCATGATGATTTCCGCAGGTGCGTAGAATTGCGCAGTCAAAAGTGCTGCCAGCCCGATCGGCCCAGAACCGACTATGGCCACCGTGCTGCCCGGCTGTACCTTGCCGTTGAGGACCCCGCATTCAAATCCCGTCGGAAGTATATCGCTGAGCATGACGAGCGCTTCTTCGTCGGCACCTTGCGGGATCGGATAGAGGCTGGTGTCGGCGTGGGGAATGCGGACATATTCGGCCTGTGTTCCGTCTATGATGTTACCCAGGATCCAGCCGCCGGTGACACAGTGGGAAAACATGCCTCGTCGGCAGTTGTCGCATTTGCCGCAGGACGAAATGCAGGAGATCAGGACCCGGTCTCCCTTACTGAATTGACTGACGCCCGCGCCTGTTTCCTCGACGATGCCCACACCCTCGTGCCCGAGTATCCGGCCGGCGGTACAGGTCGGCACATCACCCTTGAGGATGTGTAAATCCGTGCCGCAGATAGTGGTCCTTGTCACCTTTACGATGGCATCGCCCGCGTCGGTAATCGTGGGAATTGGTCGTTCCATGAGGGACGTGCGTCCCGGCGCTTCGTAGACAAGAGCCTTCATCGATTTTCCCCTACATGGCGCCCGGTGTTACCTGTGGACGCCGACGATTGTGTACCCGCTGACCCAAACCTTCTTTGATGAGCGTCAAAGTGGCTGAAGGGCGCTTGAGCTTCGAAAATGGTCTTCGCAATGCGGCCGGCTTCTGAGGCCCAACAGGTAAGGATCGCCGCTGAGAAACTGATGGAGTTGGAGGTCGGCGCGAAGACGTGCGCGGCCTACGGCGAGAAAAACGCGTTCCGGCTTGCGCAACGCAACGTCTATCGGGAACGGGACTGGGAAACACGTGCAGGGACGGCCGAGCCGCGTGTCCCGATGCTTCGTGCCGGCAGCTATTTCCCGAGAAGGAGCCCCCGCCGCATGGCGTGATCGTCACCCGTAACCCGGACGCTCAAGCGAAGTTGACGCGGCCACGGCGGCTATTTGATCCGAAGCCATCATCTCACTTTCAAAGGATGCTATCATTCACTGATCGCAAGGCTCGGGTCCTGGGACCTGGCTCTCGCCGTTATCGTTTAACCCGAACCAAAGGAGAACACGATGATATCGACAAAATTCGTGGGCATGGCCGCGGTAGCCATGTTCATTCCCCTCATTTTCACTGTCCCGGTCTTTGCTCAATCCGGAGATGGTGAGGCCACGGCCCCCGAAGCGCAGCAGGATCAGTCGCAGATGATGCCTGGGATGACGATGGGCGGCCGCCAGCATCGAATGATGGGCGGAATGAGACCCATGCACGGCCACATGATGAAGATCATGTTCGCGATCGCGGATGCCGACGGGGATGGGGCGTTATCCTTCGAAGAGGTTACAGCCATTCACAAGCGCATCTTTGACAGTGTGGATGCCAACAACGACGGCAAGGTGACCCCTGAAGAGATGCGTACATTCATGCAAGGGCAGTGACCGCGGTGGCGGCTGCTGCCGCAAGGGTGGAGGTTTAAGTTCGGCCCCGATGGATTTCTTTGCAACCACGGACGGAGACGAGGCTTTTTTTCCCATTCTGTGCGCCCCCTGTTAAAAGCGGTTGTGCAGCATCGTTCCCGATTATCAATTTAGAGCCTTGGTTCTTGCGAGCAGTGACAGTCTCTGAGAGACCGGCAATTTGCCGAAGGTCGCAGCAACGCCCAATCAGGATTTTTTGGATCGACCTCCCAGATTCCACCGTGACGGTCTTTACCATGCAATGGCCTCGGGCTTGGCGTTGATACCGTCAGATCGACGTTGGCGATTGCGTCGACTGCATGTCCTGGCAATGCTCCAACGTGGCGAGGCGTCTCCACGGCCTCCGATAAGTCGATCATGATGAGTGGAAGTGGTCCGTTGAGGTCAGCCGCCAGCAATGCCGCCAGCCCGATCGGCTCGCAAGCGAACTGGCTTGGACGCGCGTCAAAAACGGACGCCACGGGAGGCGATTGGGCATTCACGGCCGATAGGGTCGTTGATCCGCGTCAATGTCTGAGCGACCAAAGCCCGGTAACACTGGACAGCACGCCGATGCCCGCCGAATCGATGTTTGGATTGCCAAAGCGATCTGCAAAAGCCACGGGATATGGATCGTGATGCGACACGACGAATTTAAGATCCAAACTGTACCCACCCGTTGCCTCGGAAACACTTCGGCGCGCATCTCCGGAACGCGCCGACGTTTGATGCGAATATCGCTCACGCTCGTATTCGAGTTGGCGACACTGGTGCTTTTTCTATTCGCGGGCTCTGCTCAGGCCTCGCATTGCAAGAGCTGGCCGGCGCCGGGCGTGAACTGGAGCGGCTGCAATAGGAGTCACCTCATGCTAAGGGGGGCCGATCTGGAGGGCGCAAACCTTTCCGGTGCGGACATCAGCATGACCGACCTTCGTGATGCTGACTTAAGCGCAGCCAATTTTGAGAAAGCGAAACTCGTACGAGCTTCGCTCGCCGGGGCTATCGCGAAGACGGCAAACTTCACACGCGTTGAAGGCCACCGCGCGAGCTTCGTCCGTTTTTCGGCTGAGGGAACCACTTTTAGCAGCGCAGAATTGCAGCGCGTTGACTTCAGCCAAGCACAACTGATCGATGTCAACTTTGAAAAATCGGAACTCGGCCGCGCCAAATTCAGCGGCGCAAGACTTCAAGACGTTCGATTTTCGCTCGCAAACCTGTCTCGGGTCGACTTCACCGGCACATCATTCGTGGGATCGACAGCATTCGACCGCTCTATTCTCTTTCTGACGCGTATCGAGGGAAGCGATTTGTCCGGAGCAACCGGGTTGCGGCAGTCTCAGATCGATTTAGCGTGCGGCGACGCCTCCACAAAGCTTCCGCCCGGCCTTTTCCCGCCGACGAGGTGGCCTTGCATGTTTGATTGAGATCATTTGGTGCATGGTCGCAGGGCAGGGGTGCGAGCATGCGAGGCGAAGCTACCGCCGGCGGGTCCATCATTGCTTATTCGGGCGGCTTCGTCCCCGCGAAGGCAAAGAGTGCCACATGCTCGCCACGTCCGCCCAATGGCTCCTGGCCAACCGCGACCCATGCGTTCTGTTGTCCGGCCTGCATAACGACCGCCTCGGAGGCAAGCAGCGGGGCATCGAAACGCTTGGTAGCCTGTTCTATCTTGGCAGCGACATTGACAGTGTCGCCAAGCACCGTGAATTCAAGGCGATGTTCGTCACCGACAAGTCCATAGTACATCTCACCGCTGTGGATGCCGATCCCGACGCGGATAGGCGGATTGAAGCCGCGCTTGGCGTTCCATTGGTCCACAAGCGCAAGTATCCGACAAGCGCAGGCTATCGCCCGCGCGCAATCATCCACCCGAGGCTCTGGAATACCGAAGACAATAAGAGCGCCGTCACCTATGAATTTGTCGATAACTCCGCCCGATGCCTCGGTCGCCCGCATGACGCGCCGTCGAAAGGAAGAGATGAAGACGGACAGTCTCGCGGGGTCTAGTTTTTCTGCGTAGGCTGTGAACCCCCGTATATCGACAAACAGGATCGTGCCCTGCTGCCGGCGACCTTGCCGCCAGGTTGCTACGTCATTCTCTCCCACCAATGGCGCAATTTCTGCTGGCAGGAAACGAGCGAGGTTTGCGCGCTTGGCTGTCTCGCGTGCTATGCGGATCAAAAGCCGACGAGAACGTGCCATTGCCAATGCGGTTACCAAACCCATCAGCAACAGCATAACCGCTCGCATTATATAAGGAGGAAGGGAAAGCAGGCGGCTTACGCTCTGTCCCTCTGTCGAGTCCGCGATGCCTTCCAGGCTAAAGCCAAGCCCTGCCACGACGCTGACCACGGCAATCATTGCTGCTGACGTGGCCCATAATTGAACGAGTGGCCTATATCGAAGCGCGCCCACTGAGAGAAGGAGGGGTACGGCCCAGATCGTCGGTATGATCACCACCCAGTTGCCCCCCAGACCGGTGTCCTTCAGTGCAAAATAGAGACTGGCTCCCACGATCGCTGCATCGCCGGTCACCAGCGCAAATGCCATCCAGGGCCTGAACTGACGGCTAATCACGAGCAGGAATGATGTGACGCCGAGACCTAGAAAGGCTGCGACGGTAGTCAGCGCCGTTACGCGAAGTTGGGTCAAGTTGAGCCCTGGAGCGAAGTCGGCGGCTTCGGAGGACACGAGGAAACCACTTGCGAACAATGCAAGGCCCACCGTGATCCGAACCCATCCGATCGTGTACTCGGCCTCGTTCTCCGATTCCCAAAAGGCGCTTTCGACGGGCGTGCTCGTCAGTTCACTCCGTTGTCGATCTAAGCGATTTGCACCTTGAAACTTTCTCATGGATATACCCTCCGCAGGGCGGTTGCTGTCTCAGATATAGCTCAGCAGATCCGATTGCGTGAAGGGCGGACAGGAGCCGCATCATTCGGTAGGACTGTCGTGGGGGGATGCAGGCCAACTCACCGACACGGCCTTCGCCGGCGGCCGCCCGCACGCTTTAGTGTGTTGTTTTTGTTATGTTTTTACAAGAAATCAGGTAACATAGGTTATGGAACTTCAGGGGAGCTTTAAGCATTCCACCCAAAAATCAACAACCTTCAACGTCGTCATTTCATATGGCCAAGGATTTTACGCACCTCGACCGCATATGAGTTGAAGCGCGCGACATCGGCTTACCTAGCTGCTCGATTGCCGCATCGCCCCGCCTGATCGGGATCGACAGAGATCGCCCAATCTGACCGTCGAACAACTGCATTGACGCTTCGTTGCGGTTCGCCAACGTCCTAGGTGACGCCGTGGTGTGATCGACCTCACGGTGCGAGGCATTCCTCGCAAATGCCGCAGCCGTCGGCGTCCATGTGCGAGGCGAGCCGCTTCTTTTGGCAACAGAGGCACGTCACCGTATTTCGGACGTCTCGTTCCTCGCGCTTCGGAGGAAGAATTTCCATCTCGTAATCGGAACGTGAACGCGTTGCCAGTCGGTCCATCTCGAGGCTCCATGTCGAGGATCGCACCAGAGATAGGAAGCTTTAATGTCAGCGCAAGATACGATTGCGACGGCAAAGGGGCACGGTGACTGGGTCAACCCGCCCAATCTTCCTGTTTGCTTAAAACCGCTGGAGCATCTCTCTAAGCAACGCATTTTCCCGTCGAAGCCGTCGCGCCAGAAGCCCCTTCAGTCTGCGGTTTTCTTCTTCGAGCCCGGCAAGCTCGTCGACCGTGACTTCCGTTGGCGAAACCGTGGCCTCCCCTTGGGCGCGACGCAAGACACGCGGTCGGCGCGGACGCTTTGGAAGCTGTGGCGCGGCCAGAGTTGCCGACGCAATCTCGACCAACGGGGTAAAAATTTCTTCGACGCACTGCGGCAGGACAGCTGTTTCCTCCGCCACGGCAGCAACGCTGCCGCTTTGTGAGCCCTGAGCCATCGTTCTTTCTACATCCGCGCTCGGCTCACCACTTCGCCGGGGAGCGGCGTTGCCCGCTTCACCGTCGGCGTCAAACAGATGCGGCGCTGAAACTTCGGCCTCGCGCACCAGCGCCTTCAGATCGGTGTCGCCCCAGATCGAGGTTGGCCGAACGGTCGACCGCCTGCGACTGGACTTCACTTCGACGATAAAATTCCGCTGCTGTGGCTTCATAGATATCCAAGGGTCAAGAGCGGCAAGTCGCGGCATCGCGCATCAGAATCGCTCGAGCAGCTTCCTGAGCTGGGCGTTCTGCAAAGACAGCTTTTCCGCGAGGTCCCGCCTTAGTTGCTTGATGTCGCCGTCCAGTGCGGTAGCTTCATCGAAAAATGCCGACTGCGGCACGTGGACGTCGGAGTTTGCTGCTCCATACTCGACCTTGGCGGCTACCGCAACTTCAGCGGCATTCGATTTCTTTGCTCGTATTTGCCGTCTCGACGGTTTTCTTTTGGGCCGATCGATCCGCTCGCTGGTATCGGCCGACTTTGGCGAGGCAGACGCCGTATTATCACCGGCAGGCACATTAGCAGCACTATTCGCCGCTTCAGCGCCCGGATCGCTTGCGACCTCAATTGGCGCCACCCCCAACGCAGTTGCTGGCTCGTCAGGTACTGAGGGGTCTATAGCAAAACCAGGGTTGGCAGGTGGCGCGTGCGGGTACTCCGTCTCGGGTTTCGTTGCTTCCTCTGCCGCTCCGGCAGCTCTGCCTCGCGACGCCAGATCAAGCAAGAACTTCCATGGTGATTTCATGACGCCTCGTCACCCTGGGCATACGACGCCCATCCCAGATAAATGTGAGGACGATGGCCGATCGCGCAACCGATCGGCCTTTCACGACGTGCTTCAAGCAATTCCGAGCCGCTTGCGCAGATCGGCATTCTCCGCCCGCAGCTTCTCACTGAGCGCCTTGCGCAGCCGCGCATTCTCTTCCTCGAGCTGAAGAAGATCCGCGATCTCGCCCAGCACCGAGAGTGGCTCCTTCGCCGACGATTTCGACGCAGTGCCTTTTTCGGTGTTCTTCGCCATACCCTTTTTCTTAGTGACCTCCGGCACTGCCACGGCCCGTGCCTCCTTGGGCTTGCGGCCCCGCTTGGCGGCCGGCGCGACGCTTGGCTCTGAAGTAGACACGTCCGCTACTTTCTTCGCCCGCGGTCCGCGTTTCTTCGGCGCCGTCACCTGTGCCGGAGCTGTTGCTTCCGTGACGACGGCGGCGTCATCAGGTTTGTTTTCGTCTGACATGCGTTTTTTCCCTCTCATAATCTGTTCGACTCTTCCAACGAGCAAGGCCCAGTGTCAATGAGCACGCTGGCAACACCGTCGAGACTTCGTTAATACCGACGCCACGTCGCGTGACGCTGGCGTGTGAAAAAGGTCAAGGTCACGACCGCTCGGCCAAGACAGGACGCGAATGACAACCCGTAAAGACATCGCCGATCGTGTCATCGCCAAATGGCGCGATCAGAATTTTCCGATCGATGACCATCCTGAATTCCATGCTCTCGTGCAATTCTGGATCAACGGCGACATATCCGTCGACGATATGAGGCGCCGTTATCTAATGCTGCTCCAGGAGCGCGATAGCTTGAAAACGTGCGAGTGAACGCCCGCAATTTGGAATGATAACGTACTGGCGGGCGCTCGGCATAGCTTTGCCGGCATGCCCCCTCATGCGAACCCGAGGGCATGACGCCGCCTTGGGAACAGAGAGCCCCTTCAGACGTTATCTTTTGTTTTCAACCCGCAAGAAAGGGAAGCTACCGGGAGGAACACCGGTAAGCTCTATCGGGTGGTACCCGTGAACCTGTTAGGCCAGATCGCCTCCGACCTGAACTTGATGCTTCGCCGCCCCGCGCGAATGCAGTACGCGGCCCTATGCTACCGTCTTAACAATACGAGCGCTCCGGAGTTCCTCTTGATTACGAGCCGGGACACGGGTCGCTGGGTCATTCCAAAGGGATGGCCGATGAAGAGAAAGAGCGCCCATGAGGTCGCAGCCCGCGAAGCTTTTGAAGAGGCCGGCGTGAAAGGCAGGTGCCAGATCGCCCCCCTCGGCCACTATTTTTACAGGAAGCGAATGGACGGCGGTTTCAACATTTCTTGCAGGGTTCAGATCCACGCTCTGGAAGTCGTCCAATGCTGCGCAAACTTTCCTGAGAAGGGCCAGCGACGATTGGCATGGTTCGACTACAGGGAAGCGGCGCGGCGCGTGGTCGAGCCCTCTCTGCGCGACCAGATGCTTCGCTTTGGCCAGGCCTGCGCTTCTCGGCTTTTGATCAGCCGGAAGTAACCGAAGTCCGAGGTCCCTGGGAGGGACATTGCACTCCCTGACACGGAGAAAACAGGAGCGAACGGGTTTCGCGCTCAGGAGATGCGCTTAACAACCGGACGGCAAAATTCTGCCGCAAGACGCACGCTTCGGCAATTTCTTGCCGGAAGCCGTCAAGATGTGGGGAACCTTTCCCTGAAGAGCCGCCGTGTTTGAGTTGGCCCAGTTCTTGCTGACACTTTCAATCGGATGCAGACGGGAGACACTGCGTCACGAACAAACGGGAGG
The DNA here is from genome assembly GCF_044769565.1 of Ensifer sp. NPDC090286. NCBI lineage: Bacteria > Pseudomonadati > Pseudomonadota > Alphaproteobacteria > Hyphomicrobiales > Rhizobiaceae > Ensifer > Ensifer sp. NPDC090286. The sequence goes on along the minus strand of NZ_JBIVYF010000011.1, from coordinate 13,466 downwards.
AATTTGCATGAAAAATGCCATGAAACGGGCCGCGATCGCGGCGCTGACAACCATTTCCATTGCCACGACCGCTGCTTCAGCGCGGGCCGACGAATTCGTCAACGTTCTGACCGGCGGAACTTCCGGCGTCTACTATCCGCTCGGGGTCGCGCTATCGAAGATCTATGGCGAGAAAATCGAGGGTGTCCGCACACAGGTCCAAGCGACCAAGGCCTCTGTCGAAAACCTGAACCTCTTGCAGCAGGGCCGCGGCGAGATCGCCTTTGCACTTGGGGATTCCGTCAAGCTCGCCTGGGAAGGCAATGCCGAGGCGGGCTTCAAGGCGCCCCTCGACAAGTTGCGCGGCATCGCCGCGATCTATCCGAACTATATCCAGATCATGGCGTCGAAGGAATCCGGAATTGCGACGCTTGCCGACTTCAAGGGCAAGAGCCTTTCTGTCGGCGCTCCGAAATCGGGGACCGAGCTCAACGCGCGCGCGATCCTCGGGGCAGCCGGCATGAGCTATGAGGACCTCGGAAAAACGGAATACCTGCCGTTTGCCGAGTCCGTCGAGCTGATGAAGAACCGTCAGCTGGATGCCACGCTCCAGTCGGCAGGCCTTGGTGTTTCGTCGTTCAAGGATCTTGCGACTTCGCTCGACGTGCAGATGGTTTCAGTTCCTGAAGATATCGCCGCCAAGCTCGGCGCGCCCTATATCGCCGCAACCGTTCCGGCCGGTACCTACCAGGGTCAGGACAAGGACGTCCCCACGGTTGCCGTCGTCAACTTTCTCGTCACACACTCGCAGGTGTCCGACGAGACCGCCTATCAGATGACCAAACAGCTTTTCGAGAACCTGCCGGCCATGGCGGCCGCCCATAAGGCTGCCGAGAAGATCAAGCTTGAGGATGCGGTGAAGGGCATGCCGATCCCCCTGCATCCGGGTGCGGAGCGTTTCTACAAGGAAAAGGGGCTGCTCTAACAGCCTTAACATCGTCCGTGCGGTGTTGGAGGATGCCGCACGGACGTGTGCTTTCCCAGCGGATATATCGGGAGGAAACATGCACGATACCATGACACCGGCCAGCGGCCCGGCCGTCGATCTCACGAAGCACGATGCGCTCGCGGGTGGATTTCCAAGGACAAGCGAAGGGCGGTTGCTCTTTGCGATCGCCTTCCTGTTTTCCATCTTTCAGATCGCCACGGCCGCCCATCTGATCGATCCACCGAGTCAGCTCGTGCGCGCTATCCACGTCGGCTTCGTCACGGTGTTGATATTCCCGCTGCTCGCCGCCATGACCGGCAAGGGTAAAGTAGCACGCATAATGGCCTGGGGTTTGTCGGTGCTGGGAATGAGTGTCGCGTTTTACCAGTGCTATGAGTATGCGGATCTTCTGGTGCGGGCTGGCGACCCGCTGCCGATCGATATCTTTTTCGGCGTGCTCGGCATTGCTGTCGTCTTTGCCGCCGCGTGGGCACTGATGGGCCCGGCGCTGCCCGTCATCTCCGGCATATTCCTGGCCTATTGCCTGTTCGGCGAGTACCTGCCCTCCCCGCTCGATCACCGGGGCTACGGTTTTTCTCAGGTCATCGACCACATGGCCTACGGCACCGAGGGCATCTACGGGATCCCGACCCTGGTCTCTTCAAGCTACATCTTTCTGTTCATCCTCTTCGGCGCCTTCCTGGAAAAGGCGGGCATGATCCAGCTCTTCAACGACGTCTCTCTCAGCCTGGTTGGTGCACGGCGCGGCGGGCCGGCGAAGGTATCGATCATTTCTTCCGGACTGATGGGCACGATTTCAGGCTCTGGCGTGGCCAATGTCGTCACGACCGGGCAGTTCACCATCCCTTTGATGAAACGGTTCGGCTATCGGCCGGCCTTTGCCGGCGGTGTCGAGGCGACCGCCTCGATGGGCGGCCAGATCATGCCGCCGGTGATGGGGGCCGTGGCCTTCATCATGGCAGAAACGCTTGGTGTGGAGTATCACGAGATCGTCAAGGCGGCGCTCATCCCGGCGATCCTTTATTTCGCTTCCGCCTTCTGGATGGTGCATCTGGAGGCCGGAAAACAGGGGCTGCTTGGACTTCCGAAAACCGAACTTCCTTCGGCGCGTGCGGCAATCGCCAAGGGCTGGTACCTGATCCTGCCGCTTGCAGCGCTCGTCTGGCTGCTTTTCTCTGGCTATACGCCGCTGTTTGCCGGCACGGTTGGCCTCGGCTTCACGTTGCTGCTCATCCTTGGCAGTTCACTCGCGCTCGGGATCAGTTCAACGATCATCCGCGTCATTTTCTGGGTAGGCCTCGGCCTTGTCGCAGCCGCATTCTTCCAATTTGGCATCAAGATCATCATGGTCGCACTGACCGCGCTCGTCCTTGCCAACGCCTTTCGCCAGGGCGGTAGAGAAACGCTTCTAATCTGCCGCGACGCGCTTGCCGAGGGTGCCAAGACGGCGCTGCCAGTGGCGATCGCCTGCGCACTCGTCGGCATCATCATCGGCACGATGACTTTGACGGGTGCCGCAAACACCTTTGGCCAGTTCATCGTCTCAGTCGGCGGCAAAAGCCTCTTTCTGTCCCTGCTGCTGACGATGGTCACCTGCCTTGTCCTTGGCATGGGCATTCCCACGATCCCCAACTACATCATCACCTCGTCGATTGCCGGCCCCGCACTTTTGGAACTCGGCGTGCCGCTGATCGTCAGCCACATGTTCGTGTTCTACTTCGGCATCCTTGCCGACCTCACACCGCCGGTCGCACTCGCCTGCTTCGCGGCTGCGCCGATCGCACGCGAAAGTGGCCTTAAGATTTCGATCGAGGCGATCAAGGTTGCCGCCGCCGGGTTTGTCATCCCGTTCATGGCGGTCTATTCGCCCGCGCTGATGCTTCAGGACGGCGGCCCGCTCGCGGCGAGCCTCGGCTACCCGGCAGCGGTCGCATACATCGTCTTTAAGACGGCTCTTGCCATCGGCCTTTGGGGCGCTGCGGTCATCGGATTTGCAGCGGTTCGGCTTTCCGCGTTCGAACGGGCGCTCGCGACCGCTGCGTCTTTCAGTATGCTTGCAGCCCTGCCGGCGACCGACGAAGCAGGCTTCGCACTCGCAGCCGTCTTCGCGATTCTTGTCTGGCGAAAGGCCAGGTCTGCGAAAGTGGAACCGGCGGCAAGGACGCCGAAAACGACATGAGCGCCCTGCTTTGCATCACCGGCGGCAAGGCGATCACGGTTGCAGCCGGTCTCTTTACCCTTGGCTGGACTCATTCCGTAGAAAGGACGGGCTGGCAGGAGAGTTGGGCAATCACCGCGGATGGGTTGGTTCTACAGGAGGCCCGTGTCAAGGGATCGGGGGCCGGGATGGAGCCCGGCGAAGGCGCCCGGTTGGAAGATGGCTGGTGGGTCTGGCAGCCGCACCTGCCGCCTTTGCCCGAGCTCGTGTTGGCCGCTTCAGGCGCCACTCTTTCCGGTTGGACGCTCTGCGATATCGGTAGCTGTATCGAACTTGGCCGGCGGGGCGGCGAGCCGATCGTGCTTCGTCCCTGCAGCCAATGAGGAGTGCCCGGCAAAACGTTCGTGCTGAGGAGGGAACCGATATCCTCAGTGTGCCGTGTGAGGATCGAGCGCAATTCTCCGGTTCTCGCGACGCGGAAGTGACGTTAGACTCCGTGGTCCAAAGACACTGGAAACGGATCGACCCGAGGATGACGCGCACTATCGGCCGCATGACGATCGCAATGCTCGTTTTGACGTGTATCGCGCCATTCGTTGCCTACTACGTCGCAAACGGCGTCGCGCTCGGCACGCTGGAAAGCCAGCTTCAGCGCAGCCTGGTTCTGACCAACCGGACGATTACGACGGAAATCGAACGTTTTCGTTATCTGCCGGTGGTGGTGGGCGAAGATGCACGCATCCGCGCGCTGGCAAAAGGTGAACGCACCGCGCCGGTGCTTGCAGCTGCCAACGACTATCTCGAAACGATCGTGCAGCAGGCCGGACCTGCCGAGCTCTACATCCTCGACGCAAATGGCATAACCCTGGCTGCAAGCAACCACGCGACGCCGGAGAGTTTTGTTGGGCATGATTACAGTTTCCGTCCCTACTTCCGCAAAGCAATACGCCAGGGTGAGGGACGATTCTATGCCATCGGCGTGACGACGAAGAAACCGGGATACTTTCTGGCCTCGCGCATCGACCGCGCCGGCCAGCCGCCAATTGTTGTCGTCGTCAAGGCGGACCTCTCTCCGCTTGAACGCGCCTGGGAAGCCGCCGGCGTTCAAACCGCGATTGCGGACCGTTTCGGCATCGTCTTTCTCTCCGGCAATCCTCTGTGGAAGTATCGGCCATTGGTACCGCTCGGGCAGCCGGCCACCTCAAGACTGGCCGAGGAGCGCACTTACGAGGGTGCCGACCTTGCAGCGACAAGCCCCATCCTTCCCGCTGACACCGGCTTGCCCGAAGGCGGACCGGAAGAGCCGTCCGTTCGCATAGCTGATGAACGGGGACAATTGCTTGCTCGCTTCTCGGCGGTTGAGCAGGGCGGCTGGCGGGTGCTGGCAGCAACGAGCATGGAAGATACGGCAAAACTCGCTGGATTTTGGGCACTCGCAACGCTGATTGGGGGACTTCTTGCAACAGGGGGCCTCTATTTTCTGCATCAGCGCACCCAGATCATCCGCGAGCGGCTGCGCCAGGGTGAAACGCTCGAGCGCATGGTCGCCGCGCGCACTCAGGACCTTGCCAGCGAGATTGAAATGCGCCGAAAGACCGAAAGGGAACTGCGACGCATGCAGGAAGAAATCATCCACTCGGAAAAGATGGCCGCACTCGGCCGTATGTCTACCGCAATCGTGCATGAGGTGAGCCAGCCGCTCGCCGCACTCGACGCCACGCTCGCGACGACGGCGGTGCTTGCGACCAAGAACGAGCCGGAAGCAGTCGGGACAAAGATCGTTGACGCGCGCTCACTCGTAAAGCGCATGCAGCGCACCGTCAAACACCTGAAGACCTTTGCCCGTAAGGACGCCTCCGAGCTCGAGGAGGTCGCGATCGATACGGTCATTCATAACGCAGTGGAACTGGCCGCCCCGCGTGCGAAAGGTCTGGGCCTGACGCCTCGGGTCGAAGCGCAGGCCCCTTCCCCCGTCGTAACAGCTGTCGCGCTCAAACTGGAACAGGCGATGTTGAACCTGCTGCTCAACGCGCTCGATGCGGTCGAAGGTCGTGCCGATCCTTCGATCATCATCCGGCGAACTCAGGACGATGGACGCGTTGAGGTACACATCGTTGACAACGGCACAGGCATCGCTCCCGAACTTCGCGAACGCGTCCTTGAACCATTCTTCACCACCAAGCTGACCGGAGAAGGCCTGGGCTTGGGGCTGTCCATCTCAACGACGATCGTTCGGGAATGCGGCGGCGAGATCCGTTTCCAGGAGGCGCCCGGCGGTGGAACCTGTGCGACGATCTCCGTACCTCTGCGGACCCCTCGTCCTCACAATCTGGAGGCCGCGCAATGAACCGCGGGCGCGTATTCCTGGTAGACGACGATCCAGACCTCCTCAAGGCCGCAACGGACTGGCTGACCATCAGTGGCTTTACAGTCGACGCTTTTCATCGGGCGGAGGAGGCATTTCAGTTCTTCCTGAGACAGGTGCCGGACGTGGTGGTGACAGATGTTCGCATGCCAGGCGTCGACGGAATGACGCTGCTGAATTCGATCGTCTTGCAGAGGAGTGATGTGCCGGTTGTGCTTATCACAGCGCACGGCGACGTAAACGTTGCGGTGCAGGCTATGAAGCATGGGGCGGAGGACTTTCTCGAGAAGCCCTACGACGCCGAGCGCCTGCTCACGGTTCTCGATAAGGCCATCGAGAAGCGACGGCTGACGGACGAGATTGGACGGTTGCAGGGGCTGGTTGGCGAACGGCAGGAGATTGGAGGCATCGTCGGCGACAGCGCGGCGATCTGCGACTTGCGCGCGCGCGTGGCAACACTTGCCGATGTCGACATCGATGTCCTTATCGTTGGAGAAACGGGTACGGGCAAAGAACTCGTCGCGCGTGCCCTGCACCAGCAAAGCCGCCGGTCCTCCGGTCCGTTTGTCGCGATCAACTGCGCTGCGTTGCCTGACAGCATCTTCGAAAGCGAGGTCTTCGGCCATGCCAGAGGTGCCTTTACCGGCGCAATCGCGGAGCGTGAAGGGAAGTTCGAACATGCGGGCGGCGGAACCCTCTTTCTCGATGAAATAGAGTCGATGCCATCGGGACTGCAGGCAAAGATCCTGCGGGTGTTGCAGGAGCGGTCGATCGAGCGGCTCGGCGAGAACCGGTTGCGCCCGGTCGATGTACGTATCGTGGCTGCGGCAAAAACCGATCTGTCGGCCGACATTGAGGCCGGCCGTTTCCGTGAGGATCTTTTCTACCGATTGGCAACGGTGGATATCCGCATTCCGCCTCTGCGGGAGCGCCGGGAAGATATCGGCCTGCTCTTCGTCCATTTTGCAAACCTGGCGGCGCGCAGATATGGCCGCCCCGAGCGGGCCGTCGCGCCTGATACGACCCGACAACTTCAGCGCAGGGAATGGCGCGGCAACGTTCGCGAGCTAAAGGCCCTTGCGGAACGATTTGCCCTTGGATTGGACGACCCAATGCCGCCTGTCGAAGCAAATCCGCAAGAAGTCTCCGGTCTGTCGCTGCCGGAGCGGCTGGCCGCCTATGAGGCTCGTCTGATTTCGGAAGCGCTTGAGTTTAACGGCGGCAACACATTGCGTGCAGCCGCAAGCCTCGGTATTCCCGTCCGCACGCTCAGCGAAAAAATGAACAGACGGGGTCTCGAGGGAGCGCGCAGGAGGCGTCTCGACCACGGACAGGTGCCGCAATAGAAGAGCCTTCCTGAACCGTTTCCATTCGCTTCGATCTAATGGCAGTGGCGGCCACAGGCCAGGCCAATCATCTCGAACCATTCTAGCTCCTTTGGGCTTACTTTTTAAAGTAGATGATGAAGTCGATCATGTCGCGAACGGTTACGATCCTGTCCAGTGAGGCATCGGTGATGTAGACGTCGAACTCCTCCTCAATCGCCGTGGCCAGTTCGGAAATTTCCAAGGAGTCTGCCTGGAGATCGTCTACGAAAGAGGTGTCATCCCGGACAGCTTCCCTTCTAATTTCCAATAGTTCGGCGACAATCTCTTTCACGCGGCGGCTGATATCGGATCTGGCGGCCTGCATGACTTCTCCGCGGCAATGGTGCCTATTGCATAAGTAATACGAAAAGCCAGTTTGCGGGGCCGGTCAAGCTTCATGGCGCGGTGGCGACCAGCTTCGGGCGCGATGTTCATGACCATCGCGATGGGGCGACCTCGGCCGCCCAAAACGACGACAGCCCGTCTGAAGTCATTTCAGACGGGCTGTCTTTGGTTGCTCAAGCGTCCAAGCCGCAAGCTAAAGGATGCATTAGCTGCTGGTCTGGACATCCGCAACCGAAGGCAACTCCTTCAGATCCACCAGCGCACCGGCGCAAGTGTCAGCGGCATCGGGTACCGGCGTGGCTAGGCCGTCAACCATTGCCCACCCGCCGTTCTTGATGAAATCGTCCCGCTCCCAGCTGGACTTCGATTTCAGTTCTTTCAGATTGTCGGCCGCGTTGACGGCGGAGATGAAGTTATGAACGCAGATATCGGAGATTAGCTCTGCACGAGCCACCCTTACCGCCTGCTCCCTGAGCATCTCGGCTCGTCCGGCGGTAGTCCAGCCGCCCCACGTAAAGCCGACGATCATTGTCAGTATTGAAGCACCGACTATGGACCAGAACCACATTGTCTTCGAGGGTTGATACGCCGACCAACCGTCACTCTTCGCTTCGGACACCGGAATCTCCTCCATTCAATTTTTATATCATATCATGATATAATCTTGATGCAAGGAAGTCCGCGCGGCTCTATGGGCTGCCAGCATCCGCAAGCTTGATCACATCGTCGGGGAAAGAACTTCATCTTGGCTGATCCAGCAGAGCATCTGCACGCCTGATACCCAATCAGAGTTAGCCGTGCACGACCGCAACGCCGCCGCCGATCCGACACGACAACCATGGCCCGGGAACGCTAATGCTGAGCTGAACCGATAGGTCGAGGACATCTCGTCCGCCGCTCTTCGGCCCTGAGCGGCGGGATACTAAAAGTGCCGGTCAGCGACCATGACAAGCGTTGCGCAAGCCGTCCGGCGCACCGCTTCCCTGCCGCCGCTACCTCATGTATCCGGATATGCCAGCCGGCAACTCTTGCCTAGCTTTTCATAGCCTCTGTTGCACTCCCAATCATTACCGGAATAGTCGAGGTGAGCATTGCCAGGCACTTCAATTTTCGTACAGGAGGAGTTGAACCGATAATATCCCCGCTCGCATTTCCATTCTTCACCTGACGATGTCAGGTATGCGTGTGAGGGAACTTGTATTACGCGACACGCGTCACCTTCTTGTGTGTAGCCGCGCCTGCATTTCCATCCGGGCCCATAGCCTGCAAAATCGGGGTACGCGTTCTCCGGCACCCTCACCTTTTCGCAAGCGCCACTACTCTCCCTGTAACCTCGATTGCACGCCCAGCCCGGCCCATGGCTACTGTATGTAGCGTGTGCATTTTGGGGGACGATGATCGGGTCGCATTGGGAGCCACTCTTTAGGTACCCCACCTCGCACTCCCATCCATCCGAAGCGAACTCGTCAAGGTACGCATGGGCGGGAACGCTCACCGCAACGCATTGATTGAGCTCCTGGCGAAAGCCCCTCTTGCATTTCCAGCCGTTTCCCCAGTCACGCAAAAAAGCGTTCTTAGGGATTTCTATCGCATCACAGGCGCGATCAATGCGCCGGTATCCATGATCGCATTCCCATCCATCGCCGTGCTGGACTGGGTGAGAATTGCGTGGCGCGTCCGGTTTTTGGGCGAACGCACCTGCGGTGCTAAGCCCCAGGGCGCAAACAAGCAGGATGAAGCGTGGGGCTTTTGAGAGATCGGCATTTCGTTCCAAGAGAACTCCTCCGTGCGTTTTCAGCCAGGACATTCCCACCCGGCACAAAAGTATCGGTTGTGGCGCAGCCTCGTGATTGCAGGCGATAAACTCGCCTAAGGAGGGGAAAGAATAACAACCGTTCAAGACCACCGCGGATCCGGACAATTTGACGATTTTTTTATGGCTTTTCTGTGATTGCAAATATTTAACCTAACTTGTGTAGCGCTCAGGAGCGACATTTGCGCTATGCTTGGAGCAAAATAATTCAATTATTCTTATTGTGCCGACATCCGTCACTTCACATCAAAAACAAATGCTAAATTGATCTACCAAAAGACGCAAATATTAATCAACTAAGTGTGATGAGGTTTGCGGAATCGGTAAAACTTCAAGTCGCCCGCACCGCAGCTTGAGACAAGGACTTATGTGAAGTGGAAATATCCAGGCTGTCGTTGGAGTTGTCACGCTCTCATACCGCGAAGCTGCGCCACATTGATCGAATGAAATTCTCTCGCGGCGGGCCCCCTCTCGGAGCGGAAGACACGTGCAATCTATTCAGGCGATTTTGGCGACCGCCGAAACAGCTGATCCCAGATATCATACCCCGCAGGGAGAATTCCGATCAGCAGCGCAGCCGCGAGATCGATGCGTGGCACGAATGTCAGGATGACCGAGCAGAAGGCGACAAGGGCCAGGAACGCGACGAGTGCAAAGGTCCGGCGTCTGTTCATCGGTCTTTCCCAATCGATTCCTGGGCCGAGAAACGCATTATCTCGGCCCTCCATAGAGTACATCCGGCAGCATGTAGACGATGCTCGGGAACAGATAGATGACCACCATGCAGAACACGACGATCAACATATAGGGCATCATGCCGCGGAAGATGTCGGTCAGCTTAACATGCGCGGGCGAAACTCCCTTCAGGTAATATGCCGACATCGCCATCGGTGGCGATAGGAACGCCGTCTGCAGGTTGACTGCTACGAGGACGCCGAAAAACAATGGGTCAATCCCGAAATGCGGCAACAGCGGAATGAAGATCGGGATGAAGATCACGATGATTTCAGTCCATTCCAGGGGCCAGCCGAGAATGAAGATGATGATCTGGGCCAAGATCAGGAACATCAGCGGCGACATATCCAGGCTGGTCACGAAATCACTGATGAATTGTTGACCGCCGAGATAGGCGAATACCGACGCAAAGGTCGCTGAACCGACGAACAGCCAGCAGACCATCGCGGTCGTTCGCGCCGTCAGATAGACCGACTCCTTCAATCGCTGCCAGGTGAGAGCCCGATAGGCGGCCGCAAGCGCAAGCCCACCCAACGCACCGATTGCGGCGGCTTCCGACGGGGTCGCCAGGCCGAAGAGAATGGCACCGAGCACCGCAAAAATAAGAAAGGTGAGCGGCGCAAAGGATGTAAGCATCATCCAGGCGAGCTGGACCGGCGTATGCTGCCCCACGTCCTCCTTCGTTGGCCGCGGCGCCAGGTGCGGCTGCAGGATTGCGCGGCCGACCACATAGACAAGATAAAAACCTGCCAAAATGATGCCGGGCAGGAGCGCCGCCGCGTACATGCGCACGACCGAGATTCCGGAGGTGGCCGCATAGACGATCAGCAAAATGGAAGGCGGGATCAGGATGCCGAGCGTGCCACCTGCACAGATCACGCCTGTCGCATACCGCACATCGTATCGTGCTTTCAGCATCGCCGGCAGGGCGAGCAGCCCCATCAACGTCACCACGGCCCCGACGATGCCGGTAGCGGTGGCAAAGAGCGTACAGGTGGCCAGGGCAGCGACCGCCATCGAGCCTGGCACCCGGTGCGTGACGCGGTAGAGGGTCGAGAACAGCCGGTCGACGATGTTGGCCCGCTCAACGATATATCCCATGAACAGGAACAGCGGAATGGCCGTCAGCACATCGTTCTGGATCACCGAATACGTCTGGTTGACGAACAGATCGAAAATCCGGTTGTTGAAGAAGCCACCAACCCAGGTCTCCGCCAGCGTGAAGGTGTCGGCGCCGGATTCGAGCGCGCGATCGTAGGCGCGCCACATGCGGGCCGCATCGTAGTAGGCATAGTATCCGAAGCCGACACCCAGTGCCATCAAGGTGAAAGCCACCGGGAAACCGAGGAAGATGGCAAGGATCAGGATGAGAAGCATCCCGACGGCGATGTGTGCATCCGTCATTGGGGGTCCCGATCCCGTGGCTCGCGTCCAGAGTCAAGTTGCGGCGACGAAAGAAAGCCCTCTTCGTCGGACTTGAGCACGTCCAGGCTTTTCGTCTCCAGCAGCACCTTTTCCAGTTCTTCGACATCCTCGGCCGCTTTCGGCCACTCTCCCGTCCGCATGCAGAGAATGCAGCGGAAGACCTGCGCCACGCCTTGCAGGAACAAAAGAATACCGGCGGCGACGATCACGGACTTGAATTGGAAGATCGGCACACCGGCCGGGCTGTTGGAACTGACCTCCAGGTAGCGCCAGCTGCGCTCGGCGTACTTCCAGCCCGAGAAGACAAGTGCGGTTATACCCGGAAAGAAGAAGATGAAATACAGCACCAGTTCCAACCTGGCCTGCGTGCGCGGTTTCCAGAGCCGGTAGATGAAGTCGCCGCGCACATGGCCATCACGCGATAGGGTATAGGCTCCCGCCATCATAAACAGCGTTCCATAGAGCATGTAGCTCAGATCGAAGGCCCACGGGGTCGGAGCACGGAAGAGATAGCGTGCGACAACCTCATAGCCGACGCCGAACGCCATGATGAGGATTCCCCATGCGAATACCTTGCCGAACCACGCCGACAAGTCGTCGGCGAATGCGATGTAACGCAGCATAGAGGCCCCCATCCCGTTCATCAGAAGGAGGCCCGGAACTCCGGGCCCTTACGACTTATTTTCCGAGGTTCAGTTTTCCGGGAAAATAATGCTCGTAGGCGAGTGCTAGATCGGCCGAATTCATCAACTCGTAATATACGACCCTCTCAACCCACTGCCGCTGACTGTCGAGCACCTTCTTCATGAACGCATCCGCTTCAAGCGTGGGGATGATCTCATCCCAGGCCTTCAGCTGCGCATCCAGGATTTCCTTGGGCGTGCGATGCACGGTTACGCCATGTTCAGTCTGGAGTTTTTGTAGGTCGCTTGAGTAGTTGTCCATCGCGGATGCGGTATTCGCGGTGCTTGCGGCTTCCACGCCATACTCGAGTATCGCCTGCAAATCGTCGGGAAGGTCGTCAAATACATCCTTGTTGAAGAGGAACTCGAAGGATTCGCTCGCCTGATGATAGGACGACAGGATGTAGTTCTTGGCGACATCCTGCGAACCAAACCGTAGATCCGACGACGGGTTGTTGAATTCGAAAGCGTCGATGACGCCCCGCTCCATCGCCGGCACGATCTCGCCGCCCGGAAGTTGAGCAACGCTCATGCCGATGTTCTGCATGAGATCGGCGGCAAGCCCGACCGTACGATATTTGAGACCGTTGACGTCGTTCACGGTCGCGACCGGATTCTTGAACCAGCCGAACGGCTGCGCAGGCATCGGAAAGCCATAGAAACCATAGAGGTTCAGACCCATGATGTCCTGGGTGAGTTCCCGGTAGAGGTCCTTGCCTCCGCCTTGATGGAACCATCCGAGCATGGTGGTTGCGCTGCCGCCGAATACCGGCCCTGTACCGAAAAGAGAGGCTGCCTTGTGCTTGCCGTACCAATAGACCGGAACGGTGTGGGCTGCGTCGATCACGCCGTCATTGACGCCGTCGAGCACCTGAAACGCGCCGACAACCGTGCCGGCGGGCATAAGTTCGAATTTCAGGCGTCCGCCGGACATTCGCTCGACCCGTTCGACGTACTGGCGAGCAAAATCCATCCAGATATCCGACGCGGGCCAGGATGATTGCATTTTGATGACGGTTGGGGCCTGGGCCAGCACGGGCGGCGCAGCAAGAGCGCCAATCGCAGTTGCTCCGACAAGCGTCGATGCTCCCAGCAACTCTCGACGCGATACGTTCCTTTTTTTCATTGTTCTTCCTCCCTGGATTGTCTCCTAATTCTCCTGCATTCAATGATTTTGGCTGCTTCGGCGAAGAAGACTCTCACCCTCTTCGCGATCAGTTCCGATAACTAATTGTTCTAGTTTGCCAATTATGCACACTTTCCGCAATTCTGACAGCCGTTCAACTGTTGTTGAACGCTTGATCGCGCTAGCCCCGCCAGACTTCGTGCAGAGCATGGAGTGTCCAGCGTCCAGATACTTCAGAAGAACCTCGCAACCTCGAGTGGTTCCCCCTGGCCATCCATTGGACTCGGCACGTTTCATTGAACCCATCGTTGCCTACGATGAATCTATTCCAGCGCTTCAACATTGGTAGTTCGAACCCGATTTTGTCTGGAGGTCAGAAATGAACATCAAGAGCCTTCTTCTCGGCTCCGCTGCAGCTCTCGCAGCAGTTTCCGGCGCGCAGGCAGCCGACGCAATCGTCG
>NZ_JBIVYF010000010.1:0-105298 GCF_044769565.1 Ensifer sp. NPDC090286 | reverse complement strand
GGACAGACCGCAAGCGTTCTTATGCCGAGATCCTTCGCCGAAAACATGGCTTATTCCTCGCTCCGCGCGGCATAATCCGGAACCCGGCATAATGGATGCATTCATGTCCGAGGGTTGCCGCATGCGCTTCGGCGGAAACGAACGCGTCAAAGACAGGCATCTGAATGAAATCGCCGCTGAGATGGTAGAACGCCCTGTTGCCGCCATGGCGAATCTCGGCGCCCAGATTGGCAAAAAACTGATCGGCAGCCTCGATGCGCTCCTTGCCCGCGCCATTCCCCGGCTCAATCTCGGTCGTATAGAAGTGCTGCGGCAGCCCTTCAATCTGATCGGCGTTGAAAACATTGTAACCCTTCAGGAACGGGATGCGGCGCTCAACCTCTTCGTCTTCTTCGTCGGTCTCCTTCCGCCCGATCGCGTTGGCATAGACAACGAGGGTGGATTTTTCGCCCTTGCGCACCTTGCCGCCGATTTCTTGGGCCTGCCGAAACGTCATCCAATAGCCCGACCCGTAGCCACGCTCGGCCGCGGTCATCCAAAGCAGAACCGTGTTGATGCCGCGATAGGCAACGCCGTTATGACGCAACGGCCTGATCGGTGTGCCGCCGGCGCCCCATGGCTGCATCCAGGGCCGCGTGCCGGCTTCTAGCTGCTCGACGATGCGGGCGGTGATGCGCTCATAGATATCGCTGACGGTCGTAGTGGTCTCGGTTGCCTTTGCCTTACCCATTTCCTTGCCCTTTCCTTGGAACTCGCGAAGCGGGAGCCCTTCGCTCCTGCTTCCCGAGCTCGGGCGGACCAGCGGGGGATTGGGGTGCAAGCGCGTGCGCGGGGACCCGGCTGCACGGAGCGGAACGTCAGTGGAGTGAAGGAAGCTGGGCGGCAGGCGCTTGCAGGGGCGAAGGGGGCAGAGCCCCCCGGCCCCTCAATCAATGAGAATTGAGCCGCTCAAGCGGCACCTCACAATGGTCTGGCGCGCGTGCCGGTGCGCGTCGGCGTCGCCCGACCAGCGTACGTTGCACTGTTTGAGGTCGGTCTAAAGCCCAACACGAAATCGATCACCTTTGACGACGTCATTTCACACGGCTTGAGGACGACGCCGGTATCGAGCACATAGAAGTCGAAACTTACGACGTCGGTTCCACCGAGCCAAATGCGTCGTTCATCGACCGAGCGCCGGATCGTCGCGCCCCATGGTCGACCTTCAAAGGTTCGGAATCGAGTTCGGATCACCGACCAAGCTTCGGCCAAACTCAACTTACGGCAACGGCTATCGCTGGTCTGGGCGGCAGCTTGAACCCATTCACCAAATGAATGCTCTCAATTCACGCTATCTATTTGGCGTGGGGTGCGACTTGCGTCAAAAAATGGCGGCTAGTCGAGAGTGGGACAGATGATCCAAATCCAGAACCTGCAAAAGCGATACGGCTCCGTCGAGGTGCTCAAGGGGATCGACCTCTCGGCAAATGCGGGAGAGGTCGTCGCATTGATCGGTGCGAGCGGGTCAGGAAAGAGCACTCTTCTGCGATGCATCAATTTTCTGGAAACGCCA
Source organism: Ensifer sp. NPDC090286 (assembly GCF_044769565.1). Taxonomy (NCBI): domain Bacteria; kingdom Pseudomonadati; phylum Pseudomonadota; class Alphaproteobacteria; order Hyphomicrobiales; family Rhizobiaceae; genus Ensifer; species Ensifer sp. NPDC090286. The sequence goes on along the minus strand of NZ_JBIVYF010000010.1, from coordinate 103,746 downwards.
ACCTCCGGCGAAGTGGCGGTGCTGGGCGAAACGCTACGTTTCCAGGCTCTTGGAGGGGCCAGAACCGATGCGGAGCGTCTAAGGCGGCTACGCGCGAGAATCGGCATGGTCTTCCAAGGATTCAACCTTTGGAGCGGCAAGACCATTCTCGAAAACGCCCTGGAAGCTCCGATCTACGTTCACGGCGTTTCAAAGCGCGAGGCGGTCCGCCGCGCAGAACACTATCTGGCGAAAGTCGGTCTCTACGACAAACGAAACCGGTATCCCGAGGAATTGTCCGGCGGTCAGCAGCAGCGTGCGGCGATCGCGCGGGCGCTGTGCGGCGAGCCCGAACTCATGCTGTTCGACGAGCCGACTTCGGCACTCGATCCGGAACTTGTCGGCGAGGTTCTGCGCGTCATGCAGATGCTTGCCGACGAGGGCCGGACCATGGTGGTCGTCACGCACGAGATGGCCTTTGCCCGCGAAGTTTCCAGCAGAACAGTATTCCTCGCGTCAGGCCGGATCGAAGAAACGGGCCACCCGACCGAACTCTTTGCCCGTCCCTCGTCCAAGGCCCTCCGGGACTTCCTTCGCAACATGCATTGAAAACCAAACAAAAAGGGGAATGACACATGAAACTGCCAATGCTTCTCGCCGTCGCTTTCACAAGCTTCGCCGCGCCCGCCGTCGCAGAGCAGCTGCGCATGGGCGTCGAAGCGGCCTACCCACCGTTCAACTTCATCGACGCGAAAGGCAATGTAGCTGGTTTCGATGTCGACATCGGCAATGCGCTTTGTGAAAAAATGCATCGGGAATGCACGTGGGTGTCTCAGGAATGGGCAGGCATCATCCCGGCGCTGCAGGCCAAGAAGTTCGACGTCATCATGTCGTCGATGACGATTACCGAAAAACGTAAGGCCGAAGTCGCCTTCACAAAGCCATACTACTTCACCTATGGCCTGATGATTGCGAACAAGGGCTCCGGCCTCAAGCTTGAGGCCGATGCGCTCGCAGGGAAATCGATCGGCGTCGGCGCCGGTTCCTCGCACGAGGTTTGGGCTGAAACCCATCTGAAGGGAGCGACACTCGTTCCCTACAAGTCGACTGACGATATGTTCCTCGACTTCCAGAACGGGCGGCTTGACGCCGTTTTCGCCGATGCGGTGGCCGTCATCCCGTGGACGGAGACCAACGGCGGCCGTGACGCCTTCGACACGGTTGGAGAAGTCCACGATAAGGCTCTCGGCACGGATATCGGGATTGCCGTCCGAAAGGACAACGCGGACCTACAGGCAGACCTGGATAAAGCTCTCGACGAGATTATTGCGGACGGCACGTTCGAAAATCTGAACAAGAAATACCTCTCTTTCGATCTTCGCTAAGACAGCCCGCGCCCGCCGAGCACCGGCGGGCGCTTCGAACTGGAGGACATCTTGGAACTTCTCGGTGGATTTGGTTTTCAGCTTCTCGAGGGCGCTGTACTGACCCTCAAACTCGCCTTCGCCTCGCTGGCGCTGGGGCTACCGCTTGGTCTTGCGATGGCCATGGGCAAGCTGTCGAAGGCATCGGTAGTTCGTCTACCCACGACTGCGGCCACGAGCGTCTTAAGAGCACTACCGGAGTTGCTGGTGATCCTGATCATCTACTTCGGGATACAGAACGCCCTGAACGCGCTGTCGGAAACCCCTTACGACATTGACCCGTTCGCGGCCGGGGTGGCGTCGCTGGGCCTCATCTTCGCGGCTTATGCGTCCGAGATCTTTCGTGCCTCCTACATCGCAGTCCCCCGCGGCCAGCGCGAGGCTGCGACATCTCTCGGCCTCCCACCGCTCAAAACATTCTGGCTGGTGCAACTTCCGCAGATGTGGCGCATCGCGGTGCCAAGCCTTGGCAATCTCTGGCTCGTCATGCTGAAAGACACTTCGCTCGTCGCCGTCATCGGACTGCAAGAGCTGATGCGTAAAGCGCAGGCCGCCACTGCGACGACGAAACAGGCCTTCTTGTTCTATTCCGTCGCAGCACTGCTCTACATCCTCATGAGTATCGCTTCAGCCCTGGTGATACGTTACCTCAGTCGCCGCTCGCAGGCGGGTTGGGCAAGCTCGTGGGCGGCAGCGTGATGCTCGGGTCAACCATACAAGGAATATTGGCCGAGTATTCCGCCGTCTTGCTTGAAGGCGCGGTGGTCACGCTTAAGTTGCTCATCGTTTCCTCTGTCGGCGGCTTCGTTCTGGCACTGCCTGTCAGTGTCGCACTCGGTTCAAGCCGCAGGCGCTGGCGCTATCCGGCGGCACTGTTCACGCTAGTGCTGCGAGGTTCCCCGCTGTTTGTGCAAGTGTTTCTCGTCTACTACGGACTGCCGCAAATCCTCACCCTTGCCTATGGTGGGATTGTCGCGATCAAGGCGAGCTTCTGGTGGCCTCTGCTATCTTCGCCTTTTCTGCTGATTTCGATTGCCTTCGTCTTGAACATGGCCGCCTACATGGCCGAGGACATTCGAAGCGGTCTGGCAACCATCCCTAAAGGGGAACGCGAGGCGGCAATTGCCTGCGGCATGTCGGAGATGACCGCCCTTCGGCGTGTAAAGATGCCTTGGGCGTTAAGGACCATGATGCCGGTTCTGTTCAACGAAGTGGTTTTGACACTGAAGGCAACGACGCTCGCCAGCACCATAACCCTGCGAGATCTGCTGGGTGCCGGTTCGATGATCTTCGCACGTACCTTCGACATGACGATCTATCTCGTGCTTGCGGTGTTCTATCTGATAATGGCCGGACTGTTGACGGTGGTCTTCCGCTACATCGAGCGCCGCTTTCTCATCGCCCACCGCATTGCCAACCGGCCACTCGACCAGGTGAAGCCCCTTGCAATCAATGCTAAGCACTAGCCGGAGGTTTTGAGGCCCAAGTGTCACAACCTCAGTCGATCTTATCTTGGTGGTGACTGCAATGGACCAAAAAGCGCGTCGGTTTGTATGGAATCTTGATTGGAACCTGCTCCGGACTTTTGTCGTGATTGTCCAGGAGCGGGGCATAACGGCTGCTAGCGAGAAGCTGCTTCGCAAACAGCCTACCATCAGTCAGGCTCTTCGGCGCCTGGAGGTGCATCTGGGCTGCACGCTGATCGAGCGCAGCCCAGGCTCCTTCAAGATAACACCGGCCGGCGAGCGGCTCTACGCGGAATGCCAGACGATGTTTGTCAGCGTCGCGGGCCTGCATGACCTCACTCAAGTTCATGCGGCCGACCTCACCGGCAACGTCTCAATGGCTTTCGCGAGCCACGTCGTGTCACCATTCCTTGACAAGGTCCTGGAGGATTTCCACAAGACCTATCCTCTCGTAACATTCACCTCGACCGTCCTATCGAGCCACGAGGTCATCCAGCGCGTCTCCCGTCGAGACGATGCGGTAGGCTTCTGTCTGATGCACCAGCGCGACCCACGCCTGCAATACACCACGCTCTATCGAGAGTACTTCGGCTACTTTTGCGGCAAGCCTCACCCGTTCTATGGCCGTGATGACATCACGCTCGAGGACATGCGCCAGGCGCCCTATGTTTCTTTCCTGACAGATCAAATGTCTGACGCTCTCTGGCCCGTGGCGCTACTACGCCAGCAGGCCATGCTTCAAGGAAAGGTTGTCGGGGTCTCCTCACACCTCGAGGAAGTCCGGCGTTTCATCGTTGCCGGCTGTGGTTTCGGACCTTTGCCTGTCCACGTCGTGGCTGAAGATGTTCGAAAAGGGACGCTGTGGCCCCTGCCTCCGCTTGAAAATCAGCCTTCAGTCGAAGTCTACATGGTCACCGATCCCCAAGCACGGCACGATCCCGCCGAGACACAGTTGCTGCGGATGCTTTTTGAGGCGATCGAATCCACCCCGATCGACCAACGCACGTATCGTGGCGCTTAGGCATTCAGCGCATCTATCCTGGGCATTTAGATTGTCTATTTGCATAGGCCACGGACGTCGCCCAGACTTTCGATACCGCGCTGAGGGCCGGACATAACATTGCAATTTCGAAGCGTTGGCTCCGCCGAGCAATCAGGCAGAGACGGTCCTGTCGCGCGCTGGAGCATACGGCCCGGTCAACGTGCAACTTATAACTTATAAAGAGGTGGAGCATGTTAAGAAGGATTCCCGCAATCGTATTGGTCGGTTTGTGTGCGGCTGGCGTCGCCGACGCGAAGGACCGTGCACGGGATCTTGGCGTACCGTTCGAGGGGACGCCGGGGAAATTCAACGCGATCACCGATGTCGCCGGCGTCGAGGTTGGTCAGATTACACGCATCGAGGGCGAGGGTCCAAGGGTGGTCGGTACGGGCCCTATTCGGACCGGGGTCACGGTGGTCTTGCCGCACGGCAAGGATAACTCCCGACCGGTCAACGGCGGCTTCTACAATCTCAATGGCAATGGGGAGATGACGGGCCAGTCCTACCTCGAGGACTTTGGAGTGATTTACGGCCCTATCGGCATCAGCAACACAAACGCCATCGGGGCGGTGTATGCCGGCGTACAGCAGTGGACCCAGAAAAAATTCGGAGAAGCGTTGTGGCCGGTCGTTGCCGAAACCTATGACGGCGGCCTGAACGACATCGAAGGGTTTCACGTCAAATCCGAGGATGCCATTGAAGCCATCAACATTGCCAAGCCGGGTGCCGTCGATGAGGGCAGTGTCGGGGGCGGTACCGGCATGCGCTGCTTCGGATTCAAGGGGGGCATCGGAACCGCGTCACGCGTCTTCAAGATCGACGACAAGACCTTCACTGTCGGCGTCCTGGTTCAGTGCAACACTGGAGAGCGAAGCGTGCTGCGCATCGCTGGAGCACCCGTCGGCCAGGAACTCGCAAAGAAGTGGCTGCCCTGCTACGCACCCGGCCAATCCGGTGAGAAGCAGAAGGAACCCGTCTGCGCGGCGGACGGGACCGGCGGCAAACCGACGCCGGACGAAGGATCAATCATCATCGTCGTCGGCACGGACGCTCCATTGAGCCCCATCCAGCTCGACCGTACCGCGAGGCGGGCGGCGCTCGGTCTCGGTCGCCTGGGTTCTTTCTCCGGAAACGGTTCCGGAGATCTGATCGTGTCGTTCTCGACCACTGCAACCGTGAATGACGTTTCCGACGAGGAGGCGGTAGGAGGAGAGGTCCTCGCGACCGGCAAGATTGATCCGGTTTTCAAGGCGACGGTCGAAGCGACAGAGGAAGCAGTCGTCAATTCTCTCGTCGCAGCGGACACCATGACTGGAGCGAACGGATATACTCTCTTCGGACTTCCGCATGCGGACCTCAAGACGATCCTGGGGCAGTTTGGACGAAGCAACTGATAGCCGCCCCACCTGTTTGGTTCAACGGCGAGCGGGCCAATAAGCCCGCTCGCCTCTTTTCATTCGAAAGGCATTTGTTTTGGCACAACTGGCACAATTCGACGTACGCATAAGGGTCGGGCGGGAGAGCGATGCCGAGCTCATCCATCGCGGCCTCAAGCTGATCGCAGCGCACCTCTCCCTCGAAGACAAAGTGACAGCAACGGTCGAGGACATCCGCCGACACGGTTTCGGCACGCGGCCAGCATTCGCAACGTTGATTGCAGAGGTTTCCGGGCAGTTCGCTGGTCTTTGCCTCTATTTCGACAGTTTCTCGACCTGGAGCGGTCGGCGTGGCGCCTATATCCAGGATCTCGTCGTCAATCCGCAGTTCCGCGGACTGGGCGTCGGTGAAACACTGATGCGGGCCGCAATCGCTCGGATATGGTCGGAGGGAGGCCGCTATGTTCGGCTCTCTGTCGATGCATCCAACACGGGTGCCCATAGATTCTATGAGAAAATGGGCCTCGAATGGTGTCAGGAAGAGCGCATTTATGCTCTGCGCGGGGATGCTTTTGCCTGCTTGGCCTCCCCAAGCTGAGCACGCATTCAGCGGACCGGAGCAAGCACCGCCTCATTCACAAAACCAATGGCAGGCTTTCGCGCTATCTATTTGCCTTGCGGCTCATCGGCATGATTTTGTTCATGAAAGTTTCCAATGAGGGATGCACTTAAATGACAGGCACGCAAGCCAACCTCTTCTACCAGTCCGGCACCCGCCGCCCTCTGCTTGACCGCGCTTCGGGCGTGTATCTATGGGACAGATCGGGCAAACGTTATCTCGACGGTTCCAGCGGTGCGATGGTGTCGAACATAGGCCATTCCAACGCCCATGTGCTGCAGGCGATGAAGCGGCAGATGGAACTGTCGACCTTTGGATATCGCCTGCATTTCGAGAACGAACCTGCGGAACTGCTGGCGTCGGCCATTTCTTCGAAGATGCCTCCCGGACTGGATCGGGTGTTTTTCGTTTCCGGTGGCTCTGAATCCGTGGAAAGCAGCATCAAGCTCGCCCGCCAGTATGCGGTTGCCAAGGGCGAAGCGCAGCGCTGGAAGGTCATTTCGCGGTTTCCCTCCTACCACGGCTCGACGCTCGGCGCCCTGTCGCTGACGGGCATGTCACTGATGAGCGCACCATTCGCGCCGATGATGCGGGAGATGCCGAAGATCGCAGCACCCACATGTTACCTCGACCGGGACAATCTGAGTGACGAAGAACGCGGTCTGAAATATGCTCGCCTGCTTCGGGACGAAATCCTGCGTCAGGGGCCGGAGACCGTGCTCGCCTTCATCATGGAGCCGGTCGGCGGCGCCTCTACCGGAGCGCTTGTGGCACCCGACAGTTACTACCGCGAGATCCGTCAGATCTGCGATGAGTTCGGCGTGCTCTTGATCTCGGACGAGGTGATGAGCGGCATGGGACGCACTGGTGCGTATCTTGCCATGCAGCATTGGAATATACGCCCCGACATTGTCGCCCTCTCAAAGGGTTTCGGAGCGGGCTACGTTCCGCTTGGGGCCATGGTGGCGGATCGTAACATTGTTGACACCGTGCTCGGCGCGGGCGGCTTCATTCACGGCTTCACCTATGCGGGCAATCCGCTCGCTTGCGCGGCCGGTCTCGCGGTGATGCAGGAAATCGATCGTCTGCAATTGCTGGAGGCTGCAACCGAGCAAGGCGGCAAGCTGCGTGCCGCTCTCACGCAGCTCATGGAGCGCTTTCATTTCATCGGCGATGTTCGCGGCAAGGGCCTGCTCCTGGCGTTTGAACTCGTCGCAAACCGAGAAACGATGGAGCCGCTCCCGCCTGCACTCAATGCGCACACCCGGCTCGTCGACATCGCCTACGACAAGGGCCTGATCATTTACTCCAGACGCACCCGTGGCGGCAGAATAGGCGACCACTTCATGGTCTGCCCACCGTTGATAATCGACGATCAACAGCTCGAAGAACTCATCACAACTCTGGCCGAAAGCCTTGAATCCTTCGCAGCGGAATACGGCGCTGCGTTGGGTGTGGCCTGAAGGGGATCGTCGACAATGCGGAGCAAACTCGTTGCCATTGAGGAGGCGGTGTCCGCCGTTCGCGACGGCATGACCCTGATGATCAGCGGCTTCGGCATTCCCGGAACGCCTTTCACGCTAATTGATGAGCTTATTCGTCAAGGGCCTCGGCACCTGACGGTCATCAAGAACGACGCCAATGAGCGCGGAATGGGCGTCGATCGGCTTTTGGAAGCTGGAATGGTCGACGTTCTAATAGCCTCCCACATCGGGCTGAACGCGCGCGCCATCGAGAAAATGAATGCCGGACAGTTGCGCGTTGAATTCAGCTCGCAAGGCATCTTGGCCGAGCGCATCCGCGCCGCAGGTGTCGGCATCGCGGCCGTACTCACCGACATCGGGAATGGCACCCAGCTCGCCGAGGGCAAGCAGCGCGCCAACGTCGGTGGCAAGGACTATTTGATCGAGCCAGCGCTGCATGCCGACATCGCCTTCATCCATGCGCGCCATTCGGATCCGTTCGGCAATCTGCGCTATGCGGCAACCGCGCGAAACTTTGCACCCCTCATGGCCATGGCTGCGAGAACCACAATCGCGGAAGTCGAGGAAGTCGTTGCGATCGGCGAAATTGCTCCCGACGACGTTCATACGCCCGGTCCGTTCGTGCAGCAGATCGTCGCCCTCCCCACACTCAGCGAGGCCTATCATGTCCGCAACCGTGCTTAACCGAATGCTGGCGCGGGCCGCTCGGGAGCTGATCGACGGTCAGACAGTAAACCTCGGCATCGGGTTGCCGACCAAGGTGCCCAGTTTCCTCGGTCCTGGGATCACCGTCTGTATCCACTCGGAAAATGGTATCGCGGGGATGGGACCGAAAGCGTGCTGCGACCAGGCCGACCGCAACCTGATCGATGCCGGCGGTAACTACGTGACCGCGGTCGCGGGCACATCCTACTTCGACAGCGCCACCTCCTTCGGCTTGATCCGCGGAGGCCATCTCGACCTGACAATCCTTGGTGCCTTCGAGGTCGCCTGCAATGGCGACCTCGCAAACTGGATTATCCCAGGCAAATTCACGCCCGGCATGGGCGGTGCGATGGAACTCGCTCAAAAAGCGCGCCGTGTCGTCGTCCTGACCACCCATATGGACAAGAACGGTAACCCCAAACTCGTCGAACGTTGCTCCTTTCCGCTCACGGCGGTCTCCTGCGTCGATCGGATCATCACCGACCTCGCGGTCATCGACGTAACTCCGAGTGGTTTCCTGTTGCGGGAACTTGCGGAGGGGGTTTCCGTGGAAGCCGTTCGAGCGAAGACTCTCGCCCCCCTCGCGATCGCCGAAGAACTGGAAACATATTAATGACGTGCGATATGCCCCCTTCCCTCCGACAAGCGATCGCCAAGGCGGTCGACGATGCTTTTCCCAGCCAAATCGCCTTCCTTGAAAGACTGTGCCGGTTCCCATCGACGCGCGGCAAGGAGCAGGACGTCCAGCGCTTTTTAGCCGATGAACTTGCGGCGCGCGGCTACGACGTCGACCTCTGGGAGATCCGCGAGGAGGAGCTTCGTGATCTGCCAGGCTTTTCCCCTGTCGTGACGCCCTATTCGGACGCGTTCAATGTTGTCGGAACCTCTCGCTCCCGGTCGCCAAGGGGTCGCAGCCTCACTCTCAATGGACACGTCGACGTCGTACCGACAGGCCCGGTCGAAATGTGGTCGTCTCCGCCTTTCGAGCCCCGCATCACGGATGACTGGATGTACGGCCGTGGCGCTGGCGACATGAAGGCGGGTCTCTCCTGCAACCTGTTTGCGCTTGATGCGCTAAAGTCGCTCGGATACCGACCCGCGGCCAAGTGCCATATCCAGTTTGTGATCGAAGAAGAGAGCACAGGCAACGGCGCTCTGGCCTGCCTGCAACGCGGCTACACGGCAGACGCGGCGCTGGTACCGGAGCCATTCGACGAGACGCTGGTCATGGCGCAGGTTGGCGTGCTGTGGCTTCGTGTCAGCCTTAGCGGCGTCCCGAGCCATGTGGCGCATGCCAGCGCCGGTGTGAATGCGATCGAAGCGGCAATACCCCTGTTTGCCGCCTTGCGGGAGCTCGAAGCGCGCTGGAACGCCGAGGCGCGCCGTCCACTTGAGTTTGCGCAGGTCCCCCATCCACTGAACCTCAACATCGGACGGATCGAAGGCGGCGACTGGCCTTCAAGCGTCCCGGCATGGGCCACCTTCGAGTTGCGCATGGGCATCTATCCAGGGGACGATATCGACAAGGCCGAGGCGGAGCTTCGCGCATGTATCGAAGCCGCTGCCATGCGCTCTGCCTACCTGAAGGAAAATCCACCGATCATCGTTGGCCATGGCTTCAGGGCGGAAGGCTACAGTCTCGCGCGCGACAAATCCGAGAATGCAGCCGATGCGATCGGCGTGCTCGAGGCAGCACACACAGAGATATCGGCCGAACCGCTCGTGAGGAGCGCGATCACCGCGACAACCGACGCGCGCTTCTTTGGCCTCTACGGTGGTATTCCCGCCCTCGTATACGGTCCCAAGGCCGAACGCATTCATGGCTATGACGAACGCGTATTCCTGCCATCCGTCCGGCGCGTCACCCAATCCATCGCCCTTTTTGTCGCAGACTGGTGCGGCCTCGAAGCGTACCAGTAGGGAGTTTGCAATGCGTGAGATCGCGATCGTCTCGACGGCCAGAACGCCGATCGGCAAGGCCTACAAAGGCTACTTTAACAACACCACGGCGCCCTCGCTCGCCGCGCATGCGATGCGCGCCGCGATCGAAAGGGCGGGCATCGATCCCGTCGCAATCGATGACGTCATCTTGGGCTGCGCCGTGACCCAGGGAAGCAGCGGCGTTAACGTCGCGCGTCATGCGCTGATTGCCGCGGGAATGCCCGTGAGCGTCGCCGCCGCAACAATTGATCGGCAATGCGCCTCGGGGCTGTCCGCGATTGCTACAGGCTCTGCGCAGATACGAGCGGGCGACAGCAGCATTGTGCTCTGCGGCGGCGTCGAGTCCGTCAGTCTGGCACAGAACGAGCATATGAACCGATATCGCGAACGCGATCCACAGGTCGAGGCCACATATCCCCGATACTATATGTCGATGATTGAAACCGCTGAATTTGTTGCGCAGCGCTATGGGATAGCGCGCGACCGGCAGGACGAGTTCGCCGTTCTCAGCCATCGACGTGCGCTGGCGGCATCTTTGGAAAGCGAAATCGTTCCGATCGAAGTCTCGCAGGCAATCAAAGATCCGAAGGACGGTGAGGTTAGCTATAGGGCTACGCTGGCGCATACGGATGAGGGACCGCGGCAAAGTAGCCTCGAAGTGCTGCGGTCCTTGAAACCCGTCCTGAGCGAGGGCCATCATGTCACGGCGGGCAACGCCAGCCAGCTATCGGATGGGGCGAGCGCGATGGTCCTGATGGATGCTTCGCGGGCGGTTCAACGAGGCCTGAAGCCGATTGGTCTGTTCCGCGGCATCGCCGTTGCTGGCTGCCCACCAGAAGAGATGGGCATCGGCCCCATCTGCGCTGTTCCGAAACTTCTCCGCCGGTTCGGCCTCACGGCGGACGACATTGATCTCTGGGAAATAAACGAAGCCTTCGCCTCGCAACTCCTCGCCTGTGTCGATGCTCTCGGTATTCCCATGGAACGCTTGAATGTAAACGGCGGCGCGATTGCGACTGGTCATCCCTATGGCATGACGGGGGCGCGCTTAGCCGGTCACCTGCTGCTGGAAGGGAAGCGTCGCGATGCGAGGCTGGGCGTCGTCAGCATGTGTGTCGGAGGTGGGCAGGGGGCAGCTGCGCTCTTTGAAGTTATCTGAACGCGCAAAAGGACCCGGCACGACCGCGCCGGCTCCAGCCTGTACCGTTCGAAGGCAGACGACTGCGCAGTGTAACCTTCGTCGACGTGTAGTTCTGAACCAGTGATCGCGGTCCCCACTCGTGCCCATAGACTTGGCGTCGTCCTCGCTGCCGCATCCGCGTCAGCCAAGACGCTTGAGAGTACCCGTCAACCCGTTCCCTCGACCAACAGATCAGCTTCGGCGACGCGCATCCGCTCGACAGTTTCGCATCCAGCTTCAAGCGATGAGTACGAAAGACCTATCCCGCTTGTGCGGAATTTCCCGAAAGCAGCGCGCCCGCCAGCAGGACATGCTCTTCTACGAGATGCGAGACGATGTTCGGAGTTCGTTGCAGGCGAGCAAGCCCGTCACTCCCAGGACAGCTTCGCTATTCACCTTCCCGGCCGCGCGAGCGAACGAGCTATGTCGATGATGTCGTCGCGTGTCGCCGTCGGATCCTCTTTATTCCAGGCGACGCCAAGCCCGATCTTCAGATCGACACCGCGCACCGGCTTAAGCTCGAAATTGCGGTTCGGCAGGTCCTTCGTCCATTCGGGGACAAAGCCGATGCCAAGACCGGCTGAGACCAGCGATACCAGCGAGAAGGTGTCGTCGCAGCTGTAGGCAATGTTTCCAGCCAACCCATGAGTGTCGAACATCTGCGAGAAGTAGCGCTCACTGTAGGAGAGGTTCTGTCGGGAAAAGGCGATGATCTTCTCTCCCCTCAGGTCCTCGATATCGATCTCGCTTCGAAGTGCCAGCGGGCTCGTCTTTTCGACTGCCAGCAGATAGCGCTCATGCGCAATCGAGAAGAAACGCAAGGAGCCAATGTTCTCGACCGGCCGGATGAAGCCGAGATTGATCTGGCCGTTTTCCAATCCGCGGATGACGTCGCTGGTCGAGCCGCTTCTGACATGCAGCGACACATCGGGAAACTTCCGGCCGATGCGCGACAGAAACGCCGGCAGCACGCCGGTCGTTGCCGGATAGACGGTTCCGATCTTGATCGTGCGCGCTCCCTTGCCGGCGACCGAGCGAGCCACTTCGGCCGACAGTCCGACATCGCCGATTATCCGAACTGCCCGATCGTAGAACGCCTCCCCTGCCCGCGTCAGCTCGACCCGCCGCGTCGACCGGTCAAGCAGCCGCACACCCAACTCCTTCTCCAGCGCCTGGATATGCGCACTCAGCGCCGGCTGGGCGATGCACATGCGCGCGGCCGCACGATGGAAGTGCAGCTCCTCGGCCACCGCAACGAAATACCTGAGTTGGCGTAGTTCCATACCGTGCTCCGCGCTCGCTGCACTAAATGATGGTCCCGGTTAATGCTCGTGACAAAAAATGCGCAGTACGCAGCCGCTCGCGCGCGCGCCATTGGCTCGCTATAGTCCGGATAGAATCACCTCGACGCAAAATGCGCTCCGAGGTTGTAAATATGCGACCAAAATCGCCACGTCAAGGCGAATTCGATACGGAGAGGCGATTTTGTTGCCGGTTCAATGCAGGATGGCTCGGACAGCGCTTCAAATGAGCGTTAAGGAGCTCGCTGAGGCAGCGACGGTCTCTACAAACACCATTGTGCGTTTCGAGCGCGGTGAAGAACTGAAACCTCGCACCGTTGCTGACATACGCGTGGTCCTGGAAAACGCTGGGGTGGTTTTCGTGGACGGGGACTACGCCGGCAGCGGCGGCCCAGGCGTACGGTTAAGCAAGTAGTCCGGTTGGTTGGGCGAACATTCCAGTCGATACGGTCGTAAAGGCTGTGAAAACCGCGCAACGGAGCTTCGAATTGCCGTGCAAAAGCGACTGCGCCTTAAGGTAGAATACAGAGGTTCAGGAACCTAGGAGAATGGCGCTGAGCGCCAGAGACCACGGCACCGAGCAGCTGGCCCGCACCCTTGCCGAATGGACCGGCTAAAGCATCACACTGGCGACCAAGCGCGCGCTCGAAGAGCGCCTGCGACTGCTTGGCTCCGACATGCGTAAAGCTGCCCTCCTTGAAGATCTCGAAGCGATCCAGCAACGCTGGAACGCCCAGCCTGTCCTTGACAACCGCACCGCCGACGAGATCATCGGCTACGACGCGAACAGACTGCCATCCTGATGGTCATCGAGACCTCGGTCCTTGCCGCCATCGCCAAGCCCCATCTTTTGCTCAGAAGAGAGAAAACGAAAGCGAGCAAGAAGATGGCTACCACAACTTATCACAAGGGTTTCATCGGTCGTGCATTCGCAGTTCTCGGCGCTGCTAGCGCTGCCGCCGCCGCTGTCGAAGGTCACCGCCGCCCGAACGCAAGCGACCTGCGCACGCTCGGCATCGACCCCGCGAACTTCCCGGATACGCGCCGCGGCTAACAAATACCAGCGCTCTCAAGGGCGCCTTATCCTCCCAAGGATGAAAAACGGCTCGGGATCGAAAGATCGCCGGGCCGCTTTGCATTTGAGGGTGTCAGCGAGACTTTCCGAACGGCAGGAATCTCGCAATCGGGTCCGAAGGATCTGGGACCAGGGAACCTCGGCATCGATTGCTGTGTAGCCGGCCCGCGTCAGTGAGAACTCGACATGACCGGCTCCGTCCTGCCGGCGGACCATGTATTGCATGTTGAGCGCACGGAAGACCGCCGCATGCAGGTCCTGCGGCCAATCGATGTCTTCGGCCGGCACGCGATGCGCACCTGCCCTGTACAGTTCCTCGAGCACATTCTTCAGATCGTCAGCCAGCATTCGTTCCTTATCCGGTGTGCTGCGTGATTTGACAACGCGGCACGGTCGAACCGAGCCGAAAGAAAAACGGCCCGGCGTTTCCGCCGGGCCGTTTCCGATTTAAAACGAGCGTCCGCCGCTTAGGCTTCTGCGCGAGCCCGCTCTTCCTGGTGTGCGCCAGCAAGCTCTTCCTGTCGTTCCCGCTTGTTGTAGCGGATCGACGACCAGAGCGAGATGCCGATGAGCGCAGCACCGCCGAGGCCGGTGATGACTTCCGGAATGTGGACGAGCGTCTGGAAGTACATGACCACCGAGAGGATCAGGATCGCGTAGAACGCGCCGTGTTCCAGGTAGCGATATTCGCTGAGCGTACCCTTTTCGACCAGCATGATCGTCATCGAGCGCACATACATGGCACCGATGCCGAGGCCGATCGCGATGATGAAGAGGTTCTGCGTCAGTGCGAAGGCGCCGATAACGCCGTCGAACGAGAAGCTGGCATCGAGAACTTCGAGATAAAGGAAGGCACCGAAGCCGCCCTTTGCTGCAGCGCTCATGGTTTCCTGCTGCGCATCGAGCAGGCCACCGACCACCTCAACCACGAGGAAGGTCAGAAGGCCATAGATCGCCGAATAGACGAAGGTGTGCACGTCAGCCGGCTCAAGCAGCGTCGAGAAGCCAAGGATGAGAGCGAGGACGAATGCGATCTCAATGCCCTTGATGGTCGCAAAACGCGCCATCTTGGTTTCGACCCACTTGATCCAGTGCACGTCCTTCTCATGGTCGAAGAAGTAGCTGAGACCGACCATCATCAGGAAGGTGCCGCCGAAGGCCGCGATCGGCAGATGCGCGTCGTTCATGATGCGCGCGTATTCTTCGGGCTTGCTTGCCGCCAGAACGATCGCTTCGATCGGACCGATCTTCGCTGCGATAACGACGATCAGGAGCGGGAAGACGATACGCATGCCGAAGACGGCGATGAGAATGCCCCAGGTCAGGAAGCGATGCTGCCACTCGGGCGTCATGTCCTTGAGCTTGTTGGCATTGACGATGGCGTTATCGAAGGACAGGGAGATTTCGAGCACCGCAAGCACGGTACAGATGAAGAAGACGGAGGCCATGCCACCGATGGTGCCGGTCGCCTGCCAGCCGAGCCAGGCGCCGAGCACAAGGCCGACCGCCGTGACGATGAAGGCCCAGGTGAAATAGCCGAGCGCGCTCGAATGCGATTGAGGCTGGTTCATCGACGTGCCTCCTTCGCGCGGACGACGCCGGATTCGGTGAAAAGATGAGGTTTCAAAACAGAAATTCGCACGGCCGAAGGGGCACATGCGTGAGGCATGAGATCAGTTTTCATGGGAGCTAATCCGCCGGCTAATTTGCTGGCGGTACCGACATCACGAGAGCGCCGTAAAAACTCTCGCCAGAGGGGCCCGGCACCAGTGTTCGACCCGCAATCCGATGTCTGGACGGCGGGAACGTTTGACTAATTAGCAGTGTCAGGCGGAACGTCAAGGGGGCGGCCACTCGCTTTGATGGTGGATCGCCAAACGGTTGTTGCCAAGCTCTGTCTTGGTTCGGCTGCCGCCCCGGGCGCCGCCGCCCATTCATTCGCAAAACTTATGGTTCCATATGCACACGGCAATGGATCGGCCGCGCTGAATGTGGCATGGCGTGCGCAACTTATCGAAGGCCCTGACATGACCGTGATCTCCGCCCCCATAACCGCCCCGAACGCCGCCCGCACCGGTGTTCTCATCATGCTGCTCGGCATGCTGATGTTTTCGCTGAACGACGTCATGGGGAAATGGCTGGTCGCGACCTACTCCGTCAGCCAGCTGATGGTGATCCGGAGCGTGGCGGCGCTTCTGTTCCTGTCCCCCTTTATTCTCAGGCGCGGCCTGCGCTCGATGTTCCAGGTCGAGCGTCCTGGCCTACAGGCCCTTCGATCGCTGCTCTTTGCCATCGACGCCTCCGCCTTTTATTTCGCGGTCGCCTACATGCCGCTCGCCGATACCATGACCTACTGGCTGGCCGCGCCGATCTATGTGGCGGCAGCCTCGCCGTTCCTGCTTGGCGAGAAGGTCGGCTGGCGGCGCTGGACGGCGATCCTCATCGGCTTTGCCGGGGTCTTGATCGCGCTCGAGCCCTCCAAGGAAAGCCTCGGCCTCCCGGCCCTGATTGCGCTTGCCGGCAGCACCGCCTTCGCCTTTGCCCTCATGCTCGGTCGCACGCTCCGCTCCACGCCTGACACGACGCTGGTCTTCTGGCAGATCGTCGGCGCGCTGATCTTCTCGCTCGTCGGCGTTGCCGTCAATCCCTCCGGCTGGGCGCCGGTCGATGGCGAAGCGCTGTTGCAACTCGGCGCGCTCGGCATCGTCGCGATGCTCGCGCATATCCTCGTCAATCGGTCGCTCAAGCTCGCCGATGCCGCCACCGTCGTCCCGCTGCAGTACACGCTGCTCTTCTGGGCCGTCGTCTTCGGCTGGTTCTTCTTCGGCGACACGCCGCGCCCGACCGTGCTTATCGGCGCGGGATTGATCGTCACATCGGGCCTCTTCATCTTCTTCCGCGAACAGCAGTTGAAGAAGCGAAAGACAACAGCCTGATCTCCCGCCCGGCGGGGTTCCCTCATCGGCGACACTCTGCTACGCCGCCGAGATCATAGCGTGAAGGAGATATGCCCGTGGCCAAAGCGATCCATTCGATGATCCGTGTTCTCAACGAGAAACGATCGATCGATTTCTATCGTGTGGCCTTCGGGCTCGAAATCGCCGAACGCCTCGAGTTCGAAACCTTCGTGCTGATCTACCTCAGGAACGGGGAAAGCGAATTCGAGCTGGAGCTGACGGTCAACAAGGACCGGACCGAGCCCTATGCGCTCGGTGATGGCTATGGTCATCTGGCGTTGTCGGTCGACGACCTCGACGCCGAACATCAGCGGCTCACGGAAGCCGGCCTCAACCCGGGAAAGATCGTCGACTTCAACCTAGACGGCGCGCTGCTTGCCCGGTTCTTCTTCGTGGTCGATCCCGACGGTTACAAGGTCGAAGTGCTGCAGCGCCACGGTCGCTACAAGTAGGACCTGGCCGCCAGACAGATCAACCAAAACAATACCGATTATCGCGCCTATCTATTTCGCTTATAGACAAGCGCGACTTAGTCTTCCCTGGAAGCATCAAGAATGATGCGCAACAAGGGGAACGCGAATGAAGAAGCGGATTGCAGCAGCAGTGCTCGCCGTCATGGCGACAACGGTGGTCACGGCCCAGGCCGCCGAGAAGATCAAGATCGGCACGGAGGGCGCCTATCCGCCCTTCAACTTCATCGATCCCGCCGGCAAGATCGGCGGCTTCGACGTCGACATCGGATTAGCACTTTGCGAGCGCATGAAGGTCGAATGCGAAGTAGTCGCCCAGGACTGGGACGGCATCATTCCCGGTTTGGTCGCCAAGAAATACGACCTGATCATCGCTTCGATGTTCATCACCGAGGAACGCAAGAAGCAGGTCGCCTTCACCAATCCCTACTACCTCGCAGCCATGACGCATGCGGCCCCGAAGGGTGCAGGCTTTACCGAGTTCACCAATGAGGCGCTCAAGGGCAAGGTGATCGGCGCACAGTCAGGCACGACCCAGGCCGAATACATCACCGCCACCTATCCCGACGCGGAGATCAAGCTTTATCCGACCCAGGACGAGGCCAACCTCGACATGGTCAACGGCCGCCTCGACCTGCAGGTGGGCGACATGCTGCCGCTGCTCGACTGGGTGACGAAGAATGCCGACGGAAAGGCATGCTGCGAACTGATCGGCGAACCGATCACCGATAAGAAATTCGTCGGCGAAGGCGTCGGCATTGCCGTGCGCCAGGAGGACAACGACCTGCGCGAGCGGCTGAACAAGGCCCTCGACGAAATCCGTGCCGACGGGACCTACAAGAAGATCAACGACAAGTACTTCACCATCGACGTCTATACGATGAAGTGACGCATGGATGGCCGGTCGACACGGCCGCTTCGAAAGACCGGCCGCGCCCCAAGGGCGCGGCCGGCCTGTTTATGGCTAGGCTTCGCTCACCGCGCGCTGCTTCGCCACGATCGCCTTGAATTCGGGATCGTCGACGAGCGATTGCACGGCCCAGTAGCCCTCGAGCCACTCGGCCTCGCCTTCCCAACCGCCATCGACAAGCTGGCGCAGATTGGCAAGCGCCCGGGTGCGGTCGCCGGCAAGCGTCCAGGCTCCGGTCGCGTGGAAGCGATACCAGTTGATGTGATCGCTCGCCCGCTCCAGATGCAGCCCCCATTCCCGGCAAGTATCGAGATCGAGATCGCCGACGTTCTCCGCCGGCAAGTTTCCGCTATAGGCAACATGCCGATCGCGTTCGATGAGGCCGATGCCGTTGGCAATCGCGATCGACCCCTTGTTGGAGGCGTGCGTGTGCCATTCGATATCGGGCCGACCTCGCTTGACGCACTCGTCAATCGTCGCAGCCGCTGCCGCCTTGCCGAGCCCCAGGCGCCGATAGGCAGGCTCGGTCCCGACACCCACTTCGCAACGGGTGCCGCTGACGCTGTCGGTTGCGCAATGGCTGACGATGGACCCGTCGTGAAGCACGCAGAAGCCGATGGCGTTTTCCAGGAAGACTTCGGGGGAGGCCCAGCCTTCCATAAGATCGGTCACGGTCTCGATATCGCCGGGTTCCAAATCGAGCAGGCGCTGGTCGATCGGCACGAGGCGGAAGCCGTCAGGCAACGCCGTCGCCGCGAGGCCATGACTTACTGCCGGCAAACCCATCCTGACGCGCGGATGCGGCCGGGCGAAGCCATTGGACCAGATGTCGCCCAGACGATCGGACCAGCGGTCTTCGACGAAGAAATAGGCCCAGTCGGGGATCAGTTCCTTCAGCTCGGCAAAGCTTTCGCCCGCCTCATCGGGCAGGCCCGCGAGATAGTAGGCATCGCCATTGGCGAGCAACGCAACGCGCAGGTCTACCGCGCGATCGACCCAGACTTCACCCTCTAGGGTGCCGTCGAGTACGGCAGCGATGGCCACGTGGGTGGAGGAAAGGTCCTTTAGGACGGATTGAGCAGCCGGATAGGCGGCTTGTTCGAGTAGAAACATGAAAATGCAATCCTGTTGCGGCGGGATATGCCATCCCTGCCGCCAGAAGAAAGAGTGGAGACGATCAGGTCGTCCCGTTTCAGACCGGCTTCAGCCGACCGGCGCACGGCGTTGGACACTGTCATCTTGTTACCTCTCTCTACCTGCGCCCTCGGATCGGACGCGATTGCAATTGCCGAACTAGACAGCCGGGCCGTGCAGCGCAAGCGCTTTACGGTAACCGCTCCAGATTGGTCTGCGGTCCGGCGGGCTTGCGCCATTGGCGGCGGCAACGGCAGGCGCTAAAGCTCTCCTGCCCGGATTTGGTGTAGCCTCACCCCGGAATCGGCGGAAAGCATCGGAGACCGAGATGTTCGACCTCAGCGGAATGACGGCATTGGTAACGGGCGGCGGCCGCGGTCTCGGCCTTGAAATGGCAAAGGCGCTCACGCGGGCCGGCGCGGTTGTTGCGATCAACGGCCGCAATGAAGCGACCCTCGATATGGCGCGCCACCAGGCCGCCGCCGAAGGCATCGCACTCGACCTTGTCGCCGGCGACGTTTCAACGGATGCGGAAGAGATCGTCGCGGCGGCCGCGGCCAAGACCGGCCAACTCGACGTCCTCATTCATGCCGTGGGCGAGCGCGATCGGCGTGGGACCGACGTCATGGACCCTGCGGCCTTTGCCGCCCTCGTCAACACGGACCTGACGGCCGCCTATGCCATGGCGCGCGCGGCACTTCCCTATTTTCACCGGTCCTCGTCCGCCCGGCTGATCTTCGTCACCTCGATCGCCGCCTCCGTGGCGCGGCCTGGCGACCCCGCCTATACCGCGGCAAAGGGCGGTCTTGATGCCCTCACCCGTTCACTGGCGGTGGAACTTGGATCGGCGACGCTGACGGTCAACGCGATTGCGCCCGGCTGGTTTGCAACCGAGACCAATGCCGCACTCGCCTCCGATCAGGCACTGCAGGGCTTCGTCGATATCCGAATTCCCTTGAAACGCTGGGGCCGACCGGAGGAGATCGCACCGGCCGCCGTGTTCCTGGCCTCGCCTGGCGCCAGCTTCGTCAATGGCATCACCTTGACGGTGGACGGCGGCATGACCGCGCAGATGTAAACGTCATCCTAGACAGGTTTCCCGGTGCAGCGACTGCTTTCGGAATCGCCTTGGCGCTGTACGCTCGGATTTGGAGTATTCGCAGATCGACGCGGCCACGCCGCAGTCTTTCCGGGTGATCGTCTTCACCACCGCTCGGAACCGGCCGCCAAGCCTTCGGCAAGCAATGTGGCGAGGTTCGACGCCGGCTTGTCGGCTTTTACCTTCAGCCGCAAGCTGAATTCCGCATTCGGCAATGCCGGGAGCGAAAGTGCCGGGGGTGCGACCGCGATCCCTTCTCCGAGGAAGCGTGCTGTGCGCGCCGTAACGGCAATCCCGCTTCGCACGGCTGCGCGCAGACCGGAAAGGCTGGGGCTTGTCGCCGCGATGCGGTAGCGACGACCGGTCTCATCGAGGGCTGCCGTCGCGGCCGCGCGAAAGCCGCAGGGCGGATCCAGCACCGCGATCGGCAACTCGCTGTCAGCCGTGGGCGGAGCATCCGATGACGATAGCCACAGCATCGGTTCGCGCAGAATGGCACGTTCGTCGGGCGTCGGCCCCTCCCGCATGACGATCAGTACTTCGATCAGCCCCTGATCGTAGGCCGAAGTCAGTTCACGGGATCTGCCGACCCTGAGATCCAACCGCACACGCGGGTGGGTGCGCCCGAAGCGGCGCAAGAGATCCGGCAGATTGCTGTCGGCAAAATCCTGGGTGCAGCCGAGCGCCAGACGGCCGTCGGTGCTGGCACCCTTGAGGCTCAGCCATGCATCCCGGTGAACTTCGAGAATCCGGCGTGCATGAACGACCAATTCCTCCCCGGCCGGCGTGAGAATTCGCCCCCGGCCTAAGGGCGCGAGAAGTGGCTCGCCGATCATCGTTTCCAGGCGCTGCATCTGGGCGGTCACAGCCGAAGGCGTCCGCCCAACGGCCGCGGCCGCATTCGCAAGAGAGCCACTCTCAGCGAAAGCAAGAAAAGTACGAAGCAGATCGGGATCGAAGGCTTCCATTACTTCAATGTAATCGAAGTTATGATATTAAACAATTCGATTTTTCCGAAGATAGAGACGTGGCAGATTGGGCTCACACACGAAACAGGAAACCCGAAAGGAACCACCCAATGCCCATCATCAACGTCACCGTCAGCGGCAAGCCGGACACCGCACTCTCGTCACGGATCGCCGCTTCGGTCAGCGAATTGACAGCAGCGCATCTGCGCAAGGATCCGACGATCACGGCAATCGTCGTCACCTATGCGGATCCGGAACACTGGTTCGCTGGCGGAAAGTCGCTTGCCGAACAGGATATCAACAGCTTCTGGCTCGACATCAAGGTCGTCGACGGCACCAACACCAAGCAGGAAATGGCTGCTTATCTCGAAGCCATCTTCGGGCGCTTCGAACAATTGCTCGGACGGGTACACCACGAGAGCTACGTTCTCGTCCACGAGGTTTCGGCTGCCACTTATGGCTATGGCGGCAAAACGCAGGAATTCCGCTACATCAGCGGTAGGCTGAAATCCGGCGGTTGAAACCCTTTGTCAGCGGGTGTGGCAGGTATCCCTGTCGATTGCCAAGGGAAAACGACGCAGCTCACCTCCACCTATACATCTTATAGTTGCCCCACCCGTGGCCACGCAGCCAAAAGCCCGAGGGCTCGCCCTCGACCGCTGGCGCCACCTTGACTTCAGGCCTTGCCGCCTCGCCGGGAGATGAGCGCGACGAGCGCCTCACGCATATCCGGTCAAGTCTTCGGAACCACGTCACATCGAGGTCGAGGCGCTGATCCACTTGGAACTGCAGGACGTTATCGGCGCGCTTGCCTAGAAGGACGAGCGAGATCCGAGCCAACTGATCGAAGCGATCGGGCAGGCGGTTCCTCCCGCCGTTGATCTTCTTCGTGAAGGTCTCTGCATCGCCCTCGGCGGCCCACCGGTTGAAACCCGAGCGGTCCGACAGTACGACTCGTCGGCGCCGATGCCAACTTGAGGCACCAGCCAGACGGCATTGACCGCCTGTATGGCGATGACGACAGGGCCGCCGGCCGCAGCGCCAGCGATCAAAGAAAGACGGCTGGATATCAAGCTATCCCCTCGAACTGCTTCGCCAAAAACTTCAGGTCGGCGTTCCTCCCGCAGTAAAAGAAGCCGGCGAAGCCCGCGGTTCCGATGATGATCATCAGCAGG
This sequence comes from Ensifer sp. NPDC090286, assembly GCF_044769565.1. Taxonomy (NCBI): domain Bacteria; kingdom Pseudomonadati; phylum Pseudomonadota; class Alphaproteobacteria; order Hyphomicrobiales; family Rhizobiaceae; genus Ensifer; species Ensifer sp. NPDC090286. The sequence goes on along the minus strand of NZ_JBIVYF010000010.1, from coordinate 81,441 downwards.
TTCTGCCAAGGGATTCCTCCGAGCGCCGTCAGGATCGAAGCGCCGCCGCCGCTGATGACCGGGACGTTAACCTCTTTCGACTTCCACCACGGCGCATCGAGACTGAGAGGCATCACAGGAACGGGCATCTCCTCGGTAACCGGTACCACTTTGACCTCTCGTCCTGCAGCCTCGCAGGCGTGAGCGCGACGATAGCCTTGTGAATGTTGGATCGCGTCTTCGGGCCGACGTCACCGTCGACGTCGAGTCGTTGGTCAGCCTGGCACTGTCGGATGCTGTCGGCGCGATAGCCGCGAGAACGAGCGAGATCCGCGCCCGGCGGTCGAAGCGATCGGCCGGGCCGTTCTTGCCGCCATTGATCTCCCTCGTGATGGTCTCGCCGTCGCCCTCATCGGCCCAGCGGTTCAGCCCGCGGGTGGCCCAATAGAATAAGGGACGAGGCCTTCCCAAAGGTCAGTTTTGACCGCATCCAAATCTGTGACGAAGCCGGGCAGGCGGCGCGACACCAAACCGCGGAACTGGCGATCGTTGTCCTTGCCCGTCAACTGCGTGCCGGTGCGGCCACGGTAGAGGTAGTCGTTGCCGTTCTTCTCCTCGCGTTGCCAAATTCGGTTCGCGTATCGTAGCGCTGCTGCGCCGGGGTCCGGCCCCAGATCTCGCAATCGTACCTGAAGTCGCCGCTTTCGTGCATCAACCTGCGCACACCGAGTTGGCCTGTTCATCTCCGGTTTTGGTTGTCGTGATACAATTCACGAGTCGGATGCATCCAAGAGGAGTGAATCATGAGCCGAAATACCGTCCTCGGAATAATTCTCGCCGTGGTGGTGATCACCCTGGTCGTCGTTCTAATGCCAAAGAAGGAAGCGCCTACGGAAACTGCAACGCCGCCAGCAACGACGACTGAGCCGACGACATCTCAACCGTCGACGGCCACGCCATCGACAACTGAGCCGGCGACTACCCAGCCATCAACAACGACCCCGTCGACGACAGCACCGGCAACCGCTGAGCCGTCAACGACCCAACCTTCGACGACCACTCCGTCCACTACGGAGCCGTCGACAACGGCACCGTCAACTACTCAGCCGTCCACGACGCAACCTTCAACTACGACGCCTGCTCAATAAGGCCTGGTGGCGACCACCCTACACCTAGACAGCGGTCATTGGGTGGTCGCGCTCGCCCAGCCGGATGTGGTCGCGTAATCATTTTAACCGCAACCAACAAACCTGTCGGCGTGGACGAAAATCTCCGAACGCCGCAATGACGAACCGCTCGAACGCCGAGAAGGCCCATCGTTCCTGCGGCACGATCCCCGTCGACAATGTGGCAAGCACAAAAATGCTCGCCTTGAAGAATAAGGCGCGTCGCAGTTCGGGATGCGGTACATCCGTCAGCCGAGGCACGTAGTCGGGTTCAAGCCACAGATAAGCATGGAGGCTGTTCGGCCTGACACCACGCCTTTGTTGTGCAGAATGCCGGCCAATACGGCTATGGCTGCCAAGATGCCTAAAAGCATCCAGACAATTCTCTCAATCGTGGCTTTCGCGCTGATGCGTTCCCTCATCTCGGCTCGGCTTGTCGCCGCCATCGCCGTTTCGCGGTCCTGGGTCGCGGGGGTTGTCGTTGCGTGGCCCGGGATCACCCGGGTTTTCAGGCCGAGGTCCGGGATCGCTGGGCTTCTCTGGCCGTGGGCCCGGATCGCCAGGCTTTTCTTCCCTTGGTGGCTTTTCCTCACGCGGTTTTTCCTCGCGAGGCTTTTCCTGGACGGCGGGGGCCGATCTCACAGCGTTGGAGCGGTCGGTGTCATCGAACTTGGCTGCCCTTAATCCGCAGCCGCCCCCGGCCCAACCCAGCGCACCAGACAATCTCTGACCTCCGGAGAGGAACGGCAGCGCCTGGGCGTTGCCCAGGGATTTCAACGTCATGCGGCTGACCCGTTTCGGCTCGGTGGCCCGGCGGCCGGGCTTGGCGACGACGCAATCGCAGCGCTGCCTCAGTTGCCGGCAACCGCCGGGGCCGCAGAAATCCGCCGCGCCGCTGAGCAGCACCACCGCGGTGGTGCCATCCGGCCCGACGAAGAAGTCGAAGGCGGTGCCGCGCACGCCGATGGTGCCGGCCGGCGTAACGATTTCATAGGCGGAATGGCCGGATTTGCCGCTGATCCAGCGGAACGTGCCCTTGGCGGCCATGATGGTTAGCTTCTTCACCGACTTCTTGTCGTCATAGACGAACTTGTCGATGACGACGGAAGACCCCCAGCCGACGGCAAGCTTGGTGCCGTCCTCGAAGACAAACTGTCCGAGCCCGGACTTCGATGTCGATATCCGTTCGTTCTTGTAGACAGGGTCTCTGACCGCAATCGCACCGCGCGCACCGTTGACGGCCGTCCGGATTTCCACCGCCTTGCCGACCGGTTCCGCGGCAAAAAGCGGTGTCGGAGCAAAGACCATGGCGCAAAGCACGAGCGCGGCACCACGCAAGCAGAACATGGTACGCCTCCAACGCGTTATTGTTATCATATTTCAAAGATTTACGTCTTCTAGCGAAATTGAGGTAAGAGACACCATTGCCTAACCCTATGGGGTGTAGCCGACGACCACTCGCAGCAGACGTAACCAACGCCGACAGCGATTTCGGTGTGTCCTTTCCTAACTTTCCAGGTGTCGTAACAGCAGGCACCAGCTTGGAAAATGCGCGCGCCATGGCTGAGGAAGCCTTGGCGCTGCATATCAACGGCCTAGTCGCTGATGAGGAGGCTACTCCCGAACCTTCATCTTTGGATGCCGTGATGGCCGATCCCGGAAATATAGAGGGAGTTGCGATTCTAGTAGTGCATAAGACTGAGGCGAAAAAAATCGGTCCGCGTAAAGGGCACTTTATCTGAAAATGTTCTTCAGCAGATCGACGCCTTCGCTGAGGCTCACGGACTGACTCGATCTTGGTTCCTGGCAAAAGCCGCCAAACGAGAAATGGAACTCGCGGCGGCGTGAGGTCATAAAACTCGAGGCTCCCCTCGCGTTTTTCTTTGCCGACCTCAAGCCATATCGACCCAATTTGGGAAGAGCCATATCTGCCAAGGCGCTTTGAGGCCACGGGAAGAATTCCCAAACCATGTGATGATCCTTTTTGTTTAGAATAGAAGACCCCGCTCAATTGCGGACCAAGATCAATGCAGCGTGAGGCGAGAGGCATCGCTCTGCGACGAGCGGCAGGGCCGTGGCATTTGGCCACAGCCTCTCGAAACCCACGATGTGATCGCGTATCTCAAACGCCCTGGCCACAACCGCCAGCGAGCGTGAGATTGTCATGAAGCAGCGCGATACACGGAAATACGACCAGCAACTTGGCTTGATCGTTTTGGCGGCCTTCCTGGCCGTCCTCCTCATTCAGGGCGCCATGCTGTTCCTATCGATTTGGCTTGGTGCGTAGCAGCAGCGCGTGCATCCCACTCAAATTTACCTCGTCGCTAGGAAAAACGAGCCACTATCCCGGCATGGCATGATGCCGGCTAGGGGAACGTGATGGGCTATGTCTGGAGTGGCGGGCGCGGACGCTCATGGAGATTGCGCGATTTGGAACGGCCCTCGTGCTAGCTGCCTTACTGATGACTGTCACTGCTCAAGTTGTGAGCAAGGCGATCTGAAGTTCAGCGCACGCTTCGGAAAAGCGAGAGCACACGCTCAGCTGGTGATCAATCGAGGCGAATCATGGATCCCCACGAAATAGCAAGAGAGGCATGGAGCCTTGCAACTCGTCACCTCGCGGGGGGGGGGGGGACGCCATCCGACCATGATGATTGGCCAGGCTATTTCCCTGGAACGCCAACGCTGTTCGAAAGTCGAATTTTGTTGCGAAAGCAGCGAAGTAGTTAGTGAGATCCGGGCGCGTAAGCGGAGAAAAGGCCCCGGATTCCCACAAGGTGATCCGGGGCCCTCTGCCCGAGCATTCAATTTCTACAGACGTCTAAAATCAGCGCCATTCCCTCGCAGAATGCAACCAAATCGATTGCAATTGCGCGCCAAGACGAGGGCCGCTTGGACTGTTAGTTGCCGAGATCCGCGGCACGGTGCATGGCGATTGCGCCGGTATTCGCCACTCGCAGCGGCTGACCTAAGATACCAAAGAACTTTGAGATGTCCGTCGTCAAGTGGCGCGACACATAGATGATGTCGCGGTTGTTGACCGGGAACGTTTGTCCGACCAACAGGCTGTCTGGACGGCTCATGTCTAAGCGGTAGACAAGCGGCACTCTCCCATGGCTGTCGGGCCGCATTCCCTTCTTAAGCATCGCGTCATATCGAGATCTACCGAGCAAGGATGCTGCTATCTCTGCTTCTTCATATCTGAATACGAAGAACCCTTCGGCGTCTGTCGCGAGATCGTTACCGCCCCTGCTCATGCCGAGCGCCTCGATGAGACTGAGATCTCGAGAGCCAAAGGCCTGTCGCTTGTTGGATTTAACAGCGCCCAGAACCGTAAACTGCCGAGGGTCGCGAACCAGGGTTATCTCGTCACCGGATTGAACCCAGATGTTTTCTGTAGGATTGTCGATGAGCGCGCTCATCAAGACGGTGCCAGATTTGTTCCCTCGGGTTACAGTGACAAACGTGTCATAGGTCTCACCGCGTACACCTCCCGATTTCGTGATTACGTCAGTGAGCTTCTCGCCTGCCAGGCTGAGCGGAACGACAGAAGCAGCGTTGACCGCGCCGGTGACCGTGACGTTGCGCGATGCGGTGTCCAGCGAAGTGACAATGACGTCAGGCTCAACGGCCTTGCCTTTGAGCGCCTCAACGATCGCTCGTCTCGCTTGTTCAAGGGTCAGTCCCGCAAACCTGACCTCGCCGACGTAGGGGATTGCGGCTTTCCCATCCGGTTGCACGACCACAGGTATCTTAGCGGCTTTCGACTTGGAGGTTGAGAACAGGCCATCGGCCCCAGCTTCAAATATCGAGACCACGAGGCGGTCGCCTATCCCGACAGTCGCGCTTTCCGGCCTTCCACCCATACCTAGGCGCTTTGAGAGCGTCGTCTTTGAATAGGCTGAAATTAGGCTGGCCGATCGATTATCGACGTCAACGACCTCATAGACCGTCGCGTCATTGCGGTGGAGCTCTTCAGGTGACTTGCCGGCGTCTGAAAGGATAGCATCAGTTAGCGGCCCCGCTCCAGGAACCACGTCCTGACAGGATGTAAGTGCTGAAACGAGAAACAGGGCAACAAGAATGCACTTCAAGCTAACTTTCCCTTTAGAAGGCGGGGCTTCCCGGTTGAGCGTTCGACTTCGCAGACGCGGCATTGATGCGCCAAAGACCGATGCGGTTTCAAGCATTTTCATTACTGATCTGGCAAATTGAATGCACGCGGGCGCCGCATGATGACCGCGCGATATGGAACAGCCGTCGCGCTGGCGCCGTTCAGTGCTCGGCTGTTCTAGCTTCCAAGCGATTGAGGCGGCGGCGAACGCACGCCACCTGACGACGCTTCGGTAACGACGTACCGCCGGAAGCCTCTGCTCTCCGCCGATCATCGCCTGCAAAGACCGGGCGCTGAGAAGTGTCTCCCGCTCCATGCTTACTTTGCTGCCATACTTGTTCAGCTGTCGCCAACCTCCTGAGCGGTGACGACGCATCGGGTCCTCCTGGTTCATCCAGTGTTGAAGAAAAGTTGACGTGCAAGGGCCCTTTCGCCGTGCTCTAACCATTGCAGTTGCCAATCGCCCGGAAAAACTGAGGACCTGCCGGTGGATTTCGAACGGATCGGACGCGCCCGCCTTATGATGCGGCTCCCTCATCATCGAAAGAAGCTCGCGGAGAGTGAATTCCTCGCCCTAACCAGCCTGATCGAAAACTACGGCGCGGCAGTGATTGAAAATAAAGAACACGATTGCCAAGCAATTGAAGAAAAGGTCGATCGACTTCTCTCGTCGCTTTTCTCCTGACTTTGGTTTGGGTATGCCGCTTTCCCGGTCGGTCAAAATAGCTTATTTTAGATTTCTCTTATATTTTGATAAGTAGCCGGCAGGAGGGCATCCATGGGGCTTGGCGGGACAACGATCAGAGCCGAATTTCTGGGCAACTATTCTGTCGCGTCCCTCGATCCCCTTTTGGGGGTCTTCGAGCTATCAACTTCGACGGATACAACAATCGAAGTGCTGCTGGACCGGTACAGCGCGGAGGCATTGCTGTCGGCCCTCGCGCAGCTCCTGGCGCAGGGAGAGGCATCGGAGTTTGATGACGGGATGTGAAGGGTTTGTTCGACGATGTGCGCTACCATCCAGACGAGGCGTGACGCCGGCTGGAGGATGGTGATGGGCTATGATTGGAACGGCGCTCGCGGGCGCCGCATCAAGATCGCGCGATTGGGAACGGCCGTCGCGCTGGCGGCCTTGCTGGTGTCAGTCGCGGCCAAAGTGGTCACGCGAGCGATCTAGCAGGAGCTAGGCGATGGGCTGTCGCCCCCGAGCATCGCGGCATCGATCATCATTTTCGAGCCTCATGTCTTCGCAGGGTCTCTGCCCAAGGCCACGATTCGAGCCCATTCCCATGATCCCCAACGCGTCTGTCGTTGGGACGTTCTTCATGTCGTCGACGGTCTAGTATCCCCGCCGTTTGAGCTCGCCAAGGAGCTTCGGGTTACTCAGTCTCAGGTGTGAAAGATTCGTGGTCATGCCCCATCAGATCAGGCTTTCGGACGTCGCGCAATTTGTAGGGTTCACCATAGCAGCCATGAAACCAGACGCCGCGATGGTAGTTTTCGATTGTGAGCCCGAGCAATCCCCTTCCTCCGCGAGGGCTTACTTGGCACAGCACACTCTTCGGCCCCTTTGGTTGCATCTTGGGCCGTTTTTTTTGGCGTCAGGAACCTTCTCCAGCGTCCCAGACTTAGGTCCGACGCGTTGACGCAAAGGTCTGGGTTGCATTGCCGAATCGTAATTGCTCCGCCACTTGCCGGTAAGCACCAGCGGTGTCAGAAGCCAACGCCGTTGAGGCCGGAGATCACCGAGCGCGCTCTGAAAGCGAAGGGCCGGGCGGTTCAGCTAAGGTTCAGGCTTAAGGAGCCAAGCTGAGCCTAGAAAGGATGAGTCAAATGAAACTGATCGTATCCACCCTTGGCGCCGTCGTCCTGGCGGCATCTTTCGCGCTACCGCTAAACGCCGCGCCAATCCTCGTGCCGAAGCCGGAACAGGTGCAGACCGGCGATGTCCAACAGGTAAAGCACCGCAAACATCGCCATGAGCATGCGGATCGCCACTGGAAACGGAAGTACGCCCATCGTCACTGCGGCTACTACGACAGGTGCTACCCCCGCTATTCCCGGTATTACGGCTATCGTGACCATTACCGATACGGCTATCGAGACTACTATCAGCGGCGGCAAGGCGTAACAGTCTACTTTAGCTTCTAGCCGGCAACTCTCGCTTAACACCGCCCTTGGGATTCCTGCCGCTCAATGGACAATTTCTCAGGAGGCTCCGGAAGCACCGAGGTCATAGACCTGCTGCCCGAGCTGTCAGCATGGGCGCGCAACCTGACGGTCCCGCCAGAGACTGCAACCGCACTGACTGAGCAAACCCTGGAATGGCTGGCTCGTCCGATCGATGGTCGAGCTTCGGCTTGGTCGGGGTCGTCGCTCACGTTCTGGAAAGCCCCGCGGAGGGACCGATGGGCTATGACTGGAGATGATACGCGACCGCAGTATGGAGAATGAGGACGTTTTGGAGATCTGTCGTGAAGCGGCCAAGATGATGCGGCAACAGCGTTAACGACTCCAATGATCACGTACCTGAGACACCACTAAATTAATCCACCCGCATGCAATCTGCGGTCCTTTGCCATTGTCCCTGCACGTTACAACTGGCGCTCAGGACCGCAGCCACCGACCCCGGGGCTCTGGTTTTGCCTTTCACGCGCAGGGAAGAATCGGCCGGTGAGCTCGTCGTTTTAGCGAGGTCGCTCGCGCTTGAGATTTCGATTTAACCCTTCCTTGGCTGCGCCACCTTAGATTGCACACCGAAGGGGGAGCGAAATGCAGAAATTCAGGGAACTAGGACGTCGCCGGTTATGGGTGAGACTGCCGAAATTTCGACGGGCGCTCGAAGCTGATGTCCGCCCGGCGGAGCTGAATGACCTTTTCGAGGCGTATGCGCTCGCAGCTGAACGATTGGAAGAACTGCAAAACAGAACAACATCCAGACTAATGTCTCTTATTCGAGTACGAGGTAGCAAGCAGGGGGATCGAAGAGGTGGTAAAGAGCCTTCTGACCGCTACCCCCGGCAATGCGGCGAACATCGCCACGCCTGTCGCGTCGCTCCGAGACGCAATAAGGCCCCGGAACCCCACGAGGATGATCCGGAGCCTTTCCGTCTGAGCGTTCGATTTCTACAGACGCGCCATTTATTGCTGAAAGTTCCGAGATTTCAAGGTGTACCCAACCTGACCAAGGACCGCACGACGCCGGCTGGGGAATGATGGGCAATGACTGGAATGGCGCTCGCGGGCGCCGCGTGAAGATTGCGCGATATGGAACGGCCTTCGCGCTCGCGGCCCTACTGTTTTCGGTGGCCCAAGTGGTGGGGCGAACGACGTAGAGGGGAAAGTAGATGGATGTCCTGGGCGGTCGCGATGGTCGCAGGGCGCGATTGCCGAGTTGCTACCGCGAAGACGGAGTCCTAAAGGCAATGCAAGATGGTTGCCCGCGACGGTAAACGGCAATCCGGTGTCGCAGAGCCAATGGTCGCCGGTGAGCGGCCGGGCTATCGAAGCCCCGTTAGCTGGAAGGGAAGTATCGCTCCAGCGCCCTCTCATCTATTGGTACCGCTTCAATCGCGAGGCGATACCTCCGTAAAGACAGCGTCAGAACCGGACGCGTGCACCGACTTTCGCACCAGCCGCCTGCGAACCGTCGCCCTCGATGTTGAAGAGCAGCGAGAAGTCGAGGTCCCAGTTGTCGTTGTTGGAGAGCGCCAGCCCGGCCGAGACCCGGCCAAACAGGCCTTCGCCATCGAGCGACGCAAAGCCGACATCGGCGCCGATGGTCGGCGACAGGATCAGGCCGTTTTCCAGTTCCAGCGTCCGCTCAACGTCAAAGCCGATGCTGAAGCGCGCCTGTTCCTCGATGAAGCCCTTAAGGTCGATCGTCTCCCCAAGCGCGTTCCTGACGGTGTAATCGTCGACCTCTTCGTTGAAGTAGACGGCTCTGAGCTTCGGTGTCAGCACAGTGATCTCGTCGAGCTGCCACTCGCCGGTCAGCTTGACGTCCGCCATCCAGCGGGTCGTGTCGAAGGTGCCTGTGAAGATGCCGGTGTCGATGTCGTTCGACGAGCCGCCATAGAGCAGGTTGGCATCGAGGAAGACCCCCTGGCCGATTTCGAACGAGGCATAGGGACCGGCGAGCCAGCCGTTGCCGGTCAGTTCGGCATCCTCGTCGGTTGGGTCGCTCATGTAGTCGTAGTGGAACGACAGGCCGACCAGCGCCCGCTCGCTGACGAGATAATCTGCGCCGATCGAGAACAGGGCGAAGTTGCCCCACTTGTCGCTATCGTCATCCTTGTCCTTGTGGAACAGGAAGCTGCCGTCCATCCAGACGTCGAAGGGCTGATCGGTCTTCACGAAGGTCTGGCCGGCTGCCGCCGCATCGGCGGCATCGCGCGCCGCCTGGATCTGCGTGAGGCTGGTCGAGAAGCCAAGGCGTGCGCCCCGTTCGGACGGCGCGACAGCCGTCGTCACCGGATCGGTGCTTGCCGCCGCCCGGCGACGCTCGATCAGCCCCGGAACCTTGACCGTCGACGACAACAGGCTCTGCCGGTTGCGCACGAAATCGCGCACCAGGCCGTCGATCTCCTCGCCGGCTGCGACACGGTCCAGTGCGATCTTGTAGGTGACAGTTCCAGCACCCGACGTACCGAGTGCGCTTCTCAAGGTGTAGCTAACCACCGCCGAACCGGAATAGGAAGGATTGGGCGTGAACTTTAGATAATAGCCGACCGGCGTAAAGCTGCCGGCGGCTGCAAGCTCGCCCTCGATGATCTCGGCTGTGCCAGCGATCGGCGGCGAGACCGAGGCGACGGCGGCACTGGTGAACGGACCGCCGGTGGCACCGGCGTTGAGATAGACGTTGTTCGGTGTCGTGCCGGCGGGCACGTCGACGACGATGCTGGGCGCCGTCACCGCACGCGGGTTGAGTTTGAGCGTATAGGCAGCCGAACCGCTGGCGCCACGGCTGTCGACGACCCCGATGGTGAAGCGGTAGGTGTCGGGTGTCGCATCCGCGGCCAGTGGCCCGGTCAGTTCCCCGGTCGAGACATTGAGCACCATGCCTTTCGGCAAAGTACCGCTCTTGACGCTGTAGATCAGCGCGCCGGTGCCGCCGCTTGCCGAAATCGGCGCGGAATAGGTCTCACCGACCATGGCATCCGGAAGGTTGCCGGGCGACGGGGTAAAGACGAAGCTGGCGGAGGCAACAGCGATCCGGTAGCTGGCCTGGCCTGTCGCGCCATGGGCGTCCGTCGCCGTCACGGTGAAGGTGAAGTCGCCGTCGGCGGAAGGTCGTCCTGAAATCGACCCGCTCGATGCATCGAGCGTGAGACCGCCCGGCAGCGCACCCGACGAGACCGTGTAGCTGTAGGGGGCCGTGCCGGCGCTGGCGGCAATGCTCTGGCTGTAGGAAACGCCGGGCACGCCGTTGGCAAGCGCTCCGCCAGCCGGCGTCAACACCAGCACCGGCGGCGAGACCGTAACCGAAACGGTGGCCGGCGCCGACGTTCCGGTCGCATTCGTTGCCGTGTAGGTGAAGCTGTCCGCCCCCGAATAACCGGCCGCCGGCGTGTAGAGGATCGTTGTGCCCGTCACCGTGGCCGTGCCATGCGCTGGCGCCGTGGCGATCGCAACCGTCGCCGCCGCCCCGCCCGTCAGATTGAGGCTGATGGCATTTGCGCTGGAGTTCGCAGCGACAGTGGCGCCGACCGGGCCGGCCGATGGCGCCTCTACGGCGACCGCGAGACTATAGCTTGCCGTGCCTGTGGCATTGTTCGCGTCGGTCGCCGTCACCGTGAACGTTGCCGGTCCATCGGCGGTCGGCGTTCCGGACAGGCGGCCGTCGGCTGCCAGCGTCAACCCGGCCGGAAGCGCACCGCCGGTCACCGCATAGGTGTAGGGAGCGGTTCCGTTGGCAGCGGTGATCGTCAGATCATAGGCATCGGCAACCGTCGCACCAGCAAGCGCACCCGCAGCCGGCGTGAAGGCGAATGTCGGCGGCGACACTGTCACCGTGACGGTCGCCGGGGCGGAAGTGCCGGTTGTATTGGTTGCCGTATAGGTGAAGCTGTCAGCGCCGGAGAAACCGGCTGCCGGCGTGTAGCTGAATGTATTTCCAGCCACCGTGGCCGCGCCATGCGATGGGGTCGCGACGATGGCGACCGAAGCGGCCGTGCCGCCCGTAAGATTGGGCGAAATCACGTTGGCCGACGAGTTGGCGGCAACCGTTGCCGTTGTCGCGTTGGCAATCGGCGCCTGGATGCGAACCGTCAGACTATAGGTACCGCTGGTTCCGACCGCGCCATAGGCATCTTGCGCTGCAACCGTGAAGGTGAAGCTGCCGTCTTCGGTCGGCGTGCCGGCAAGCGCACCCGACGGATCGAGCGTAAGCCCGGCCGGCAGGCTGCCGCTGGCGAGCGCATAGCTGTAGGGGCCCGTGCCGCCATTGGCCGTGAAGCTCTCGTTGTAGGCCGTTGCCACGGTTGCGACCGAAAGAGCCCCAGCGGCGGGCGTAAAGGCGAAGATCGGTGCCGAGACGGTGAACGACTGGCTGACGCTCGCAGCCGCCAGATAGGCGTTATCGCCGGCCTGCGAGACCTCGATGGTGCAGGTGCCGCCGTTGCGGAAGCTCACGACGCCACCGGAGGTGACGACGCAGACGGTGGTCGTCGAGGATTGCCAGGCGACGGTAAGCCCGGAACTGGCGCTCGCGCTCAAGGTCACCGGCGTTGCATAGTCCTGCGCCCCCGGATTGGCAAAGCTGATCGTCTGTGGCCCCTTCGGGGTGACCGCAGTGGAGGCACTTGAGACCGCCCCCGGACCGATGCCGTTGGCAGCGGTGACCGTGAAGGTATAGCTGGTGCCGTTGGTCAGGCCCGACACCGTCAGCGGGCTTGCCGAGCCTGTCTCGCTCTGGCCACCGGGGCTGGCGGTCACGGTGTAACCGGTGATCGCCGCACCGCCGGTGCTGACAGGTGCAACAAACGCGACCGAAGCCGAGGCATTGCCGGCCGTGGCGACAACGCCGGTCGGTGCATCCGGCGCGACCGCGTTGACGACGAACGAGCGGCTGGTCTGCATCGCCGGCAGATAGGTGCTGTCACCCGCCTGGTCGGCAAGGACGGTGCAGGTGCCGGTCGATTCGAAGGCCAAAAGCCCACCGGGCGAAATCGTGCACACCGCCGGCGTCGATGACGTGAAGCTGACCGTCAGGCCGGAGTCCGACGTCGCCGTCAGGGTCGGGGTCGTACCGAAGTTCTGCGTGCCCGGATTGGCAAAGGTGATCGTCTGGATCGTGCGCGGCGTCACCGCGTTGGAGGCAGCCGAGGCCGGACCGGGCGTGCTGCCGTTCTCCGCGACCACCGTGAAGGTATAGCTCATGCCGTTGGTGAGGCCGGCGACGACCACCGGACTGGAGGTGGCGTCTCCGGTCAAACCGCCCGGGCTCGAGGTCACGACATAACGCGAGATCGGCGCGCCGCCGGTGTTAGCAGGCGCCACAAAGGCAATGCTCGCCTGGCTGTCACCCGCCGTCGCAACCGCCCCCGTCGGCGCGCCTGGCGCAACCGCGTTCACCGTGAAGCTCTGCGTCACCGTCACCGCAGCAAGATAGGTGCCGTCACCCGTCTGGTCGGCACTGATCGTGCAGGTGCCGGCCGAACCGAAGGTCAGCAAACCACCAGAATCGACCGTGCACACAGCCGTCGTCGACGACGTGAAGCTCACCGGCAGGCTCGAACTCGCCGAAGCCGTCAACGTCGGCGTCGTGCCAAAGTTCTGCGAACCCGGATTGGCAAACGTGATCGTCTGCGTCGCCTTCGGCGTAACGACGTTGGAAGCGCCGGATGCGGCACCCGTACCGGCTAGGTTGGTGGCGGTGACTGTAAAGGTGTAGCTGGTACCGTTAGTGAGGCCGTTAACATCGATCGGACTTGTCGGCCCCGTCCCGATCAAGCCCCCCGGGCTCGCCGTGACTGTGTAACCGGTAACGGCGCTGCCGCCATTGAACGCAGGCGCAACGAAGCTCACGCGTGCGCTGGCATCACTTGCCGTGGCTGCCGCCCCTGTTGGTGCGTCAGGAACCACTGCAGCGACATTGATGCTGTAGTTTTCGCTCGCCGTCCGGCTATGCATGTCGGTCGCCGTAACGGTGACGTTGAAGGCGCCTGCAACCGTTGGTGTGCCGGTGATTGCGCCGCTTGACGAGGCCAGGCTAAGGCCGGGGGGCAGCGTTCCCGGGGCTGCGGAATAACTGACCGTCCCAAGCCCGTTCACGGCTGCGATCGACGTATCGGAGTAGGCCGTCCCGGCCGTAGCAGCCGTCAAGGCACCGCCTGCGGGCGTCAATGTCATGGCGGGCGCGGAAATCGCGATGCTATAGGCGGCCGCCGCCGAACCGGCGGTCGAGCCTGTCGCGGTGATCGTGAAATTTTTGGTGCCGTAAGCTGCCACCGTCGGCGTGCCGGAAATCGCACCGGTCGAGCTCAGGCTGAGACCGTCTGGAAGCGTGCCGGCCGTTACCACATAGGTAAACGTCCCCACGCCGCCGGTCGCAGAGATCGATGCGCCCGGATAGGCGACGTTCACGTCGCCGCCGGCAAGCGCTCCGGCAGGTGGCGTCAGCACTACGGGTGGTGCCGCGATCGCTATCGAATAGATCTTGGAATCGGTCCCGATGGTCGCAGCCGTGGCCTTCACCGTGAAACTCGCGGTGGGGCCGTAGGCGCCAGGAAGCGGCGTTCCGGTGATCGCGCCCGTCGAGGGATTGATGCTCAGACCTGCCGGCAGGGCGCCCGCCGACACCGAATAGGTGATCGCACCGACACCCCCGGTCGCCGAAATCGAGCTGTTTGAGTAGGCAACACCCACCGTTCCGCCCGAAAGCGCGCCGGCCGCCGGCGTCAGAACTACAGGCGGCGCCGCGACAGCGATGGAGTAATTCGCCGAAGCCGAGCCGGTGGTCGCGGCGGTCGCCGTCACCGTGAAGTTCGCCGTACCTACGGCCGTCGGTGTGCCGGTGATTGCCCCGGTTGTCGGATTCAAGCCGAGGCCGGCCGGCAATGAACCCGCCGTTACCGCATAGCTGATCGCGCCCGAGCCGCCGCTGGCCGAAATCGCCTGAGAATAGGCGGTACCGACCGTTGCTGCCGAGAGTGCAGAACCGCTCGCCGGGCTGAGGGTCACTGGCGGAAAGGCATTGACGGTGACTGTAAAATTCTGTGCCAGGAAATGGACGCCGCCGGTTGAAATCGTAGTGCTGTCCTGGATCTTCAGCTTGAAGGTGAAACTTCCCGTCGCCGTCGGTGTACCGGACAGAAGCCCACCTGTCGAAAGGCTGAGGCCAGTCGGCAGCGTGCCGGTGTCGAGCGTGTACGCATATGCCGGCGTGCCGCCGCTGGCGGCAAACTGGACACTGTAAGGAGTACCGACGCCGCCATCGGGCGGGTTGTCCGGCGTCACGTCGATTACCGGCGCCGCGATCGTCGGATTGTAGCTCTTGTCATATGTATGGGGTGTCGGCGTGGTGGAATCGGTCACCCGCACGATGAAATTGTAGGGCCCCGAACCGGTCGGCGTTCCCGAAATGACACCGCCGGCCGAAAGTGTGAGGCCAGGCGGCAGCGTCGTCCCGCCGGCGAGCGCATAGGTATAGGGCGCCGTGCCGCCGGTGGTCGCGAGGGTCTGACTGTAAGGTGTACTAATAGCGGGGGTCGGCAGGCTTACCGGCGTCACCGTCAGCGGCGAACTCGACGGCGCAATCGTCACGTTGAAGGTAACCGGCGACGACATGCTTTCATCGTACGCAATGAAGCTGTCGGACGTCGCTCCGTCCCCATTGTTGGTGTAGATCAGGGCGTTGGTATTCGTCGGCATGCCGAACGTCAGGCTACCGTGGCTCGGAGGCGTCCCGGCGTTGGTAACGAAGCCCCATACGGAGCAGGTGATGATGCTTGTTCCGCCGGACGCCACCGAGATGTTCTGGGTCGTTCCGCAAGCGCCCGCTCGCGCGGAGGACACTGGCCAGAACGTTGCCAGGCAAAGCAGCACCAAGAAGCCAACGAAAGAAAACAACGGCTGGATACGCCCGCCCTCGAGACATGCCCGACCGATTGACTTCTGCAACATGTCCCGCCCCCGCGCGTACTGCACGCCACATGGACGGAAGTCCATCGTCACGACCAGTCCGTTCACCGCCTCGGCTATTGAGTGACACGTAATTTCGAGTCTCACAACCCTAAATCGCACCACTTCTGCGCGAAAGCTAATAAAAATGTTTCTTGAACCCCTCTTCCTAACTTGCGCGTTATAGGAGAGAGTAGGCGCGGGGATTAAATCCAGAGTCGTCACGCTTGTTGCATCGGGGGAAACAATGGCCGAACCATATGTCGGGCAGATCATGATGGGCGGATTCGGCTTTGCGCCGCGTTCTTTCGCATTTTGCAACGGGCAGATTCTGGCAATCAACCAGAACCAGGCCTTGTTTTCTCTGGTGGGAACGACATACGGCGGCAACGGCAGCACGACTTTCGCCCTGCCAAACCTCCAGGGACGCACGCCCGTGTCTGCCGGCCAATCCGCCGACCCGAACTGGCAACCTCCGGCCCATGCGATTGGAAAAATTGACGGCGTGGAGAACGTGACGCTGAATTCGCAACAGATCCCGTCGCACTTGCACGTTGGCAACGGCGCGACCGCTTTGGGCGGGGAGCGTAATCCGGAAGGCAAGCTCTTCGGCACCACCTCTGCGCCCGTATACGCCAAGACCGGTGGTGTACAGGTTCTGCTGTCGCCGCAAACCGTCGCATCGACCGGCGGCAACCTGCCTCACGCCAATATGCAACCATACAACGTGATCAACTTCTTCATCGCACTTGCGGGTGTTTACCCGTCGCGCAGTTGAGCCCAGCCGTCGGAGGTCAAGAATGAGCACTCCCTTTCTTGGGGAAATACGGATGTTCGGTTTTCCGCGCGTGCCGGTCGGCTGGCAAGCCTGTGACGGCACTCTTCTCTCCATCGCACAAAATGATGCGCTTTATGCGCTCATCGGCACGACCTATGGCGGAGACGGAGTGAATACCTTCGCTGTACCGGACATGCGCGGCCGTGTGCCGCTCCATTTTGGCAACGGACAGGGGCTGACACCCCGTGTTCTGGGCGAGAGGGGCGGCACCGAAAACGTAACGCTTGCGAGCACGCAACTGCCTGCGCACAACCACCCGATGTTCGCGACCACGGCGACGGCTGAGAGCACAAAAGTCGATGCGACGCTGGAGCTCGGTACGCTGGGGAGCGATACCCTCTACGTAACCGACACGTCCAACCTTACCGGTTACAACACCTCGCCGCACTCGACCCTGCCCACAGGCAATTCAGCGCCACACAACAACTTGATGCCGACGCTGACGGTGCAGTTCTGCATCGCCACAGCCGGTGTCTTTCCGTCGCAAGGCTGATCGAGCCAGCCACCATCTCACAGCAAGGGGATAATAATGTCAGAGCCTTTCATCGGTGAAATCCAGTTGTTCGGCTTTCCCTTCGCGCCCAAAGACTGGGCGATTTGCAACGGCACGCTGTTTCCCATCCAACAGAATACCGCTTTGTTCTCGTTGATCGGCGTGATCTATGGAGGCGACGGCCGCACCAATTTCCGGCTGCCGAACTTCACCGGGCGCGCCGGATGCACGCAGGGCGGGGGCCCTGGCCTCACCCCCCGCGACATCGGGGAGACGTTTGGCGAATACAGTCACACGCTGGACTCGACGGAAATGGCGGCACATTCTCACGCCTTTACGATTTATAACCAGTCGGACACGGCAAAGAAGGCGAATACACCTTCGCCTGGTAATTCGCTGACCCTGCCCGCCCAAAGTCAGATGATGGCGTTGGATGCCACCCCATATGCGCAGTTTGCCGCAGCAATGATCGGCCCGACGGGCAACGGACAATCACACGAAAACCGGCAGCCCTATCTCGCGGTGAATTTCTGCATCTCACTTGCAGGCGCCTTCCCTGCATTCGGATGACAAGGCCCGAGCAAGCTCTCGACATCGCTTTTCCGACGCGGGAAGCACCTCCCCACGTCCGAGTTACTGGCTTGTCCCTGCGCCATGCGACATCGAACGACGTTCCGTTTCTGCTCGAGCTCTATCGCTCCTTCCGGGCGGACGAACTGGCGCCGGTACCCTGGCCGCCCGAACGGAAACTCGCCTTCCTCGATCAACAGTTCCTGTTCCAGCATCGCCACTACATGGCGACCTTTGCCGACGCGGATTATCTGGTCGCCGAGGCCGAATCCCAGCCGATTGGGCGCGTGTATCTGGATTGGAGCAAGGACCGATGGCTGATCGTCGACATTGGGTTTCTTCCGCAATGGCGTCGCCAGGGCCTGGGGACGAGGCTTATCTCAGCCATCCAGCAAGAGGCCGCCCTCGCAGCGGCCACAGCCATAAACCTGCACGTCGAACAGCACAATTTCCGGGCTCAAGCGCTCTATTACCGCCTTGGGTTCCGAGCGGTTGAAAACGGCCCGTCACACGTCCGGATGGAATGGCCTTGCAGCAAGCACGCCGAAGCAGGTGATCTCTGACCGCCCACTCTAGCGTCAATTGAAAACAGCCTGGTAGACGATGCCCTGCTTGTCGCGTGCGACCGGCACGAGAAAAATATCGAGCGCCCCGAGCGACGCATTTTTCAACCGATAGATCTGCTGCGGCAGCACGATCGCCGAACCGCTGCGGAAGACGAGGGAAAAGGGTGCGCGAAGCATGCCGGGCATGATCTGCGTGGTGCCGGGTGTGGCTTCCGCCAGGGTCAAGGGCATCGTGCTCTCTCCCAAAGACAGATCGAACGCCTGACCGACGCAACCCGCGAAATGTTGAAGCGTCAGCAATTCCATGCGCGGATCCCCTTGGTGATTCCCGTCTGGGTCGTTCCCGACGTTTCTACACCATGGAAGTTGAACACAAAAGCCTCAGCCGGTGAGGATTGGCAGGTAGCTATTTGAGAACGGCAAAAGTAGGCAGCTGCGCGAGCACCGCACTCCGCAACCGCGAACATCCCCGCCCGCTCTGCCATCGCGATCACTGCAGCAGTCGCGCGAGCCCGGTTCGAAGGTCGGTTGCACAGCGATAGTTGAGTTTTGCCTGGAGCGCTTCAACACACCCGCGCGATCGCCTGACTTCACCCAGGAGGCCGTCGATATAGGTGAGATCCGAGCGGCTGCCGGTTTCCTCGATCATGATCCGCGCAAGGTCGCTGATCGACGTCTCGACACCGCTGCAGACATTGACGATGCGCGCGCCCGTGTCCCACCGGCCAAGCGCGTGCAGCAATGCCTCGACGACGTCATTGACATGGACGAAATCACGGGTCTGGCGACCATCGCCATGGATGGTGATGTTTTCACCGCGCTCCAGCCGCTCGGCAAACTTCGCGATCACGCCGGAATAAGGAGACGATGGATCCTGCCCCGGCCCGTACACATTGAAGAAACGCAAGCCCAGGCTCGCGATACCATAGACCTCGTAGGCAGACCGCGCGTGAAGCTCGCAAGAAAGCTTGTCCGCACCGTAAGGCGAAAGCGGAGTGCAACGTCCGGTTTCGGAAAGCGGCAGTTCCTGGCTCGCCCCGTAAACCGCGGCCGATGAGGCGTAGACCAGCGGAAGATGCGCCTGGGAATGGGCAAGCTCCTCGATGATCGTGAGGAAACCGGTTATGTTGATTGCGTGCGATGACGTCAGTTGGCGCTTGCACCGCTCCACCGAGGAGATCGCCGCCAAATGGATACAGGCATCCACATTGGCGAGCGCGCGGCGCAAGGCGTCGCGGTCGAGCACCGACCCCTCGATGAAGGTCGCAGCCTGTGGGACGTTCTCTCGCTTTCCCGAACTCAGATCGTCGAGGATGGTGACGTTGTGGCCGGCCGTCACCAGCCGCCGGGCAAGGTGGGCGCCAATGAACCCGGCTCCACCGGTAACCAGTATCCTTTTCAAGTCGATTTCCCTCGCGACACCTCATCGCGATCGGAGGCGCCTGGATCTTAAGTGCAGGTGGTTTGTCTGAGCCGCCGAGCCGGCCCGGAGCGCGACCGGCCCTCGGGCAGTGCGTCCGTGACCGGACCTTCCGTCTGGGTTGCAATCTTCCCTGTCGCCCGGGCGGCGTCAAGGCTTCGGCCACCAGGTTTACCGTTTCGCTGAGATGTCGTCGCTTGGGAAAGCAACAAAGCCGAGGCGTGTCCCAGGCCAGACCGGTTGAACCGCCCAGTGCCTTAGGGCGCGGGGCAACCAAGGATCAGGTCTTCGACCTCGGATCCTGAGCCGACGCGCATCAACACCGTGAACCGGCCGTCGGCGCCGACCTCGAAAAGCGTTCCCCCGTTTTCGCCCTTCTCGTTCGTCCGGGTCACGATCAGCAGGCTTCCGGCGCCGCTCAGATAGGATCGAATGTTGGACACGGCCAAGCGGATCTGCGCGTTGGAGAAATAACTCCTGTTGAGAATGTTCGCGGCTCTGACGAGATCGAAGCGGCCGGCGAAGTCCGGCGAGCGCCGCATGATGTCATCCTCGACGAATGCGATGGAATCGTCGCGCGACAACGACCGCGTGATCATTTGAACCGGCTCGCTCCTGCCGCTGCGGATCAGCGCGCGAAGGCGCGGCTGCAGCATCGATTTTGCCAGTTGGCGCGGGATAAAGGCAAGGGACACATAGTCGAGCCGTCGGATCCAGGGGCGGATCGCAAGACCGGCGACATCATATTGCAGCGGCCAACCTTCCGGATCGGCAAGAACGCGAACCCCCGGCGCCACGTCGACGATGTGCGCGTCGATGAAGAGGTCGGTGGCGGTGATCTTCGGTTTCGCCCCGCAGGCCTCGAGGTATCGCAACAGCTCGACCGTCGTCACGCCGGTGGAAACGCCGACATCGAGCACCTCCCGCAACTGCCCTGCCCTTTGCGAAAGCAAGGGCCTGAATGCCGTTTCCAGCTCGCGAAACCGCGACGGCTGCGTGAGCTTGAAGGTGCCGTTTCGCATCTTCAGTCTTGCGAAGAACTCCGACTCCCGGACCCAGTCCGTCGAGCCATCGTTTCCCGAATAAAATTGCCGGGCGCTCATCACCATGGTCGGACAACCTATAAAAATTGCCTGCGGCTCTCGAACCCTGGGGGGCGTCTGACAGCGGCCGATTGCTCTGCCGCCTGCCTTTCCAGACAGGGGCTCAGCGCCCGCTACAACAATCCTGAGGGTAAACTGGCCGACATCGGCTCCCAAAACATGAAAACGACAACAGTTAATTTCAGTATATTCGAAAACAATGCAGGGATAATACCAACTCCCCAGGAGATTCCAAGTTACATTTCAGCAGTTGCTTTCGAATGAGCCGCTGCGTGATGCCACGATCCCGGTGGCCCGATCGTGTCGTCTCCTGCTTTCTCCACATCCCTCCGACAGAACGCCGCGACTGCTCAGGGCAGATCCTGTGACGGGTGCGAGGAACGGCGGAACCGAGAGGCGCCGGTATCTGCGCCGGCCGTCGTCAATGTCGGCGGACCGGGCTTGATCAGATCGTAAAGATCCTCGTAGCATGAGACGGTCCGGTCGATCGAAAAGCCCTGCGCACGGCGGCGCGCATAGGCTGTTGCAGCGCTATATTTCTCACCATCGCTGGCAAGTTCTCGAATGCGGTCGGCAAGCTGCCCGTGGTTTTTCGCCGGGAAGCGGTAGGCGTCGTTGTCAACGACGACGGCCAGCCCTCCGACATCGCTGACCAAGACCGGCAGGTCCGACGCCATCGCCTCAACCACCGCCACGCCGAAGCCTTCCCAGTGGGAGGATTGCACATAGAGATCAAGGCGGCCTAGGAACGCCGGGATATCCCGGACCAAGCCGGAAAAGTGGACGCGCTCGCGCACGCCCAGAGCACCGGCGAGTTCTTCGACGATCGGGCGGCGATCCCCCACACCGGCAAAGACCGCATTGACATTGTCCGGAAGCCGCTGGAGGGCGCGCACGATGGTTTCCTGGTCCTTCTTCTCGGTGAAGCTTCCGACCATGCCGATGTAGAAGAGGCCATCCTGTCTCGGCCTGCGGTCGCGCGCCGACGCAAACCGGTCCAGGCTGACGCCGTTTTCGACGATGTGGATTTTCGCGGCCATAGGCGCCAGCCATTCGGACAGGTGGTCGCGGACAGGTGTGCTGATCGCCGCAACACAGTCGTAACGGCCGTAGACCCAGCGTTCGATACCGCGCAACCACCGCCTCGCCCTTCGGCGGTTCCAGGTGTTGTGCTCGGTGTAGATTTTCCGAAAGGGCAGGAGCGCGCAAAAATAGAGGGACGGAAAAAGGTGGACGTGCACGACGTCCGCTGCGCGCATCGCGCGCCATGCTTTGGCGATCGAACGGGGGCTCGACAGCTTGACCGCGATGATCGTCACGGCAGCGAAGGCCGCGTCTTCCAGGAGCTCGTTATTGGCTCCCTTCCACACGATTACCGTTGCCGAAAACCGCGTCTGTCGCTGCGCCATTTCCACGACCAGGCGCTCGGCGCCGCCGTTTCCGTTAAGGTCGTTGATGATGTGAACGACGCTGCCTGCCATCGTAAGACAATCGCCTCAAATATCCCTCGAAGGCGATTATGCATAGCAACCGTCAATTCAACAACTATTAGTAATGTATACATCGAAAATTATGAGTTTCTCATTGAAGCGCTAGAAACACGCGCAACCGGAAAGTTTCTAGAAAATCATCGCCGCGGTTGTTTTTTCTTGGAGAACACTCGCGACTATTCTGAAAAAGGTGGAAATGTGCCCGTCAGATCAATGCCATGCGCTCAAGAAGCAGCTTGTTCACGGCATGCACGTCGAACTTTGATTGGGCGAGTTCGCGTGACCTGAGCCCCATGTCCGCAATCAGCGAAGGCGCTCTCAGGAAGCGGCACATGGCTTCAGCCAGTTGCTTGGCGTTGCGCGGCTCCACCAGGTAACCATTGAGCCCATCGACCACCGTCTCGTCGCAGCCCGGCAGATCGGTGGTGACCACCGCGCGCCCTGTCGACATCGCCTCGAGAATGCTGCGCGGTATGCCCTCGCGATAATAGGACGGCAGGACGAAGACGCTGCAATCGGTGAGATGCGGGCGCACATCCGTGGTTTCGCCGAGATAGTTCAGGCTGCCGTCCTTGACCCATCCGTCGATGGTCTCAGCCGAGATCGCGGCCGGACTGGGATCGAACTGCCCGAGAAGACGAAATTCGGCCTCCGGGAATTGTTGGCGGACGATGCGCGCGGCCTCGACATATTCGCCGATCCCCTTGTCCTTCAGCAGGCGGGCGACGAGCAGAAAGACCGGGCGCCCGCTGGGCGGGCTCGAAAACGCATAGTGGTCGAGATCGACCCCAGAGCCCGGGACCAGCGTTAGTTCGCGCTGATCGGAGATCAGCCTGCAGCTCTCGATGTCGGCCGAATCCGCACGGTTATAGGCAAAGACCCCGCCAGCCCCCTTGAGCGCCAGCCGGTAGAGCAGCACGCTCAGTTGCTTGATGCGGCGCCCGACCCACCGTTTGCTTGCGGCATCCGAGTAGACGTGGCCAAGGCCGGTCACGAGAAAATACCGTCGCTTGACGCCGGCCAGGCGGGCGGCAATGCCGCCATAGACGATCGGCTTCATCGTATAGGGGATCACGACATCGATCTGCCGTGAGCGTAGCAGCCGCCAATAGGACCAGAGCGTCGTCAGATCCGTCAGGGGATTGAGCCCCGTGCGTGCCATCGGCGCGCGGACGAACTCCACGCCGATCGCGGCAAGCTGACGGACGACGTCCTCGTCCTCTTCCGGCCCGACGGCCAGAACCGAATGGCCGGCCTCGACCAGGCGCCGCAGCAGCTCCAGGCGAAAATTGGTGAGCGAACGGCTGTAGCTCGAAAGCACCGCGATCCGCTGTTTCGGCACCACGCCGGCAACCGCCGATCCCGCGGCAACGGCCACCCGCTGTGGCGGATGCCTGACCGGAGAATAGTCGCTCGCGTCAATCAACATCAAGCCGCGCTCCATACAAGCGTTCGAAAGATCGCACAGATCACATCGGCATCGGCGTCGAAGGCGGCCCCCGCCTAAGGCTCGACAGCGCTGCTTGCAGGACATCGTCAGTCAGATGCGCGACATCGGCGTCGGCGGCCCCTTCCTCCCCGTCATCCGACGAGAGCGCCCCAGCCGTACCTTCGGCCGGATGCTTGTCGAAGCCGGGAATGAGGCTGTTCATGATCGCAAAAACCATCGCCTGGTCGCCGAGTTCGGCAAAAAGCTTCAGGCGCGCGAACATCTCCTTGAGTGTCGTCAGGGGCACGGCATTCGGGATCGCGCCGAGCACGCCCGGAATGGGAGAGCTGATGCGCTGCTCGCCGCTATCGAACAGCTCCTCATAGAGCTTTTCGCCGGGCCT
The DNA here is from genome assembly GCF_044769565.1 of Ensifer sp. NPDC090286. Lineage (NCBI taxonomy): Bacteria > Pseudomonadati > Pseudomonadota > Alphaproteobacteria > Hyphomicrobiales > Rhizobiaceae > Ensifer > Ensifer sp. NPDC090286. Next base: position 57,748 of record NZ_JBIVYF010000010.1, on the reverse strand, counting down.
CAGGCCGATGATCTCGATATCGATGTCCTTGCCCGGCGTAAGACCGGCAAGCCGGATCATCCGCTTGGCGATGTCGATGATCTTGATCGGCTCATTCATATCAAGAACGAAAATCTCGCCCTTGCCGATTTCGCCTTCCAGACCGTAGGCCGAAGCCTGCAGCGTCAGTTCGACGGCTTCGCGAATGGTCATGAAGAAGCGTGTCATGCGCGGATCCGTCACCGTCAGCGGCCCACCCTTGGCGATCTGCCGCTTAAACAACGGGATCAGCGAACCGCTCGAACCGAGCACGTTGCCGAAGCGAACGGTCATGAAGCGCGGGCCGGACCCCTTCTTCAGGCAATGAAGGTCGAGCGCCTGGCAATAGAGTTCGGCCAGCCGCTTGGTCCCGCCCATCACGCTGGTCGGGTTGACGACCTTATCGGTCGACACCTGCACCATCGCCTGCACCTTGAAGCGGCGGGCGGCATTCGCGACGTTCATCGTGCCGATCACATTGGTCAGCACGCCCTCGCAAGGGTTAAGCTCCACCATCGGCACATGCTTGAGTGCGGCAGCATGGAAGACGAGTTCCGGCCGATACTTGGCAAAGACGTCGTTGACGCGATTGGCCCGGCGGACGTTGCAAAGGTTTGCGGTCCGCTTGACGGCCGGATAGCGTTCTCCGAGCTCCATATCGATCGCATAGAGATTGTACTCGCAGTTCTCGACCAGGATGAGTTCGGCCGGTTCGCGCGCTGCCACCTGCAAGGTAAGCTCACTGCCGATCGAACCACCGGCGCCGGTGATCAGGACGCGACGGCCGCGGACGAGGCGCAGAATTGCCTCGTTGTCGAGGGCCGCCTGCGGGCGCTCCAGAAGATCCGTCAGCTCGATCGAGCGCAGCTCGAAACGGCTTTCCTGCTTGGCGCTCTTGAGTTCCGTGATCTGCGTCAGGCGCGATACGGTCATGCCACGCGCTTCGGCGCGCCGCATCACATCCTCCGCACCATCGCCAAACGCCGAAAGCGCTTCGGTAAAGACGACATGGCGCGGCAGCTGCCCACTCTCTGCGAGCGCACAGACCACACTATCGAAATCGCTGAGCGCACCGAGGATCGGAATGCCGCGCAAGGTCATATCCGTATGCTCCGGCGTCACTTCCAGGCAGCCGACCGGCTTATGGCTGCAATGCGGATCGCGGCGGAGCGCTCTCAGATAGAGGTCTGCCGCATGGCCGCTGCCGACGAGCAAGGTCGGGATCTGCTCGGCATTGTCCTCGGCGACCGGCTGGCGCCGGCTCGGGCGCAACGCCAGTTCGTCAAGCCGGAAGCTCAGCCGCGAAGCCGACAGGAATGCGGTCAAAAGCAGCGCCTCGAGCGGCACGACGCTTCGCGGCATATCCTGCAGGCGGTTCGCAAAGAACGACATCAACACAAGCGCCGCCGAACTGATCAAGACGGCCTGCAGGATCGAGCGCAGATCCGAAACGGAGCAGTAGCGCCAATCGCGGGCGTACAATCCGGCGACCGGAAAGGCGAGCGCACAGGCAAGAAGATATAGCGGCCCGGTCGATACCAGCGCCCAGATCAGCTCCGGACGAGTCGACATCGCGTCGAAACCGTAGCGCAGGAAAAAGGCGGCCACGAGCGCCAAAGCTGCAGACGCTATGTCCATCGCATAGAGCACACGCGATCGACGGACCTGCTTGACCGAGGATACGGCCGTTCTTGCCGCCAGGCGCAAAAGTGCGCGTCCGACAGCGGCAAACCAGGTGAATATGGTGAGGAACCTTGCCCAGTATCTCGCCATGGACGGCGGAGACGGGGCGACGGCTTGCGTGGGCTGGGCAGCGGCCTCGTTGCGATGCATGCGACACCCTTCGATCCATAGAACGCCATTCAACCGCCGCGCCGAGAACGGACGGACGAATGATGCGCCTTGAGACGTCATGTCTCGTTGAATTTGTTTGGAATAAACTTCTGATACCGATCAGATCGTACAAAGTTACCTGAAATTTATTTTATCTATGCACGGATACAAGCTTTGGTCTTCGCAATAAAATACGTCAACTTCGCCCAAACTCTCGCACGCCAAAAACTGCGTGTAAATTATCTTTTCGTTTTATCGGAAGCAATTTACCTAATTATCTTAGAACTCAATAGTATTACGGCAAATTAATCCATAGCCCTTTAGGATTAACCAGCGACCATTCCGCTCCTCCGGGAACAGAACGCACCGCTCGAAATATAGAAATAAAGTCCAAATTCCGAAAACAAACTCACTCATTCCGGCGCATAAAAATAGATATGATTTTCATTTCCAAAATTATCTAAAGAAAATCTTGCAGTACATCCGAAAATATACACCCGACAAATCTTAGCGCGATTGGAGAAGGCGCTTCAACACTCCCCAGCACGCACCTCGGAACCGCTCTCGGGTGACGGGCGAGCGACGCCGACAGCCCCCAGACCACCGGAGGCGGACCATGCCAAGGGAGTGCCCTGCGTATCAGCCGGCACGCGGTTCAGCGCAATCTTGCACGGGAAAGACCTTGTGGGCTCATTCCCCTGCAAAGGCACGTCGATAGGAGTCGGAAATCGGCCGGATCAAATACTCAAGGAAGGTGCGGTCGCCGAGTTCGATGAAGGCGTCGATCGGCATCCCCGGATGCAGTTGCTCCATGCGAACGCCGGCCGGCAGCGGGGTATCCAGGCGCAGCACGGCTCGGTAATAGGGCTCGCGCGTCGCCGGATCGGTCAGGCGGTCGGCCGAGACATGGGCAACCGTCGCTGAAACCTCCGGCGTCAGGCTGGTATTGAGCGCCGAGAGGCGGACCCTCGCCGGCTGGCCGACATGGACGACGTCGATGTCCTGCGGATGAATACGCGCATCGACGACCAGGTCCCCTGTCGGCAGGATCTCCATGATCTTTTCGCCGGGACCGACGACACTGCCGACGGCATTGTAGACCGAGGCGACCACAACGCCATCCACCGGCGCCTTGACGACGGTGCGCTCAAGCACCCGGCGTGCGGCCTCGACCTGTTCTTCGACGTCGGCGAGCCCGGTCTTCACCTCGTTCATCGCGGTCACCGCCTGCTCGACGCGCTGGGTCTTCAGTCGTTCGATCTGCTCACGCGCTTCCGCCACCTGCGTGCGGCTCGACGAGGCTTCCGCTTGCAGCATGCCGACCTGGCCGAGCAGGTCCGCTTCGACGCGGAGAAGCTGCGTGTACTCCGTGCGGTTCGTCAGCCCCTTTTCCAGGAGATTGAACTTGCGCTCGGCTTCGCTGCGCACGATCTGCGTCTGTTTCTCGACCGCCGCCTTCTGTGCGGCCAGACCATCAAGCCCGTCGTTCAGGCTTTCGACGCGCTGCTGCAGAATGACGGTTTCGGAGGTGAAGCGGGCAAGCCGGGTCTGAAACTCCTTGACCTGCTCTTCCGTCAGGTCGCGGCTTGCGGCCGACATCGTGGCCGGCGCATTGCCGATCGCGATCGTCAGATCCCGCTTCCCGTCCCGCTCGGCGGCAAGTCGCGCCTCCCGCGCCTTCAGTGCTACCCATTGCTTGGCAAGGCGATTGAGCTGGGTGCGGGCCACGGTGTCGTCGAGGACCACGAGCGTCTGCCCCCTTGCGACGGCATCCCCTTCACGAACCGCGATTTCGCTAACGATCCCGCCTTCCAGATGCTGCACGAGGACATTGCGGCCCGTGGCCGTGATCGTACCGGAAGCGACGGCAGCGCCGGAGAGCGGCGCCGTCGCCGCCCAATAGCCGAAGCCGACAAGGATGAGGGCAAGCGTGCCATAGCCGAGCCGGGCGACAAACCCGGTATCGGTCACGATCGCATCCCGCCAGGAACGCCGAGCACCCGCCGCCGTCATGGCCGGTCCCCGGTTCTGCCAGGCAGGAACGCGGAGATGTTTGCCGGCGGGAGGTTCGACGGTCGCTTGGCAGCGGCTGCCTTCGCGGCCCGGTCCGCCCGCTCGGACTGCGCGCGCCGCGCCACCTCGTCCGTTGGGCCGAAGTCATCAATCCTGCCATTCTTCATCACCAGGATCCGGTCACATGTCGTTGCGATCGAAATGCGGTGCGTGACGATGACGACCGTGACGCCGCGCTCCTTCGCGTCTCTGAGCGCCCGTCCGAGGGCCGCTTCCCCCTCACTGTCGAGGTTGGCGTTCGGCTCGTCGAGAACGAGAAGACGCGGAGAGCCGTAGAAGGCGCGCGCAAGCCCGATGCGTTGCCGCTCTCCGCCGGAGAGATTGTTGGAGCCGGGCCCGATCGGGGTCTGATAGCCCTTCGTTTGCGCCAGGATGAGATCATTGGCATGTGCCGCGCGCGCGGCCGCAACCACCGCCTCGTCCGCCGCATCCGGTTCGAAGCGCGAGATATTGGCGGCGATTGTGCCGGGCAGAAGCTGCACATCCTGCGCGAGATAGCCGATGAGGCTGCCGAGCTGCGCCGCGTCCCAGGTTCTCAGGTCCGCACCGTCGATGGTGATCGAACCCGCGGTCGGGGCAACGGCGCCGGTCAAAAGCCGCGCAAGCGTCGATTTGCCCGCCCGGCTCGGGCCGACAACCGCAACGCTTTCGCCGGCAGCGATCGTGAAATTCAACCGTTTGAGGATCGGCTCGGGGTCGGCTCCCGCGTCCGGCGAAACATAGAGCAGATCGCGCACGGCAATATCGCCTGCAGGATTCGGCAGCAGAAGCTTGCGGCCATCGGCATTGCCGGCCTCAATCACCTTTTCGAACCGCGTCCAGGCGCTGCGCGCTTCCATTGCCTGCTTCCAGATCCCGACCAGTTGATCGAGTGGCTGCAGTGCGCGGCCCGACAAGATCGAGGACGCAAAGATCATGCCGGCGGTCATCTGCCCCTTCAGGACAAGGGTCGCGCCGACGGCGAGGATCGCCATCTGCAGGATCATTCTGATCGATCGCGATATGCCTCCGAAGATGGCGTTGACGACGAGATTTCCGTCGGCTGCCGCAGTCGCGGCGGCAAACTGGCGCCCCCAGACCTCGCTGACATTGTTCGTCATGCCCATCGCACGCACCGTCTCGGCACTGCGGCTGAACATCTGCGCCGTCAGATTGGCGCTGGTAATCCGCTCCTGCGCGAACTGCGACGCCTTCTTGTTCATGTACTGATTAAGGAAAACCAGGAGCAGGATCACGATCGCGCCGATCGTCGTCATCAGGAAGAGCATTGGATGCAGGAGATAAAGCAGTGCCGCGAACACCGGCGAGAACGGCAGATCGAAGAGGACCGGCGTGCCGCGTGAAGCGATGAAGCCTCTGACGGTCGCAAGATCGCGCAAGGGCTGGATGTCGCCCGGCTCCCGGCCCGTTGCCGCGACCACGTTTGCAAAAGCCGCCGCCCCGAGCTCGCTGTCGAGCTTGGCCGCCATGCGCACGGCGTAGATCGCCCGAATCACATCGAGCAGGCCGAGGAATGCGAAGGCAAGGAACGCGATAATCGTCAGATAGACGAGCGTTTCGATGCTTGAAGAGGGCAAAACCCGATCATAAACCTGGATCAGAAACAGAGGCGACGTCAGCGCCAGCACGTTAACGACCGTCGAGAACAAGCCGAGATCGATAACGCTGCGCCGGAACGCAGAGCGTAAACTGCCGCTTGTGATTCTGTTGTCTACCATGCTGCAACGACACCGTTTCCAGGAATTTGAGTGGGGCCGTATCGATGGAAGTGTTCCCCGATGTCAACGTGCCGGGGGTTGAGTAGATACTATACATCTGTTGTAGCGGTTGCTTATAGATGCTATTTTAAGCCCCCACCATTGAACGCGACAGATCACAGTTTTCACACGCTCCGGTCGCTTGCTGTCTTTGCGCGGCGGTCGGTAAAAGCAACGGCGCGTATTCTGCCCCACTAATAAAGGATGGAAACATGATCGTTAAGGGAAGACCCGTAGCTGACACGCTTTATGGCACGAACGTAGCTGACACAATTTATGGATATGCGGGCGACGATAGCCTTTGGGGCTATGCGGGAGACGACTATCTCGACGGTGGCGACGGCAACGACCGCATGTACGGTGGCGACGGCAACGACTTCTTCAAGGCCGGTCCAGGCGACGATTATGCTGAAGGCGGCGTCGGCAACGACTCCTTCGATGGCGGCCTTGGCAACGACCACTTCGTCGGTGGCCTGGGCAACGACATCTTCGACGGCGAGGACGGCGACGACATCCTCGACGGCGGCGATGGCCACGACACCATGCTCGGCGGTGCCGGCAACGATACCTTCTACGGCGGCGCCGGCGAAGAATACATCGACGGTGGCGCCGGCAACGACATCATCTATGCCGGCGACGGCAACGACGGTTTCGTCAACCGCATCAACCCGGCGACCGGCAAATTGACGACGCAGGCCGTCGGCGGCGGCGCCGGCGACGACTACATCTATGGCGAAGGCGGCAACGACGCGCTCAAGGGCCAATCCGGCAATGACCACGTCTATGGCGGCATCGGCGATGACCGGGTCGACGGCGGCGACGGCGACAACTATCTCGACGGCGGCGACGGCAACGACATTCTCGATTCCGAGAGCGGTCGTGACGAGGCCCATGGCGGTGCCGGCGTCGACAGGATCAGCGTCGGCGCAGGCGACGACCTCGTCTATGGTGATGGCGGCAACGACAGCATCAGCGGCGAAGACGGCAACGACACGCTGAACGGCGGCGATGGCGATGACCTGTTCTATGGCGGCAACGGCAACGACACGATCCGTGGCGATGCCGGCAAGGACACGCTTATCGGCGAGAGCGGCTCCGATTTCCTCTGGGGCGGCGCCGACGCCGACCGCTTCGTGCTCAAGGGCGCCGGCGCGCTCGTCGGCCAGGATACCATCATGGACTACCAGGATGGCCTCGATCGCATCGTTCTCGAAAAGCTCGGCATCACCCGCTACGCCAACACCGGTGGCCCCGGCACGGTCTATGCCTATGACGACCCGAGCGGCGACGTGATCCTCAAGGCGCAGGATTCGGCTGGTCACGCGTTCTCGATCGTCGTCGACGATCCGAACGGTACTCTGTCTGCGGCCAACTTCAGCGCCGCGGACTTCACCTTCGCATAAAATACCGGCGGCCGCGGGTTTGAATACGCGCTTCGCGGCCGCCACTACCACCCGTCCCTGCCTTCACCGGCAGATAACTCAGCGGGAGACCGCTTCGCCCGCGGCGAGTGATCGCAAGGCGTCGTCCAGTTCATCGAGATCGCTGATACGCGTGTCGGCCTGGTGCGCCTCGTCCGGTGCCGCCGTGCGGTGGACCCGCGCTTCGCGCGCCACCATCACAGTTTGCCATCCGCGCCGGCGCGGTGTGACGAAATCCTTGAGCGGATTGTCGGCAATATAGACTAGAGTGTCCGACTTGACGTCAGCCCAGGCCTCGATCGCCTCATAGGCCCGTGCGTGCGGCTTCCAGAATTCTCTCCCCCAAAGGTCAGTGAAGATCACCCGGTCGACCAGGGCTTCGAGCCCCAGCGCCTTGACCTTGGCCTGTTGCGTGGCCGCGGGCCCGTCGGTGATGATCGCCCTTCGGCCGACACGCGCACGCTCCAGATAGCGGCGCGCATCGTTTGCCAGAGAGATTTCGGGCTGGTGTCCGCGATAGACCGCAACCAACTGGCTTACCAGCGCCTCGTCAGGCGCAATGCCCATCGCCGCCAGGGCCATATCGAAAACGCGCCCGCTGTGTCCGCGCGCAGCAACTGCCTCGCAATGCCCGGCGAAGCCTTCTACGCCCAGATGGTGCGCCAGCCAGGCATCAACGGCCCTGAAGCCGCTTAGGGCGAAATCCCGCTCCAGATAAAGCGTATCGTCGAGATCGAAGACAAGCACCTGCTCGCCCATCCGCCTATCCCCTGAAGACCGCTGCATCGTATCGCAGCATCAGCACGCCTTCGCGCCAATCGTCGTGCGCCGTTCTCGGCAAGCCCGCCACTTCCTCAAGCAGCCATTGCGCAAAGGTCGCGCCGGCATGGTCAACGAGCGGATAGCCACCGCCGAAACGGGCATTGATTTCGATCACCCGCGGACCAGTGAGCCGATCGTCCATGACCTGGAAACAGAACGCGCCGCGCAAGTCCGGCAACGCCCGCAAGATGCCCTCGGCCATCGCCCGATGCACCGGATGACGCTCGGTGACGCCCTTTTCGACTTCGCCTGCCCTTATGCGCAAGCGTCGATGCGAAATGACCGACTGCAAAGTGCCGCCGTCATCGACGAACGCATTGACCGTATGCTCCGGGCCGTCGAGATATTGCTGCAGGATCATCGGCTCTGCGGTCGTTTCCGGCAGATCGGCCATTGAGCGCACCATGCTGATCGAGCGGCTTGCGCTCCCGGCATTGGGCTTGAGGAACAGCGGCCAGTTCCAACGCGAAAGCTCGCCGCGAACCTCCTCCAGCATACCGGTTCGCGGGACCGGTACTCCGGCCGCGTCGAGCACGCGCATGGTTTCGAGCTTGTCGCGCACGACGTCGATGACAGCCGAAGTGCTCACATGCACGCGGCAATCGAAGCCGGCGAAATCCCCCGCCGCACCCGCAAGCGGCACAAGTTCGGGATCGATCGTAGGCACGAGCAGGCGCACATCATGCGCCCGCGCGATTTCCGCCAGGCGGTCGGTGAACTCCGGGTGATTATAGGCAGGGACCGAGAAAGCCCGGTCGGCGACGGCGCAGGCGGCGCTCAGATCGGGATCAAGGTCGCAGGCCAGAATCTGGATATCGATGTCCAGCGCGCGCGCTGCCCGACGAAAGCACTCGATCAGGCCAACACGTCTTCCCGCGGAAGAGACGAGGATCTTGAACGACCGGTACGCCATACACGCCTTCTCCTTGACTGTTAGGACGAGGGGTCAAGGCAATCGCCGCAGCCCCGCCCGACTGAACCCGATGCCAATGCCCGCGCGATCACGCTCCCAACTTGCTGTGCACTGGGGGGCGCCGGCCGTCGGCTGTACGCCACGCGGTTACCTCGATGCACTGCCGGTCTCCGCACATGACGGTGAAACCATCCGCCGTATGGGTCTGAACTTGCGCGGCAAGGCCGATGTAGCGAAAGGACTCCGCGAAGGCCCGCGCCGCATCGAAATGGACGACCCTTCCGTCCTGACGCGAAAAGGCGCCAGGATAGGGTTCGCCTACCGCCCTGATCAGGCGCAGCACCTCAGCCGCCGGCCGCTGCCAGTCGATCAGGCCATCCTCGGCGACACGCTTTGCGCAATAGTTCGCCAGGCTGTGGTCCTGCTCGACCCGCGGCGCCCTGCCCGCTGCCGCCAATTCAACAGCCTCCGGCACCATCTCCGCGAGATTGCGCACATGCTTGCCGTAAAGACTGCGCGCCGTCTCGTCCGGCGCGACGGGAAACAGGCGCTGCAGGATGATGGGGCCGGAATCCGTGCCCTCGTCGATCCAGAAGAGCGACGAACCCGTCGTCTTTTCGTCAAGCAGGATGGTCCAGGGGATAACACCCCTGCCTCGCAGGCGCGGCAGCGCCGACGGGTGAAAACCGATCACCCCGAGCCTCGGGATGGCACGGAAGGCTTGGCGGCAGATCTGCGACCAGCCGAGGACCAGGACGAGGTCCGGGTCGCAGGCGCGAACGGCTGCAAGCGTGTCTTCGGCGTTCACATTGGTCGTGTGGCAGACCGCGCTGCCCGCCGCGCGCGCCGGCGTCGTCAAGTCCGCGAAATCGGAATGGCGATCCGCAGCCTCCGGCGGCAGCGTAACCACCAGGGAGGGCAGCATCCCCTTCGCCAACAGGGCATCGAGCGCGATCCGGGATCCTTCGACGGCACCAACCAGAGCAAAACGCATTTTGGTTCTCAAATGCACAATGTGTCAGAGCGCAATATACAACTCGGATCACAACCAAGGGAAGAAATAACCCATCCGGGCGATATAAATGTATTTCAAGTATGATATGACGGGATGCTATTTCAGAGCCGGGCTATACTGCAAGAGAATAATTGCATGACAGTGTCTGCCGTTGTATCTTGAATCCACTGCTTTTCTAGGGTGCGCTCTGGAAGGCCAATTTAGAGTACGAACCTATTTCAGAAATGATCGCATCCGATGTGCCCTCCAAATTCGAGGCAATAGGAAGTTGATGTCCTGGCGTGCATGGCGCGCCCAGGAATTTAATGCTTGTGACCAGCGCCGGGATACACGCCAGTGTGCCCCGTCGTCAGGCTCAGGGAATGCGGAGGAATGCCCTAACGGCGGCGCAACTTCGGATCCACGGTATGATTTTGCATTTGATCACCAATTTCAGCGCAAGCGCCGGAGCTGAGACGATGCTCGCGCGCCTGCTCAAGGCGTCGTCTGACGAACGCGTCATGGTCGTGTCGCTACTCGATGTCTCGGCGCGAAACCGTGACCTCGCGGACAATCCGCGCGTCGAGTATGTGGCGCTTGGCGCGCACTCGCTCCCGGCCATTCTGCAGGGTACGATGCGGCTTGCCAACATCATCCGCCAGGAAAAGCCGAGCGTCATGCTCTGCTGGATGTACCACGCCATGGTGGTCGGCACGGTCGCTGCCAAACTTGCGCGCCGCGCCACCCCGGTCATCTGGAATGTTCGCCAGTCGCTCGATGACGTCGCCTCGCTGTCGCGAAGCTCCCATGTGGCGATCGCTGCTGCCCGGGTGCTCTCCGGTTCGGCCTCCGGCATCATCTACAATTCGTCGCGCGCCCGCGAAATGCACCGCGCCTACGGCTACCGTAACCTGAATTCGGTTGTCATCCCGAACGGCTTCGAAATCCCCGCGGTGGCGGCCGGCCATGAGGCGCCGCCGCGGCGGATCGGCATCGTCGCACGCTTCCACCCGCAAAAGGACCACGCCACCTTCTTTCGCGCCGCCGCTTCGGTGTTGCGCACCCATCCCGACACGCGCTTCCTCGCCGCCGGACGTGGGTTGGCCTGGGACAATCCCGAAGTCGTGCGGCTGATTGCCGATGCTGGATTGCCAAGCGAGGCCATCGACCTCAGAGGCGAAGTCGCGGACATGGAGGATTTCTACCGCAGCATCGACATTCTCGCTTTGTCCTCCAGAACCGAGGGCTTTCCGAATGTTGTTGCCGAGGCCATGAGCTACGCGAAAATGGTGGTGGCAACGGACGTCGGAGACGCGGCAGAGGTTGCCGGCAATGCCGGGATCGTCGTGCCTGCGCGCAATCCTGAGGCCTTTGCCGACGCCATGCGCAAGGTGCTCGACCTGTCGCCGGAGGAATATGCCCGCTACGCGCATCTCGCCCGCGATCGCATCGAAAGCGAATACACGCTGCACAACATCGAACGGCGTTACTCCAATTTCCTGAGGAACTTCTAGCAAGCCACCGCACGGCTCAAGCTGCGGAAAGAGAATTCGGAGAGGGGGACCGACACATGAACGACAACGACAAGGGGGCTCGACCTACGCGAATGCCGGCGGACTTGGCGCCGACAGTCAGGCGGGCATCATGACGACGCCGATACGCACAGTCATCATCGACGACCATCCGCTCGTCATCGTCGGCGCCCGCGCGACGATCGATACGACCAGCGATATCGTCTGCGTCGGCGCGGCTGGAACAGGTGCGGACGCGCTGGCGCTGATCAAGGAAACCGGGCCCGACGTTTCGGTCATCGATATCGCCCTTCCCGACATGAGCGGCCTTACGCTCGCCGAACAAATCCTCAAGCAGCAGCTTTCGGCCTATGTTGTGGTGATGACGATTTACCCGGAACGTTCCTACGCACAGCAGGCGCTTCAGATCGGCGTCAAGGGCTTCATCCAGAAATGCTCGGCGCCCGAGCACCTGCTGCTTGCCGTTCGCTCCGTCACGCATGGCGGGCTCTATCTCGACCCGCCGACCGCCCAGGAACTGACCCGCGCGGCGCCAAGCCCCGGATCGCGCGCGTTGAAGGCGGCCGGTGTGCCGGGGCTGACCCGTCGCGAGCAGGACGTTCTGCGCCTCGTCGCCCTTGGGTACTCCAACAAGGAAATCGGCGCGCGCGCCAATGTGAGCGTCAAATCGATCGAAACCTACAAGGCCCGCGCGACGGAGAAGCTACAGCTCCACACGCGGGCGCAGATTGTCCATTTCGCCTTGACCCACGGCTGGATGAGCGCCGTCTAGGCCGTGGTCGGGTCGGGCGCAGGCGGGATTGTCCGCCTGTCCCAATCGAGACAGGAGCCGCCATTGCGAATTGTGTTCGTGCTTTCGGGGCTTGGTGCCGGCGGCGCAGAAAAGGTCGTCAACATCCTCGCGCGCCATCGCTCGGCCCGCGGTGACGACGTGCACGTGCTCGCGCTCAATGCGGAAACCCCTGAGACCTACTTCGCCTACGACCGCTCCGTCCGCGTCGAAGCGCTCGGCGGCGGCTCGTCGGTGCCTGTGTTCAGGACGGCCGAGCGTATCGCCCGATTGCGCGCGCGCCTGCGCGCCCTGTCGCCCGACCTCGTCATCTCCTTTCTGACGAAGGTCAACATCATGGTCGTGCTTGCCAGCCGCGGCCTCGGCCTGCGGCTCGTCCTTTCCGAACGAAACAACTTCAACACGCAAGACATGAACGGGCTGTGGCGATTGGCGCGGCCGTTGGCGGCCCGCCTGGCGGAGCGGCTGGTGATGCAGACGACGGAAGCGGCCAATTCGCTGCCGCCGGCCCTCAAAGCCAAGGCCGTGATCATCCCCAACCCGATCACGCTTCAGCATGTGCGTGACAGACAGTCAGGCACCAGCACCCGGCTGCTGGCCGTCGGCCGCCTGGACAGGCAGAAGGGCTTCGATCTGCTGATAGACGCCTTTGCCGATGTCGCCGGGCGCGCGCCGAACATGACGCTGACCATCTTCGGCGAGGGCCCGGAACGGCCGGCGCTCGAGGAACAGGTCCGACGTCTCGGCCTTTCGAACCGCGTTCGGCTGCCCGGCACGACGAAATCCCCGGTCGAATGGATCAACGCCGGTGATATGTTCGTCCTCAGTTCGCGCTTCGAAGGGTTCCCGAACGTGCTGCTTGAGGCGATGTCCGCCGGCCTTGCCAGCATCGCCTTCGATTGCCCCTGGGGACCGTCGGAAATCATCGACACGCCGGCCGTTGGGGTGCTCGTCCCCAAGGAGGACACGCACCGGCTGGCAGAGGCCATGGTCCGCCTAGCGGCCGACGCAACGCTCCGGCAGCAGATCGGCGCCATGGGCGCGCGCGCGGTTGCCGCGCGCTACGCCATCCAGTCGGTCCTTCAGCAATGGGACGATGTCATCGCAGCGCCTGATGAGGCCCAGGCGCTTTACCCGGCAGCGCGCGTATCGACCTGACACGGCGCCGCCTTCGGAAGGCGACGCCGCATCGCCCGATCACGATCCGGGCGACGTTGCTGGCTTCAGATAGAGGGTCGGAATCCCATATCTGTCCTTGAAGCCGAGTGAGGCGGACTGCACGTAGCCGTGGCTTTCCGCAAAGGCACGCATCGGCTTTTCCAGTTCGTCTTCAAAGCCCAGCAGAAACGCCGCCGGCGGGTCTTTCTCGAACAGCGCTTCGATCGTCGATGGCGATGTCATCTTGTAGTACTTCGCCAGGTCGGGGCTCGTCATGTCGGCGGTGCGGTAGGCAAACGGCCCTGTCGCCAGCTCGGCATAGACATCGAGGCCGCCTTCCAGCGGATAGATGGGCGCGAGCGTCGCAACCTTGCCGGTGACGCCGGCAGCCTGCATCCTCTCGGCAATCGTCACGCCTCCCTCATGCACGCGCATCGTCGTCCACTGCTGCGGATGGGTCGCCTTACCGAGGTATTGGCCAAGGCGCGGCGCGTTCACCGCAAGAACGACAAGCACGGCCGACAGCAGGATCGGCCGCACCATGGGCAGCGCGCGCGGCCCAAGCGCCTCGAGCAGAAGCCCAAACGCCAAAGGAAGGCAGACGAGCGGCGGCGCAAAATACTGCGGGAACCCGGGCGTCGGAACGAAGCTCAGCACAAAACTGCAGAAGAGCACGCCGGCAAGGACCAGCACCTCCCCGATGCGCAGCCTTGGTTCGGCTGCTGCATTGTCCGTGCGCCGGGCAAAGGCGATGAACGCGATGGCGATGAGTGCGGCAAGCGCAACGGCCACGGCTGGCGCAAGCCATATGTCCTGCGCCATGACCAGTTTCTGGGCAAGCGACATCGCCCCGCCCTCCCCGTCGCCGCTCATCAGCCGCCAGTATTGCGGATGCGGACCGGTATGGTAGCGCACCACGTGCGCCAGAAAGAGTTGGGGATCCCTGACGAGGTAGAAGAGGATCGGCGCCCCGCCGACAAGTCCACCGATGAGCAGCGGCGCCGCGACCTTCACGATACGATCCTTCAGCGCCAGCGAGCGCGGCAGAAGGAATGCGGCCACGGCGACGGCCGGGATGAAGGCGATGGCGCTCAATTTGAAGCACACGGCCAAGGCCAGCAGAAATCCGGCGAACGCCACCATCAACGAACGGCGCTTTTCGTTACGCAGGGCGAGAAGAAAGAGACTGAGGCCGAGAAAGGCGAACGGCCACGGCAGGAAATTGTTGGTGGCGCCGACACCCGTCTGGGTCAGAAACAACTCGTTCACCAGCGACAGGATGCCGACGCAGACCGTTGCCCAGGCCGAGCGCGTCAACACATAGACCACACCGCCGACAGCAACAGTCAGGAGGATCCAGGCGAGAAAGACACCGAGGCGACCGCTTAGAAGCAGGTCGCTCGACCCCGTCAGCTTGCTGATGGCGTAGAAGTACCAGGCGGAGGCGGGCGGATGATTGTAGAAGAAATCGGCGTATAGCGCATGGTCGTTCAAGAGCCTGGCCGGCGGAACATACAGCTGCTCGTCTCGCCGCATCTCGAAATTCATGATCCGAAGAAACAGGAAATAAAAAACGAACAGGAAGAACAGGACTGCGGCAACTTGATAGAAAATCCCGACTGACTTTCCTTCAACGGAACCCGGTCTTTCCGAAGAAACACTTGCTGGATAGGTCATATAAAAACTCCGAACAAAAATAGACGAAGTATAAAATACAGGCTGGCGACGGGAACGATGCGGTCGCACACGACTTCAAATGGATCACACAGGATCGTAATGCGCAGTGGCGCACGCCCTAGCGGGACAACCCCGACAAGTGTGCAGGGATAAACCTGACACGTAAAAAGGCTTGCGGCCCAGCAGAATATAAGGTATTTCTTGTATATTAGTTACTTAACATAACGGAAACCCTGGGATTTATCCAGACATATTCCGTAGCGCGCAGGTAACCGCCTGCCTTTATTGACGTGCATTTTTATCAGTTATTGAAAACGCTCAAATCGCGCATTGGATCGCGATTGCTCATGAATAAAACCTGAGACGTCAACACTATCCCAAACATATCTTCTTGGAGACCGCTATGAAAGTCGTTCTCTTTGCGGGAGGGCTTGGCTCGCGCCTGGCCGAGGAAACCACGCGTATTCCTAAGCCGATGGTTGAGATTGGTGGCAAACCCATCATTCTTCACGTCATGGATATTTACAGCCACTGGGGGCACCGCGACTTCGTCGTGGCCGGCGGCTATAAATGCATGTCGATCAAGAGCTTCTTCCATAACTTCCATCTGTCGACCGCGGACTTTACCGTCGCGCTCGGAAGTGGCTCGATGGTGCTGCACCCCAATCATCCGCTCGACTGGAATGTCTCTGTCGTGGACACCGGCCTGTCGACGATGACCGGCGGTCGGCTCCTGCGCCTGCGCGAATGGCTCGACAACGAGCCCTTCATGGTGACCTATTCGGACGGCGTCGGAAACATCGACATCGAGGCGCTGCTGGCGTTTCACCGCTCGCACGGGCGCCTTGCGACGGTCACCGCCGTTCAGCCTCCGGCCCGCTTCGGCAACCTCGAGATCGAAGGCGACCAGGTCGTCGAGTTCACCGAGAAGGTGCAGAAGAAGGAAACCTGGATCAACGGCGGCTTCTTCGTCTTTGAACCTGGCGTGCTCGACTACATCCCGAGCCTTTCCGAACCGCTGGAAATGTCGCCGCTGACCAATCTTGCCCGGGACGGTCAGCTGTTTGCCTACAAGCATCACGGCTTCTGGCATCCGATGGATACGGTGCGCGATCGCGATTACCTGAACGGCCTGTGCGAAAGCGAAGATCCGCCGTGGCTGCACTTCGAACGCGATCACCTGGCCGCCGCGACAGCCGCACCGTCCACCCATCACGTACGGATGTAGGACATGGCTTTGATCACCAGCGAGGCTGACCTTGCCGAGGCGTTCCGTGGTCGAAAGATCCTGGTCACGGGACACACCGGTTTCAAGGGAGGCTGGCTCTCGCTCTGGCTGAGGCGACTGGGTGCAACGGTGGTCGGCCTGTCGCTGCCACCGTCGACGCCGTCCTTCTACCTGGCGACCGGCCTCGACGATGTCATCGACGGCCACGAGGGCGACATCCGCTCTGCCGCCGACGTGGCGCGGGCAATCGACGGACAGGATTTCGATCTCGTCATTCACATGGCCGCGCAGGCTGTGGTGCGAGCCTCCTTCGAGAGCCCGGTCGACACCTATGCGACCAACGTCGTCGGCACCGCCATCGTGCTCGATGCGGCAAGGCGCATGAAGTCCCTGAAGGGCGTGATCGTCGTCACCAGCGACAAGTGCTACGAGAACCGCGAATGGGTCTGGGGTTATCGGGAGAACGACCCGATGGGCGGGCGCGATCCCTACAGTTCGTCGAAAGGCTGCGCCGAACTCGTCGCAGCCGCCTATCGATCCTCGTTCTTCAATGAACCCAACGGACCGCAACTTGTCAGCGTGCGCGCCGGCAACGTCATCGGCGGCGGCGACTGGGGCGCCGACAGGCTCGTGCCCGACCTGGTCCGGTCGGTGGAAGGCGGCAGCCCGGCCCGGCTGCGCAATCCGGCGAGCATCCGGCCATGGCAGCACGTCTTCGAGCCGCTTCGCGGTTACATGATGCTGGCGGCGCACCTGCTTCACGGCAGAACGCGCTTTGCCGGCGGCTGGAATTTCGGCCCCGACCAGGAAGCGACCGTCAATGTCGGAACGCTTGCCGACATGGTCGTCGGCCAATGGGGCGACGCGCCACCGAAATACATCGTCGAGCCGCAGGTAAACGCGCCGGTGGAGTCGACCATCCTGCGCCTCGACAGCACCAAGGCCCGCACGGAACTCGGCTGGAAGCCGGTGCTGCGCCTGCGCGACACCGTGGCCATGACTGTCGCCTGGTACCGCAGGTACCGGGAAGATCCGAGAAACATCCGGTCGTTCTCGGAGCATCAGATCGAGCAATACGCCGCCGCTTGGAAACAGGAAGTCGAACACGAAGCAAGACCATTGCCATTGCGCGACATCGGAGATTGGAAAGATGCGAGTTAATTACGGACAGTCCGTTTACGGTCAGGAAGAGATCGACGCCGTTGTGGCAGTCCTGCGCTCATCGACACAGATGGGCGCGGCCGTCAGGACGATGCAGGAACGTGTCGCGACGCTCTTCGCGAAACGGCATGGCATCATGGTGAACTCCGGTTCGTCTGCGAACCATCTCGCCATCGAAATCGCCGACCTTCCGAAGGGATCCGAGGTCATCACGCCCGCATTGACCTTTGCGACGACCGTCGCCCCGATCGTGCGCGCCGGTCTTGTCCCGGCATTCGTCGACGTTGTCGAAGGCACCTACAATATCGATGTCGATGCGATCGAGCGGATGATTACCAGGAAGACGAAGGCGGTGATGATCCCATCGCTGATCGGGAATTTGCCTGACTGGGATCGCATTCGCGCCATCGCCGACGCGCACAAACTGCTGGTGATCGAAGACAGCGCCGACACGCTGGGCGCGACGATCAGGGACACCAGCACCGGCGCGCGGTCCGATATCAGCACGACCAGCTTCTACGGCTCACACGTCATCACCGCGGCGGGCAACGGCGGCATGGTCTGCGTCAACGACGACGAACTGGCGCGCAAGGCGATGCTCTATCGCTCCTGGGGCCGAACATCCTCACTCTTTGTCGAATCCGAGACCATCGAGAACCGGTTCAACATCGATCTCGACGGCTTCGATTATGACGCCAAGTTCGTGTTCGAGGTGCTGGGCTTCAACATCGAACCGTCCGAAATGGGCGCGGCGTTCGGGCTCGTCCAACTCGACCGACTGCAGCAGAACATCGATGCGCGAGAGCGCAACTTCGCCAAGCAGCGCGCCTTCTTCGAGACCTACGAGGACTGGTTCGTGCTGCCAGAGCAATTGCCGCTTTCGCGAACCGGATGGCTCGCCTACCCGATGACCGTGCGCGCCGATGCGCCGTTCACCCGCCGGGAGATGCAGATCTTCCTGGAACAGCGCGACATCCAGACCCGTCCGGTGTTTACCGGAAACATCCTGCGCCAGCCGGCGATGAGTGGCGTTCACAGCAAGGTCGAACCGCGCGGCTATCCGGTCGCCGACGACGTGATGCGCGGCGGCATCCTGCTTGCCTGCCACCACGGCCTGACGCAGGCGCACCTGGACCATATCCACCAGTCCTTCCGTGATTTCGCCCAGCGGTATGCAAGCTCTGGCGCCACAAAGCGCCGGGATCATCAGCCGGCCTCGTTCTTCTGAGCGAACACGAAACGCGCCTCTCCGGCCAAGGGGAGGCGCGTCAGACGGATCTTCGGTCCTCGGCGGTCACGCGTAGATGAGAAGAGGCGCATGTCGAGAATATTGATCACCGGTGCCGCTGGTTTCATTGGTTCGCATCTGACGCGAACCTGCCTCGACGCGCGCCATGAAGTGCATGTGGTGGTGCGGCCCGGCTCGGAAGACAGCCGGCTCGAGGCCGTCGACGGTGCGTTCATCCGGCACAATTTCGACCTTCAGTCCGACGATGCCATGCGGCGTTGCCTGCAGGACGTCGAGCCGGAAATCGTCTTCCATCTCGCCGCCCGTACACGCCGGCGGGAAGAGGCGGAACTCAACGACGCCAAGGCCGGCATCCGCGAACATCTCAATGCATTGCTCGGCCTGCTCGGCGCGGCAAGCGCGCTGCGCCATCCACCGCGAAAGATCATCCGAACCGGATCGCTTGCCGAATATGGTGCGACACCCGCCCCCTACGAGGAAGACAGCCGCGAAATCCCGGTAAACGCCTATGGCGCCGAACTGACGGCCGCGACCCATTTCATCGGCGGGTTGCAGACACGCCTGCCCTTTCCGGTGATCACCGCACGGCTGGCGCTTGTCTTTGGCCCGAGGCAATCGACCGAATTCATGATCCCGTCCTTCATCGAGCGTTGCCTTGCCGGCCAGCGTTGCCTCGTACGCCATCCCAGCGACCGGCGCGACCTGCTCTATGTCGACGATGTCGTCGAGGCGCTGCTGCGGATTGCCGATGCGCCGGTCAGCACCCGGCTCGTCAATGTCGCAACCGGCATCGCCCCGCCGATGCGTGAGGTCGCACGCCTGATCGTCGAACAAACCGGCGCCGACCCCGCCCTCATCGAATACGGCTCGGCCACCTCGACAGGCGGCATCCGCGATTTCCGGGCAGCGCCGGGGCGCGCCAAGGATCTGTTCGGCTGGAGCGCCCGCATACCGTTTGCGGAAGGGCTGGCCCGCACCATCGCATGGCACAGGGCCGTCGTACCGCCGGCCTCGAACGATGGCCACGCATCGCGCAAGACCGTCTGAGGGTGGTGACGACGAGATGAAGAAGAGACAGAAAATCTCGATCCTGGTACCGGCCTATAACGAGGAGGCCAATGTCCGGCGCGCCCACGAGGCGATCGTCGATATGTTCCGCAGCCTGCCCGAATACGACCGCGAGATCATCTTCACGGACAATCACTCCACCGACAGAACCTTCGAGATCCTGTCGGAGATTGCAAGCGAAGACCCGAGCGTTCGGGTGATCCGCTTCAGCCGTAACATCGGCTACCAGCGCTCGCTGCTCGTGGCCTACAAGGCGGCGACCGGCGATTGCTCGGTGCAGATCGACTGTGACCTGCAGGATCCGCCGCACCTGATACCCGGCATGATCGATCTCTGGCTACAGGGACACCAAGTGGTCTACGGCATTCGCCGGACGCTCACCGACGGTTGGCTGACAACCCATATCCGCCGCGCCTTCTACTGGTGCATCAACGCGCTCAGCGAGGATGATCTGCCGCTCAACGCCGGCGAATTCAGGCTCGTCGACCGATGCATCCTCGACGAGCTGCGCAAGGTCGACGACACGTCTCCCTATCTGCGCGGCCTCATCAGCGCCATGGGGTTTTCCCAGGTCGGCTTCGAATACGACCGTCACGCGCGCGTGGCCGGCGAAAGCAAGTTTCCGTTCAGGGCGATGCTGTCACTTGCGGTCGATGGCATCCTCAACCATTCGCTGACGCCCCTCAGGCTCGCCTCGATGGCGAGCCTAGTGATGGGCACCGCCACGCTGCTGCTTCTCTTCGGCTACCTCGTCGGCAAGCTTCTGTTCGGGCAGGACTGGCCCGCCGGCTTTGCCACGACCACGATGCTGCTTTTGCTTTCCATTACCTTGAACGCGATCTTCCTCGGCATCATGGGAGAGTATGTGGGCCGCATCTTCATGCAATCGAAGCACCGCCCCGCTCCGATCATCGAAGCCTCAATCAACAACGACGAACACCGGCGCCCGACGCCGGCGATGCCGGACTGGAGGCGCGGCGATGTCGCTGCCGACAACAAAAGACGCTAGTTCCCGGCAGCGCGCCGGCGAAACGCTCGCCCGCTTTGCGGCCGTGGGCGCCGTGACGACGTTGCTCGACATGGCGTTGTTCAACACGTTCTATTTCGCGGGGGCGCCGCCAACGCCGTCTAACCTCGTTTCCTATTCCTGCGGCATCGCGGTCAGCTACATGCTCAATCGCGCCTGGACCTTCCGCGCCGCCCACAGCCATGTGCAGGCGGTGAAGTTCGTCGCCGCCACCCTGACGGGCCTCTTGATATCGACCGCGATCGTCGCGGGCCTTGCCCTCCTGATCCCGGCACCGGTCGCCAAGGTGGTCAGCGTCCCGATCGTCTTTGTCTGGAATTATCTGGCGTCGCGGCTTTGGGTCTTTCGCGGCGCGGAGCAGCCTAGTACAGCCGCTAGAAACAACACTTAAAACAAGAAGTTCAGTGCAGCTTAAGTTTAGTTAACACATAAACTATCGACTGAAACAAAAGATATAAATTTGAGATTTTAGAATTTTTATTTTGCAGTTTTGGAGTATTCGCACCGATGTCCTTAACTCATTTGCAGCGCCTGGAAGCCGAAGCGATCCACATCTTCAGAGAGGTCGCTGCGACCTTCGCGAAGCCGGTCATGCTCTATTCGGTGGGCAAGGACTCCTCCGTCATGCTGCATCTCGCGATGAAAGCATTTTATCCCGGCAAGCCGCCCTTCCCCTTCCTCCATGTCGACACCACCTGGAAATTCCGCGAGATGATCAAGTTTCGCGACCGCACTGCGGCCGAACTCGGCATCGATCTCCTCGTTCATATCAATCGCGACGGCGTCGAGCAGAAGATCAACCCCTTCACCCACGGCTCAAACGTGCATACGCATGTGATGAAGACGATCGCGCTGCGCCAGGCGCTCGACAAATACGGCTTCGATGCGGCCTTCGGGGGCGCACGGCGGGACGAGGAAAAGAGCCGGGCAAAGGAGCGCATCTTCTCCTTCCGCAACGCTCAGCACGCCTGGGATCCGAAGAACCAGCGGCCCGAGCTCTGGAAGAGTTACAACACACGTGTCGGTCCATCCGAATCCATTCGTGTCTTTCCTCTGTCCAACTGGACCGAACTCGACATCTGGCAATACATCCTCAAGGAAAACATCCCGATCGTACCGCTCTATTTCGCCGCCCGTCGTCCGGTCGTCGAGCGGGACGGCATGCTGATCATGGTGGATGACGAGCGCATGCCGCTCCATGCGGACGAGAAGGTCGAGCAGCGGCTGGTGCGGTTTCGCACGCTCGGCTGCTACCCGCTCACCGCTGCGATCGAATCCAACGCCACGACACTCCAGGACATCGTCCGCGAAATGCTGACCGCCCGCACGTCGGAGAGGCACGGCCGCCTGATCGACGCGGACGAAAACGCATCGATGGAGAAGAAGAAGCGGGAGGGATATTTCTGATGACTGCCAGCATTCCCGCAACACCGGGCAGCGTGCTCCAATATCTGGCCAAACAGGAGAAGAAATCGCTTCTGCGTTTCATGACCTGCGGTTCGGTCGACGATGGCAAGTCGACCCTGATCGGCCGGCTGCTTTACGACAGCAAGCTGCTCTTCGACGACCAGCTCGCAGCACTCAAGCGCGAGACCAAACGCAACAGCGCCAACCACGGCGACATCGATTTCGCACTCCTGATCGACGGCCTGGAGGCCGAAAGGGAACAAGGCATCACCATCGACGTTGCCTATCGCTTCTTCGCCACCTCGCGCCGCAAGTTCATCGTCGCCGACGCGCCGGGGCACGAGGAATATACCCGCAACATGGTCACGGCAGCGTCCACGGCGACGCTTGCCGTCGTGCTCGTCGACAGCCGCAAGGGCATTCTTCGGCAGACGCGGCGCCATTCCTTCATCGCGTCCCTGCTCGGGGTGCGCCACGTCGTTCTTGCCGTCAACAAGATCGATCTCGTCGGTTTTGACCGCAGGGTCTTCGACACGATCGTCGCCGACTACAAGGCCTTTGCGGAGAACCTCGGTTTCTCGACGATCACCCCGATCCCGATTTCGGCGCGCTTTGGCGACAACATGACGAGCCGTTCGCCGAACATGCCCTGGTATGGCGGCCCGACATTGCTGGAGCATCTCGAGACGGTGCCGATCGAGGAAGAGGCGGCCGAAGCGGAGTTCCGTTTCCCGGTCCAGCTTGTCCTTCGCCCAAATCTCGACTTCCGCGGCTTTGCCGGCCAGGTGGCCTCGGGCAGCATTGCTGTCGGCGATCCGGTCGCGGTGGCAAACTCCGGCCAGCTCTCAAGAGTCAAGGAAATCGTCACCTATGACGGCAAGCTTGCGCGCGCAGTCGAGGGCCAGTCGGTCACGCTTGTGCTGGAGGACGAGCTAGACATCTCGCGCGGCAACATGCTCGTGCCGCCGGAAGATCGCCCGCATGTCGCCGATCAGTTCATGGCGCATGTTATCTGGCTTCACCCGGATGCGATGCTTCCCGGACGCAGCTACATCCTGCGCACGGAAGTCGACAGCGTCAGCGCGACCATTACCAGCCTCAAACACCAGATCGACGTGAACACCTTTGCCGAGGAAGCGGCAAAGTCGCTGCGCATGAACGAGATCGGCGTTTGCAATCTCTCCACCCAGGCGCCGATCGTCTTCGACAGCTACAAGGACAACCGGACAACCGGAAACTTCGTGCTGATCGACCGCTTCACCAACGCCACAGTCGGCGCCGGCATGATCGACTTTCCGCTGCGTCGCGCGCTCAACGTGCATTGGCAGGCCCTCGACATCAACAAGAAGGCCCGTTCCGCACTCAATCATCAGACACCGTGCGTGTTGTGGTTCACGGGTTTCTCCGGCTCGGGGAAATCGACGATCGCCAACACCGTCGAAAAGATGCTGCACGCCCAGGGCAAGCACACGTTCCTGCTTGACGGCGACAACGTCCGCCACGGCCTCAACCGCGATCTCGGTTTCACCGAAGAAGACCGCGTCGAGAACATCAGGCGCGTGGCCGAGGTTGCGAAACTCATGACCGAAGCGGGCCTGATCGTGCTCGTGTCGTTCATCTCGCCTTTCCGCTCGGAGCGCCGCATGGCCCGCGACTTGTTCGGCCCCGGCGAATTCATCGAGATTTTCGTCGATACCCCGATCGAGGAATGCGCACGCCGCGACCCCAAGGGGCTCTACAAGAAGGCGCTCGCCGGCGAGATCAGCAATTTCACCGGCATCAGCTCGCCTTACGAGCGCCCGGAGACGCCGGAAATCCATCTGCACACCATGGGCCGCGAAGTCACGGCGCTTGCAGCCGAAATCGAGGCCTATCTCGACAATCAATAGGCGCCAGTCCGGCGCGGTGAAGACGATGCCGCCAGCGGCAGCACGGAGAGAAACGATGATCGATACGCTCACGGCCGCAGCGATAGAGGCCGGCAAGGCCATTCTCGACGTTTACGCGCGTGATATCACCGTCGATGAAAAGGCCGACTGTTCGCCGGTCACCGAAGCGGACCGCTGTGCCGAAGAGATTATCCTTGCCATTCTGGCACGGACCTTCCCCGACATCCCGGTGGTGGCCGAGGAAGCCGTCGCGGCAGGCGCCGTGCCCGAAATCGAGGGCCAGCGCTTCTTCCTCGTCGACCCGCTCGACGGCACGAAAGAATTCATCAACCGACGAAGCGATTTCACCGTCAACATCGCCTTGATCAGCGACGGCGAGCCTGTTGCCGGCGTCGTCTTTGCGCCCGCCCGGCTGGTCGGCTATGTCGCCGAAGGCGGACGGGCGACGAAGTTTCAGGTGACGGCCGACTTTGCCGTCACCGAGACCACGGAAATACGGTGCCGAGAACGACCGGAAAATCTGACCGCGGTTGCCAGCCGTTCGCACAGCGATGCCGAAACGGCGGATTTCCTGGAGCGCAACGCTATCCGCGACTGCACGTCGATCGGCTCGTCGCTCAAATTCTGCCTGCTCGCCGAGGGGCTCGCCGATGTCTATCCCCGTTTCGGGCGCACCATGGAATGGGATACGGCCGCCGGCGATGCCGTGCTACGCGCTGCCGGCGGACGCGTCACGACGCTTGACGGGCAACCGTTCCGTTACGGAAAGCGGCGCCAGGCAAATGATTGCGACTTCGCCAATCCAGGCTTCATCGGCTGGGGTCGTGAGTGCGGAACAGAGGTTCGCGAAAAGGAAGCGGACTAAAGGGAAAAAGGCTAGAGTGCCTGAAAGCGAGGCTCAAGCGAGCAGCCTCGTATCGGTTGAAGGTGACGGCATGCCATGAACATGTTCAACCATACCCTTTCGGCCGGACTGGCTCCTCGTCGCGAAGCCGCGCGCCGCGATGCGCCAGGCATCGTGCTCACCAAAAAGATCGAGTTCCTGCTGCTCGTCGGCGCCGTCTTCTTCTGCTCGATGAACTACTTTCGCTACGGCGATACCAACTTCACCGTCGCCGATTTCCTCGCCCTGCTTTGCTTCTGCTTCGCGCTGCTCAACCGCAACATCGATTTTCAGCTGTTCGGCCGCGTCAGCAGCGGCTTGTGGTGGCTGGGGCTGACGATGCTGGTCTCCGGCCTGCTGGTCAGCAGCATCGCGGGCCCGGACCCGATGCGCGGCATCGTGGTCGTCACCCAGTATCTCTACGCCTATCTCTTCGTGGTGCTGTTGTTCAGCGGTCGTACGCTCGATCAGCTCGTGCTGCTCGCGAAGACCTATGTGTTCTCGATCCTCGTGCTGTGTTTCCAGGGCATCTATCTCATCCATATCGACGGCCGCACGAACACCAACTTCGTCAGCGGCAACGGCCGCTTCAGCGGCCTGATGGAGCGCGAAAACGAGTGCGCGGCGGTGATCGCGCTTGCCGTCCCGATCCTGCTTCTGCTGATCACGACGAAACGCATCAACCGGATCTATGCTGTTTTCGCCCTGCTGATCCTGATATACGGAATCCTGCTGACCGGCTCCAACACCGGCCTCATCGCCCTCGTCTTCGGCATGAGCGCATTTGCCGTCATCGGCGTGAACTGGAAGCGGCTGATGATCAACGTCGTTCTGCTGGCCGGCATGGTTCTCGCGGTTTTCACGTCCGCCCGCGACTATCTTCCGGCAGCCTTCCAGAAGCGCGTGCTCGGCGCCCTCGAAAGCGGCGACATCGGCCAGGCGGGCACGTTCGATCATCGCGTCGAGCTAATCTATGAGGCGATGAACATGACCGACAGCACCTTGCTGCTCGGCGTCGGCGCGGACCAGTACCGGATCGCGAGCGCCATTCACCAGCCGGTTCATAATCTCTATCTGCTTTTGTGGACGGAAGGCGGCCTCATCTCGGCGCTCGGTCTTCTGGTGATGCTGCTTTCGGCCTTCGGCCCGGCGCTGGCCGTGGCGCGGCTTCCGGGCGGGCGACCGTTTGCGGGCTGCATCCTCGCCAACATCTCGATGATGCTGCTGGTCGCCAATGCTGTGCCGCACGCCTATAGCCGCTTCTGGCCGTTCCCGCTCGTGCTGCCTGTCGCTCTTGCCTGCGCCTACATCGCGTTCTCACGCGCGGCAAAACCGGCGCCGGACACTTTTGCCCAGCCCGAACCGGTGCCACAACCCGAACTGCGGCAAAGGGATCTTATCGCTCAGGCACGCTCTGGCGTGCCGCGCTGAGGCGGCGTTCGCTGATCCGATCCCCGAAGATCATCACCAGAACTGTTTCAGCGATGATCTTCAGATCGACCCAGGCTGATCGGTTGGTTATGTACCAGAGATCGAGATCGAGCTTGTCGTCGTTCGAAAGAATGGCATTGCCGCTGATCTGGGCCCAGCCCGTGAGCCCCGGCCGGACGCTGCAGCGACGAACCCCGCGCTCGCCCAGCGCCTCGATCGTCTCCGGAAGGATGGGACGCGGGCCGATGAGGCTCATGTCGCCGATCAGGATGTTCCAGAACTCGGGCAATTCGTCCAGGCGCGTCCGGCGAAGCAGAAGCCCGAACCGGCCCGTGCGCTCGGCATCGCTGAGAAGACGCCCGTCAGCGTCCCGCGCATCGGACATCGACCGAAACTTCATCATGCGAAACGGGCGTCGGTCGAGCCCTGCCCGGGTCTGGTAAAACAACACCGGCCGGCCGAGCCAGATGGCGACCGCAATCCCGACCACCAGCATGATCGGCAGGCTCAGAAGGCCCGCGATCAACGCAAAGACGATGTCAAAGCACCGCTTCATCTCCAACTCCCATGCACCGGTCAGGGTATGGTCGGGCAGCCGCGTCGCGGCGACGCGGCCGTCTCCGAAAAGGCGGCTTTATGCTCGCGCTTCCATTTCAACCACCGGCGCGTGCTGCCCCAGAGCGGGAAGTGACGCCTCGGTGACGACGGCATGCAGAAAGCGGGCGGCCTTGGTCATCGCCTCTTCGCTCTGCGCCGGATCGACGAGAAGCGCGATGCTGGTTTCACCAAGTCGGCGTGCGACCGGGAGCCGCTCGGCCGGCGAAAGCCCAAGATCGGTGAAGCACTTCTCGAGGTAGACCTCGGAGCAGCTTCCGGTAAAGCATGGCACGCCCGCCGCATTCATCGCCGCCACGATCCAGTCGCGGTCGTGTCCGGGCTTCAATGCCTCCGGCCGAACGAAAGCGTAGTAGCGGTAGTAAGCGTGGCGACATCCCTTCGGTAATGTCGGCACGCGCAACGCTGCAAGCTCTTGGGCGACATCGTCGAGGATCGCAGCGTTGCGGGACCTCGTCGCGTGCCATGCCGGAAGGCGCTCCAGTTGCCGCGAGCCGAGAACCGCCGAAAGCGACGTCATTCGCCAGTTCGTGCCGATCGTTTCATGCAGCCAACGGAAACCGGGCGGGTGCTCTCGCAGGAACGCCGCATCATAGGATTTGCCGTGGTCCTTGCGGCTCCACGACTTCTTCCACAGTGCCTCGTCGTCAAGAGCGATCAGACCACCCTCGCCGCCGGTGGTGATGATCTTGTCTTGGCAGAAGGAGAATGCAGCGATATCGCCGAAACTTCCGACCGGCTTGCCGTCGATCTCCGCGCCATGGGCCTGGGCGCAATCCTCGATCACCCACAGTCCCTTCTGTCTGGCGAGGGCCATGATTTCCGGCATATCGCAGGGAAATCCGGCCAGGTGGACCGCGATGATGCCCTTTGTCCGGCTGGTGATTTTCGGTGCGATCGTT
The DNA here is from genome assembly GCF_044769565.1 of Ensifer sp. NPDC090286. Lineage (NCBI taxonomy): Bacteria > Pseudomonadati > Pseudomonadota > Alphaproteobacteria > Hyphomicrobiales > Rhizobiaceae > Ensifer > Ensifer sp. NPDC090286. Next base: position 29,900 of record NZ_JBIVYF010000010.1, on the reverse strand, counting down.
GCGGCGCTGATGTTCTGGCTGTTCTCGTCGACATCGGCAAAGACCGGGACGCCGCCGCAAAACGAAACGCACGACGCCGAGGCGACGAAACTGCGCGGTGTCACGATCACCTCGTCGCCGGGTTCCAGACCGAGCGCGAAAAGCGCAAGCTCCAGCGCAAGCGTGCCGTTTGCAAGCGCGACGGCGTGTTTACGCCCGAGGGTGCGGGCGTAGGCTTCCTCGAAGGCTGCGACGTGCGACCCGGTCCAGGCATTCACCTTGCCCGACCTCAAGACCGCCGCAACATCTGCAATCTGTTCCTCGTCATATACCGGCCACGTCGCCACAGCTTGCTCCCTCGCTCGAGTGAAAACTCCGGAAATTCAGATGACCTGCCGCACCATCACGAAGGCCTCGGCGGCCGATTTGAGTACGGTTGCGCCGCGCAATGTGGCGAGCGCGTTCAAGGTCTCGAGGCTGCGCTCGTGCGGCGCCGCCCGAACCTGGGACTTGAACGCCTTCATCGCCGCAAGCTTTCGATCGATATGGTCGCTGATGTCGACAAACACGTTCGGTGCGAAGCCCGGCGTCACATAGGGCGCGTTCCAGTTGGTCTCCGACAGCGTCTCGTAGGCCAGGATCACCTTGGGATAACCGGGCTGATGCGGCCTTGCCGCCACCATCGACGACAGGAAGATCAATTGATGGTCGATATGCATGTCGCCGACGAAGGGGACGAGCAGCGTCTGCGGCGCGATGGAGCGCACCAGTTCGAACAGCGCGGCATTGAGCGCCGAATGGGAGGTTTCAGAGAGGGCTGCGGCGGGGAAACCCAACCAGCGCGTTTCCTTGACGCCGAGAATCCGGTGCGCCTCATGCGCTTCGGCCTGAACGGCCTCCACCGAGGCCCGGTCATAGGCCGGCGGCTTTCCCTCCGTGACCACCGCCACGAAGACGTCGTTTCCTTGCGCCGCCAGCCGCGCCATCGTCCCGCCGGCGCCCAGAACCTCGTCGTCGGGATGCGGTGCGATGACCAGAGTGCGTCCGAGCGTTTCCATCAGGTTCATCTTGCCGCCCCCAACACGCCGGTCGCCGCCGATCTCAGAACCGTTTCCCGACAAGGGCTGTCATCCCCGCCGCCCAAGCCCGACGTCAGTCCACATGCGAACTCGCCCCTCACGCAACTCTCCTTCTATGCACGACCGAAGCCGCGAACATGCCGGCGCTACAGGCCGGCGATCGATACGAAAATGACATCGCCCGGCAGCACGGCAGTAAGGCTTGTCGCCTGGATACTCTGCCTGCCCTTGGTCTCGCCGCGACCGGTCTCCCGGTCGATCTTGTAGAGAAACGATACCTGTTCCTGTTTGCTCGAATCGACCTCCGCAGCAGCCATCAGGACCATCTGCTCCTTGGTTGTCTGACGCTGCGTTTCGAGCTTCTTGAGCGTGGCCTCGCGCTCCTGGAGCAAGGTCAGGATCTCCTTCTCGCGGTTTGCCTTCAAGGTTTCGAGCTGTAGCTTGAGATTGGCGAGCTCGCGGTTGGAGCGCCCGATCTCGGAGATGAGTTCCAGCAATCGCGATTTTTCGCTCGAGGTCGCCATCTTCACCCGTGAAAGCTCGGATTCCGTATTCAGCTCCCGCTTCCTGAGCGCGAGCGTCCTCGCCTCAACCTGTTCGTTGAGCGCGACGACCTCCTCCTGCTGCTCCTTGAGCTTGTCGAGGATCGTCAGGCTCGCCTCCGTCTGCATGATGCTCTGGTTGAGGATCTCCATCTGGTTCTTTGTCGACAGCAGGTCCGTCTTCAGGATCTTCTCCTCGATCGCGACCACGGGACCGACGGAAGCTTCATCGACATACATCTTGACGCTTTCCGGAATATCCTTGAGGTCGACCTTCTCGGAACCGCGCAACTGTGCGTAAAGCCGGGCGGTGTAGACCGCCTCCCGCACGATCTCGACATCCGTTTCCTCGATCGTGCCGCGCAGCTTCGCCTGGGCGATGATGCGGTCAGCCGGATTGCTCATCGCCGTCTGCGGTCCACCGGCCAGGCCGACCGCCTGCTCGACCGTCAGCCCCGGATAGTAGGCGAAGGAGCCGGGCGTCCGCACCTCGCCAAGGATCAGCACTGGGCGAACCGTTACGATGGAAAGCGACAGCTTCGGATCGGTCAGCAACTGGCGGGAGAGATATTCGTTGCGCAAGGCGTCGACCGCCTCGGGAATGGTTCGCCCCTCGATCTTGAACGCGCCGATCAACGGGAAGGCGGCCGCTCCATCGGTGCCGATCGTCAGGGACGTCGGCAGCTCGGCATCATCCAAAATGTCGAAGGACAGCACGTCCCCGACCGAAACCCGGTAGGCGGCAGGCGCCGCCTGTATCGTGGGCATTGTGGTCGTTGCCGCAGCGCCCGATGCAGTGGCGCTGGGCGTACTTGCGGTCGATGCGCCGGCAGCGTGGAGGGGACCCGTCAGGGACAACGTCGCCGCCGCGACGAAAGCGATATGACTGACGATGCGAAAGATTGTTTGAGCCGGAAACTTCATGCTTCCCTCTAATGAATAGATCCGAACTTCATGATGGTTCAACCGCACCAAGAGAAGCGGAAATTAAACTCCAACAATGGATGAATTTATTTTACGAGGCCTCTGTAATTTCTTTGGGTCACTATGATATGCTTCAAAAATAGGTTCCACGGCACAATTTTTAATTGCATATGGATAAGTAATTAAATTTTCCCAGAAACAGGGAAACAATTTTCTCTCGCCCTGCGAGAACACTAAAACACATATTAGCATTCTTCCATGAAACAGACGTAATTGCAACCTCGAAGCAGGATGTAATTTTGTGATATTATTGGAATCACTACTAAAAAAGACAAGAAAGTATCGCTTAGCCTGGCAAGCCGAGGCAGACCTCCACGGACGGCTCAAGAACATAGCGCACCTGCTGACCGGCAACTTCGCCAGCGCCTTCATCGGACTGGCCGGCTTTGCTCTGACGGCGCGTGCGCTCGGTCCTGCCGACTATGGCCTCCTGGCCCTATCCTTTGCCTATACGCGCGGCATCGAGCGCTTCGTCAGCTTCCGCTCCTGGCAACCGCTGATCAAATACGGGGCGAAGGCCCTTCAGGTCGGAGAGACCGACGACCTCAAGGCCTTGTTCAAATTCGGGCTGCTGATCGATCTCGCCACCGCGCTTGCGGGATGGGGGCTGGCCGTCCTCATCGTACTTTTCGCCGGGCCGCTTTTCGGCATTTCCGAAGAGATGAGCCGCTTCGTGCTGATCTACTGCGCGGTCCTGCCCTTCCAGGTGACCGGCATGCCGACGGCGGTGATGCGGCTTTATGGCCGCTTCAAGATTGTCGCCTATGGCCAGGTCGCCGCCAGCATCCTAAGGGCGCTCCTGTGCCTTGCCGGCGTCTATCTCGGCTGGGGGCTGTTCGAATTCATGCTTCTGTGGATGGCGTCGCAGATCTGCAGCAGCCTGAACAGGACCGCCTGGGCTTTCCGCGAGTTGCGCAAACAGGGACTGACCGGCGTCATGTGGGTGCCGCTCGGGGATATCCGAACCCGCTTCCCCGGTTTCTGGAGCTTCTCGCTGTGGACCAACATGGCGCTGATCATCCAGGCCTGCGCCTTCGAATTCGATACGCTTCTCGTCGGTTATCTCGCCGACCCGGGATCGGCCGGCCTCTACCATATCGCCAAGCGGGTGGCGAAGATCGCGCAGCAGGCGGGAGAACAGGTCCAGGCCGTGCTCTATCCGGATCTTTCGCGCGTCTGGGCGACCGAGGGGATCGACGAGTTCAGAAAGACCGTCAGCCAAACCGGATGGCTGCTGTTCGCCTTCGGCGTCTGCGCCCTCATCGGCGCCCACCTGACCATCGAATGGGTGCTGCGCGTGACGGCCGGGCCGGGCTTCGAGGCGGCCGCCTCTCTCGTCATGGTGCAGTTCGTCGCCGTCATCATCTTTCTTTGCGGCAGGACGCTCTATTCGGCCCTGCTCGCCATGGGACACGAGAAGATCCTGCTGCAAAGCGCACTTCTTGGGGGCGCCCTCTTCCTCTTCACGGCAGTCGTCCTCATCCCGCGCGTCGGCGCGGTGGGCGCGAACGTTGCGCATATCGTGATGTCCGGCGTCTGGTTCGTGCAGATGGCGATCGCCTATCGCCGCAAACTCGACAGCAGACGCTGACCTTAAGCAATCGGCTTTCCGTTGCCAGGCTCAGCGTCAGCCTGGCCCGGCCCCCTATCGACGCGAGCGTTCTCATCGATCGCACTGACTTTCGACGAGTTGGCGCCGACCCGAGGGAACAACAGCTTTGCCAAAGCGGCTGCACCGATCGTCCGGACGCAGACGGTAGCGACGATCCCCGCACAGCGAAAGCTGCTCCGGCCAGGCCGGACGCGCGTTCGAACGGCGCGCAACTGACGCCGCTGTCGAACATCAAGGCTTTCGCGATTTGGCGATGGGGGGATCAGCAGAGCGGCTTCGCCAACTTTGGCGATCGGCGCCCGCCAGTTGCGCGCGCCCCTTCCCGACCGGTTTGACCGCGGCGCGCCTACTCCGAACGGTCGCAGTAGTTCATGACGCTGCCGAGAATGACCGCGTGGTTCAGCGACAGCCGTTGCTGAACATTGGCGAGCTGGCGATCCGTCGTGCCGCCCGAGCGGCAGACCAGAATGACGGAATCGACGTGCGATGCGAGCCAGATCACGCCTTCGTTTTCCTCGACGGCCGGTGCGTCGACGATGATGAGATCGTAGCTGTCGCGCAATTCGGCGCAGAGCACATCGAGGTTCATGAGCCCCGGACGCACCGAAATGAACTCAAGGTGGGGATAGGCAGGCGACGTCGCGATCCGGCTCTTGATATCGACCTTGCCTTCGAGCGGCGCCGTAATCGCGGTATCCTTGGTGTTGGCACCGGCAATGTTCGGCGCGCTCTGCGCCGACATGTCGAGGTCGATGACGATCGGGCGCAGCCCGTCGACCTTCGCCATTGTCGCCATGCCGAGCGCGACCGTGGTCTTGCCGTCGCCAAGTGCCGGCGAGCACAACATCACCACCTTGCCGCCCGCCTCATGGTCGATCGTGAGCCAGGCCATGCACAAAGTGCGCATGGCGGTGGCCGCCGGCGACTCCGGATTGTTCAGCATGTAGTGGTAGAAGGCCGACGAATTCCGCAGCCGCTTGCGCATGTCGGGGACACTGGCAAGGTTCGGACGGTTGAGCAGTTGCTCGGCGTCGCGCGGCAGGTAAAGCCTGCTTTCCAGCGAGTCCGAAATGATGACCCCGACGACCGCGAGCAGAACGGCCCCGATGCTGCCGGCGACGATCACCAGCGTGTTGTTCGGGAATGTCGGCTTCGTCGGCACTTCCGCATAGGACGCGATCCGGGCAGTCGGCTTGTACTCGCCTCTTTCGGGATTGAGCGCACCGAGCCTGAGCACGATCTGGTCGTAGACCGCCTGTTCCGACTGAAGGTCGCGGGCAAGTTCACGCCGACGGATTTCGGCGAGGTTGCGACCCTGGACCTTGTCCTGCAGCGCGCTCAGTTCCGCCTGGAATTTTTCGGCGCGTACCGTTGCGACCTTGGCGTTGTTGGCCAGCTCCTGCACGAGGCGCTGGGCCTCGTTGCCGATCATGGAGCGTACGGACTCAAGCTCGTTCGTAGCGTCGAGGACCAGCGGATGGTTCTTGCCGAACTTGGCGCCGAGCTGCGCGCGCGTGCGCTCGAGCCGCGCCTCTTCACCACGCAACTGGTCAAGCTGCGTCGAAGTCAGCGCACTGCCGGCCAGCTCCTTGCCGTCGGCAGACACCAGCTGCTTGGCCTCGTTGTATTTCGCAACCGCGCCCGCCTCTTCGACGCGCAAGGTCACATACTGCTCGTTGAGCTGCAGCATGCGCGCTCTCAAAACGTCGTCCTGCGGATCGAAGGTCAGGTCGCTGTCGCGGGCAAAGGCAGCGATATCGCGCTCCATGCCGGCAATTCGGGTGGCACTGTTGGCCATCTCGCCGCGCAGATACGCAACCGTGTTGTTCGTGGCCTCTTCGGTCTTTTTCGCCGTCCAGGAGAGATATTGCTCGGCGAGCGCATCAGCGATGGTGGCCGCCTTCAAGGGGTTCGATTGCACCACGCGGATCGTCAGCGCGAGGCTTTCCCCGGTACGGGTGACGACATAGGAGTTCAGCAGCGTCGAGATGGCGCGGTTGCGCTGCACGTTTTCGGAGATCAGCCGCTCCTTCTGGGTGCTCTCTTCCGGCGCGCCGAAAATGAACTCGGAGATGTTGGCGAAGAACGACTGAAGGAACGTCTCGTGCTCGCTGCGGGTCTCCGGCAGGTAGGTGTTGAAATCGGGGTCGTTGACCAGATTGAGTGCATCGACGACGACGCCGACGAAGACGCGCGAGCGGATCACATCCAGCTCGGTTTCCATCACCGACCGGTCGCGTTCAAGCTTGCGCAACTCGACCTGCGCCTCATAGGGGCGGACGTCGTTGCGGTCAAAGACGATGGCGGAAGCTGCCGTATAGGAGCGCGGCAGCAAGGCGGCCGTCAGCAGCGTCGCAAGCAACGCAAATCCCAGCAGCGAGAAGAAGACCACGCGATACCGACGGAAAAGCTCGAACAGATCGCGGATGCCATATCCGCGCGGCGCAAGACGCGCCTCCCGATACTGAACCGCAGGCATTTGGCCTCGCCCTGGAGGCGCTTCGACTTTGCGATCGATGGTCAGCATGAGAGCCCTAACATATAAATTTGATAGAAATACCTGACGTCAAAGAACTAAAGGCACGCTCGCACAGACTCCGCGCGGCAAGAGGCAATGCCACGCAGGTAAAATACTGACATAGAAATAACATTCAAATTTAGAAAACTATATTATACCGCGTCCGGAAGAGCAATAGTTGCTTGCCGACGAACCAAGGGAACGATTTGACCTCATGGTTGCGACGGACATTCTCGGGCACCTCCGACAATTGCGGGCCGCTGCAGAAAAGAAACCGTACCCCACCCGTTAGTTCGGGTAGCGACCGGCAATCCGCTCCTGCGACAGCCATTCCATGAATTGATCGAAGCGCGTGCCCCCACCGGTCGAGGCAGGCTCCCAGGCGTCGTTCACACCGACGACGCCGCCAAATTTTTCCTCCACGCTGTCGGCCATGCCATCACCGTCCTCGTCCGCATAGGCGTGCGCCTCCTCGATCGCCGGGATCTCGCCCGGCGCAACCACCATGCGCCCGGCTCCCCTCTCGCCTTTCGCGCCCATATCCTTGATCCAGGCGACGTCCAGATCGTCACGGGGAAACGCGCCGGACTGGCCGCGAACCTCTTCATATGCCTCACCGGCGGCAAGGAGCGTATCAACCGCCAAGGGACAAGGCGGACGGTTCACCACGAATTGGTCCGTTCCCGGCGAAAGCAGCTGAAGCGACTTGGAGGGCGGCGCCCACAACTCGTTGCCGCTCTCGTAGATCTGCGGCTGGGCGGCGCTTTCGACATTCTGCCACTTGATGGCATAGGTCTTCTCCACCGTACTCGGACCTGCCTTGAAGTAGTTGCCGACATAGGAAATCGGCGTGCCACCCGGATACTGCGAGAACACTTCGCCCCATTCGGACCGTGCATTGAAGAACACGTTGTTGATGATCTCGATGCAGGATTTTCCGTAGTGGTTGTTGTCGGGGTTCCGGTCGTTGTTGGAAATGCAGGCGTTTCGCCAGAAGGTAATGTTCTGCGGAACTCTGGGATCGGCGCCGAGCAGGGTGCACTTGCTGTGCTTGTTCAGCCCCTCGGCAAAGATCGAGTTAGCGATGGTGATATCCGTCGTGTTGGAATAGGTGCTGACGTTCTCGTCGGTCGCCCAGGACATCGACGTATGGTCGAAATAGACGCGCTGGCTGTTTTCGATCACCGCCGCATGGACGTTCTTGACGGAGTTGGGCAGCCGCGGCCGAATGCGCAGATGCCGGACGATCACGTCGTGCGTCTGCTTGGCAACCAGCGGGGTATGCCTCAGCTCGTCATTCGTCTGGTCGATGGTCAGCAAAATGCCACCGCCCGGCGCCGTCTGTCCGAGGATCGAAACCGAGTTGTTATCCTCGCCGATCACGAGCGAGGATTTGAGCCGAATGATCCCGGAAACGCGAAACACGCAATTTCGGGCCCCGGTCGCCTCGATGCATTCGCGCAGCGTACCGGGACCGGAATCCTCAAGGCTCGTTACCTGGATGATGCGGCCGCCGCGGCCGCCCTGCGCCATCTTCCCGTGCCCTTCGGCACCGGGAAACGCAACCATCTGCGGCTCGGCCGCCGAAGCCGCGACACCGCAGAAGGCGGAAAGCAGGGCAAGCGTGCACGCACCATGCTGAAAAGCCTTTGCGCGCCGTGTCTGTTGCTGGATAGGCCGAGAACCGAAATGACCGGCCGGCCGCGGCGCACGTGGCGATGTGCGCGGCATGAAAATCTCAATCGGCATATAATTTACTCCCAAAGCCTTTTGGCGAGGCCCCGCTCCAGAAGCTTGAAAACGCTTGTGCAGGGCAATTCATCCCGCCCTATATCGTCAATCAAAAGAATATTTTTCGCGCAATTCGGGGCGAAGCTTTCCACTTTTGTTATAGTTCGTCAATTCGATTTATTTGCATCACCCGAAATAGGTATATAACTCTCGCTTTTGGCCTCTCGAAGTAGCAATAAGACGGTGCTATAGTTTCGCCATATTTAGTTTACTTTCGGGACCTCGTTTCGTGTCTCAAAAAGCAATTACCGTCGGATTTCCATTTTCGGGTGATGATATCGGGGGGAGCCATATTTCCGCGCTCAACCTCATATCGTCGTTCGACAGGGAACGCATCAATCCCATCGTCTTCGTCCATCATCCGCGCAAGGCGCTCTCCAGATATCTGGACGAGAACAAGATCGACTACGTCACGATCGAGGACATCGACATCCTTTCGCCGCAACGGGATCGGCCGCTCGCGCAGCAATCCTTCTCGGCACTGCGCTATCCGATCTCGATGGTGAAGATCATCAAGCTCCTCAGACGACACAACATCGACATCGTGCACACCAACGACGGCGCGATCCATACGACCTGGGCGCTTCCAACTTACCTGGCCGGCGCGAAACTCCTGTGGCACCACCGCGGCGACCCCCGCGCCCGGGCCGTCAACATGCTTGCACCGATTCTTGCCAAGCACGTGGTGACGGTCTCGCGATTTGCGCAGCCGGCCAAGCCGTTGCTGCCGCTCGAAGGGCGTATCTCAGTGCTGCACAGCCCCTTCCGGCATCCGGACCAGATCCCCGACCGGGAGGAAAGCAGGCTGGCGCTGGTGCGCGAGCTCGGACTGCCGGAGGAAACGCGGTTCGTCGGCTATTTCGGGCTTCTCAACGAGCGCAAGCGCCCTCTCCGCTTCGTCGAAGCTGTTCACGCCTTTCACCGCAGCAATCCGGATTTCCCGATTGCCGGCCTTCTTTTCGGCACGCCCGAACAGGCAGGGCCGCGGCTCGACCTTGAGACCGCGGAACGCGCGCGCGCGCTCGGGATCGCCGACAAGATCCACCTTATGGGATTTCGTCATCCGGTCGCGCCCTACATGTGCGCCGTGGACATTCTCCTCGTGCCGGCCATGAGCGAGCCGTTCGGCAGAACGCTCATCGAGGCCATGATGTACGGCACCCCGGTCGTCGCCACCAACCACGGCGGAAACCCGGAGGCGATCGAGAACGACGTTACCGGTTTTCTCGTCGAACCGGAAAACCCAGAGGCTTTCGTCGCCCCGATGGAGCGCCTGCTGAAAGACAGAGGCGAGTGGCAACGCATCAGCGACACGGCGCGCACCTCGACGCTCGCTGCCTATGGCATCAAGCCCCATGTGGACGGCATCGTCAGCATTTATCAGCGAATTCTCGGAAAACGGCCCTCCGACATCTCGGCACACGCCGCCCACTGAGCCCACCGACAGCGGAAAGAAAGAGAACGACATGCAGCTCTCGGATATCGATTTCCTGATCATCGGCGCTGCCAAGAGCGCGACCACCTGGCTACAGCAGTCGCTGCAGCAGAACCCTTCCGTCTATATGCCGGATCCCGAGCTGCACTTCTTCAGCCGAAACTTCGACAAGGGCGACGCCTGGTATCTGGAGCAATTCGAGCCCAAGCCTGAGCAGACCGTCGTCGGCGAGAAATCCAACTCCTATCTCGACGAGCCGGAAGCGGCGGCCCGCATCAAGAAGGCGCTGCCGCGGGCACGGCTGATCGCGCAGCTGCGCAATCCCGTCGACCGCGCCTATTCCGACTACTGCATGCTCTATCGCCGCGGGGAAGTCGGCACCGACATCACCCGGTATCTCGATCCACGCCAGGCAAAGGGCGGACGTTTCCTAGTCGGTGGCCTCTATTGCCGTCAGCTGGAAGCCTATCTCGATCTGTTTCCGGCCGAAAACCTGCAGGTTCTGCTTTACGAGCATATGCGCCAGAACCCGCAGGCGCATCTCGACGCGGTCAGAGACTTTCTGCAGCTGTCCTCGCCGCTGCATCCGGTCATCAACAAGGTCAAGGACAAGACTGTGCCTGTCGTGCCGCCGAAGCTGCGCCGACTTCTTCAGCCGCTAAAGCCGATCGCGGCACCGTTCCGCAGCAATCCCATCATGAAGGGCCTGCGCTCGATGGTCGCCCGCGAACTCGACTATGTGCCGTTGCCGACGGACCTGCGCAACCGGCTGGTCGAATTCTACGCGCCGGAAACCGAAAGGCTCGGCGCGCTTCTGAAGCAGGACCTTTCGGGCTGGCTGCAGGCAGCCGCCGGCAGCGCGCGACCAGCGGCCTGATGCCGCCCTAGCCCTCGGCGGGCCGCCCAAATCGTAACGACAGAACGAGCGGTACGGCCACCAGATAGAGGGCGACGACCGACAGCCAGATGGCGCCTGGCCATTCCTGCCGGAAGACGAAATAGAAGCTTGAGAAAGCGAGCGGGCTGGCGATCGACGCCAGGCTCACCGCCGACGCCAGCACCCCCTGAAACTGGCCTTGCTGGGTCTCATCGACCTGTCGGGTCGCAAGGGACTGCAAGGCCGGCGCGCCGATGCCGCCGAGCACGAAGATCGGCATGACGGCGAAGATCATCCAGCCTTCCGTCGCAAATGCCATGACGATCAAGCCGACGCACGCGCCGGCAACGCCTGTCAGGATTGTTGCGCGTTCGCCGAGCCGTTTCACCGCCGGGCCGGGCAGGAAAGCCTGGGCGAGGGCCTGGCAGACCCCGAAGGCGCCAAGCGAAAGGCCGATCCACAGCCCGTTCCATTGAAAGGCATCGCTGCCCCACAGGGCCCAGCAGGTGCTGTAGGCCTCGCCTGTCGCGCTCAAGGCGATGAACAGAACGACGATCGGCATCAGGCCCTTGGTGGAAAAAGCCCAGCCGAGCGGACGGAGCGGATTGAGCGCGGCCAGATCGATCCTCTCCCGGCTGGGAATGCGCGATTCCGGCAGGACGAAGAGCGCCAGCAGCAGATTGCAGGCGTTGAGAACGGCGGCTGCAATGAAGGGCAGCCGCAAGCCATGGTCGCCAAGGATGCCGCCCAGCACCGGGCCGACGATAAAGCCGATTCCGAACATGGCATTGAACAGGCCGAAGCGGCGGGCGCGTTTGTCTTCCGGCGAGATATCGGTGATATAGGCCGTCGCCACCGCCAGGTTGGCGCTCGTCAGGCCGGCGATCGCGCGACCTGCAAAAAGCATCCAGAGGTTGGAGGCGAAAGCCAGAAACAGGTAGTTGACGGCGGCACCCCCAAGGGAAAGCAGCAAGACGGGCCGGCGGCCGATGCGGTCGCTGAGTGCACCGAGCACCGGTGCAAACACGAACTGCATTACTGCATAGAGGGCTGTCATGGTGCCGATGAGCGGCGCGACGTCGCCCGTCTGTGTGACCTCCTTCAGCAGCGACGGCAGAATGGGGAAGATCAGCCCGATGCCGACGGCATCGAGGACAATGGCAGCAAAAATGACGATAAGTGGTTTCTTCATGGTAAGGGGTGTGGTCATGGCACGCTCCGGTAGACGCGAGCGTGCGGCACCGCCAGGCGCCAATGGCTCGCGAGCAGGGGCTGACGAAATGTCAGATATCTGGTTCTGGGAGACGCTGGCCGATCCGCGCCGAAATAGGCAGGGATGGCATGTACTCGACCGCCTGGACGCCAATTCGTCCACCTGTTTACTCCGCCACTGAGCGGATCAAGGGAAGCGGTCGCTTTTCGCGACGGGCAATATTTACGTCAGATAGCCGCGCGCCGCAATCCCCATCGCCGCACGCGTCTATAACATGAGATTTAAACTCCACTATTGCGCTCCGGTCTGTGGCCCGCTATCCCATTCCCCGCGCCGGCACCGGTGCGGGGATGGCAGGGGCGACTTCAATCCGATGAAAAGCCGTGACGACAAGCTGGCTTTGATCTTCATGCGCGAGCGTGCGGGCCTTTCACGCTATCTGTCGTCGCGCGCCGGTTCGGCGGAGGATGGCGAAGACCTGGCCCAGGAAGCCTGGATCCGCTTTTCGCGCAATGGCGCCGCCGCGCTGAAGGCACCCGTTCCCTATCTGCGTCGCATCGTGCGCAATCTCGCCATCGACCACAGCCGCGCTTCCACACGGCGGCGACTGACCTCGCTGGAAATCGAGGATCTGCTGGCGTTGCCCGACGAGAAGCCCGGTCCCGAGCAGGCGCTTAACGCGCGAAGCGAACTTTTGCGCCTGACCGAGATCCTTGCGGAACTGCCGGAACGCCGCCGGGCAATCCTGATTGCTGCCCGCGTCGAGGAAAAGCCGCATCGCGAAATCGCCGAAGCACATGGCGTTTCCACGCGTACGGTGGAACTGGAAATTCGCGCGGCAATCGAATACTGCTCCCGCAGGTTGAGCGAAATCGGCCCGGCTACCGACAAAAATAGACGGTGAATTTCGGCCTCGGACGTCACCAATCGTTTATTGTCCTATACGTCGGCGTCACCGGAACCCTGATCCATGCATATTGAGGATTCGCAAGAAGCGGAAAGACTGAAGCGCGAGGCGATCGCGTGGGTCGTTCGCATCACGTCCGGCACCGCGACCGAGGACGATGCCGCGCGCCTGGCGGAATGGCGTGCCGTGGGGCCGGCTCACGAGGACGCCTATCGCGAGGCTGTGCGCCTTTGGAAGATCACCGGCCCGGCGCTTAAGGCCGGCGCGGCCCGATCGCGCCCCATGCTCTCCCGTCGTCGCTTTCTCGGGGGCGCGGCGGCAGGTGCTTCGCTGGCCGCAGGGGCCTCGTTCGCCTCCTATCTTGGCCTGCTTCCATCGCTCAACGCCGCCCTCGCCGACTACGCCACCGCAAGGGGGCAGCAGCGGCAGGTCACGCTCGACGATGGGTCCACGGTCGATCTCGACGGAGGATCAAGCCTTTCCGTCACGTATTCAGCCAATGCCCGCTCGGTCACCCTGCACGAGGGCGCAGCCCTTTTTGCGGTCGCACACGACCCGTCCCGCCCCTTCGCAGTCGAGGCGGCGCAGGGCCGGACGGTTGCGCTCGGAACCACCTTCGCCGTTCGCCACGGTGCCGGCGACGTCGAAGTGGAATGTCTTGAAGGCACGGTTCAGGTGCAGTGTATCAGCGAGGCCCGGCTCTCGGCCGGCGACAGCATTCTTTACTCGGGGCAAGGCCTCGGCGCCATCTCCCCCGGCAGCCCCGACGAGATGGCGGCCTGGAGGCGCGGGCTTCTCGTCTTCCGCGACCGGTCGCTCGACGACGTCGTGCTCGACATCAATCGCCACCGCAAGGGGCGGGTCGTCATTGCCAGCAACCGTCTCGGCGCACGCCGGGTCTCCGGCGTCTTTCACCTCGATCGGCCGGATGAGATCATCGCCCATCTGGAAGCGTCGCTGCAGCTCTCCGCCAGCCGGGTCGGCGGCGGGGTCGTGCTCCTCTACTGAACCTCAGCGCCACAGCCGCGCTTAAAAAAATTCGGAGAATCATTTCGGTCCCGCGACGCGGAGTCGTTCTTGTCATCGAAGGCACGCGATTGGCATGCCGATCTGAGACAGGGTTCGGGGACATGATGAACGGAAATCGGCCGCAGCGCACGGCGAAGGCTGCAATCAAGAGGATGCTGGCGACGACGGCATTCCTGGCGCTGGCAGGCGTAGTGGCCGGCACGCCGGCAGCAGCGCAGCAACCGAACCAGTCCTACGCCATCGCCAGCGGGTCTCTGGATACTGCACTTTCGCGCTTCGGCGCGACCAGCGGCGTCCAGGTGCTCTACAGCGCCGCGATCACCAAGGGCAGAACGTCGAGTGGCGCAAATGGCGCCCTGTCCGCAGACGCGGCGCTCGCCCGGATCCTCGCCGGCACCGGGCTCACCTATCGTTTCACCGGCCCGAAATCGGTAACGATCTCCGATCCGGCAGCCCCCGCAAGCGCGGAAGTCGACGCCAATGGCGCAACCAAGCTGCAGGCCATCGTCGCAACCGGCGAGGCCAGCGAAAACAGCTATGTCGTTGCCGATAGCAGCACGGGAACCAAGACCGACGCGCCGTTGATCGAGATCCCACAGTCGATCTCCGTGGTCGGCCGCAAGCAGATCGAAGCTCAGAACGCGCAATCCGTCACTGAAATTCTCCGCTACGTTCCGGGCGTGACGATCGAGACCTACGGACCGGATCCGAAGGGTTACGACTGGATCATGATGCGCGGCTTCAACGCCCAGTCGACCAGTTCCTACAGGGACGGCCTGCGCCAGCTTTCGAGCGGCTACACCTTCTTCCGCACGGACCCCTACCAGCTTGAGACCGTCGAGGTCCTGCGCGGCCCCTCCTCTTCGCTCTATGGGCAGAGCGACGCAGGCGGCATCGTCAACCGCGTCTCGAAGAAGCCGACCACGGACCGCCGCAACGAGGTTGAGGTCGAATACGGCAGCTTCAGCCGCATGCAGGGCGCCTTCGACCTGTCGGGGCCGATCGGCGAGGATCCGGCGCTGCTCTACCGGGTGATCGGCGTGGCCCGCAACAGCGACACGCAATTTACCTACGGCAACGGCGCCGATATCGGCGACGATCGCCTGTTGCTGGCACCCTCGCTGACCTTCGCGCCCGATGCCGAGACGTCGCTGACGATCAGCGGCGATCTGCTCCAGGACAAGAGCGGCGGCAGCGCGATCAGCTTTACCCCGACGGGCGTGCTCATCGGCGATCCGAGCTTCAACAGAAGCGAGCAGATCCAGAAGACGATCGGCTACGAATTCGAGCACCGGCTGAACGAGACCTGGACGGTGCGGCAGAACGTGCGCTACGGCCACGTCAACTTCCTGCTCGACAACCTCCTGATCTCCGGCTCGGGCCCGGCCGGCCTCAACCGGGTGGCTCGCCGTTTCGACGAGAGCTTCGATGGTCTGGCGATCGACAACCAGGCGCAGGCCGAGTTCGACACGGGTTCGATCGCCCATGACCTGCTGCTCGGTCTCGACTACGCCTGGTCGCGTTCCGACGTGCGGCACTATACCGGGCCGGCGCCGTCCTTGAACCCGTTCAATCCGGTTTATGGCCTGCCCGTCACCCCGCCAGGGACGCCGCTTCAAAGCTACAAGGAGCGCTACCAGCAGATCGGCGTCTACGCGCAGGACCAGATCAGCTTGACCGACAGCCTGATCGCCACCCTCGGAGGGCGCTACGACTGGCTGGATCTCGACAACACCAACCGGCTGCGCGGGACCAAGACGGAAATTGACGTCGGACATTTCTCGGGGCGCGCCGGCCTCACCTATCTGACCGATTGGGGCGTGGCTTCCTATGTCAGCTTCTCGCAATCCTTCGTGCCGAACTCGGGCGTGTCGGCTGACGGCGACACCTTCGATCCCTCTGAAGGCCGGCAATGGGAAGTGGGCGTCAAATACGAGCCGACCTCGTTCGACGGCCTGTTCACGCTCGCCTATTTCGACATCGTGAAGTCCAACGTTCTGACCCCGGACACACGGCCCGGCAACGCCGGGTTCAGCGTTGCGACCGGCGAAGTGCAGTCGCGCGGTCTTGAGCTCGAAGGCAAGTTCAGCCTCGGCAGCGGCTGGGATTTCACCGGCTCCTACACCTGGACGGATGCTGAAATCACCAAGGACAACAGCGGCAATATCGGCAACCGGCCGGCGCTTGTGCCCGAGCATCAGGCATCCGCCTGGCTCAACTACACGGTCACCGGCGGCACGCTCGAAGGGCTTTCGCTCGGCGGCGGTGCGCGTTTCGTCGGATCGAGCTTCGGCAACAACACCAACACGCTTGAAGTCGGCGGACGTACGGTCTTCGACCTTGGCGCAAGCTACAAGGTGACCGAAAACGCCACCGTCTCCCTCAACGCCACCAACGTCTTCGACAAGAAGTACTACACGACCTGCAACCCCGCCTACTCCTGCTACGAAGGCGACCGGCGCAGCGTCATCGGCCGGTTGAAGATCGGCTTCTAGGACGCGAACCGATATGCTCACCCGTCGTCGCCTTCTCGCCGCAACACCGTTCGCGCTTGCTGCCGTCGCCGCCCCCTTCCGGGCGGCGGCCAGCAGCCGTGCCAGACGCATCGCGGCAATCGACTGGGCGGCGGCGGAAGCGCTGGTGGCGCTGGGCGCGACGCCGGTTGCCGTTTCGGATACGCAATACTTCCGGCAACGCATGCCGGTTACCTTGCCGGAAAGCGTCGCGGACATCGGCCCGTTCTGGGAGATCAATCTCGAGCGCCTCGCCGCAATCGCCCCCGATGCGATCCTCGCGAACAGTTCGAGCCTGACCATGACGCCGGCGATCGGCGAGATCGCGCCGGTGGAACAGGTTCCCGACAGGGCCGAAAAGGGCAAGCGCTTCGAACTTGCGGTCGCGATCATGACCCATGCCGCCCGGGTCGCCGGCGTGCCGCAGGCCGATGTCGATGCGTACCTGCTTGACGTCGAGGCGCGGCTTGCGGTCCAGCGTCAGCAATTGCGCGACACGCGCCGGCCGATGCTCGTACTGCTGCCGGACCAGAATGGAAGACGAACGATGGTCTATGGCGAGGGCAGCCTGCCGGATGCGGTCTTGAAGAAACTGGGACTTACGAACGCCTGGACCGGTCCGGTCAACGCCAATGGCCTGGCGCAGGTGGGTCTCGACGCCCTGATGCCGCTTGATGGCGCGACCTTCGTTCAGGTCGAGATTCCGACGCTCAAAGTGCGCACGGCCCGATCGCTGGCGCGAAGCGCGCTTTGGCAACGGCTGGAGCCCATCCGCGCCGCGCGAAGCGTCACCATACCGCAGTTTCACCCCTTCGGTGGGTTGCCCTCGGTGACCCACTTCGCCGAAACGCTGGTTCCGGCACTTGAGGGGTTGCCGGCATGACGGATGCGTCTCTGTCTCCGGTGCGCGCCGCCTTCAGCGGCGCCAGTGTCGGCATCGCCGCGCTCACAATTACCGCGTTCGGGCTCGCTCTTGCCAATCTGCAGGCCGCGGCCGGTTCGTCCGGCTGGCTTCAACCGCTGCTGTCCCCCGATCTTGCCGACCCCCACCAGGCGGTCGCCTATCTGAGCTTGTTCCCACGGATCCTGCTCGCTCTTGTCGCCGGCTTGGCGCTTGGTTTTGCCGGCTCGGTGTTCCAGACGGTGTTGCGCAATCCGCTCGCCGAGCCCGGCCTGCTTGGCGTGACGTCGGGCGCGCAGCTCGCGCTTGCCGCATCGCTGCTCTATGCACCGGCACTTTGGATCAACGGCTACGAGCTGGTTGCCCTTGCCGGCGGCATTGCCGTCTTCGCCATCGTTGCCCTTGCAGCCGCCGGCCGCGGCGCCTCCGCGCCCGCCTTCGTCCTGACCGGCGTCGTGATCAGTCTTTATTGCAACGCCATCTACGGCCTGCTCGTCCTCTTCCATCATGACTTCCTGAGCGACCTGTTGACCTGGCAGGCGGGATCCCTGCAGCAGAGCGGCTGGCAATCGATGGCAAGGCTGACGGCTCAGGTCGGCGCGGTCGGACTGGTCATGCTTCTGCTTCTGCGCCCTTTGCGGCTGCTCTCGCTTGGCGACGGACCGGCCCGCAGCCTTGGGCTGTCGCCGGCCGTCGTCAAAGTGTCGCTGCTCGGGCTCGCATCCGCGCTGGCAGCGATCGTGACCGCCGAAATCGGCATCATCGGCTTCATCGGACTTGCGGCACCCGCACTGGCGCGGCGTCTGTGGCCGCGACGGTCCCACAATCCGCTCCCGGCCGCTTTCGTCGGCGCGATCCTGCTGCTGTTCATCGACCAGACACTCGCTCTGCTCGCGCCCTATGCCGGCGACATTCCTGCCGGTGCGGCCGCCGGCCTCTTCACCGGTCCGCTGCTCGCGTTCCTCGCCGTTACCAGGCAGCAGGCGGAGCGCCCGCGGACGGACCGGACGCCGCTTTCCGCGCGCCGGCTGCGCCAGCCCGTGCTCGGCCTGGCGTTGCTTCTCGTCATCCTGCTTCTGGCCTCGACGCTCTCGGTCCTGGCCGGCGTCAGCGATCACGGGTGGCAGATACTCTCGCCTTCAGATCCGGCCGTGCCGTGGCACTGGCGGCTCCCTCGCCTGCTCGGCGCCGCGGGCGCCGGCACGTGCCTCGCCGTTGCGGGTCTGCTTCTGCAGCGCGCCTTGCGCAATCCGCTCGCCAGCCCCGATCTTCTCGGCGTTGGCCATGGTGCCGGCCTTGGACTGATCATCGCCTTCATGATCGTGCCGGCGGGCGCGGTCTGGTCCAAGCTTGCGGTCTCGGCGATCGGCGCCGCCGCGGTGCTCGCGCTCGTCGCGACGCTGGCGCGGCGCGCCTCTTTCCAGCCGGAACGAACGCTGCTCGTCGGCGTCGGCCTCGGCAGCATGGTTCATGCGCTGCTGGTCCTGTTCCTTGCAAGCGGCGGCCCGAACGGTGCGGCGCTTCTCAGCTGGTTCTCCGGATCGATCGGCGCCGTTCGCCTTACCGATGCGGTCATGGTCTGCGTCGTCGCCCTTGCCGCAACGGCTGCGGCGCTCGTTCTTGGCCGCTGGCTCGCGGCGCTGCCGCTCGGTGATACGGCGGTAACAGCGATCGGCATTCCCGACCGCGTAGCGAGGACCACCCTGTTCTTCGCCGCCGCCATCGCCATTGCCGCCGGAACGATGATCGTCGGGCCGGTCAGCTTTATCGGGCTCATGGTTCCCCATCTCGTCGCCCAGGCCGGGTTCCGCCGCGAACGCGATCTCGTCGTGGCCTGCGCCCTAACCGGCGCCGCCTTCCTGGTCGGAGCGGACTGGATCGGCCGCAACCTCGCCTGGCCATGGCCAATGGCACCGGGACTGATCTCGGCGCTTTTGGGCGGACCGATCTTCCTTTGGCTGATCTGGCGAGGTCGCGCCCAATGAAACCGGCCTTGAACAGCCTATCCGATCAAATCGAAACGCGGCCCGATCCCGGTCCGTCGGCAGACATTGCAGGAGCCCCGATGACGGACGCAAAACCACACTTTGCGGTGCGCGACGCCAGCTTTTCCGTCGGCGATCGCGTGCTATTGCACCCGACGAAGCTGGAAATCGCCAAGGGCGAAATGCTGGCGCTCGTTGGCCACAACGGCTCGGGAAAGTCGACCCTTCTGAAGATGCTGGCCCGACAACAAGCGCCGTCATCCGGCGCAATCGCGTTCGATGGAAGACCGCTCGACGCCTGGCCGACCCGCGAGTTTGCCCGCCGGGTCGGCTATCTGCCGCAGCAGATCCCCGCCGCTCCGGCCATGACGGTTCGGGAACTGACGGCGATGGGCCGCTACCCGTGGCACGGCGCGCTCGGCCGGTTCGGACGTGACGACCGTGAGAGCGTCGAGCGGGCGCTGGAGCGCACGCATATGCTGCCGCTTGCCGACCGGCTGGTGGACACGCTTTCCGGCGGCGAACGCCAGCGCGCCTGGCTCGCGATGCTGTTGGCGCAGAACGCGGCATGCCTGCTGCTCGACGAGCCAACGGCCGCTCTCGACGTCGCCCACCAGATCGAGGTGCTTTCACTCGTTCGCACCCTGTCACGCGCCAGCGGCCTGACTGTCATTCTCGTGCTGCACGACATCAACATGGCGAGCCGCTTCTGCGACGAGATCGTTGCGCTCCATTCCGGCCGGCTCGTCGCCAGCGGCCGGCCAAACCAGATCATGGAAAAGACGACCCTCGAACGCATCTACGGGGTGCAGATGGACATCCTCCCCCACCCCTCGGCCGATCGTGTCATCGCCGTGCCCCGTTGATGGCAGGGCATGCCCGGACCTGTCGCTGATTTGGAGGCCGGGAGGCCGCACCTTTCCCGGCTCGACTGCCGCTTAGGCAACCTGCGCGTCTGGCTCGGCCTCCTTGGCCAGAACGACCGTATTCCTGCCCATGCGCTTGGCTTCGTAAAGCGCGTCATCTGCCTTCTGCAGCAGCCGCTCGAGCGTGGTATCCACGGCGATCGCGGTCGCTGCCCCGAGGCTCGCGGTCACGCAGCCATCGGTCAATCCGCGATGCGGTAGGCGCAGCCCTTCGATCGCCGTCCTGATCCGCTCCGCCATCGCCAAAGCCTGCAGCGGCTCCCGTCCGGGCGCCAGCACCAGTATCTCTTCCCCGCCAAAACGGAAGACGAAGGCAGCCTCGTCGACCGTGGAGCGGATGCACTGTGAAACAGCGCGGATACAGGCATCGCCTTCGATATGGCCGTGAACGTCGTTGAACCGCTTGAAGTGGTCGATGTCGAGCAAGATCGCCGAAATTGCAGTGTTGCCCGGTGCTTCGTTCCAAAGCATGCCGCCGATCCGCGCCAGCGACCGGCGGTTCAACAGACCCGTCAGTTCATCCCGTTCAGCGTTGCGTTCGAGTTGCTGGCAAAGGAGGCTGCCTCTCAGCTGGTTGAGAAAATTCTGCCGGTCCTTCTGCTCCAGGAAATAGGCGCTCACCGCCAGAAAGATCGACAGCGTCAGATAGAAGGTGATGATGCCGGAATAGGTTACGTCGTCGAAAGCGCCGGTCAGATGCGTCGTGGTGAAATGCGACGCGCACATCAGCGCAAGCCCCGAAACGACGGCCAAGAACCGCGGCCGGAGCGCGATGACGAAGAATAGGAAGGCGGCGGAATTGCCGTTCTGGTAGACGAAAAGGTAGGGACTGGTGCTCTGCGTGGCCACCGCCATCGGCAAGGTGACGCCGAGCACCGCGATCGCCATCGCCAGGACGTCGTAAAGGCGGGCGTCCGGCCAGCGGCGCACCGCCAGGATGCAGGCAATGACGAAGGGCGTGAACACCAGGAAGCGAACGGTGAACAACCCGGCGAAGACATCCGGCAACATCGTGTGGTCGCCGAAATAGACGAGATCGTAGATGAAGATGCCGATCACGCCCCAGATTGCGGCGAGCCGCACGCGCTCTGCCGCATAGTCCTTGCGGAAGAGTTCTTCAATCTCCGGCGAAAAATGCAGATAGCGAAAGCCCCGCGCGATCTGGCCTTCTACCTGGTCTAGCGTCACAACGCCCATCGCCCATTTCCCGAACTGCGGAAAGACTCGGGCAGACTAGCAGAGAAAGCTGAATATTCGTCTAAAGGTAGAACGGTTCATTGCATCGGGCGCGCGAACCGGCCTGAAGCGACGTCACGCCTCGGGAACCTTGATCAGCACCGTTCCTGCCGCATCGATCGGCTTGCCATCCTGCGTGCGGATATCGAGCTTAACCGGCAGGCCCGTTTCCTTCTCGACCAATTGGGAATGCTCCTCGCCCGGCTGAAACAGATGCTTTTCACCGAACTGCCGCAAGGCGACCATGACCGGAAAGAGGTCGCGGCCCATCGCCGTCAACTGGTACTCGACCCGGGCCTTCGCCTCACCGGCCGGAACCGTTTCGAGAATGCCGCGCTCGACGAGCGTTTTCAGGCGGTCGGTCAGGATGTTCTTGGCAATGCCGAGGCTCTTTTGAAAGTCGCTGAAGCGGCGGACGTCATCGAACGCATCGCGCACGATCAGCAGCGACCACCAGTCGCCGATCGCATCCAGCGATCGCGCGCTCGGGCAATAGTCTTCCTTCAGCCGTCTGCGGGCCACCATGCATGATCTCCATTTCGAATTTTGGTTGCATTATGAAACCAAAATGATATCCATTTCTTGGTTTCATTATTAAACCAAAACAAGGAACACGTCCAATGGATGGTAAAATTGCTGCGGCGCCGGCCGGCGCTGCAAACGATGTCCCCTGCCCGGTCGGCGGTGCCCGCCCGGCATCGCGGCTGACGCGTCCGATGATGACACTCTTTGCCTTCGCCGCCGGCCTCGCCGTCGCCAATGCCTATTTCGCTCACCCTTTGCTCGACGTCATGGCTGCCGATCTCGATCTGTCGGAAACCCGCGCCGGCCTGATCGTCGGCGCGACCCAACTTGGCTACGCGCTCGGGCTGATCCTGCTTCTTCCTCTCGGAGACCTTTTCGATCGCCGCAAGATCATCATCTTTCAGTCGCTGCTGTCGGTCGCGGCCCTCGGCTTCGTCGCTCTTTCGGCGACTGTCGAAATGCTAATGGTTTCCATTGCCGCAGTTGGCATGCTCGCCGTGCTCACGCAGGCGCTGGTCGCCTATGCGGCCAGTCTCTCCCACTCTTCGGAACGGGGCCGGGTGGTCGGATTTGTCACCAGCGGCATCGTCATCGGCATTTTGTCGGCTCGCGCCGTCGCGGGATTGCTGACCGATCTGGCCGGCTGGCGGGCGGTCTATTTTGTATCTGCCGCGCTTACGCTCTTGATCGCGCTGCTGCTGTACAAGCTGCTGCCGCATCAACAACGGGAAACGAGCAAGCTTAGCTATCTCCGCCTCGTCTCCTCCACCTTCACGCTGATTGCCCAGGAGCCGGTTCTGCGCGTCCGCGGCATCATCGCGATGTTGATCTTCGCCAACGTGACGACGCTGCTCACCCCGCTTGTCCTGCCGCTGAGCGTGCCGCCCTTCTCGCTGTCGCATACTGAGGTCGGCCTCTTTGGGCTGGCAGGGATTGCCGGAGCGCTCGCCGCCTCACGAGCCGGACACTGGGCCGATCTCGGATTTGGACAGAGGACGACGGGGATATCGCTCGCGCTGATGCTCGCCGCGTGGCTGCCGATCTCGCTGCTTGACCATTCGCTCCTGTGGCTCGTTGCCGGCGTCCTCATCCTCGACTTCGGGCTTCAGGCCGTGCACGTGACGAACCAGGCTCTGATCTATCGCGTGCGACCGGAAGCCCAGAACCGGCTGACCGCCGCCTATATGCTGTTCTATTCGCTCGGCAGCGGGCTCGGATCGTCCCTTTCAACCGTCGCCTATGCCTATGGCGGATGGCAGGGCGTCTGCCTGATGGGCGCAGCGCTCAGCCTCTTGACCCTGCTCTTCTGGCTGGCGACGAAACCCGCCGAACCGCACGACGGCACGATGCTGAACGGCTAGTTTTGCACCACCCGCATCGCGCATGGCCGCTCTCCGCAAGGGCGGTCATGCTTTCGCTCCATCTCCATCCCCCTCCTCCCCGAAAAAACGTCCCGACATCGTACGGCTCGTCGCTAGGGAACCGTTACCGAAACCGAGCGTTTACGTTGCTTGAGCGTCATCTATCGGGGATCAACGCCATGTCAGACGCCGAAAACACGTCCGACAGCGCAGTCGCAGCCAAGGAAACGGCGTGGCCCGCGTCACACGACGAGATGCAGTCGCTGATCGACGACTTTGACTGGTCGCAGACCTCGCTCGGGCCGACGGAAAATTGGTCGCCGACGCTCAAGATCATGATCCCCTTCCTTCTGCGCAACCGGTTTCCGCTCCTGTTGTGGTGGGGACCGCACTATGTCTCAATCTACAACGAGGCTTATCGCCCGGTGCTCGGCGCAAAACACCCCTGGGCGCTCGGCAAACCGGTCAGCGAATGCTGGAGCGAGATCTGGCATGTGCTGAAACCGTTGATCGACACGCCTTTCAATGGCGGGCCTGCGACCTGGAACGACGACATCGAGCTCGAGATCAACAGGCACGGTTTCCTGGAAGAGACACATTTCACCATCGCCTACAGCCCGGTGCCCGACGAAACCGCAGCAAATGGCATTGGCGGCGTGCTCGCCACCGTGACCGAAATTACCGAGAAGGTGATCGGCGAGCGCCGCATCGTCGTCCTTCGGGATCTCGCTTCCCGCTCGGGCGATGCGCGAACGCCCGACGAGGCCTGCGCGATCGCAACGGAGACATTCAGGAAGCACGAAAGAGACGTGCCCTTCGCCCTTCTCTATCTCGTGGAGCCCGGCCGGAGACGAGCACGGCTTTCCGGATTGGCAGGCCTTGAACCGGATCACGCGCTGTGCCCGGCAAAGGTAGAGTTGGCGCAACAGGACAGTTCCGCAGGCTGGAATTTCGGTGCCGAGCTGAACCCCATCCTTGTCGATGATCTCGGACGCCGTTTCCCGCCTTCCGCGAGCAAAAACCATCCCAGCCTGCCGCACACGGCAGTCGTGCTTCCGCTGCCCGCAGCAAATGCCCGCGATGCCGCCGGTTTTCTCGTGGTCGGCATCAATCCTCGCCTGAAGCTCGACGAGCACTACCACGACTTCCTGCATCTCATGCGGGCGCAGATGGCCAGCGCCATCGCCAATGCGCAGTCCTATGAGGACGAGCGTAAGCGTTCCGAGGCATTAGCGGAAATAGACAAAGCGAAAACCGTTTTCTTTTCCAATGTCAGCCATGAGTTCCGCACGCCGATCACGCTGATGCTCGGCCACATTGAGGACCTGCTGGCCCGCAGCGGAGAGCGCCCCGACGATCGCGACCGTCTGCTCATTGCCCATCGCAACTCGCTGCGCCTGCTCAAGCTGGTCAACACTCTGCTTGAATTCTCGCGCATCGAAGCCGGGCGCCTGCGGGCGCGCTTCGAGCCGACCAACCTTGCGACGGCGACGGCAGAGCTTGCCAGCGCCTTTCGATCGGCGATGGAAATCGCCGGGCTGAACCTGACCGTCGACACGCCGCCGTTGCCGGAACCGGCCTATGTCGATCGCCAGATGTGGGAGAAGATCGTTCTCAATCTCCTCTCGAACGCCTTCAAGTTCACCCTCGAGGGCGACGTCGCCGTCAAACTCGCGGCCGAAGGCAACAATTTCGTCCTGACCGTCCGCGATACCGGCATCGGCATTCCGGCCAACGAGATGCCCCGGCTTTTCGAGCGCTTCCATCGCGTCGAAGGCGCAAGGGGGCGCAGTCAGGAGGGCTCAGGCATCGGGCTCGCCTTCGTCCAGGAATTGGTGAAGCTTCACGGCGGAACGGTCTCGGCCGAAAGTCACCTCGACGAAGGCACGACCATACGCGTGACGATCCCCAAAGGCAGCCGCGCCCCCACAATACACCGGAATGGCGATAGCAATGGCCATGGCAATGGCGAAGATCGCTCGTCGACCACGATCGGCGCCGTGCCATTCGTCGAGGAGGCACTGCAATGGCTGCCGGATCATCCGTCCTCGGATACGGGCCTCCCCGAGGTCGAACCGGCGCAACATCCGGCGCGAACACGAAACGGCGGCCGCCGAACTCTGCTGATAGTCGATGACAACGCCGACATGCGCGACTACCTGCGCCGGCTTCTCGGCGCGCAATACGACCTCAAGATCGTTGGCAACGGCGAAGACGCACTCGCCGCCGTCGCGTCGCAAAAACCGAACCTGATCGTCACGGACATCATGATGCCAGGTTTCGACGGGATCGAACTGCTCAGGCGCCTGCGCGCGGATACGCGCACAAACACCGTGCCGATCATTCTTCTTTCCGCGCGCGCCGGCGAGGAAAGCCGGATCGAGGGCATGCAGGCGGGTGCTGACGATTACTTGATCAAGCCCTTCAGCGCGCGCGAACTCTTGGCCCGGATCGAGGCGCACCTGAAGATCTCTCAATATCGCACCGAGGTCGCCGAAACCCTGCGCGCGAGCGAAGAGCGTTTCCGCGCTCTGGTCACCGCGAGTTCGGATATCGTCTACCGCATGGGTCCTGACTGGCGCGAGATGCGGTTTCTGCAGGGCAAGGACTTCGTCGCCGACACCGACGAGCCGAGCGACAGCTGGCTCGAAACGTACATACCGGCCGAAGACCAGACCCTGATGCTCGCTCGCATCAGCGATGCCATCGACAGCAAGGCCGTCTTCGAAATGGAGCACCGGGTCATCCGCCGCGACGGCGGCGTCGGCTGGACCCATTCGCGCGCGATACCGATGCTCGACGGCAAAGGCGAGATCGCCGAGTGGTTCGGCGCGGCACGGGACATTACCGATCGCAAGCGCGCGGAAGAGACCCAGCAACGCCTGCTCAGCGAACTTAGCCACCGCGTCAAGAACATGCTCGCTTCGGTTCAGGCGATCGCCCAGCATACCTTGCGTTCGGCCAAGTCCCCGGCCGACTTTGCCGCCAGCTTCAGCGGACGGCTGCAGTCGATGTCGCGCATGCACTCGCTTCTGACCCGAACCGCCTGGGAGGGCGCTGACCTCGGCGACATCATTCGCGACCAGCTTTTGTGGGGCACTGCCGACGAGCGCCGGGTCACGACTTCCGGCCCCCCTGTGCGTTTCGATGCGCAGACGGCAACGCATATGGCAATGGTCTTGCATGAACTTGGGACTAACGCAGCAAAACACGGCGCGCTTTCCTCGAACAAGGGATCGGTCTCGATCGATTGGAGCGTGACCGGCAATGCCCTTTGTCTCAACTGGACCGAACGGGGTGGACCCCCGCTCAAAACCCCGATTGGTCCAGGCTTCGGCACGCGGCTGATCGAGAAGGTCGCGACGGGAGGCGGCGGAAGCGCCCACCTGAAGACCGAGGCCGATGGCATGCGATGGGAGGTGTGGCTCCCGCTTGAAGCCGATGTTCCGCCGAGTACCGAGCCCGATGCGGAGCAACCCTTGCCGGAAGGGCCGGCGGCCGGTGCGCAGGTTGCATCGACCAAGCTCAAGGGAAAGCGCATCTTGGTGGTTGAGGATGAGGCGCTGATCGCCTTCGAAATCGCCGCGATCCTGGAGGAAGAGGATGCCGAGGTCGCCGGGCCCGCAGCGACACCCGGCGACGCGTTGCGCCTGATCAACGAGATGGCGCTGGATGCCGCGCTGCTCGATGCCAATCTGCGCGGCCAGCCGGTTGATGCGATCGCCGCAGCCTTGACCGACAAGAAGGTCCCCTTCGTCTTCGTATCCGGCTACGGTCGCGAGGCTCTGCCGCCGGGCTTTGCCGACACCGCTCTGTTGGCAAAGCCGTTCAACCCTCGACAACTGCTCGAGGCCGCGGCCCTGCTCGTCGCCGATCCCAAGTCCGTCTTGCGTTTCCGGCACTGAGGGAGGACGCTTGGTAGAGCCTTCTTACCCTCGGACACCGTTGCATTTCGGCTCGCTTGCGGTAGTTTTTCAGAACGCCCCGCAAAGCAGCGGTGGCCTTTCGCAACGTGTGGCCATCACCGATGCGGTTCCACTTCGAGTTCGTGGGAGCGGTCAATATGCTGGTCGACAATAGTGGCGCAAACGCCTCCGAACAGCCCTATCGCGAGAGCGAGGCGCGGTTTCGCGAGATTTTCGAGAACGCCGGCGTCGCAGTCTGGGAGCAGGACTTTTCCGGGGTCTGCGATCTCTTGGATCGGCTTCGCTCGGAAGGTGTCGAGGATCTGCGCGCCTATCTGAAGGCGCACCCCGAGCGGTTGAACGAAGCGATCGCGCAGGTGCGTATCGTCGACGTCAATCCTTTCACCGTGGAACTGTTCGAGGCCACCGAAAAGGACGAGCTGCTGCGGTCGCTCTCCAACGTCTTTCTGCCGGAGACGGCGCCGATCTTCCTCGAAGAGTTGGTGACGCTCTGGCAGGGTCAGAGGCGTTTCGGCAGCGAGGCCGTCGTTCAGACGTTGCGCGGGCGGCGGCTGCATGTGGTCTTCACCGTCACGTTCGAGGGCCCGCGCTGCGAGCGCACCTATGTCAGCATCCTCGACATTTCCCAGCGCAAGGCCGCCGAGCGCCGGCTGCAGGCGGTCGACCGGATAGCCAAGGCAATTGCCGGCAATCTCGATCTCGATCACATCGTGCAGACCGTGACCGATGCCGCCACGGAGCTGACCGGCGCAAAGTTTGGCGCCTTCTTCTACAATCTCACCGACCCGGACGGCGAGCGCTACACGCTTTACACGCTCTCGGGCGCGCCGCGTGCGGCCTTCGAGAATTTCCAGTTGCCGCGCAACACCGCCGTGTTCGATCCGACCTTTCGCGGTCGCGGCATCGTGCGCTCCGACGACATCCGAACCGACCCGCGTTATGGAAAATCCGCGCCGCATTTCGGCATGCCGAAAGGTCACCTGCCGGTGGTAAGCTACCTCGCTGTTCCGGTGCTCTCACGGTCCGGTGATGTCCACGGCGGACTTTTCTTCGGCCATGATCTGCCGGGTGTCTTTACCGCCGAGACCGAGGCGACGGTGACCTCGATCGCCGCGCATGCCGCGATCGCCATCGACAACGCCCATCTGCTCAAGGCGGCCGAACAGGAACTGACGATCCGCCGCGCGACGGAACGCGCCGCCCAACAACTGGCGGCGATCGTCGAATCCTCCGAAGACGCGATCCTGTCGATGGATCTGAATGGCGTCATCACCAGCTGGAACGCCGGCGCTGAGCGCCTCTATGGCTATACGGTAGAAGAAGCGGTCGGCAGCCCGGTCACGCTGCTGATCCCGGAGGATCGCCTCGGCGAAGAACTGGAGATCCTGGCAAAGGTTCGCGCCGGCCAGCGCGTCGACCACTTCGAAACCGTCAGACAGCGCAAGGATGGCGGGCTGATCCCGATCTCGCTGCGGATTTCACCGATCCGCGACAATACCGGCGTGGTCGTCGGCGCTTCCAAGATCGCCCGCGACATCAGCGAGCGCCGGCAGGCCGAGCAGCAGAAGGATCTGCTGATCCAGGAGATGGCGCACCGGGTAAAGAACCTGTTCATGGTTTCGAGCAGCGTCGTGTCGCTGAGCGCCAAGGCCGCCGCATCCGCCGAGGAGCTGGCATCAGCCGTCGTCGCGCGGTTGGGGTCGCTTGCGCGCGCGCACGTGCTCACCTTGCCGACCCCCGACCGTGACGGTGCAGGCGAAGGCCGCGCCAATCTGCAGGCGCTGCTTTCGACATTGCTCTCACCCTATGACGGCGATACGCCCCAAGGCCTTCGCCGGGTCACGACGCGAGGCTGCGATCTTGGCATCCCGCGCGCCGCGATCACCGGCTTTTCCCTGGTCGTGCACGAGTTCGCCACCAACGCCGCCAAATACGGCGCCCTGTCGACCGCCAGCGGTTCCCTCGACATCGAATGCATCGATCGCGGCGAGACCCTGGAGCTGAAATGGACTGAACGGGGCGGGCCTCCGGTAACCCGAACCGAGACCGAAGGCTTCGGCACCAAGCTCGCCAAGCTGACGATCGAAAGGCAGTTCGGCGGCGAAATTCTCCGCCAGTGGCGTCCGGAAGGCCTGATCATCCACCTGATCGTCCCCAAGGACCGCCTGCAGCCGCCGGAGTGAGGCGCGCAACCCGAGCCCGTAAGAGCCACCTGCCTGTCTTCGCCGTTTGTCGATGGGGCGCCCACTCTGCCCCAAACGCTTTCGGACATTCGGGTAGGTGCGACGGCGACGAGAGTGTCCGAAAGCGCTGAAAACCGTTGCGCGGGATGTGCTCGGTTGTCTGGACTTCCCTTCAGGCTTTGCGCCTTCGGCTTGCGGCTGCCATGGCCCATCTGGGTTTTTGCCGCGGTACCGTTAGAACGCCCAAAAGCCCGCCGGATTTCTCCGAGCGGGCTTTTGTTTTGATTTGGTTGCGGGGGCAGGATTTGAACCTGCGGCCTTCAGGTTATGAGCCTGACGAGCTACCGGGCTGCTCCACCCCGCGCCATCGCGGTAAAT
>NZ_JBIVYF010000009.1:0-170002 GCF_044769565.1 Ensifer sp. NPDC090286 | reverse complement strand
GCTCTGATTATGCCGACTGGCCGCGCCGGTAGCTGGGGTTATTGCTAGCCTTCGGACACCGGCGCGGCATAATCCGGAACCCGGCATAATGGATGCATTCGTGCCCAAGGGTCGCCGCATGAGCTTCGGCCGAAACGAAAGCCTCGAAGACGGGCACTTGAATGAAGTCGCCAACCGGATGATAGAACGCTCTGTTGCCGCCATGGCGGATGTCGGCGCTGAGATTGGCGAAGAACCGATCGGCGGCTTCGATGCGCTGCTTATTCTCGGCGTCGCTCGGCTGGACGTCGGGTGCGGTGTAGTGCGGCGGCAGCCCGTCGATCTGGTCGGCATTGAACACATTGTAGCCCCTCATGAACGGGATGCGGCGTTCAATTTCCGCCCCTTCTTCGTCCGTCTCCTTGCGCTCGATCGCGTTAGCATAGACAACGAGGGTGGATTTCTCGCCCTTGCGCACACTGCCGCCGAGTTCCTGCGCCTGCCGAAATGTCATCCAGAAGCTCGAGCTATAGCCGCGCTCGGCCGCCGTCATCCAGAGCAAAACCGTGTTGATGCCGCGATAAGCGACCCCGTTGTGCCGCAGGGGGCGCACCGGAGTGCCGCCAGCACCCCATGGCTGCATCCAGGGCCGCGTACCAGCCTCCAGCTGCTCGACGATGCGCGCGGTGATGCGCTCATAGATGTCGCTTACGGCGGTGGTGGTCTCAGTTGCCTTTGCCTTGCCCATGTCCTTGCCCTTTCCTTGAACTCGCGAAGCGGGAGCCCTTCGCTCCTGCTTCCGAGCTCGTGCGGAACAGCGGGGGATTGGGGTGCAAGCGGCTGCGCGGGGACCCTGCTGCACGTAACGCAATGTCAGTGGAGTGGAGGAAGCTGGGCGGCAGGCGCTTGAAGGGGCGAAGGGGGCGGAGCTTCCCGGCCCCTCACCTCATGAAAATTGTGGCGGCACAAGCCGCGCGAAAGAGATTCGCCGCGCCGACCAGGAAGTGCGCGGATGACACGGGCTCACGTACGATCAGGTCACCCGTCGCGCGATGCGAGGAACTTTCGCGTTGAAAAAACTTCGCAGCCTTGCGAGGCCCGCACTGCAAATGAGGATAGGCTCACTGCAGCTAGTCGGATACTGTCCCCAGAGGCGGATGTTTGGGCTTAGAAAACCGGACGCCAGCCCCGCCCCCGTTTTCGGGGATGAACTCGATGCCCGCGGCTTCGAAGGCAATACGTATCGCCTCCAGCGTCGCCGAATACCCTGGGCGCCCAGCCTCAATCCGGGAAACCGTAGCGGCCGTGATATTGGCTCGACTTGCCAGATCTCGGACACCCCACTTCAAAGCAGCCCGCGCCATTCGGACCTGATCGGAAGTCAACATTATAACCTTGACATAATCTCTGGATGATTCAAACTCACTGCGATGGTCAAAGCGGCCACGAACGGTGCTTGCGACACCGTCCGTAGCCTGACCGCAATTCAAGCTTTAGGGAGCTCGGATCATGGCTGATTCTGAGATTAGCAGAACTTTGCCTGCAATTACGCGTAGAATTAAAGGCGCGGACGATGACGCCCCCAAAAACCTTCCAAACGGGATCGATCGTCGTAACCTCCTGCCCCTGGCCGCCCGCGTTCTGAGCGCGCGCATTGCGGATTTCGACAGGCGTAGAGAAAGCGGTCCAACGCCCGTCAGGGAGCTGTGGCCGCGCTGGTACGCGTACCATCATCACTGCCTCCGAGCCGCCCTCCTCCGAAAAAGGCTTGCTTCGGACATGCTGGCGGCCGCCGGCGCTTTGCCGATTTCCGAACTGGAAATGGCTGGAGACGACGGCGCCGTCCCAATCCGCTCATTGGCCGCCCTCCACCGCATTGCGCAGTTGGATGTCGGTTTCCAACAAGCCGAACTACGCGAGCGACAGAAGCGGTGGAAGGAGGCTGACCAGCGCCTCGGCTACAGTGCGATCGCCGCTCTCGAACAGGAACTCGCAGAACAGGCCGGGGTGCTAGGGCGGGTGATGTTGATCGCGCCAGTCTCCTCTGTAATCGAAATCACCGCAAAGCTTCACTGCCTGATCGTCACCCATGATCCGCGCCTTAAGCTCGAGGACGCCCCCTGGCCAGAGCTGCGGAGGGTGTTGACGGACCTGATCCGTATCACGGGGACGCAAAGTTCAAGAGTGTCCGCCAAGACGGCTGAAGACGCGGTCGAAAACGACCACGACGTTTCACCCTGACGGGAAGGTTTATCAGGATGGACCGGCGCGAAACAGCAAGTGCACGAGACCTTCTAAGCCTGGCGGCGCAATACAGAGTCGCCGCCGTCAAGCTGGGAGAGACCTCATCCAAGCGCACCGACCTTCCGCAACGACTGCTGGCCCTTCACGCCATCGAGCTTTATTTCGACGCTCTTCTTCTGACCAAAGGATTCGGTCACGACACGAGCCTCCAACATAATCTTGGCGAGCGGGCGCAAATAGCGGTGGCCGCGGGGCTTGTCCTGCGCAAACGCACCCTGGCGCACCTGTTGACGCTCTCCTCAAGCACACAGTATCTCGTCGTCAGGTATGCTCCTGAGCGGACGTCCACGCTCTCGCAGGTGAACAGGGCTATGGCGACACTTGAAGAGATCTCGAGGAAGATCCCGAAGATGGTGAAGTCGAAGTAATTGAGTGACTGAGTGACACTGACCGTCATGGATAGCGAAGTCATGGCGGCTTCCCCGAAGCGACAGCTTGCACGCATTCACTTCCCTTACCGAACCCTCGGGCGATCGCTCGATCTCACGTCGCGGCGGCTTCGGTCGCTCAATGGCAAGAGCGTCTTTGTCGGATGCAGGGCAGCCGGATGTATGGAGAAGTCGAACGCAAAGCCTTGATGACGAGATTCTAGGCAACCTTCCCGCTATACAGGCTCCGACGCGCCCTAGTCGGCGGGTGTGAGCGAATGTGCGCCGATGGACCAGTCGGAACGGTGTGACTGCGGTCGTTGGGCAACGGGACCCTGGGAGACGGCGGGAAGTGCGTGGATTTTTTAGAACTGACATTCCTGCCGCGTTGTCTGTCAGGCAACGTTCCCCGGAATCTGTGCCGCCAGCACGGCCTGAATCTCCGTGAGTTTGAATGCGATCTCTGGAGAAGCAATGGAGAAGCACATCCCTGCGGACTTCGCGCTGACCCGCAGCAGGCCGCTCTCGACCAGCGTATGGAGGTGCTTATAGACCAATCCCGACGGCAGGCCGACCGCGGCGGCGAGCCGGCCCGCCGACAAACGCCGATCGGCAAGAACCGTCAGCAGCAACAGCCTCTTCGGATGCGCGATCGCCTGCAAGAGTTTCGCCCCATCGTGGGCCTGCTGTTCGTTCAGTTCAATTGTCGTCATGGTCGGGTCCTGCCTTGATCGGGCGCGGTCTGCAATAGTCGTCCTCGTCGCAACGAGCTCGCTCAGATTGGACGGGCCTGAAGTCCGCCTGCGTTTTGCTCCGATCAGATGAACCGTTCGAGCATCCTTCGAAGCTGCGCATTCTCCTGTCGCAGCCGTGCCACCAGAAGCCCTTTCAGCCGGCGGTTTTCGTCTTCGAGCACGGCAAGATCGTCGACGGCAACTTGCTTTGGCGCATCCATGGCTGTTTGCCGTGTCGGACGCACACGCGCTTTCCGTGGGCGCTTCAAAGGCTGGGGCGCCATCGTCGCTACTGGAATCACGTGCAGGCTTGAAGCCTCTTCAGCGCGTTCCGACAGCACGGTGACCTCAGCCGCGGCGGCGAGATCGGCTACGAACGAGACGTTATCGACCGGGGTGGCTTCAACACGTTCTTCGGTAGCCTGCTGCGAAGAAAGGTCTACCGGTCGGCCGGCGACTGCAAACAAGTGTGGTGCATCACTCTCCGCCTCGCGCGCAAGCGCTTTCAGATCGGTATCGCCCCAGATAGAGGCTGGCCGGACTGCCGAACGGCGGCGGGGCGACTTAAATTCGACGATAAACTTTCGCTGCTGTTGTCTCATTGGTGTCCAAGGGCCATGAGCGGTTGGCGAGGCACGGCGCATCAAAACCGCTCAAGCATCTTTTTGAGTTGGGCGTTCTGCAAAGACAGTTTTTCTGTCAATTGCCGCCTCAGTTGTCGAATATCCTCGTCCAGGGCCAGAACCTCTTCAGAAAAGGTCATCGGCGGCGCAGGAACATGGGCGTTTGCAGTTCCATACTCGGCACGCGCGGCCGGCGCAACATTCCGGGCGATCGATCGTTTGCGCCGTGTTGGCCGCTTGATTGGTGTGCCTTCGGACGGATTTTCTTCAACGCGGGCCTGAGCCTGATCAGCGCGGCCAGTCGAGGGCGCGTTACCGCCCACCGTTTCGAACGGTGCGTCGAGGGGCCGATCATTTGCCGGTTCATTCGCCACGACAGCTGTCTGCGCAGCGGCCTGATCGATCGTGGCTATTGGCGCTTCGACGGCGGCGGCCGGGACTTCTTCCGGTGTTCTGGTCTCGATGTCGGGCGCGCTTGCAGGCTCGGTAGCCGTCCCTCGATACGCCAGATCACGCAGAAACTTCCATGGTGATTTCATAATGCCTCGTCACCCCGGGCTTTGCGGCCCGGTCCTTGAGATGGGATGACGAAGGCCGATCGCCGAAGCGATCGACCTTACAGGGAAGTCTCAGGCAAGCCCGAGCCGCTTGCGCAGATCGGCATTCTCCGTCCGCAGTTTTTCACTAAGCGCCTTGCGCAGCCGCGCATTCTCTTCTTCGAGCTGAAGAAGATCGGCAATGTCGTCCAACACCGGAACCGGTGCTTTCGCGGGCGATGTTGGTGCAGAGTGTTTTGCGGTGGTCTTGACAATGCCTTTGGCCCGGGTCTTGGAACCGGCCTTGGACTGCTCGGCGACCTTCAGGTCAGCCGGCGCTGCCTTGGGCTTCCTACCTCTCTTGACCTTCGGCGAGGCATCTGTCTCTTCCGACGCCACGTCCGAAGCAACCTTCTTCGCCCGCGGACCGCGCTTCTTCGGTGCGGCCACTTCGATCGGGGTGGTCGTTTCGGCAACAACTGCGTCGTCGACCGGTTTGATTTCGTCTGCCATGAATTTGGTCCCTCTTTAACCCTGCATACTTTTCCGATGGGCAAAGCGCAGAGTCAATGATTGCACTGGCCAACGCCGGACATCGACAATATCGGAGGCCCTATTGAAACTCTGGATCAATGGGGGCGTATCCGTCGACGATATGCGGCGTCGCTATGGGAAATTACTCCAGGAGCGCAACCGCAAAGGCAAGTCCGATTGAACGCGACCGAGAACGCCCGCATCGCTCGCTACGGGCCCGTATGCGCGTGACGGAATGATATGTCCCGCACTGCACCGTGATGATCACGCGCAGTACGCGAGAGAACGCGATGAGGCGGCGGCCTCACGTGTAATGGGAGTGGGAGACGTTTACCTAAATTAGAATTTAGTTGTAAAACGTTGCAGATTGTGTAAATTTAAACGTACACGCAGCGCGATTGTTTAGGCCCGGCGACGGCTCGCCATCAACTCAGTGCTGGTTCGATTGACCGCTCAGCGTTCGAGGTAATTCAATGAGGAATTAATGCAAAAGTATGCTCGACGTTCGCCGGGGGCAGTCTTCGCATTGCGTCTATGCGTGCTTACTCCTGCAAAAAGCACCCCGTCCCCTGCAGTAACGGCTGAACCCGCCTACTCTCATGGCAACCGCGGCTCACGAGTGCAGGATGTGCGAACGAATTTTGCTGAGATTAGTCATCGACTGATCGAATTAGTCAGCCAACATATGGGCATCCACGAGAATAAAGTTACTCTGGAAACGCGTTTTGTAGACGACTTGAATATTGATTCACTCGACGTTGTCGAACTCGTGATGGCGTCAGAAGAGGAATTTAGAATCCAAATCAGTGATGAAGAGGCTGGCGAGATACATAGCGTTACAGACGCGCTAACTCTTATACTTGCTAAGACGGCAGCAAACAGCCGTTCTAATGAGTATATTTGGGCTTCTAATAAAAAATGAACTTGAATGAGTCGGTCTTTGAGAGGTTGGTGCTCGATGGTCCGCTGTCTTATCGCCATCATCTGCATGTTCGGTTTCCCGGCGTTGATGCACGCTCAGTCTGAGAATGAGATCCGAGCAGTCGCAAGGATTTCGATAGTTGTTACAGCAACAGATCAGGCCCGAAAATACGGGTCGGGGTTTGCAATCGGCCGCGACGGATTT
The DNA here is from genome assembly GCF_044769565.1 of Ensifer sp. NPDC090286. Classification (NCBI taxonomy): domain Bacteria; kingdom Pseudomonadati; phylum Pseudomonadota; class Alphaproteobacteria; order Hyphomicrobiales; family Rhizobiaceae; genus Ensifer; species Ensifer sp. NPDC090286. The sequence goes on along the minus strand of NZ_JBIVYF010000009.1, from coordinate 163,798 downwards.
ATTCTGACGGCCCGACAAGTAGTCGGTGATTTTGAACCTGCGAGAGAACTTATTTACGTTCAATTCGGAAGCCCAAATGCCCCACGGTACCGCGCCGAACTCAGCGACTGCTCATCTGGCGAAACCACGGACGCATGCCTTCTGCAAATGAGTGGCTCCGATTTGGCGTCGGCTGGGGTCAATACTTTTTCTCCATTGGGATGTAGATCACTTTCGGTTTTCGAGAGTATTGTTGCAGCGGGATGGCCAGGCTTAGAAGGAAACGAGCTTGATCGGGTCCAGGGTGATGTTACAAGCATTTTAGATAACTCTTTATATCGTACAACCGCCCTCGCTTCCAATGGCATGAGCGGCGGACCTGTATTTGATCGTTCAGGTAGGATAGTGGGTCTCGTGAAAAGCGAACCGAACGCGAACGAACCATTCACTCGTCTAATGATCACTCCGATGTTTCGAGTGCAGGCGTTGATAAGAGCGACGCCTCAGACATGCGAGACTAACTACGATCCTAATGCACCCTCTTCCGCACAGCCGCAGGTAGTGTTACCCCAGCCAGCGATGACATTTGTGATTTGCGAGGGACAAAATGAAGTTCGCTGTGGGCCATACCCATACGACTATTACGTTGGATGTTATCAGGTAGATAGTAAAATCGCTGAACTGTGCCGGGGACGGCCTGCACAACGTTCCTCGGTAAGACCTAGTGAAGGCGGAAATCGCTGCGGCTACGGGTGGGTTAGGGTGTCTTGCTAGTGGTTCGCAGCTAGACCAAGCAACCACCGATAAGCCAGACGCTGTTCATTAACCGCTGGCAAGCAGACAAACAGCTACCGCTGTACGCAATATATTGAGGTCTTCCACGCGATCCAAATATGCTTCCTCTGTGGCTGGCTGTTCTGCCAAAGTCTGCCTGAGAGAAGCAACAAGGCTTTTATAGTCAGGCAAGCTCCGGCTGAGTTTCTTGCGAAGGTTCAGGCGGACGTTTTGGATTGCCGTCGCCACGATCTCAATCGCTTCCGCATTGTGGTTGAAAGTGCTCTGATAGGGCTCTGCTGCTCTGCGTACGCAAATCAACTGCTCTGTTGCGTCTAGTAGCGCGGCACTGGTTTCCCCCGGCTTGAAATAACTAGTCGTCGCTGTGAGAGTGCCGGCTGCGAGCCCCGCGCCTTTGATGAGATCAAGGTGAGCATTATACAATAGGCCTCCAGCAGCCACCCCAGCTGCCGCAATGACGCTCAAGGCTGCTACGTCTTGTGCTGCTGACGCCTGATCCGACAGCGTCATGTAAGACTCTGCTAAGGCACCAGTGTATCTTATCGCATCCTGCAATGTCTCAACTTTCTGCACTGCGTAGGTATTAATTTCCGCGCGCCGCACAGTCGTTGCTCCTACACAGCTCTGAACAAGAAGCGGAAGGCAAGATATTATGCAGATATTCTTAATAGTTATGAATCGCATTCTGTTCCCCCGTCCCTAGATGATACCGTCCTACCATAAAAATAAGTCACTGCTCCTCCAGCCCACAAAAGCAGTGGAACAATTTCGAATAAATTGCAACGCAGGACAGCAAACACAACTCTGTTCCTAGCAACAAAACTATATAAGCTCTACATACCTGTTTTGAGGATAAATCATAAATGGTGAACTTAATCACATGTCGCACAGTCGCGGCACCAAACCACGAAGAAAAACTCTGCTAAGTTAATGATAGCCTTTGTACGGCGCCATCGGCTTTCCGCAATTCGTCATGGGTCATAATAAACGCTTGACCTGTAGGAGCAAGCTATTAAAATCAACAGTAGAGAAGCTGAACGGCTTCAGAAACGCATCCGCACATTTTCGAATTCGACTTTTTTGCAGCAGTTCGTCGGGGGCATTTGCTGTGACAAGGGTTTGGCGATTGTCGTTTTCTATTATGGTTGCTTGCGCGTTTTGCACCGACGCATTGTCGCAGGAGTCGGGCCTAGGGGCCGAAGAGCTCTCGGCTGGCCGCATTTTTCACCTCAAGGTCCATGGGAAGGCTCAGCCGGATAACAACAGGCCCGATAGGGTGGGAAGGGCTTTCGCTGTCTCTTCCAACTTACTCGTCGCCCCCGGAAGCATTGTTGGCGGCGGCAAGGATTGGCTTCCAGCAGGAAGCAAAGGTCCGGCATTCGAGGAACTTGAGCGCCTGTCAAGCCCATTGGACCGGTCCATCGTTGCGACGGCCACGCACGAGGACCTGCCGCTGGCAAAAGGAGAATCGAGCCGAAATATCATCGTTAGCGGTTCATCTGGCGATATCGATGCCATTGGTCTGCTTGTGCCCGATTTCTCGATCGAGCAGCCATTCACCCTGAGCCTATGCAGGATCGTACCCGGAAATACTTACGCGGCGCTGCTCGCTAAAGGAGACCCCAACAGCCCGGACTCTTTGTTGCATCCAGACAAAGTCCCGGTAGTCGCTGAAGGATACGACGCCGCAGATTACGGAAACCTTTATGCATTTCGACCAGAGAAGACAGCCGACATTGATGTTGGCAAGGGGTTGGAAGGTTCGCCCATCCTGAACGAGAACGGGAACGTGGTGGCCATGGTGTCGCTGATTGTCGATATTCGCGGGCCAGTTATTCTCGCGACACCGATCAGTCCGCAGTTCCCTGGCACGTTCAGCTTACTTACTAAGAGTCTCAGAGAACAAACCGTCGCGGGCGGAGCACCCGACGATGCGGTACAGTGCTCGCTGAACGAGACGGTCCGGAAAATGTACGACCGGGTTGCCGCGCAACTCACCTGGACTATAGAGCCGCGTTACCGCCCCGTCGAAGAGAAAATCAACGGCAAGGCCCTGCGCTACGAAAAGCTTTCGCAGCTTTGGATCTCTTACGATGAACCACCTTCATACAACCAGACCGTAAAGGAAATTAGCGTCCGCGCAAAGTTCTACGGTGTGTCTGAGCCTGGGGGGGGCATTGAGCCCTTAGAATTGGCGACTGACGCTAACGCTGTCCTTCAACTGGACGAGGATGCGACCCGCAGTTTCAACGCCAGCCGCTTTGTCGAGCAGGGCATCACCTTGTTGGAGAAGGATACGCTCAAGGATTGTTTAAATAACGGCTGCGGCATTCGCCGCATCACCCTGTACGTCAAGCCGACGATCGATACGGAAGTTTGGCAGGAGATGTCTCCTTCCTACAGCAGCAATAACACAAGCGTTGTCAGAAACATCGAATGGACGAGGGGGCGCTGAATGTCTTTTCGGGTCCTCGCTAAAATCCAGTTTAACGGAGCACGGGCTGTGTGTCGCCTTTGCTTACTCCTCATCGTGGGAATGACTTCCCAGGCATTTTCTGGTGGCCCCACCGAAGTTCCAGTCGAGCAGAAGCTGATCCCCCTTGAGGCCGAGGCGCATGCGTTGACCGGTCTGACGCGCGGACGTTTTGCGTTTGCGATCAATGATAGGATCGTGATCACCGATGCGGGCAAGGGCGAGGTGACTGGCGAGCTACTAGTTGGCAGCGCGGTCGTGTCGTTGGCGGGGCAGATCGATACGGCGGGCCGCCAGTCGATTGTAGTCGTTACTGCAGATTACGATGACACCAACGCGCTGTCTCTGTCCACGTTTGAGGAAGCGTCGGCGGGTTCCTCGGAATTCAAGCGTACACAGCGTATCCGCGTCCCCGCCAACGCGCAACAAGTTGCCGTTGTTGGCGGCGGCCGCACGGTTGTCTCCTGGAGTGACGATAGGGCTGGTAATGATGCGGGTACAATTTTCCATAGGTTTGGAAAAATTACCTTCCCGCTCGACCGTCCGCTTATCGCGGTCGTTCCTGTAGCTTCAATGGAGTTTGCGCTCGCGGTTAGAGAGGGCAGCGTGTCATTGCTCGAACTGGAGACGGGGAGGTTTGTTGCCGAGATACCGGCGAAACAGTTCGCGTCGATACGATCCTTGGCAGCCATTGCGCCGCAGCAGCAGCGCACTTCCAACTTATATTCCAACCTATATTCACCTGCGCTTGTCGTTGACACTTTACAAAATTTGACACTGCTCGGCGTCAACACTGAGCCGTTTCCAGAGGTCCGCGTACTTGGTCATGTGTCGATCGATGAAAACGGTGCGAGCCCAATCGGCGACCTACCGATTCTCGTCGCGGACAGCGCTCTTAGGTACATTTTGGTTCGCCCACCGGGCGGCAGCCTAATCCGTGTATTCCGCACTATCGGCACAGGCATTGAGCGCGCGGGAACGATGGACTTGGGTATGACAGTAAGAGATGCCACGGTCCTGTTAGGCGCAGGAGGTATGGGAAAAGATGCATTTGCCTTTCTTTCATCCGATGGTCGATCGGTCCTGATCGTTCCTGATCCGATAAGGTTCGGAGCGGCCCCCCCGCGCGACCGAAGCACCAAGTTCGACCCCAATGCTTGGCCGTCCTTTAGCGACACGACCACGCACCCGAGCCCGGAGACATTAGCGACCGTGCGGGCCGTTCAACTGGTCCTGGGCACCCTTGGGTATAAAATCGGTGTCATCGATGGAATAGCTGGTCCTGCGACCCGCTCGGCACTTAAAACTTTTCAGTTTTCAAATGAACTTTCAGTAACGGGAGATCTCGATGAAGCGACTGCGCAGAAGCTGACCGAGGCAGCCGCGAAAACTGGCCCGGAAAAGGATCTTGCGCCGCTCGAACACTATGGAATTACACCATCCGAGAATACCATCTACCTGCAATTTGCGGGAGCGAGCCGAGAGGCTGTGGAAGATATAGTCACGAATCTTCGCCGCAGCGGCTGGAACGTCGCAGGAGATCCCGAACGCCTTGGCAACGCTGCCGGCCTCAATGAAGTCCGTTATGGGCGTTCCGCGGATCGAGACGCCGCTGAAGCTTTGGCTGAGGCGCTGACTCGCGCACAGTTCTCATCAAAGCCTGTGATTGCGAAGTTCGTGCGGATTGTACGCCCCAAGGTTCTCGAAGTCTGGATATCGCGTTGAGGCGGCAAATGCCGCCCGAAGGAGAAGTCTTTTTTTTGTGAGGTGAAAGTCATGCGAGTTTCATTTTCCGTTTTTGCGCGGCTTACAGCTGTCGCTGCGATCATGTGGGCGGGAATCGCCGGAGCGGCTCTCTCTGATGAACTGATCACCGCTGCCGAGATCAAACTCATTTCACCGAAGGCGAAGAACGAACTCATTCAGGCTTTTATCGCTGCGGAACCGGCGTTCAAGGATGCCGGCGTAAATACCCGGCTGCGCATGGCACATTTCGTAACGCAGGTCATGACGGAGACAGGCGGGATGCGAAGCATCGACGAAAGCCTGAACTACAGTTATGCGCGTGCTCTCCAAGTGTTCAGCCGTAGGGTACTGCCCGACCACAAGGCAAGGGAGCTTGCCGGCAAGCCACGGGAGTTCGCCAACTGGGTATACGGCAATCGGCTTGGTAATCGTGGGCGGAACACGGACGACGGCTGGAACTATCGGGGTTCGGGCTATATTCAACTTACCGGTTTGGGGAACTTCCAAAGGCGCGGCCGGGAGATTGGGCTGCCGCTCGACGCAGACCCAAACATGGTCCGCGAACCCAACAAAGGGATGGCGGCCGCCGTAGCATATTGGAAGGCAGGCAAGATCAACATTCCGGCGGACGACAACGACCTCTACCGGGTTCGCGTGCTTGTGAATGGCCCAGCCGCCCATGGCTACAAGGAATCAAAAGTGTGGTTTGCGATCGCCTGGAAGAAAGTCTTCAAGGCGAAGGCAGGAATGTTCGAGGGTGGCGAAATCAATGTAGCGGTTGAAACGGATGAAACCGGACTCCTAAACGACGTGCTCCAGGAAAACGGGTATCTGCCGGAAGGTTTTGAATCTTCGTCAGATTCAACAGCTGTTCGATCCGACGCAGTCAAAGCTTTTCAAAGGTCCGTCGGCTTGCCGGAAACCGGTGAAATCGACGAGGAAACACAATACGAACTCCTTGATCAATGGCGCTATGAAGAGGGGGCGGAGGCCGCGCCTGCTTCTGACGAAAACCGGGAACAGACCGTCACCTTTAACCTCGCACAGGGACGGGAATCGGACGTTGTTGCTGAACCCAAAGCCGGCACAGGTGAGCGCGTACCCGGCAATCCTACTCTTCCCGCCGACGAAAAGCAGGCACTCGCGAATGCAGTAGGAAGCTACTCCGAGTACGAAATGGGCGATAAGGTCGTCGAGCCTGAACTTTTTACACCGCATGGTATCCTTGGAGGCAGGGATGACCGCAAGCCAGTTACGCAGACGCTTGATTTCCCAGCGCGCGCTATAGTGCAGATCATATTCCAGGATGACGCCAGCCGACAGAAGCTGTGCTCAGGGTCGATGGTCGCGCCGGATGCCGTGCTGACTGCAGCGCACTGTTTGCACAGCGGGACGGTGAACGGAAAGTCATTCAAAAACTTTCGTGTCGTACCAGGTCGGAACGTACTTTCCGCACCCTTTGGCCTTTGCGAAGGACTTTCCTTCAGTGTCCTATCAGGGTGGACCGAGGCAGTATCTACTTCCGAAAGCCGCTATTATGATCTCGGAGTTTTGAAACTTAATTGTGATGTGGGAGCCCGGACTGGTTGGTTCGGCATGCAGCCGCTCGAGGGTGGGAGCACGGACAAGACCCTTGTCCAAGGCTATGCCTCAGACGTAAACCCGCGCGGCATCCAAGTCCGCAGCGAAGGCTCAATCTTCGCGGTAACATCTTACAATGCGTTCTATGACAACGATACCTACGGTGGAACAAGTGGAAGCGGAGTTGTCTTCGGCGGATCGCCGGATACTCTGATTGGCGTCCACACCACCGGCCCATTTGGGACAGAGGAGCCATGGAAAAGCTATAACGGCTTTGTCCGACTGACCCCGGAGCGCATAGCAAAAATTCAGGAATGGATTGGTCAGTGAGGAGGTCTTCGATGCGCAGATTTGCCGTCAGCGTGCTTACCACGGTTATGATGTGGGCTTGCCCAGCAGCGGCAACCCCGCCACTTGAGAAGGTCATAGTTTACATAGAATGCAGCGGGCCGGGTGGAACGAATGCTGGCACGGGCGTTTTGGTCGGTCGGAATGGCCTTGTTGTAACCGCACTTCATGTTGCTAATCCGACCAAGTACAACTCCTGCAAGGGAACGATAGGCTATGCCAATCCGGGACAAGGAGATCCGCTCGTATTCCAAGCACAAGCGAATGGGGGCAAAGATGCCGCTCTGCTGCAGTTTACTAAGCCCGGTCCATATGAAGACTATCTGAAATTCTGCAAGCTGGAAGACTGGATGGTTCGCCGTGAAATCTTCGTAGGAGGTTTCCCCGGTGGCGACGCCGAGCGGGTCGCTTCCTATCGTAAAGGCGTGCTGGCGACGACATTCCGGAAGAAGGGCATGATCGAAACCGACGGCCAGACCGTAGAAGGTATGAGCGGAGGCCCTGTCTATGCCAATGACCTCAAAGCTTTTATCGGCATCATTGCGGGCGCACAGGGAGCCATGACAGGCGGCATCGACTACTACGGGATTATTCCCGCGGACGAGTTTGCTGCCGAATTTGGCCTGACGCAAAGCGCGGATCCCTGTTTTAGAAGGTCGCGCGAAGTGGAATTTCCTAATGGTGGAGGGAGTTGGGAGGCTGGCAACCTGCCCCTCAAACTTGGTGTCAAAACCGAGGACGGTGTATGCTTCTTGGCAGCCGTTTGGGGCGAGATGACCGATCCTGGGGACTCTGTTGCGGTCACCATTGACAACGGTGAATATGTGCTTGGGGGAAAAAATACGGTGGGTGGTCATCACGGAGCCACCGCGCGCTGTATATGGAATAATTAAGGCTTACTCGACAAATCGGTGGCGACTTTGCACAGACGACGAATCAGCCCCTCCGCTGGAGGACCGGACGGGTGGGTTGCAAGGTCGGCCGGACAGAAGAGGTGACGTCCCGCAAGACGTGACCGCTAAAGGTGGCGCGAAATCCCACAATTTACGATTGGTCGAACGCGGGGGTCGGATCTCGCCGTGAACTCAACATTGAGGATGAGAGGCTGCGATTGCGGCCTCTCTGCCCTTCGCTCCCGCCGATACGTGGCGAAATCCGAAAGCAGTTGCGGCAACGGAGGCTGCCAATTCAACGATTGCGTTTTTTCCACTCTCGGTATGGCGCAAGCAGCTGACCAGGAAAGCGCTTTTGTATTTCTTCTTCAATCAAGGCAATTCGCGACAGCACCTCCTCGCGCTCCGAGCCGTCTGCACCCTCGCTTGCAGCCTCCAGATCGCTCATAACGGAAAACACCTCGTCCTGCGTCATCGCCTCAAGTCGGCCGGCAAAATCTGCGATCGGGATGTCTTTGTAGTTTCTCATAGAACAGCCTCCAACCTTCCAAGCCATAAATCTTCTCGGCAGATCGAAGTTCCACCGAGCGTGGCAAACCAGAATCCAATGTCCCTGCATTTGCCTCGTCACACCACGGGTCTGAGCTTTTTACAGGACTCTCGTCATCGGTGGGCGTTGGCGGCGTTTGCGATGATCTCAGCTCGAAGTGACGGCGGCGCACGACGTGCGCGCAGCGGCACTGCGCTACTGCCTCGGTTCGAGAAAGCGCCGAACCATGGTGGTAATGAGTTTGCGGCTTTCGTCGAAGTCGATGCCGGGAAGCATCAGGGGTAGCATGGGGGCGGCATCGACTATGGCGATCAGCATAGCGGCGGTATGTTCGGTGTTGAGACTCGCATCGACCTCGCCGCGTGCCTGACCAGCCGTCAGCGTATCCGACAAGAGCCGCCGCACGCCGTCCGAATTGCGGGCGAGGATGTTGCGTATCCGCTCGTTACGCCCCGCCTCGGCCAGGAGCTCGAAGAGGATGCGGCAGTGCGCTGCGTCGTCCCAGCTATTCATGCTCCAGATTTCGGAAAGAAGCACGGTTGCGACATCTCGCGTCTCCCGCTGCCCCTCGAAGTGCTTATGCAGCGCGGATAGGTATTCGTCGGCCATCTGTTCTATGATCGCCTCCTTGCCCGGGAAGTAGTGGTAGAGATGGCCGGGGCTCATCGCCGCCTCTTTACAGATCATCGAGATCGAGGCTCCCTGCAGGCCATGCCGTAGGAAGCAGCGATGGGCAGCCTCGAGTATGAGCTGCCGCTTCTCCTCGTGCTGCTCGGGTACGAGTTTGCGTGCCATGCTACCTCCCATAAAAATAGAATGATCGCTCTATCTATATTGACGACCAAGACAAGACCTGGTTAATAGAATGAACATTCAATCTATTATGGAACGCGCCGCAGGTCCAGTGCGGCCGTCTTCAAAGCGTGGGGTATCATGGCCAAATCGACCTTGTCATTTTCCTCTATCCTGGCTTGGCTGCTGGCCGCCTTCTTCCTGTTCGGGTCTTATGGAAATGCCTTCATCACGGCCGACTATGCGGCCGCCTATGCCCGCTGGGGCTACCCGGACTGGTTCCACTATCTCACCGCGGCGCTCGAACTTGCCGCCGCACTTTTGCTGATCGGCAGCGGTACGCGCATCTACGGCGCCGGGCTCGGTGCAGTGGTGATGTCGGCGGCGACCCTGACCACGCTTGCAAATGGCGACTACTCCCACACGACGGCCCCTGCCATCGTACTCCTCGTCTCCCTCACAGTCCTCGCGCTCAGCCTCTCGGCGCGGCGCAGGACCGCTTGATCACTCCCCTCTTTTCGGAGCAGATACATGAATGAACCAGTGCAATCGGCCGGTCCGGCCGAAGGAACGAACGCGTCCCTATCACAGGCCGATACATGGTCGGACCTCCTCACCGGGCGGCATCTTGCCATCGTGACGGTTCTGGCGAGCGGCGTGCTGATCTACGCCATGAACCTCTATTTCACGGCCGCGCTGATGCCTTCCATCGTCGCCGATATCGGCGGCCAGCACTACTATGCTTGGGTGACGACATCCTTCGTCGTCGCGGCCATTGTCGCCTCGCTGTTCGTTAGCCGCATTCTCGATTGGAAGGGACCAAGGGCGGCCTACATACTGGGCTTCCTCACCTTTGCGTTTGGGGCCGCCGGCAACGCCGTGAGCCCGACCATGGAACTGCTGATCGCGGGCCGCGTCGTTCAGGGACTAGGTGGCGGCCTCCTTGCTGGCCTTGGCTACGCGGTAATTCGCTCCGCCCTGCCCGAGCAGCACTGGGCCCGCGCGACGGGCGCCGTATCGGCCATGTGGGGTCTCGGCACGCTCTTTGGCCCCGCGCTCGGCGGTGTCTTTGCCGAACTCGGCCTCTGGCGCTGGGCCTATGGTGCCCTGGCCTTTGCGGCGCTTGTTTTCACGATCCTTGCACAACGTTCTTTTGGCAGCGTCGCCGGGTCCGGCCACCGCGCGCCCGTGCCGGTCGCCTCACTTGTTCCACTCGTGCTTGCCATCGTCGCGATCAGCCTCAGCGCCGTGGTTCCGATCGGTTGGCCAACGCTGGCGATGGTGGGTGCAGGCTTGGTGCTTCTGGTCCTGTTTGTCACCGTCGAACGGCGCGCGCACGACACCATACTGCCGCGCATGACCTATCGACGCGGCAATTCGCTGAAATGGGTCTACCTCACTGTCGCCGCGCTGAGCGCCGGAGTTATGGTCGAGACCTTCATCCCGCTGTTCGCGCAGAAACTCGCAGGCCTCGCCCCTCTTGCCGCGGGTCTGCTTGGTGCAGTGCTTTCCCTCGCCTGGGTCATTGCGCAGCTCTTCGTCGTCTCAGTATCGTCGGACGCAGGACGGCGGCGCGCTATACGCCTCGGCCCGCTGCTTCTGACCGCCGGCCTCATCGCCTACGGCCTGCTGCAGGTGGAAGGAACCGACCTGGCGATGATCACGCTTTGGGCCGCCGTGCTGGCGGTCGCCGGCGCGGGCATAGGGCTTGCCTGGCCGTTGCTCGGTGTCGCCGCCATGAGCGCGACCAGCGACCCGGCGGAAGGCGGCAAGGCGGCAGCCGCGATCACCACCACTCAGCTCATCGCCTTCTCCGTCACCTCCGCCTTCGCCGGAACACTGATGGCTGCGGGCGGTGACTCGGTGCTGGAGGCCGCGCGCTACGTGACACTGGGCATCGCCCTCCTCACCCTCGCCGGCATTCTCACCGCTGGCATCGCGACGAGACGATAGTCGGACCCGCCACACACCGCCGCAGCCGCGCATTTCGCAAACGGGCTGCGGCGGACTCTTATTTGTCGGAGGACGACACGGATGGAAAGAGCCTGCCCCAAGACGAGGCTGACGGCCGGCGACGTCGCGCGCCGCAGCGGCATCGCCACCCCATGGGCAAAAGGCTTGACACTGGCGATCGAAAAGCGGGTCGGCCAGACCTCAGCCAGACGCTCTGCGGTATAGCTCAGGTTCCTCCGTCACAGCATCGCTGCCCCTGTCTCGTGAGGACGGTCGACAGCATGCAGACGAGATGGCGATTGTCGATCACCTTTCCGGTCGACTGGCCGATCCCACTCGCCGAGGATAGCGTTCATGCCGTCGATCTCGGTCTGCATCAGGCGGCCGCCAAAAGGCGCGCGCCTCGCATAGGCAAGGAACGTTGTTCCATTCATCGTATGTTTCCTTCTGCTTTTGGAAAACGCGCATTGGCCATCGCCGGCAGGATGCGAAAAAGATTGGCCAGAAGCGCTTTATCACCGCATACTCCGTCCATCGCTGGACAGCAGAACGGGCTCCGGCGGCTGGGAGATCATAAGCGCTTTCGCCTTGAATGGAGGAGATTGCGCTATGTTTGATCAAACGCGATCTGGATACATTCTTCCCGAAGGTTTCGCAGTCATCGCCACGGCCTTTGAAAAGGCTGTTAGCGCGCGCAACATCGATCGCGATAGCGATGAGGCAGACTGCCTCGCTCGCCGGGCAATCAGCCTTTACATGGACGGCACGCGGAACGAATGGGAGCTCGAACTGCGGCTCGGGAATTCCTGCCGCCAGTTTTTCGAGCAAACACCGCGACACGCCCCCAGCAGCACCCAGGTTGTGGATCTGCTACCCGAATTGTCAGCCTGGGCGAGAAGCCTTACTCCATCCCGAGAGGAAGCAACCGCGCTCACCGAACAAACACTTCAACATGCAATCGACCGTATGGCCGAGTTCGTTGAAACCGCGGATGTTCGGGGATGGCTGGTTCGGATGATGGTCGAACTGCGCCTAGGTCGTGCGCGCGGTCGTCGATCGCTGACCGGGAAGCATGATGAGCTATGATTTGGATGGCGTTCGCAGGCGCCGGGAGAAGATTGCGCGGAACGAGCAGTCCGGCAAGAACCGATCCAACCGCCCTTGGACCGTACGTTGCGCCAATGGATCGGAACAAGGCGTCAAGTGCTGGACGGACCAGGTGCTCACGGGGTCCATGACGGATAACACTACAATAAGATGCCAGTCTGCCGGCGCGACATAGGCGTGCCCGGACTTAACGACTTCAAGGTCGACAGCGGTGGTAACCGGCATGGGTGCACCCTTTGCAAAAATTCTCGGCGAGCAGGTTGTTGCCGTAAGCGCCCCCATGAATGGCAACGAGAATGGCGGTCGGGAAGCTCTGAGAGCAGTTCTTTTACGGCTGTACCGCCCACGAACCGCCGATTGCAATCAGGCGCGCTTTGCCATGGCCGCTCTCCTTTGCAGCTGACTCCGACGGCGTGAGTTTGTTCGCCGCGGGTGTGCTGGCGAAAGTTACTCAATCGGCGGCGCCAGTCGTTTTCACCCGAGTTCATCGTTGCCGTTTGCTGCAGCGCTTGGGAACACCCGCGAGAAAGTAGGTCTCCCGAAGGCCACCGAACGCCCGTGATGCTCGGGTCGTGGAAAAAAGAGGCCCTGCCACTCGGCAGGGCGAGTTGGACACTCATGGTGCCTCCGCACATGTCTAACCCGATGAAGATATTCTGGTTCCATTCAGGCAAGCGGGCCTGAAAAGGGACGACCTCGAAGGCGGGGCCGGGATGGACATCTGCTTTCAACGGCCGAACGGCGACAGGTTCCCGCACCAGCTATGATCATACAATCGCACCTGGGCAAACCGGCCCCACGCGCGATCGCCGCCGCAGCTCTATCCCGCGCCTCTCTCGGAACAATCCTTTAGCCCCCCGGTTGGGAAGCCTTAAGCCCAACGCCTTAAGAGGACGAACACGATGGCGACGCCCAAGGAACACCTGGTCGCATGGCTGCGCGACGCACACGCCATGGAAGAGCAGGCCGAGACAATGCTGAGTTCGCAGTCAAGGCGACTGCAAAACTATCCCGAGCTTAAAGCGCGCATCGACCAACATATTGAGGAGACGCGCGAACAAGCCCGCAGAATAGAAACATGCCTGGAGCGCCTCGATGCAGGTGCATCGTCGATCAAAGACATCAGCGGGAAAATGGTCGCCCTCGGCCAAGGGCTCAGCGGTATATTTGTCGAGGATGAGGTCGTCAAAGGGACGCTAGCCGGATACACGTTCGAACACATGGAAATCGCCAGCTACAAGATCTTGATCACCGCAGCCGAGGCTGCGGGCGAGGCCGAGATTGCTGCAGCCTGCCAGGCAAATCTGGCGGAAGAGATGGCAATGGCCGAATGGCTCGACCAGCACGCCGCAGGCACCACACGCAAGTTTCTCAATCTCGACCAAGCAGACCAAACAGCAAAGCGATAGTGCGACGGTGTAAACGATCCGCCGAAGTGCCATTCGGATCGGCGGATCGTCACTCGGCAATTTCGCTTCGCGACAGAAAGAAGACTATGCCCCTCACCGCGACCACCGAGGACACTGAGCAGACATTCGAATATTCTACGGACCAATATTAGAGGGTTCGTATTCTAGAGCGTGGTTCGTCCGGCTCATGACTGCGCCATAGTCGCCAATTTGACGGTGGATGAGGTCGCAGAGGCGATGGATCTTGCGCTCAGCCCGCGATGAAAGTTTCGCGTGATGCTCGTCCTGAAGCGCAAATGGCAAACCTATCTTCGCCTTGAAAACCGCCGCTCGGCCTCGTCGATGCAAGCTGTCTCCAAACTCGGTCCTGCATCCGCGCGGTGGAATTCGACGATAAGCTTGATAAGCTCTCGCTCAGTAATGACGTTTCTATTGAACCAAGGCGCGCCGGCGATGGCATCGAATATTAGAAAAAGCCGCTCTCTAGCTTCGCGGGTCAACTCGTCCATTCCGGTCCTTCTTTGGTCGCCAGTTTACCGCCGATTAGCGGCCACGGAGCCTGCAGAGAGCGACGTACATTCTCCGCAACTGCGGACTGTCGTTATGAGAGTATAAGGGGAAACGCTGCAGGGGCCAATTCTGGGCGGATTTTCAAAGATCGAGTGCTCAACCCTGGAGGCCTGCTCACCGTTCCTTTACTTCCCTGCGTCCGCGTGATGTGTATCATGCGATCGATGCCGGGGGCGGCATCATTCGGGGTAAATTTGTCGTCTTGGGAGAGCACAAATGAACCTGGCACATTCAAGCATACCGCCAAACGATGTCTCGCTCCTCCAGAGCGTGCTTGACGCGTGGTGCCGCCATCAGAAGATTAGTCGCAAGGATGCCACAGAGGAAGCCAAGATCCTGATCACGGAATACCAGAAGGGCGTTCGTTCGCAGATTCGGCTGATCGACGCGCTGTCGAAGCGTAGATAGCGTACACTGGGCGTTTTGAGCGGCCCGGATCTGCGGGCCTGTTCACGACCAGGTTTGTTTCGTCGACCTCTGAGGTCGATAGGCTCGCTCGACCAAGCACCGGAGAGCGTGCCGCGCGTCTCCGACGCCAATTGTTGCGCGCCATGAGCTTGCCTGCTTCTATTTAGCCATGACTAAGAAGCTTTCAGATTTGGGCTTAAGACCTCGGCTCCTCGCTGAGCTCAGCCGGCGTGGATATCAAACCGTCGAAGATATGCGAGAGGTTCCAACGGTAGATGCGCGGAGAATTATGGGGATGGGCGCACTGTCTTGGCTGAAAATTTGTGACGCATTGGGAAGAGACCCGACCCAATAACGGCGAGCAGAGGGATACGGCTCGATCAGCCACGCGTATCACAGAAGAGCGCTCCGCCGCTCGCTCGCCACATTGATCGCCAGTGTTAATCACCGTCGAACTCGCGGGCCGCGTTATTCAGCCGATGGAAAAAGTGACGCCAAGCGGTTTCAGGCGGGGGACGTGCAGACGGAAAAGCGCCAGCCATGCTTGTGAAGCTCCAAACGTCATTCGTGGCTAGGTGTCGACCCTCTCGCCCGCAGCCACGGTCTTGCGACCGCGGCCACAGTTGCAACAATGACCAGTCCGCAAAGCACGGCCTTCGAAATCGCCTCCGTCGTGCCCTCGATCAACAGCGCGTGGATTACGCCGCCAAGCACGACAACGCTGACAAGTCACGTGTGGCCAATACGCCAGGCACGCGGAGAGAGGCGACGCCGGAGCGCGGCGAGCAGCGCGGCTGCGAAGAGCGCCAATTGACCGCGCCTTTAGGGATCCATGCTCCCCGTTTGAGCTAGTCTGTATCGACCGCTAGTGCGAGCGCTGAGGTCGGCATGGGTACCGCTCCTCGACGATCCGTCCTTCGTCGACGACGGCAATCCGGTCGGCTTTGGCGATGGTAGCGAGACGGTGCGCGATGACCAGCGTGGTGCGACCGGCACAAAGATCTGCCATACGACTGCTGAATGGCGACCGCGCAGCTTACTCTGCTTGTCGAATGGCCAGGACGTCGCGGCACGTAGCTTCGACGCGCGAAAGAAGGCGGTCGCGGTCGGGATGACGGCCGCTCAACAACGCGTCGTCGACCACGCCGTGTAAACCAGAATAGAGGAATACTGCGGTGAAGCGACAGTCATCGAGTTTCCATGCCCCATCACGTGAACCGCCTTCAAGCACTTCAAGGAGAGGTGCAATCACGATGTCGATCGTGCCGCTACTTGGCGGAATTGGCTGGGCGTGGAAAAGCATGTTTACGAGATCACATGCTTCCAAGAGGCCATCTACGCTGGCCTCCGACCAAGCAATGACCTTCCCACTCCAGTCGTTTTCGGCCCGCTCGGTGATTGCGTTCAGCACCCTGTCGTTGAAGCGGCTGAGAAATCGCTCGGAAAGCGCCAGATGAACCTCTTCCTTGGAAGCGAAGTGCAGGTAAAACGCGCCTTTGGAGAGGTCAGCGCCAAGCGTAATCTGTTCGATGGTCGTGCCCAGTATACCGTGCTTTAGAAACAGGTTCTCGGCCGAGTTCATCAGATCGTCGCGGCGCTTTTCGGGGGGCTGAGTACGAGGTTTCCGCTTCGCTACAGGGGTCATGGGTGTTAAATCCTCCTGCCCGACTATACTCGGGTCACTGACCAAGAGTATAGCGCATCATTCGCCGGAAGCTATCATGCTGACCAGTTCGTCGTCCTCCTCGTTTGACACGGCGGAAGCGCTGAACCTACGCCATCCTCCGCGGCGATACTAAGACAGGAACCTCGCATAGTTGGCCGAGCCGCCGTTCGTCTCGGGAATCAACACTCGGTCCAGTTGGTTATCGGAAAACTCGCGATCGAACATGGCGCTGTAGGTTTGATGCATTTGGTTGCGTAGGCTCTTCTCCAGTCGCTCGGGATGAAGAAGTTCAGCCATCCAAATCTGTGTCAGCGCGTCGTCGGGCCCTATCGCACCCCAGTAGTGGCTGCCGGTGGGCAGGACATAAACACGCCTGCTGTTCGCAGCCTTTGACGATTGCAGGACAGGATCGTTGAAGATCGCATTGGGCGTCTCGCCTTCGCTCCCAAATAGCAGGATGACATCCGGCTCAAGTGCCGCGACCTGCTCTCGGCTGATGGCAGAATAGTCCGGAAGCTTCTCAGCGACATTGATGCCGCCTGCTCTATAGATGTAGTAGGAGTACAGACCCTCGCGACCGCCGCCCGAGGCGTACATCGCTTCGCCTGTGCGCGTCATCAGCAGAACGCGGGGCCGATCATTGGCTGGCAGCCTGCTTACCATCGTCTGCAGGTGTCGGCCGGTTTCCGCGCGCTGCGCGTTAAGGCGCTCGGCACGCTTAGCATCACCGACCATTTCGCCCATCATCATCATCATTGCCGAAAGCGTCGCCTCCGCGCCGTCCGCAAGCGCCCTGTACCGTGCGACGGAGATGCCGGCATTCTCGAGCGGAGCAATCAGCGCATCACCCATCTCCGCCCACTGAACGACAATGTCAGGCTGAAGCCGCGCTATTCCCTCGACGTTGGGCGTGAAATCGCCTCCGACCGCGATGTTCGTCGGTATATTCATGATGTCGGGGAACATCTCCCTGACAAAACTTCGGGAGAACATGTCTTGGGCACGCGGGTGGATTCCCACGAGACGCTCGGGTGAGCCATGGGCCGCAAGCGCCATGGCCGCATAGGGGGGCCCCAGGGTGACAATTCGCTCGGCCGGGCGGGCGAGTGTGATCGTTCGTCCGTCGAGATCGCGAAACCTGACCACCCGCCCCTCCTGAGTCGAGGCGGCCGGGCCGTTGCCGTCATCGCAGCCCCATAGACTGAGCGACGCCAGGGCCGTCGATGTCACTGCCACGAATTTTCTTCTTGTCCAGGCGTCGGTCACCGTGCGCCTTCTTGTTCGTTGGTGGAGACGGCGCAATTGCTGGCCGTGATTGTGGGTTTCGCGTGGCTTGACGGTTGGGCATCGTGCAGCGCGTCCAACATCGGAACCAGAACGTCGGAACCTCCAGGCACTGCCAGCCGTCGAACCTCGACCCCATAGAGTGCACGCAGGTTTGTCTCGGTCAGTATGGTCTCGACCGGACCACGAACGACACCGTCTTGCATCATCAGTGCCGCTTCGTCCGCCAGGTGGAAGGCGTGCTGCGGGTGATGCGTGCTGAAAACGACAGTATAGGCGGGGTCATTTGAAAGTTCCCGGATGAGCGAGAGCAGCCGGCTTTGATTGGCGAGATCGAGTGCGGATGAAGGTTCATCCAGAATGATCGTCTTCGCGCCGGTAGCGAGCGCTCGCGCGACCAGAACGAGTTGTCGTTCGCCGCCCGACAAATGTGAAAAGGAGCGTTCGGAGAAGGCGGAGAGCCCGACCTGGCCGAGCGCCAGTCGCGCGGCCTCATAGTCCTTGGGTGTCGGGACACCGAAAACGCCAAGCGCCTTCGCCCTTCCCATCACCACCATGTCCAGCACGCGATATTGAGCGGGGGCGCTTCCGACTTGGGGTACATAGCCGATGAGCGTCGGCGCAATTCGCTGCCCCTGGTGCAATGGCTGCACGCCAAGCATCGCACGGATCAATGTTGTCTTGCCCCGCCCGTTCGGTCCGAGAAGGGCGAGACACGCCCCCTCGGTCACCACCAGGTCGAGGTTTCTGAAAACCCAGCGGGAACCGAAGCGAACCCCCGCGCTGTCGAGCCGGATCATGCCATATCCTCCTCGGCCGTGTGGCGTCGTCTCAGCAGGAAGGCGACGAAGGGTGCCCCGATCACAGCCGTCAGAACGCCGAGCGGAACCTCCGTCGAGGTCGCGCCTCGCGCCAGCGTATCGACAATGCAGAGATAGGAGGCTCCAAGGAGTGCGGACGCAGGAAGAAGGTGGCGATGGTCTTGTCCGATCAGCAGGCGGGCGACATGCGGAACCACGATCCCGACCCAACCAATGATCCCGGCGACGGAGACAGTGGTGGCTATGACCAGCGTGACCCCGAAGAAGATGAGCCACCGATCTCGCTCGACAGGAACGCCAAGCGAACCGGCTTCCTCATCGCCGAGCGACAGAATGTTGATGCGAAACCGTATCATCCAGAGCAGACCGCCTCCGACGAAGATCGCGGGCGTTGCGAGCAGCACCTTGTCCCACGTGGCCGTGGCGAAACTTCCCATCAGCCAGAAAACGATCGCTGGCAGCGAGTTATAGGGGTCGGCGAGCAATTGCGTGATGGACACGAGAGCGGAGAAGAACGCCCCGACGATGACGCCGGTCAGAATGACGGTTGTCGTGTCGGAGCGCCCGTTCACGCGCGAGATGGCGCCAACCATCACCAGCGCGAGCAAGCCGGCTGTGAAGGCTCCACCGAGCAGCATTGCGCCGCCAAAGCCGGCGAGGATCGCCGTCGCGCCACCGAAGGCTGCGCCGGATGACACACCGAGTAATTCCGGCGCCGCGAGCGGATTGCGGAACACGCCCTGCATTGCAGCTCCTGAAATCGCCAGTCCCGCGCCGCAGATCGCTACCAGGACTATTCTAGGGCCGCGCAAAAGGGTCACGATCCGCTCGTCCATGCTAAGGGTGGGGGGCCGTTCTCCCCACCCGGCAAGGATGGAAAGCACCTTGCCAGGAGCAACGGGGTACTGACCGGCACATATTCCAATCACCATGGACGCGGCCAGCGCCATGACGAGGATGATATAGATCAAAAGCCGGTTTCGTTCGGTCCTGGCGACAAAGGTAGCTGGCCCTGCTTCTGCCTGGCCGGTCCGATCGCCCGCTCTCGGTTCGGAAGGGCTCGATCGCAGGTGGTGCGTCTGTGAACCTTCGCCGGGAAGTTCAAACTGTTCAACGACCGGCATCTTCAAAACTTGACGCTCGCGCCAAGGCCGACCGTCCGACCGACGCCCGGGCGTACGAGATCCAGGACGGGACCATAGCTCGAGCCAATCACCTCATAGCGCTCATCGAGTAGATTATTGGCGAACAGGTAAACTTCGGCGCTCTCCCCTTGCCAGCCAAGGCGCGCGTTAACGATGCCATAGGCCTTCAGATCGAACGTGCGTCGCACATCCACGGCGCGTGAGCCCACAAACTGATAGTTTGCGTCTACATAGAACTCGCCTTGATCCAGACCGATGCGATCGGCGTCAATCCTGTATTCCGCGCCGACATGGCCGGTATATCTGGGGATTCCGGGCACTCGCCCGCCGGACTTCGCACCGGTAAGGCTTGGTTCGGGGATAGTTCCAAATGCAGCGTGTGTATAACCAACCCCGCCAGACAGCGTGATGTCCGGCGTGACCTGCACGCGCGCTTCCAACTCGCCTCCATAGGTCTCGTAGTCCAGCGTAGTGACTTTGAACCCATAGACCGAAGGATCAAAGGCGAGGAGGTGCCCGTCCCTGACATCGTTGTAGAAGAGGGACCCATTCAGGGTGGCATTGCCATCCCAGAGCGTGGCCTTGAAGCCGGCTTCATATGTCCAACTCAGGGAAGTGGGAAAGCTGTCCTCGTTTATCCCCGAAGGAATGTTGTAGGGGCTCCACGGCAAGCCCCCGGCGACTGCGCCACGCCCCACCGTCGCGTAAGTGATCAGGCCTTCATTCCAACGATAGTTGAGGCCGACCCGACCAGTCACGAACGTATCGCTGTACGAGGCGTCCTGTCGGAAGAAGTCGACAGTTCCTGGCAGACCCTCGCCCGCGTAGTCGTAGACGACCTTTTTGTTCTCATGGGTCAAGCGAGCGCCAGCTATGCCGGTCATGCGCTCAGTGAGCGGGATCGACCCCTCGCCGAAAGCTGAGTAGCTTTTCGTGTTCATATCGGTGGCGAGCCGGCCGCTATAGGTGGCGAAAGACGACGTCTTCAAATTTTCCGCGCGGCGAAGCATATCGAAATCGGATTGGAAATAGTTGACGCCGGCAGTCCACTGGATGCCCGCGCCTTCCATTGACGAAAGCCTGAACTCCTGGAAGATCGTATCCTCCCCCAGATCGACGAGCGAGAGGTCGTCGCGCGGTGCGTTGACGGAGTTTCCGAAGACCAACCCGTCGGCGAGGTCCATCACCTGATGGCTGTCCATCGACTGGAAGCTGGAGATCGAGGTGAACCGGAAACTGTCGAAGTCGTGCTCGATCCGAAGGTTCGAACCATATTGCTCGCGCATGAAATCGTTGCGCGGGTCCAGGCCGCTGCAGGGATAGCAATTGGCGTCGCGCAGAACCCATAGCGGCGCCGTATCGTCATTGCGGTTGTAGTTCAGGCTGAGCAGAACGGTGGTGGCCTCAGTCGGCGTCCAGAGCAGCGACCCGCGGGCGGCTCCCACCTTAACGGCGCCGTCGTCACCGCCCTGCACGACGTTGCGAATATCGCCACCCCGGTTCGAATATTGAAGCGCGAGCCTACCAGCGAGCACATCGTCGATCAGAGGCGTGTTCGCAATAAACTCACCGAGGTGCCAGCCTTCGGTTCCCACCTCGCCACGAAGGCGGAACTCGCGCAGGAACTCGGGGCGATTGGCGATGAAGTTGACGGCGCCACCCTGCGAATTGCGGCCATAGAGTGTGCCTTGCGGACCGCGCAGCACTTCCACGCGGGAAAGATCGAGCGTCGTAGGCGGTATCCCAAAAGCCGATATCGGGATTTCGTCGACGTTGAACGAGACGGACGTGTCGTCTGGCGAAAGGGGGAATAACGACCCCACGCCCCGGATGTGACCAATATTCGTGTACGGTCCGCCAAACTCCTGCATCACAAAATTGGGTGTGGAGCGCGCGATATCCGCGTTTGAGGACGCAGGCGATATCTGTTCGATCTCGCGCCCCTCAAGGACCTTGATGCTGATCGGGACCGCCTGGGCGTCTTCAGCATGACGCCTCGCTGTGACTGTGATGGTGTCGAGCACCGTTATCTGGCCGTCTCCATCTCGGCGCTCTTGAGCCGAGGCGACCAGCGGGGTGAAGATGGTTGAAGCCATTAGAGTGGCGACCAATCGCACCGACCGTCCCGTTTCTCGGCTCTTGCCCAGTTTTGCATGAAAGTGTCCAGATTTGGAAACAGTCGGCAGAATTGAGGTCATGAGTGTTTCTTTCGGATTGTCAGATGGAGCGGACCGCCGCGCTTGCGTTATCGGTCAATGGGAGGTGGGAGCGGCCGCGATGCGCCAGCTTCGAGCCCTCTCGTACTGCTGGTAGAGGCTAGCGAAGGGGCCGCCAGCGCTGCGCAGTTCATCGGGAGCGCCAAGTTCCACGACATGCCCTGCGTCGAGCGCGACAACCTGGTCGGCCGCCGCCAGCGTCGTGGGCCGATGCGCGATTACGATCACCGTGCGCTCGGGATTGCTGGCGATGTCGATGATTGCCTGACTGATCGCCCGCTCGTTTTCGGGGTCGAGCGCTGAACTGGCTTCGTCGATCAGAATGATGCGTGCCTTCTTCAGGAAGGCGCGCGCAATTGAGACGCGCTGGCGCTCGCCACCTGAGAGCTGCGCGCCGCCTTCGCCGACCCTTGTCCGCCATCCGTCCGGCAGGCGCGCGATGACTTCGTCGAGGCGGGCGGATCGAGCGGCGGCTTCGAGTTCCGCCGCCGTTGCATCCGGCCGAGCAAGGCGCACGTTGTTCTCGATCGTGTCGTCGAACAGGTAGACGTCCTGAAAGATGATGGCGATGTCATCCATCATGGCCTGCTGGTCGAGATCGCGTACATCGATCCCGCCAACGCGCACCTGCCCCTTGTCCACGTCGAAGAAGCGGGCGATCAGGCGTATGGCTGTTGTCTTCCCGGAGCCAGACGGGCCTACCAACGCCGTGGTCGTTCCCGGCGCGCACACGAACGAGACGTTCGTCAGCGCGGTGCGATCAGCGTAGCTGAAGCTCACGTTCACGAATTCTATCGAGGCATCGTCCAATCTGGCGATCGCATTCGGCTTCTGCGGAAGCGAGGGCGTTTCCAACAGCGTCATCAGCCGCTTGATGGAATTGTCCATCTCACGCAGTGCGCCCACGAGATCGATCAAGCCTCCAAGAGGCTCGATGAAGCGCACGGCGAGGACGAGTAGGGCGACGGTCGTGGCGACGGTAAGCGAGCCATCCAACAGCAGATAAGCGCCCAGAACCACGACGGCTGCGAGACCGGCCACCACGACCCCTGTATAGAGGAGGTCGGGAGCCATCGACCTGTTCATGCCCTCTCGATACGTTCGCCGATGCGCCTTAAGGGCTTCCCGCATGGTAATGCTCCCACTCTCGCCAAGTCCCGCAGCGCGAAAGACCGGCTGCGCCTGGCCGAACTCGATGGCGCGACCGGCGATTTCCGTGTTGGCTTTCTCCAGCAAGATCACAGACTCGTCGGCAATCCGCGCCGAATGCCGGAGGGCCAGGAAGGCTACCGGGGTGATTGCGGCGAACAGCAGCCCCATCCGCCATTCCACGACAAAGGTGATTGCCAGGATCGTGGCGGACACGAGGAGCGAAGTTATCGCGGGCCCTCCCGTCACTACGGCCAGGTGGGCAACATGGCTGACGTCGGCGGTCACGGCTCGCGCGAGACGCGCCTTGCGTTCGGTGGTAAACCAGCCCAGTGGCAGGACACTTACATGCCGCATGAGATGCAGTCGGAGCTGTGCGGCCAACTCCCCGCTGGCAGCGAACCCGATCGGCGTCGTGACGATGCTGAGGATGGCGTACACGACCAGTCCTAGGGCACCGACGACCAGCCAAGGCGTCGCTGCGGCGAAATCGGGCAGAGGCTGCAGGATTGCAGTGAGGATCGGCACCAGCAGGCCGAGGAGTAGTCCCTGGAGCACCGCCATGATCGCCTGCAGCAATCCTAGCCGGACCAGCAATTTCGGGTCGGGCCACAGCCGGTAGAGATGGCGGATGAGATTCATGCTGCCGCCCCTTCCTGTTGCGCGCGCCACATCCGGGCGTAAAGGCCTCCGGCACTGAGCAGATCGTCGTGTTTTCCACGTTCAACGATCCGGCCCCCGTCGAGGACAAGAATCTGGTCCGCGTCCGCGATGGTGTGCAGTCGGTGCGCGATGACCATTACCGTCTTGCCAGTTGCAAGCTCGGCCAGGGCGTCCTGGACGGCGCTTTCGCTGTCGGGATCAAGTGCTGCGGTGGCTTCGTCGAGAATGACGATCGGGGCGTTTGATAGAATAGCGCGCGCGATCGTCAGCCGTTGGCGCTCGCCACCTGACAAACCCGCGCCGTCGGCTCCGAGCAGGGTATCGTAGCCGTTCGGCAGGCGCTCGATGACGTGATCGATATTCGCGGCCTTCGCAGCATTGCGGACCTCATCGTCGCTCGCGCCGCTTCTCCCAATCCGGATGTTTTCCCGCACGGTGTCACGCAGCAGGATGACATCCTGAAAGACCAGGGACATTGTGGAGAGAAGCTCCGGCGTCGGGATAGAACGTATATCTACCCCGCCGATACGAATCGCCCCCGCCGTCACATCGTAAAATCTCGGGACCAGGCTCGCGAGTGTCGATTTGCCGGCGCCTGAGGGGCCAACCAGCGCAGTGATCGATCCGGGCTCGCACGCAGCATTCACGTTCGTTAGCGCATCGGTCAATCCGTCATAGCTAAATGACACCTTGTCCAACTCGATGCTGTGCCCATGCGGGTTCCGTCTCGCCGATGCTTCGGAAAGCCCCTGAAGGGACAGCAGGGATTCGATGTTTCCGGCCGCCAGACGGCCCCTGCGCAGACCCTGCTCTCCGAGGACCGCAGGCATGATCGATGTCGGCAAGCCGACCGCTACGACGAGGAACGGCAGCAGGTCGGTGGCTATGACCGTGTCGCGGCTGATGAGCCAGATTCCGACGACCATGACGGCCGTTAGAACCGCCATCTCCGAACCGAGCAAACGTGCAACGGCAGAACTATATCTCGTCTCATCAACCCAAACGCGGAAAGCTTCGGTGTGCTCGCGCACAGCGCTGGCAAATCGCTTAAGCACTCCGCCACCTCTGCCGAACGTTTTTACAACCGAGATACCGTCGGCATATTCGACGCTTGCAGCGCTGATGCGCGCCTCGGCGTTGTTGAGGCGTGTGAGATGAAGCGACATCGAACGCATCGCCACTTTGAAGAACATGGCCCACGCGCCGAGGACGCCGACTGTGACAACAGTCAGATGCCAATCGATGAGGGCGAGATATCCAATACCGACGACGATGGCGACGGCGGCGCCGATCATTTCGCCCAGCGCATGAGCGATAAGCTGATGCATGTCTTCCAGGTCGGTCGTCATCGCTTTTTTAACGGCGCCCGATCCCACAGCGCGGAACCAGCCAATCGGTAGAACGCCAAGACGGCGGACGAGCTTCACGCGAATGTCGTGCAGGATTTCCGCATCGGCATAGTGCCCGAGCCGAGACGAGAAGAAGACCATTACCAGGCGAAGTGAGGCGCCCGCGACGCCGATTGCAACCCAGGTCCAGATCGCGGTGCTTACGACCGCAATGTTCTCGGCGGCGAGCGCCGTTCGCGCGATCTCGGCTATTGCGATGTAGGGAACGATGCCGGCAGCAGCGCCGAGCGCGGAGAGGATACAGCAACCAATCAGATGCCCTCGAACCGGCTTGAGCAAGCGCCAGAGTGGTCCCGCTTGCGCCAGGCGCGGCACTTTGCCGATTGATGAAGACGACGGCGTCTGCATCTCTCCCGCTTCTTCAACAACCTTGGCTTTATGCATGGGCCACCCTCCGGCGAACCGCATAACATCGGATCGCGTCGGCTAAAGTTGATATGTGCTGTCAAGTTCAGCTTCATATCGAGCAGGCCACCGTCGAGTCAAGTGACTTTCGTTCAGTCAGCTGTTTGGATGGTAATCCCCCGCCGAATAACGGACTTCAAAGTGGAATTTTCTCGGGCTTTATGATCGAGGAGATTTTGATGAGGACGAGCAGATTCAGCAAACCGCAAATCCTTGCAATCCTGCGCCAGGCGGAGGGCGGCGTTGCCGTTCCTGATCTATGCCGGGAGCACGGGATGAGCACGGCGTCTTTTTATAAATGGCGGGCCAAATATGGCGGCATGGACGCGTCGATGATCATCCAGATGAAGGCTCTTGAAGACGAGAACCGCCGGCTGAAGAAGATGTATGCGGAGATGAGTATGCAGGCGGAACTGCTCAAAGAGGCTCTTGGAAAAAGTGACGCGGCCATCTCAACGCCGGGAGATGGCCGGGAAAGCGATGGCGTTGCGCGGGGTGAGCATTGCACTCGCCTGCCGCACCTTAGAGCGCTACGGCGTCGCCATGTGGGAAAAGGATGGCCGCAATCTTCGTCTCAAATCACTGAAGGCAGGCTGGCGCCAGCGATTGTTACGCCGGCTTGCAACCGCTTGATCGTCGAAGACTTTCCGTGCCTACCACGAAACTCTGTTGGCCGAGCCCTCCGCGCGGTAAGCATGTTTAGTCGTACTTGCACCATTTAACTCACTCGCGGTATTTGAATGCCGCCAAGGCGTCCACTTTCTGCTGCCATCATCTGGCCGCTCGTCGGCCTGACGGCGCTCGCGATGATGGCTACGGGGTTTGCAGTGCTGGCGTTCGCGCAACGCATGCTGCTTGCAGGGCTGGAACGACGCGCGAGCAGCCTTGCCGCCACGGCTCTTGCCATGCAGGAGCACGCCGAGGGTGTCGCGGTTTTGCGGATCTTTGGCAGTGGCGGCGACGATTTTGCCGGCGATGTTGCGCGCCTGCGCACCGGCGCCTGGCGGGGGGTCAAACGCGTCACGCCGATTGCGATCCTGTTTCGTACGACGATTGATCTTTCGGCCGCAGCCTCAATTCTCGTTGCCGTTATCGTATTTGCCGACAGCAGTTCCGCGGGCACGGATGCTTTGCGGCTGGCGCTTGCCGCCCTGTTGATTTTCTCGGCCACCGTGCCAGCTCGTAACTTCGCCAGCCTCACGGCTATCCTCCTCCTTGCCCGCCTCAGCCGTCGCAACATCGAAAGCATTCTGCGCGTGTCCCTGCTCCCGCAAAGCGAAACAACTGTTGTTCCCCGTTCCTTTGACCTGTCCTATCGCCAAGTCTGCTTCACCCACAAAGGCAAAACTGAACTCGCGCTGTCAGATATCTCGTTTGACGCAAACCAGGGGCAGATGATTGCGCTGGTTGGCGCCAGTGGCAGCGGCAAGACGACATGTCTCCAGCTGATGATGCGATTTTGGGATCCGGATTCCGGCAACATCCTCATCGGCGGGCACGACGCCGCCGCGATGGACAATGCGGTGCTGGCTGCGACATTCGCCCCGGTCTTCCAGGAAACGTTGCTCTTCGACGATACCATCGGCAACAACATCCGCCTCGGGCGACAAAGTGCTTCGGACGCCGAAGTTGTAGAAGCTGCACGCGCCGCCGCCATTCATCATACGATCATAAAACTGCAGGACGGCTACGACACGAGGGTTGGAGCGCTCGGCAGCCGACTGTCAGGCGGCGAGCGCCAGCGTGTCTGCATCGCACGCGCCATTTTGAGAGATGCACCCATCATCGTTCTGGATGAGGCCACGTCTTCGCTTGATCCGGAAAATGAAGAAGCGATCCAAAAAGCTGTCACTGCTCTTTCGGCTGGCCGTACGCTGTTCGTTATCGCTCACAACCTGCGGTCCGTCGTCGCCGCTGACAAAATTCTCCTGATGAAAGAAGGACACATCGAGGCTGTCGGTACGCACGAAGAGCTCCTGCAGACCTCGTCGACCTACGGGCAGCTTTGGGAACGATCAACGGATGGGCATGGATGGTCGTTGTCTGCTCTTTGAACATGAGCAACGGTTCCTTTGCGAAATTGAGCTCCTCAGTTGACGAAAGTATCACCGAGCTGGCCAGGGAGGAGCGCTTCCTCTCTCTCTCGCGCGCGCGATGGTTTGGTGTGCTTCCGCTACCAACTGCCCCACGGCGACGAATTTTCCGCTGACTGCACCAGACATCCGGACACCGTTCCTAACGATACATTATGCGATCTTCTGTAACGGGCGCCTCGTCAATCCCTTGTGCGCGTAATCCCTCGCCGAGTGCTTGCTTCTGTCCGCAGTCGGAGCTTTTCCGCTGCTCTATGGGGTCTGCTGAGGACCGGTTGGTCAATCTAAAACGGCGCAGTCACCGCGTGCTGCTGATCGCATAACGGCCTAACCCATCCATCGTCCCGGCGAAGGGACCTTGCTGCGGAGGGCTGATGGCTGCCCGTCCGAACGCCTGTCTTGTCGTCTCCTGCGGTCAACGCGGCAGGGCGGACGCTCCCTTATGAGCAATGAAGTTGGTTCTGTCCCTGAGCATGCAATGCAACACCACCGCCAGCTTGCGAGCCAGCGCCACGCGCGCCTTTCTCGGACCGGCACGTTTTGCGACCGCCAGTGCCCAGCCCTTCAGATCGGAACCTTTGACCGGTCGCGTCAGGATGACGTTGGCCGCCTCGTAGAGCACGGTTCGCACGCTGCCATCGCCGATCTTCGAAATGCGGCCGCTATGATCGGTTTCGCCCGATTGATATTTCTTCGGCGTCAATCCGAAGTGTGGCCCGACCGCTCGCGAAGAGCGGAAGCGCTCCGGTGCATCGACGGCCGCCACAAACGTCAGCGCCACGAGGACGCCAACGCCGGGCGTCGTCATCAACCGAAGTGCGTTGTCATCCTGGCGGGCGATGGCACGCAGCTTGCGGTCAAACCCTGCAAATTCGTGCACAAGCGCGTCGCGCACTTTGAGCAATGCCGTAGCGATCACTTCCAAGGTCGAATGGCCGGCAATCAGTTCGCGGATACGGCCCGCGTAGGTGCGCCGCGTCGTCGGCCCGACCTTGAGGCCGAAGCCGCGCAGGATGCCCCGGATGCTCATCTCGATGTCGTGAAGCTTGCCCTTAATGAGCTTGCGGGCAGTGAGCAGCGCACGCACCTCCTGGGCGGCAAGCGATTTGCAGTGGACCGGTCGGAACCAGCCAAGCCGCATCAACTGCGCAATGCCGCGGGCGTCCTTCTTGTCGGTCTTGACCGGCATCGTCTTGAAGGCTGCGCGCACGTGGCGCGTCTCGATCAGCTCGACAGAAAGACCTGCTTTCACCATCCCGGCATGGAGCCACTGCGACAACGGGCCGGCCTCCAGACCAATGCGCTCCATCGCCACACCGTGCGCGCCGAACCAAGCGACCAGCGCATCCGGCTCCCTGAGGATCTTCGCCTCGATGATGATCCGGCCGTCCGCATCCACCACGCACACACTCGAGTATTCCAATGATACGTCGATGCCCGCATACTGCTTCATGGTCGTTTCTCCGTGATGCTATGGAGCAGGCCACTCCTGACTCCGCGACACCATCATTGTGAGGGACGACCACTGGCCCTTCAAACCTGGCGAGCCGGGTTCCGCCCGTTACACCATCTAGAAGCACAGGCCAGGAACAGGGCCAGAGCTTACTTTTTAGCGAAGAGCCAGCCGACACCGAAGGTGTGGCGCCTCTAAACGTAGCCTCGCCACATCTAAAGATTGTGATCAGTCCGAAGATCCGGCCATTGCACCTTGACTGCTTCGGATCGGGTGATAGCTTCGGCGATGGCACGTGCAGCCTGCCGCTCGCTCCGATACTCGGATGGTGAATGCACAACGCGAACGAGGTTTGACCCTCAGGGCGACAAGTCAGCAACGCGAGCACTGACGCACGAATCCGCCCGTATGAAGGATCGAACCATGAATAGCTTTGTCGACGCAAAATCGATCGCAAAGACTCTCCGTGCTGTTATGGCCGAGCGGAAGATATCCCTCTCACATAGCGAATGCCTCGAGGTCATCGCTAAATTGTTTGGCTTGGCAGACTGGAACACGCTTTCAGCTCGAATTGACGCGGCAGCAGCCAAACCGCTGAAGTTACCGAAAGGCTGGATTTCCTGTGGCAGTGCGGATCTTGAGCAATACCGACTCGGAGTAGACCGCGCGAATACAGGTGCACTGATAGAATGCCGCTATCGTCGAGACAGCGGTGTTTTTATGCCTGAGGACAAATTCGCGTGCATGATGCAGAGCATCTCTGCCGGAGAATATCGAGGCAAGAAGCTGCGACTAACCGGCACCATCAAAACGGACGATGTTGACCTTGCCACGATATGGATGCGCGTGAACAACTGCGCGGCGATATTGCGCTTCGACAATATGATGGACCGGTTCCCGGATGGCAAATTAAGGGGCACCCATGGCTGGACTGAGCGCGTCGTCATTCTCGACGTACCCAACGAAGCAACAGATATCCACTATGGCTTTCTGATGCGAGGTTATGGACGCTTGTGGGCGAAGGAGTTTCAGTTGGACGTTGTCGACGACTCGACGCCGGTGACGCAGATTCTCCATGGTCGCAGGAGTGATATTCTGCAAAAGCCGAATAACCTCGCATTCAACGAGTAGGACTGTCCTGCTGAGGGCAGCCTCAAACTGCGCGCGATCTGGGAACAGTTGTGACTTGCACGGCGAAATCGCTGATCTCGCCGTGCAGGGCACGATGCAAGTCCTTCGCCTTGATGGGAAACGAACCCTCGACCTAGAGTTTGCCGCCGCCACCGGTGTCAATCGTTTGACGTTCGTGCCAGTTGGTCCGTTAGATACGAAGTGGGTGGCCACACCGAACGGGGCCTACGCACGAGGATGGAAGCGCGACATCGGAAAGCTCCCGCCGCGCGACCGGAACGCCGACAGTTCGCCCGTAGTCGCCCGAGAGACGGCTTCAATGGCGATCGCGCGCACCGCCTCCTCGGCGAGCACGCGCCACGCCCATTCACAAAGGTCGCACGAAAGTCGGCGGGCGGGTGGCATCGATGACGCACCCAATGTCGCCTACCAAGCCTCAGAAATCGCTGCCCCGGAGCCATCGGCGTGCGCGGACGATCGACTTTACGGCGCGGCGAGTAGCAAGCTCCCCGACCACGGAGATCGAGGCCGAGGCCAGCACGACGTAGACCACGGGTGAGTCCACGATGACGTGCCACGAGTGATCGATCACGTGCATCACCAGACCCAAGTGAAGCCAGCCGATGGTCAAATTGGCAAAATGTAGCGCCGAAAGTAGGAGCGCCAACCGCGAATGATGGATGGCAAGATGCCAAACGAGACCAATCGTGGCTACCGTGAGGAGCGTGGGCTCGAGAAACGGATACTCGCGCAGGAGCTCTTCGATGGCGCCGGCAATCTTTGCGGCGTCGAATGCGCAGTGACTAGCGACGACGTAAGTGCAAAAGCGAGCAGTGGCATGAGCGTTAGCGAAGTTCATCGTTGCCTCCCTGTGGTTAACAAGGAGACTCGCAGATCATGCTGAAGGAGTAAGGCGTTCAGCGTGAATAAGCATTGAAGTTCAAGTGCTTAGTTGCACCAATATTAAACTGTAAATGACTTTTGCTTATCGTTCTAAACAGCGCGAAACGACCATCGCTCCGGTGAACAAGCGTGGAAGTGCTCTTGGATTCTGAAGCTCTACTATCATCCATATCGCGCAACGCCCTTGTAACAAATTTTGACTTCAAATACCCTGCAATTGCAGGGGCTTGGAGGGGAACCGTGGGCGATTTTTCATACGGGAACATGCTCAGGTTTGTTCGAGAGAATTGGCGATTCACCCAGGAGGATCTCGCGACCAGAATGGAGGAGCATGTAGCCGACAAGCGAGGCGTTCGTCGAAAAAACGCCATCCGCACGGCCATATCGCAAATGGAAACGGGAGCGCGCCCTTTCAGGCCCGATCTGAGAAGTGCCGCCGCGCGCGTTCTGGATATTCCCGAGGACTGGTTCCTCTACCCGGCGCCCAGCATGGCTGCGGTAGGGAGAAACCTTACAAAGCTACGCCAACAGCAGAAATCCGGTCGAAAACTCGGTCTGTCGACGATCGCCAAGCAGCTGCCGAAACCCCAGCAACCCAGCTCGCTTCCGATGCCCAACGCGTTCTTTCGCGAACCCGAACGCGAGAATCAGTTGCAGGACGCATTGCGCCTCATGAAAGCCCCTGGACCTGCGCTGATCGTGATTGAGGGGCTTTCGGGCTACGGCAAATCTTCTTTCGCCAGTCTTCTGATCTCCGAGATTGTCCGGACCGATACGCGCATGAGGCTGGTAGCGGCAGTCTCATGTCGCAACAAATCCACCGATCAGATCGAAACAGGCATCAAAGACGCGATCAACCAAATTGACAGCCGGCTGAAGAGCCACAAGCTGGAGGATGTACTTCGGGTGATCCCCACGATCCTGGTTCTCGACGATTTCTACCATCCGCAGTCGCAGTCCGCTCCCACAATGGCTGGCGAGCTTGCAAGTCGGTTGTCTTCCGCATTCGCCCGAGACGGAGGCCTCAAATTGGTTGTAACCGGCGGGGTCGGTTCCGCCCATCGAGAGCCACTCCTGGGCGAGCTCAAGCAGATCGTCGGTGAAAATCGTTCTAGGCGTATCGCGCTCGGTCAGCTCTCTCAATCAGACGTGGCCTGGTTCCTCAATCGCTGCATGAAAGTGGATCTTCTTACGGCTCGGTCTATGGCGCGGATCATTGGTGGGGATCCGATCAAGGTGGCCGGGTTGGTATCTGCGAGCCGTGTGACATCCATGGGCCTGCCGGCATTGCAGGCTATGACTCGGCGGCTCGAGGAGACGGAGGCCGTGGACCTCCATCCCTCCAATCCCAGAATCCGCGAACTCGAAGACCTGGTTTCACAAGTGCGCGCCTTTGGCCCGACGACTTATCTCACGGGCGCGGTCCTGGCACTCAGCGCCAATGGCATGACCATCGAGAATTGCGTTAAACTGGTCCGGAGCCTCGTTATCGACGATCGCCTCAAGATCGCAGGGACGGACGCTACGGATTCGATTGGCGACGTCAGGGCGGTCCTAAACAAGCCTTTGCAACCTTTCATCATTGAGAACGCGTTTGGAATCGAGCTGCACGCTCGGGTGAAGACGGCCCTGGCCCGGTCCGTACCCGAAGTTCTCGGTGAAGACGGAGCCAGAATTCTCCACTGCCGATTGGCCAAGGCGGCCCTTGCAAGACTGCCTGTCACGTTCTCGCGGTCTTATGTGCCATCCACCGCCAACCTGGCAGACTTCCTGGACCTTCTGCAGCATGTGATGGATCTCTACGCGATGGCGCCGAACGTTCCGACTGCTAGGCAAGGGCGCGAACCGCTGCTGCCGAAATCAGAGGGGCCCTTCGATCCTGACGCGTTCATTAAGCTACTCGACGATCCGGTAGCCATCAAATCCCGCCACAGCATCGCCAATGCCGCCTTCGACACGCTGATGCTCAGCCGGGTAGGAAAGGAAGGTGACGAGCGTATGCTCACTCGCCAGTTCGGAGACTTCGAGCAGAAGCTGGCACTGCTCTCCCGGTTCCTGGTGGATCGTGATCTGACCAATCCGGAAAAGCTTCAACCCATCCCCGAACTGCGGTCAGAATTCGCGAGTCATGTGTTGCTTGACGTGGCCGTGTGCGCGAACCAGGCCGGATTGATCGATGTGGCTCATGGAGCAATTCGCCGCCGACAGCACTACCGCAACGCGGAAAGCACAGGGACCATCTTCGACGCGATGCTGGGCATCCTACGTCGCCCCAACAGCCTAGAAGACGGTGATCTGGCACGACTGGCCGGAGCCCTGGAAGGAGATAGCGAACACATAAACGTATACGTCTCAGTGCTTGTTCGCGAAGGCGAGCTGGTCGATGCTCGGACCTTTGTCGATCGCTATGCCGGAAAGGCGACCGACGTGATAGCCGAGTTGGACGCAGTTCGCTCGGTATATGCGGGTCTGTCCGTGCGAGCGCGTCGGCCCATCAACTCGATACTCGTATCCTGCCGGCGGCTCTTGGCCAAGCGGGGCCAGGTTCTGACCTACGCCGGCCACTTGCAATCCGCCCTGATCGAGTTCGAGCGGGCAATCCACGCCGACGAGTATCGACGTGGCGGTACGTCGGATGCAAAGGTAACCCTTTCTGGCGAGACAGGGCGGAGCTTCTGCCTGGCATTGGCCGCCCTCGGCGGAGAAGAAAATCTTGCCACCGCGGCTGCCTGCATCGAGCAGAATATCCAAAAAGCAACTGCGTCGCTGCGCACCTACGACATGCTTGACTGGTTTACGCTGCAGGCGGCGATTTTTCGCTTGCAGGGCAATAGAGAGGCTGCCGCGTCGAGCCTTGCAAATGCTGAGCAAATTCGCCGCGAAGACGGTGTGGCACTTTCTTTCATGTCGCTTGTTACACTCACGATCGAACAGGAGCGTCAAAAATTGCGCAGTCCAAAGGGGCAGTTCACTGCAGCCAAGCTCAAGCCCATACATGAAGTCGCGGTTTCCTCCCGCCATAAACTGCTCGCCTGCGACGCCGCATTGCTGCTGGCCGAAGCGAGCACCGGCCGAGAACGCACAAACTACATGCGAAGCGCACGCTCCATGATCCGGGATGGATATGGCTTCAGGATTCCGGATGCCGATGCCCTCGACATGGGTCAGAGTTGCGCGCACCTCATCTAGGGTGAGTAAGAGACGCCCCCAAGTGCCTCCGATGTTTCGACGGCAACCATCAGATCCGTTGGACATAATAGGCCGGTTTTTCGACCGATTGGTCAGCCGCCACGCGCAAAGTTCCCCTCGATACATTATGCGATCCTTTTGGCCCAGAACGTGAACATCCTGGCAACAAGTCGTCCAACGCGCTCGTGAAGAACGGCTCCCTTCAATCACTGTGCACTTTGGCTACGGACACGATTTGGTAGCTCGACGCGGGCAATCAATTCGTTACGCTGGGGCGGCGGGTTTGCGCCCGCATGTCGGTCATACAGCCGGCGCACCTCGTCCGCCAGAAGCGGACATCTGGCGCTACTAGCGCTGTGGCTACGCCACAGCGGCGGTCAATCATTGCCATAGTCTGGCTCGTCATATGCATGTACGTCGATGTCGAAATACTCTGTCGGATCGCTTTCTAACGTTCCGATGTCCTGGTCCGCCAACTCGACAACGGCAAGCTCGGCCGTTCGACGTCGCCGTCAAACAGGCGCTCCCAGCTCTTGTCGATGCGGACCTCCTTCCGGCAGATGCCGCCAAAATCATTCCTGCCCTCGATCGTGATCGTCCATTGCACGGCCATCGCTTTCGCTCCGAACAAAGCGGCGATGATGGACTGTTCGGGCCTAACAACCCGTATTCGACCCCAGAGAAGTTACCGGTCTCAAAAAAACCGAACAGCAACTGGGAGGAGAAGTGTTGCCGTTCCCGTAAACGCCCTTGGGAGGAGGAAGTGGGGGTCATTCAGAGCCGATGGCGCTCGTGCAACTCCCTGTCCAAATCCATGGAACAAAACGATTATCTCCTGCTTTTTGCTTGTTGAGGTCGCGTGCCGTGTCAACCGGACGTGACAGGGATGACGAACGCGATGGTTTTTCCGGTTTCTCATCGCGGCCAACGAAACGGCAGTCGAGCGTCCAACCTGTCCGGCCCGCGCCTCATCCCGTCTTCATCCGAGGCGGGAGGCGGATGTGTACCGGGGACTGCCATGGCCAGCGACAAGCTCTCGACCTACAAGCAGAAGCGCGATTTTCAGAAAACGCAGGAGCCGAGCGGCTCAGCGAAACTGAAGACATCGAACCGCAGGCGCTTCGTCATCCAGAAACACGACGCGACGCGGCTGCATTACGACCTGCGGCTCGAACTCGACGGGGTGTTCAAGTCCTGGGCGGTGACCAAAGGGCCTTCTCTGGATCCGCACGACAAGCGCCTGGCTGTCGAGGTCGAGGATCATCCGTTGGACTACGGCGACTTCGAAGGGACCATACCGAAAGGCCAGTATGGCGGTGGCACCGTGATGCTGTGGGATCGCGGCTACTGGGAGCCGGAAGGCAATAAGACGCCCGAACAGGCGCTCGCGAAGGGTGATTTCAAGTTTACGCTGGAAGGTGAGCGGCTGCATGGCAGTTTCGTGCTGGTGCGGATGCGCAACGATCGCGACGGGGGCAAGCGCACAAATTGGCTGCTGATCAAGCATCAAGACGACTACTCAGTCGAAGAGAATGGCGCTGCCATCCTTGAGGACAATGCAACCTCCGTTGCATCCGGCCGAACCATGGAGGCGATCGCCGCCGGCAAGGGCAGGAAGCCAAAACCGTTCATGGTGCAGAGCGGCGACGTCCAGGCGGATGCCGTCTGGGACAGCAATCATGGACTGGCGGCGGAGGAACGTGCCGCGGGCACGAAGACAAAGCGAAAACCAGCACCGAAAAAACCGGCAAAGTCCGCGATGCCGCAGTTCATTTCGCCGCAGCTTTGCGAAACGCTCGAACGCCCGCCCTCGGCCGCGGGCTGGATCCACGAGATCAAGTTCGACGGCTACCGCATCCAGACGCGCATCGAAAACGGCGAGGTGACGCTAAAGACCCGCAAGGGCCTGGACTGGACGGCAAAATATCCGGCTATTGCGACATCGGCCGAAAGCTTGCCTAATGCCATCATCGACGGAGAGATCTGCGCGCTCGACGAAAACGGGGCGCCGGATTTCGCAGCACTTCAGGCGGCGCTATCGGAAGGCAAGACCGACGCATTGGTCTACTTTGCCTTCGACCTATTGTTCGAGGGCGATAAGGACCTGTGCCAACTGCCGCTGACCGAGCGGAAGGAACGGCTGCAGACATTGTTGAGCGACGCCGGCGAGGATCCACGTCTGCGGTTCGTCGAGCATTTCGAAACGGGTGGCGACGCCGTCCTCAGGTCGGCCTGCAAGTTGTCGCTGGAAGGCATTGTCTCGAAGCAGGCGGATGCACCCTATCAATCGGGCCGCACCGAGACCTGGGCGAAGTCCAAGTGCCGCGCTGGCCATGAAGTCGTGATCGGCGCCTATGCCAAGACCAACGGCAAGTTCCGTTCCCTGTTGGTCGGCGTCTTCAGGGGTGATCACTTCGTCTATGTCGGCCGGGTCGGGACCGGCTACGGTGCCAAAACGGTTGATATGCTCTTGCCGAGGCTCCAGGAATTGAAAACCTTAAAGTCGCCCTTTACCGGGATCGGCGCGCCCAAGAAGGATCCCGACGTCGTCTGGCTGAAGCCCGAGCTGGTCGCCGAGATCCAGTTCGCCGGCTGGACGGCGGACGGACTGGTGCGTCAGGCGGCGTTCAAGGGCTTGCGCGAAGACAAGCCCGCAGCCGAAGTCGAGGCAGAAAAACCGGCATCGCCGGCAAAGACCGACACACCGACGCCGGCCGTGACAAAGCCATCAAGGCCGGCACGCGGCAAGAACGCCAAGGCCGAGGTGATGGGCGTGATGATCTCCAGCCCGGACAAGCCGCTCTGGCCGGATGCCGGTGACGGAGAGCCGGTGACCAAGGAGGATCTGGCGCGTTATCATGAAGCCGTTGGTCCATGGCTGATCGACCATATCAAGGGGCGGCCATGCTCGATCATCCGAACGCCGGATGGCATCGGCGGTGAACAGTTCTTCCAGCGGCATGCAATGCCGGGAACCTCGAACCTGCTCGAACTGGTCAAGGTGTTCGGCGACAAGAAACCCTATCTGCAGGTCGATCGGGTCGAGGGCCTTGCCGCCATTGCGCAGATCGGCGGCGTCGAATTACACCCCTGGAATTG
The DNA here is from genome assembly GCF_044769565.1 of Ensifer sp. NPDC090286. NCBI lineage: Bacteria > Pseudomonadati > Pseudomonadota > Alphaproteobacteria > Hyphomicrobiales > Rhizobiaceae > Ensifer > Ensifer sp. NPDC090286. The sequence goes on along the minus strand of NZ_JBIVYF010000009.1, from coordinate 126,568 downwards.
CGAACCGGGCCAGCCGGAGGTGCCGGGCCGTCTCGTCTTCGACCTCGACCCGGGTCCGGACGTCCCCTTCTCCGCCGTGGTCGAAGCGGCACGCGAGATGCGCGACCGGCTTGAAGAACTCGGCCTCGTCAGCTTCTGCAAGTCCACCGGCGGAAAAGGCTTGCATGTCGTCACACCGCTGGCGGCGGCGAAGGGTAAGAAACTGGCTTGGCCGGAGGCAAAGGGTTTTGCGCACGATGTCTGCCTGCAGATGGCGCGCGAGAACCCAGAACTTTATCTGACCAAGATGGCCAAGAACCAGCGCAACGGCCGAATCTTCCTTGACTACCTGCGCAATGACCGAATGACGACGGCGGTCGCACCGCTATCCCCGCGTGCCCGTCCCGGCGCCACGGTCTCGATGCCACTCACCTGGAGCCAGGTGAAAACCGATCTCGATCCGAAACGTTTCACCATCCGCACCGTGCCGGCGCTGCTGGCGAAGACGAGCGCCTGGCAGGACTACTGCGACGGGCAAAGGTCTCTGGAGCAGGCGATCAAGAGGCTGGGCAAGATGATGAAAGCGGCGGCATGACATACGAGCGAACGCACAGTGATTACACGGATTTCCGCAACCTGGACCGTCTGGTACGCCTGCGTCGCATGCGTGGATTGGCGCGGCTCATGGACACGGCGCTGCGCATTCCCGGAACACGCTTTTCGTTCGGCGCGGATTCAGTGATCGGGTTGGTTCCGGGTGTCGGTGACTTCGCCCTCGCGGCGATCAGTCTTTACATCGTCAACGAGGCGCGCCGGCTTGGCGTGCCGAACTACAAGCTTCTTAAGATGCTGGGCAATATCGGCTTCGATGCGGCGGCCGGGAGCGTCCCATTGGTCGGGGACCTGTTCGACGTCTACTTCAAGTCCAACCGCCGGAATCTAGAGCTTGTGCTCGATCATTAGGATCTCGAGCATTCCGATCTTGATCGCTACCGGCCGACGCGGGAATGAACCGGCCCGTTCGGCCGGTACGCGCAATCAATATCCGTAACGCCGATCGAGTTCTTTGAGAGCAGCCTGAACCTCATCGATGGAAATCGGCTCTGGTGTCCCAGGCATATGGCGGAACGCCGGCTTCGAGTCGACCGCGTAGAAGTCCGAGGCCCATGATGCCAAGATGGTCCGTTTGTCGTCTGTAGAGAGTGCGGTCGCTTTGACCATATCGATCGGCCGCTTAATCTCCATGCCCTGAAGCAGGATCGTCGGACCCATCGCAGTGGCACTGCTTGCGGCCTGCTGCAAAACCTCGTGCATGTCAGCCTCCTCAGCGAACGTGCGGATCTTTGTCACGCCGGCGACGGGAGGCGGCGATCACCTTGGTTTCCGGCGCAAGTAGATCGTGCTTCTCAGCGAAGGCGGCAAACAGGCCGCGTGCGGTCTCGGCTTCGATCTCGCCGCGCAGTGCCGCGTTACACGCTTTCAGGGCGATCGAGTGTGCCGTGTCGCGCAACGATGCTGGCCATTCGGCAAGATGCCGGTAGGCGTCCATGACGGTACGGACCTCAGCCGGGAAGCCAAGCCCGACGAGGATGGTAACAGGTTGTCTGAACATATCGGGTTTCATAACGCTCTCCTTCCCAACCCGGAATGTTGACGGGCGCCGTCACGACGGCGCCCGTTCTTTAGGGTTTCGATCAGGCAGCCTTCTGCGCTTCAATCTGCGCCGGGGCGACCTTTTGTGTAAGAGCCTGGTTGGTCTGGATTTCGATCTTCCGCGGCTTCAGGGCCTCGGGGATCTCACGGACAAGATCGATGGACAGAAGACCATTGCTCAGATCGGCGCCGTTCACCCGCACATGGTCGGCGAGCTCGAAGCGGTGCTCGAAGGGACGGCCGGCAATGCCGCGATGCAGATAGCCGTCATTGGCGGTCTCCTGCTTCTTGCCGGTGACGGTCAAAAGGTTGGACTGGAAGGTAATGTCGAGATCGCCCTGGGCAAAGCCCGCGACTGCGATCGAGATGCGGTAGCTGTCGTCCCCGGTCTTGACGATGTCATAGGGCGGCCAGTCGCTGATCGAACGGGCGCGCTGGGCATTTTCGAGAAGATTGAAGACTCGGTCGAAGCCAACGCTCGAACGGAAGAGGGGTGCATAGTCGTAAGATGTTGCCATAGCCATATCCTCCTTGAAGCAACATGGTACGGAAGCGGCGCAAGACGGCGCTCCCAGCAAGTCCAGCCCTGTCTTCAGCAGCTGGCGGCAATCGATTTGGTTTCTGGCATATTCTGATTCAAGAGTGTCAGCGGAAAAAAATTGGAAGTCGCGACGGCGGCCTACATCAGGTCAGTCGAGCGCGTAAACCGCAGCATTATCCTGGATTTCCCGAAGGCCTTTGTAAGATGCGTGCCGCAGATTGCCGTCGTCGGTCCAGCCGCGAAACTCGATCTCGGCGATCAGCGTCGGTTGCGCGAAGATATAGTTCTTACCCTTCAGCGGCACGACCGGCGTCCTGGTCTTCAGTTTGTCGAGTGTCTTCTTCAGATACGCCGCATCTTTTTCCTTGAAGCCCGTTCCGACAGCGCCAACATAGACCCAATCGTGGTCGCGGCGGGCTGCCAGCAGCAGGCTACCGATCCCGCCGCGGGCAACCGCCGACTGCTCGTAGCCGACGATCATGAAACTCTCGCTTTGAATGCATTTGATCTTCAGCCAGTCGCCTGTCCTGCCTGAGCGGTATGGACGCTCCCGGTGCTTGGCGATAATGCCCTCCAGTCCAAGCGACCGGGCGTTTTCCAGAAGTTCGCCGCCGTCACCCTGTATCTCCTCGGATAACTGTATCGCACCGACCGCGCCCTCGAGCAGATCCTCAAGCAGATGGCGACGGACTGATAGCTCGGCCCGGGTCAGATCGTGGCCATCGAAATAAAGAAGATCGAAGGCGAACAAGACGGCTTCCGTCGACGCACGCTTGCCGCCGCGCCCGCCGAGCGAACGCTGCAAGGCTCCAAAGTCCGAGCGTCCTTCGCTGTTCAGCACCACGGCCTCACCGTCGAGGATGGCTCTCGAAACGCCCAGGTTTCCGGCGGCCTCGGCAATCGTCGGGAAGCGATGCGTCCAGTCATGGCCTCCGCGGGTGATGATCCGCACACCCTTCGGCTCGATGTGGATCACCAGGCGGTATCCGTCCCATTTGATCTCGTAGGCCCAATCGCGGCCGGTCGGCGGCATAGCCCTCAGGAGCGCCAGGCACGGCTCGACGCGCTCAGGCATGGGATCGAATGGTAGATTGGGCTGCGCCGGGTCGCGCTTCCGGCGCGGCTGCGATTTCGCGGTGAAGCTATCGTCCTGGAGAAGCGGCTTTGCAGGGCGTCTCATTTGCCGGACCGGCTTTCGGCCGCCACCGACTTCTTCAAAGCATCCATGATGTTGATGACGTTATTGGGTGCAGCTTTCCCCGGTGCTGGCGGCTTGGCCTTAGCCGGCTTCTTCATCGCTTTCTTCTTGGTGGCGATGATATCGAGCAACCGATCCTGGACCGGGTCGATGACCATCTTCGGGTTCCAGTGCTGCGTCTGCTTCTTGATGAGTTGCTGTACCAGGGGCATCATTTCGCTGTCCGCCGTCTCGTCGTCGTCGATCCCTGCGAAATAGATATCCTCGTCACGAACTTCATCCCCGTAGCGCAAGGTCCAGAGCACGATACCCTTGCCGCGTGGCTCGAGCATGACGGCGCGTTCCCGGCCCGAGATCACCAGCCGCGAGATACCGACCATGTCCTGGGCTTCCATCGCGTCGCGGATCACCGAGAACGCTTCCTGCCCGACTGGATCGTTGGGCGACAGATAATAGGGCGTGTCGAGCCAGATCCATTCGACGCTGTCGCGTGGCGTGAAAGTCGAGATGTCGATCGTCTTGGTGCTGTCGAGCGCGACGCTCTCCAGCTCTTCGTCCTCCAGCATGATGTAGTCGTTTTCGCCGCGCTGGTACCCCTTCACCTCGTCTTCATCCTTCACTTCCTTGCCGGTGACGGAATCCACGTAGTGGCTGACGACGCGGTTTTGGGTTTCGCGGTTGAGCGTGTGAAAGCGAACCTTTTCGTTCTCGGAGGTCGCTGGCATCATCTCCACGGGGCAGGTGACCAGCGATAGCTTGAGATAGCCTTTCCAGTAGGGACGGACAGCCATGGTATTCTCCAATCAACCGGCGCGGCGGGTCTGCGATGCCGCAGACTTTGATTTGGCGGTTGCGAGCTTTGCGGCTTTCTGGCGCGACGTGCCCTTGTTGGCGTTGGCGGCCGTGGTCTTTTTCCCACCTATGCCGGCGCTCTGGCGTAGCGCCTGAAGCAGATCGCTTTGCTTGGACACGGCCGGCGCCTTCTTCTTCGGGAGCGCCCTGCCCTCGATCTTGGCCTTGACCAATTCTGCTACGGCCGCTTCATAACGATCGTCGAAGGCACTGGCGTCGAAGCTGCCTTTCTTGGTGCCGAGGATATGCTCGGCCAACTCCAACATCTCGCCTTCGATCTTGAGGACGGGCAGTTCTTCGAACGCCTCCTCGGAAGAGCGCACCTCGTAATCGAAATTCAGGGTCGTGGCGATCATCCCTTTGCCGTGTGGCCGGATGAGAAGTGTACGCACACGGCGGAACAGGACTGTGCGGGCGATCGCAGCAACTTTGGCTTTTTTCATGCCGTCGCGCAAAAGCACAAAGGCATCCGTGCCCATCTTGTCAGGCGCCAGATAGTACGGCTTGTCGAAATAGACATCGTCGATCTCGTTGCAGGGAATGAAGGCGTCGATCTTGAGTGTCTTGTCGCTGTCGGGGACAGCCGCCGCCACCTCATCCGGTTCGAGGATGACATACTGGCCATTCTCGATCTCGTAGCCTTTGACCTGTTCGTCCCGCTCGACCGGATCGCCGGTCTCGCTGTCAACGAACTCCCGCTTCACCCGATTGCCGGTCTTGCGGTTCAGTGTGTTGAAAGCGATGCGTTCCGAGGAGGATGCCGCGGTGTAGAGCGCTACCGGACAAGCGACCTCTCCAAACTTGACGAAGCCTTTCCAATTGGCTCTTGGGGCAACCATGACGCAGAACTCCTGACACAACCGATGCGATTCAAGCGAATCAGCGAGCAATTGTTCCGAGTCGAAACGAATCTTTTTTCAACGGCTTAGGCCAACAACGCCGCTCGTTTTGCGAGTCTGCATTAGGCTCTTGATTCCGGTGCATCTTTTCCCGGCCACGCGCGTTTTCCCCGACAGCAACCATGAAGGAGTCCTGCCATGAGCAAGCGCGAACTGATCGATACCGGAACCGACAAGCGTTATGTCCGCCGGGACAAGGAAGGCAAATTCGACGAAAGCGTCGACGTCTCTCGGTCGCTGTCAGCGGACGCCCGCCACGGCGCCAAGCATGATGCGAAGCCGGGCCAGGGAGACAAGGGCGATCGCAAGCACTGACGGAAACGCCGGTGAAGCTCGCCACCTATAACGTCAACGGCATCAACGGCCGGCTTGAGGTGCTGCTACGTTGGCTCGACGAGGCGAAACCTGACGTCGTGTGCCTTCAGGAGCTGAAGGCGCCGGACGAGAAGTTTCCGCGCCGCGAGCTCGAGCGCGCAGGCTACGGCGCCATCTGGCACGGCCAGAAAGCCTGGAATGGCGTCGCGATCCTTGGCCGCGATCAGGAGCCGCGCGAGACACGGCGCGGACTGCCGGGCGATCGCGACGATAGCCACAGCCGTTACATCGAGGCTGCCATCGATGGCATCATCATAGGCTGCCTGTATCTTCCGAACGGCAATCCAGCACCAGGGCCGAAGTTCGACTATAAACTTCGGTGGTTCGAGCGCCTGCATTCCTATGCGGCGGAACTGTTTGAACTCGATGTGCCCGTAGCTCTGGTCGGCGACTTCAACGTGATGCCGACGGATCTCGACGTCTACAAGCCGGAGCGCTGGCGAGACGATGCGCTGTTTCGGCCTGAAGTCCGGGCCGCCTATGCCGAGCTCGTTGCCATGGGCTGGACGGACGCGATTCGCCTGCTGCACCCCGAGGAGCGGATCTATACCTTCTGGAAGTACTTCCGCAACGCCTTCGCCCGCGATGCCGGACTTCGGATCGACCATTTCCTGCTCAGTCCGTTACTCAGGGAACGACTGCAAGCCTGCGGCGTCGACAAGTTTGCGCGGGCCTGGGAGCACACGAGCGATCACGCGCCGGTCTGGATCGAACTAGATGACGACTAGGCCGTTATCGCCAAACCGATCGATGACAGAGGAGCCGACAGACAATGGCAGAGGGACAAGAATTTGATGCCGCGGGGTTCGAAGACCAACTTTCCGCGATGACCGACGAAGAACTGTTTGCCCTGATGCAGAAGCTGGAAGACGAAAGCGAAGATATCCCCGTGGAAGACCGCGACACCAGCGAGGTCTTTGCCAGGATCGCCATGGTCGAAACCGTGATCGAAGATCGATTTCCCGGACAGCTGTTGGCGCCATACAAGGACTGGCAGCAGCGGAGGCTAGATATTTGAGGAGCGACGATCGTGACAGAAAAATCTGACAATGCCGAACGGCTATTCCAGCATCTCGATGACCTTGTCGCCGAGATCATCGACCGGTTTGCGAATGAGGGCCATGGAACGGTCACGGTGATCGAAACGCTTCAAGACGTCATTGCGAAACGTCGCCTGGCTTACGACCGTGACCCCGATCCAGCCGAAGACGTTGAGGAGCCATCGAACGATTGGCCCGCCGCTACCGCGGCGACAGAGGGGAAGGGGTAACGCTTATGCTGCCCTCCCTCGAGCACCCCGGCCCAGCCGAGACGGCCAAGAGCCTTACCCGGAGCCAACGGGAGGCGCTACGCGCGATCGCGTTTTTTCGACGCCAGCGCAAGGCGGGCAAAGGGTGGCTGGTTGGCGACAAGCGTCTGTCCGAAAAGCTGGTCGAGCGCCTGGAAATGATGGAGCTGGTGGAAGAGAGCTTCATCAGGGGGGAGCCGACACTTCAGTTGACCATCCTCGGGCGCGCTATCGAGGCAAAACTGCAATAGTCGTGTCACGGACACGGGAGCTATCTCTCCGGGCGCAACTCTCGGACTGCGTCCGCAAATTTCGTCGGTGCTTCCTGCGGAACGTTGTGGCCAACGCCGGCAAGAATGTGGCGGCTATAGGCTCCCTTGAAGTGAACAGCATCTTTGTCCTCCATTGAAGGAGGATCTACACCATCGTCGGCGCCGAGCAGGACTATGGTGGGGACCGTAATGTCAGGCTGCTCTGCCAGCCGGGCTTCGACGTCGGCGTAGTTCGGATCGCCGGGCACGACGCCGTACCGATGGCGATAGGAATGAATGACGACGTCCACGAAATCCGTATTGTCGAACCATGCGGCGCTGCGTTCGAACGTGGCGTCAGCGAACGCCCAGGACGGCGACCATGTCTGCCAGAGAAACCTGCAGATCTCATCTCGCTGCTGCTCAAGTCCCCTCCGACCCCGCTCGGTGTGGAAATAATACTGATACCAGTCCCGCGCCTCCTGGTCCGGAGTACCAGGGTTGGCGGCGCCGACGATATCCTGGACGTTGTAACCGCCCCCGCGCTCACCAGCCCAATCACCCGTTCAGGCCACAAGGCGGCGACGATTAAGGCGGCCCGGCCACCCCAGTCGTAACCGCCGAGTTTGGCTTGTTCGATGCCGAGAGAATCCATCATCGCCAGGAGGTCCGCGCCTAATGCCGCCTGCTCACGAGAGCGTGGCGTCGCCGGCGACTGGAAGCGGGTCGCGCCGTAGCCGCGAAGGAAGGGTACTATGCAGCGGTGCCCCGAGGCGGCAAGGTTGCTTGCCACCTCGTCATAGGCATGAGCATCATAAGGGAAACCGTGAAGCAGGATCGTCGGCGTGCCATCCTCGGGCCCCAGCTCGATGTAGGCAATATCGAGCACACCAGCGCGGACCTGCTTCAAATCCTGATCCTGAACCATGCTTCGCCTTTGGCCCGATTGCTCATGCGACGCCTTTGCCGCCGGTCACGCCGTAGACCTCGCCGTTGATGAAACTGGCTTCCTGCGAGGCGAGGAGCACGAAGACAGGAGCAAGTTCGACCGGCTGGCCGGGCCGACCGAAATCGCTGTCCTTGCCGAAGTTCTTGACCTTCTCATCTGGCTGCCCCCCGCTTGGCTGAAGCACCGTCCAGACCGGGCCGGGTGCAACGACGTTGGCGCGGATGCCGCGCTCGATCAACTGCTTGGCGAGCGCCTTGGTATAGGCGACAATGCCCGCCTTCGTCGTCGCGTAATCGAGCAGGATCGGCGAAGGCTGATAAGCCTGGATCGAGGCGGTCGTAATCACTGCAGATCCAACCGGCATGTGCGGCACGGCAGCCTGGGCAATCCAATGCAGCGCGTAAAGGTTGGTCTTCATGGTCTTGTCGAAATCGTCCGTCGACAGCTCCTCGATCTTTTCGCGGTACTGCTGGCGTCCGGCATTGATAACCAGTATGTCGAGGCCGCCAAGACTAGAGACGGCCTTTTCGACCAGCTCGCGACACCACGTCTCTTCCTTGATGTCGCCCGGCAGCGCGACCGCCTTTCGGCCCTCCGCCTCGATCAGCCGGATCACCTCCTTCGCGTCCGCTTCCTCTTCCGGAAGATATGATATCGCGACGTCAGCACCCTCGCGGGCAAATGCGATCGCGGCGGCGCGCCCGATTCCGGAATCGCCGCCCGTCACGAGGGCTTTGCGGCCAGTGAGCCTTTCGGACCCGCGATAGCTTTCTTCACCATGGTCGGGTGCGGGGTCCATCTTGCGGGCAAGCCCAGGAGCAGCTTGTGGCTGGTCGGGAAAGGGCGGCGCAGGATAGAGGTTGCGGGGGTCGTTCAGAGAAGCTTTGTTGTTCATCGTCTCACCAAGACTATGTTTGTCGATGATTGGATCGTCGCAATTTGCGAACGCAGCCTGGCGATGTTTGTTCCGGGACCGTGGCGCTGGGGAACTGTCTGCGGAAGGGTTCGTTCGTTTTTATCATCAACCCGGAGGAAGCATCATGCCCCAAGGTGACAAATCGAAATACACGGACAAGCAGGACCGTAAGGCAGACCATATCGCGGAAAGCTATGAGGACCGCGGCGTTTCGGGAAAAGAAGCCGAACGGCGCGCCTGGGCGACCGTCAACAAGGACGACGGCGGCGGCAAGAAGGCCGGCGGCTCTGGTCGAGGAAAGCGTACCGGTCATCCCGCAGCCCACAAAGGTGGCGAGAACGGTGGAAAGGCCGCTGCATCACGATCTGCCGCCGATCGCTCGGCGTCGGCGAAGAAGGCTGCAGTAACCCGGAAACGCAATGCAGAACACGCGCATCATTAGCAGCTGCGCTGACTGCGGGCCGACCTGGTACCTGTCGATCAGGCGATTTCGCGGAAGGTGATCGAATAACGAAGCTGATCGACAGGCGGGATGGAATGCTCCCCGCACTGTACGTCGTTCTCGTCCATGGTTCTCCTACCCGTACCGCCCATATTCCCCTTCCGACTTTTAATCGCTCTCGATGGCAAGACAACTTAAAAGCGCTGCGAGGCCTCAGAGCCTGGAGTTAGATCTGGATCGCCGGTTTGCTCATGGGGACCAGGCCGAAGCAGCGCGCAATTCGGCTCGCACTGATCACGAACGCTCCGTGCTCCAGGTGTTAGCGCGTCCTGCCTGTGTGCTCTCGCCGTTGGACGCCTTGAAGAGAATAGAACCGGGGACCAATCCCTGCAACGTGCGGCACTCTATTTTCGCGAGCATCTGCTACCATGAAACGGTTTGCCGCCGTAATCCATCAAGTGAGCCTGGGGAGTGCCAAACTGCGTCCCACTATGTGCGCCCCACAATAACAGCTCACCGCCGTTCCATCCGAAACTTACGGGCAATGGCATAGGCTTTGGATCGCAAGGAAATCATGGGATCTTCGCCCAAGTTATGCCGTCCACGAGATTTGCGGGATCGAAATCCAGTTTCCTTTCAAGAGCGGCACTGTTTTTGGCGATCTTGAACAGAGACAGTCGACCGAGCAACGCGAGGAGATGTTGTCGTCCTCATCCACGCTTCGCGACCGAACGCTCAATCGGGGGAAGCCTGAACAAACCGTCGGCGATCGGCTCCTGTTCTAGGCGAACGGTTTCGGTGTCGCTCGGCAGCAATACGGCAACATCTCGAACGCCCAGGTCGGCCAACTGATAGGGCGTACCGTGACCATATTCGAGGTGGCCGCGGCCGATGATGCCAACCACCAAGGCGCCATCGCTCTCGCCGATCGCCTCGGCAATGTTGCAGGCAAACGCCCGATCCCAGGTCTGCTGGGCCCTGACGAACCGATCAAAGGCGGGATCTTGCGGCTGCGTTGCCTCTCGGCCTGGCCTGACGCCGCCGGTGATGTCGAAGAGATATTGCCGGTAGGCTGCGGTCGCGGGTTTTGCCGGCGTGACGCCGTCGCGATCGTGGATCGGGATTTCATCCCAACCGAGTTTGCCGACCTCGGTCACCAAAGCGCGGCGGCAGTTGAGCGCTTTCATCGGCACCCCATGCTGGCGGCAGAAGTGGAAGATCGGCATGTAGAGATCTGCCGGGAAACCCCAGACGGTCTTCCAATCGGCCTCTTCAAGAAATGCATCGTCGCCGAGCGCACCGGCGACCCATTTGTCGAGCGCCGGCTGAACCCGGCGCGGAAACATTTCAAAACCGACAACGATATCGGTGCGATGGGCAAGGAGGCCGGAGAGCACGTGAAGCTGCCAACGATGGATGTCGTATCGATCATGGGTTTCGCCGAGCAGCACAGCACTCTTGCCGGCCATGGCGGCGAGCAGCCGACCATGCGCGATCGTTTCGCCAGTACCCGGCACGAGCCACGTTGTCGGAGAATGGATAGTGGTGGACATGATTTTTCTCGCAGCCTTGGTCAGTTCGAAGCGCCGATCGCAAGCCGCACCGTGAGGCCGATTTCCTTCTGCTGCGCGTCGACGGCGGAAAACGTGATCCCCTCACCTTCCTCGCGCTCGATCCAGGCGGCGACGGCTCCACCCAGCAGGTGCAGGTGGAAGTCCGCCGTCATCACGTTGATGAAGCCCATGGCGGGCTTCACCTTCTCGACGACGCCCGACCAGGATTGGTCGAAGCCCGGACCGGTAAACGAGATCGCAACCGATCGCGCCGTTTCAAACGCCAGGTTGAGCGGCTTCATTCCAGGATCGTTCTCGTCGACATCGGGACGTTCGGGGCGCCCTGGCTTGTCAGCGTTGCTTTGAACCGTCTCGAGGCGAAGGCCGCCAAGCGCTGCTTCGAACGGATCCAGGCCGTCGAACCCGACGACGCTGAAAACGGGCTCCCCTTTTTCGTCGTTGAAATCCAGACGCGGATAGACCTGCCCCTGCATCACGCTCGACGTGTCCGCGAAAATGCTTGCCACCAGCGCCGGATTGATGCTGCTGTCGTGGTTGGCACCCCGACAGACGATCCGATCCGCCTTCACCGCTACCGTCTCGACCGGCCCGATGCGCTCGTGGGTGACGCCATTGCGCTTGCCGATGATCATCAGCCTGCCGATCAGCGGCAGCTTGTCGAGCACACGCTCGACGGGTTCGCGCAGGATGCGGCGTGTTGCTTGCTCTGTCATGGATGTTGTCCTCTGGTGGATATCATGTTCGGTTGCGAAAATCTTCGGGGTCACGCGGCGACGGCGTCGTCGCGGGCCACGTCCAGGTCAATCGCTCTGACATCGCCGAGCGCCTGTGGCGGGCGGTGCGCGATGATGATGAATGCGGTATCGGGCAGGCGTTCGCGAAGGTGATGAAGCAACTGCGCTTCGGACGCAGCGTCGAGCGCGCTGGTCGCCTCGTCCAGCATCGCCCAGCGGGGGCCATGCGCAAGCAACCGCGCAAGCGCCAGACGTTGTTGCTCACCGCCCGACAGTCCCGCGTCGACCACTGAAACACCGCCGGCGCCCAGACGATGCGCAAGCCCGACCTCCGTCAATAGCGTCTTGATCACCTCGGGCCCGATGTCATTAACGCAGGCGGGATAGGCGACGGCCTCCTCTAGCGAGCCGAGCGGCAGGTAGGTAACCTGTGGCAGGAACATCCATCCCTCGCGCGGACGATCGACCTCGCCCTCACCATGCGGCCAATAGCCTGCGATGGCCCTCATCAGCGTGGATTTTCCGATCCCGGACGCACCCTTCAGCCAGACGCATTCGCCCGGCCGCACGGAAAGCTGGGGAATATCGAGCAGATGGCGATGATCCGGGGTCCGAAGACGCAGACCGGTCAGTTGCAGGCTTTTCGCCCGATCCAGGTGCGTAATCGCAGACGGCGTTTGCGCCCGGCGGCGGGCATTTTCCATGAAATCATCAAGGCGCGCTGCTGTCGCCACCAGATCCGCAAGGTCGCGGTAGGAGAAGATGAACCACGAGAGCGTTGTCACCACCTGCGAAAAGGCGTTGCTGAGCTGCATCAGCCCGCCGAATGCGACGTGTCCGCCGATATAGCCCGGCAAGGCGACGAATAGCGGTATGCGCAGAACGGAATGATTGAAGGGATAAGTGAAACTGCCAAGCACGAACTCCCGACGGATCAGCCGTCGCCAGTTCTGCGCAAGCGCCCCGAACCGCTGCCTGAAAAGGCGAACCTCCGCCTCCTCGCCATTGGCAAGCGCCACCTCGTCGAAATTGCTGCGCCAGCGCGCCATGGCATAGCGAAAATCCGCCTCGCGATGTTGCTGGGCGGCAAAAAGCGGCTTCAAGGGCTTGCCGAGAAAATGCGTGACGACGCTGCTGATGGCGACATAGAGGAACGCAGCCCAGACCATGTAGTGCGGTATCTCGATATCGATGCCAAGCGGCGCCAGGTTCAATGGGAAATCCGAGAGCGCCCAAAGCACTGCCACAAAGGAGAACAGCCCGACAACGCGGGAGATGAGGTCGAGCGCCTCGCTCAGCACACCGCGCACGAAAAGCCGGCAATCCTCGGCGATACGCTGGTCGGGATTGTCGACGCGATCGTCATCTGCATTGGCCATGTGCCAATAGGCCTTGTCGGCGGTCCAAAGCGCGATCGCTTTTTCCGTCAGTGCTTGCCGCCAGCGGATTTCGAGGATCTTGCGCAGATATTCGGCCAGCAGGTGCCTTGCCGAATTGAGGCCGACAATGACGGCAAAAACCCCGATCTGCGTCAGAATGGCCGGACCGTCGATCTTCTCGATCGCGGAATAGAAAGCGCCCGTCCATTCGATCAGACGCACGCTTGCGTAGACGCTGCCGAGCGTCAACGCGATAACAAGCCCGAGCAACGCCAGGTTTGCCGTGCCGCCGGGATGGCGAATGCAGATCGCGATCAGGCGCTGGAATTGTCCGGCAAGCTTCAGCATGTGGTCACCCGCAAGGTTGAGGAGCGTGGACGCGCGCTGCGCGCCCACTTGGGATCCGGGCTAGAAACGAATCTTCGCACCGAGTTTGAAGGTTCGGCCAGGAGCGGTCTGCAGTTCGAGCGGGTTGACATTGGCTGTCGCGACCGAGGGCGGGACGCGGTCAAAACCTGTGACCGTGTTCGGGAAGTATCGGCGATCGAAAATATTCTGGATGCCGGCGGTGACTTCGAGGTTTTCGCGCGGCCGCCATTTGGCATAGGCGTCGAAGACCGCATAACCGGTCGGCAGGAAATCCGCCGGGTCGCTGGCTTCAGTGCGGCCGGCCGCGAAGGTACCGAAAAGTTCGAACTGGAGCCCATAGTCGGGAAGTTCGTGCTTCAGGCCGAGCACGGCGGTGAGCGGCGTTGCGCCGTCAAATGCGGTTGTCGCAGCGCCGGACGAAACCCGCTGCCGACCTTTGGTCCAGGTGATGTTGGCCAAGGCTGTCGTGTTTTCGAGAATCTCGTATTCGCCGCCGAACTCGATACCCCAGAGTTTGACGTCTTCGACGTTGTTCGAGGTATAGGCGACGACGGGTATGCCGCCCGGTGCAATGACGTTCACCGGCTGCAGGCCGCGGATGAAATTCGCGTAGTCGGCGTAGAAGGTTGCAACGGTGAAATAGCCGCGATCGAGTTCGCCGCGAACACCGATCTCGTAGCTTTCGACCGACTCCGGTTTCAGGCTGGGGTTCGGCACCAGATACGATCCGCTGAACGGATCGTTGCTCGACTGGAAAAGCTGCGCCGAGGTCGGCATCTTGAAGCCTTCGCCATAGGAGGCGTAGACCGAGTAGGTGTCATCGAACTTGTAGATCGCTCCGACGCGCTTCAAAAGCTCGGTCTTCTCCTGTTTCTCTGGTCGGAAGCCCGGCAGACCCGGATAGGACGCGTCCCCGGTCGGATCGATCGAATAATGGGCAAGGCGAACGCCCGGATTGACGGTCAGCTGGCCATCGAGAAACTCGATGCTGTCCTGCAGGTAGAAGTCGGCGCGCTCGGTGGTGACACGCGGGAAGCTGAAGCCCTGGTTGATCGCCGTCGTCGTCGTTCCGGTCAGCGAATTGTAGGTCCGGTTGATGCCGGCATAGTCGCCCTTGGTCCGGTCGCCGTCGAAGCCGTAGGTCAGCGTGTGGCGGGTCGATCCGAGGTCGAACGACGACTGCAGCTGGATATCGGCCTCGAAGAATTCCTCGCTGTACTCACGATACTGATCGTGCAACTGATAGCGGTTGGAATAGACCCGGCGCTGGCGGCTGTCGGTTACGCGTTTTTGCGGCGACCAAGAGAGGTTCCAGTTCACACTGTCGAGCCACGCGGCACCCACCTGCCAGTCGTGTTCGAGCGCGATACGCTTGCGGCTCATCTCCAGGTCGCGCGCGTAGTGATCGTTGAGGTAGGAGGTCGTCGTGGGGATGCCGGTGGTCGAGGCGCCCATTTCGTAAAGCTGCAGGATGTCGGTATCGCGGCCGAAGAGTTCGCCCGTGAGCTTGAACGTATGCTCCGCATCGGGCGTCCAGACGACCTTGGCAAGCGCATTGTTGACATCCGTATCGGCTGGGAAAAGACGGTCGCATCCGTAATTGGGGCGAGAGCAACCCCAGATGCCGCCATCGGCACGCGCCTTGCTGAACTCAGCCTCCTGCGCCGACACCTGGCCGTAGCTTCCAAGAATCTGGACGTCGCCGAAATCGTAGGCGCCGGTTACCTGCTTGCGCCAGCTGTTGTCCAGGCTGTCGAAACTGGTACTCACCTCGAGAGCCCAGGGCTTTGTCGGATCGGTCAGGAGATCGGACGGATCGAGTGTGCGGAACATCACCGCGCCGCCCAGTGCATCCGAGCCCCACAGAACGGAGTTTGGCCCGCGGACGATTTCGACGGCCTTGAAGTTGCTCATGTCGAAAAAGTCACGGCTGCCGTCGGTGATGCCCTCCTGCACCCGCGAGCCGTCAACGGTCAATTGCACGCGGTTGCCGCTCATGCCGCGGATGGAGAAGCCGTTCAGCTGGCCCCAAGGGTTCGTGATCGAGGTTCGCCGGTCGACGCTGATGCCCGGCTCATAGCGAACCAGGTCTTGGATATCGCGGACATTGTGATCTTCGATCTCTTCGCGCGTGATGACGGAAATCGACTGCGGGACGTCGAGAATCTTTTTCGGTTGGCGGGTGGACGTAACGACGATGCGTTCAAGTTCGGTTACTTCCGGCGTTACACGCTTCGTCTTCTGCTGTGCATCCTGCGCATCAGCGCCTGTCGCCAAAAGCAGCACCAATGCCGTCGATGAAACGAGACGCTGCCCCACGCTTCGTCCCGCCACCGCATTATTCCAAGTCGTCGTCATCGTCATACCCAGCCCCCGGGGATCAAAACAAAATCAACGGGGGCCTTGTAATTAAACTTGAGTCAAAGAATCAAGTTCAAACATGATAAAAACACTCAAATTTTATGGGGTCTTTAACAGGCTGCGGTTTAACAGGGAACAAATGCGCCCACCGTTGCGGCGAAATCGATGTGAAGGAGCGGAGAGAGAAGGCGGCTGCGAGAAGAGAACGCTGTTGCCGATGTCATCCAGTCTAGCCGTGACAGGTCAAAGAACAAGTGTCGAATCAGCAACCCAGGAATGATTTTTTTTGCGTTTGCAGCCGCAGAGCGACGCGATAGGGATGCCCATAACAACAGGGAAACGGAGCTTTCATGACGACCAAGCTTGCAAATCCGATTACGCCGCGTGGCATCGAGATCGATCCCAGCCTGGGCGCGAACTTCGATGCGGTCGACATCGCGCGAAACCTGCTGCGCACGGCAAGGGTTGCCGCCCTTGCGACGCTCGACCCGGGCAGTGATTATCCGTACGCGACGTTTACCAATCTCGCGATGGAGCCTGATGGCACGCCCTTTTTCTTCACGGCCGGGCTGGCGCTGCACGCTCGCAACATCCTTGAGGACCAGCGCGTATCCCTGGCGATCTCGGCGCTCCGCGGCGACCTGCTTGCCCATCCGCGTCTGACACTGGTCGGGCGTGCCGAGCGGATTGGCAACGCCGACCGCGAACAAGCCAACCGTCGCTATCTTGCCCGCTTTCCCAAATCGAAGATCTATCTTGGTCTTGGCGACGCCATGCCATGCCGCATGGTCGTCGAAGCGCTTCACTTGAGTGGCGGTCCGGCACGCAATGCCGCGCAGGTCACGGTCGCCGATCTCATGACCGACATCCAAGGTGCCGACCGGTTGATCGACGTGGAATCTGTCGAAATCGACAAGATCAATGCGCAGCCGGAACTCGTGACCCTCCTGGCCGAAGCTGCCGGTGCGAAGCAGGACCGGTGGCGCGTCACTGGCATAGATCCAGACGGCTTGGATCTCTCAGCCGCCAGATCCGCTGCGCGTTTGTGGTTTCCTGAACGGGTAACGACACCGCAAGCGCTCGAAGAGGCGCTCGCTCGGTTTTCCCGATAGAGCGAAATCGATGCATGCCGCCGACCCGGACGCTGCGCCAAGATCCGGCAGCCGCAAGGTCTGTATGCCGCCCAGTCGAAATTCGATGCGATCCCTGGAGGCATCAAGTGAAGCGTCGATCTAACGACAGCCACCCGCTTTCACCGGAAGCGGGTGGCTGTATAGGAGGCGCCAATTTTGCTCACCTGGAAACTCGACCGTGCTTCTTCAATCGTCATTCCGGTGAGGGATTCGCGCGCGTTCGTCGATATGGAGACCCCGTTGCACCCCCACTGGATGACGATGTTTCGTCTCGGTTCGCTCGAATGATTGGGAGCCCCGCCATGCAGGACGAGCGGATGAATGGCGACTACTGACCCTGCCGTACAAACAGCAGACGTTGCGCGCCCCTCCTCGCCGACAGCTCCCTCATCGTCGGCGGTTCGATGGCTTCCCGGCAGAAAGACGGTCGCACCGTTATGCTCGCCATCGAGGCAGATCATCGTCCGCAGCATCTTCGGCTCCACAGGCGAGATGTAGTTGTTGGGGAAATCGCGATGCCACGAAATGCCGCTTCCGATGTGGGGCGCTTTCGACGTGACGTTTGCGAAATGAAAGATGAGGTCGGTGGTTCCCAACAAATCGGCAACGAGATCCACCAATACGGGCTTGGTGAGAAACGGGAGAAGTTCAGGCGCAAATCGCGTTGGGTCTCCGATGATGAAGGCCGCATTTTGCTGCCGATCGAGCTCAACGCCGCCTCTCTTCCGCGTCGGGAGATCCCGCTCACGCACGCATTGAGCAGTCAGTTCCGGCTCCATGCCCGAAAGCGCTCGCTCCTCGAGCTTTTCGACCACGCCTCTGAGAAAATCCAGCTCCGAGGCGGAGAATACCCCCTCAGTGACCGCATAACCTTTTTCAAGGTAGGAGTGTTTGTCGATTTCCACTAGCCTTCATCCAACACACGCACCATCAAAACTGGAGCATTGTTCATCAACCTGGCATTTGCGGAGCCCCTGAACGTGGATTTCTGCTTATGCTCCAGTCGATACATTATGCGATCCTACGAGCCCAGAACGTGAACAACGCAGCAACACGCACTGCAGCCGCTCCTTAATCCACCTACGCGATGCTGGTGACCTTGCCCCGTTGAAATAATCCATTTTGAAGTAAGCTCTGGCCCTACGAGGTCGGTTGATACGCAGCACCGCGCTAGCGACAGCAGTTGGCAAAAGGACAAGCCGGCCCCGCAGCGGTGACACTTCGCGTGTTTATCGACGCCCAAGGCCGCAACGCTGGATTAGCATCACAGAATCGACTCTTCGATAAGTTGTGACATGATCCCCAAGGGATTGGGGGGATTACAATTGAAGTCTGTTACCTTACCGAGGCTTAGCCTAGCGGCGACGTTGGCATTTGCCTTTTCGAGCTGTACAACAACACAAGCGGAATTTCGTAAAGATCCGGCGCGCGTACCAAGTCCGCGCTCTGTCGGACGTTCATAACAAATACCGATCCAGCCTTTACGCAGGAACTCACCGGCGAGTTGGCCAAGCGGCGCATTGAACCGATCGAGTGCGCCAAGATGGTTCAGCAGGAGAACCAAACTGCGGCCGCGTCGTCGCCGTTGCATTGGTGGGAACTGCCATCGCCGTGTGCGCGAACAATGACTGCGGTGGTGGCTACTATCTACTATCCTACCTACCCCGGGAATTGCCAATACGAATGGCAGCGAGACGCCCGGGGCAACCGTTGCGGTAGAAGGAGCGCCTTCTCCAAGCCTGGGGAATGGTGAACCACATAACACGGCACGATAATAGGTCTCGGTGTCACCCGACTGTCCGGCGCGCTGTGCCTCGTGCAACGGCGGCTGGTACTAAGAAAACCGATTTCTGGGCGCCGCGCGCGGTCGACGCCTCACCGGCAGCGGCCGAAAGCCAGCGGTGTCCTGCTGGGAGGGGGGCGGGCCTTGGCGGTCTCGGCGCCATGCTCCTCATTTCTCTGACGCCCCAACTCCTGCTATTGTCGTTCGACCCGGCTATCTACCGCCTAGAAAAGAGGCTGGGCGAACTTGGCATCATCGGCCGTGTCTCGAACGTGGTCGGCTTCAACGACCTACAAGGGGTCCGCAGTCACGCCAATCTATTTTAGAAGATTTGAGCGACCGGGCGCTGGTCGCGTCGATGTACGAAGAGGCTAAGCCGCACCGCACGGCGACAGGGTTTGAAGGGAGACTGCAGGAGACCGCGGCCGGCAGCAACACTTTCGTTGCCGTAGATCCAGAGAAGCATCGGCTTGAGTAGATCTCTGCTCAAGCCCAACCAGTGAAGGCGAAGGCCCTTTTACCACCACCGGCTAGTCGCGATCGGTTTGCGGGCTCAGGTTCGCGGGCGCCGCTCCCCAAAATATAGAGCTGCGCTCGCGCGGACCGCTGGACTCGCCCGTACTACCAACCCCCACCTCGATCACCATCGCCGTGGCGGGCGACCTCGCTGGCAGGCGATCAACTACAGCCCCATTGCGGATTTGATCGCCGCAACAGCCAATCCGATTCCGATCTTCTCACCGACATCCACTGCCCATTTGCCAGCCGTCTTCAAACGGGTCAGTGCGCCCTCAACATTTCCGTCCTCCGCTTCTCTTGCTGCCTCCGCCACGGCTGCTGTGGCCGCAGTCTCCTCGCTGGTCTTCGCTTCGCGCTGCATTGCAGAAAGCAGCAGCTTCAACAGATGATAGAGATCCTCGGCGTTCGGTGAAGCCGAGTTCTTCGTCGTCAGCGTTCCCATGGCTCCCGAATTAAATTGCGCTGTAGAACTGTCTCCACTTTGACGCACAATCTGACCGTCGTTGTCCCCCGCGCTTATGACGTGATTGTTCCCACTAATGGACCAGTAATTGACCGATGCGGTGCTCGGAACAACTTCCAAGCCAGAAACCATCGTTATTGATTGATCGCACCACATCACAATGCGGTTGCAGTCTTTGATCATCCTAGGCCAATACTCCGACTCTGAAATCGGGATTTTTCGTTCGTAGTCGGCGAGAGAGTATCCCGAGATATTTGATCCGGTTTCTCGATTGTACCTCTGGACGATCGCTGCGAGTATTTGATCTGCGACCTGGGTTTCGCCAACCGTGAGTACACCCCGCTCTGGCGGGAGATCACTGACTTCAGCGGGGCCGTCAGCGTACCCAGCTTTGATGCGAGCATATTGCATGCACAAAAGGGCACGTTCTTTTAATGCCATGAACGCGCCGACCCCTGGCGAACTTGCCTGCTTCACTGACTCCTCCAAACTTGAGATTCTGTACAATTTCACTTCGCGCCGTCCAAAAGGAAGCGACCCTTGTCGCTAATTTTTCAAAACCGACAGCGGCGGTCAATAAGCCACGAGCGGCACGCACCTGCAAAAAGGTCTCGATAAGATTAATGATCCGCGCTCCACGCCCGCGATATTCACTCTTAGGAAGTCGTTGAGGTGATTTACAAGCCTAGTGTCGTTTTGTATTTAGCCGCAAGGCTCCGACGACAATATTTTCAACAAGATAGCTTGGCACTTAATTTGCGAGCGGGAAAAATCTGGGGTTAAGCTGCGAGGTCAAGCTTTGCCTGTTTGCGACTGGCGTCCGCGACAGCGGCTCGGACTTGAAGAACTCGATGAGTGCCGATCTGTGTCTAACGCATTTGCCGCATCTTATTCATACGGCCATTGACGAAGCTGTTCGCTGCACTTTCACTCGGCGAACTGGATATCGGCTGACCTTACCAGTATCGCCGACAGTAGTTGACGATCGAAGCTGCGTTCTGCTCCACGTAGGCGCCAAGATTTTTTGATCGGCTCGTATAGGCGCCTGATGTTTCCGGGGGCGTCGCGGAAACTGAGATGCTGATCCAACTGGGCGAGCATCTGCTTTATGGCTTCGCTGGCCTCTCGGACACATCCGCTCCAGAGGAGATTCCGGACACATGGATCGCGAGGTTTTGCAGATAGACATCCAGATTTTGCAGATGCCTAATGCCCTCCCAGGCCTGTTCCATGTGCCGCAGTTGCATCGATAGAGATAAAACCAGTCGAGACTATGCGTGGCGGGCTGGCGTGTTGCGCTGAGCACGTGTTTGTCGGGTCCGGCTTGTTCGCCAGGCGAACGAGATGGCAAGCGAGCTCGCATTGCGCATGCTGGTTCGTTCGTTGAAGCAGCCGGACGTGACCCAATTCTGGCTTAAAGCGTTCAGAGACAAAGAAAATCTTTTGCAAGCTTGTTCTCACCGAAGCGAGAGGACTTGCCGCCTTCAATTTATACGATAGAACTAGCAGCATGCTGCTACTTCACATCTCCGACATTCATTTCCGGTCACCGGACTGTCTCAACCCTGATTTCGATCCAGACCGTCCTTATCGCACGCGGCTCATTCAGGACGTCAAAAGCCAAGTCGCGAAACTCGGCTCTGTCGGTGCAATTCTGATAGGCGGCGACATTGCGTTCAAAGGCGCCCCCGACGAGTATTCGACGGCGATGAAGTGGATCAGCGAGTTGTCGGCAGTCGCTGGATGCCCACTCGAGCGGGTCTTTGTTATCCCAGGTAACCACGACGTCGACCGTTCGACGATCACCCGCGCCGCTACCACCCGAAACGCCCAAGCTGCAATCACGCGAGCGGATGCGGGCTGGCGCGAGCGGGAATTTCGGGCACAAATAAGCGATCCAGACACCGGAAGGGCGCTTACGGCGCCCCTCGCTGCTTACAACGAATTTGCAAAGGTTTTCAACTGCCAAGTCTATCTTCCGGATCACCTATACTGGAAGCAGGATCTCGCCCTGGAAGATGGAGTAACGCTGCGGATTTATGGTCTTACGTCTACGTTTTTGTCAGGTGCAGAGGGCCGCAACGACACTCGCGAAAGTCTTTATCTAAGCCCGCTCCAGACGGTTCTTGACCCTGTTGAGGATGTCGTAAACCTTGCGTTTTGCCATCATCCCCCAGACTGGTTCATGGATCAGGACGACGTGAACGATGCGATCTGTGGACGCTCTTCCATTCACATGTTTGGCCATAAACACCGACAGCGAATTTCGAAGGATGACGGCTTCATTAGATTCAGTGCAGGTGCCGTCAATCCTGACAGAAACGAAGCAGGCTGGCAGCCGGGCTATAATCTAGTCGAGGTAAACATCGACGGGGCAGGAGTGGGGCGCGGAATTTTGATCAAAGCCCACCTGCGTCAATGGCAAAGCAATCCTGATATGTTTCGGGCGGTGTTGACGAATTTGAGAGACGAAGTGTTTCGGCACAGAATCCCCTTCCCGGGTGACGCAAGGACAAACCCGACTGCCACAATTGGATCTGCCAGCACTCCTAGCCTGATATCAGTGCCTGCACTACCATCCGATACGGTCGAGGTTGATGCGGAGGCCGCCATGGGTGACCCAAGCACACGCAACTTGGTGTTCCGGTTCTGGAATCTGTCCTCCAGCGCTCGTCGGGAAATCTCGCTTGAGCTCGGACTGATTAGCAAAGAAGAGCTGTCGGTTCCGGAGCCTGAACGCTACGGCCGCGCACTGATTAGGGCTGGCGAGAGAAATCAAGTGGAAGAACTGGCCGCAGCGGTCGGAAAACGGGAGGGACATTAATCGTGGACGCAACGTCAATGCACAGTGATTTTCCACGATGGTACAGCTCTCTCAGCATGGGTGAAGATCAAGGACGGCGCCAAGCGCGGTGGGCGGCGGTTCATAAGATCGCCAGCCAAGCAGATAGGGATACAGTTGAAGCCCTTTTGAGGCTGGCATTCAAGACCCGCGCGCTTCCGGCCGCCGCACAGGTGGCCTCGATACGCGCGGCCTTTCAGTCGACGGACGATACGTTCGAAATGGCCGGTAACGATCGGGAGCTTCAAATCCTCTCCGCTGCATGCTTGGCTGTCCTACCGGACTTCAATGAGGATGTTGGGGTGATAGCTGCGCTGGCCGTCACGACAACTGACCTAAATGGTGGTCGCAAACCCGACCTACCTATGGACCTAGCAAAGCTAGCCGAGGCAGCAATATCGGAATGGGCAGATTCCAATAGACAACGGCCGGATCTTACCAAGTATATGAACTCGGATTCCCCGAAGCTCGATTTTGAGAAGGCCGCGGCAAAGATCACAGAAACCCAAAACTGGGAGGGAATCTCCGCAGCATTTAAGCTAGCCGCTGAATCTACCGGGGCTGCTATGCGCTCACTTGCCACCCGTCAGTCAAATGCTATCCGGGCGGTCGATCGCTTTATAAGCATTCAGGATGAAGAATTGCAGATGCTTTGGTGGCTGACGGGTCAGCGGAGCTGGGACTATGACTGCAGTTTCGACTCGGTTGCGGCAGACGCGCAACCACTTGTGCTTTCAAAGGAGGTGGCCGCCGTCACAGCTTCGCTACCCGGACCATCCTCTGTAATGGCAATACTGTCCCGGGCTGGCTTGAAGGACAGGAGGAAGCTGGCGTTAACGTCGGCAGTGAACGCTGTGGAGACCGATTGGTTGCGTGAAGTGATGGGAGAGAGTGACCCCTCACCTGTATCCACACCTGTCCACGCTGCGATTAAGCGTCAACTGGAGACGGGACCAGGCGACGCGTGGGTCGCGGGTTGGGCGGCTGCGACAGGGATTGCCGCAGGCTACGGACTGTCGCCGCTTGCCTTGGCAATGCAGTTTTATCGAGAGCGTCTCCTTCTGACATTCGAGTAACGAATGACCGAAACTGATAACTCCACATTGGTACGTTGCGCCAATCCAGACTGTCGGATCGCTGAAGGCGGCCGCTGTGTCGAGGGTCTCGAGCTGGATGAATGTCCCTACTATGGAAGGACTGCGGAGGAGAGCCCGGCAGAAGGCGCTGAGTCGTCCGCCGAGCAGGAGGAGTACATTCCCCTTCTGCCTGCGAACCTTTTAAGGGGTCCAGATGCGGCGAAATTTCTGAGAGCGGGCGATGCGAGGGTCGTAGCCATTATAGGGCCAAGTGACACTGGCAAGACCAGCCTAATTGCCGGCCTCTATGATCTCTTTCAACTTGCTCCCGTTAAAACCGTGAATTTTGCGGGCTCGGAAACGCTTCATGCATTTGAGCAAGCATGTCATGACGCGCGCGCAGCGTCGCGAAGAAACACGCCTCATATGCAGCGGACGCCGAGAGGCGATGTTAGATTTTATCATCTCGATCTTGTCTTTGCCGATCGAAGGCTATCGCTGCTCCTGGGCGACCGTGCCGGGGAGGAGTACCGAGAGGCAGCAGATGATGTGTCGGTGGCGGAAGGTTTTCCAGAGATCAGACGGGCGGATTGCCTGACGGTCCTCGTGGATGGCGAGAGACTTTTGGACAATGGGGGTCGCCACAATCTGAAGAGTGATATCGCAATGATGTTGCTGGCGATGCGCGATGCCGAGGTTTTCCCGAAAGGATCAAACCTCGCCGTGGTGCTAACCAAATTCGATCTGATCGCGGCCTCTGACAAAAGAGTGAGGGTCGAAAAGGACTTTCAATCGATCGTGTCGGATATCCGCGCGGCATTTGACGAACTAGCAGGTCAGACCGCCGACTTCCTCGTGGCTGCGGCGCCGAAAGACGGCTCGATTCAACGTGGCGATGGGATTGACGACCTTCTAATGTTCTGGCTGGAGCCACCTAACTGGCCTGTGACGATAGCGACGCCTACTTTGTCTTCTCTCAGGGCGTTTGCTCGGCTCAGGCCTATCGAAGAACCCGTGGAGTAACCGATGTCGGAGAAATCGATAGTGATCATCGGACTACCGGAGTCTGGCAAAACAACGTTTCTCGCAGCTCTTTGGCATCTTGTGACTGCACGCGATATGGACACGAGTTTACGATTTGCGAACCTGAAAACAGGGAATCTCGCACATCTCAACGCGATTGCCGCTCGCTGGCGCGACGCCGTTGTGCAAGATCGCACGGGATTAACAGGCACCCGCTTGGTCAGTATGAATTTGAAAGCCGCGGATTCCAGCGAAGTCATGATCACTTTTCCGGACGTTCCAGGAGAGGCATACCGCCGGATGTGGGAGGAAAGGGAATGCGATCCCGAGACGGCCGAGGTTCTCCAATCGAGTGGGGTTCTTCTCTTCGTTCACTCCGACACTATTCGTGCACCTAGCTGGATCGTCGACGAAATAGCTCTAGCAAAAAAGCTGGGAATTGACGTACCGGACGGCGAACCAGTTTCATGGCATCCAAGGTTGGCGCCGACGCAAATACAGCTTATTGATCTCTTACAGTTACTGCACAGGCCTCCACTTTCCGTTGGCCCCCGCCGACTTGCTATCCTTCTTTCTGCTTGGGACAAAGCGGAGGAGGAAGGGTTGGATCCTTCGGCGTTTTTTTCCCAGAGACTGCCGATGCTTGCCCAGTATCTTCGGCACAGCACTCAATGGTCGCCACGGATATATGGCGTGAGCGCCCAAGGTGGGGAATATGACTCTTTCGATGCGAACGCCGTTAAGGTGCGAGCCGCAGAAGATTTGAGAAACCTGGACCAACCCTCCACACGTATTAAATTGGTTGGACCAATTCCGCAAACGCATGACCTCACAGAGCCGCTGACATGGCTCATGCAGTAGTAAAGAGCCGAGTCCACCAAGCCCTTCATGGATACGCAGACGGCCATCGCCAGCTGGCGCTGTCTACGTCACTGAAACCAAGAGACCAGAAAACATTGCTCTCGCTGAGCGATATATCTGGCCCAGGAGCAAAGATCGACGGCGCAGGCTACATCACCGGCTACCCGCTACCCGAATCTGGGCAATATGCGCTCGCCAGGACTTGGCCAGCGCCTGAAATGCCAAGGCCCGGTTGCGTCTGGACCCATACGTTGCTTATCGACTATGCGGATTTGCCTTCAATAGAGGAACCGAAAGCGTTGTTAGAGCTCTTTCGGCGACCCTCGGGAACGCACTCTGCTCCAGAGTACTCGAAGCCCCTCGCTTTGAGTCAAGCGGCGCCCATCGTACCGACCGAATTGGAATACCAGTGGGCGCGTTCTGTTGTATCTGCGCTGTACGGTAAACCCCGTGATCCAATCATAGCCGGGCGCCCTATTTCTGACGCGGATGGAATGGTCTTGGCCATCTGGGGACAACAATGGCCCCGCCTGAAGCGCAATTTTCGCTTTTGCACCCTGTCTGCAAGCGATCGATCATCGGACACCAATTCCTTCGACCTTCAGCTCCTGCCTGCGGGCGATCGAAGCGTGCGTACTCGGTTCGCTGGGGCTGTCGATGCTGAGGCCTTTCCCACCATTAACACATCCTGGCTAGATGACGCTGTCTGGGATCTCAGGACGCCAAATGACGATGGTCTAAGAGATTTTCTGCGTCGGATCGGATCGGATATAGCCGCCGGACGCGAAGGTTTTCGTGCCCTCTGCCAGCTCCATCGGGCTCTGGTTCGCTCTGAACCTGAACCATCGGCCATCGCGGAAGCGATCGAAATCGTTCAAAGCGAATTCGCCCACTCTGAGGCTAAAACTGCTCGCACGATGGTCGTCAACAAGTCCATCCACGGCTCCCGACTGCTTGACGACTTTTCGTTTAGGTACGTTTGGGATAACAGGTCGCTCATTAGCTCTGAGAAACTGGACGTCGCGGGCATCGAGCTCGGTGTCTCAGCATGGCAGCGAGATCCACGCATGTTGGCTGAGTTGAATGCAGATGATCGGTCGGATGCCCGGATAATCGACGGTACTGTCATGACGCTGGGCCAGGACGAGCTTATCGAGGGTCTCCATCTCTATAGCGAACTAACCCCCAAAGCTCTTAATCTTCGGCCCGATCTGGTTTGCAGCTCGGCGTTCTGGTCGAAGCTTGCAACCGAAGAGGCTTTGATCACCGCCACGACGCGCAATCTTCAAGCGAACGCCGTCAGCGCCATGATCGCGGCGAGTCGGGACGATCTGGCCGAACACGCAGTCGCGAAATTTGGTGCGAATGTGATTCTGAATGAGGTGCGAAAGAAAGACATTGAGGGCCTTATTGTTTCGCACGTGTGGGTTTTCGCCGCTGCCAGAGATCCTGCCGCAGTTGCGGAGTTTCTTTCCAGCCGGTCAGATAAGACACGACGTCTCCTCTTAGAACTTATGTCAGTCTTGAGACCCGATGATGTCCCGAACGACTTAGGAGTGGACCCGTGGGTTGTTGCAGGACAACATTCAATCGGAAGTGTCTCAGACGAGCAGACCGTCCAGATGGCAAGCTACCTGCTCAGCCGCACGTTTGGGTATAGGACACGCTCTCCCGCCGATCTCTTCCGCATGAGCTTCGAAATTGTTTACGCGGCGGCCGCTAAAGACCGCGTCCCACACAGCGCGTGGAAACACCTGGACCAGCGATTGCCAACGTCCTTCTTCTGGTATGGCTGGGATCGCTGTAAGCGGCTACGTGCTGGTGCAGCTGACCTGTTTCTAGATGGCAAGTTGGATATCAGCGAATTCGCAACAATAGTAAGTGACGATTGGCTCTTCTCGCTGTTGGCGGAAGAAGTATCGAACAGATCAGGTGGAAGAAGCTTTCTCAAAGCTGTGCGGCGCTATCTTAAGAATGATCGATCGAGCCCGAATGCACATCGGCTAGATGTCATCGAGCATGTGTTGGGTTAACAAAAGCTCCTGTGACCGCGCTCAGAATGTCAGGTTAGTACATAGCAACCTCCCCTCCCATCTCTCTAGCTACGACGGCGGTCCTTAACTGGCCGGCGCCTCCTTTACGCCTTTACGCCTCATCTTCATTTCTTATGCCTGAAGGATCGTGGGCCTCAATTATGTCGCTGCATTTTTTAACCTCCGGCTCCCACAGAGGTTTTCGACGACATCAAGACCTTGCTGGATTGGACAGACGCATTACGGATTGGCCAGGTAGCGATTGCCTAACCGGGACCGCATCGATCCTCCTAACAGAGTAATGCGCTAGATACCTTCGAACCTCAATCTCTTCTTCCTTTGATCATTCTTACGCGCTAGAACGCAACCATGAGAAGAGCCGATCGCTACAGGAACGTTCACCAAATCTGAGTCGTTGTCGTTCAGGAGGAACGACTCACAGCAGAGCTTGCGTTGGGCGTTGCGCGCCCCCACATCGCTGCCCTTCGCAGCTAGCGTGCCCACAATGCTAAGTAACGTTCCCTACGCTGCGCCATGATCAAAGGTCCGCCACACAGTACAGGACGAGCGACATTCGGCCCTCTTTTGTTTCGACTTGGAACCGCGACGCATGATTCGGATTGAACGCAGTAGCGTGCCCTCGCCACTAAACCCCAGTCTGGTGGCGCGTATGAAGGAAAGCATTCACCAATTCTACAGCCAACCCCCGGAGATACGCCACAAGCAGAAGCTCAATACGGACGACCGAATTACGATCGGCCGTCAGGCGCGGGATGGCCTGATGAAGGTCTTCCGAAACAAATGCGCCTATTGCGAAAGTGATCTTCAAGCCGTGTTCTCAGGCGAGATCGACCGATTTCGGCCGTACACTGATGCCTCGGACCTGTCTGGCAAAGGCAGCCCCGATCACTACGCCTGGCTGTCAGTGGAGTGGGACAATCTCTACATTGCGTGCCCAGCTTGCGCGCGAGCTAAACGCAGTCTCTTCCCCGTCGAGGGCAAGCGCGCTGATGTGCTAACGCCGCTTGACGTTGTACGTGAGATCGAACGGCCGCTGTTGATCGATCCCTGTTTCGATGACCCCGCTATCCATCTCTCATTCGTCGAGACCGGATATGTAGAGGCGCTCACAATTCGTGGCGAGACTACGATCAAGGTCCTCAACCTCAACCGGCAAGGACTGGTGCGTGCTCGTCACGATGTCTGGAGGCTCGCCCGCGTAACTGCCGAAGTAACTGACGACCCGTTCGAAATTGCCAAAATCGTCGCCGACGGCCAACCACATGCTGCCGTCGCGCGGGCGGCGGCCGCATCAGCAAAGCGTGCTGCAGGCCCGCAGCCGATACGTCAATCGATATCGCGAGCGGTTCCACGCGAGATACGGAGTGCGGAACGGATCCTATCTGACGACGCCGAGGCCTTCCGCCTCACCGCCCGCCCATTGCGCCGGGTCGAGATCACCAACTTCCGTGCACTGCGGGACCTCAAACTAGAGTTCGGCGAGCCGGGTTCCGAACGGGCGCCTTGGTTGATGTTGCTCGGCGAGAACGCGACGGGAAAGAGCACGGTACTCCAAGCGATTGCTTTAGCTCTTGCTGGCGCAGACGAAGCGCGCCGTTTTACCCGACCTTCGAAGCTTTTGTCGGTCGGCGCATTCGAAGGCTCGGTGATTATCTGGTTCTGGGATCAGGACGCACCGGTTGAGTTCCGTTTCCGGCGGTCGGACGGCACATTCGACGGCACGCGAGGCCCTTCGGCGATTGTGCTGGCATATGGGGCGCTCCGCTATGCCGAGCGTCGGCCACGCGGCCCCGATCTCGGTCTGCGCTTTTCGCGCATCGGCCCGATCCTTCAGCCTATCGCCCGTGTTGCCTATCCCGGGCGGTGGTTGCTCGACCTTGATGACGCGCGGTTCGACACGGCCGCCCGCGCGATGCAGTCTATTCTACCGATCGACACAGAATCGATCATGTTCCGGTCGGGCAATCGCATTTTCTTCGATATTGGAGGGCACCGCGCATCATTGGGCGAGCTTTCTGCCGGCTATCAGACGGTTGTCGGTATGTGTGCCGACATCATGCGACATTTATTCGAGCGGTGGGACACGCTATCGAGCGCTTCGGGTATCGTCTTGATCGACGAGATCGATGCGCATTTGCACCCCCGCTGGGCGATGCGGATTGTCGGTGCGCTGCGCGAGGCATTCCCGCAGGTCCAGTTCGTCGCCAGTACTCATGATCCGCTCGCACTACGTGGCCTTCGCAACGGCGAGGTCGCGCTGTTGCGCCGCGACGGGACCGGTGCGGTCGTCGCGGATCAGAAGCTTCCGCCGCTCGAGGGCATGCAGGTGGATCAACTCCTGACATCGCGGGTGTTCGGACTAGAGAGTACCATTGACCCGGAGACCGAAGCACTTCTCAACGAATACTATCATCTCCGATCTCTTCCGCCCGAGCCAACTCGCCTCGCCCGCATCGACGAGATCCGCGGTCGGGTCTCTGATCGCGAAGCGCTCGGTCGCAGCGAGAGCGAACGGTTAATGATCGAAGTGACGAGCGAGTTCCTGCGCGCAACCGAGGAGGAGATCGCAGCTGCACCAGCGCTACGCGTCAGCACATTGCGGCAACTGCGCGAGATCGCCGATCGTGGCGCCTCGCGTCGGCGAAGGCGTCAGCCGTGAGAATGCTTTACCGAGGGCATCACCCGGCTTCGCTGCTGGCGGCAGGTATCGCGGAATTTGAAGCCGCCCGGCTTCATTTCGACGGGACCGGGCGACGAAGCGGTTTCGTCTACAAGGCCTACGGTGAGGCCGATGTGAAGTCCGCCTTGACGGCGATGTCTAATGGCAAGTGTGCCTATTGCGAGGCCGACTACGACGCGACGCAGCCGAGCGATGTCGAGCACTTCCGACCCAAGGGAGCAATCGACACCGATGTTGGAAGAATCAAGCCCGGATATTGGTGGCTCGCCGCGACTTGGGAGAACCTACTGCCGTCCTGCATCCGGTGCAATCGGAAGGAAAAGCAGCTTCTGTTCGACGGGACCGAGTTGTCGTGTGGCAAGGCCAACAGCTTCCCGCTGGCCGACGAAACTCGGCGAGCCGCCGCGGTTGGACAGGAGGCGCACGAGGATCCGCTGTTAATTGACCCCTGTCGAGAGGACCCGGCTGTCCATTTGCGTTTCGTGGACGACAAGGGCCACTGCGTCGCCGTCCCCGTTGACCCAGATCCCCTGTCGGGGAGCGGCCGTAGGGCGCGCACGTCGATCGACGTTTTCGGGTTGAACCGTGCAGGTCTGGTGCGAGATCGGTCGCGCTACATGCGCTGGGCCAAGATTTCACTCGCGCGGCTAGAGAGGCTCGCGCGCCGGCTGGACGTGCTACCCGCAGACGCCGACGGCGACCGCGAAGAGATCGCCGAGATGATCGATCAAGAACTAGATTATCTCGACGGATTGACCTGCGGCGAAGATCGCTACACCGGAATGCTGCGCGCACTTGTGGATCCAAAGCTCGCCGAGCTCAATATGGCTCTGTGAGTTGCACGCGCAGGCATGACGGTTGAATTGGTGGACTTCTAGTCAACAGCCCGCTTCTCGTTTCGTCGGCGCTGCACGCGAATTCCGAGGCACTCCAGCCATCCGAAGCCCGCGGTGGACGACAGTTTTCGATCGGGACTTGGCCTTGATCCAGCATCCACGGCTGTATGGCGTATGGCGTATGAGGCGAGCTCCTAGAAGTATTCAGGATGCGCTCCTCCCCTCTGCGCACGCGAATACCTGAGCTCACAGTCGGGCACGAGTGTGGGTTTTACTTTACAGTTTCAAACCGAAATGCAGTTTGCCGCCATCGATAGTCGACAATCCTTTCGTTCCAGAACTCTCCGTGCCAGCGCGGCCCATACCATTGCGTCGGCCGCCGCTTCCGGCGAAATCTCCCCTGTGCACCCAGGCTTTGAAGGGCCCCTCCCCCGCCCGAGCTGAAACTGCAAGGTAAAAATCGAGTGGCCGAAATTTCAGCTTAGAGCTTCAAGTGAAGTCGCTAAGTAAAAGCCACAGCCCAATTTGCCCCACGTACTCACTCAATGTAACCGGGGCACATTTGGTGGCGTCCCTTTCGCGGACGCTCTGTAACACCTGTGCATAAGCGGGCGATATGAGCCGTCGGCGATGGGTCAAGGATTCCGCCTTGGGCGCAAATCAGATTCGCTTCGGTCATGCCGAAGAAGCGCCTCCCCTCCCCCGAGCACGCCGACACGCTGTCGCTGAACGCGTTGCGCTCGCTTGTGACCGGCTTGGTCAGTGAGGTCACGAAACTTCGCGCCGAGAACGCGGAGCTTCGCGAAGAGAATGCAGCGCTGCACCAGGAAGACACCCGCCTCAAGGTGGAGAACCAGCTCTTGCGAGACGAGATCGCCAGACTGAAGAACCTGTCGCCGCGGCCGCCCTTTCGCCCATCGGGCATGGAGAAAGCGACGGAGTTCAAACAGGATGATGCGCCGGCAGCCAAGAAGAAACCGCGCGGCCCGAAGCTCGACACCAAACGGGTGAGCCGCGAAGAAGTCCTACGGCTTTGTGTTCCACCAGCAGGCTCCCGTTTCAAGGGCTACAAGAGCTGCCATGTGCGTGACCTGGTCATCTCGGCTGAAATCGTTCATTACCGGCGCGAGTGCTGGCTGACGCCGGAGGGCAAGATGCTGCTGGCGCCGTTGCCTGCAAGAATCGTCGGCAGCTACGGCGCCAACCTGCGACGGTTTTGCCTGATGTTGCACGCGCAAGGACAAGTGACGATTGTCAGTACCGGAGCAATACTCCCCATCGTGTTGCCTCACGTAATTTTGTTACCGTTTGCCTCATCTAGAATGTTACTGCGTAGCGCAGCATGAGGGATCTGGAGCGACATGTGAGCCAAAGTGCCGGCGTCGTCGATGAGCCGCTGCACGGCCTGCATTCGCCATACTCTTACTCGCTTCTGCAGCGTACGAAGCTGTCGGAAGCTGTATTGTCCAGGGTAACGGGCTTGGAACTCGACAAGAAGTTCAAGTGCGGTCTGGTCCGGGTGATCTTCAAGCCACCCTGCCATTTCCTCCCAATGGTCTTTGAAGGTATCGGGGCGGCGACCTCTGGGGTTTTCACTGAACCGACGATACGTCTTCGAGCCGATGACAACGCCGCGCGCGCGAGCCGCCTGGCGCCAGAGACTGACCTTGCGGGCTAACGTTTTGTATTGCTTGCGAGTAAACCGACCCGGAAACTGGGTGCATAACTCTTCGAAGAGCTGCATGGCGTTGATGTTGGGGAGTTCTTCCAATCGGCGACACGCGATCGGCCAGGCCACGCGGAGCGCCTGGATGCGAGCTTGGCCAGGTTCAGCGTAGATCAAATTCGGCGTCTCCGGTCTTTTCAACTCCATTGGAGCGGTCGCGGACGGCTTCACCAGTTCGAGCGAGACGGTCGGGCTCGCAACAGGGGCTTGTGTTGAGACCTTTTGTAGACTTCGCAAGTAGCGCGGTTTGGCTTCAACGGAAAAGGTTGGACGAATCTCGCCCGCGTGCCAGGCGCTCGATAGGCTTGCCACGAACGCGGCCAGGTTCGGCGGCTCGGATGTGGCCGGTGGCGGTATTTCGCCGTCGGCCAACGCTGCCAGGTAAGCCTGCACGGCACGCATTTCCTCCAGAAGCTTCAGCGGATCGAGCTCGGCGGCGATTTCGCTCAGTTTGGTCCTGACGGCCACCGGCGTGCTTTCGGCTTGCAGCAGACGCTCGCAGGGAGTCTGTGGCGGATGATAGCGTTTGGCCACCTTTGCACCATCGCGGTGCTTTGCGGCCAGCTTAAACGAAGGCTGGAAGAAGTTCACAAAAAGTCTGGACGCCCCGTAAAGGCGCGTGATCGCTCTGGCGGCCGCCAATCCTTCGAAGCGCCGATAGCCCAAGAGCTTCCGCACAACGGCGCCATTTTTCTGCTCTATCCAGGCTTGGTCGTTCTTGCGGTAAGGCCGTGCTCGAGTGAGTTCGATGCCGTGAGCAAGACAATATTCGATCAGCCTGTTGTTGACAAATTCACTGCCGTTATCGACGTCCAGAGCTCTCAGTGCAAAGGGCAACCCTACGCGAATACGCTCGAGTGTCTCGACCACGAGGCTGCCTTCTCGGACCACGATGGGCGCCGCCTCCGTCCAGCCGCTCGCGATATCAGTCAGAACGAGACTATGAACGTAGCTCCCGCGATTAACGCCCCCGCAATGAGCGACCAGATCCATTTCCATGCTTCCGGGATGCGGTTCGTTCCAATCAGCAAACGTGCGCATTTTGATACGCCGCCGTGGCTCTGGCACAATCCTTGGCTTTTTCGTTTTGGTGGTGCGCCTCGGCATGCGCAGCAGGCGATCGATCGTAGCGGCGCTCATCGACAGGATCTTGTGGCGGATCTCTTCCTCAAGCAGCAAATGGCCATTGCGTTCCAACGCCGGCAATAGAATGGGCAGCAATGCCTTGAGGCGCTTGCCGCAAACTCGATCGGAAGCCTCCCACAGGATAATCAACGCACTGCGCACCGCCTCGTCGTAGAGCGCAGTGCGTTGCCGCGTCTGTCGGCTCTGTGGCGCCGGTTGGCTATTCAAGACACGGATTGCGGATTTCTCGTGATACCCCGTCGCAGCGATAAACTCGTCCAGGATCCTGCGCTTGTCCTTATGCGCGGCAGTGGAATAGCGACCCCGGATCGCATTGGCGAGTTCCATACGCATCGCGCGCGTCATCTTCGTCGTCATGTTACCTCCCTAGCGATGAGGGCATCACGGCGCCATGTGCCGTCACGGTAACATTCTAGGTGAGGCAACGAACTCGCTCAGTAACAATCTTCCTGAGGCAATGCGACAGACGATGGAGCGGCTGACGACGCTGCTCAACGATGTCGGCGTCGACGTCTCCAAGCGCCAGGTCGTGCGGCTGGTGACCCAAGGCCTAGACAGCTTCGTCGCCGAGGATGCGGCGGTGCTGCATGCCGGGTTGCTTTCGACCCCCTATATCACCGTCGACGATACCGGCGCCCGGCATGCGCGCGCCAATTTCCACACGACCCAGATCGGCGGGGCGCAGTTCACCAATTTCCGCACCACGCCCTCCAAGTCTCGGCTGAACTTCCTGTCGCTGCTGAGAGGCAACTATCAGGACTACGCGCTCAACGACGCGGCATTCGACTATCTCGATCGCCGTCGCGTCGATCCGGTGCTGGTCGCCAAGATCCGCAGTTACGAACCCAAACGCTTTTGCAACCAGGTGCCATTTCTCGAACATCTGGCGAGCAAAGGCGTCGACATCTTCGACCGGCAGACCGTCCGTGTGCTGGCGGAAGCCGGCATCTGGGGATCGATCCGCCATCATGGTCTGATCGGCGATACGGTCATCGTTTCCGACGACGCCGGCCAGTTTCGGGTCGGCAACCATGCACTCTGTTGGGTGCATGCGGAGCGGCTGCTGCAAAAACTGATGCCGGCCACACCGCGGCAGGTGCGTGTAGTCGAGACGGTGCGCAATCTCATCTGGCAATTCTACCGGGCGCTAAAGAGCGTCAAACGGAAGCCAGCGCCTGGGCTCGTTGCCGCATTCCACAATCGCTTCGCCCGCATCTTCTCGCGCAACACTGGCTATGAAGAGCTCGACAAGCTTTTGGCGCGCCTGTTTCGCCGCAAGGACGAATTGCTCAAGGTGCTGGAACGACCGGGAACGCCGCTCCATACGAACGCGTCGGAGAACGACCTGCGAAGCTTCGTCACCAAGCGCAAGATCTCCGGTGGCACGATGAGCCGGGAGGGCCGCATGGCGCGCGACACCATGCTGGGCCTGATGAAAACCTGCCGCAAGCTCGGTCTGTCGTTCTGGCACTATCTCGGCGACCGCCTGCAACTCGACGGACCACCTATCCCGCCACTAGCGGTCCTGGTCGCAGCAAAGGCTTAAACGCCCCTTCCACCGACAGACCCGCCGACCCAAACACAGCTAACTGGACTGCATTACGCTCGATCTTGAACGGGCGCCACAGACTTGCGGCGTTAAGTAGCGAAGACCAGAGTGCCTCCAAGGGCCTCCCGGCCCGGCTCCGTTTTCACCGGAACCAAGTAGTCGGGATGCCATTTCAGGTCTGGTGATTCACTGATGATTTAACCTCGAATGATAGGGTGCGACGCGAAGTCTTGCTGAGGATCGCCACTTTGTTTCTCGAACAAATTTCGGACACGCTCCTATACATAGTAAGCCGACCCAAACTCGCATTAACTCTTGTCGTTTTGCCGGTATGGATACCGGTGACAACATATCGCCTGACCGTTGCGACGATCACGGGTCACCTGTCACTTCGGCCTCTGCGTTCGAACATCGATTACTCGATGAAGCAACAACCGAAACGGTTTATCTATTATTACTTCGTGCTTCTATTCACCAACCTGCTGGCGATGTTGGGGCTCTGGGCGACAGTGGACATCGTTATTAATCAACCCATTTAGAGAGCGTCGGAAGCGGCCATTGGCGGCCTCTTCTACCTATTATTGCGGACTTATGGGCACCAATCGCGGGCCTTCGTCTCGTCGCCCGAAGAACATACGCCGCCGGGCGACTCAAATCGCTTGTGGTAGCGTGCTGTCTAACCAGTTCGTGCTCATCAAATTAGCGCCGCCACCAAGTCTGCCCCGATTACTCACTCAATGTTGAATCTTTGATGCTTCAGAT
Source organism: Ensifer sp. NPDC090286 (assembly GCF_044769565.1). Classification (NCBI taxonomy): domain Bacteria; kingdom Pseudomonadati; phylum Pseudomonadota; class Alphaproteobacteria; order Hyphomicrobiales; family Rhizobiaceae; genus Ensifer; species Ensifer sp. NPDC090286. The sequence goes on along the minus strand of NZ_JBIVYF010000009.1, from coordinate 90,355 downwards.
GTTATTAACCATATGAATTAACGCCTCAAAATCCATATACGGAAATGAAATAGAACCATACTTCCGTCATCCGGACCCTCGTTTCCGTGGCGCTTTCACTATCGATAGGGATCAAGTATCGATAGTGATACATCTGGAGTCGGAAATCGCGTATTTCTGCATTGCATTCCTGTTCTCAGGGCCGGGCGACGCAGAGCGTTTAACGCTCTTGACGCGGCTTGAGGCCAGCCGCGGGCCAATTGAAAACTTGTCATCATTGCACTATATGCAATCAATGATGACTGGAGGTGATTTCCGTGGCCAGTATGACCATTCGCAATATCGACGATCGACTGAAACAGAGGCTGCGGGTCCGCGCAGCAACGCACGGCCGGTCCATGGAGGACGAGGCGCGTGACATTCTGAAAATGGTGTTATCGCAACAGGAGACATCGGCGGGAAGCCTCGCTGGCGCTATCCGGGCGCGCATTCAGCCGCTTGGCGGCGTTGAACTGGAAATTCCTGCGCGCGAACCGATCCGCGACGCTCCGGATTTCTCAGCGTTATGATCGTTCTCGATACGAACATCATATCTGAGCTGCTACTGCCGGTCCCCGAGCCCGCGGTTGTCGATTGGCTTGCGGAACAGCCTCCCGCCGCCGTCTTCACAACCACTATCACAGAAGCCGAAATTTTGTACGGTCTACGCCTGCTTCCCGATGGTCGCCGCCGGCGCGACCTTGAAGCGGCGATCTTGCCGATCTTTGCGCAAGACCTCGCCGGTCGCGTGTTGCCATTCGATCGGGAGGCCGCAGACATTTATGGGATGATTGCAACTGAGCGGCGCAAGGCAGGCAGGCCGATCAGTCAGTTCGACGCCCAGATCGCTTCCATTGCCCTTTCCCGTGGCGCTGCACTGGCAACGCGGAATGTTCCGGATTTCGAGGATGTCGGTTTGATCATCATAAATCCTTGGCAGAACAGATAGCGTGGCCGGACGCCGCAAATTGATCGACGTTACTGCTGGCTCGGTGCTGCGTCGCGCCGAAGAGTTGGATGCCCTGGACGCCATCCTGCCCTTCGATCGTCGCGATCAGCTTGCAGCCCTTCTCACCGACGACGACGTCGCCACACTCAAACATCTTGCCAGCGAAGGCATGGGCGACAACACGCTTCGCGCACTTGCCTCCGACCTCGGCTATCTCGAGACCTGGTGCCAGCTCGCCGTTGGCACTCCCCTTCCCTGGCCGGCGCCGGAGAGCCTGCTGTTGAAGTTTGTCGCTCACCATCTGTGGGATCCGGCCAAGCGAGCAGAGGATCCATCCCACGGCATGCCGCCTGAGGTGGAAACTGGCTTGCGCTCGCAGCGGCTGCTGCGCGCCGACGGGCCGCATGCTCCCGAGACCGTGCGACGCCGCCTGACGAGCTGGTCGATCCTCACCCGTTGGCGCGGCGAAAAAGGCTGCTTCGACGGACCCTCCATCAAGTCAGCGCTGCGTCTTGCCGTTCGCGCTAGTGCCCGGCCGCGGCAACGCAAGAGCAAGAAGGCTATCACCGTGGATGTGCTGGCAAAGCTGCTTACGGTTTGCGCCGGCGAGCGCCCAGCGGACCTGCGCGATCGGGCGTTGCTTCTTATGGCTTTTGCATCCGGCGGCCGTCGACGCTCCGAAGTGGCCGCGCTCCATGTCGAGGACCTGACGGACGAGGACCCCGTCCAGGCCGATCCGGCCGACGCCGCCTCCCCTTCCCTTCCCTGCCTTTCGATCCGCCTCGGCCGCACGAAAACAACGACAAGCGATGACGACGAACGTGTGATCCTGATCGGACGGCCGGTATCGGCGCTGAAGCGCTGGCTCGCCGAGGCTCAGATCAAGGAAGGGCCGGTGTTCCGGCGTATAGACCAGTGGGGAAATGTCGATCGGCGGACTTTGACGCCGCAATCGGTCAATCTAATCCTGAAGAGCCGCTGCAGACAGGCCGGGCTCGATCCGACGGCGTTTTCAGCGCATGGACTGCGATCAGGCTACCTGACCGAAGCGGCCAATCGCGGCATACCGCTGCCTGAAGCGATGCAGCAGTCGCTGCACAAGTCCGGCACCCAGGCGGCGAGCTACTACAACAACGCCGAACGCAAGAACGGACGAGCGGCGCGACTGATCGTCTAGGAGGAATTTTGGGTCTGACGGCCCTAACGGCGCTCAGTAGACCAATCGCGTTCGTATCGTTCCGGGAATTCCGCGCAGAGCCTGAAGAATCTCGTCGGCATTTGTGGAAATTCCATCGGCCTCGACCACGACATAGCCCGTGTCGCCAAGCGTCTGAAGGAACTCAGCGACGATGTTCAGCCCGCGCGACGAGAAGATCTCGTTGAGCTGAATAAGCATTCCAGGGCGGTTTTCATGCACGTGAATGAAACGCGTGCCGTTCGGGCGCTCGGGCAGCTGTACCTGCGGAAAGTTAACCGCGCCCATCGTTGAGCCGATGTCGGAATACTCGACCAGCTTCCTTGAAACCTCCCCGCCGATGCGCTCTTGGGCCTCCTCAGTTGAGCCGCCGATATGCGGCGTCAGGATGACATTGCTCAAGCCTTGCAACGGCGTCTCAAAACGCTCGTTGTTCGATGCCGGCTCCTTGGGGAACACGTCGACCGCGGCACCCGCCAGATGCCCGTCCTTCAGGACTTTGGCAAGCGCGTCGAGATCGACAACGGTGCCACGGGAATTGTTGATGAAGATGGCGCCTTTCTTCATGCGGCGCAATTCGGTTTCCGTGATCATATTATGCGTCGACGATGTCTCGGGAACATGCATTGTCACATAATCAGAGATCTCAAGAAGTTCGCCGAGGGAAGCCATAGACTCCGAATTGCCCCGGCGCAGCCGATCGGAAAGATCGAAGTAGCGCACCACCATGCCCATGCTTTCGGCAAGCGCGCTGAGCTGCGATCCGATATTTCCGTAGCCGACAATGCCCAGCGTTTTGCCGCGGACCTCGCGGCTGCCGACTGCGGTTTTCTCCCACCCACCTTGATGCGCGGAAGCCGAGCGCGGAAAAATCTGCCGTGTCAGCATGATAATCTCGCCGATCACAAGTTCGGCCACCGATCGCGTATTTGAATAGGGTGCGTTGAACACCGGAATGCCGCGCCGACGAGCTGCATCCAGATCAACTTGGTTCGTACCGACGGAAAAACAGCCAACGGCGATCAATTTTCTGGCGGATTCGAAAATCTCGTCTGTCAGCTGCGTGCGGGAACGAATGCCAATGATATGCGCGTCGGCGATGTGGCGCTTAAGATCCTTGTCGTCGAGCGCCTTCGGCAAATGAATGAGATTGGTGTAGCCCGACGACGAAAAGTAGTCCACGGCGGTCTGGCTGATACCTTCCAGTAGAAGCACGGAAATTCGGTCGCGTGGGAGAGAAAGTTGGCGGCTCATAAATGTTGCTCCGATTTCCGGAAGATCGATGTGGCTTGGGTGGCCATGAAGATTTAAGCGGCCGGGCAGGCTAATATCAACACACTGATAGCGCGAACAAATCTCAAGATACCGCGTTTTCCATGCTTTTAAGCCAAAGGTTGGCGAGAAAGGATGGCCTAGGCTTTCCGGCCCTCCCAACCGACCGGAAAACCCGACCGACGAATGGTTGATCCGGCGGATAACGGCTCTCCTCCGCTGCGTGGGCCGTACTGCTTATCATGCGGTCCCCTCTTTCTGCCGTCCTAGAACGGCATTGTCAGGTCTTCGCCGATCTCCATTGCTCCTGCTCTGAGACAGTCCCTAAGACCCGCTCATCTTCGGTGAGCATTCCCGCTCCAATACGCCCGTGTGAGGCGACCATGTTCACCGCTGGTCGATTGGATGTGCAAGCCGAAACGCTCACTTGGTGTCTTCTCCGATGACGGCCGGCAAGATCGAGCATTCCAATGGCCCAAAGCGCCAACATGATTAGTTGAGCGGGTAGGGGAGTATCACGTTGGGTCCTTGGCGCCGACTGGACCATTACCAAGCCCGGACATTACACCTGTGCTGCACAGGCTCGCCGCGCCCAATCGTGGACGGTCTCCGATGGCCCCGCTCAAAGTCAATCGAACGGTGGTGACGTTGAACGGGGCATTTGAAGGTAAGTTGCCAGTTAGCACTGCGGAATCGTCTGGGCGCCAACGTCACGCTTCGGCGGAACTATGGAGCATGCGCTCAAGGGCGCGGCTCTGCGGCGGAGAGTGGTACCTATGCAATCGATCCACAGGGCGATGGATCTAGACTGCTGATCAAACCACTAAGGTCAGCATCAACGGCGTGTCGTAATGTTGCCGGCCGGCAATATTTGTATTTTTTATCGTATTTTCAAACACTTAAAATGTCAGCGCGGCGACAACAACGTTCTTACGCGTTCGGTGCGAAAGCGCTTTGCAGGGTGGTGCGAGGGGTTAAGCGGAGCGCGCTCAGCCGCCCGTTGGCCTCCAGCCGGAAGGAGTTGCCGGCCGGCAAGATCGGCAGAAATCCCAGTCCTTTCAATGCTTTGCTTGCGCTACAGAGCGAACGATACCTTGAAACACCCAGTACTGGGGCGTTGAACTTCGGTTACGAGCCAAGCCCGACGATAGACAGCTTTACGGTTTGGTACCTAAACGTGTCTCTGTCCCAGACCCATAGCCGCTGAATGTTGGTGATGCTGGGCTGCATTACATCGTCTTTCTCGTTGGCCGATTTCCCCGATCGCGCAGCCTTCCCGCTGTAGCAACAACTCACTCTGCGCCGCACCGGCCAGCATGCGTCGGGGCGGTACCAACGTCACGATCCCTCCAGCTCCCACCTGTATTCGATCGCAAAAGCGCCATCAGCACCGGTCCCAGCGAAAACTCGCCGCGGCCCGCTCTCGCCGTCAAATCGCGCAGATATCCGCCGGCCGAGTTGATATGTCCGGCTCGCTCAAGAATGCAGGCCATGACGACGCCGGCATTTTCCGGGCCCATCGTCTCGCAGGCGTCCTCGTAGGCGGACGAACTGACGGCCAGCGTCATTCTGACCGCCACGGCCGCCTGCATCAGGTCACGCCAGCTCCCTATCGCGCCGCCCGGCCCGTAGTCGGCGATCGCCGGGCACGCCTGGAGTACCATTCCCAAAGGGAACATTCTCATCGGCTCAGCCCGCGGTCCGGCCCTCTTGCTCGATCCCGCTCCCAGCGCCTTTCCCGAGCTAGGTTCAGGTTCAAAAATGGATTCGGGATTCGAATTCTGTTTGTGCCGCTCAGTTTGATCAGGATTGGCGCTCAGATTTTGAGGTTTCATACGCATTTCCAGCAGGTTGGAGACCTCTTCCCTCAGCATCTCCAACCCTTCAAGGATAGGTGCTATCGAAGTCACCGTCGCAACGCGCGGAATAGAGACCACCAGGCTGCGATACTGCTCGTGGATTGCCTCCCAATCGCCGCGAACGCTCTGGTCTAGCGCTACCTCGATCAACTTGCCGATATCACGCCGGCATATCGTCAGGCGTTCGCGAAAACGGCGCAATTGCGACCTTTCCATCTCGATCTCTGCGGCCATGCGCTCGATCTCACGCGCCCGCGACAACAACGGAGCAAGAGAGAACCCGTAGGCTTCATCGACCGCGCCAGACCCGTTCCTTCGGGCGTAGCGCTTGCCGTTCGGGCTATCGCGCCGCGAGAGCAACCCGGCGTCGACAAGGGCTGCGATATGGCGCCGCAACGTTGCCTCCGCCATGCCGTGCGCACGCAACGAAAGCTGCATGTTCGACGGAAACACGATGAGGCCGTTTTCCTCAGAGAGGGTCGTTTCCGGGTAGAAGCTCAAAAGCGCATTCATGACCGAAAGCGCACGCTCGCTGATGCCGAGCCTTGGTTTGGCCCCGCAAAGCGCACGAAACAGTTTCCACTTGTCAGCCGATGTCTCGGGCGCGATTTCACGCGACATATATTGGCTTGCCAACATGCCGAGCGTCACCGACCGCCGCCCGAAGGGCGTCGTTACATTTCCACCTTGCATCTTCTTTCACCTATATTCAGGCAAAAGACGTCCGCTCACCCGTTCCGGTGCCAAAGACTCTTGACTGCGATTCGTGGAAATGCGATTCTCAGGCTGCTAAACGATGAGAGAGGCTTCCACGATGGTTACCGTCTGGGGGCCTTTTTCTTTTGCGCGTTTAGTCTTGCTTCCCATCATTCACTGCTAGGAATTCGGCATAGAGCCGATCCAGGTTTGCAGCGAGATATTGCCCGAACCGGCCGGCATTCTTCGACTTCATCGATAGATCGAATGCCTTGCCGGAGTTCGAATATTGAGCAGAGACCGCCTTGTCGCTCGTCTGCCAGCTTTCCTTGGATTTCGGCAGCCCCTTGCGAACCGGTTGACCCGTCGTATTCAGAGCCTTGAAGAGGGCATTGAACCGATCGTCGCTTTCAAGCGATGCGAAACTAGGGTCGGCGACGATTTCGTTCACCTTGTCCGCATTCGATGCCTTGCCGACCAGCAAGGACAGTTCGAGCCAGCGATCTCTCCCCGTCGCGGGTGCCGTACCGATTTGCTCGATGACGGAAAGTGGCACGCGCTCAGTAACGTTCATCATCTTGGAGATCGCGGTCTTGTCGGCAGCAAGGGCCGACGCGATCACACCGCGGTCGTATCCCAAAGTTTCCAGCCGTGAGGCAAAGCTCGCCCGTTCGATGAAGGAAAGGTTTGCTCGGGCCGAGTTCTCTTGCCCCTGGGCGATGACGTGCGCCCGGTCATCAATCGCTTTGACGACTGCCCGAACCTTGCGGCCAAGTTCACGTGCAACGCGCGCACGACGATGGCCAAAGACGATCTGATAGCGGCCGGATACGGACGGGTGAGGGCGCACGAGGATCGGTGTGTCCTGGCCGCGTTCGGCGATTGCCGCTTTCAATTCTTCGAACTGCTCCCGATCATCCGTCAGGCGATCGGCGACGAAGGAACCGTCGATCGTCGAGGGATCGAGGTCGACGACCGCTTCGCCCTCGAGAAACTTGTCGGCCTGCTTGGAGAGTTCGTCAAGGGAACGCACCATGCTCTTCGACGCGCCGCGCATCGGATAGGCCGGAGCGACATCCGCCTGCGGGGTCTCCGCTTCGTCCACCAGTCCCGCCAGTAGGTTTTTTCTCGCCATCTGCCTGCTCCATTTCCCCTAAATCGACTGCGCGCCACGACTTTTTTGTCAGCCGGCGACTTTCCGTCCCCAGGACGCATGCACGAGTTCAGCGATTTCGGCATTGACCGCATTCAAGGAATCGATCGCGCGTTCGTAGGTCGAACGCGTCATCTGGCTCTTGTCGACCTCATAAAGTGTCTGCTTGGTGATCCCTGCATCCGAGATCGCTGTCGATTTCAGCATCTGGTTCTTCAAGACGAACTGGTGAAACAGCGTCTGCATGAAGCCGACCATCTGAGCCTGTGGGCCGTCAGTCGGCTCATAGCGCGTGACAACGTAGCGATACCACTCGAGATTGACTGCGGCGCCGGCCTCCCTAATCGGCCTCAGAATGCCGCCGAGCATCAGCAGGAACTGGCCCATCGACATGACATCGAGCATCTGCGGGTGGATCGTGACGAGTACGCTGGTTGCAGCAGTAAGTGCCGTGATCGTTAGATAGCCGAGTTGCGGCGGGCAATCGATGATAACCACGTCATAGCGACCTTCGACCTCTACAAGCGCGCGCGAGATGCGCGTGAAAAAGGTCTTGCCGTCGTTCGAACTCTTGTTCGTCATGGCAAGCGGCGTGTCGTACTCAAACTCCTGCAGTTCGAGGTTTGCCGGCACGATATCGAGGCCCGGAAAGTTGGTCGGCAGGATAATGTCCGAGATCGGACGACGCTCATCATCATAGCGGATCGCATCGTAAAGCGAGGGCGTCAGGTCGAGTTCGGGCTGGAAGCCATGAAGCGAGGACAGCGAAGCCTGCGGATCGAGGTCGATGGCTAGAACCCGATGCCCCGTCAGCGCCATGTATTGGGCCAGGTGTGCCGCCGTCGTGGTCTTGCCGGAGCCGCCCTTGAAATTGACGACCGCAATGACTTGGAGCTTCTCACCAGTGCGTCGATGAGGCACGTAGTTGCGTGCCTCCGAACGACCGTGCTGATCAAGGTACTGCCGCAGTTCCTGCATCTGTTCGCCACTGTAGGAGCGCCTGCCTGAAGCTGACGTCTGCGGGACGGGGCCTTTGCCGTCGAGATGCAGCTTCTTCAATGTGCTCTGCGAGACGCCAAGGAAATCAGCAACCTCAGACAGGGAAAACTGGCGCAGCAGTTTCTTTGCATTCGGAGGGAACTGCTGCATGCTCAGAAGGTGCAGCTTCTTCGAAATCAAATCCCCCTGTTCGAGGATCATGTCCTCGAAGTGCATGGGTCGCGCGGGTCCCAAAGATGGCGAATTAGCGTTCATTGCAGTGCAGCTTTCAAATAACGGTTTTTCAATCAGAAACCCGATCAAACCGATATTAGGTGCCATTCACGGCCGCTGACAAGGAATATAGAGTTAACAAAAGGTTAACGCACGGCCTTGAATGGCAGTGCCAAAGGCACATTTTATCATTATCTTTCAATGCCTTGACTGCGATCTGTTTGCATCCAAAACACTCGCACTTTTGCACTGGAGGACATCGACCTTCAGGCACGCTGAACGACCCCAAGCCGGGTTTCGGCCGTGTTTCAGCCGGCAACTCACTGCGGACGACCCGAATCGCGCCAGGCGTGCATCCCTAAAATCGCTGTGGCGAATTTTCACCAGCAGTTTTGCGTCTAGAAACATTGCCCCCATCATCGCACTCATCCATCCCGAAACGCGGGAAGGATAGTCGATGAAAATCATTGCTCTGCGGACCGAAGGCCTGCCGGATACTCGGCGTCTCCTCGATCAAATGTTCACCTTGCGCGCCAAGATCTTCGCTGAGCGCCTCGGCTGGGACGTCAACACCCACGACGATCGCGAGCGCGACAGGTTCGATGATCTGAACCCTACCTATGTGCTTGCGGTGACCAGGCATAGTGAGGTGGTTGGATCAGTTCGACTGCTGCCGGCGACAGGGCCGACAATGTTGTCCTCGATCTTTCCTGAGCTCCTGTTCGATGCGCAATACGCGCCGCATGCGCGCATGGTCGAGAGCTCACGTTTCTGCGTCGACACGACCGTCGAAGGCAACAAAGACAGGGGCCTTCATCAGGTCACCCGGCTGATGTTCGCCGGCATTCTCGAGTGGTGCCTTTCAACCGGGCACACCGAGTTGGTGACGGTCACAGACGTCGCTGTCGAACGCATTCTGGCGCGAGCGGGCTGGCCGCTGCGCCGCCTTGGTCTGCCACAGACCATCGGCCAAACCGCTGCGCTTGCGGGTCAACTCGCCGTGAATTTCGAGGCGTTCGCCCGCGTCAAACCACCTGAATATTCATCGGACTTCCGGACGTATTCCGGCTGCACGCCCGCGGCTCCCTTATGACCGCCCCGCGCTCGCTCCCCCGCCTGGTCCGCAAGCTCGAGGAGGCACTCGGACCGGATATCCGCTCGGCACTCGCGGATCCGTCCATCATTGAGATCATGCTCAACGCAGACGGCAGCCTTTTCGTCGAACGGCTTGGCCAAGCAATCTCGCGGATCGGTCAGATGGAAACGACAGCGGCCGAGATCGCAATCGGCAGCGTCGCTCATTCGACTGGCACAACCGTTGACGATCAGCGCCCCATCATCTCCGCCGAATTGCCGATCGGTGGGCATCGTTTCGAGGGCCTGCTGCCTCCGATCGTGCAAGCCCCTGTTTTTTGCATTCGCAAACGCGCGTCGCGACTAATCCCGCTCGACGATTATGTCTCGGCTGGCGCAATGGCGGCGGAGCAGGCGCGGCTGCTGCGGTACGCGGTCGCTAACCGGTTCAACATCCTCGTCTCGGGAGGAACGGGCTCCGGCAAAACGACGCTTGCAAACGCCCTCATCGCTGAAGTCGCAACCGTCGCCCCAAACGACCGCCTTAAACGCACTGGCTCTCCTATGAAAACTATGCCGGGCTGGTCTGCGGCTCGAGTTTTTCGACCGAGCAGTTGTTGAGCGGATCCCTGGATATTTTCATCAATATCGATCTCAAGACGTTGGAGACGCATTCCGGCCTTGCGCGCGTCGTCATCGGGTCCTTCTTGAACGCGATCTACAATCGCAATCGCTCAGGCAACGACCTGGCTCTTTTTCTCCTCGACGAGGTTGCCCGCCTTGGCTACCTCCGCATTCTTGAGACGGCACGCGACACCGGCCGCAAATATGGGATATCGCTCACGCTGATCTTTCAGTCGATCGGCCAGATGCGCGAGACATTCGGCGGCCGCGACGCGACGAGCAAATGGTTCGAAAGTGCGAGCTGGATCTCGTTTGCCGCCATCAATGATCCGGAAACGGCCGAGTACGTTTCAAGACGCTGCGGCGCGACAACCGTCGAAGTCGATCAGGTCAGCCGTAGTTTCCAATCGCGGGGATCGTCACGAACGCTCTCAAAGCAGCTCGCGGCGCGGCCGCTCATTCAACCGGACGAGGTGCTGCGCATGCGCGCTGACGAGCAGATCGTGTTTACGGCGGGAAACGCGCCTCTCAGATGCGGTCGCGCCATATGGTTCAGGCGAAAGGACATGCGAAGCTGCGTCGAAGAGAACAGGTTTCATGCTCCGTCGGAGCCCAACTGAACTTATCCAGCGACCCATCACAAACACCAATCGATCAGGTCGCATCGATTCGGACTCTCGTTGGACGAGATTCTGAGTATCGGCGATTCTCGAGTTATGCTCACTCAGCGGTACCACCTTTACTCGGAACGGAAGGATCCTGCGAAGAACATGGCCCGATACAACGCCATGGACATTTCACTGGATCTGTACGGCCAAGCGTGCGTCACGAGACGTTGAGATCGTATCAGCTCGTCGGGACATCGCACATTTCACCACTTCGCGCCCAAGAGGCGATACGGTGACCCTTTTTCTCTACATCGGCACAAGCGAGCACGTGGCTCTCGACCGGTAGCCCGTGAGCCAGCCGCAACAAATCCATCAATTACAGCAATGCCGTATTTGCTGGAGAGAATAAGGCCCCGTCCGGAGACGGGGCCAGTTGCGTTTAGTCCCGGATGGAGCGCGACCAGATCAGCTGGTAGCCATCTTCACCTTCGACTTCCGCAAGCGTCGCGTAGATTGGAGCGGGGAAGCTTGGATCGTCGAGCTTGACCGAGAGGTAGTCGCGACCGGTCTGCTCGGAGGTCTTCTGCCAAGCCGCTCCGAACTCGACGTTACCCGCGTAGATGCGGAAGTGCGGGCCTTTGTCGGAGGGAGATTCAATCCGGGCGATGCGGGCCTTGACGTTGAGCGCCAGCGTGCGGATCGAGCCGGTAAAGCCGTTTTCGGTGGAGGAGAAAGAGCCAATGGTTGCCATGTCGAATTTCCGTTCTGTTGTTTCGGGCCGCGCCCATCGCGGCCTCGATGGCTGTCGAAAGGACCGGGGACGATCGGACCGCACCCATTGGGCCGCAATGAAATGGAGGACGGCAAGGCACACTTTTGTTGGCTGGCACGGAATGGCGGCCTGAGCCGCCAGGGGCAACAAAAGTGCGCTTGCCGTTGCGGAAGAACGATCGAGGCGCAGCCGTTTTCCGGTCAGACACGCCTCATCGGGGCCGCGGAGGGAGGACCGTGAATAGGAAAGAAACGCGGCAATAGTGACGAAGCAGGCCCAACCGAAGTCCAGAACGTTCAGCGGCTCTCCGCTTCCGGCGAATGCCGTCGGAACCGACGTTCGCCATTGCTATCTCCATCCTCGATCAAGGCAGAGCTGCGAATGCCTTCACACGAAATCGTTCGACAGGGATTCGTGGCCCGGAGGAGATATGCGTCAGCAGACAAGACCGTTCATCGTCGAAATCAAGCAGTCCAGAAAACCGCGGGACAAGACGCAGAAGGCATCGATCTGGGGAAAACTGGACCTGCGCGTGACCGACGAGCCGCCTGCAGTCATCTCCGGCAGAACAGGGTCTATCGGAGGCCTCGATGCCGGCGATCAACTCTACAGCAAGCGCCCTTCAGTTGCCTGACGCATGCCAAAGCGCGGCACCAATCCGAAGCTCCTGCGCCGACCGCGTTCGACCGACCAGCAAAACTCTCCAGTTCAATACGGGCGGCCTCACTGCTGATAGGTTTCCGGGTGGGCAGGGGAGTTTGAGGGGCGGGGCTTTGGGGCGCCCCTCAAGACACGGGATGGCCTCGCGTCCAGTTGGGTTACCGAACGCGAGGATTGTCGGCGGATCGAAACTCAGCGGTGCAACAACGCGGCCATCCGCTCCCCAATGAGCCAAAGAGCCTTGTTGAGTTTGATGTCCTGATCGATGCCGTTGATCGGGCGAGATGTCGATCGGCGCGCTCTGCCGAATTCGTCACGCCTTACACCGCGCAAACCGCCTTTGATGCTGTTCTCCTGCACGACATTCCACACGGTCCACAGATCCTCGGCCCGGTCCTCGATACGGCGAGGCACCAGCAATTGCTCTGATTTGATCGGGTTCGCCGCCACGCCTGCGGCGTCGCCAAATCGGACGAGATGTGCAGCTTCGGCCAAGACCTCCCTTTCCTCACGCCCCATTTTCAAGCCTGACCAGTCCTGCGGCGCCGCGAGAGTGCGTTCGGCCTCCCCCAGTACGCGATAGGTACCCTCGATCACCTTGCCTTGGACATCACCGGAATGTCGGACCTTGATCGCGTCGATTGTTCCCGTTTGCGCAACGAGCGAGTTGAGGCAGCACACGCGGAAAAGGCCTGCGAGCAACTCGTATGCACTTGTTCCATCATTGGCGTTCTTCAGGAGGATTTCGCAAACGGTATCTCCTACGTGATAGACGTTGCCATCATCGAGACGGCGAAGCCGGATGAGGTGCTTTGTAAAGTTCGCCTTTCCTTCCGTGCGGCTAACAGACTGGCGCGCTCCGACCGGCATGAAGCCCTCCTTCATGAGACCGCGCAGGATCTCAATCGTTGGGATCGGTTTGAAGCGCTCGGAGCGGCTCTCATGCGCCGAGGTTGCGAATATCGAGGGTGCGATGGCACGCATCTCGTCCTCGGTGAGGGCACGACCTATGTCGAAGCGGGCAGTTTTGGCGTAGATGCTCATTGTCATTTCTCCTTTTCCGTCGGACCGCGAAGCAGGCCGCGTCCTGCTTCCCGGGGCCGCGCGAGCGGTGGGGACGGAGGGGGAAAACAGTCTTTGCGGGGAACCGCCTGCACGAAAGCGCAAGCGAAGGAAGGTGGGCGAAAGACTGTTTGGGGGAGAGAAGGGGCAAAGACCCTCGGCCCCCTCGACCGATGGCTCGATCGGTCACCCAAAACGAAGCGCATCGGAGCTTTCAGTATAGCGCCGCGTCAGCGGGAAAGCGGGAATTCGCGTCCCGCAAAGGGCGGGAAAAGGGCCGCCGCAGGAGCTTCAACATAGTGGTCCGAAGGAGAAGCGGGACCGACTGCCCCCGTCCGTTGCGTTCCACATTCGATCGCCTCAGCCCCTGGACCCCATCGGTGCTCGATGCATCTGAGGCCGCGGCCGCGTAGCGCCGGCCCGCCTTCAAACATGACGATCGCATGGTGGACGCTCCGATCATCGAACGGGCACGCAAGGTCCTACAAAAGGCCCACTAGGCCGCCGTCGACGTCAACCAAGCATGGCCATCTTCAACTCTGCCTCGCGGCCGAGCGACGTCATCCATTCGGCAAACTCCGGTCGGCTCTTGATCTGGCGACCGTAGTGGCGGCGAAGCGCGGTGGTGAGTTCGCTGCCGCGGCCGAGTTGTTCATCGGCAAAGCCGATCATCTGAGAGTTCGGCCAGGCCTGCGGACGGATGGCCGCAAGACGGGCAAAGAGGCTCTCGCATGACGCATCCGGGTTTGCCTGCGCCATCAAAGTCAGCATCGCGGCGGTCGAGCGCGACACGCCCATATGGCAATGCACCAGAACATGGCTCGACGCCTGCTTGTTCTCGCGTGCGAGGAAGTCGGCACCAAAGCGCAGGATCGCCTCGACATGGTCCGGGTGAGGCATCACCCGGTCCGGTGCTGCAGCAATGATGTCGTGGAAGCGCAAGGTCGTGCGATGATGCTCGCCATAAGCGCCGAAGGCCTCCAGTTCCGGGAGTTCAGGATCGACAATCGACAGGACGTGGGTCACGTTCCGACTGCTTTGGCCCGGCAATTCGTCGATCCCACAAACGGTCAGCACTGGAGAAAAAGTCGCTTCCATGTCAATTTTCCTCGGTCCGGTTTATCAAGCGCCTTCCTCGCATCTACGCGCAAGCAGGGCAAAGAGCACGTCCAGCATCACATACATCGGAGCTCGGCCGGTCGGCACGATGAGGGGATGGGTTGAGGCGCGGTAGGCGTTAAGATTGATGTTTTCATCGGCAAGGGAGGCGACGACGGAGCCGCCGGGAGAGATGGAGACTATACGTGCGCCAGCCTTCTTCGCAATCTCCATGTTCGAAATAAGGTAGCTCGTGCGGCCGGAGAAGGAGAGGACGAAGAGCACATCTTCTCCCGTCAAGCGGGGTGCCGAAACCATCTGCAAGGTCGGATCGGAATAGGCAACGCTTGCGACACCCAGCGAGGCAAGGCGGTGTTGCGTTTCGCCAGCGAGGAAGCCGGAGCCGCCATAACCGTAGACGTCGATGCGGCGGGCCCTGGCGAGCAGTTCGACGGCACGACGAAGTGTCTCGAGGTCGAGATCATGACGGGCCTCGCGCAAGGATTCTGCGGCGCGGTTGAAAACGTCATCGACGAGGCTCGTAAACGGGTCGCCGCCGCCCTCCACCAGGCTTGGCGGCGCCTGGCGCACGGCGAGCTGTTGGGCGAGCTTCAGGCGGAAATCCGGAAAGCCGTCGCAATCGAGTCGCCGGCAGAATCGGATGATGGAGGGCTCGCTGACATTGGCGATGCGCGCCGCGTCGGTGATCGACCAGGTGATCGCCGTGCTCGGAGTGTCGAGGATCGCCTCGGCGATCCTGCGCTCGGCGGGGGTGAACTGCGAGAGAGACTGCCTGATCAGATCGAGCATGGAACCCTTCGTTCCGGCATAGAGGGATTGTTGAACATGAGGATCACAATGTCCCATCAGCCATGAGGTTCGACAGGCAGGACGATTGATAGTCAAAACCGGCCTGCGCCACAACGAGCCTCTTCACCGATCCAAGTGTCTCTTCGCGAAGATGAAGCGACCGACCCCCACCATCTTGGACCACGACGAGACCTCCGGCCGCCTCGACGAGCTGGATGCCGGCCGCGATATCCCAGGCACTGAATTTCGATTCGTAGGCGACCGCCGCGCGGCCGCAAGCGACATAGGCGAGATGCAGCGCGCACGAGCCGAGACGGCGCACGGCACGGAAGGAATTGACAAGATCGGCATGGGCCTCCTGCGCCGCACGTGACGGGCGCTCACCTTCGTAAGGGGCATTGCTCAACAGTTCGACTTCGCGGTCGATGCGCCCACGCAGGAAAGGCTTCACCTCACTCCCGTTCAAAGACAGTTGCCCGCCGGCCGCCAGGAAGAGCTCTTCGCGGATCGGATCATAGACGATGCCGCAGATCGGTTCGCCGACATGGTACGCCGCGATCGAGACGCAGAAGAAGGGCAGGCCGGAGGCGAAATTGCTGGTGCCGTCGATCGGGTCGATGATCCAGGTCGTATCGCCTTCGCCTTGCAGGCCACCTTCTTCGCCGAGGATCCGTGATGCCGGTAGCCGCGACCGGATGATCTCGCAGGCCGCAGCTTCGGCCGCCTTGTCTGAGGCGGTAACGATGTCGAAGAACCCGGCCTTCTGCTGGGTTTGCAGCGTCTCCGGACTAGCCCCGAGGAAGCCCTTGCGGGCAACGGCGCCGGCAGCAAGCGCGGCTTCGTGAGCGACGTCCACGATTACCCGGTGTAGATCATGGCGAATGGCTTGGTTAAGGGTCATGCGGCTTTTCCCATGGCGTCGGCTTCATTTTCCGGCAGGATCCAGACAGGCCTGCTATCGACGGAAAGGCGCAGCGTCTGGCCGACTTCGGCAACGCCCGTCCGGTAGTATTCGGTATCGAGGAAGATGCATTCCTGGCCTTCGAGGTCGGTCAGATATTCGACATAGGCGCCCTGGAAGACGACGCGGCGCACCTTTGCCTCCATCGTGCCCTCGGGTTCGACCCGGATGTGCTCCGGCCGCACCACGCAGCGCACCTCCTGGCCCGGTCTGAAGACGCGACCTTCGTTCGAAAGATCAAAGGTCATGGTGGATGTGATCCGCACGCGAACGACCGCAGCGTCTGCAGTCTCGACCTTGCCGCGCAGAAGATTTGCCTTGCCCATGAACTCGGCGACAAAGCCGGTTCCGGGGCGGGAGTAGACGTTGAGCGGCGTGTCGCCCTGCTCGATGACGCCGTTGCGCATTACCACCACGCGGTCGGAGATCGCCATCGCCTCGCTCTGATCATGGGTGACATAAAGGCTCGTAATGCCGAGGCGCAACTGAATGGCGCGCAGTTCATCGCGCATGCGCTCGCGCAACTGTGCATCGAGATTGGAGAGCGGTTCGTCGAACAGCAACACCTTCGGCTGCGTGACGACGGCGCGGGCAAGCGCCACTCGCTGCTGCTGGCCGCCGGAAAGCCGCGAGGGCGAGCGATCGGCGTATTGGGCAAGCGCCATGGTATCGAGCATGGAATCGACGCGGTCCTTCATCTCCGCGCGCGGCAGGTTGAGCAGACGCACGCCGTATTCAACGTTTTCGCGCACGCTCATGTGCGGGAAGAGCGCGTAGCTCTGGAACACCATGCCGACATTACGCGCATTGACGGGAACGTTGGTGACGTCACGTCCGCCGATGATGATCGTGCCGTCGCTGGGCGTCTCGAAGCCGGCAAGCATTCTGAGCGTCGTCGTCTTGCCGCAGCCGGACGGGCCGAGCAGCGTGACGAGCGTGCCTTCCTCGATCGTGAGGTTCAGCCGGTCGACGGCGGTCGCTCCGGTGACACCCGGGAAGCGCTTGCTGATGTTGGAGAAGATGACTTTCGACATGGGCTTACCTCTTCGAGGTCGACGTGAGGAGGAACTGCATGACCGCAAGAATGGCGAGCACGACGAAGACAAGGATGCTGCAATAGGCGGCGGCGACACCGAGCTTCAGCGTCTCAACCTGCGACAGAATGGTGACGGTGATCAGCGTCCAGTTGGCGGAGACGAGGAAGATCACTGCGGACAGCGTCGTCAGCGAGCGGGTGAAGGCATAGGACAGAGACGTGAACAGCGCCGGTTTCAGAAGCGGTAGCGTGACCTCGAAGAAGGTCCGTGTGTTGGACGCACCGAGGACGGTGGACGCCTCCTCGATCGACTTGTCGATCTGGCGAAGCTGGTTGGAGCCGGCCTCGATCCCGACCTGCAAGTTCTTCACCACCATCGCCGCAACGACGATGAAGGCGGTTCCGGTCAGGAGCAGAGGCGGCGCGTTGAAGGTGCTGACATAGCCGATGCCGAGAATGGTACCCGGTGCTGCGAACGACAACAGCGTCCCCCAACGCAGCAGGAAGCTGCACGGGAAAGCCTTGCGGACGAGCAGATAGGCGATCAGCATGCCGGCAATCGCGGTCACCGGCGTCGCAACACCCGCAAGCAGCAGCGAGTTGCTGAGCGTCTCGAAGCCCGCCGTGAAGACGGTCTTGTAGTGGGCGAGCGTCAGCGTATTGTCGACGCCGGGCAGTTTCGTGAACGAGACGTAGATCACCGTCAGATAGAAGGCGAGAATGGTGAAGGCGACCGCGTAGCACAGGATCGTCAACGGGATCACGACGGCGCCGGAGATCCGGATCGTTTGGGCCGTCGGCTTGCCGGTGACGGTCACATAGCTGCGCTTGCTCACCCAGTAGCGATGGATGAGGAAGGCCGTCATGGACGGGACCAGCATGAGGCTCGCAAGCAGCGCACCCGCCTGCAGATTGAAGTAGCCCACCATTTGCGAATAGGCCTCGACGGCAAGCGTGTTGAAGTTGCCGCCGATCAGCATCGGATTGCCGAAGTCTTCAACCGACTTGACGAATACGAGCAGGGTTGAACTGAGGATCGCCGGCGTGACGAGCGGAAGCGTCACCCGCGAAAAGGTCGTCCAGCGTGAGGCGCCCAGGGATGCGGAGGCGTCCTCCAATGCGCTGTCGATCGACTGCAGCATGCCGCGAATGTTGAGATAGGCGATCGGCGTGAAGGCGAGCGACTGGATCAACACCAGGCTATGGAAGCCATAGACGTTGGCATTGCGGATCCCGAGCAGTTCGCGGGTGATAAGGCCTGAACGGCCGAACAGAATGACGACCGCCAACGCCATTACGAACGGCGGCGAGATAATCGGAAGCAGCGCCACGCCCTGTATGAAGATCTTGCCGGGCATGGTCGTTCGCGTCGCCGAAAAGGCGAGAAGGAAGCCGGCAGCGGTGGCGATGACCGCCGAGGTGGCGCCGAGCAGCAGCGTGTTGACCAGCGATTCCCAGACGAACGACTGGGAAAGCGTATCGGCGAGCGCCGCGATATCGAAGCCACGGTCGGTGACGACCGCCTGCTTCATGACAGTGAAGATGGGCAGGGCGGCGAAGACCAGCACCGAAAGCGTGACGAGGGTGAAGAGACCGAACAGCCACGGGTCGACGGTGATCTTTCGCAGGAAGGCCGGCGATGCCCCCGTCCGGCCAGACGGGTTCGCTTGCGAGACGAGGGTCATATCGGGGCTCCTTGCCGGCTTTACTTGGCGTCGGCCTTGTGGCGCACGTCACTTTCGTAGCGCTGCAGGAGCCGCGCGCGGTTCTCACCGGCCCAGGTAAAGTCGTAATCGATCATCTTCACGTTGGAGAGATCGATCTTCGCTTCCGGGTTCTTGTAGCCGGGCACGATCGGGCCGCGGAACGTAGCACCGATGGCCGCCTGCCCCTTGTCCGTCAGAACCCAATCCAGAAACGCCGCGGCGCTCTTTGCCTGCTCGTCCGACGCGTTGGCGATCGCAGCCGCAGCATTCACCTCGAAGCCCGTCCCCTCTTCGGGGAAGGAATAGCCAACCGGATAACCCTGGGCGAGTGCTGCCTCGATGTCCTGGGTATAGGCCATGGCGAGCGCAATCTCGTTATTGGCGACCATGCGCGATGGCGCCACACCCGAACGGGTGTATTGCACCACGTTCTTGTCGATGTTTTTCATCAGCGAGAAGGCGGGCTCCTCGCCGAAGACCTGAACCATCGAAGCAAGAGCGACATAGGCCGTGCCTGACGATGCCGGGTGGGCAAGCGCCACGCTCTGCTGGAAGGTTGCGTCTGCAAACGATTTCCAGCTGGTCGGCGGCTTTGCGCCGATCTCGTCGAGAACCTGTTGGCTGTAGGCAAAGACGATCGGCGACAGGGAGATCGGCGTCCAGCGGCCTTCCTTGTCGGTGTAGCGCTGGTCAACCTTTTCGCTGCCGGTCGCCTTGTGCGCGGTGAGCAAACCTTCGCTGGCCGCCTGGATGAAGTTATCGGCGGCGCCCGCAAGCCAGAGGCCTGCTTGCGGATTGTTCTTTTCCGCCCTGATACGCGCGAGGATCTCGCCGGCGCCGATGCGCACGAACTGCGCTTCGATCCCGGTGTCGTCCTTGAAGGCTTTCAGCACAGCACCGCAGTCGTCTTCCGACATCGGGCAATAGACGGTCATGGCCGCAGCACTGGCGCTGCCGGCGGAAAAGACGTGTGAGCACAGGACTGCGAGCGCTGAAGCCAGCGCGAAACGGCGTGACATGTTGATTTCCTCCAAATGAAAGCGACGGCCCCCTTTTGTGAAAGCCTTCCCGGGCCCTCAGGTCTCACTCGCCGTGCATGAGTGTTGGTATAGCGAGGAAATCTACATCTGTCAAAGAAAGTGTAAGAAAGCTACATTTTTGAATATTGAGGGGATGATACGCGTGGTGAAGTGGCATTGCCCGAGGGTGTGGCCAAAGAAGGTTGGGAAGCGAAGGGAAGACCAAACGGTGTATTCTGAAAACAGCAGATCAAGGCTCCGGCGCTGACTTCGGAACGAAGCCCACTGCGAAGCCGAAGAGCCGGCCCATTTTTTCGAGTGTTTCCAACGTCGCGTTCGCGTCACCAGCCTCGATTTCTGCTATCTGGCGACGGGTAAGGCCGACGCCGGACGATGGGTCTCTCGCTCACAGCACAATCGCTCCGTCGCCAGTTGTTTCCAAGCGTTCCCGTGGGCGTGGATCCGGGATCCCCACTCTGATGTGCCAAAGCGGGTGGTCTCAGCCAGGCGATGAAAGTTTCTAAAGTCCATTGCGGGAACAAGAGCGAGGCGCAGCCGTTCTACCATCAGACCTGCCTCACGAGCCCGCCCATGGAGGCGCGGCTGAGGGGAAAGGGATCTGACGGTGGCGATGCGCGCAATAACGCCCCTACTCGAATAGAAGCAGCGCGCTGCAGCACACTGCCACAGCCACAACGAATACTCGCACGTTTCTCGCACGACCTTCGGGCAAGGTTCGCTAGCGAGACCAATGCGTTGCGAAAGAGTTGCATTGCGATTCGTCGCCTGGAGGAAAAATGCGTCAGCAGACAAAACCGTTTATCGTTGAGATCAAGCATTCCCGAAAGCTGAAACCCAACGGCGAAAAACTATCGATCTGGGGGAAACTGGATTTGAGCGTTGCCGAGGAGCACGTGGCATCCGAGAACCCAGTAGAGGCACCGGCCGCTATCGAAAGCGGCGACCGACCTTAGCGCCGCGATCGGCGCAAAACCTCAAGGGCCATCTCAAACATCTGTCGTGTCCGGCTGCAGCCCGTAACGGAGCGCGGCCGCGCGCCAGAATGGAAGGATCGCTGTTCGCGTTCAGGCGCTATTGCTGGATCGGGGCATTTCGACGAGCCTCGCCGAGCCGATAACAGGCGCTTTTTTTGCGAAGCTTAATGGTATCGAAAGCGTCTGGTTATACCAAAGCCTCATGCTTGGGGGTGGGTTTCGAAGTCTTGTATTGGCAGTATTTCTGCTTCTGTTGATGCTGACGCACCTGGGCGTTGGATCGACCCACGCTGCTGATTCCAGCAACATTCGCAATTCCTGCTGGGCATCCGGCCGCATCTCAGAGAACGTCATCACCATAGCTTTGGCAGCGGAGCGGTGGTTCTGTGATGACCGGAAATTCTCGATTGATTCCGAGCGAGTGCTGCTTCGCTTCGATCTCAGGCCGGGCGATAGCCTTCCTCGATATTTTCTCTCAAGGCGGAGCGCACTCGAGGCGGTGCATCTGCTTGCAATCGACCAGGACGGCGCGGTGCGGCAAGCCTCCATTTCCGCAGCAGCGTTGCCCAGCTCAATGGCCGCCGGTGGGTATTTCAAGGCTCCCCTGCCTGGCGTGACCGATGCGACGCGGCAAGTCGTCGTCGCCATCGACTTGCCTAGCCACCGGATGACGCTGGAACGAGCATATCTGGCACCAGAGGATGTCGCAGGCAACAGCATCGAGGATATGCAACCCCTCATGATCGTTGCAGGCCTTGCGGGCATGCTCGCCATGCTTCTGATCTTCAATGCGGCGTTCTATCGGATCCTGCGCGAACCTTTTATTCTTTGGCACTCGGCTCTGACGCTCTCGTTGCTGATGACCATTGTGACCTCATCAAGTTTGTCAGTCGTCTTCTTCGACCCTCCCGCGATGACGTTGAGCTGGATGACCACCTTGCTCTTCGGGATGACCGTCGCATCAGGAGCGATGTTCACGTACAGTTTCATCGAACCTGGACTGATGCATCCTGCACTACGGCGTCTGCTGCCCTATTGCGCGGCATCGGCATTGTTCCTGAGTGCGTTTCACGCCGTATTCCCGTTCGTTGCGCGGCCAATACAATCGACGGCGTACACGGCTTCGTTTGCACCGATCCTCATCATTTTCATACTGTCGATGATCGACGCATTGCGCCGCGGGAGCCGCGCGGCAAAATTTCAGGCAGTCGGATACACGCCAATGGTCGCGGTCGGGTTGATCCGTCTTGTGACGGGCGTCGTCCCCTGGTTCGAGAGCATCGACGCCACGCTCGCATTTTATACTGGCTGTCTATTCGAAGCCCTCTTCACCACGCTCGGCGTAGCTGATCGCTTCGTGACCATGAAGCGAGAGCGAGATCGCGCACGCATCGAAGCCGATCTGCTTGAGCGGCTTTCCGAAACAGACCCGTTGACGGGATTGCTCAATCGGCGGGCTATCGAGGGACAATTCGCGCAGCTTCGAGCTGAAGGCTTTGCAACATTGGCGGTCATTGACCTTGATCATTTCAAGTCAATCAATGACGTAAGCGGACATGTCGTTGGTGATGCCGTACTCAAGGCTGTCGCCAGTGCCTTCCAGCCTGGGCCGGACGTGAGGGCATACCGTCTTGGTGGTGAAGAGTTTGTGCTACTCACGCGCGGCAATGGCGCCGCCACCTTGGCCGAACGCCGGCGGCAGGCGATTCCGGCAATTGTCGCCAATGTCGTTCCCGGTCTCAAGCGGCCCGTAACCGCCAGCATGGGAGTGGCGGATGCCCTCGGCGATGAAGATTTCGAGAAACTCTATGAACGGGCCGACAAACTGCTCTACGAAGCAAAGAGTGCGGGCCGAAATCGAACGCGGAGTGCCGTCAAGGCAGCGACGGATCAGGAAATCTTTGCGAGAGAACAGGCCTTCGCCGACTAGAGCACCCACGGAGCTGCACAAACTCGGGCGGAGTTTTCCAGGATCTGAAGCGTGAACTTGCTTTTGGCGCGAACGGGGTACTGAAACGACAGTGTTTTGCCAATCCACCGGCCGTGGAGCGAACGACCGCTGTTCTAAGCCGCAGCAAAACCGAGCGACGAGCCGAGACGGGACCTTACCTGATGCCCCCCCTAAAGGGCCGCAGCGACCGAGCCGCCTCCGTCTAGACCCGATGGGCAGCCGTTACATTTGCGTCAGAACCGCAGAAAAGGTAGGGGTGCACCCCAATGGCAGCGGCCGCGACCGCGACCGCCGCAATATCCGGAAAAAAAATGCAAGGCAGACCATGAGCGACCAGAACGACGACTACGTGTACGACGATGTAACGGGTGAGTGGCGGCCAGCCTCCGAACTTGCTGCCGAAAAAGCGAGAGCCGCCGAGGTTCGCGATGCATCAGGCACCGTCCTTGCAGATGGTGACTCGGTCGTTCTGATCAAGGATCTCAAAGTCAAGGGTGCCGGACAAACGCTGAAGCAGGGAACTGTGATCAAGTCTATCCGGCTGACTGATAACCCTGAAGAAATCGATTGCCGCCATGAGACGATCAAAGGTCTTGTTCTGCGCACCGAGTTTGTTCGCAAGCGCTAGGCGATCGGAGGGTCGCCTGTGAAACAGGCAGCCCTGCCTCCATCCAACCGCGCGATAATGAACTGTCGTCGTTCGCCGCCGACGGCTCACGTCGAAGACCAAAGGAAAGCGGGCTACCCCGTTCGGCCGCAATGCCAAGGGCGGCATAAACACGCGGCAGCTCAGCGCCGGCGTCTTCGAAGCCTCCGCCTCAAGGGCCGAGGGAGTTTCACCGCTTCCAGGCTCGACGGAAGAGGAAACTCGTCTCAGATCGGCAACCTCCTTCGCGTCTGGCAAGAAGTGCGCCGCTCGATGATCAGACCGCACCCCATGAAGGTCAGGCTGAGCCAACGACCCTCTGTCTGCTCTCCAACAGAGATTTGCCACCGAGCGCCGATCTGGCGAAGAGCCGCGTCGGAGACAATTGGCCGGCCATGCCGACGTCCTTTTGCCCAGCTTCATGCGCCCTTCGCGGAAACACATGAACATTCGATCCACCCCCCGAATCCGCAAGATGCCGGCGAAATTCGCTGGGTTCTAACTATCTGCTTTCTCTATATTAAACGTCCTAGGAGAAGTTATTACGCCATCTGCTTCCGTCACATGGACTAAAATCCATCACATCTCGACAGCGGCGTCGTCGCCGCTGGGCTCGAACTGCCATTGGCGGACGACCAAGACGCGACCCAAATGGCCTACAATCACCACGTCCGATTATGGCGCGAGCCTGTTGCCCGCGGCGTCCTCCCCTAACTCGAGTCAAAAGGCTTGCTTCTCGAGATCGTCGTGCACGATCTCACGCGGATAGTCGACCTTCACGCGCTCAGCCGGCCAACAGATTTCGGCGGCAGGCAGCTCAAATCCCTATTGCCACCGGTGCTGCGTGCCGAAACGCGACCAATACATCCCGAAATGCAAGAACGCCGTCATGGCCCAAGTTTCGGCAAAACTGGCAAGCCGCCGGCTTCCGTATACAAGAACGGTCGACTGCAGGGGCGCGGCCCACCAAACGACGAATTGTCAGCTGCCCCGCTAATCGGACGTGGCAGCATTGCGGATCGGGGATTGAGAAGAACCAGTTCACGCCAGGCCGAGCGACAGCCCCCTCCTCCCCATCTTTCGATCGGCCCCGACCACGAGAAGCGACCACGACGAACCCGTCATCCCGATCCGCCGACCGATTTCGGCGCAAACGGCTGGCCCAATGAGGTTCAGATCAAGGACGTGCCCTTACTCCATCGTGTCGATCCACGAGTGAATGGCGATAGGCGCTCCCGCGCCGCAGTCGCTCAATGTGACAGCAATCAGCCCCCTCAAACCGGCCGGGCACGATCCCTATGTTGCCGAAATCTATACCGTGTCCGTACGATGGCCGCATTGCCACGGGTTTTCACATGAAGAGGCGACATCACCTCAAAACTGGCGCCTCTGAAAGGCCCACGTCCAGCGAGCCCTTGGCTTTTGTCTATGAAATGACCGAGCGTCGACGCTTACAGGGATTCGATGCCGGCTGATCGGATCTTTCCCAAGGCGGCATCACCATTCACGGCGTCGAACCAACCATGAATTCGTTACCTGGAACGACGGAGTGGAGGACGCATTTGCGGACGAACAGCTCAAGAGAGGGCTGGCACGCGGTCTTGGCGCCGGACACAAACAGTCGAACATTAGCCGGCACTCTGAGATCCCGAAACACGATCTGCCTGACGGCGCGCCCCGCAAAACAAAGCGCTCCAACAAGCACCTCGGAAGGCCCGAATCCAATCAAAGCGCCACGACTCTAAGAACCTTACTATCATCATTGAACCTTTGCGCCTCCCCCTTTATGGCGCGTATAGACGCTAAATGCCTCGGGACAGGTTTTCCCGTACGCTGCCACGGATCCGCGAATTTGTTTGCAAGCGCACTTCCAATCCCCGCCGAACGTTGGACCAAGACCTATCGAATATCACAGGGGTGAGTTCGAAGCGGCACCAGCGAACACTGAAGGAGCCCGCGACCTCGTGATCCAGGGCGCCGCAATCCGGCCGAGCTGCCCCACTCTCGCGCGCAATTTCGTCCGCTTGGGCAGATCAATTTTTGGGGTCACATATCAAGGCGCAGCAAACGCCGCTTCACCACACACCAGGCCTCCGAGCGTTTACAAACCTGGCGAACGACCGGAGAAGTCCCCAACAGGGATTGTGTCTCGAGTGCATGGCCGCTACGCCGGACTCGTCACAGACCTGTATTACTCGTACCAGGAGACCCGCGAGGATCGTTCGAGAAGCAGCCCTCACGGCGGCGTTTTTTTGTTCGGAACTTTCCAGGCAGCGGCGCCAAGCAACCAACATCTCCTTTGCTTCCTGAAGCGACTTTCGACAGTGATGCCATCCGTAATCCAGCAGGAGATAGTCGGAGCCAGGGTTGAGCCACGATCGACGTGAGATCAATTTGAAACGATTGCCGGCGCCAAAGCACCTTCAGATGGACTTCAAACACCCGCGAAGTGCACGGCGTGAGCGGCCGCCTTTGCTTCGTTTAACCCAAGCAGACGTCTCGTTTAGGAATGATGGCCCGGGTAGCCTTTCCTGACAGGTTTCCGCATTAGAAGTCGCCACGGCCGATATCCATTACTTCAACCTCAGACCTAGCTTTCGCCCTTTGCTATCCTTACACGATAACCTCGGAGAGTGGCCCACGCCCGTGCTCATCGACAGCCGTCTCTGGAATATCCTGTAGCCGCAAGATCGGTTTCTAGCTTGAAGGCCCTGATATCGGAAGGCGCGGCTTGCGTGGCTAGAGATTGGCTTACAAGCTCATGTTTATCGGCACGGGGTCCGGACCTTGTCAGCTGACAAGGTCTGTTGGGTCATCTGTCGTGACGGCGCTCGGATCGCCTCAGCCGCGGTTCGACGACGGCAAACATAGAAGCCTTGTCAGCTGACAAGGTTTGCGTACGCCGCACTAAGGCTACCGAAGCCATACCTCCCCTCGTCTACGAATGAAGTTGTTTGACAGTCGATCGGCCACTAATACTACCTTTGGTTGCCGAACGCGTCTGCGAGGTTGGCAGCACCTGAACCGCGCGCGAAAGGTCCGAAGAGATGTCTTGATCTCTGAGCCCCCAGCAATCCCGAAATCACGGCAAAAGCCCGCGCCGTCGCGTTCACGCGCACAGATCGCCAAAGCATCCATCGGGATGCAGGGGCGGGGAGCCGCCTAACGCTTGCAAGATCCCGACAGCACCGGCAAAACCAAAGTCCCGTCAGAGACTCCCAAGAAGTTGGCCCCGGCAATCGGCGCGCCTTGGCAATAGCCACGTTCGATCCCGCGCCCCCCACTTACGATTTTCGGGTCCCAAGTCGCCAAGGCTTTCGTGCACTGCCGCGTTGCCCGGTTCAATCCCGACGTCTGTTCTTGCGGTTCGCCCTTGTGACCCGACGCCTACGGGTGGATGGTCTTCGAGTGCCACGGTCCTCATGTCCCGCCGTTGCTATGCCTTCGCGGTATCCAACGCCGCAAGGCCCACTCCCTCATCTATCCAGCACCTTCTTTGGAAAATTCCCTCGACGCGAAACCCAAACCTTGCGCACCGGCATTTAGCCTCATTCGATGACATCGACCAAACTTGTGGGTGCCAACGATCTCTTGGCTTGCTGGCCGTCGCTTTCGTTGCGCGATCTTTGACACCATTTAGCGACAGGTCTCGCGGCGTAGCCTCCGTAAGCAATTTGGTTCGAGATCTTCAGCGGGAGGCCCGGTGTTGGCCTGCTCGAGATAGACAACAGATCAGTCAGACCAATTTGTACGCCGTCGCGACCTCTTTCGCAGGAACGTCGAGATGCAAGCAGACACGATCGAGCCCGCGCCAACGCCGCCCGACCCAATGGTTACGTTGCCGGATACCAGCGCTGGCGACAAGTCGTTGTCGTCGCCAACTTCCGAGCGAGGGATGCGGAGGCCCTGAGCCGAGAAACTGGAACCTCTAGACTGACTGGTCGAACAGTGCTGCAGACAATAGGGCAGGGGGTAGTCCTCTGCGCCTGGTTGACCGCTTGCGAAACGCTAAGGGAGGAGCGGAGTTCACGAAGCTTCTGCTGAAGGCGACCCACTTTGCTAGTGAACGCAGCCAGTCCAGCCTCATGATTAGCCAGTTCATCGCCGGAAGACACGACGGTCGGAGAAGGGGAGGGCGCTCGCGAGATATACGCAGGGATGTTGCAGATGCTAACTGTCCGACGCCAATTTGGGCGGATCCCTCAGTCTCCAGCCTTCGGTTTCCAAAACTTCATGACGTGAAATGCCCAGCTTGGTTTCCACCGGCCCTTTGGCGATCATCTCCGCTTTGCTCCGCCGATAGAGATCGCCAATGGCGCCACAGAATGCAGGTTTCGATGGCAGAAGTGTTCTGCCTTTTAGCTTCGGCTTCTGCAGGAATGGTCATTATATCATATAGTTAACAAGTGCATAACTTTCGAGCGCACCGAAATCCGAACCTGAGTGGCAATGGCGCTCCTGATGCCGCTCCCTTCAAACCGATTGCTTGTGCTGGTGGTCGTACGGGCCGAATCCTTGCTCATCGGTCGTCATCACAAACGCCGCAAATGCGCGGAACTATCGCTCGTAACGCGCCAAACGCACGGCTCGTCGCGCCCCCTTTGCGCCGACGAACACTTACGGAGGTTCTGAGCGTCTAATCCGAACCAGGAGAGCGGCGTTTCCGTCGACCACGCCGCACGTCGAAACTGCATCGCTTGCCACCGTCTCTTTCGTGTAGCGATCTCAGGCATGCGGGAGAATTCACTCGCGGCGCTCGAAGAGCGAGAATGCTGGATTTCCGACCATGCAAACTTCAGCCCAATCGGCCGGCGCTGTTCGGTCCAGTGCGCTTCGATATGACGCCCCACTGACGTCAATTGTCTCCAGGTTGGCAGAGTACGGGACAGTGCTCCGGTTCGAGTGATCGAGCACCGGCTGATACCTGAATGGCGGCTGCGTCACAAATGGGGGTTTCCGCCAGCCGGTAAACGACGGATCGCTTGAGATCTCGTCAGCCCGTGAAATTGCAGGCTTGACCGAAGTCCTCTCGTCATCCGTTTCCAACTTCGCTTGTTGAATTGCCACGACAAGTTTGCGGTCGGAGCGGTTGCCCATGTTGTAGCGACCGGACAGTGTCACGTTTCCGCAGTCATCTGTCGAATAGGCGAGGGCGGAAAGCCAATCACACTTTTCCGCCAGGGGAGGGCACGACGAGAACGATACCCGCGATCGGCGCCGATCGCGGTCGCCGATGCCAATCATCCAAAACCGATGCCGCGAGCTAGGACATGGTCGGGCTTCCCAAGCTCAACCATCTTGATGAAGCCAAGCTTCAAAAGCTCCTCCAACGCAATGCCGCGATCGTATCCAACAAGTGGCAGATCCGGGGAAAAGGCGTGACCGGCGAGCAAAACAGCATCCCGAAGCGCGGGCGGCGTATCAAACAGACTGAAGATGTTCGAGACGCCTACCGTTTGAGACGACCGGTTTACGATGCAGCCGGCATCAAAGCCATGCCCCGTCGATCGACCATAGATATGCAGGTCTGGCTCGGAGAGCAGAGAGGGTGGAAAGACGTTCGCATCGGAGGGGCTGCCCGCCTCTTTCCAGGCGCGTTCCCAGCGGTTCAATGCCGTCGCGTCGCGCACGCGTTCCCAGCCTCGGGCCGAGCAAGCGGGCGTTCCGCAAGGTTCGGCCCAAACCCATGACGCCGTAAACAACAGCCGGAATCCCTTGCCGGTCAGATCCAGCATCGAAAATCCGTCTTTAAGACTGGGCCGCCGTCCCAACCTATCTGTCAGCCGGTCGATCTCGACGAACTGGTCCGCAACACCGTTCGGGTCGAGTGTCGTCATGTTCGAATAGTATGGAGGGGCGATCGCATCGCTGGACCAAAACGTGCCGGTTCGGCGATCAGGCCGTCGATGGTATCTGTTGAACCGAATGGTGAACGCCCGACCTGTCCGTTTTGCGCTACGTCTGTCGCGTAGCCATGACAGACGATACACCGCAGTTTCTGTCGATCAAAATCCGAGAACAGACAAGCCGCGTTCCGGCCGCCCTTGAAACCTCCCACCAGCGAAGGCTTCACCCGCATGTCGCGCGACATGACGACAATTGCCTCCCTGTCAAAACGACATCTCCGGAGTTGCGCGTTCGAGGCTCAACCCACTGTGCCAACCATCTTTGCCCGACGCCTAAATTAGACGGCCACATTCCCTCGGGGCCGAATGTGGCCTGATCGCTACGGCGGCTACAGATGTGATCGCGCCACCTAGGTTCGACGACGCCAGGTTCTGGCGTCAGGTTTGCGGCATTCTACCGAAAGTCCGATGGAAGCTTAACTGCATCCCCAGGTGATCTTGCTCAATCTGCCACGAAACGCAGATGACGGAAAATTCCGTACGGCTGGAGAACTGTAGACCGGACGCCGGCATGACCAAGGCTAGCCGCGGTGTTGGCTTAAGTTGGAATGAAGTTCAGTGCCGCCTAATCTCGACAAGAGGGGAGGGGACTTTGATTCGTCGGCAACTCGCCAGCAAGACACCATCCAAAAATAAAACCTGTATGTGAACGACAGGGCCCCTGGGTAATTTCGGCGACCGCCGGCTTCCTGCTCAAGTAGAGCCGGCATTATCCCGCGGGTTTGGCGATGCTCCTCCCAGCACCCGTCGCGAAACAGTTACACGGCAGCGGATCATCGCCGCTTCAGATGCGATACCGTTTTGACAGCTTTTCCGCCTGATCGCCCATTGATGTCACCCATCCGATGCTTGCGAAGTCGCTTTCGTCGCAAGGCGGCGACTGCGCGTTGGAACTCTACCCTGCATTCCGCATCCCGCCGGCCCCGCGCAAGAGCGCCATCAACATCGGACCGAGCGAGAACTCACCGCGCCGCGCCTTCGAGGTCAGATCGCGGAGATAACCGCCCGCAGAATTGATGTGCCCAGCTCTTTCCAGCATACAGGCAAGCGCCACCGCTGCATTTTCGGGTCCCATCACATCACAGGCATCCTGATAGGCACTCGGGCTGATGCCCAGCATCGAGCGAACGACCACGGCGGCCGCCATGAAGTCGCGCCAGTTCGATATCTCACCGTTCTGCCCGTAAAGCCCGATCTCCGGGCAGGCCCGCAAAACCATCGCCAATGGGAACGCCTTAAGCGGCTCTGCTGTTGGTCGCTTTTCTGGCTCGGGCGTCGCTCCCAGCTCGTTTCTAGAGCTAGGTTCAAGTTCATTAGGGGATTCGGGATTTGAATTCTGTATATGACGCTCAAAACGAGCATCATTGCTGCTCATATTTTGAGAATTTTGCTGATCTTCCAATTGATTGACGATCTCAGCGCACAGCAGTTCCATTTCTTCGAGCAGCGCCTTGAGGTCATGGATGGATGGAGAGCGCGGCATACGCGCAACGAGGGCCAGGTAAACCGCCTCGATCTTCCCCCAATCGCCGCTCGCCCCCTCCTCTATTGCGGCAGAAATGAGCTTACGTGCGTCTCGGCGCCTGATCGTGAGGGCCTCTCTGGTGCGGCGAAAGAGCGTCCGTTCTGCTGCGACCTGTTGGGCCATTTGAGCAAGTTCCTCCGATCGCGCGAGCAGAGGCGCGAGATCGAAACCGAACGCGTCTTCGACTTCCCCGGACCTGTCCTTGCGAACGTAACGCTTGCCATTCGCGCTATCCTTGCGAACGATAAGCCCGGCATCGACGAGTGCTGCCAAGTGGCGACGCAAAGTTGCGCCGGCGATGCCATGCGCCCGAATTGAAAGCTGAGTATTCGAAGGAAAGACGATCAGGGATTGACCCTGGCGAAGATCGGTCTCGGGATAGAAGCTCAACAGCGCATCAAGGACGGCCAGTGCCCTGTCCTGCAGGCCGAGAAGCGGCCGCGCCTCACAGGCGTCGCGAAAGACCTTCCACTTATCCGCCGACTTGTTCGGCGTGATCTCGACGGATGCTACTTGTCGCCTCACCAGCGCAAGCGTCATCGGCCGCCGCCCAAAGGGCGTCGTCACATTTCCACTCTGCATTTTCCCTCACCCTTCAGAAGGCAAAAGAAATCCGCTCACCAAATTAGGTGCCAAAGTCTCTTGACGGGGATTCGTGGAAATGCGATTCTCAGATTGTCCAGATATGAGAGAGGCTTCCACGACGGCAACGTTTGGGGGCCTTTTTCTTTTGCAGCAGTCCTTTCGTGTTCACGTATCCGATTGCATCTCCGACCGTTGTCAGAGGCCTTGATCCTTGCGGTCGCGAGAGAACCGCGCGACGAGCGCTGGCAGTTCCTCCCCGACGAATTTGACGAATTCCACGCCGAGAGGCCCGTCGGCCGATATCCGCACCTCCTTGGCCGAAAGCTTCCAGGACCCCAGCTTGTTGCCGGAAGCATCGGACAAGTCCGTGCCGTCCTGGCGCACCGCATTCGCGGGCTTTATGGTGTCGAAAGCACGCTGGAAGCGTTGATCGGACAACGGCGAAGCGTCGCGCGCCTCAGACAGGATCTGTCGAGCGGCCGCAACGGATTCCGGATGGTCAGCGATTGTCTTGGCGAATTCGAGCCAGCGCGGCCGGCCAATCTTTGGCGCGCGACCGATGGCCTCGATCACGTCGGTCGGGACCACGCGGTAAACGCTGCGCATCTTGGCGAGTTCCGGGTCGTCGATCGACAGTGCCGCCTTTATGTCGCGCGGCTTGATACCGGCGTCGTCCATGCGCGAGGCGAACAAGGCGCGTTCGATCCAGGTGAGATCTTGCCGGCTCGCATTCTCAACGCCCTGAGCAACGACCAGGTCCAGATCCGATATTTCGACTTCGATCGCGCGAACGGGCTTGCCAAGCTGTTTTGCGGCAAGCCACCGCCGGTGGCCGTAAATGATCTGGTAGCGTCCCGCCGACGAGGGGTGTTTGCGAACCTGGACCGGAACCTTCTGTCCTTCTGCATCGATAGAGCGCTTGAAGGCTTCGAAGTCCGCCCCGTCATCGTCCGGCAGCCTGTCCGGATAGGGGGAGGGATCGACCAGTGAAGGATCAAGCTCTCGGATCGCGCCGCCACCCGACTCGACCAGCGCTTTCAGCCGATCGCGCTCGGCCCGTATGTCGTCGATCGCTCGATGCGCGGCACCGACCACACCGGCGCCGACCCGATTGGGAGCGGCAGGAGGAGCGGGCGTCGTCGATTGCTCTTTCGCAGCAAGGTTGCTTTCGAGTTCGGCCGAAAGCAGGCCGAAGCTGGCGACGATCGATTTGCGGGCGTTCTTGCTCATTCACGTCCCCAGCTCGAGTTGATCAAACGAATGATGGCCTCGTTCACGCCATCGACAGCCTCACGGGCGCGCTTGTGTGTATCGCGGCCGATCTGGCCCATCTCGAGCTCATAGATCGACCGTTTGGCCAGGCCCGCCGCCTCGACTGCCGTGCTCTCGATCGCGGTCGGCAGGAGCACGTCCGAGCCGAAGAGATGGCGCAACATTGCCACGACCTGCGACTGAGGTGCGTCGTTCGGATCGTGCCGCGTCACGAGGTAGCGAATGAAATCCTGGTCGAGCTGAGCGCCGTTATCGTTCAACACGCCGATCAGGTCGCCCATCATCAAGAGGAACTGGCTCATCGATGCAACGTCGAGCATCGCCGGGTGAACGGTGATGATCATGCTCGTGGCGGCGTAGATCGCGCTCAGCGTCAGGAAGCCGAGGGAAGGAGGCGTATCCAGAAGGACGACGTCGTAGTCGTCTTCCACCTCGGAAAGTGCGAGTTTCAAGCGCTCGAAGAAGATGGCGCCGGAGCTCGATTTGCTTGCGAGCACACGCGGCGTCTCGTGCTCGTATTCCATGACTTCGAGGTTGCCCGGTACGAGATCGACGCCTTCGAAGTAGGTCTTGCGGATGATGTCGCGGATCGGCCGGCGCTCGGCATCGTCGTAGCGAAGTGCCGCGTAAATCGTTTCGTTGGCGCCGACATCGAGTTCCGGCTGCGCGCCAAACAGTGCCGAGAGCGATGCCTGCGGATCAAGATCGAGCGCGAGTACGCGATAACCATTGAGCGCCAGATAATGCGCAAGATGGACGCATGTGGTCGTCTTGGCGCTACCGCCCTTGAAGTTGGCGATCGCAAGGACCTGAAGATGTTCGCCCGGACGGCGGCGAGGCAGGAAGCGGAGCGCCTCGGAAGGCTTCTGCTTTGCAAACAGCTCCCGAAGCTCGTTGATCTGGGCGAGCGTGTAGACCCGGTGATTGTTCTCTAGGCGGCTCGGCTTGGGACCGCGCCCTTCGGACGACATCAGCTTCAGCGTCGAATCCGGTATGGATGTCAGCTTCGAAACTTCGTTCGTCAGAAACGACCTCAAGGTCTTCTCGGACTTCGGCGGATACATGCGCGTTCGCAGTTGCTGCAACTGGCTCGACAAAAGACCGGCGTGCCGCAATATCTTGGCGGCAGCGTCTTCCTTGAGTTGAACGTCAGTTTCTGCAGGTCTAGCTATCGCCATTTTTCCCTCTTGGCGGCCGAAAGTCGGTTTACCGGCCATTGCCCGCCAAAGATAAAACACGATTCTCCCGGACCGTCCAGAACAATAGGGTTAACAAAGCCTCAAGGCTGATTGTGAAGCTTGCCCGACGAAATCCATTCATCCTATTGGAATCGTTTGGCTTTCCTGGATGTGATGGGCTGCCAGGCGATGAGTTTGCGCACACCTTTGTTCGCCCAGACCCACAACCGAAAGGCGGTTGCGCGAGCATTGGGCCTAGACTCATGAACCGGCACCGACCCGCCCGCCGCGAATCATCTGCAGACGTCCGGTTTACGCGCAGATACCGACAGTCCGCCCAGTCAGTGCCTCGTCATCCTTGGTTGACCCGGCATGTCCCCCTGCAGCGTGAAGGGTCACCTTCAGCCAAGACGAAACTGCGCAGGCGATATGCGCCTGCGCAGCGGACAGTCGTTGGATTGTCGAGGCACTACGCCGGCTGGGCGACCATCTTTGATCGCTGCTTCCACATGGACAGCATCAGGACAACGACCAGGAGGCAGCGCCCACCTGTGGCACCCGCGCCGCATCGATCACAAAGGAGATCACGCGATCCCCTACTTCCATCGAGGTACGGCCGTGAAAACGCCAGCACTCGGCGACTAAGCGCATACCGATAGCCATGGATGTCTGGCTCCTGGCCACGGCCATGCGCTAACCACTTGCCGCCCAACAGAGAGGGCGGTCCTTTCGGCTGCGAGCGATCTTGGGCCGCACCGTCCCGGCGCGACCTCTCGGGCTCGACCTATGCCGCGTTCGCCTAGCTATGGACCGCGGCGACCAAGCGGCGGCAAGCGTCCACGAGGTTCGGCTCTTGAAGCAGGGCGCCGCCGATCAGGTACATGACGTCGTTGCCGTAGGCTTCGCGCATCTCGGGAACCCGCACAAAGGTCATGCCGCCACCGGGAGCGGCGACGATCGCCTTCGGCCCGCCCATGTCGGCCGCGCAGGCCCGGGCGATCGACAGGCATTCCTCTCGCGTGAAACCGAAGCGGCCTCCGAAGTTCGGATAGATCACCGCGTCCGCCCCCATCAGCCGATGCAGCGTGCCGAAGAACGAACGGTGCGAGAAGCCGCAATCGGAAGAGACCACATTTGCGCCCGAGAAGGCCGGGTGCGAAACGATCGGCAAGGTGAAATCGGGGTCGGCTGCAAGCGTTCGGACGACATCATAACCGGTCAAAGCCGGGGCCAGCATCACCGCCCCGGCACCGGCTGCCTGCGCTTCCTTCGCCCGGTCAAGCACGGCTGAAGCCGGCCCGGTGACATTCGGCACGAAGCTCGTGTTGCCACCGGTTTTGGCATTGGCCTCGCCGACGGCCGCGATGCAGGCCTTCAGGCGTTCGGCAAAAGGCGACGTCACCTGATCGACGAGACCATGGTCGTCCTTGACGAAGTGCATGCCGCCAAGCGCGAAATCGTGGGCACGGCGCGCAAGTTCGGATGTCGAAAGCCCGACGGGCTTGATCGCCGACATCAAAAGAGGGCTTTCGCCCACGCCTGCGCGGGCACGAAGCCCGGCAATACCGTGCTTCGGTCCTGCGCAAAGCGCAAGGATACCCGGCGAAAGACCGATATCCTCGACCTTCAGGCCGGGCTTGATGGAGCTGTTGCCGAAGATGACGTTCAAGAGCTGCAAAAAGTCGCCGCCGACATCGTCGTCGGAATAGGAGATCGTGGCGAGAAAGCCCGGCCGGCCGGCCGGATCCGGCTTCAGGTCCTCCAGCTTGCCGAGGATCTCATCCTCGACATAGCCTTTGGGAACAGCGCTGCGCGGAATTTCGACGGTCTGCTCCAGCGCGATGTCGAGCGCGCGTGCCTTAGCCTCCTCGGCATCAGCGGCGCGCACGTAGTAGGTGACGGTGAAACGCGGAGCCACTAGAGCGCCTCCGCCTTCTGGGCCGAATGCACGTGGTCGATGCGGACCTCCGTCAATTCGTCCTCGCCAATCTCGAGCGGCTTGCCGACGAGATCACCGATCGCGCCAACGAGCGCACTCGCATCGAGCCCATACTTCTTCATGAGGTAAGGCTTGGACGCGCCATGGGCGAAGGTATCGTTGAGGCCGAGCCGCTTCAGGCGGACGCCGAGGCCTTCTTCGGCCAGAATTTCCGCAACGAGCGAGCCGAGGCCGCCGACGATGGTGTGGTTCTCCAGCGTGACGACGCCCTTCTTGCCACGCGCGGCCTTCAAGAGGCCGTCGCGATCGAAGGGTTTCAGGGTCGAGGCGTGCAGATGGGTGATGCCGATGCCGCGTGCCTGAAGCGGTTGGGTGGCGCGCAGCGCTTCCTCGGTGCAGACGCCCGAGGAAACGACCAGAATGTCGTCGCCTTCGGACAGGACCCGCAGCTTGTTGAACGCGAAAGGCGTGGAGAAGAGACGCGGGACCTCGCCGCGAAGCACGCGCACATAGACGGGCCCGTCGATGCTGTCGGCCACGTCAAGCACGGTCTCCACCTCGGTCGCATCACCGGTCTCGAGGATCGTCATGTTCGGCACGGCGCGCAAGACCGCAATGTCCTCGATTGCCTGATGGGTGATACCACCGGGCGTGGTGATACCGGGCAGGAAGCCCATCAGGCGCACCTTGCGATTGGAATAGGCAATCGAGTTGATCAGTTGGTCGTAGGGGCGGCGATAGAGGAAGACCGAAAAGGTGTGAATGAACGGGCGGTAGCCTTCCATCGCCAGCCCGCCAGCAAAGGACAGCATGTTCTGCTCGGCCATGCCGAGCGAGAGGAACTGCTGCGGATGCCGGTCGCGGAAACCATCGACCTCGCAGGACGAGGTCAGGTCGGCGGAAAGGCAGAGGACTTCGGGTCGCGCCGTGGCGAAGGTTTCGAATGCCTTGGCGTAGGGACGATTGACGATCTCGACCATATTCAGGCCCCTTTCATTGCGTCGGCGTCGACGCCGAGTTCGGCCGCAAGTGCCGCCTGCATTTCAAGCCGCTCTTCCGCGCTCTTGAAACGCACGTAATGAAGCCGCGGGAAACGTTTCTTGAGGAAGTCCATGCCCTGATAGGGCGAGGTGTTGGCGAGGATCACCAGCGGCTTGCCGGGTTCCGCGCTTCCGGCCGCGGCCCTGAGCGCGTCGAGATCATGACCGTCCACCGACCGGCAGGTGACGCCGAAGGCGCTGACGCGGGCTGCAAGATCGCCAAGGTCGAGCACCGACGACATGGCGCCGTCGCATTGCTGGCGGTTGACGTCGACGACGACGCGGATGTTGTCGATGCCATGATAGCTCATCGCCGCAAGGCATTCCCAGGTCTGGCCTTCCTGGAACTCGCCGTCTGACATGTAGACCCAGACCTTGCCCGGCTCCTTCTTCTGCAACCGCGCCCAGGCGACGCCCGAGGCCATGGAGAGACCCTGCGCCAGCGAGCCCGTGGTCACTTCCATGCCGGGACTGTGCTCGGCGCCGATCATTTCGACCGAACCGCCATCCTTGTTGAAATGGTCGAGCGCGTGCTCGTCCATCCGCCCCATCTCGATCAGCGCCGAATAGATGACGAGCGCATAGTGGGCGGGCGAGATGAAGAAGCGGTCGAACGCCGGCCCGACCGGTCCGTGATAGCCGGCACCGGTAAAGGCGTCCGGATTGTGCGCCGAAGGAACGCCGCGAAACGGCAGCGGCACCTTCGGCAAGGTCGGCTCGCCGAGCGTCAGAAGCTCGTTATAGAGCAGCGCGAGGCTCTCAGCGGCCGAGCACGCCTGGCTGAGATAACCGCCATTGTTCTTCATCGTGTGGAAGAACACGCGCCGGCGGATGCCGAGCGCGATCTCTTCCGTTGAAACCCGGTTCGTGAGTGTCATCGTCTCAGCTCCGTTCTGGGAAAAGCGCCTTGAGGCCTTCGGGCGACGGCGTTGCGATGCCGCGCTCGGTGATCAGGCCGGTGATGAGGCGGGCGGGCGTGACGTCGAAGGCCGGATTGGCGGCGGGGCTGCCCTCCGGCGAGATGCGCACGCTGGCGATCGAGCCGTCGCTGGCGCGCCCCTGGACGAAGCTCACCTCGTCGGCGGTGCGCTCCTCAATCGGGATTTCCTTGATCCCGTCGCGCACCGTCCAGTCGATGGTCGGCGAGGGGAGGGCGACATAGAAGGGGACGCCGTTGTCGCGCGCGGCAAGCGCCTTCAGGTAGGTGCCGATCTTGTTGCAGACATCGCCGTTGGCCGTCGTCCGGTCCGTGCCGACGATGACCATATCGACATCTCCGTGTTGCATCAGGTGCCCGCCGGCATTGTCGACGATCAGCGTGTGCGGCACGCCATGGCCGTTCATTTCCCAGGCGGTGAGATAGGCGCCTTGATTGCGCGGGCGCGTCTCGTCGACATAGACATGCACCGGAATGCCTTCCTCGACAGCCATGTAGATGGGGGCGGTCGCCGTGCCATAGTCGACGGTCGCAAGCCAGCCCGCGTTGCAATGGGTGAGGATGCGCACGGGTTCGCCCGGCGCCTTCTTCGCAGCAATTTCGCGGATGACCTTCAGGCCGTTTGCGCCGATGGCGCGATTGAGTTCGACATCTTCGGCCGCGATCTCGGCGGCGCGATCATAGGCTGCCTTGGCGCGCTCGCCTTCCGGCAAGGCGCGCAGATGGTCGCGCATGGCGTTCAGCGCCCAGCGCAGGTTGATGGCGGTCGGGCGTGTTTCGTTGAGCTCCTCCCAGACGGCGTCCAGATGGGCGTTCGACGGATCCTTGGCAATCGCAATGGCGACACCGTAGGCGGCGGTGACGCCGATCAGCGGCGCGCCGCGCACCCACATGTCGCGGATGGCGACGGCGACATCGGCGACCGTCTTCAGTGTCACGACACGGAACTCATGCGGCAGCCAGCGCTGGTCGATGATGTCGACGGAACGGCCGTCCTCGTTGAGCCAGATTGTATGGTAGTGGCGTTCTCCGACTTTCACGCTGATGTCTCCTTCTGAAGGCGCTCCGCAAGTGCGCGGATGTCCTTGAGGCTGTGGATATGGTGCCGGTTGACGGCAAGGTGACGCCCAAGCTTCAGCGCCCTGGTTTCACAGGCAGCGCGGCGATCGGGGTCGATAATGGTTTCGAAGTCGGCGTTGTGGGCGAGGCCGAGAATACGGCGGTGCATCTCGACGCCGGCAAAGCCCAGCATCTCGCGCCAGATCTCGTCGATGACGATGTCGAGCGCCTGTTCGGCGCCGAACGGGTCGTTGCGCGCTTCAAAGAGGCTTGCCTGGTAGAGAATGCCGTTACGCTCGGTGCGCCAGAGATGGGCGAATTCGGTGCGGAAGGTTTCCCAGATGACTTCGACCGTATCGAGCAGATAGCTACGCATGCCATCGCGGCTGCCGGGCGCATTTTCGTGGCCGCTCTGCGAAAAATAGCTCATCCAGAAATTGGCAAGCAGCATGCCGACGTCGAAGCTGATCGGTCCGTAGAACGCGAACTCCGGGTCGATGACGCGGGTCTCGTCGTCCGTCACCATCACAGAGCCGGTATGCAGGTCGCCATGGCAAAGCGTCTCCGCCTTGGCGGAGAAAAGATGCTTCAGCCGTTGCGCTTCGACCTTGAGGTCGCGGTCGGCGCGAAGCTCGGCCACAATAGGATCGAGCTGCGGCGTGGTGTGCCGATTGAGCTCGGCCTCGAAATAGGGATCGGAGAACACCAGGTTTTCGGTGATGTCGCAAAGCTCGATATTGTCGGCGAAAAGCGCAAGGTCCGCCTTCTTCTCGCGCGTGGCCATGGAGAGGTCGGAGCCGCGAAAGAGCGTACGGGCGACGAAGAGGCCAAGGTCACGCCCGATCTTCGGGAGCTGCCGCCCGTCGATCAGCGCGCGCCTCAAAATCACGTGCGGCGTCAGGAATTCCATGACGATGAGCGCCTGGGATTCGTCGAAGAAATAGATTTCGGGCACGAGCCCGGGATCGCGCGCTGCCTGGCGCTTGAGGGCATGATATTCGAAATAGGAGCGCTTCAGCGGCAGCGGCCAGCTTTCGCCGACAAGGCGCACATAGGGCAGCGCCTGCTTGACGATGGCAGCACCCTTGTCTCCGGTGACGATGAAGACCAGGTTCAGGTTGCCATCGCCGACTTCCTTGACGCTCCAGCGCGAAAAATCCGGCCCGATCTTTTCTCTCAGGACGGCGTTGCCACCGAGTTTCTCCGGCAACGTCGCAGCGCTCAGCGCCTCGAAGACCTGCTTGTCCATATCGTTCTCCTCCAACGCATGGCGCGGGCCTCCACCGCTCGCAGCCATGCCGTGTGTGGTCACAACTAAGGCGGCATTCTAGCAAATGTCAATGGCCTTGACATTTGACGGACGGCTATCCTAACCTGCCTTCATTGGGAGGAGAGAATGAGCGAACAGGCAGTGTTTCGCATTGAGGGCGTGCGCAAATCCTTTGGGCCGGTACCGGTTCTTCGAGGGGTGGATCTCGATCTCAAGGCTGGGGCGGTTACCGTTCTGATGGGCGCCAACGGCGCCGGCAAATCCACGCTCGTGCGGATCTTGAGCGGCGTCTACACGCGCGACGCCGGCACGATCACGCTTGCCGGCATGGCCTTCGAGCCGACGACCCCGGCCGAAGCGATCCGCGCCGGCGTCGTCACCGTGCATCAGAACATCAATGACGGGGTGGTTGCCGATCTCGACGTCGCCACCAATCTGACGCTCGATCGCTTGAACGGGCGCGGTGCGCGGCTGTTCTTCAACCCGCGTCGAGTGCGGCGCGAGGCTGCTGCGGTCGCGTCGCGCATGGGGCTTGCGATCGATCTTGCCGCCAATATCAACGACCTGACGCTCGCCGACCGGCAGATGGTGGCGATCGCCCGTGCCATGGCGCACGAGCCGAAGGTTCTGATCCTCGACGAGCCGACATCGTCGCTGTCGAGCGCGGAGGCAGACCGGCTTTTCGATCTCGTCGACCGGCTGAAGGCGCGCGGTGTCGCCATTCTCTATATCTCCCACCGCATGTCGGACATCCGGCGGCTGGCCGACAGCATCGTGGCGCTTCGCGATGGCCGCATCAGTGGCCGCTTCGAAGGGCCGGAACTGGACTATGAGGGCGCCGTCAACGCCATGCTCGGCCGCAAGGTCTCGGCAGGGGCCGTCGATCTCCGCGACGGCGGCGCTCCGGTCTTTGCCGTTCGCGGCCTCAAACTCTCAGAACAGGCGCGCCCTTTCGATTTCACCCTCCGCGATGGAGAAATCGTCGCTGTCACCGGACTTGTGGGCGTCGGCAAGACGGCGCTCGCCGAGACCCTGTTTGGCGCACGCGCGCCGGTCGCCGGTGAGATGATGCTCGACGGCACGCGCTATGCGCCGGCAAGCACCGGGCGGGCGATCGCCCGAGGCGTCTTTCTTGTCGCCAAGGACCGCGCCGAAAGCGGCATCGTGCCCGACTTCAACATCTACGAAAACATCAGCCTGCCGTTCCTTGGCCGGCTCTCGCGCTTCGGCATATCGAGCCGGCGGGCGGAAAAGACCAAGGCACGCCAGCAGATCGCGGCGCTTGGCGTCGTCTGCCGCAGCGAGCGCGACGAGTTGCAGACACTTTCGGGCGGGAACCAGCAGAAGGTGATGGTCGGGCGCTGGCTTTCCGAGCCGGCGCGCCTGCTCATCCTCGACGAACCCTTCCAGGGCGTCGACATCGCCGCACGCCGCGACATCGGCGAGAAGCTGCGCGCCTCGGCCGCGGGCCGCGCCACGATCCTCTTCCTGACCGAACTCGACGAAGCCTTCGAAGTCGCCGACCGCATCCTTGTGATGTCGGAACAGACCATCGTCGGCGAGCATCGCAATGCCGACATCGATGTCGAGCGGCTCCTGTCGGAAATCGCCGGTCAATTCTATCAACAGGTCCATGCGTCATGAGCAGTGAACAGAGCAATTCCGCAGCACCGGTCGCGGTCCCTTCGAGCGCATCGGGAATTCGCGAGGCGGCGATCAAATACGGCTTCCTCGTGCTTCTCGCCGGGATGGTCCTTTATTTCTCGCTCGTGACCGGCGGCTTCGCCTCGCCGCAGAGCGCCGTTTTCATCCTGCAATCGGTGTCGATCACCGGCATCCTGGCGCTGGGCGTGACGGCCACGCTGGTCGTCGGCGGTTTCGATCTTTCGATCGGCTCGGTCGCGACGACGGCGATGATGGCCTCGTCCTATGTGATGGTGGTGATGGGCGGCGATGCACTGACCGCGACGCTCGTGTGCCTTGCCATCGGCGTGCTGGTCGGTTTCGTCAACGGCGTCATCATCGTCTATATGCGCGTGCCGGATCTGCTGGCGACGCTCGGCATGATGTTCCTCTTGCTCGGTCTCCAGCGCATCCCGACAGAGGGCCGGTCGATTGCAACAGGCATGACGCTTCCCGACGGTTCGGTCGCCGAAGGCACCTTCAGCCCGGCCTTCCTGGCGCTCGGCCGCCATCGTTTCGATTTCATCCTGCCCAATCTCGTGCCGGTTTCGGTGGTGGTGCTGATCGTGCTTGCGATCCTGATCTGGTTCTTCCTCGAATACACCCGCTTCGGCCGCATGATGTATGCCGTCGGCTCCAACGAGCGGGCAGCCGGCCTCGCCGGTGCGCCGGTCAATGCCTACAAGATTTCCGCCTACATCATCTCCGGCGTCTTTGCCTCGATCGGCGGCATCCTGCTTGCCGCCCGCCTTGGCCGCGGCGACATCGCCTCGGGCAACAACCTGCTTCTCGATGCGGTTGCCGCCGCGCTGATCGGCTTTGCCGTGCTCGGCGCCGCCAAGCCGAACGCGTTCGGCACGGCGATCGGCGCGCTCTTCGTCGGCATCCTGCTGCAGGGCCTGACGATGATGAACGCACCCTATTACACCCAGGATTTCATCAAGGGCGCCGTGCTCGTCGCTGCCCTGATCTTCACCTTTGCGCTCTCGAAAAGAGGCAAACGCTGACGGGGTTCCCTTCAGCGGAAAACAAAAAGTTCACCAGTGGAGGAGACTGACATGAACATGACTCGCAGAAGCCTGGGCCGCTTGACGCTCGGGTTGATGGGGGCCGCCGCCTTCGGCGTGCCGTCCTTTGCCGCCGACATGCCGAAGCCGTTCGACAAGGCCGGCGACGTCAAGATCGCACTCGTGCGCTACCTTTCGACCGGCGACTTCTTCCAG
Organism: Ensifer sp. NPDC090286; assembly: GCF_044769565.1. Lineage (NCBI taxonomy): Bacteria > Pseudomonadati > Pseudomonadota > Alphaproteobacteria > Hyphomicrobiales > Rhizobiaceae > Ensifer > Ensifer sp. NPDC090286. Next base: position 47,362 of record NZ_JBIVYF010000009.1, on the reverse strand, counting down.
TCCTATCTCGCCGGTGTCGAGGCGCAGTCCAAGGCGCTCGGCGTACAGCTTCAGGTCTTCGACAGCCGCCAGGATGCAGCGCTCCAGGCCGACATGGTCGACCAGGCGATCGCACTTGGCGCGCAGGGCATCATCATCCAGCACGGACTGACGGAATCGATGAAGGAAGCCGCCCAGCGCGCGGTCGACGCCGGCATCAAGGTCGTCGCCTTCGACGTCAACGTCGAAAACGAGAAGATCCCGCAGATCGAGCAGTCCGACCGCGACCTCGCGCGCCTCGCGCTCGAACAGGCGGTCAAGGACAATGGCGAGAGCTTCAAGGCTGGCTACGTCTATGTCGCCGGCATCGCGCCGCTCGACCGCCGCGACGAGACCTGGAAGGAATTCAAGGCCAAGTATTCCGGGATCGAGGAAGCCGCCCAGTTCGGAACCATGGACAACCCGATCGCCAACTCGGTCGCCAATCAGGCCCGCGCGGTGATTTCGGCCAAGCCCGACATTACCGTGATGTTCGCGCCCTATGACGAGTTTGCCAAGGGCGTGAAGATCGCAGTCGACGAGGCCGGCCTTTCGTCCAGCGTCAAGATCTACTCGGCCGACATCTCGACGTCCGACATCGCCGCCATGCGCGAGGCGGGCTCGGCTTGGACGGCAACGGCCGCCACCAACCCGGCCGTCGTCGGCCAGGTCTCGGTCCGCTCGCTCGCGATGCTGCTTGCCGGCGAAGACCCGGGCCGCCAAGTCGTCGTACCGCCGACGCTGATCACCCAGAAGGACCTGAACGACCAGGACATCAAGAACATGGAAGAGCTCGGCGTGAAGCTGCCGCAGTTCGCCCATGCGGATGTCGCCATGCCGGCATGGATGCCGAAGCCCTGATCTCCTGATCCATAAGTACGGAAAAGGGGCGGTCCATCGGGCCGCCCCTTTTTTGTTTCCGGCTTTGCTTCAGTCGGGGTTTGACGCGGGCGGCGCCCACGCCTCGATCGCCGTCTCCGGATAGATCTGCACCGAGCCTGGCTCGAAGTAGCTCTCGATCGCATAGCCGAGTTTGGTCAGGTCTGTCCGGTACCAGCCGACGATCGTGCCGCGCCAGGAGGCGCGGCCTTTCTTGGCGGCATAATCACCCATTTGAAAAGCGGCATCTGCAGGCCAGGGATCGACCATTTCGTCTCCATCCGAACAACTCTAGCGGGAGACAGCATGGTGGCACGCCTTCACCCTTGGGTGGAAGGGCTCAGCGCATCGCCGCTGCGATATTGCCGCCGTCGACGGTCGTGACATCTGCGGTTGTGCGTTCAGCAAGCGCGTGGTGCACGAACGCGCGGGCCACATCCTCGGCCGTCACTTCGAGACCGAGCAGGTTTCCGCCCATGTAGTCCTTGACCGAAAGGCCGCGGGCGGCTGCGCGATTGGCGATCATCTCGTCGTTGAGCAGGCCCGAGCGGATGCGGTCGGCGTTGACGGCATTGACGCGGATATGATCAGCGCCGTGTTCGAGCGCATACTGACGCGACAGGAACAAGGTCGCTGCCTTCGGCAATCCGTAAGCGCCGAACTTGGCGCCCGGATTGACAGCCTGCTTGGAGGCGTTGAACAGCAGCACGCCGCCGGTCTTCTGCTCCTTCATGATCCGCACGGCATTCTGCGCGACCGTCTGATGGGCGAAGAAGTTGAGCTCGAAGCTGCGGCGCAGCAGGGCGTCGTCCATGGTCGCAATCGGACTTTCCCAGGCGGCACCCGCATTGGAAACGACGATATCGACGCCGCCGAAGGTCGCGACCACCTGGTCGAAAGCGGCGCGAACGGATGCCGGGTCGGTGATGTCGCAGGCGATGCCGATCGCGTTGTTGCCCGCCGCCTTTGCCACGGCTGCCGCCTTATCGCCGTCGAGATCGAGCACGACGGCATGGGCGCCCTCGGCGACGAAGGCCTTGACGATCGCCGCACCGATGGCGCCGGCGCCGCCGGTGACGAGCGCGACCTGACCGGTAAACGGCTTCGGCTTGGCGCCGGCGAGCTTCGCCTGTTCCAGCGACCAGTATTCGAGGTCGAAGAGATCCGGCCGGCTGACCGGCTCGAAACGGCCGACGGATTCGGCGTCGCGCGCAGCCTCGATCCACATCTCGCCGACGTCAACGGCGATCGTCGCGTCCTTGTACGTGCGGCCGTGGCCGAACATGCCGAGCCCCGGCACCAGCGTCAGGCGCGGCATGGGATCGAGCATGATGCGCTTGACGTCGTCGCGGGCATCGTTGGTGTGGAAGTACCCAGTGTAGTCTGCAGCAAAGGTGGCGACACGCGCGTCGATCACGGCCCGGTAGCCCGAGAGATCATCTTTAGCCGGCGCCGGAAGCACCATCGGGCCGGTCTTGATGCGGATGGAAAGATCGGGCGTCGAAACGCCCCTGGCGGCCATCTCCTCAACCTGTTGCGCGTTGACGAAGTCGAAGATAGCGGGCGAGGTGCGGAACACGCTGACCATGCGGTCAAAACGGCCCTCGCCCTTGTCGACGGCAACGGCACCGCGCAGCATCGGCGCGATATCGGCTGGGCTTGCAAGCGCTGTGGGCAGGGCGGCCGGCGTGAACGGATTGTGCCCGTTGGCCTTCACATGTTCTTCGGCGAGCGTGACATAGTGGATCATCCGCGCATAGGCTTCCTTGGCCGTGTCGGCGAAGGTGAAGATCCCGTGCTTATCGAGGATCAGCCCCTCGACCGTCGGATCCTGGTCGAACACGTCCGCCGCAGCCTTCGCCAGCACGAAGCCCGGCATGATGTAGGGCACGAAACCCATCTTCCTGCCGAAAAGCTCGGCGCACATCTCCCGGCTTTTGGCCTGGTCGGCGATGGCAAGAATGGCGGTCGAATGGGTATGGTCGACGAACTTGTGCGGCAGGAAGGCATGCAGCAGCGCCTCCACCGACGGGTTCGGCGAGCCCGGATCGATGAGGTTGGCGCGCAGCAAAGTCACCATGTCCTCGTCCGACAGCCGTTCGAGCTTGCGGCTCTTCAGCAGCGGCGCGATCTTGACGGCGGGCAGGCCGGCGGGCTCGATCGTGCCCATGTCCCAACCACTGCCCTTGACGCAGAGCACGGCATGCGTGTCGCCGACAAGGTCGGTGATTTCGGTTTTCACCGAAGTGTTGCCGCCGCCATGCAGCACGAGCCGCGGCTCGCCGCCAAGCAGCCGCGTCGTATAGGTCCGCAGCGCCAGATCGCGGCCGATCCCCTTCGCCTGATAGCCCGCAACGACCTTCTCCGCCTCGTCATCGCGCCAGAGATTTTCCATAAGTTCAGCCTCCCGATAAACCGGCCCGGCCGGTATCGGCGGACCCAAATTCGAGGCTCAGGGGGCGCCTGAGCCGCTCTTGCCAAGCCCTTCGCGGTTCCAGCGATCCAGGATCTTGCGTGCCATCGACTCGGTGATGACGAGATGCGAGGCAAAGCCGCCCTTCAAGGCCGCCATCAGCGGCTCGAACTTGCTGTCCTCCTGGACGACCAGCATGCGCTTCTTGATCGTGCGGATGGATCCAAGATCGGCCGAAATGCAGCGGCGATTGTGCTCGCAATCCATCCACTGGCCGTCGCGGTCGATGAGCTGTCCGGCAATGACGCCGGCCGCGCCCTTTTCACCCATGGCATGCATGTCTGCAGCCGAGAGCGCCCCGCACTTGACAAGGTGGCTGTCATCCTCGATGCCGCCGACCGAATAGAGCGCCAGGCCGCAGTCGGAGATGGTGGCGAGCTGCTCCTTGATGACGGTTTCGCCGCGCAGCTCTTCGGCCAACCGTTCGGAGGAAAGCACGAGCGGCGCATAGAAATTGATGCCTTCGGCATTCAGACGGCGGGCGATTTCCGTCGTGCATTGATCCGGACGGTAGGAATAGGGTGCGCCGAGATTGCCACAGAGCTGCACGACCGTGACGCCGCGCAGGTCCGCAAAGGGCATGACGTCGGCGATATGATAGACGGTGCGGCCCCAGGCAACGCCGATCCGGTCGCCCTTGTTGATCAGTTCGAGAAAGACGGATGCCGCGACGACGGGCATTTCGGCGGCCGGGTCCATGGCCTGCCGGTCTTCCGGCACGAGCCACGCGGTCGTCAGCCCGGTGGCGTCTTCGAGCTCGCGGGCAAGCACGTCCTGCGAAAACAGCTCTGTCGACGTGGTGATCGTGACGATGCCCATCTCGCGGGCCTTGCGCAGATACATGGCGATCGAGGCACGGGATATCTCCAACCGCTGCGCCACTTCGTCCTGGCGCAGGCCGTGCGTATAATAGAGCCAGGCGGCCTTGTGAATGATCTGGTCTGTGGCTCGGATGGGCATTGGCGGAACCTTCGCAAGATGGATCTGACATATTTCATCTATACTGACAAAAGTCAACGTCATTGACGATTGTCGCCGCCTCGTCGCGCGACAGCGGCTGTATCTCTCTTCTGAATGATGATCCTGAATGTGCCACGCGGAGCCGCGAACGCGGCTGCCGCCAGCAGCCGGTTGCAAACAGAATCCATATGTGAACATACTATTCATATAAGGGTCTGAATGGAGATCGAGCGACATTGCGCTTGGAAGCCAGCCAACGGGCCCGCTATTGCCGACCTATTGCATCAGGGACTGACCAATGGATGACTTCATGCCCACCGTCGGGGTGTCCTCGACCCATCCCGCGGACATGCCGCAAGAGCACGCAGCACTTCCCGTGTGGAACGCGGAAAACTGGTTTTACGAGGATTGGCCGGTCGGCCAGCGTATCAGGTCCTTGCGGCGTACGATCGCCGAAGGTGACAGCCACCTCTTCAATACGCTGGTCGTCGACATCCATCCTTACGTGCAGGATCAGATGTTTGCAGAGCGAGAGGGCATCTTCGGCAGGCGTCTCGTTGCCGGCGCTTTCGTCTTTTCCGCAGGCCTCGGGCTGGTCGCCACCAACTGCGTCAACACCTTTTCCTACGGCTACGACAAGCTGCGCTTCATCAAGCCGGTCTTCATCGGCGACACGATCTACACGATCCGCACCAACATGGACAAAACGCCCCGTTACAAGGAGCTCGGGCTTATCCGGGCCAGCTACCAGGTCTTCAAGGGCGAAGGGGAGCTGGTGCTCTACTGCGAGCACCTGCAGACCGTGAAATACAAGAACCCCGCCGACTTCGTCGGCAAGACCGAGAAGTAAGATACCGATGACCGAAACCAACGAATTGCCCCTCTCTGGTCTTGTCGTCGTCGACATGAGCCAGTTTCTCTCGGGCCCCTACTGCTCCTTGCGCCTCATGGATCTCGGCGCGCGCGTCATCAAGATCGAGCGCCCGGACGGTGGCGACCTGTCGCGCCGGCTTTATCTCAGTGACACGGAAATCGGCGGCGATTCGACGATCTTCCATGCGATCAACCGCGCCAAGGAAAGCCTCGCGATCGACCTCAAGAACGAGGACGACCTTGCGGCCCTGAAGACACTGCTCGCCAAGGCTGACGTGCTGATCCAGAACTTCCGCCCCGGCGTCATCCAGCGCCTCGGCCTCGACTACGAAGCGGTCAAGGCGATCAATCCGAAGATCGTTTACGCCTCGATCAGCGGCTATGGAGAAGAGGGCCCCTGGGTGAAACGGCCCGGGCAGGATCTGCTCGCGCAATCGCGCTCCGGCGTCATGTGGCTGAACGGTGATGAGGGCCAGGGGCCGGTGCCCTTTGGCCTTGCGATCGGCGACATGCTTGCGGGTGCAGCGGCAGCGCAAGGCATTCTCGCAGCGCTCGTCCGCCGCGGCATTTCCGGCAAAGGCAGCCTGATCGAGACGAGCCTGCTGGAAGCACTCGTCGACTTCCAGTTCGAAGTGCTGACCACCCACTTGAATGACGGTCGCCGGCTGCCGGCGCGGTCCGGCTTCCGCAGTGCCCATGCCTATCTGTCGGCGCCGTACGGGGTCTACCCGGCCAAGGACGGCTATCTCGCCATCGCCATGACGCCGATCCCGAAGCTTGCCGATCTGCTGCAGATGCCCGAACTCGACGCCTATCGCGACGATCCGGCCACCTGGTTCTCCGAGCGGGACAAGATCAAGGCGCTGATCGCCAAGCGGATCGCCGAAAACACCATCGACCATTGGCTTGGCGTCCTTGAGCCAGCGGACATCTGGTGCGCCCGGGTCCTCAATTGGAACGAACTGCTCGAAAGCGAAGGTTTCCAGGTGCTCGACATGTTGCAGACCGTGGTGCGCGAGGATGACGTTTCGATCCTGACGACACGGTCACCGCTCAGGGTCAACGGCAAGCGCGCCCAGGTGGACCGCGCAGCACCACGCATCGGCGAGCACAGCACCTCGATCCGCAAGGAGTTCGGCCTGTGAGCACCAAATTGAAGGGCATGACCTGGAGCCACCCGCGCGGCTACGACCCGATGATCGCCTGTTCCCGGCTCTGGCAGGAACGCACCGGCATAACGGTGGAATGGGACAAGCGCTCGCTGCAGGATTTCGAGACCTATCCCGTCGAAGAGCTGGCGCGGGCCTATGACCTGATCGTCATCGATCATCCGCATGTCGGCCAGATCACCAAGGAGAAATGCCTGGCGCCGCTTGATGCGGAAGGCCATCAAGAGGAGAGGGCGGCGCTCGAGGATGCGAGCGTCGGGCGCTCCTATCCGAGCTATACCTGGCAGGGCCGGCAATGGGCCTTCCCGATCGATGCAGCGACGCAAGTCCAGGCCTGGCGCCCGGACCTGACGGAACGCATGGAAAGCTGGAGCGACATGCTGGCGCTCGCGCGACAGGGGAAGGTGGCGCTGCCGATGCGTCCACCGCATTCCCTGATGAGCTTCTACACGCTTGCCGGCAACCTCGGCTCTCCCTGCCGAAGTGACGGTACCGGGCCACTGATCGAAACCGATGCCGGCGTCGACGCCTTCGAGCGCCTGCGCGAACTCACGGATCTGATCGATCCCGGCTGTTTCTCGATCGACCCGATTGCCGTGCTGGAGGCTATGAGCGATCCCACCTCGAAAGTTGTCTGTGCGCCATTGATCTACGGCTATGTCAGCTACGCGATTGCGGGCTTCCGGCCGTCGCTCGTGACGTTCGGCGATATACCGGTTGCCGGAACCAATGGCCCTGTCGGCTCGGCGCTCGGCGGGACCGGCATTGCGGTCTCGGCCTTCTCGAGCGCACGCGAAGCGGCGATCGATTTTGCCTATTTTGTTGCGAGCGGCGATGTCCAGCGCGGCATTTATGCCGCCGGTGGCGGGCAGCCCGGCCATGCGGCCGCCTGGGATGACGACGCCGTCAATGCCGCGACCTCGGACTTCTATCGTGCGACGCGCAAGACGCTGGAGAGCGCCTGGGTTCGTCCGAGGCACGATGGCTACATGGCCTTCCAGCAGGCGGCCTCCGATCGCATCAATGACGGCCTGCTGCGCAAGGAGGCAGCGCGAAAGGTCGTCGACGACCTCAATCGACTGTTTGCGGCGAGTTTTGTTGCAGCCTGACTTCTGAGTTCCGGGACGCCCAGGCGTCCCGGATCAGATTATGGAAAGGTCTGGTCAGGCGAGCTTCCAGATCCGGCGCGCATTGTCGGAAAGCAGCTTGCGCTTTTCCTCTGCGCTGCAGCCTTCGAGAAGCGCGTGGGTGGCGCCGACCCAGGTCGATAGATTGCCACCGAGCGTGCAGACCGGCCAGTCGCTTCCCCAGACCACCCGGTCCCAGCCGAAGACGCGGATCGTGTGCTCGACATAAGGGCGCAGCGTCTCGACCTGCCAGGCCTCGTCCGCATAGGCGACGACACCGGAGATTTTTGCCGTGACATTTGGCCGGCGGGCTATCTCGCTCATGTGCTCGCGCCAGGGATGCTCGGCGCCGGCACGAATGTCAGGCACGCCGCAATGGTCGAGAATGAACTGGACGTCGGGCGCGAGATCGGCAAGCGCAATCGCCTTTTCGATCTGGTGCGGTAGGACGCAGAGGTCGAAGGTGAAGCGACGGCCGCCGAGCCGGCGGATATTGTCGCGGAACGTCGCCCCTTCGGAAAGATCGTCCGGCATCACATGCAGCACGCGGCGGAAGCCCTTGACCAGGCCGTTTGCTTCCTGGCGTTCCAGATAGGCCGCAAAGCCATCCTCTTCGGGCCGGCAGGCGGCAATCGCGCCCTTCAACAGACTATCCGCCTGGCCTGCGAGCCGCGCGACCTCGGATGTCTCCTTCTCCATCTCCGAAGGATCGACATCGACCTCCATGTGCAGGCTGGCGGTAATGCCGAGCCGCCGCGCTTCGCGCTCGTAGGTGGCGTAGAGAAAGTCCCGGTCGAGGGCAGGCACGCCGGCGAGCCAGGGATAGGCAAGCCTCGACCTGTCGATGAGGTGAAGATGGGTGTCGATGATCAAGGCGCGCCTCCTCCGAACGGCTTCTCACATAAGAATGATCTATTCAGATAAGAAGTACGATCGTTCTCAAGTGCCGTCAATCTGTTGTCGAGGCCACGTCCGAACCGGCCAATGTCGACAGCTGCTCGGCGGTTTTCAGCAAAAGGGCGATGCTTTCGGTGATATCAGGCGCCGAGGGCGCGTTGACGAGCGCGATATAGGGCACGGTCAGCGCCGCGATGCCGCGACCATCAGGCCCCAGGATCGGCGCCGAGAGGTTATAGACGCCGGCTGTCTGCGCGCTTGCCATCATTTCATAGCCGCGCTCGCGGATCTGATCGAGGCGCGCGTAGAACTCCGGCCCGCGCGGGACCTCGTCTTTGCTCCTGCCATGTTCCGCGATCATCATCTCGCGCTCCTCCGCCGAGCGGAAGGCGAGCAGGATATGGCCGGATCCCGTATCAAAGAGGCTGATATGCGATCCGACGCGGATCGAAATGCCCCAATAATCAGGCGCTTCCTGCTGGGCGATGACGACGGCGGAGCCGCGATCGAAGACGGCGAGGTGGTTTGCCTGCTTCGAGCGCTGGGCCAGATCCCGCATCAACGGCGTGGCGTAGGAGGCAAGCCTGCGGACCGGCGCATGCAGCTGCGAGAGCCCAAAGAGCTTCAATGTGAGCGAATAGCGATCTCCGTCGATGCGCGTGACATAGCCGCGCCGCACCAGCCGATCGAGCATGCGGTAGAACTCGTTCGGGCTCCGGTTCAGGCGCTTGGAAATCTCCGCCTGCGTCAGTCCGCCGTCGACGCTGGCGAGCAGCTCGAGAATGTCGAGCCCCTTATCAAGGGCTGGTGCGCGGTAGCGGTCTGACTCTTCGGTGTCCATGAAGCCTCCTTGGTGAATACTCATATCCATATACGCAGACGAAGGCGCCCACAAAGGAAAGTTCTCCCTTGACGCCTCATAAAAATCTTGTTTGTATATGAATTAGTTTCTCACAAATGAGAACGTCACGTCAGGAAGAGGGCGTGAACACGGGAGGAGTGGACATGAAAAGGCTGCTTGCCGGCGTCTCCGCCGGCGTCGTTATGCTTGCCTGTGCAGGAGGAGCGGCGAATGCCGCAGAACTGCCCGGCAAGTTCGAAGGCGTCACGATCGACGCCAAGCTGATCGGCGGACAGCAATACGAAAAGCTCTATGAGCGGATCGGCGAATGGGAGAAGGCGACCGGCGCCAAGGTCAACATCCTGTCGAAGAAGAACCACTTCGAACTCGACAAGGAGATCAAGTCGGATATCGCGACGGGCGGCGTCAGCTGGTGCGTCGGTTCCAACCATTCATCCTTCGCGCCGCAATACCCCGACATCTACACCGACCTGCTGCAGCTTTTGCCGCCGGAGGAGATCGCCAAGTTCGTGCCGGCGCTGATCGACGCTTCGACGCTCGACGGCAAGCTGGTGATGCTGCCGCGCGCCCAGTTCGACGTGTCGGCGCTCTACTACCAGAAGAGCCTCTATCAGGACGAAGCCAAAAAGACCGCCTTCAAGGCGAAATACGGCTACGACCTCGCGCCGCCGGACACCTGGGCCCAGGTCAGCGACCAGGCTGAGTTCTTCGCCGCCCCGCCGAATTTCTACGGTACGCAGTTTGCCGGCAAGGAAGAGGCGATCAACGGTCGCTTTTATGAAATGCTGGTCGCCGAAGGTGGCGAATATCTCGACAAGGACGGCCGCCCGGCCTTCAACTCCGAGGCCGGTGTCCGTGCGCTCGACTGGTTCGTCAAGCTCTATAAGGACAAGGCCGTACCGCCGGGAACGACCAACTATCTCTGGGACGACCTCGGCCAGGGCTTTGCCTCGGGCTCGATCGCCCTCAATCTCGACTGGCCTGGCTGGGCGAGCTTCTTCAACGACCCGAAGTCCTCCAAGGTCGCCGGCAATGTCGGCGTGAAGGTGCAGCCGGCCGGCTCTTCCGGCAAGCGCACCGGCTGGTCGGGCCATCATGGCTTCTCGGTCACCGAGGATTGCGCCAACAAGGAAGCGGCTGCTTCGCTCGTCTGGTGGCTGACCAACGAGGATAGCCAGAAGCTGGAATCGGCTGCCGGACCGTTGCCGACCCGGACTGCCGTCTGGGAGTACAACATCAAGCAGGCCGAGGGCGACGCCTACAAGACCGAAGTGCTGCAAGCTTTCCAGGAAGCCGCAAAGCATGCCTTCCCGGTACCGAAGACGGCCGAATGGATCGAAATCTCCAACGCCGTTTACCCGGAACTCCAGGCAGCCATCCTCGGCGACAAAACGTCGAAGGAAGCGCTTGATGCCGCCGCCCAGAAGGCGACCGGCATTCTCGAAGACGCGGGCAAGCTCTGATCGATAACAATGAGGCGGCGCCGATGCCTTGAAGGCGCCGGCGCCGCCTCAGCCATTTCATGCAATCCTCAGGACTGCCCGATGAAGCTCAAGAAATTGTCAGCACCGGCCCTGCTTCTGCTTCCGGCCTTTGTCGTGCTCGCGGCGGTGATCGTGTTGCCGCTCCTCTTTTCCTTCTATTCGAGCTTTACGCCGTTCCGCTTGACCAAACCGGAGACGTTGTGGGTCTTTGTCGGCCTGCGCAATTACGCAACCGTGCTCGGCAATGCTGAGTTCTGGGTCGCCTTTGGCCGCACTGTGCTGTTGCTCACCGTGGCGCTCAACGCCGAAATGCTGCTCGGTCTCGGGCTGGCCCTGCTCGTCAACAAGGCGACCCATGGCCAGCGCCTGCTGCGCACCATGATGATGTTTCCGATGATGTTTTCGCCGGTGCTCGTCGGCTTCCAGTTCAAGTTCCTGTTCAACGACAATATCGGCTTCGTCAACAATGCGTTGCAGTCGCTGGGACTGACGGATCAGGCGATCCCGTGGCTGATCGACGGCAATCTTGCGCTGCTTTCGATCATCATCGCCGAAGTCTGGTCCTCGACCGCGGTCTTTGCCATCCTGATCCTCGCCGGCCTGCTTGCCATGCCGAAGGACCCGGTCGAGGCGGCCCATGTCGACGGCTGTACGCCGTGGCAGACCTTCCGCTATGTCACCTGGCCCTATCTGATGCCGTTCGCCTTCATCGCCATGACGATCCGCTCACTCGACGTCGCCCGCGCCTATGACATCGTCAAGATCATGACCGATGGTGGCCCGGCCAAGCGCACGGAGCTGCTGTGGACGCTCGTCGGCCGCACGGCCTATGCGGACGCCCGCATGGGACTCGCCAACGCCATGGCCTATGTCGCGATCCTCCTGTCGATCGTCTTCACCGTCTATTTCTTCCGCAAGCTCGCCGCGGCGCGCCAGCAGATCGGAGCCGAGTGGTAATGGATATCAACGCTTCGCACCGCCTGCGCCGTCGCCTGTTGAAGACGGTGCACCTGATCGGCCTGTTCCTCGCAATGGCCGTGATCTGCCTCCCCGGCCTCTGGATCGTGCTGTCGTCGCTACGCCCGACCGTCGAGATCATGGCGAAACCACCGGTCTGGATCCCCGAGAGCATTTCGCTCGATGCCTACCGCGCCATGTTTTCAGGCGCAGGGCAGGGTGGCGTGCCCGTCTGGGACTATTTCCGCAACTCGCTGATCATCTCGGTGACCTCGACGGTAATTGCGCTCGCGATCGGCATGGCCGGCGGCTACGCCTTCGCCCGCTATCGCTTCAAGGCGAAGTCGGCGATCTTCCTCGGCTTCATGCTGACGCGCGCGGTGCCCGGTATCGCGCTCTCGCTGCCGCTCTTCATGCTCTATGCCCGCACCGGGATCATCGACACCCACTTCTCGCTGATCCTGACCTACGTGGCGCTCAACGTGCCCTTCACCATCTGGCTGATCGACGGCTTCTTTCGCCAGGTGCCGAAGGATCTCGCCGAGGCCGCGCAGATCGACGGCTGCACGCCCTGGCAGGCCTTCTGGCAGGTGGAGTTTCCGCTTGCCGGTCCCGGCATCGCATCTGCCGGCATCTTCGCATTCCTGACCTCCTGGAACGAATATGCGCTTGCCTCGCAGATCACCCGCTCGGTCAATTCCAAGACCCTCCCGGTCGGGCTTCTCGACTATACCGCCGAATTCACCATCGACTGGCGCGGCATGTGTGCGCTCGCCGTCGTGATGATCATCCCGGCGCTGACCCTTACCTTCATCATTCAGAAGCACCTCGTTTCGGGCCTCACCTTCGGCGCGGTGAAAGGATAATCGTTCATGGCTCCTGTTACCCTCAGGAAACTGGTCAAGCGCTACGGCGCGCTCGAGGTCGTCCACGGCATCGACCTCGAAGTGAAGGACCGCGAGTTCATCGCGCTCGTCGGCCCGTCCGGCTGCGGCAAGTCGACGACGCTGCGCATGATCGCCGGCCTCGAAGACGTCAGCGACGGCGCGATCGAAATCGGCGGAAAGAAGGTCAACGACCTGCCGCCGCGGGCGCGCAATATCTCCATGGTCTTCCAGTCCTATGCGCTCTATCCGCATATGACGGTCGCCGAAAACATGGGCTTTTCCCTGAAGATCGCCGCGCGCTCGGCCGATGAGATCAAGACGCGGGTCGACGAAGCGGCAGCCATCCTCGATCTCAGCCATCTGCTCGAACGCCGCCCGTCGCAGCTTTCCGGCGGCCAGCGCCAGCGTGTCGCCATGGGCCGCGCCATCGTGCGCCAGCCGGATGTCTTCCTGTTCGATGAGCCTCTGTCGAACCTCGACGCCAAGCTCAGGACGCAAGTCCGCACCGAGATCAAGAAGCTGCATGCCCGCATGCAGGCAACGATGATCTACGTCACCCACGACCAGGTCGAGGCGATGACCTTGTCGGACCGCATCGTCATCATGCGCGACGGCTATATCGAACAGGTCGGCACACCCGAAGAGGTGTTCCAGCGTCCTGCCACCAAGTTCGTCGCCGGCTTCATTGGCTCGCCGCCGATGAACATGGACGAGGCGATCGTCGACAACGGTACACTGGTCTTTGTAAGCGGCGCGCGGCTGCCGATCCCGCCGCGGTTTGTAAACGCGCTGCGCCCGGGCCAGAAGGTCACGTTCGGCCTCAGACCCGACGACATCTATCCAAGCGGCCATGGCCTGCATGCCGGCGATCCGGCAGCCGTGCACGAGGTGGAGCTGCCGGTATCGATCACCGAACCGCTCGGCAACGAAACGCTCGTCTTCATTCAATTCAACGGCCGCGATTGGGTCTCGCGCATGCTCAATCCGCGCCCACTTGGCCCAGGCGAGAAAGTGCGCATGAGCTTCGACCTGTCGCGCGCCCATCTTTTCGACATCGATACCGGCAAGGCTCTGGAAGGCTGACATGGCAAGAATCGAGAAAATTGAACTGCGCATGGTCGATCTGCCGCCGAAGGTGAAGCGGACCGATGCGATCCAAAGCTTCGTCAGCCAGGAAACCCCGATCGTCACCATCACCGACAGCGATGGGGCGACGGGCACCGGTTACAGCTACACGATCGGCACCGGCGGCTCCTCGGTGATGCGGCTGCTCTCCGATCACCTCGTTCCGATCCTGATCGGCGAGGATGCCGATTGCATCGAGGCGATCTGGCACAAGATGGAGTTTGCCACGCACGCAACGACCATCGGTGCGATTACGGCGCTGGCGCTTGCCGCCGTCGACACGGCGCTCTGGGACCTGCGCGCCAAGAAGCAGAAGCTGCCGCTCTGGAAGCTTGCCGGCGGCGCCAAGGAAAGCTGCCCCCTCTACACCACCGAGGGCGGCTGGCTGCACATCGAAAAGGAAGCGCTGGTCGAAGACGCGCTTGCCGCCAAGGCCAAGGGTTTTTCCGGTTCGAAGGTGAAGATCGGCAAGCCGCACGGTTCGGAGGATTACGATCGTCTGTCGGCGATGCGCAAGGCGCTCGGCGACGGCTTCGAGATCATGACCGACTGCAATCAGGGTTTCACCGTCGATGAGGCGATCCGCCGCGCGTCGCGGCTGAAGGAGCTCGACCTTGCCTGGATCGAGGAGCCGCTGCCGGCCGACGATCTCGATGGCCATATAAGGCTGACGCGCTCGACGCCGACGCCGATTGCGGTTGGCGAATCCATGTATTCGATCCGCCACTTCCGCGAGTACATGCAGAAGGGCGCCTGCTCGATCGTGCAGGTGGACGTCGCCCGCATCGGCGGCATCACGCCTTGGCTGAAGGTGGCGCATGCGGCGGAAGCCTTCGATATCCCGGTGTGCCCGCACTTCCTGATGGAACTGCATGTCAGCCTCGTCTGCGCCGTGCCCAACGGCAAATATGTCGAGTACATTCCGCAGCTCGACGACCTGACGACCAAGGGCATGGAGATCAGGAACGGCCGCGCCCTGGCGCCTTCGGAACCGGGCATCGGCATTGCCTGGGACTGGGATGCCGTGCGCGCCCGCTCGATCGGTGAGTTCACCCGCGAGTTCCGCGGCTAGGGCAGGGAGGTCATCATGCAGCGAATGGGAATGGTGATCGGCCTAGAGCCGGCGAAGATCGCCGAATACAAGGCCTTGCACGCCGCCGTCTGGCCGCAGATCCTTGCGCTGATCTCCGAGTGCAACGTCACCAACTACTCGATCTTCCTGAAAGAGCCGGAGAACCTGCTGTTCGGCTATTGGGAATATGTCGGCTCGGATTTCGAGGCGGACATGGCGAAGATGGCCGCGCATCCGAAGAACCGGGAATGGTGGTCGGTTTGCATGCCCTGCCAGAAGCCGCTCGATACGCGCAAGGACGGCGAGTGGTGGGCGATGATGGAAGAGGTTTTCCATCATGGCTGACGGCTTCGACCCAAGCGCACTCCGCCAGTGGTGGCCGAAACCGGCAAGGCCGCGGCCGATCGTGATTTTCGGCGCCGGCAGCATCGTCGGCGACGCGCATCTGCCAGCCTATCGCAAGGCGGGATTTCCGGTCGCCGGCATCTATGACCCTGACCGGGGGAAGGCCGCCAAGCTTGCGGACGCCTGGGGCATCCACGCCTTCGACAATGAGGCGGATGCGCTTGCGGTCGCCGATGCGATCTTCGACCTCGCCACCCCGCCCGCTGCCCATGCCGCAATCCTCGGTAGGCTGCCGATCGGTGCCGCCGCGCTGATCCAGAAGCCGATGGGCTCGGATCTCAACGCCGCTACAGAAATTCTCGAGATCTGCCGCGCGCGCAAGCTGAAGGCTGCCGTCAATTTCCAGCTTCGCTTCGCGCCGATGATGCTGGCGTTGAAAGACGCGATCGCCAAGGGATACCTTGGCGAGGTCGTCGATTTCGACGCTTGGCTGGCACTTGCGACCCCGTGGGGACTTTGGCCTTTCTTGAAGGGCCTGCCGCGCATCGAGATCGCCATGCACTCCATCCACTACCTGGATCTCGTGCGCGGCCTGCTCGGCAATCCTCAAGGCGTTCACGCCAAGACGATCGGCCATCCGAACCACGAGGTCGCGCAGACGCGGACGGCTGCGATCCTCGATTATGGTGATCGCGTGCGCTGCGTGCTTTCGGTCAATCACGACCATGATTTCGGCCGCAGGTTCCAGGCCTGCGAGTTCCGCATCTCGGGCACGTCGGGTGCTGCCTATGTGAAGCTCGGCGTCAATCTCGACTATCCCAAGGGCGAGCCGGATGAGCTTTGGATCCGACCGGCCGGCGGCAGCGAATGGGTTTCGGTGCCGCTCGAAGGTGCCTGGTTCCCGGACGCCTTCGTCAACCGCATGGCCAACCTGCAGCGCTTTGCGACAGGCGAGGACCAGGAACTGATCGGCTCGGTCGAGGACGCCTGGCAGACGATGGCCCTGGTCGAGGCCGCCTATCAATCGAGTGCCACGCCGGCAACGGCGATCGCACCGCTTCCGGGACACTAAGATGTCAGAGCAGATCATCCATTTCGAAGACTATGAACTCGGACATGAGCGGCTGACGACGGGCCGGACGATCACCGAGACCGACTTTGTCGTCCATGCAGGCCATACCGGCGATTTCTTTCCGCACCATATGGACGCGGAGTTCGCCAAGACCCTTCCGGGCGGCCAGCGCATCGCCCACGGCACCATGATCTTTTCGATCGGCGTCGGCCTCACCGCGTCGCTGATCAATCCGGTTGCCTTTTCCTACGGCTATGATCGTCTGCGCTTCGTGCGTCCGGTTCATATCGGCGATACGATCCGCACGCGCGTCACGATCTCCGCCAAGGAGGACGATCCGAAGCGCCCGAAGGCGGGGCGCGTCGTGGAACGGTGTGAAGTTATCAACCAGCGTGGCGAGGTCGTTCTCGCCGCCGACCATATCCTGGTCGTCGAACGCAAAGCATGAGGGATCGAGAATGACAGCGGATCTTAAAGGCAAGGTCGTCCTGATTACGGCTGCTGCCCAAGGCATCGGCCGCGCTTCGGCTTTGGCCTTCGCAAAGGCCGGCGCGAAAGTACATGCGACGGATATCAATGCGGATGCGCTTGGCGCGCTCGCCAAGGAAGCCGATGTCGTGACGCACCGGCTGGACGTGCTGGACACGCAAGCCGTCGAAGCGCTGGTCGCCAAGATCGGCGCCGTCGATGTCCTCTTCAACTGCGCCGGTTTCGTGCATGCCGGCTCGATCCTGGAGATGAAGGATTCCGACCTGGAATTCGCCCTCGATCTCAACGTCAAGGCGATGATCCGCACCATCCGCGCCGTATTGCCGGCGATGCTTCAGCGCAAGGACGGCGCCATCATCAACATGGCTTCGGTCGCTTCCAGCATCAAAGGCGTGCCGAACCGGTTTGCCTATGGCGTGACCAAAGCGGCCGTTATCGGCCTCACCAAGGCCGTTGCCGCCGACTATGTCTCTGAAGGTATTCGCTGCAACGCGATTTGCCCGGGCACTGTCGAAAGCCCGTCGCTCCAGGACCGCATGCGCGCCCAGGGCGACTATGAAACGGCGCGCGCCGCCTTCATCGCACGCCAGCCGATGGGGCGCCTCGGTACGCCGGAAGAGATTGCCGACCTTGCCGTCCATCTCGCGGGCGCCACCTATACGACCGGCCAGGCCTATGCCATCGATGGCGGCTGGACCATCTGACAACAGACAAGCAGGAAGCAGACACATGAAACTTCTTCGTTACGGCCTCCCGGGCCAGGAAAAGCCGGGCATCCTTGACGCGAACGGCACCTTGCGCGATCTCTCCGGCCACGTCGCCGATCTCTCCGGTGCAGCACTCGACCCGGACAAACTCGCCGAACTCAAGGCGCTCGATCTCGCCGGCCTTCCGGCTGTCGATGGCAACCAGCGGCTCGGCCCTTGCGTGGCCGGTACCGGCAAGTTCATCTGCATCGGCCTTAACTATTCCGACCATGCCGCCGAGACGGGCGCCAAGGTTCCCTCCGAACCGATCATCTTCATGAAGGCGACCTCGGCGATCGTCGGCCCGAATGACGACCTGATCATCCCGCGCGGCTCGGAAAAGACCGACTGGGAAGTGGAACTCGGCGTCGTCATCGGCCGCAAGGCGAAGTACGTCACCGAAGCCGAAGCCCTCGACTATGTCGCTGGCTATTGCACCGTGCATGACGTCTCCGAGCGCGCCTTCCAGATCGAGCGCCAGGGCCAGTGGACCAAGGGCAAGTCCTGCGACACCTTCGGTCCGACGGGCCCGTGGTTGGTGACCAAGGACGAGATCGCCGATCCGCAGAACCTGCCGATGTGGCTGAAGGTCAACGGCGAGACCATGCAGAACGGCTCGTCGAAGACCATGGTCTATGGCGTTGCCTATCTCGTTTCGTACCTGTCGCAGTTCATGTCGCTGCAGCCGGGCGACATCATCTCGACGGGCACGCCGCCCGGCGTCGGCATGGGCATGAAGCCGCCGCGTTACCTCAAGGCCGGCGACGTCGTCGAACTCGGCATCGAGGGCCTCGGCAGCCAGAAGCAGTCCGTGCGCGCGGACGATTGATCATAAGACTGGAGTGACCATGACCCGCATTACCGATCTGCGCGTCTTCGACTTGCGCTTTCCGACCTCGCAGAGCCTTGACGGTTCCGACGCGATGAACCCGGACCCGGATTACTCCGCGGCCTATGTTATCCTCGACACCGATCAAGAGGGACTTGCGGGGCATGGTCTCACCTTTACCATCGGTCGTGGCAACGACATCTGCTGCATGGCGATCAAGGCCATGCGGCATCTGATCGTCGGCCAGGATACTTCAGACATTCTCGCCCATCCCGGCCGCTTCTGGCGGCACCTGACCAGCGACAGTCAGTTGCGCTGGATCGGCCCGGAAAAGGGTGCGATGCATCTGGCAACGGGCGCCGTTGTCAACGCCGTTTGGGACCTGCTTGCCAAGGAAGCGGGCAAACCCGTCTGGCGGCTTGTCGCCGAGATGTCGCCGGAAGAGATCGCCGATATCGTCGACTACCGCTACATGACGGATGTCTTGACCCGTGACGAAGCGGTCGCGATCCTCAAGAAAGCCGAGCCCGGCAAGGCCGCGCGCATCGCGACGCTCGAGCAGGAGGGTTACGCCTGCTACACGACGTCGGCGGGCTGGCTCGGTTATGACGACGACAAGCTCCGACGGCTCGCCCAGGAGGCGATCGACGAAGGCTTCAACCATATCAAGATGAAGGTCGGCCGCGATCTTGCCGACGACATCCGGCGACTGACAATCGCGCGCGAGGTGATCGGGCCGGACCGCTACCTGATGATCGACGCCAACCAGGTCTGGGAGGTCGGGGAGGCGATCGACTGGGTCAAGCAACTCGCTTTCGCCAAACCCTTCTTCATCGAGGAGCCGACGAGCCCCGACGACGTTGCCGGTCACCGCAAGATCCGCGAAGCGATCGGGCCGGTGAAGGTCGCGACCGGCGAGATGTGCCAGAACCGCATCATGTTCAAGCAGTTCATTGCGGAGGGCGCAATCGACATCGTCCAGATCGACTCGTGCCGCATGGGCGGCCTCAACGAGGTTTTGGCGGTGCTGCTTGTTGCGGCGAAATACGAACTGCCGGTCTGGCCGCATGCCGGCGGCGTGGGCTTGTGCGAATATGTCCAGCATCTGTCGATGATCGACTATCTCGTGGTTTCCGGCACGAAGGATGGTCGCGTCATCGAATATGTCGACCATCTGCACGAACACTTCCTCGATCCCTGCGTCATCGAGAATGCCGCCTATATGCCGCCACAGCGGCCGGGTTTCTCGATCGAGATGAAACCGCAGTCGATCGCGGACTACACGTTCGCCGGCTAACCAAGGCTTCAGATTTTCGAAGGCCGGAACGGTACCTGCCGCTCCGGCCTTTGCTTGTCTGGGTGGCCTTTAGCGGCGCGCCCGTCAGCCGCTTGCCCATCGCGTCGAGGATCGTGACAGATCACCAAAATGAATCGATCAGGGGTGACCGATTCAAAACTCTCGTTGGACCTCTGCGCGCCGATCGCCGAATCTTCGCGCATGACGATCGTTCAACCCTATCAGATCTATGTCGAGCGAAGGGACGCGGCCAGAAACATGGCGCGCTACTACTCCATGCAGATCTCCATGTCCCTTCTGGGCGAGGCCTGCCTGACGCGGCGCTGGGGGCGGATCGGAAGTCACGGTCAGATGATGGTGCACCATTTTGCGCAGGAAGAGGACGCGGTCAAACTCTTCCTCAACCTGACCCGCAGCAAGCGGCAACGCGGCTATCGTCCACGCACATGATCCGCGACGGTGCGTGACCTCACCGTGGCTTGAAGTCGACCAGAAGTGATTTAAGTTCGATTTCACGAACGCGGCGCGCCGCTTCATCGGGGCTTACCCAGGCGAGCAAACGCTCGCCTTTCTCCTTGTATTTTTCCGCCAGCTTGGTAACTTCGATCTGGAAGATATCAACCACACAGGGCACCACGTCGCCGTCATCGAGCATCTTTAAGTAGGTATAGCTGCCGACCGGCTTTTTGCGGACTTTTCCGCGCACACCGGCTTCCTGAAGGGCTTCGACCGCCGCGGCCTCGTGCAGTTCCTTCTGCTTCATCGGCCAGCCCTTTGGGATGAGCCATCGGCCGCTGTCGCGCGACGTCACCAGAAGGATCTCGATCGCCCCGTCAGGCGCATAACGATAGCAAAGTGCTGCACATTGCTGGCGAAACGAACCCGAAAACAATTTCTCGGGCGAGGCAGCCAGCTTCTGCAACAGCGTCTTCGGTTTTGGTGGTTTTGGCGCCTTTGACTTTTTGATCGCTCTCAAGCTCCTCGATACTTGGCGCCAATGGGCGGACATCTAGGACATCCGCCCGTTAGGTCAAAGGACAAAATGGAAAGAAACGTTCAGGCAGGAGCCTCATGCCTTGGCTGATATTGCGCTCAACTCTTCAAGGTCGAGATCCCGCTCCAGTTCGTGCAGCGTCTCATCGTCGATTTCGCCGGCGCGATGAAGCCGGATGAGCTCGCGCCGCCCGGTCGCGACCGCTTCGAGCACGACATCGAAATGGGCGTGCAGGATCGGCGTGTAATGCTCCGTGCGCGCGGCATAGTCGACGATCGAAACCGCGCGGCGCTGATAGCGGACGAGCAATTGCGGATGGATGAGATTGCCCGCCGTGTCATAGGCGCGGCTTTGAATCGTGACGAGCTGCGCCTGGGCCATCGCCGCCTCGGCCTGGCTTAAGGTGAGGGGCGCTTTTTCCGACGAAGGTTCGACGAGCTTCGCCCAGGCAATCACCCGCCCGAGCGTCGTTCCCTGGATCAGCACCGTTCCGAGGATCACGGCAAAGGAAGTCACGAGAATGAAGTCCCGGCCGGGAAAGCCCTCGGGCACGCTCAGCGCAAGCGCAAGCGTCACCACGCCGCGAACACCTGCCCAGGAAAGCACGGTCGCACCGCGTGCGCCGACTGGCTTGTAACGTTTAAGCCCCAGTCTGTTGCCGAGCCAGATTGCGAAGTCGGACCCGAACACCCAGAGGAAGCGGGCGACGGTGAGCGCGATCAGCACCATGAAGATCGGCCATCCCAGGGTCGCAGCGACGGTCTCGAACCCGCCGCCACGCTCGACCACGCCGCGAAGTGACAAGCCGATCAGGATGAAGACCGCGGCCTCCATCAGGAAGACGATGACGGTCCAGAAGGCGGAGCCGCGCATACGGGTGGCGGCCGAAAGCACGGTATGCTGATGCCAACTGGCGACGAGGCCGGTGGTGACCGTCGCGATCACGCCGGACACATGCAGGAACTCACCGAGCAGATAGGACGTCCAGGACAAAAGGGCCGTGGCGGCGATGATCAGGTACTCATCCCCGAGACGGCGGGCAAGCAGCACCCAGGCCGTACCGATGACCACGCCGACGAGGGCGCCGCCGATCGCCAGCAGGAAGAAGTTTCCGACCGCCTCGCTGGCACTGAAAGCGCCTGTGATGCCGGCGGCAATCGCGAAGCGGAACAACACCAGGCCGCTTGCGTCGTTGAGCAGGCTTTCGCCTTCGAGCAGGATCTGCAGCCGTCGCGGCAACTTCACGCGCTGCAGCACGGCCCGTGCCGAGACGGCGTCGGGCGGCGAGACAATTGCCCCGAGTGCGGCGCATGCGGCCCAGGGCAGGGAGGGGAAGATGAGGTGGGTCACGACGGCAACGACGGCCGCGGTAAAAAACACGGCGCCGATCGCAAGCGAGGCAATGCCGATCAGGTGACGGCGCAGGCGGCCGAGCGCAATCGTCCAGGCGCCATCGAGGAGCAGCGGCGGCAGGAAGATGACGAGCACCAGTTCCGGGTCGACCGCGATGGCCGGCAGCCCGGGCACGAAGGCGAGCATCGCGCCACCGCTGAGAAGCGCCACCGACGGCGGCAGGCCGAGCCGATGCGCGACGTAGTGCAGCGCGATGATCGCGACAAACATGCCGATCACCAGTTCGAACAGATGTGTCGGTTCCACCGGTCCCCCGCCTCCATCGCTCAATGACGCGGCCCATTACAGAACACGTCTTTTCGAAACGCAATTGCGCGTGCAGCAACAGTGGCGTGGAGCCTGCCGAAGGTGAAGGGTTGCAGAAAAGAAAAAAGGGCCAGCGGAAGACCGCGGCCCATAAAGGTGTGAAGGTCAAAAACCTCCAGAGGGGAACAGCTGCTGCGGCGGACTGGGAGGAGACCCGCCATGTGCATCAGCTGTGTGCTTTATGCCTGATTTTTGACCAGCTGGAAAACATTTATTGTGCAATGCAGCTATGCATAAACGGAAGACGTGCAGCGCGGTCGTCAGCCTGAACTGCCAAACGGCGCCAAAAGAGCTTTCCGTGGGGGGAGGGGACGCCGCCAAGAACATCCGTTCTGGCAGACAATCGGGACCGGCACACGTGCCGGCCCCGATGAGATAGTTGCTACACTAACGGTCGTGAGCTTGACCGCACAGCCATTCTACGACCGCTTTTACGATCGAACAGCGGACGGCAGGACTTCGAGCACTGTCCGCAGCTGGTCCACAGGTTGTTCACAGGCAAGGGAGGGGCTAACGCCTTGAAACGCAGTTCCGTTTTCCGAACTGTGACGAACTGCACCTGAAAAGAATGCACCGCGTCAGGTCAGCGATACCTCGCGGGTTTCCGCATCGATCATCGCAGCGGCGATCGCCGCCACAAGCAGCAAGCCGGCAAAGGTGCCGATCGCCAGGGCGAAGCCCTTCGCCACCAGCAAGCCGATGAGCGAAGGCGCAAGCAGGCCGCCGAGCCGGGCCATGCCGCCGGCCGCCCCCATGCCGGTCGCGCGCGAGGCGGTCGGATAGAGTTCCGGCGTGTAGGCATAGAGTGCGCCCCAGGTGCCGAGCAGTGCAAAGCTCATGACCAGCAATGCGGCAGCAACGACCGAGGCCGCATCCGCGACGACGAACAACAGGCAACTGAGGGCGGACAGCAAGCAGAAACCGACCAGCGTCGGTCGCCGTCCCCACTTCTCGACGCCGTAGGCGGCAAGGGCATAGCCGGGGATTTGCGCCAGAGCGATGAGAACGAGGAAGCCGTAGCCGCGCACGAAGCCGAAGCCTTCGCCGGCAAGCCGCGGCGGCATCCAGGTAAAGACCCCATAATAGGAGACCGAGACGAGAAACCAGA
The DNA here is from genome assembly GCF_044769565.1 of Ensifer sp. NPDC090286. Lineage (NCBI taxonomy): Bacteria > Pseudomonadati > Pseudomonadota > Alphaproteobacteria > Hyphomicrobiales > Rhizobiaceae > Ensifer > Ensifer sp. NPDC090286. The sequence continues at coordinate 23,980 of NZ_JBIVYF010000009.1, read as the reverse complement.
CCGAAAGGATCAGGAGGCTGCGCCGACGCAAGTCCTTGGAAAAGATGCCGATATCGGCGGTCGCCGCGGGCAGGGCGATCGAAACGGTCGGCTCGAGTTGGGGCCGACCGTTGACTGCCAGCATGCGATCGACGATCGCCCTGGCTGCCTCCGCCTTGCCCGAGCGCAACAGGTAAAGCGGTGATTCCGGCACGAGGAAGCGAAGCCCGACGCCAATGACTGCCGGAATGGCCGTGACGGCGAAGATATAGCGCCATCCGTCCGCAAGGCCGGCAAGAGCGATAAGCCATGCCGCCAAAGCGACGATCAGCGTGCCGACAGCCCAGAAGCCTTCGAGCATCACCAGCCATCGCCCGCGGCTGCGCGCGGGCAGGAACTCCGACATCATCGCATAATCGACGGGAAGTGTGCCGCCGACAGCAGTGCCAGTGAGGAAGCGCAGGACAAGCAGGACTGCGAAATTCGGAGCAAAGATCGACAGGATGCCGAAGACCGCGTCGCAGGCGACGGTTACGATCAGGACCCGCCGGCGACCGATCCGGTCGGCAAGCCTGCCGAAGCCGACGGCGCCGATCAGCATGCCCAGGAAAAACAGCGTGCCCGTCTGTAGCGCCTGGGGAATCGTCAGGCCGAATGTCGCGGCGATGGAGGCGGCGGTGAACCCGACGGCGAGTACCTGCATGGCATCGGCCGTCCAGACCAGGCCGAATATGCCCATCAGGCGCCTTTGATAGGGGCCCGTGCCCGCCCGGTCGAGCGCTTCCTGTATCGTGATCGTCGTCATTCGCCCTGCCTTCAGATTCGACGCGTGGACACTACGTCGGCGGCGCCTGCTTGGATATTGCAGAAATGCCGCAGATGCCCACCTGAGTGCGACCGCGGCGACCGATCAATCTTACGGGCACGGACCGGCAATTTCGACTTGCACGGCATGCACACGCGTGCAAATATGCACGCGTGTGCAATGGAGCTTCGCCGATGAACGATCACAAGCCGCGCTATTCCAACGACCTTACCGGACGGGCCCTGTTGTGTCGGGATGTCATCCGCTCTGCCGGCGCTCTGGTGCTCGACGGTTTCAGGGCAAGCGCCGAGCGCGGTTTCTCCTTAAAAGGCCCGCAGGATTTCTTGACGGAAACCGATGCGGCCTCCGAGGCCCATATTCGCGCCGCGATTGCCACTCATTTTCCAGCCGATGCGTTCCTCGGCGAGGAGGGCGGCGGCACCATCGCCGATCGCGTCTGGGTCGTCGACCCCGTCGATGGAACGGCGAATTTTGCGCGCGGGATCCCGCACTTCTGCATCTCCATAACCTATGTCGAGCACGGGCGGGCGGAGATCGGCGCAATCTACAATCCGGCCCACGACGAACTCTATTTCTGCCGCCGGGGAGAAGGTGCAACGCTGAACGACAAGGCCATCACGGTCTCGTCGACGGCGACCTTCGATGCCGCTTCGGTCGAAATGGGCTGGTCGCGGCGGGTACCGGACGAGACCTATCTGGAGACGATGCGGCAGATGCTGGAGAAGGGCGCCAATGTGCGGCGTGGCGCTTCGGGCGCACTGGCACTTGCCTATGTCGCGGATGGTCGCTCCGATGCCTATGTCGAACTGCACATGAACTCGTGGGATTGCCTTGCCGGACTGTTGCTCGTTGCCGAGGCGGGCGGCACTGTGTGTCCCTTCATGGAGATCGGCAGCCTGCTCGACGGCGGGCCGGTGCTTGCATCGACGCCGGCGATCGCCGGCGGCGTGAGTGTGGCTTCAGGCATCCCGGTGCGGGAAAGCGAACAAACCGCCGAGCTCCAGCTGGCCTGAAACCGCAGTAGCCTGACGACGCCTACCACCCGTTTGCATAGGAAAGAGGAAATCCAATGGACGCACCGGTCTATACCCGGCCCGCTATCAGTCTCATCGCCAGCGATCTCGGACCGCACAGCGCCGATCTCTACATCGGCGGCAGTGATGGCGCGCGTGACCTCGACCTGCTCAAGCGTCACGGGATCTCCATTGTCGTCAATTGCGCAATCAACCTCGACATCAATCTCGTGCGTGAAGAAGAGGTCAGCATCAATGACGACCTTTGCGCAAGCGGCTATGCGGCCATCCGCTATTACAAGCTCGGCATGATCGACGGTGACGGCAGCCCCGACACGATGATGCTAGGTGCCTACTACATTCTCGACGGTGCGCTGCGCCAGACGATGCCGAAGCGCGCAACCTATCCCTTTACCGATGGCGGAAACATCCTCGTCAATTGCCGCGGCGGGCGCAGCCGCTCCGTATCGCTGGTGGCGCTGTTCCTGCACAAACAGCAGCCGCATCTGTTTCCGACACTCGATGCAGCTGTCGCCCATATCCGCGAGCATCGAGAACTGCGGCCGGATGAATGGTTCGAGACACCGAAGCCGATGCTCTATGAAGCAGCGCGCCGCGCTTCGGCCTGGATCGACCTCGTCGAAGCCTCCCGCGCGGAGGCGAAGGCCAATGTCTGATTTGCCGCGGATCGCGGTCATCGCCGACGCGCATTTCCATGATCTTGAAGGCGACTTCGAATTCCCTGGGATAGAGATCGACGGCAAAAAGCTGGCGGTCAGGAGCTGGACCGACACGCGCGAATCCACCCGCGTCTTCAACGAAAGCGCCAAGGTCCTGGACGAAGCGCTTGCCGAGGTAGCGCGCCGCGGCATCCGCCACGTCGTCCTTTTGGGCGACTACACGGATGATGGGCAAAGGCAGACAACGGCGCGCCTGCGCACCATTCTCGATGGGCACGAGAGCACCTATGGCACGCGCTTTTATGCGCTTCCGGGAAACCACGACATCTTCGGGCCCACGGGGCGGCACCACACCAAGCAATTTCTCGACCGGAACGACGCCAGGGTCTTCGTCACCAGCGACGCAGGAAAGGCGGGCCCCGGCAGCTACGCAACGCCGCGGATGTATTGCGAGGGATACCCGACGGGTCTCGCCCCCATGGCTGGTCTTGGCTACTTCCGACGGCCGGACTATCTCCATTGGGAAACCCCATTCGGGGCTTCAGATCGCGCCGAGGATCGGCTCTATCCGGTCTCCTCCCCGGACGGTCGCAATAGCTACCGGCTGATGGACGCCTCTTATCTTGTCGAGCCGGAGCCAGGCCTTTGGCTGCTGATGATCGACGCCAACATCTTCGAACCGCGCGACGGCCACTTTGAAGAAGGCGATGAAACCGCTTTCGTCGACAGCACCGGCGCGGGCTGGAACGCACTCATCAAGCTGAAGCCATTCATCATCGACTGGATTGCCGACGTGTCCGCGCGCGCAGCGAAACTCGGGAAAGCGCTGCTCGCGTTCTCGCATTATCCGGTGCTCGACCCCTTCGACGGCGCAACCGGAGCCGAAAGCGTTCTTTTCGGCGAGACCAACATCGCCCGCCGGACGCCGCAGCAGGCGGTCGCAGATGCACTGATGACCGCCGGCATGACGCTGCATTTTAGCGGACACCTGCATGTCGAAGGCGTTACGCGCCGCACACGCGGAGGCCACTCGCTCATCAATGTCGCCGTTCCGTCGCTCGTGGCCTTTCCGCCAGCCTTCAAGATCATCGAACCGTCTCGATCGGCGGCGTCCATTGAGACCGTTGAACTGTCAGACATGGCCGTCGACCAACGCGTGCTGCGCGCCTATCGTCGCGAGGCGGCGCGCGCCGGCGATGATGCGGATCCAGCCTTTGCGGCGGCGGACTACGGCTCCTTCCTGAAGGCACACAAGCGCGCCCTGGTCCAGCATCGCTATTTTCTGAAGGAATGGCCCACCGAGGTCGTCCAAGAAATATCCGGGCTTTCGGTCGCTGCCGTCTGCAAGCTGATGCTCGACGCTGGCGAAACGACGAACGCTTCCGGCCAAGGATCGATCGCTACCCCTGACGACGCCGCCAGCCTCGACATGATCGAGGTGATCGCCGATTGGTATTGCCTGCGCCAGGCCGGCGTGCTGGCGCTCGACAAGATCGCTCAGCCGCGCCGCGCGCTTTATCGCCTGCTCGCCAAGCACTTTGGCCGTCCGCCCGCGACCGGCTGGGACGGCTCGACATCAGGCTTCCTCGCCGTCTTCTTCGGGGCCTTCGACGCCTTCCTCGATCGTGCCGAAGCGGGAGGCATGTGCATCCGCATCGAAAACAATTCCGACACGGAAGAGGCTGCCTGACCATGGACCAGTCGCTCTCCACGGCCACTTCCTCCGCCCCGCCGGCAACCTTCATCGAGTTACGGGAATCTTGCCGTCTGGGCCGGCGCCACCTGAAGGGTGGCCGTCTGGAAGTGGCCAAATTCGTGCTTGCCCATCCGTACGACGTCGCCTTTGCCAGCGCACGGGAAGTGGCCGTGCGCAGTGGCGTCTCGACGACGACGGTCATGCGGCTCGTCAGCGACCTCGGCTTTGAGACCTATGCTTCCTTCCAACAGCTCTTTCGAGCGGAGTTGCTGCGCGGCCGGCAGTAATCAGCATCGGGGAGGGGGCTATGAGCACTGCAATTGTCAGCATCAACCTCTTTGGCGCCGTGGCGCTCCTCCTGTTCGGCCTTGGCCAGGTTCGCGACGGCATGCAACGCGCATTTGGCGCGCGTCTGAAAGCCGGACTGGCGGCCGGAACGCGTAACGGACTTCGTTCGTTTTCAAGCGGCCTCATTGCAACCATCGCTCTCCAGAGCTCCACCGCTACCGCTCTCATGGTCGCGTCCTTCGTCGAGCGTGATCTCGTCGTGCCGCGCATGGCGCAGATCGTGCTTCTCGGCGCGAACGTCGGAACGGCGATGACGGCCTGGATCGTCGCTCTAGGGCTCGGCTGGCTCTCGCCGCTCTTGCTGCTTTGCGGCTTCGTTGTCGGGCGCGGCAGCTCAAACGCGCGCAAGGGAGCAGGCGCCGCCCTCGTCGGCATCGCGCTGATGTTGCTGTCTCTGCATCTGATTGGCGGCGCGACCGAGCCGTTGCAAACCTCCGCCGCACTTTCTGCCTTTTTCGGGATGCTCGACAATGCCTGGCCGGTGGCGCTCGTCATTGCGGCAGGCCTCGCAGCCCTTGCGTCATCGAGCCTGGCAGTCGTTGTACTGATCCTGTCGCTTGCGACCTCTGCCAGCCTTTCGACAGGCTTGCTCATCGCGCTCGTTCTCGGCGCCAATCTCGGCGGTGCTGTGCCTCCGGTTCTGGCCACCTTCACGGCTGCGGCGAGCGCCAGGCGGGTTGCGCTCGGCAACCTGATCGTGCGGGCCGTCGGCTGCCTGGCTGCTCTGGCGCTCGCCGGATACGTAACCCCACTTATCGACCGGCTGCCTGTCTCACGCGGCAATCTGCCGGTCGATGTGCATCTCGCCTTCAATCTCGCACTGGCGCTTCTGGCTGCTCCGCTTGCTCGGCCGCTATCGCGTCTCACCATGCGCCTGCTGCCGGACGAGCCGAAGGCGACGGACGGCCCGCTTTTCCTGGAACAGAACGATCTTGACACCCCGGTCGCAGCGCTTGCCGGCGCAAGCCGCGAAGTTCTGGGCGTTGGCGACCTGGTGGAGCGCATGCTGGTCGAAGCAAACGATGCCCTGCAACAGACGGATCCTTCCAGGCTTGCTGCGATCAGCACGCTCGAAGGACGCGTGGATCGCGTGCAACACGAGATCAAGGTCTATGTTTCGCGTGTCGGCCAGTGCCAAATCGCCGAGGAACAGCGCCGCCGCGCCATGGATATCGTCGACTATGCCATCAACCTCGAGCATATCGGCGACATCATTGAGAAGGGGCTTCTTGCCGAACTTGCAAAGAAGATCGCCCGCGGCCTGACGTTCTCCTCCGATGGGCACGAGGAGCTGTCGCGCCTCTTCGCCGTCACGATCGACAATCTGCGCATGGCCCAGGCCGTGTTTGCCACACGCGACAACGCGATGGCGCGGCGCCTGGTGGAAGCCAAGGAAGATGTCCGCAGGTTGGAGCGGCAGTCGGCTGAGCGGCACCTGCAGCGCCTGCGCGATGGCCGCGCTGAAAGCATCGAAACCAGTTCGCTTCATCTCGACATGCTGCGCGACCTCAAGCGCATCAACGCGCATATCGCAGCCGTCGCGCACCCCATTCTTGATCAGAGCGGGCTGTTGATCGACAGCCGTATCCGGCAGGCCGCCTCCTAAGCGTTTCGGCCTAGCGTCGGGCGGTCTTGCGCTCGACCATCGTAACGGGAACGACCTGAAGTCGCGTTTCCATCTCGTCTGCTTCCAGCGCTTCGAGAACATGCTCCGTCAGCGCGGAAAAGGACTGCGCAACCGTAGTGAGTTCGTAACTCTTCCACCCGGCCTGCGGAATATCGTCGAACCCGACGACGGAAAGATCGTTCGGCACGCGACGGTGCATTTCGGTGCGGGCCGCGTCGAGAAAGCCGAGAGCCAGGAGATCGGTCACGCAAAACGCGCCGTCGATGGTCTCGTCGACGAGCACTTCGCAGCCAGCCTGGTAGCCGCTTTCATAACTCGTCGTGCCGCCCGACCAGGCGACCACCTCGACGCCGGCGGTCGCCATCTTTTTTTGGAAGGCTGTGGTGCGACGAACCTGGGCCGGGGTCTGGCTGCCGCTCGAAATCACCGCGACCTTCTTGCAGCGCGCCTCGATCAGGCGCAGCGCGGCAAGATCCGCACCGCGGGAATCGTCGCTCAACACCATGCTGGTGTCGGTGCGGTCGATTTTCTGGTTGATCAGGATCAGGCGCACACCGTTGGCAATGCACTGGTCGACGATCGATTCCGGCGGCTCTCCGGAAAGGACGATGATCGCCTGCGCCCGGAACTCGAACAGCAGTTCAATCAGCGGTGCGATATCCTTTCGCGCATCCGCAGCATTCAGCAACAGGCACTGAAGGCCGCGACGCAACAGGCCGATGCTCAAGAGATCGAGCTGTTTTGCATGAAAGGGCGCACTGAGGTTGGCGCCGACAACTCCAATAAGATTGGAGCGATCGTTGTTCAGCCCCTGCGCCAGCCGGTTGACCCGGTAACCGAGTTCCCGGGCGGCCTTGAGAACCTTGCGGCGCACAGCCTGGGAAACGCTGGCTCCGGGCGTAAAGGTTCGCGAGACCGCCGAGCGTGAGACGCCCGCGCGTTTTGCAACCTCTTCGGCCGTCACAAAGCCCCTTGCCATGCCTTTCTCCTGCAGAATCAGATGGTTTCCATCAGGGCCACAAAAGCAGGCCCATTCCAACGAAAAAGTTCGAGCCTACACGCTCAGTGAACCAATCGATGAGGCCTGCGAACGGGCGCTTTCGCTCCATGCATGTCGGCTCTTTAGCCCCGCTGGAACCATTCGCCTGACCCCAATGATCACGCGTTCGCAAAATAGCTTATTGGCGTCACAAAATATACATCAAAAACAATACGTTATGTCATTGCGCACGTGTGCATTTTTTTGTTGACAATAGCGCCCCATCATTGGATCATACGTTCCATAGACGGAGCTGAATTGGAATATTTGTTCTGTCTATGTTCGTGGTGATGGCGGCGCGGTTGAGGAGCTTGCGCTGACGTCTGGCAGGCGCCTGTGCCTGCCCTGCGAACGGGGAGGAGTGAGTACCCGAAAGCCGCTATCTTTCGCGTCATCGAGCGGCTTCATGCGTATGTCAGCGCCACGCCCTGGTGGCTGATTTCTGTTCCCCGTTGGCAGTTTGAAAGTTCCGGCCGGCATCGATGCCGGGACAGGCAGCGCATGTTGAGTTCCAAGGGGAAGAGCATGGCCTTATTGAGTGAAACAACCAAGGCGGCAACATTGCCCGACAGCGCGATGGCCCCCACGGCATGGCAACGCTGGCGTTATCGGATGAAGGTCGCCTCCCGGGAGCCGACGACGCTGATTGGCGTCCTGACGGCGCTTCTCTTTACCTATCTCATCGTCGTGCCGATCATCTCGATCGTGCTTGATTCCGTGCGCGTCCAATTCGGCCACGAGCGGCGGCTCGGCAAGGACTTCGGCGAGCTTACGCTCTATTACCTCGATCGTGCCTTCCTGTCGCCGGTCTCGGTCGACCTCTTCTGGCGGCCGCTCTTCAACACGCTATCGGTCGCGCTCGGAGCAATCAGCCTGTCGCTGGTGATCGGCACGGTGCTCGCCTGGTTGATCAGCCGGACAGACATGTTCGGACGGCGCTGGTTCGCAACGGCGTTGATCGTGCCCTACATGCTACCGGCCTGGACCTTTGCTCTGGCCTGGACGACGCTCTTCAAGAACCGCACAGTCGGCGGCCAGCCGGGCTGGTTCGAGGCCATGGGGCTGACGCCGCCCGATTGGGTCGCCTATGGCCGCTTCCCGATCATCATCATCCTGGCGCTGCACTATACCCCGTTTGTGATCCTGCTGTTCGGCTCGGCGCTCCGCCGCTTCGACAGCCAGCTCGAAGACTCCGCCCGCATCCTTGGAGCCAAGCGCTACCAGGTGGCGATGCAGATCATCCTGCCGCTGATGCGTCCTGCACTTCTGTCCTCGATGGTGCTGATCTTCGCCAAGTGCCTCGGCGAGTTCGGCGTACCCTATGTGCTCGGCCTGCCGGTCAAATTCGAGGTGCTGTCCACCTCGCTCTTCCGCAGCATCGCGTCGCGCCAGACCGGCGTAGCCGGTGTCGTCGCAGCGTCGATCATGCTGATCGGCATCATCACCCTGATGATCGATGCCCGGCTGGTGCGCGAAGCCCGGCGCTTTGTCACCGTCGGCTCCAAGGGTTCGATGAACCGCCTAAGCCGGCTCGGAAAGTACCGTCTGCCGGCGACCGGTTTTGCAGCGCTTATCTTTCTCTTGAGCGTCGGCCTGCCGCTGCTCACCCTGTTTCTCTCCACCATCATGAAGCTGCCGGCGCAGTTCACGCTCGACAATTTCACGCTCGACTACTGGATCGGCCGTGACCTCCACACGGTGGCGCTGCAGACCGGGGTGCTTTTGAGCCCTGATCTATGGGCGGCTGCGAAAAACACCTTGATGATCGTCGGCCTTGCGTCCTTGACCTCGGGCATTCTTGGACTGCTCGTCGGCTATGTGGTTATCCGGACGCCGGTGAAGGCCCTGTCGGTCTATCTGCGCCAAGTCACCTTCTTGCCCTATCTGGTGCCGGGCATCGCCTTTGCCGCCGCCTATCTGTCGCTCTTCGCCGTGCCGCGCGGACCGATGCCGGCTCTCTATGGCACCGTCACCATCCTCGTGCTCGCACTGATCGCCGACCAGATGCCCTATGCCTCGCGCGCCGGCATCTCGGCCATGACGCAGCTTGGCAAGGATCCGGAAGAAGCAGCCCAGATCTCCGGCGCCGGCTGGTTCCGCCGGATGATGCTGATCGTCATTCCGATCCAGAAGGGTTCGCTGGTGACAGGTGTGCTGCTGCCCTTCATCTCGGGCATCAAGGGCCTGAGCCTCTTTGTCATCCTCGCCGTGCCGAGCACCGATGTTCTGACCACCTATTCGCTTCGGCTCGTCGACTACCACTACACCCAGGCGGCAAACGCGGTCGTGCTGATCATCGCGGCGATCGCCTATCTCGGAACCCTGGCAGCCCAGAAGCTGACCAAGACCAATCTCGCAGAAGGACTCGGAAGCTGATGCCCACCATCAATCTCAGCGGCGCCCAGAAGAACTACGGCGTCAATTCCGCCAATGCCGTCTCCAACCTCGACCTCGAAATCCGCGACGGCGAGTTCATGTGCCTTCTCGGACCCTCCGGCTGCGGCAAGACCACCACGCTGCGCATGATCGCCGGCCTCGAAAACCTCTCGGACGGCGAGATCCGGATCGGGGAGCGGGTGGTCGACTCGGTCAGGGCAGGCGTCTTCATCCCACCGGAAAAGCGCGAGATGGGGCTGGTATTCCAGAGCTACGCGCTCTGGCCGCACCTGACGATCGAACGCAACACCGACTTCGGCCTCCGGCTGCGCAAACTGCCGAAGGAAGAGCGCGAAAAGCGCGTCGAGACGGTGATGCAGGCGCTCGACATCGCCAAGTACCGCGACCGTTACCCGTCGCAGCTATCGGGTGGCCAGCAGCAGCGCGTGGCGCTCGCCCGCATGCTGGCGGTCAATCCGGGCGTGCTTCTGCTCGACGAACCACTGTCGAACCTCGACGCCCGGCTGCGGCTTGAAATGCGCGCAGAGCTCAAGCGTATCCATAATGAGTTCAAGACGACCATCGTCTTCGTCACCCACGACCAGTGGGAGGCAATGACGCTGGCAACGACGATCGCCGTCATGAACGAGGGCACGCTACAGCAGATGGGCACGCCCAACGATATCTACGATCGCCCGGCCAATCGCTTCGTCGCGGAATTCGTCGGCAGCCCGCCGATCAACATCCTGACCTTCGGATCGGCCGCGGCCTCTGCGCTGTCGCGCGCAGCCGAAGCCTATCTTGGCACGCGCCACCCGTCGCTGCGCGGCATTGGCTCGATCGGCATCCGGCCGGAAGCGATCGGCTATTCGGTCAAGGCGGGCGATGTGCCCGCCGGCAGCTTCTCCGGCGAAATGACGGTGACAGGCGTCCTGCCGACCGGCGGCAGCTGGATCCTGGAGCTCAGGAACGACAGCGACACGCTGTTCTTGACGACCAACGCCCTGCCGCGCGTCGAGACCGGCGCGAGGGTTTCGTTCTTTGCTCCGCCTGAAGCGCTGCACGTCTTTAACAAGGACGGCCAGCGGATCGCCGAAGCGGACGCGCTGCTGCGCAAGAACACGCTGAACTGAGGCGCTTTCGTGCGACACGACAAACCGAAACATAATCTGAGGGAGGAACAGACGATGCAATTTTTAAGGACTGAAAGGACGCACCGGGCAATCAGGCGCGCGCTGCTGGCAACGACCATCGTCGCCTTCACTGGGCCGGCGCTGGCGCAAGAGCCGTTCGACCTGAACGCACTGATCGAGGCTGCGCGCAAGGAACCGCCGATCACCGTCTACGACAGCACCGGCAAGATCGTCGAAATGGCCAAGGCCTTCGCGGAGAAATACGGCGTCGGCGCCGAGGGCTCCAAGGTCAAGGCGACGGCCCAGCTCGAGATGATCATTCGCGAAGCCCGCGCCAATAACATCCAGGGCGATGTCTCGATCATCAGCGACGCGCCAGCCGCCATGGCGCAGCTCATCCCGCAGGGCTTTGCTGAAAGCTGGCTGCCGCCGGATCTCGCAGCCAACATCCCCACTGAGTATCAGGACCCGCTGACCGTCGTTACCAGCGCCAACGTCTGGGCCTACAACACCGAACTCTTCGACAAATGCCCGGTCAACAACATCTGGCAGCTGACGGGCCCTGAGTGGAAGGGCAAGGTCGCCATGCAGGATCCGCTCGGAAAACCGTCCTATGTCGACTGGTTCAACCAGATGGCCAAGCACGGCGACGCCCAGGTGGCAGCCGCCTACAAGGAGCTCTACGGCAAGGACCTTGAGACCGACGACGGAAGTGCAACGGCCGCCTGGGTCAAGGCGCTCGCCGCCAACGCTCCCTTGCTGACGGACGCCGATGCGGCAGCAGCCGATGCCGTTGGCGCGCCAGGCCAATCGCAACCCTTCATGGGGCTGATGAGTTCGGCGAAATTCCGCGACAATGCCGAAAAGGGCATGAAACTCGGCCTTTGCAAGGACCTGAAACCCTGGCTCGGCTGGATGTATCCGGGCGTCGGACTGATCACAAAGGGCACCAACAGCCCGAATGCCTCGAAGCTCTTCATCCACTATGTGATGACCGCCGAAGGCATCGCGCCGCAGGCAGAAGACGGAAAGATGTCGACGAACAAGGACGTTTCGCTGCCCGCCGACGAGCCGTCGGGCATCGGCGCCGTTCTCGATCAGGTCATGCCCTACCAGATGGCAACGAGCCTCGACGACTGGGACGCACGCGAGACCTGGCAGGACCTCTGGCGGCTGAGCTACCAGAAGTAATCGCCTGAAGATGTGAAACGGTCTCCTTGGGAGGGGAAGCCATGAGCAAGGGTAAGAACAAGGTTATGATCATGGGGGCGGCATTTGCCGCCCTTGCGGCCGCATTCACGGTCGAGGCGAGCGCCGAGGAGGCGTTCGATCTCAATGCGCTGGTGGAGGCGGCCAAGAAAGAAAAGCCGATCAATGTCTATGACAGCACCGGCAAGATCGTCGAGATGGCCGAGGCCTTCACCGCCAAATACGGCGTGAAGGCGACCGGTGTCAAAGTCTCGGCCAACAGCCAGCTGGAGATGATCATCCGCGAAGCCCAGGCAGGCAACGTCCAGGGCGATGTCGCCCTGATCACCGACGCGCCGGCAGCACTCGCCCAGCTTCTGCCGCAGGGTTTCGTCGAAAGCTATCTGCCCGGCGATATGAAGGCGAAGATACCGGCGGCCTTCCAGAACCCGCTGGCGATTTCGACCAATGCCAATGTCTGGGCCTATAACACCGAGGCCTATGACAAATGCCCGGTCAGCAACATCTGGGAGCTGACCGACGCAAAGTGGAAAGGCAAGATCGCGCTCGTCGATCCCCTGACCAAGAGCACCTATACCGACTGGTTCAACCAGCTGGAAAAGCATGCCGACAGCGCGGTGAAGGAGGCCTACAAGGTCCACTTCGGCAAGGATCTCGAAACCACTGAAAAGAGTGCGGCGGCCGCCTGGATCAAGGCTCTGGCACAAAACGGCCCGCTTGTGACGGACGGCGACGATCCGGTTGCCGAAGCTGTCGGCGCGGCCGGCCAGAAAGAACCCTTCTTCGGGCTCCTGAGTTCCGCCAAGTTCCGCGACAACGAAGGCAAGGGCTACAAGCTCGGGCTCTGCACGGAACTTACCCCCTGGGTCGGCTGGACCTACACCAAGCTCGGCCTGATCGCCTCGAAATCGGCGAGCCCGAATGCCGCAAAGCTCTTCATTCACTACGTGCTGACGGAAGAGGGCATCGCACCGCAGATGAAGGACGGCAAGCTGCCGACCAATGTCGACATCAAGATGCCTGAAGACGAGCCGTCGGGGATCATGGAGGTAGCGGACCGCCTCTTTCCCTATGACGCCTCCACCGGGCTTGACGATTTCGACCGGCGCGAGGAGTGGCAGGATTTCTGGCGCGTGAACTACAGCAAGTAAAAGCCCGGCCGGCGCGACCTCACGAGGACAGGTCGCGCCGGCCGTTTCGCTATCGATAGGAAGAGAGCATGACCGACGCCAATCCCGCCACGAGCCGCAGCCAATGCGATAGAGACACAATGCGCGACCGCTCACTGCGACTGATGACGATCGCCGAAGGGGCGGCCCGTGCGGCCGCCGGCCCCTTGCTTGCCGCCTTTCGCTCGGAAATGGCCGTCGATTACAAGCGCGATCTCCACGACGTCGTGACGATCTACGACAAGCAAGCCGAGGCATGCATCCGCGACTACATCTTCGCGCACGAGCCGAACTCGGCCATGCTTGGCGAAGAGGGCGGCCAGGTCGGCGAGGGCGAAATCCAATGGTATGTCGATCCGATCGACGGGACTGCCAACTTCGCGCGAGGACTTGCCTTCTGGTGCATATCGATCGCGGCGGTCGAAGGCGCATCGGTCGTGGCCGGGGTCGTCTACGATCCGGTGGCCGATCTGCTGTTTTCGAGCGACCTTGATCGCGCCTATCTCAATGGAAAGGTGCTTGCCTCGAAAGCCATTGGTGACGAAAGCCGAGCAACGCTGATCACCGGCTACCCGGTTTCGCGCGACTTTCGCCTCGATGGCCGCCACGAGGCACTTGCCCGCCTCGGCGATCTGGTCGAGACCTTCTCGACCGTGCGCCGTCCCGGAAGTGCGGCTTTGAGCATAGCCCATGTGGCGGCCGGTTTCGTCGATGCCGCCGCCGGTTTCGGTGTCAACGCCTGGGATGTGGCAGCAGCGACCTTGATCCTGAAGAACGCAGGCGGGCGTTATGCGCCGCTGTCGCTTGGCAAAGTTCCTGAAGGGTCCGCCGACTATCTTTGCCCGGGGTATGTCGCCTATGGCCGCGGCGGCGATTATCCGACCTTGAACAGGGTCGCCGCCGAAATCTCGGCCGGCCGTAGCGCAAAAGCGCCGTCGCCATGAAAGCACACGAGGAAACCATGCTGGACAATCTCACAGACGCCCCCGCTACCGGCCAGACCAGCAGCGAATTGCCAAGGCTCAGTCTCATCTATCCGAGGCATCCGACCTATGGCGTCGACATCTTCATTTCCGGGAAGGAAGGTGCAAGCGACCTCGATCTCCTGCGCAAGAGTGGGATCACGACGGTCGTCAATTGCGCGGTCAATCTGGACTTCAATTTTGTCGACCAGCCAAAGCTCGTCTCGGATCACCGCAACAGCATCCATGGCCCGGGGGAAATCCGCTACTACAAGATCGGACTGATCGACGGCGACGGGAACCCGGACACGCAAATGCTGGCTGCGCACTACATCCTGCGAGCGGCCCTGGAGCAGATCCTGCCCGAAAAGCCCTCCTATCCCAGGCGCGAGCGTGGCGGTGTGCTCGTCAACTGCCGCGGCGGCCGGTCGCGCTCCGTCGTCGTCGTGTCGCTGTTTCTGCATTTGACGCTGCCTGACAAGTTCCCGACATTGGAGCGCGCCATCGTATTCGTCCGCGAGAAACGCGAGATCCCTGAGGACGAGTGGTACAAGGCGCCGAAGCCGGTCCTCGCGGCCTCGGCCGAGCGAGCCGCGGGATGGGCCCGTGCGATTGAGAGCGGCAAGGCCTGAGCCGGGAACGTAGTTCGGAGACCATCCGTAATATCGGGGCAACGGTTACCGGTGCTCACAGCCGACAAGGATGCCAATCTGTCGACGCAAACCGGCCGCCGCTGCATTCTCGGCGTTCCTTGGTTGCGGCCAATCGACTCCTGCGCAAGCTGACGCGATCGCGGCCCAAGCGAAGGCAAAATGACTTCGTTGGGCAGCGCGCCGTGACGCGTACAGCCGGCGCCGTCTCCGGCGCCGGCAGATCGTGATTGCGTGGAATGAAAGGCTCTACTGCTTGGGCATTACACCCTTGTTTGCGAGCCATGTTTCGAAGGTACCGGGACACCCTTCGCTGGTCCATCGTCCCCGATAGGAAAAGCCGGGTGCTGCGCGCGCCGCCCCGACGAAGCCGTCATAAACGCTTCTGTCGGCCCCGCCGATTTTGAATGCTTTACCGGGATGTTTCCTCTTTGCTTTTGAGAATTTCATCGTCCGCCCCTTACGCAGTACAACCATGAAGTCGCAAGCGTCGCACAGCGCACCGTCCAGTCAAGGATTAGGCAGATGCGCAAAAGGGGTTAGTGCTGAGCGCCGATATCAAAAGATCGACAACCTGTGAGTGAAGCTTGCGAGCGCGCTCCCCGTCAATGACACGCAAGTCGCTCTGAACCGACGATCGCGGCAGATGGCCGGTTTTGCCGGCGCGCAACGCCCAAAGCGCAAAATCTCGTCGAAAACCCTCACCTCGTACCTGTATCAGCGCCCTGACGAGTGCCTGAGAGGCTGCATACCGTTAACTCGGCTCGAAATTAAAGGATTGGCAAGGCTCCCTGCACGATGAGGCAGATACTCTCCATCTAGTTGCAAAGAAACTGCCATGAACATACTGAACCTGCCACTGATCAGGCGTTGCGCCTCGGCCCTGCTGAAATGTCGGTCCGGGAACTTCGGCCTCTTGGCAGCGCTTGTCGCTATTCCCCTCATTGCCGCCGTTGGCGTTGCGATCGATTTCGCAGCCGCAGTCAACCGCAAGGCCGCGATGCAAAGCGCTGCCGATGCCGCGGCACTGGCGGGAGCAGCAGCAAGCGTCGGTTCGGAACAGGAGATCGCGGCTGGGTTTCTCGGCGCCCATTTAAGCAGCAACGAAAAGCAGGATCTGAAGGAGCCTGCCAGCTGGGACCATCAGGTCACCGTCGAGCGGGATACCGTGGCGGTGGCCGTCAATGAGGACTACGAAACCGCCATCATGCATATGTTCGGCTTCCGGACCGTTCCGATATCGGTCGTCGCAAAAGCAGCCCGAGGTTCCGGCAGCTCGGCCTGCATCCTGATCCTCGATCCGAGCAGGGCCGATGCGCTGAAGATCATCAATTCGAACTCGGTCACCAGCGAATGCGGCTTCCAGGTGAACTCGTCTCATTCGCAACGTGCGTTCTACGCCGAAAACCAGGGCAAATTCGCAGCACCGCTGATCGCCGTCACCGGCCAGTCGAAACTCTCCGGCCGGTTGATTTCCCCGCCGCCTGTCGACGGATCTCCCGTCGTGCCAGACCCCCTGGCCGGCATGCCCGAACCGGTGTCGCCGAACGCCCCCTGTACTTCCCAAAGCCTGAAGACGATCAACAGCCAGGGCAAGTCGTCGCTCGAACCTGGCGTCTATTGCGGTGGGCTGACCGTGAACTCCACGGACGAGTTGACGCTGAAGCCTGGCATCTACGCGTTCCGCCGCGGCGCATTGACCTTGAACACATCGGCCAAGGTCATCGGCAAGGACGTGCTTCTCTACTTCGAAGACGCGCAATCGCCGTTCTTTCTGAACGGCGCCGCGATCCTGCAAGTATCGGCACCGACCAGCGGCACGCATGCCGGCATCCTGATGTTCCAGGGCCGGCAGGCGAAGGACAGCAACATCCAGTTCCGCATCAACACGTCTGCCGGAAGCTTCTACAACGGGGCGATCTACTTGCCCCATGCCGTGATCGACTGGAACGTCAGCGGCAGCCTCAATTCGGAATCGAAATTCACTGCACTGATTACCAGGGTTCTGAACCTCTATGTGTCAGGAACAGCCTTCTTCAAGAAGCCGGCGGAAGATGGCAAGGATTTCGTCCCGAACGGCTTCGGCAGGGGAGGCGGCGTGCGGCTGGTGGAATAGCGTCGCCCGGCCGCAGGCGTTAGATCGCTGACGTCCTCGCAATCGGCGCGAATGAGCAAAAAGGTGGAAACGCGCATGGTTCCACCTTTTCTCGGTGAGCGAAACCAAAACCAGCCTCCGAAACTGCGCGCCACGGTGCCTTCGTTCCCGTTCGTTTTCGCATTGCCAATCATCGCGAAGATCGAAATGGTCGGCGGCGACGCAACGAAAGGCGGCTCGCTTCGTGCAGGGCCCCGGATGGATGGATATGGCTGAACGACGATACGGCGAAGCGCCGCCCAAGACAGACAGCACGATCGCGAGCGCCGACTGGTATGGCCGCCAGATCGAGCGCGAGCGGTACGACAACACGCTGTTCGTCGATCTCGACCTGACCGAGGCGAATACCGTCGGCGTGGTCTTTCACGAATGCACCTTCCGGCGCGCCCGGTTCAATGCCTCATCACATCAGGCGAGCGCCTTCGTGAATTGCACGTTCGTCTCCTGCAAGTTCTTCGACAGCCGTTTTAAGGAATGCAAGTTCGTCGGCAGCATGTTCGACGCCTGCGAGTTCGACCAGATGCAGGTGACCGGCGGCGACTGGTCCTTTACCGGCTTGCCAGGTGCCGCACTCGGCCGGGCATCCTTTAAGGAAACGCGACTGCGGGAAGCGGATCTGACCGGCGCCTCCTGCAAAGGCGGCTCGCTCAGGGACGTCGATCTTTCCGGCGCCCGGCTGCATGGGGCCGATTTCACCTCATGTGACCTCAGGGGCAGCGACCTCACCGCCTTCGATCCCGAAAACGTCCTCCTCAAGGACGCCATCATCACGATCGACCAGACCATCGTCATCGCCGAAGCATTGGGCCTCGACGTCAGACGAAAGTGAGAGTCGCACCTGTGAGTGATCACCTGCTCACCGGTTGCGGCTTCGCTTCGGCGGCCTTCCGCCTTCCATCTCGGCTTGAACGTGAACGCCATCGTACTGTCAACGGCGCACAGCGAGCTGGTCACGGTGGCGCAAGGGCAAGATCGGGTCGAGGGTGTCGAGTTCTTCGGCACGATGAGAATCACTCCGACCGCAAGGTTGGGGTTCGGCAAAACGATCTGTGGCGCTAGCGGCTCTGAGCCCCTGCCGCATTGGCCAAGCAAAGGTGGAATTCCCGGTCCGCTTGCCGCACTTTTGAGGCAAGCCAAGCCTGCTCATCACCTGGCAGAAATCGCGTCAAAACGCTGAAAAGCCAGGCGGAAGGATCGTGCGTTCCAAGCTGCTCAGGGGCTGGAATGGAAGCCGCTGCCGTTCCGCTCCGCTCACGGTTTGAATTGTAACGACACTTAATGTCACTTCCCACTTGCCGCCAATCAGTGCAGTGGTTCATCACGTAGTTTGTTTGGTTGCTCCGCGACCCAGCCTTGTGAGAACCGGCAATATGAAGAAACCGACCCCTCTGACGCACTTCCCGCGGACGAACATTTTCCGTCCAGGCGATGTTTTCGTTCTGTTTGGTGAGCTGTTCGATCGGGGCTATGCCACGCATCTGGTCGACCAAGCCAAGAAGGCCGGCATGGAAATTGTCGGGATCACGGTTGGCAGACGAGACGAAGCCAATGTCCTGCGGCCCCTGAACGCCGAGGAACTGGCGGCGGCCGAAGCCCGGCTCGGCGGCAAGATCATCAACGTGCCGATCATGGCCGGCTTCGATCTTGACGCGCCTGAAGGCGAGCCCACTCCAACCGACCTTCTCGCGAAGATGACGCTCGAGACCTGGGAAGACGAGAGGCTCGACTGGTCGCACATCGAGAAATGCCGTGACGCCGGCGTCGAGCGCTTCAAGAACGCCCTTTCTGAGGTCATGAGTGTCCTCGACGGCATGATCGCTGATGGCAAGAATGTCTTCTTCGCACACACCATGGCCGGCGGCATCCCGAAGGCCAAGGTGTTCATGGTCATCGCCAATCGCGTCTACAAGGGGCGTGGCACCCGGCACATGTCGTCGCAAACGCTCCTCGACAGCGATTTGGGCAAGCTCATCCTGCAGAATTTCGACGAAGTCTCGGCCAACACCTTCCGACACCTGATCGACCTGAGTGCAGCCATCCGGGCGCGCATCGAGGCTTCCGGAGGCCAGGTGCGTTATTCGGCATTCGGCTATCACGGCACGGGCATTCTGGTCGCCAACGAGTATCGCTGGCAGACCTATACCAACTACACCCAAGGCTACGCCAAGATGCGCCTTGAGCGCATCGCCGAAGATGCCTGGAACAACGGCATCAAGGCGACGGTCTACAATTGCCCTGAAATCCGCACCAATTCGTCCGACGTGTTTGCCGGGATCGAGCTGCCCCTCATTCCGCTTCTGCTCGCGCTGAAAAAAGAAGGCGGCGGCGAATGGGTCGCCAAGCAATGGCAGGCCTGCCAGGATCTCCTGGCAGATGGCTTCACCGTCGAGGACGTCTTGCAGAAGATTTCCGATATGCAGACGAGCGAAGTGATGCGGCCGTTCTACGACTTTTCGTCCTGGCCGATGCCCAACAACCCGGGTCAGTCCGACCTGACGATCGGGACGTCGAGCGAGATCACGGCGATGCACAGGGATGGCAAGACGCTGATCTCCGATCTCTTGAGCCGTCTGGTCGTCGAAGCTGTTGGGCAGCTCATCTTTGGTGAGAGCTCGGCGCCATCGGCTCCTGTTCTGTGGCTTAACCACGATATCGTCGCGCGCACTCTGATCCAGAACAAAGGGTCAGCTAACGACACTCTCGAAGCGGCCTAAACGCAACGACTCGGGCGGCTAACTGCCTGTCTTCTTAAGTCGCATTCGGCTGCGCGTCTGATCAGGCGCGCAACGCTATGGCTGACTGTGACATCAGGCAGTATCGGCGGTGTCGGTCGTCAGTTGAGCCAGACGACGTGCGACGATTGCGGCCGCCTGGCCCCTCGGCGTCCAGAGCAACCAGCGTCTTACGTGCCAGCCGATCCAATTTAGCGAGCGCTTCGGTCTTCGTCGTGGCGGCTGCGGCCGCTTCTCTCGTAAATGTTGGTATTCAAGAAGAGACGACAGCCAGGACCTGCGCCTTCGTCTCGATATCGTGATCGTTCGGATACAGGGTTTGGTTGAAAGTTGCGTCGTCGCCGGGTTGTCCGGGCGTTTGCCTGTGACTATGTGTGTGACAACCAAGAAAGGATCAAACCCAATGCGTATCGCCACAGTCTTGCTCGTACTCTCCGCGCTTGCCGGATGCTCCCAGACCGGCGGCGGTGCGAGCAGTGTCAGACAGGATTACTACGGTGGCGACGGCGGTTTTTATGCGGGCGCGGTTGCACCGCGCTGAAGCAGCGCTGATGCCAGCTGTCTGACCTTTGACAGCAGATGACGGCCGATCAGGCGATTTGCCTAGCACGAAGCATCGCCTGATCTTCAGCCGCAGTGGCGCCGAACATCTCCGGGGCGCCAAGAAAATCGATCGAGATCCAGCTGAACACCCGCTGGAGACTCCGTTGGCACGCCCTCCTTCCCGTAAAGTCAGCTCTCTGTCCTTCAGAGCCTCCGGTCGCTGTTGACATCCGGCCAAGCGTCCTTGCTATTCGAGAGGCGAGGGGGCAATTGTCGCGAGGAAGATATGGAGCTCGATCTGAAGGTTTGCGCTTTGCCGCTCGGATGCCGGCTTCGACGCTTCCGCAGGCTGAGGCAGATCAAACAGGAAACGCTGGCGGCGGATCTTGGCGTGTCGCAGGGGCTGCTGTCGCGATGGGAAGCGGGCCGGCATGAGCCTTCAGCAAAGGCCCGGGCTCGGGTCGAAAAGCTGCTGGAGCGGCACGAGAGCGTCGGGATAGACCTGACCTTGCGGCGGCTCATCGAAACAGCGCCGTTTCCGGTCCATCTTGTTTGCGACGACACCCACGCGCTCTTGAGCGCGTCACCGGCGAGACAAGCCCAGTGGCGTATCTCCGCCACGTCCTTCTTCGGCGTCTCGCTCTGGCGATATGCGACGGCGGAAATCATCGAGAGAGAGCTTCAACTGCAGGAACTCGGTTGGTTTGATGAAGTCTGGTCGGGCGCCATCCAGTTCACGACCGATGGCAGCGACGATCCCGATATGCCGATCCCCCCGAGCATCATCCGATGGGAACGAGTAGGGATTTCCGACGGACGCGTCGGTCGCCTGGTCACCAGCGTCGATCCTGTCTGAGACGCGAATATTTCATTCGTTGTCCAAGCTATGCAGCCCTTGTTAGCCTGACGTGACCACGAGTTGCCCTGAATCACCGTCCCGCAAAACCCGGCGGGCAGGGCACCTGCACTCCACACCCATCGGTCACGATCAGACGGCCAAGAGCACCCAGACAATGACAAATTCGCGTCGCGCCATCACGTTCTCCCTTCTCATCCTCTGCGCAACGCTGTCGCTGGCAGGGACGGACCTCATCTTGCCGGCTGTTCCGCAATTGCCTGCAATCTTCGGTACCGACAGGGCGACTGCTCAGCTCGTGCTTGCCGCCTATGTCGGCGGCGGCGGTCTCGGCCTGCTTCTTTATGGGCGCCTGGCGGATCATTTTTCGCGCAAGGCGCTGCTCTTGTCTTCGCTTGGCGCATTTGCGGCCGCCTCGTTCGCTTGTGCCTTCTCGCCGGACATCACGGCACTGATCGCGCTGAGGTTCATTCAGGGCGTGGCGTCTGCGGCAGCTCCGGTCTTTGGCCCGGGACTGATCCGCCAGCTATTCACCGACAAGGCGGCGGTGCGCGCAATCGGGTTCCTTGGCAGCGTGGAATCGCTGGTGCCGGCGCTTGCGCCCATCTTCGGCGTGCTGCTGCTCTCGCATTTCGGATGGCAATCGTCGTTCGAGCTGCTGGGTGTTTTGACACTGCTCGCCGCGGTGCTCATCCTCGTGCTCGGGCTGCCCCAGGAGGAAAAGACCTCCGATATGCGCGGCAGCTATGGGCAACTGCTCACCGATCGCATCTTCATGCGCTACGCGCTCAGCCAGGCCCTGACGCTTGGCGGGCTTCTCACCTTCGTCTTCGGCGCGCCGACGGTCATCGTCGCGTCGATGGGCGGCTCGCTCAACGACTTCATCGTCATGCAGGTGATCAACATTTCCGGGTTCATCATCGTCGCCAATCTCACCGCCCGGATCGCCGAACGTTTTGGCGCTGAAAACGTCATCCTAACCGGCACCGTCATGGCAGCGTTGAGTGCCCTTGCGCTGCTCGCCTATGGGCTCACGGGCGGTACCAACACGCTGATGTTACCGCTATTGTTTACGCCTATGGCGATCGGCTTGGGCCTTCGCGGCCCCATCGGCTTCTATCGCGGCATCCTTGCCTCGGGCGCCAACAATGCGCGCGGATCGGCGCTGATCGTCTTTTTCATCTTCATGATCACGACGCTCGGAACCGTCATCGCCGCCCCCATCATCGCAGCCGGGCTCGCGGCCCTCGCGTTCGTCGCCACGGCCATCCACCTTCTATCGGTGGTCCTCCTACTCCTTCTTCCGGCGATGCCGGATCCCACGCGCGAGGCCGCCGGCGCATCTAGGCTGTAGGCAGTGTCGATCACAACGGTCATTGAGAGACGACTGCAAGTCGACGGGTCCCAGACCGCGGACAGCTATCCGAACCAGATGAGCACTCCCTTGAACGGCTAAATCGGCGAATCTCCAAAGACGTGCCGGTATACGCCGTAGCGCATGCCACTGATATCCACGTGTCGCTCAAGCGCGCCCCCAAGTTTTCTCGCGACCGCTTGGGAAGCCAAATTGTCATCAGTGATCAGGCTGATTGCCGTCCGCCAGCCAAGTTTGCTGGCCGCGAAGTCGAGTACGGCATGCATCGCCTCGGTAGCATAGCCTCGCCCCTGGAACTCGGGGTAGATGCCCCATCCCAATTCAGGTTCAAGCTTGTCCAAGGGAAGCTGCGCTCCGCAGTAGCCTGCCATTTCACCTGTTTTACCATCCTCGACAACGAAAAAGCCAAAGTCACGCAAGTGCCAATGACCGATGAACGACAACATCCTTCGCCAGGCATCCTCACGCTGGATCGGCCCCCCAACGAAGGCGGTGGTGACGGGGTCCGCCCAGAATCGAGCGAAGGCCTCGAAATCGCCCTCGCGCCATCGGCGTAATATCAGTCGCTCAGTTGCTATAGTTTGCACGATGTTCTTCTTTCAAAGGTAGCCCTTCTTCCTTCCGCAGCCGCCGGTCACGATGCCGATCGCCGCGGCGACCGACTCTGAATGAAAGCTGCAGTTCTGCCGTCATACTGGCGCGTTGAGAGGGTTCTGAGATCGGGTTTGCAGCCACTTGGAAACATGACAGTGAAGGCGCGACACGCTACATTGTTGTTGCCGTCCACGCCGTAGGTCAGGGGTATCGGGAGGATTACTATGCAAACGCATAAGGTCGGATACTTGATTGGTAGTCTCGCCAAAGACTCCATAAATCGCAAGCTCGCCCGTGCACTGGTGAGGCTGGCTCCTGCACACCTTGAAATGACAGAAATTTCGTTCAGGGAACTCCCGCTCTATAGCTATGACTATGATGCCGATTTTCCGCCGGTCGCCAGAGCTTTCAAAGAAGAGTTGGCTGGGGTCGATGCCATTCTCTTTGTAACCCCGGAATACAACCGTTCAATTCCGGGTGGCCTAAAAAACGCCATCGATTGGGCGAGCCGCCCCTACGGAAAGAACTCGTTCACACGCAAGCCTTCTGCCGTCATCGGGACATCGCCGGGCTCGATCGGAACCGCGGTAGCGCAACAAGGACTGCGCAGTGTTCTGAGCTTTTGCAATTCACCGCAGATGAACGCCCCAGAAGCATACATTCAATTCACTCCGGGGCTGATTTCAGACGACGGAGAAGTGACGGTGCAATCGACCGAGCAGTTTCTCCGTAGCTACATGGAAGAGTTTGCAGCCTTCATCGCGCGCGTGCTCTCCGTCCTGCCTCGCGACGCTTGAACAGCTGCTGCTTGGTACCCGATTTAGATCAATGCGTTAGAAGGCGTTCCTGATACTGCACCTACAGTTCCATAATTCAGATTATGCGACTTAAGGCTGTAGCCGCAAAGTTAGAATGTCCTGATCCTGCAAAGTTGGAATGTCACTCTCCCCGGGTTTTGATGACCTGGGAGATTGCGGATGGGATTGATTGCGATGAGCGAGCGTGATCTGCAGCGGAT
>NZ_JBIVYF010000008.1:0-188061 GCF_044769565.1 Ensifer sp. NPDC090286 | reverse complement strand
GAAGGATAAGGTAGCGGCGAAAAAAACCGGAAATCTTCTCGACACACTC
This sequence comes from Ensifer sp. NPDC090286, assembly GCF_044769565.1. Classification (NCBI taxonomy): domain Bacteria; kingdom Pseudomonadati; phylum Pseudomonadota; class Alphaproteobacteria; order Hyphomicrobiales; family Rhizobiaceae; genus Ensifer; species Ensifer sp. NPDC090286. The sequence continues at coordinate 188,012 of NZ_JBIVYF010000008.1, read as the reverse complement.
TTCGGCCCTGCCGAAACACAAGGGCCGCCAACAAGCGGCCTTTTTGCGTAAGTAAGATCAGACAAACAACGGGATTTTGCGCACGCAAAACCCGGATAAAGCGGATAAATCCCATACGGATTTACCGCGATGGCGCGGGGTGGAGCAGCCCGGTAGCTCGTCAGGCTCATAACCTGAAGGCCGCAGGTTCAAATCCTGCCCCCGCAACCAAATCTCATAACAAAAGCCCGCCCGGAGAAATCCGGCGGGCTTTTGTGCGTTCTAAAGGCACGGAAAACCGAGCAAAGCCGGCGCGAAACTCAACCTCGCTCCTGTGACCCAATGACATCGCGCAGGATGGCATTCAGCGCCAACGGGCGCTCCAGCGAGAGATAAAAGTCGGAAGCTAAAACCGCTCCAGCATTCTCTTGAGCGTCGCGTTCTGCACGCGGAGCTGGTTCGCCAACAATTTTCGAAGGCGACTGTTTTCCGCATCAAGTGCGGCCAGTTCTTCGAGAGACGTCGTTGGCGTCGATCTCGGTTGTGGATCCGAGTCTTTGCCCACGGATGCCAAAGCGGTAGTCGGCGCCGGGCGGGAAGCTTTCTTCCTGGACGTCTGCTTTGGTGCGCTGCGGGTCTTGGGGACCAAGAGCGGGGCGGACGCGGAATCTGCGACTTCGTCATCCGACTGTGCGCCAGCGACCGGGTCAGCCACAGCATGGGCCGGATCGGAGGCTGTCACGACGGCCGGTTCTTCAACGAAACTCGGAACATCAGCATCAGCGGCGTGATCAGTACCACCGTTGCCACCCAATTCCCGGTGGCCGAACAGATGTGCCGATTCGGTCTCAATCTCGCGCGCGAGGGTCTTGAGATCGGTGTTTCCCCATATCGAACCCGTTGGCACTTTTGGCTGACGGCGGCCGGATTTGAACTCAACAACGAACCTGCGTTGTGGCGTTTTCATATAGTTTGAACCCAATGTGGATCGAAGTGCTGCGGCAAGTGTGGTTGCACAAAGTCAGGTGCTTGAATCACAGCCGACCGCTAAAGGAGCAGTGGAGCCACAGCGCTCAGCGTGTGGCTTCTCCCTGCCTCAATCGATGCCGAGCTTCTTGCGCAACTCGGCATTCTCCGCGCGCAACTTTTCCGCCAAGAGCTTTCGCAGCTTCTGGTTCTCGGCCTCGAGCTGCACGAGTTCGGCAAACTCGTCGCCGGCCGAAGCGGATTTGCTGCTCGGCTGATCATCCGCCTTCAAGCTACCCTTCCAGTTATAGTAGGTTTGCTCGGATATTCCGGCACTTTTGATCGCATCTTTCATCGTACTCGCGCCGTCAGCGACCTGTGCCCCGATCTGCCTGAGCTTCTCGAGTTTTTCTTGTTCGCTGAATTTTCTGGACTTGGCGGAGGGCTTTGATGCTGTTGCCTTCGAAGTCGCGCTCTTCGTTTCCCCGGCCGCTTTTTGACGTTTTGCTGTGCTTCGCTTTGCGCGTTCAGGTGTGTGCACAGTCGCTGAGCCCTCGGCAACCAGGGTGGCTGGCGTCGTGTTTTCTTCAGGCATTAGTAATCCTTTTTTTAAGATCGTCCTTTTTTCAACCGAGTGAAGGCCAGAGTCAACACGACTCGCCGGCCGATTTTCGATGCCGATCCAATAGGGTATACGAATTGCCTCGTCGTTCTCGCAGCTGTTGTCGGTGCAGCTCGGCCCGATATCCGCGGGGATCCATATTCACGCTCGCCGTCTAGGCTTCAACTCCACTGCAGGCCTGGCAGTCGTCGATGGTGCGGGAGTTTCCCGCCCCATCGACGGCAGGGTTCAAGACTGAGGCATCGATGGCTGCTTTGCGCCTATGCTTTATCCAGGACTGACGTGACGGCCTCGGCCGCCGCTTTGACGACAATGTCGGCCTCGTCCATGGTGAGGCAAAGCGGTGGCGCAAAGCCGAGGATATCGCCTTGAGGCATGGCGCGGCCGATGACGCCGCGCTCAAGCAGGGCGGCCGCCACTTGCGGGCCGATCTTCTTCGCCGGATCGAAAAAGACCCGGTCGTCCTTGTCCTCAACGAACTCGATTGCGGCCATCAGGCCATCGCCACGCACCTCGCCCACATGCCTGTGATTGGCGAGCGCCTTCGTCAATTCCGCGCGGAAGTAGGCGCCGGTGCTGCCGGCGTTTTCGACCAGTCCCAACTCGTCGATCAGTTCGAGATTGGCGACACCCGCGGCCGCGCAGATCGGATGGGCGGAATAGGTCCAACCGTGGCCGATCGCGCCCAGTTCGTCGGAGCCTTGCACCAGCACCTGCCACATCTTGTCCGATACGATCGTGCCGGAAAGCGGTGCGTAGGCCGAGGTCAGACCCTTGGCGATGGTGATGAGGTCGGGCTTCATGCCATAGTGGTCGGATCCGAACATCGTGCCGAGACGCCCGAACCCGGTCACCACTTCGTCGGCGACGAGCAGGATGTCGTATTTTTCGAGCACGGCCTGGATCTTCTGCCAGTAACCCTTCGGCGGCGGCACGATACCGCCCGTACCGAGGATCGGCTCACCGATAAAGGCGGCGATCGTCTCCGGGCCTTCGCCCAGGATCATTTCCTCAAGCTTGTCGGCGCAATATTGCGAGAACTGCTCTTCATCCATCGAGCGATCCGGGCGGCGGAAGAAGTAGGGTGCTTCCGTGTGCAGGATCGGTGCGCGGGGCAGGTCAAAGGCGGTGTGAAAGAGATGCAGTCCGGTCAGCGAGCCCGTCATGACGCCCGAGCCGTGATAGCCGCGCCAGCGAGAGATGATCTTCTTTTTGTCCGGCCGACCGAGGATGTTGTTGTAGTACCAGATCAGCTTGATGTTGGTCTCGTTTGCATCGGAGCCTGAAAGACCGAAATAGACGCGGCTCATGCCCTCCGGCGCGCGGTCGATAATCATCTTCGAGAGCGTGATCGAGGCTTCCGTGCCGTGGCCGACATAGGCGTGATAGTAGGCGAGATTCTTCGCCTGCTCGGCGATCGCGTCGGCGATCTTCTGCCGGCCGTAGCCGACATTGACACAGTAGAGACCGGCAAACGCATCAAGGCTCGTTCTGCCGCTGGTGTCGGTAATGTACACGCCTTCGCCGCCGCCGATCACCCGGGTCGGTGTTTCGCCGCGCGCATGCATGCCCATATGCGTGGAGGGGTGGAAGAAGTGATCACGGTCCCAGGCGCTGAGTTCGTTGCTTTTTTCGAGCATGGTCTTTCCTTTCGCGTATGAAGTGTGGCGCGCGTTCAGGCGGCCGTGTCGATGCAGAGATATTTGAGTTCGGTGAAGGCCTCGATGCCGTGGCGCGAGCCTTCGCGGCCAAGGCCCGACTGTTTCCAGCCGCCGAAGGGGATCGGTCCGCCGGTGATTTTCACCCGATTGATCGCAACCATCCCGTATTCCAAAGCTCGCGCAAGACGCATCTGGCGTGCGCCGTTCTCGGTGACGACATAGGCGACGAGGCCGTATTCGGTGTCGTTTGCCCGGGCGATCACTTCGCTCTCGGTGTCGAAGGCGGAGACGGCGGCAACCGGGCCGAAGGTCTCCTCACGCATGATCAGCGCTTCGTTCGGTACATCCGTCAAAAGGGTCGGCTCGAAGAACAGAGGGCCTGCCTTGTGGCGCTTGCCACCGGTGAGGCGCTTTGCGCCGCGTTTCAACGCATCGGCGACCTGTTCTTCCACCTTGGCGATGGCACGCTCGTGCATCAGAGGACCGATCTCGGCGTCTGGGTCGAGGCCCGAGGCAACCTTCAGCGCTTCGATGCGAACCTGAAACGCCTTGGTAAAGGCCGCAACGACGGGCCGTTCGACATAGATGCGGTTGGCGGCGAGGCAATCCTGGCCGGAGGTCGCGAACTTCGCGGCGACGGCGATGTCGGCTGCCTTCTCCACATCGGCGTCGGCGAAGACGATCAGCGGCGCATGGCCGCCGAGTTCCATGACCAGCCGCTTCATGGTCTCCGCGCATTGGCCTGCAATCAGCTTGCCGATCTCCGTCGAGCCGGTGAAGCTCATGGCGCGAATGCGCGGATCGGCGTTCATGCGGCCGACGATGGTGGCGGCGTCTCCGGTCACCACATTGAAGACGCCCGCGGGAATTCCGGCCCGTTCGCCGAGTTCGGCAAGGGCGAGTGCCGAAAGCGGTGTTTCGCTGGAGGGATGCGCAACCACCGTGCAGCCAGCCGCGAGCGCGGCAGCGGCCTTGCGTGTGATCATGGCGGAGGGGAAGTTCCACGGCGTCACGATCCCGACGACACCGAGCGCCTCGCGCCGCACGATCATCTCGGCTCCGGGCAGATGGCTGGTGACGCTTTCCGCATTCAGCCGCTTTCCTTCCTCCGCGTACCATTCGATGAACGAGGCCGCGTAGTCGATCTCGCCGCGGGACTCGGCAAGGGGCTTGCCCTGCTCTAGGGTCATCAAGAGGGCAAGATCCTCGCGCGCCTCCAGCATCAGGTCGTGCCATTTGCGCAGGATCGCGGCGCGCTGCTGCGGCAGCATGTTCCGCCAGGCGGAAAGCGCGTCGGCTGCTGCAGAGGTAGCCTCCTCTGTCTGCTCAGCATCAAGTGCCGCGACCCAGGCAAGCGTCGCCGACGAAGCGGGATCTGTCACCTTGAAGCTTGCACCGTCACGCCCGGAGATCCACCGACCGCCGACATAGGCGAGTTCCCTGAGCAGATGAGGATCGGCAAGGCGGGCAAGCGCGTCGTGAAAGGTCGTTCGGGCAAATACGGCGGTCATTGCGGCCTCCTCCTGTTGTCTGGAGGAAGTCTGCCAGAGGGCGCGCGACAGATTGTCTATTGCCGGGGTGGCCACCAGAGACTTTGGCCAAAGGTGGGGGCGGCCGTAGACAATCTCTCTATTCGGAGGCGGGAAGCAATGTCTCCAGCGGAAGCACGGTCTCCTCCTTCACCGTCTTGGTGACGATGTAGGTGAAGTAGCGGTCGATGCCGAGTTCGCGGTCGAGCAGGCTGTCGACAAGACGCTGGTAGGCGTCGATGTCGGGGGCCATGATCTTCAGGATGTAATCGACGCCACCGCCGACCGACCAGCAGGCCACGATTTCCGGCGTTGTCGCGACAGCGCGTTCGAAACGCTCGAAATCCACTTGCCGATGGTTGGCAAGCGTCACCTCCATCATGACGCTGGCAACAGGCGCAACGCGTCTGACGGCAACGCGTGCGTGATAGCCTGCGACGATGCCCGCCTTCTCAAGTTTGCGCAGGCGCAGCCAGCAGGGCGTTGGTGAGAGCCCCGCCCGTTCCGCCAGCGCCAGCTTGGTGATGCGCCCGTTCTCCTGGATCGCCTCCAGGATACGCAGGTCGATGGCGTCGAGTTTCATTCAGGGCGCCCTCCGGGCGGGGATCGTGTCAAAGTGGAGGAAAAGACAATGGGAAACCATTTTGGCGTTGTCAATTGAACTGATTTTTAGCACTGTTAAAATCATGACAAATTGGCGACCCGACATATCCCAGTTGCGCCGGCCGGCTTATCTCTCTCTCGCCGAACAGATCGCTCGCGCCATCCAGGAAGGGCACTTGCCGAACGGGACGCGCCTTCTGCCCCATCGCAAGCTCGCCGACGACCTGAAGCTTTCCGTACAGACCGTCAGTCGTGCCTATGACGAACTGATCCGACGGGGGCTCATTTCCGGCGAAATCGGTCGCGGCTCCTTCGTGCAGACAAGGCCGAAAGAGCCTGAGCCGCCCTATCTGCCCGAGCGTCTTGGCGAGCTTGTCGACCTTTCGATCCTCAAACCCGTGTGCGAACAGCTGCATCTGGAGCGCATGCGCGGAGCCTTCGGCTGGCTGGCGGAAAACCTTCCGTCGAGTTCGGCGCTTTCCTTCCGGCCCAACATGGTTTTCCCTCGCCATCGCAATGTCGCAGCCGAATGGCTGTCGCGTTGTGGACTGGATGTGTCTCCGCTCAATATCAGCCTCACCAATGGCGCCACCTCGGGCATGACAGTGGCGCTGATGAGCGTTGCTCCGCCAGGCTCGACCGTTGCGACGGAAGCGATCAGCCACCACACGCTCGTGCCGCTTTCCAGCTATCTTGGCCTTCATCTCGAGGGCTTGCCGATCGATCGCGAAGGCATGATCCCCGAGGCGCTGGATGAGGCCTGCCGCACGGGCGTCATCCGCGCCGTCTTTCTCCAGCCCTCGGTGATCAATCCGACCGCGGCCTTGATGGGGCCCGAGCGCCGGCAGGCGCTTGCCGACGTCGCACGCCGTCACGATATCGCGATCATCGAGAACGACATTCTGGGGCCGCTTGTGGAAGGTCGCGCACCGCCGATTGCGGCCTATGCCCCGGAGCGCACCCTCTACGTCACCAGCTTCACGAAGATCACGGTACCGGGCCTGCGCATCGGCTATCTTGCCGCCCCGGATCGTTATGTCGCAGCGGTTGCCAACCGCCATCTCGTCTCCAACTGGATGGCGACGCCCTCAATCGCCGAGATCGCGACCCTCTGGGTCAGCGACGGCACGGCGATGGAACTTGTCAATTGGCAGCGCCGGGCACTTGGCGTTCGTCACGCGATCGCCGAGGAGGCGCTCGCAGGCTTGCCCTATTATACCCATCCACAGAGCTTGCATGTGTGGCTGCCGTTGCCGGAAGGGCATACGGAAGACGGCTTCGTATCCCAGGCGCGTCTGCGCGGTGTGGCGATAGCGCCCGGCTCTTCGTTCCGCACGGCCGACCAGGGCTGGCAGCCGGCGGTGCGCATCTCGCTCGGCTCGACCACCGAGCAGGAATTGCGCACCGGCCTTGGCATTCTTGCCTCACTCGCCAGCGGAAACCCGGAAGCGCTGTTGCTCGCGATTTGAGTGATCTGCCTTGCAAATGGGCGATGTCAGAATAATTGTACTGATATTATTATTGACATTGACATGATTTTGATTGCCGCGCATCGTTGCGCCATCACTTGTCTCAATAGGGAGAGACATGCATGGCAGCGCCGATCATCCGCATCGACAACATCACCAAACGCTACGGTCCCTTGACCGTACTCGACGGTCTGTCGATGGACGTGCTGCCGGGCGAAAAGCTGGCGCTGATCGGTCCGTCCGGATCGGGCAAGACAACGATACTGCGCATTCTCATGACATTGGAGGCGATCAGCGCCGGCCATATCGAGGTCGACGGCGACCAGCTCTATCACATGCCGAAGAACGGCAGTCTCGCGCCGGCCGATGACCGCCATCTGCACAAGATGCGCGAGAAGATCGGCATGGTCTTCCAGCACTTCAATCTCTTCCCCCACAAGTGCGTGCTCGACAATGTCACGCTGGCGCCGATGCTGACGAAGGGCATGGCGAAGGCCGCGGCGGAGAAGCGGGCGATGGAGCTTCTCGACATGGTGGGCATGGCCGACAAGGCAAAGAGCATGCCGGCGCAATTGTCCGGAGGACAGAAGCAGCGCGTTGCGATTGCCCGGGCGCTGGCTCTTTCGCCAAAGATCATGCTGTTTGACGAGGTGACCTCGGCACTTGACCCGGAACTGGTCGAAGAAGTGCTGAATGTCATGCGCAAGCTCGCGGTCGAAACAGACATGACCATGCTGCTCGTCACGCATGAGATGGGCTTCGCCCATGATTTTGCCGACCGCATTCTCTTTTTCGACCGCGGCAAAATCGTCGAGGAGGGCAAGCCCGACGAGATTTTCCGCGCACCCAAGCAGGAACGCACGCAGACCTTCCTGCGCAAGATCATCGCGGCAGGGCACCGCGTCTGAGCGGCTTTGCCGCCCGGAAACAAGGCTCCAAACAAAAACCAGGGACAGCCAGAGGAGTTCGCAACTATGAGCATGAGAACCTTTTTGACCATAACCGCCAGCACGGGCGCCCTGGCGGCAATGCTCGCCGCAGCACCAGCCTGGGCCGACGGCAAGCTTGAGGAACTGAAGGAACAGGGTTTCGCCCGCGTTGCCATCGCCAACGAGCCGCCCTTTACGGCAGTCGCCGCCGACGGCAAGGTTTCCGGCGCGGCTCCGGACGTTGCACGGGAGGTCTTCAAACGCCTCGGGGTCGAAGACATCGTCGCCTCGATCTCGGAATACGGTGCGATGATCCCGGGCCTGCAGGCCGGCCGCCACGACGTCATCACTGCCGGCCTCTTCATGAAGCCGGAACGGTGCAACGCCGTTGCCTATTCAGAACCGATCCTGTGCGACGCCGAAGCCTTCGCGCTGAAAAAGGGCAACCCGTTGAAGCTGAAAAGCTACAAGGACATCGCCGATAATCCAGACGCAAAGATCGGTGCGCCAGGTGGCGGTACGGAAGAAAAGCTCGCACTTGAAGCCGGCGTCCCGCGCGACCGCGTTATTGTCGTGCCGGATGGCCAAAGCGGGCTGAAGATGCTGCAGGACGGCCGTATCGACGTCTATTCGCTCCCGGTGCTTTCGATCAACGCTCTTGTCTCCAAGGCGAACGACCCCAGCGTCGAAGTCGTGGCACCAGTTGAAGGCGCTCCAGTCTATTGCGACGGCGCGGCCTTCAAGAAGGGTGAGGAAGCCTTGCGTGACGCCTTCGATGTGGAACTGGCAAAGCTCAAGCAGTCGGGTGAGTTTGCCAAGATCATCGAGCCCTATGGTTTCTCGGCCGCAGCCGCGATGTCGACGACCCGCGAAAAGCTCTGCGCCGCCAAGTAGGAACAGCAACAATTAGGCCTCTTCCCGAGCTGGGGAGAGGCAATCCACTCCCTCGTAGTTGGAAGATCGATGACCGACTGGTCTGGTTACATAGGGCTGATCCTTGAAGGCGCGCTGGTGACGCTTGAGCTTACCGTGCTCGGCTCGATGCTCGCCGTCGTCATGGCATTCGTCGCCGGTCTCGGGCGCGTCAGCCGCTTTCTCGTGGTTCGCGCGCTTGCCACCACCTATATCGAGTTTTTCCGCGGCACGTCGATCTTCGTTCAGCTTTTCTGGGTCTATTTCGTGCTGCCATTCGCCGGCGTCACCCTGTCGCCGCTTCAGGCCGGCGTGCTGGCGCTGGGACTGAATGTGGGAGCCTATGGGGCGGAGGTCGTGCGCGGCGCCGTCAAGGCGATCGGTCGCGAGCAACGCGAGGCCTGCATCGCGCTCAATCTCTCGCGCTATCAGTCGATGCGTTACATTATCCTTCCGCAGGCGCTGCCGTTGATGCTCCCGACCTTCTGCAACAACGCGATCGAGCTTTTGAAGGGCACGGCCGTCGTGTCGCTGATCTCGCTCACCGACATGACCTTTCAGGCCCAGGTGGTCCGCGCCCAGACCGGCAGCACGCTCATTCCTTTCGCAACGATCCTCGTACTCTACTTCCTGATGGCGCTCGCCATCTCCAACGGCATGCGCTGGCTGGAACGCCGGGTAACGCGCGGCCTTGATGGCGTGAGGACCTGACGATGGAATGGGATTGGAATTTCGTCTGGGAAATCATGCCGACCCTTCTTGAGGGCCTGAAGATCACCATTCTGGCGACCGTGTTCGGCGCAGCACTTGCCGCCGTCATCGGCCTCGTCTTTGCCATCCTCCGCATGACCGCGCCCAGGCCGATTGCGAAGGCCACGGGCTTCATCGTGGAGTTCATTCGCGGCACGCCGCTTCTGGTGCAGCTCTACTTCATCTTCTTCGTGTTGCCGGATATCGGCATCCGCCTGCCGGCAATGCTCGCCGGCATCATCGGCCTCGGGCTTCACTATGGGACCTATGCGGCCGAGGTCTACCGCGCCGGTATCGAGAACGTGCCACGCGGCCAATGGGAGGCGGCCAAGGCGACGAACCTCACCGGCCGCCAGACCTGGATCCACGTCATCCTGCCGCAGGCTATCCCGCCGATGATCCCGGCGCTCGCCAACTATCTGATCGCCATGTTCAAGGAGACGCCGCTGCTTTCCGCCATCACCGTGCTCGAGCTGATGAACCAGGCGAAAAGCGTCGCCAACAGCAGCTATCGTTATATCGAGCCGATGACGCTAGTCGGGGTCTTCTTCCTGATCATGAGCCTGATTTCCGTCGTCTTCCTGCGCTGGCTGGAAGAACGCTACGCCCGGGTGGAGGAACGCTGATGCAGACGCTCGACCTTACTCTCGCCTCGCGCATGCCGAAGCTGGATGAGCGTCCGCTCGAAAAGCGCGTCGGGCTGATCATCCTTGCGACCGACCACACCACGGAAGTGGACTTTCAGCGTATGGTGGCAAGCGAGCGGATCGGCGTCTACACAACGCGCATTCCTTACGCGAACCCGGTGACGCCGGAAAACCTGCGCGCCATGCAGCCCTCGCTGACCTCGGCGGCCGCGCTCATCTTGCCGGACGAGCCCCTCGACGTCGTCATGTATTCCTGCACCTCCGCCTCCGTCGTCATAGGCGACGCGGAAGTGGGAGCGGCCGTGCGTGCCGCCAAACCGAATGCCGCCGTCGTCACGCCGACTGCGGCGGCCGTCTCTGGTCTCAAGGCGTTCGGCGCCAAGCGCATTTCGGTGCTCACGCCCTATACGATCGAGACCAGCAAGCCGATGGCCGACTATTTCCTGTCCCTCGGCTTCGAGATCGCCCGTTTCACCTGCCTTGGACTTAACGACGACCGGGAGATGGCGCGCATTTCTCCGGACGAAATCGTTGCCTTTGCGAGGCAAGCGACTGCACCCGATAGCGACGCACTCTTCATATCCTGCACGGCTGTGCGCGCGGCAAGCGTCGCGGCAGAGATCGAGGCCATCATCGGCAAGCCTGTCGTTACCAGCAACCTCGCCACCGCTTGGGCGTGCCTGCGCCTCTGCGGCAATGAAACCGCGCGGCCGGAACTCGGTCGCCTCATGACGCTTGCCTATTCGGACCGGTAGCGATGTCGAACCTTCCCGTAACATTGGCGGATATCGAACAGGCGGCCCGGCGCATCGACGGTCGGGTCTTGAATACCCCTCTCGTATTTTCCGCGTCGCTCTCCGAACGCTGCGGTGTTCCTGTCGGCCTCAAGCTCGAACACCACCAGACGACGGGCAGCTTCAAGCTTCGCGGCGCCACGAATGCCGTGCTCTCGCTGACGCCTGAGGAGCGGGCAAGGGGTGTCGTCGCTGCCTCGACCGGCAATCATGGTCGGGCGCTCGCCCATGCCGCCAGGACTGAAGGTTCGATTGCGACAATCTGCATGTCCAGGCTTGTGCCCGACAACAAGGTGTCGGAGATCCGCAGGCTCGGCGCCAATGTCCGGATCGTCGGCAAATCGCAGGACGAGGCGCAGCTTGAGGTGGATCGCCTGGTTGCTGAAGACGGTCTCGTCATGGTGGCACCCTTCGATAATCGGGTTGTCGTTGCCGGCCAGGGCACGCTCGGGCTGGAGATCCTTGAGGCGATGCCGGACGTGGCGACAGTGCTTGTGCCGCTTTCGGGCGGTGGGCTTGCGGCGGGTGTCGCCGCGGCAGTGAAAGGGCGGTCACCGAAGATCCGCGTCATCGGTCTCACCATGGAGCGAGGGGCCGCGATGAAGGCGAGCCTTGACGCCGGAGGGCCGGTTGCCGTCGAGGAGGTGGCGAGCCTTGCCGACTCCCTCGGTGGCGGCATCGGCCTCGATAACGCCGTGACCTTCGAAATGTGCCGGGCACTGCTCGACGACGTGATCCTGCTTTCCGAAGACGAGATCGCCGTCGGAATGCGGCATGCGTATTCCCAGGAGCGCGAGGTGATCGAGGGGGCAGGGGCGGTCGGCATCGCAGCTCTGCTTTCCCGCCGGCTTGGCGGGCTGGATCGGCCGGTGGCAGTTATCCTCTCCGGCCGCAATGTCGACATGGACCTGCATCGGCGGGTCATCAATGGCGGGGTCGATCCGCTGGCGGAGGCAGCGGCATGGCCACGATGAAGATTCTCACCGAGGCAGAACTGACGCGCATCGTTCCGCTTGATCTTGAAGCGATTGCCTGTGTGGAAGACGCGTTCCGCGCGCTTGCTACCAAGGCGGTCGCCATGCCGCCGATCCTGAGGCTCGACATTCCCGAAGCGCGCGGTGAGGTGGACGTGAAGACGGCTTACGTGCCCGGCCTCGATGGTTTCGCCATCAAGATCAGTCCTGGCTTCTTCAATAACCCGAAGATCGGCCTGCCGAGCACCAACGGCCTGATGGTGCTGCTTTCGACGAAGACCGGCCTGGTAGAGGCGGTGCTGCTCGACAACGGTTACCTGACGGATGTGCGCACAGCGGCCGCCGGCGCCGTCGCGGCTCGGCAGCTTTCGCGCCCGGATGCCACGGTCGCCGCCATCTTCGGCGCCGGCATGCAGGCAAGGTTGCAACTCGAGGCCTTAAGCCTCGTGCGGCCGATCCGCGAAGCGCGCATCTGGGCAAGAGACGTTGCAAAAGCAAAGGCCGCCGCAGCGGACATGACGGTGAAGCTCGGCTTTCCGGTTCGTGCCGAGGCCGACGGCCGCGCCGCTGTCGATGGCGCCGACATCATCGTCACCACCACGCCGTCCGAAACACCGGTGCTTCGGGCCGACTGGCTCCAGCCTGGCCAGCATGTCACGGCCATGGGGTCGGACGCCGAGCACAAAAACGAGATCGAGCCCGCCATTGTCGCCGGCGTCGGCCTCTACGTCGCCGACAGCCTCAAGCAGACGCGCAGGCTCGGCGAACTCCACCATGCCATCGAAGCGGGCCTCGTGACGGAGGGCACGATCTTCCCCGAACTCGGCGAGATAATCGCCGGGCGCAAGCCGGGCCGTAGCAGCCCCGAGCAGATCACCGTGGCGGACCTGACCGGCACGGGCATTCAGGACACGGCCATCGCAACGCTTGCTGCCGCCCGCGCGGCTGCGACGGGCACCGGCACGATCTTCGAGAGTTGAGACCGGCTTTTCGCCGGGTATAGAGGAAAAACCGATGAAACAAGCGAACCTGAAGTTCTCACTTCCGGAGTATGAAACGCGTCTTCAAAAAACGCGGAAAGCCATGGAGGCCAAGGGCATCGACGTGCTGATCGTCAGCGATCCGTCGAACATGAACTGGCTGACCGGCTATGACGGCTGGTCCTTCTACGTGCACCAATGTGTCGTCGTGCCGCCGACGGGCGAACCGATCTGGTACGGCCGCGGCCAGGATGCCAACGGCGCCAAGTTCACCGCCTACCTCAAGCATGAAAACATCATCGGCTATCCGGACCACTATGTGCAGTCCACCGAGCGCCACCCGATGGATTACCTTGCGGCCAAGCTTGCCGAACGCGGCCTCGACAAGCTGACGATCGGCGTGGAGATGGACAATTACTGGTTCTCCGCCGCCGCCTTCGCGTCGCTTGTGAAGCACCTGCCGAACGCCCGCTTCGTCGACGCGACCGCCCTCGTAAATTGGCAGCGCGCGGTCAAGAGCGAGGCGGAAATCGGCTACATGCGCAACGCCGCAAGGATCGTCGAAAAGATGCATGAGCGCATCTTCGACAAGATCGAGGTCGGCATCCGCAAATGCGATCTGGTCGCGGAAATCTATGATGCCGGAACCCGTGGCGTCGACGGCATCGGCGGCGACTACCCGGCAATCGTGCCGCTGTTACCCTCGGGCGTGGAGGCTTCTGCGCCACACCTGACCTGGGACGACCGGCCGATGAAGACAGGCGAGGGCACCTTCTTCGAGATTGCCGGCTGCTATCACCGCTACCACGTGCCGCTTTCGCGCACCGTCTTCCTCGGTAAACCGACGCAGGCCTTCATCGACGCGGAAAAGGCCACGCTGGAGGGCATGGAGGCAGGCCTCGAAAAAGCGCGACCCGGCAATACCTGCGAGGATATCGCCAACGCCTTCTTCGCCGTGCTCAAGAAGTACGGGATCGTGAAGGACAACCGCACGGGCTATGGCATCGGCGTTTCCTATCCGCCGGACTGGGGCGAGCGCACGATGAGCCTGCGACCCGGCGACCGCAGCGAACTGAAGCCGGGCATGACCTTCCACTTCATGACGGGGCTTTGGCTCGAGGACATGGGCTTCGAGACCACGGAAAGCATCCTGATCACCGATAGCGGCGTCGAGTGCCTCGCCAACGTGCCGCGCAAGCTTTTCGTGAAGGATTGAACCATGCGGGAAGCAACGCTTCGTCCGTCGCCGATCAGTTCTACGGTCGATTTTTCGGCCGAAGGCGTTCATCACGGTTTTCTGCGTCTGCCTTACAGCCGCGACGATTCCGCCTGGGGCTCGGTAATGATCCCGGTGGCGGTTGTGAAGAACGGGGAGGGGCCGACGGCCCTTCTCACCGGCGGCAACCACGGCGACGAATATGAGGGGCCGATTGCGCTCTTCGATCTCGCCCGCACGCTGAGGGCCGAGGACGTCACGGGTCGCGTGATCATCGTGCCAGCGATGAACTATCCGGCCTTTTTGGCCGGCGCCCGCACTTCGCCGATCGACAAGGGAAACATGAACCGCAGTTTCCCGGGCGCGCCGGACGGCACTGTGACCCAGAAGATTGCCGACTATTTCCAGCGCACGCTGCTACCGCTTGCCGATATCGTGCTCGACTTTCATTCCGGCGGAAAGACGCTCGATTTCCTGCCCTTCTGCGCCGCCCACATCCTGCTGGACAAGGCACAGGAGGAAAAATCCTTTGACCTCGTCAGGGCATTCGGCGCCCCATGGTCTATGAAGATGCTGGAGATCGATGCCGTCGGTATGTACGACACGGCCGCGGAGGAGATGGGCAAGGTTTTCATCACCACCGAGCTTGGCGGCGGCGGAACGGCGACGGCGAGGAGTGCTGCCATCGCCAAGACAGGCGTTTCTAACGTGCTGAAGGCGGCGGGCATCTTGAAAGGCACTGTCGAAAGCGCAGAAACCACGTGGCTCGACATGCCGGACGGAAACTGCTTTTGCTTTGCCGAGGACAGCGGCCTTATCGAGCCGTTCGTCGATCTCGGCGACCAGGTGAAGAGCGGGCAAGTCGTGGCGCGCATCTATCCGATCGGCCGCACCGGCGCCGAACCGCTGGCCATCAGGGCAAAGATGGACGGCGTCCTCGTCGCCCGCCATTTTCCCGGCCTCGTCAAATCAGGCGATTGCGTCAGCGTGCTGGCAACCATTGTCACTGCTTAACGCTTACGCACCACCGGCGGCCGTGGCTCGCAAGCCATCGCCCCCTCGATGGGGAAGTCCGCGCTCCCGTCGACAAGGCGTGAGCTGGATTTCTAACGCACCCTGCGGAATTGGCTGACGTCAAAGCCGGCCAGTTCTCTCCAGGCGTGCTCGAATTTCGAACTCGCAGATTGCCAGGGTGGCATGGCCCGCCTGGCAGTTACGCGCGCCAGGACAACGCCACCTGCGCGTTCGACAGTCACGATGACGCTACGGTGCCTGTCGTCTTCCGCGATCCCGTCGGCGATCGACCTGCCATTGGTCACCGCCTGACTGTCATTGGCGTGAAACGCCCCATGGTCATCGCGACTGATCCTGCCGGACAGGTGAATATGAAATAGGTATCGGGGCATGTTGCCACTCGAGCAATGATTGCTTTTTCTACTTCTTAGCAGTCTTGCTGATCTATTGCGCGTGACAGTTGCGTGACATGCCTTGTGAGACGTGACGCGAAGCGCGCGGCCCTATTGCGCATTCATAGGATTTTCGATGACCGTGACCGCATGGCGCGGTCGTCCCGGTCGACGGTGGCTGGTTGGCGCGATGAATTGCGTCGCTGCCGTCCGGGTGATGATCAGGCCGGTGCAGCGGTGAGCCTGCGGGCAATGTCGAAAAAGGCGCTGACCAGTTTTCCGTTGCTACGCTCGCGCAAGCAGATGAGTGCTTCGTCCATCAGCATCTCGGGCGCGTCGATCTCGATGGGAATGAGGCGGCTGTCCTGGCCGAACTCTGCCGACGATACGAAGCCGACGCCGCCGCCAGCGGCGACGATCTCGCGCACCGCCTCGCGACCTTCGGCTTCGATGAGCGGCGTCAGTTGCACGCCGCATTGCTGCGACATCGTTTCGAGCTTTTGGCGCGTCTTGGAGCCTTGCTCGCGCATGACCAGGGGGTGTTTCACGAGTTCGGCGAAAGTCACCTTTTTCTTGCCTTGCAGCGGGTAGTCGCGGCTCGCAAAGGCGATGATTGGCGTGGAGTTGAGTTTCAGAATGTCGAAGTCGCTCGACTGCGGGATCTCGCCGAGAACGCCGATGTCCGCTTCATAGGCGTGCAGGCTGGTGATGACGGTTTCGGTGTTGCCGGAATCGATAGAGACCTGGACGGTCGGATAGGTGCGCCGGAAGGCGGCAAGGATATGCAGCAGGTGGTGGGCGGCATCGGCAACGATCCGCAGTTTTCCCGCTCTCAGTGCCCGTGATTCCGACAGGAGATCGAGCGCCTGCTGCTCGACGTCGAACATGCGGCGGGTGACTTCCAGGAGCTGTTGGCCGGCCTGGGTCAGCGTCACCTGCTTCTTGTTACGGTTGAAGAGGAGGACGTCGTACTCCTCCTCGAGCTTGCGCACCTGGTCCGAGACCGCCGGCTGGGTGAGGAAGAGCGCTTCGGCGGCACGCGAGAAGCCGCCGTGGATGGCGACGTTGTGAAACGCGCGGAGCTGGACGTAGCGCATGCGTACGGCGCCTCTTTGAATAGATTTGATCGATGGTTTGATTAAAACGAACGATTTGATTTATGTAAAGCGGGCGCGGATAGTTTTCGGATTCCACCTCTATCCGGAGCGCGCCTCATGAACCTCCCGGCCGTCGTCCTCGAGCTCGCCGCCGCCACCGTCCTCCTGCTCTACGCCGTCAGCCTCGTGAAAAAGGGTGTCGAGGCAGCGGCAGGCGACATCGTCGCGTGCACCGTCGGCGGCGCCGGTGGACGACCGCGTGCGGCCATCTGCGGCTGCGCCGTTGCCATTGCGCTGCAGAGTTCGACCGCGGTCGCCATGCTTGCCGCCGGTTTTGCCGTCAGCGGTGCGCTGGCACTTGATACGGGCCTGGCGGTGCTGCTTGGCGCCGATCTCGGCTCGGCGCTCGTCGTCAAGATCCTGTCCTTCGACCTGCATTGGCTGGCGCCGCTTCTGATCGCCGTTGGCGGTCTCGCGCATCTGAAGGCATCGACCCGCAAGGCGGTGGAGACCGGGCGCGCCCTGCTCGGCATCGGTCTGCTGCTGCTCTCGTTGCAGATGATCGGCCATGCGACGCAGCCGCTCTCGCAGAGCCCGATTCTGCCTTCCATCGTCGCTTTCATCGGCAAGGATGCCTTGACCGTGATGATCCTTGCCGCCGTCTTCACCTGGGCGCTGCACTCCAGCGTGGCGGCGATCCTGCTTATCCTGACCTTTGCCGTGAAGGGCATCGTGCCCCTGGAGGTCGGCATTCCCCTTGTGCTCGGCGTCAACGTCGGCGGTGGGCTCATCGCACTGTGGCTGACCCGCGGCCTGCCGGTCGAAGGCCGACGCCTGCCGCTTGGCAACCTCCTCTTCCGCGCCCTGTTCGGTGCTGCGATCTTCGGCCTTTTTTCGCTGCATTCTCCGTTCGACTGGCTGCCCGGGGAGACCGTGGCGGGCAAGCTCGTCAATCTGCATGTGCTCTTCAACGCTGCTCTGGTGCTAGTCGGGGTGATCTTCTGCGGCCCGATGGCGCGCCTCGTTCGGTTGCTGATGCCGCAGGCCGCCGGTGCCAATGACCGAGCGGCTCATGTGAGCGCCCTTGACCCATCGCTGATCGACAAACCGGCGCAGGCGCTCGCGGCCGCGGCACGCGAGGTGCTCCACATGGGCAATCTCATCGCCCGGATGCTGGAGCCCGTCATGACGGTCATTCACGCGCCGACACCGCAGGCGGTGAAGGTGCTCAGAAGCATCGACGGCGACATCCACGTGGCCCATAGCGCGATCAAGCTCTACATCGCCGCCGTCAACCGCGGCATCCTCACCGAAGACCAATCGCGACGCGGCATCGAACTCACCGAAGCGGCGATCCATCTCGAATATGCCGGAGACGTCGTCGCAAAGAGCCTTCTGCAAATGGCCGAGGAGCGGCTTGCGGGCGCAGGCACCTTCTCGCAGGAGGGATGGCAGGAGCTCACTTTGCTGCATGCGGCCGTGTCGTCCAACGTCAGGCTGGCGGCCAATCTTCTCGTCTCCCCGGACCCGGTGATCGCGCGCGAAATGGTTCGGCAGAAGGAACATGTGCGTCGGTTGGTCGAAGAGAGCAGCAAATGCCATCTGGAACGGCTTCGGCAAGGCATCGCGACCAGCATCCTTTCGAGCGACATGCACCTGGAGATCGTTCGGGCGCTGAAGGAGGTCAATTCGCTGGTGACGACCATGGCTTATCCGCGCCTGCGTGAGAGTGGCGACCTTCTGGAAAGCCGGCTGGTGCCGGCCGCCTAGATGTATAATTTCTATCGATAGATTGATACAAAAGAACGATTTTACAGATAGATCTTTCCGCCCCATTGTCGTTCTCGAACACGCCAACCGCGAGGACGGACAATGCCAAACACCGCTTCTGAAAGAACCATCGCGCCCCTGGAAACGCCAAGGCTGGGCGAGCCTTATCTCCTGACCCCCGGTCCGCTGACCACGGCCTATCAGGTCAAGGAAGCCATGCTACGGGACTGGGGTTCCTGGGATGGCGATTTCCGGGCAATGACCGCCAAGCTCCGCCAGGAACTGCTGGAGATCGCCGGCGATACCAAGGGCGAGTACGATTGCGTGCCGATGCAGGGCAGCGGCTCGTTTTCGGTCGAGGCCATGCTCGGCAGCTTCGTCCCGAAGGACGGCAAGGTGCTGGTGCTGATGAACGGCGCCTATGGCAAGCGCATCGCCCAGACGCTTTCCTATCTCGGTCGTGACCATGTGACGATCGACAAGGGTGACTACATGCCCCCGCGCGGTCCGGAGGTTGCAGCGGCACTCGATGCCGACCCTGCTATCACCCATGTCGTGGTCGTCCATTGCGAAACGAGTTCCGGCATCCTCAATCCACTGAAGGAGATTTCCGACACGGTCTACTCCCGTGGCCGCAAGCTGCTCGTCGACTCTATGAGCGCCTTCGGCGCAGTGCCGGCCGGTATTGGCGATTTCCGCTACGAGGCGATCGTTTCTTCCGCCAACAAGTGCATCGAGGGTGTGCCCGGCTTCGGCTTCGTCATCGCCCGCAAGAGCGAGCTGGAGGCCGCAAAGGGGCGCAGCCATTCGCTCAGCCTCGATGTGCACGCGCAGTGGGACTACATGAACAAGACGGGCCAGTGGCGCTTCACGCCGCCGACCCACGTGGTCGCGGCCTTCCTGGAAGCCTTGCGCCTGCATCGGGAAGAGGGCGGAGTCGCCGGTCGTGGAGCCCGCTATGCCCGCAACCGCGACGTCATGGTCGCTGGCATGCGCGAGGCCGGCTTCGAGACGCTGCTTGCCGACCAGTGGCTGTCGCCGATCATCGTCACCTTCTTCAGCCCGGCGCATCCCGCCTTCGCCTTCGATCGCTTCTACGACCTGATGAAGGACAAAGGCTTCATCATCTATCCGGGCAAGCTGACCGTGGTCGACAGTTTCCGCGTCGGCTGCATCGGCCGCATGGACGAGCATGTCATGCGCCGCGTGGTCGATGCCGCCCGCAACTCACTCTCCGAAATGGGCGTCGACAGCGCCGCTCCCCCGGCCGTCGCCCTTGAAGAACGCCGCCGTCTCGCCGCCTGAACTGAGGAAATTACGATGAACAAAATGTCCAAGATCACCGTTACCGCCAACCGCCGCACCTATCCCTGGCCGAATGTCCCGGCCATTGCCATCTGCCTCGACGGCTGCGAGCCGGCCTATCTCGACGAAGCCATCAAGGCCGGGCTGATGCCGACGCTCGAGCGCATCCGCAAGACCGGCACGGAGCGCACCGCGCTCAGCGTCATCCCGAGCTTCACGAACCCGAACAACCTTTCCATCGCCACCGGCCGTCCGCCGGCGATCCACGGCATCTGCGGCAACTATCTTTACGAACCGCAGACCGGCAACGAAGTGATGATGAACGATCCGCGCTTCCTGCGCGCGCCGACGATCTTCAAGGCGTTCTACGATGCCGGTGCGAAGGTCGCCGTGGTGACGGCGAAGGACAAGCTCAGGGCGCTGCTCGGCCACGGGCTCAAGTACGACGAGGGCAGGGCGATCTGCTTCTCGTCTGAAAAGGCGGACAAGACGACCAAGGCGGAAAACGGTCTCGACAATGCCTCGGCCTGGCTCGGCCGTCCGGTGCCGGAAGTCTATTCGGCCGATCTCTCCGAATTCGTCTTTGCCGCCGGCGTCAAGCTGCTCAAGGAATTCCGCCCAGACGTCATGTATCTGACGACCACCGACTATGTGCAGCACAAATATGCGCCGGGCGTTCCGCAGGCGAATGCCTTCTATGAGATGTTCGACAAGTACCTGACCGAACTCGACGCGCTTGGCGCGGCCATCATCGTCACGGCCGACCACGGCATGAAGCCGAAGCACAAGGCGGACGGTTCGCCTGACGTCATCTATGTGCAGGACCTGCTCGACCAATGGCTCGGCAAGGACGCGGCCCGCGTCATCCTGCCGATCACGGACCCTTATGTCGTGCATCACGGCGCTCTCGGTTCGTTTGCCACGGCCTACCTGCCCGAAGGTGCGGACAAGGAGGAGATCATCGAGCGGCTGCAGGCGATCGAAGGCATCGATGTCGTGCTTTCCCGCCCGGAAGCCTGCGTACGCTTCGAGTTGCCGGACGACCGGATCGGCGATCTCGTGCTGATCTCGTCGGAGAACAAGACGCTCGGCACCAGCGAACATCGCCATGATCTGGCGGCACTGAACGAACCGCTGCGCTCGCATGGCGGCCTGACCGAACAGGCGGTGCCGTTCATCGCCAACCGCAAGCTGCCCGAATTGCTGACATCCGCATCGCTGCGCAATTTCGATGCGTTCTACTACGCGCTCGTCGCCGCAGCCCAGACAGCACACTAGGGAGGGAGCGATGACCAAGGTGGAAACGGCATTTGCAATTCGCCACGAGCCCATGCGCATCGCCGGCAAGGCGGTCGATACCGAGGGGCGCGTCGAGGTGCGCTATCCCTTCAACGATGCCGTCATCGGCACGGTGCCGGCCGGCAGCGCCGAGCATGCCCGCAAGGCCTTCGAAATCGCGGCTGCCTACCAGCCGAAGCTGACGCGCTACGAGCGCCAGCGCATCCTGCTCAAGGCCGCGGACCTGCTCGTTGCCCGCAAGGAGGAGATTTCCGATCTGATCACGTTGGAGCTCGGGATCTCCAAGCAGGACTCGCTCTACGAGGTTGGCCGTGCCTTCGACGTGCTGACGCTTTCGGGGCAGATGTGCATCCATGACGACGGCGAGATCTTCTCCTGCGACCTCACCCCGCACGGCAAGGCGCGCAAGATCTTCACCACACGCGAACCGCTCAACGCCATTTCGGCAATCACGCCGTTCAACCACCCGCTCAACATGGTGGCGCACAAGGTGGCGCCGGCGGTCGCGACGAACAATTGCGTGGTGCTGAAGCCGACCGAGCTGACGCCGATGACGGCGCTGATCTTCGCCGACATTCTCTATGAGGCCGGCCTGCCACCGGAAATGCTCTCGGTCGTGACCGGCTGGCCCGCCGATATCGGCATGGAGATGATCACCAATCCGAACTTCGACCTCATCACCTTTACCGGCAGCGTTCCGGTCGGCAAGCTGATCGCCGCCCACGCCCATTACAAGCGGCAGATCCTGGAGCTCGGCGGCAATGATCCGCTTATCATCCTCAACGATCTCTCGGACGCCGATCTCGCCAGGGCGGCGGATCTTGCCGTTGCCGGCGCGACGAAGAATTCGGGCCAGCGCTGCACGGCGGTAAAGCGCATCCTTTGCCAGGAAAGCGTTGCAGATCGTTTCGTGCCGCTGGTGCTGGAGCGGGCGAAAAAACTGAAGTTCGGCGATCCGATGGATCGCGCGACGGACCTTGGCACGGTCGTCCATGCCAAGGCTGCGGAAGTCTTCGAAAAGCGGGTGCACCGGGCAGCGGAAGAGGGGGCAGAGATCCTCTACGATCCCGGTCGCAAGGGCGCCCTCCTGCCGCCCATCGTCGTCGACCGGGTCAAGCATTCGAGCGAACTGGTGATGGAGGAAACCTTCGCGCCGATCATACCGATCGTGCGCGCACCGGATGACGACGACGCGCTGATCGCGCTCTCGAACTCGACCGCCTTCGGCCTCTCGTCCGGCGTCTGCACCAACGACTTCCGGCGCATGCAGAAGTACATCGCGGGCCTCAGGGTCGGCACGGTCAACATTTGGGAAGTGCCGGGCTACCGCATCGAGATGAGCCCCTTCGGCGGCATCAAGGATTCGGGCAACGGCTACAAGGAAGGCGTCATCGAGGCGATGAAGAGCTTTACCAACGTCAAGACCTTCTCCTTGCCATGGTGATCTGACGCGCTTCCCCCGCAGATTCACCCCTCTGGGAGCTGCCATGGCGGCTCCCTTTTTTATTGAACGCCGGACGGTCGCGGCAGCTCGTTTCCCGCGCAATCGTCGATCTGCCTCTTCGTTTTGCAGGTCGAGCGACATTCTCCTGGGTGTTGCTGATGGCTTCATCGTCTGCCTGCCGGTTTGCCTCGTTTTGCGGCAGAGCATCCATAATTTTTATCTTCTGAACGATAAGAATAATAAATTTTACTTACCAGAAACCGCTGCGCAGAATGGTTCTCGAAGCCGATCACAACAGGGCAGCAGCAAGATTGCCCGCCGTGCTTCCCCGGTATTTCCAGGACTTCAGAGGAGAACTTCAACATGAACAGACGCATGCTCATCATGCTTGCCAGTGCTGCTTCCGCCGTGCTTCCCGCCGTCGCTTTTGCTGAAACCCAGCTGACTGTCTACACCGCCGTCGAGGCCGTCGACCTTGACCGCTACAAGGCGACCTTCGAGAAGGCGCACCCGGATATCAAGATCAACTGGGTGCGCGATTCCACCGGCGTCATGACGGCAAAGCTGCTCGCCGAAAAGGACAATCCGCAGGCCGACGTGGTCTGGGGGCTTGCCGCCACCTCGCTCTTGCTCCTGAAAACCGAAGGCATGCTCGAGCCCTACAAGCCGGCCGGCGTCGAGGCGCTCGACCCGAAATTCGTCGACCAGGACACGCCGCCGAGCTGGGTCGGCATGGACGCCTATGTTGCAGCCCTTTGCTACAACACGGCGGAAGGCGAAAAGCTTGGCCTCAAGCCGCCGACCAGTTGGAAGGACCTGACGAACCCCGAATACAAGGGCCATGTGGTGATGCCGAACCCGGCATCCTCAGGTACCGGCTTCCTTGACGTCTCGGGCTGGATGCAGATGTGGGGTGACGAGAAGGCCTGGGACTTCATGGACAAGCTCCACCAGAACATCTCCGCCTACACCCATTCCGGTTCCAAGCCGTGCAAGATGGCAGGTGCCGGCGAGGCAGTGATCGGCGTGTCCTTCGAGTTCCCGGGCGCCAAGGCCAAGAGCGCGGGTGCACCGATCGACATCATCTTCCCCGCCGAAGGTTCGGGCTGGGAGGCGGAGGCAACTGCGATCATCGCCGGCACGGCAAATCTCGAAGCCGCCAAGACCCTTGTCGACTGGTCGGTCACCAAGGAAGCCAACGAGATGTACAATGCCGGCTATGCCGTCGTTGCCTATCCGGGCGTCGCCAAGCAGGTCGAGCACCTGCCGGACGACATTGCATCCAGGATGATCGTCAACGATTTCGAGTGGGCCGCCAACAACCGCGCGGCAATCCTCAAGGAATGGCAGAAGCGTTACGACGCCAAGTCTGAGCCGAAGAGCTGAGCCTGATCGGCCGGGCGCAGCGCGATTGCGCTGCGCCCGCTCGCATTCTCCTGAGATTCCTCAAGCCAGCGGAGCTTGCAGATGAGGCATGCCCTGTCGATCGAACCGACACCAACCAGCCGTTCGCTGACTGCCGATTACGCGGCGACGGACACCGCCCCCTATCTGCAGATTTCGGACCTGTGGAAGACCTATGGCGATTTCGTCGCGCTGCGCGATATTTCGCTCTCCATTGCAAGGGGCGAGTTCATCTGTTTCCTCGGCCCCTCCGGCTGCGGCAAGACTACGCTGCTTCGGGCGATTGCCGGTCTCGATCTTCAGACCAAGGGCACCATCCTGCAGGACGGGCGCAACATCTCGACACTGCCGGCCTCGAGCCGCGATTACGGCATCGTCTTCCAGTCCTACGCGCTCTTCCCCAACCTGACCATCGAACAGAACATCGCCTTCGGCCTGGAAAACACCGGCCGATCGAAGGCTGGCGTCGCGTCGAGGGTCGCCGAACTCCTGGAAACGGTCGGCCTTTCTGCCCATGGCAAGAAGTATCCGGCGCAGCTTTCCGGAGGCCAGCAGCAGCGCATCGCGCTTGCCCGCGCCATCGCCATCTCGCCGGGGCTCTTGTTGCTAGACGAGCCGCTGTCGGCACTCGACGCCAAGGTCCGCGTGCATCTTCGCCATGAGATCAAGGCGCTGCAGCGAAAGCTCGGCGTCACCACTATCATGGTGACGCACGACCAGGAGGAGGCGCTCGCCATGGCCGACCGGATCGTCGTCATGAACCACGGCGTCATCGAGCAGGTCGGCTCGCCGACCGAAATCTACCGTCATCCCGAGACGCTGTTCGTCGCCGACTTCATCGGTGAGACCAATCAGTTCGAAGCGCGCGTGCTTGGAGATGGCGAAGTCGAGATCGGCCACTCTGCCTTTTGCTGTTCGACGGAGGATTTTTCCGCCGGCCATGCGGCAACGGCGGTCGTCCGCCCCGTCGACATCATTCCCCACGGAGCGGATGCCCATGCCGTCAACGCCAGCGACCGGCCGGCCACACCGCAGAACCTGATCGATGCCGAGGTTCGCGAGATGGAGTTCCTCGGCATGTTCTGGCGTACGCGCCTGACGGCACCCCGTCTCGGCGAACGCACGCTGGTTGCCGACTTCTCCGTCAACGCGGTCAGACGCCTGCGGATCGAAACCGGCGGCGCCATCCAGGTGGAGATACCGCGCGAGCGCCTGCTGCTCTATCCGAGGGGTGCCGGACGATGAACATGGTTCTGGAAGCACCCCACCTTCCCCTGATCGGCAAGCGGCTGCGCCAGGAGTCCTCCAAAGACGATCGCATCAAACTCGGCTTCATGGCGGTCATCGGGCTTTATCTGGTGGTGGCACTCGGCGCGCCGCTCTTTGTCATGCTGTCGAAGTCGCTTTCGACCTATCGGTTCGAGCTCTCATCCTTCGAGTTCCAGGTGAGCGACGAGTCCGGTGCGAACTGGGGTCCAATCGCTAGCGCCGAAGACCTGAACCGTACACTCGCTGCCGTGACGGAAGCCGAACTGTCGGTGAGTTCCGACGGGCGGCTTGCGGCCACGAAGTTCTTCCCGGAGTTCAAATTCCGCAGTCCCGTCCATTACCGCATTCGCGGCACGACTGACGATGCGGCCTTCCTGGTGGGCTCCACGCTGGAGAAGGGCACGGAATGGCGCGAATACGATTCCGGCACGTTCCGGCGTGTTGTGCTCCGGCCTGCGCGCAGCCTCGGCTTCGAGAATTTCAGCACGTATTTCTCGACGCCAGCCCTTGCCCAGTCGATCTACAATTCGGTGCTGATGGCGGTCATCAGCACCGTGTTCACGGTCGCGATCGCCTTTACGCTGGCCTTCGGCCTGACGCGAAGCTGCATGCCGTTGAAGGGGCTCTTTCGCGGCATCCTGACGATCCCGATCCTCGTCCCCTCGCTGCTGCCGGGCATCGCGCTCGTCTATCTCTTCGGCAATCAGGGGGTCTTCAAGGATTGGCTTCTCGGCTATTCCATCTATGGACCGATCGGCATCGTCATAGGCTCGATCTTCTTCACCCTGCCGCATGCCTTTCTGATCATCCTGACCGCCCTTTCCGTGGCTGACGCCCGGCACTACGAGGCCGCGGCTTCGTTGAAGGCCAGCAAATGGCGCACGTTTACAACGGTCACGGTGCCCGGCGCGCGCTACGGGATCGTCTCGGCGGCCTTCGTCGTCTTCACGCTTGTCATCACCGATTTCGGCTTGCCCAAGGTGATCGGTGGGCAATACGGCATGCTCGCGGTCGACATCTACAAGCAGGTGATCGGCCAGCAGAACTTCGAGATGGGAGCCGTCGTCTCCGTCATCCTGCTCGTGCCGGCGGTGCTTGCCTTCTACGTCGACCAGCGCATGCAGAAGCGGCAGGTGGCGCTCCTGTCGGCCCGCGCCGTGCCCTACACGCCCAAACGCAATGCTCGCACGGATACGCTCTGCTTTGCCTTCGCCTGCCTGGTCAGCCTGTTCATTCTCGGCATGATCGCCATGTGCCAGATCGCAGCGGTCGTGAAATTCTGGCCCTATGACCTGACGCTAACAGCGAACAACTTCGCCTTCGACCTGATGGATGGTGGCGGTTGGGCTGCCTATGGCAACTCGATCCGGCTTGCCCTGCTGACGGCGCTCTTCGGTTCGGTCGTCGTCTTTGCCGGCGCCTACATGGTCGAGAAGGCCGATGGCTTCCGCTTCGGCCGTGGCCTGTTTCACTTCCTCGCAATGATGCCGATGGCGGTGCCCGGCATGGTGCTCGGCCTTGCCTATATCTTCTTCTTCAACAACCCGGCCAATCCTCTGCACCCGATCTACGGCACGATGACGATCCTGGTCGTTTCGACCGTGACGCACTTCTACACCGTCGCGCACCTGACCGCGTTGACGGCGCTGAAGCAGATGGACCCGGAATTCGAATCCGTCGCCGCCTCGCTAAAGCAGCCCTTCCACCGGCTGTTCTTTCGGGTCACGGTGCCGGTCTGCCTGCCGGCGATCCTCAACATCGCGATCTATCTCTTCGTCAATGCGATGACGACCGTTTCGGCGGTGGTGTTTCTCTACTCGACCGATACGAAACTGGCGTCGGTTGCCGTGCTCAACATGGATGACGCCGGCGACATCGCGCCGGCGGCCGCCATGGGCATGATGATCTTCTACACCAATGTTGCCGCCAAGCTTGTCCACGCGCTGATCTCGCGCGGCCTGCTCGCCCGCACCCAGGCCTGGCGTTAACCGACTTCGGCCCATCGCAAAGCGCCGCCTTCTTCGCTCTGAAGAGGGTGGCGCTTTTTCCGCGCCCCTCCTTAAGCCACCCGAAGCTCCGCCATCACAGCCTTGCGGCCGCTTCCGGCGCGCAGGCGCTCCATCTCGTTGAGACGCGAACGCTGCGGCGTAAGGCCGTAGCGTTCGCGGTAGGTGCGGGAAAAGTGCGAGGCGGTGGAAAAGCCGCAGGCGACTGCAATCTCGATGACCTGAAGGGACGAGGTGAGCAGCAGCAGGTGGGCGCGCTCCAGCCGCAGGTCGAGATAGTAGCGCGCCGGCGTGCGGCCCATTTCCCTTCGAAACAGGCGCTCGATCTGGCGCCGGGACAATCCGGTCGATGGTGACATGTCGGCGAGCTTCAACGGCTCGGCAAGATTTGCCTCCATCTTTTCGATGACACGGATCAATAGCGGATTGTCGATACCGAGGCGCGCCTGCAGCGGCAGGCGCTGGCGCTCGCCGGTCTCGCGCAGCCGCTCACAGAGCGCTGCCTCGCAGATACGGGTGGCCACGTCCCGACCAAGGTCCGCTTCGATGATGTGCAGGAACATGTCGAAGGGCGCGTTGCCGCCGGCGCAGGTGTAGATCCCGCCGTCGATTTCGAATGCGGTCTGGTGCGCGTCTGCGACGAAGAACCGTTCGGAGAAATCGGGAAAGTGTTCCCAGTGGACGGCGCAGCGACGCTCATCAAGCAGCCCCGCACGCGCCAGGCAGTAGACGCCGCCGCCAAGCCCGGCGAGGCACGCATTGCTGCGCGCGCCTGATCGCAACCAGGCCTCAAGGGCCCTGTCGGCCGGCGGCTTCGTGCGGCCGCCGCAGACGACGATGAAGCCCGTGTCAGCACGACGGACAAATCGGGTGCGTTCGGCCGAGAGCGGCGCCGCTGCCGGGATGCCTGTGCCGCAGGATGAGATGGCAGGTTCGCCATCCGCCGTTACCAGGTGCCAGTCGTATATCGGGCGGCCGACAACGTCATTGGCAAGACGCAGCGCTTCGATCGCTGCGGAGAAGCCATGCAGGGCGAACCCATCGAGAAGGTAGAAGGTGAAGTGGCGGGCCTGTGCACATGCCTGTTGCATTGTCTCTTCCTGATCACGAAAGGCTTCAACTTGGTACGAGTTGGAAAGAATAGTTACATTATGCAACATATATGACCGTTGCCAATCCCGATCTCGCTCAGATTCGAAGAATTTTGCGCCGAATGATGGAGTTAGGTTACCCTTGCGCCTGCGCTGAGGCGTGGACTGGGGTTGCGGCTTGTCAAATGGACAAAAATGGACACAGATAGTCACATGTCAGAACAACAAAACGCTCGCGCTCTTGCTCCCCGTCGTCACGGCGAAATCCTCAGGCGTCTTGCAGCCGATGGTACCGTCGGTATTACCGAGCTTGCGGACTTCTTCGATGTTTCGCGTCAGACCATCAGGCGCGACCTGAAGCTTCTTGCCGATCGCGGCCAGCTCGATCTTGTCCATGGCGGCGCCACCCTGTTCGAGCCGACCGAGGCAGCCTTTGTCGAGCGGCGGGAGGAGAATGCCGGGCCAAAAGCGCTGATCGGCCGTGCGGCAGCAGGGCTCGTGCGCGACGGCATGGTGATCTTCCTTGATTCCGGCACGACGACGCTCGCTGTTGCCCATGCTCTGTCCGGGCGAAAAAACCTAACGATTTGTACGACTTCGTTATCGATCGCGCTTTTGATGTGCCGACAGCCACAGGTGCGCGTCCATATGCTCGGCGGAGAAATCGATCCGGATGAAGAAGCGGCCATCGGTATCGATGCGCTCGAGGCCATCAGCCATTTCCGTGTCGATGTTGCGTTCCTGGGCGGCGGCGGATTGTCGCCGGATGGCGAGGTGACCGACTTTACCCGCAGTGGCGCCGAACAGCGCTCGCGCATGGTGGCAACGGCGGCCAAGGCCTATTTCGTCCTCGACAGTTCCAAATTCGGACGACTGACTCCGCTTCGCATTCCGCGGTTCGAAGCGGCGGCCGGAGTGATTGTCGACCGGCATCCGCCGGAGGCGATCCGCGAGGCGCTTGAGCGCAAAGGTCCAGCCTTGGTCGTCGCAGAATTGTGAAATGTAATATTTTGTAACTTTATGTCTTGTTCTTTGCTCGCGTTTTGTTACCGTGCGGCCTTCCATGGGTTCGGGAGGTCGTTTCATGGCACAGGAATTTCCAACACACGCACAGGTCGTCATCGTCGGTGGCGGTATCATCGGCTGCTCGGTCGCCTATCACTTGACCAAGCTTGGCTGGAACGACGTCGTTTTGCTGGAGCAGGGTCAATTGAGCGGTGGCACGACCTGGCATGCGGCCGGTCTCGTCGGTCAGCTGCGCAGCCACGCCAACATGACGGGCCTGATCAAATACTCGACCAAGCTCTATAGCGAGCTGGAGTCCGAAACCGGACTTGCCACCGGCTGGAAGAATTGCGGCTCGCTCTCGGTTGCCCGCACGCAAGACCGCATGACCGTGTTGAAACGCACGGCCGCCTCGGCCCGTGCACAAGGGGTGGCGATCGAGGTGATCTCGCCGAAGGAGGCGCAGGACCTCTGGCCGGTCATGGCGATCGACGATCTCGTTGGCGCCGTCTGGCTGCCGGGCGACGGCAAAGCCAATCCGACAGACCTCACGCAATCGCTGGCCAAGGGCGCACGCAATCGCGGCGCGCGGGTGATCGAGCGCGTCCGAGTGACCGGTATTTCGACCAAGAACGGCGCCGTCACCGGCGTCGAAACCGATCGGGGCGCCATTGCCGCCGAGATCGTCGTCAACTGCGCCGGGCAGTGGGCGCGCAAGGTCGGCCAGATGTGTGGCGTCACCGTGCCGCTGCACTCGGCCGAGCACATGTATATTGTCACCGGCCGCATCGAGGGCGTGCATCCGGATCTGCCTGTCATGCGCGATCCTGATGGATACATCTATTTCAAGGAGGAAGTCGGCGGGCTCGTCATGGGCGGCTTCGAGCCGGAAGCCAAGCCCTGGGGCATGGCCGGCATTCCCGATGATTTTGAGTTCGCGCTTCTGCCTGACGATTGGGACCAGTTCGAAATCCTGATGCACAATGCGCTGCAGCGCGTGCCGCAGCTTGCGACGTCAGAAGTGAAGAAGTTCTACAATGGCCCGGAGAGTTTTACTGCGGACAACAACTTCATTCTCGGCGAGGCGCCGGAACTGAAGAACTTCTTCGTCGGCGCAGGCTTCAATTCCATGGGCATTGCCAGCGCCGGCGGGGCCGGACGGGCGCTTGCTGAGTGGATCGTCAACCGCGCGCCGACCATGGATCTTTGGCCGGTCGATATCCGTCGCTTCGCCGGCTTCAACAACAATCCGCGTTGGCTGCACGATCGCGTCAAGGAAACGCTCGGTCTGCACTATGCGATGCCCTGGCCAAATCGGGAGCTCGATACGGCGCGCCCCTTCCGCCGCTCGCCTCTCTACGATCGCCTTGCCGCCAAGGGCGCCTGCTTCGGCTCGAAAATGGGATGGGAACGGGCCAACTGGTTTGCCGCACAAGGCGAGCGCCCGGCGACCGAGTATTCCTTCGGTCGGCAGAACTGGCATCAAGCGGTCAGGCGCGAGATGAAGGCGACGCGCGAGGCTGCCGGCATTTTCGACCAGACCTCCTTCGCCAAGCTGCTTGTCCAGGGGCGGGATGCGGCAGCAGCGCTCAATCGCATCTGCGCTGCCGACATCGACGGCGAGATCGGCCGTTCCGTCTACACCGGCCTCTTGAATGCCCGGGGCGGCTACGAGAGCGACCTGACCGTCATGCGACTTGCCGCCGATCGTTTCTTGCTGATTACAGGTTCGGCCCAAGCGGTGCATGATGCGGACTGGATCCGCAAGAACCTTGCCGCGGACGCCCACGTGACGTTGACCGACGTGACGTCGTCCTATGCAGTCCTGGCGCTGATGGGGCCGAAGTCGCGCGACATTCTCGCGAAGCTCACCTCGGCCGATATCTCGAACGAGGGCTTTCCCTTCGCGACCATTTGCGAGATCGATATCGGCTACGCCACGGCCTTTGCCAACCGAATGACCTATGTTGGTGAACTCGGGTGGGAACTGATCGTGCCGACAGAATTCGCCGTCGGTGTTTACGAGGCGCTGCACGAGGTCGGTCGCGCGTTCGGCCTCATGGATTGCGGCTACTATGCGCTTGAGGCGTTGCGGCTGGAGAAGGGTTATCGCGCCTGGAGCCGGGAACTGACACCCGACATCAACCCCTACGAGGCCGGTCTTGCCTTTGCTGTTGCTCTGGGAAAACCCGACGGCTTCGTCGGCCGCGATGCGCTCGTGGCTGCAAAGACCAAGGGCACGCCGTCGCGTCGCATCGTGCAGCTTACACTCGACGATCCGTTGCCGATGCTTTGGGGCGGCGAACTGATCCTGCGTGCGGGAAAACCGGTCGGCGAGGTCCGCTCTGCCGCCTACGGTCACACGCTCGGGCGTTCGGTCGCGCTCGGACTGCTTGAAAACCCTGGAGGCGTGGACAAAACCTTCCTCGAAGGGGAGCGCTTCGAGATCGATCTTGCCGGCGTTCGTTATGCCGCGACGGTGCATCTGGCGCCGGCCTACGATCCGCGTGCGCTGAAGGTCAAGATTTAGACCACCGTCCGCGACACGGCGAATTGCGCGTGTTGGACTTTCCGCGAGCCTGTCTAGGCGGGCTCGCGTTCCAGCAGGAGCTTTGCCGTCTGCCAAAGATCTTCGACCCTGCGGCTGCGCGTTGCAGCGTGACGGTAGAGGCGAATTTCGAGGTCGAGATTCCAGCCCCGATCCGCGGAAGCGGGTACGAGAGCCCCGGCATCGATCGCGTCACGGGCAAGGCTTTCGGGCAGCCAGCAAACGCCGGCACCTGTCATGGCCATGTTCATCAGCCCTGCGCTGATCGTGTTTTCATGCGTGGTGCGACGCCGAAAGGGCGGGCGCCGCAGCATGAGACGCGAAAGGGCGACACCGAAGAAGGAATTGAACCCGTAGCTCAGATAGGGAATGGAGAGGCGCGGCTGCGCCACGGCCCGGTCGAGGATGTGCAGTCCCGCTAGCGTGCCATCGGGGATGGAGACCTTTGCCGCGGCGAGCGGGATCAGCCGGTCATGGGCGATCGTCAACGACGAGAATTGTGCGCGGTCGAGATGGAACGGCACCTCCGAATGCGCATAGGTCAGGAAGAAATCCGCCTCGTCGCCGATCAGGGCATCAAGGTTGGCCTCGATGCCGCCGCGGTCGGGCATCAGCGAGGTGCGCCACCTGCATTTTCCAGCAGTTTGAGCCAGCCCGGGAAGATCGTTACCGTCAGCGTATGGAGCGCGGCAAAGCGGATGAGGCCTTCTTCGTGCGACGGGCGCAGCGACTCGCGTGCTGCATAGAAGGTTCGGATTGCCTCCTGTGCTATGGGCAGGAAACTGCGGCCTGCCGACGTCAGTTCCGCCGGCATGGTGGCGCGGTTGATCAGTGTTGCGCCGAGCCAGCGCTCGAGCTGTTTGATGCGACGGCTGAAGGCAGGCTGAGTCACGTTGCGCAACTCGGCAGCGCGCGAAAAACTCGATGTGTCGGCAAGCGTCACGAAGTCCTCCAGCCACTTGATCTCCATTCCCAGATCTCCCCTGCGTTGCAGCTGAGGGGATCATAAGTCCTTGGAAAGATATCGCTATGCCGATATTGCATCAGCCTTTGCTAAAAGCGAATTAGCCAAACCCCGACAAACCTTCCACGTTGCACCCAAGGCAAACAGTTCTGATTTCGAGGCAGCGAGGAGGCTCACGAAATCAAGCTGATAACAAAAGGGGGATTGTTAATGGCCTTCCAGCTTCACGCTGATCTTATTCTGCACAACGGCCGTATCTGGCGGGGCAGGGAGGAGGGGACCAGCGAAGCCGTTGCCATCTGGCAGGGCAAGGTTCTGGCAACCGGCAGCGATGCCGAGATGGCGAGCCTCAAGGGGCCGCATACCGAGGTGATCGATCTCCAAGGCCGTTTTGCCAGCCCCGGTCTCATCGACAATCACTTGCACCTGATTTCCACCGGCATCACCATGGGCTGGGTCGATGCGACGCCTGCCGCCGCGCCGACGCTTGCCGGCCTTATGGAAAAGCTCGCCGAACGCGCCGCCGCCACGCCGAAAGGCGCCTGGGTGCGGGCGCGGGGCTATGATCAGGTCAAGCTCGATGTCGGCCGGCATCCGACCCGCGAGGAGCTCGACCGCGCCGTGCCGGATCATCCCGTGCTCTTGACGCGCGCCTGCGGCCATGTGGCCATCGCGAATTCGCTGGCGCTGAGCCTGGCCGGTGTCACCGAGGCGACGCCGGTGCCGGACGGCGGCGTGATCGGCACCACGGACGGGCGCCTCAACGGGTTCCTGGCGGAAAACGCGCAGAACCTCATCAAGACGGCCATTCCCGAGGTGACGACGAAGGAGTTGATCGACGGCATCGAGCGGGCCGGGCGCTATCTTCTGTCGCTCGGTATCACCAGCTGCATGGATGCGGCAGTCGGCCAACTCGCCGGCTTTGCCGAAATCCAGGCCTATGAGATGGCCAAGCTTTCCGGACGCTTGCCGGTGCGCGTCTGGTTGACGCTGCTGGGCGATCCCGGCGTCTCGATCGTCGAGGATTCCTGGCGGGCGGGGCTTATTTCCGGCGCGGGTGACGACCTGTTGCGCGTCGGTGCCGTGAAGATCTTCCTCGACGGCTCGGCCGGCGGGCGCACCGCCTGGATGTCGAAGCCCTATCTTGGTGAGCCCGACAATATCGGCGTACAGATGCTGCCGGATGCCGACGTCGAGGCGATCGTCAAATCCTGCCACGACCGGGGTTATCAGATGGCCTGCCACGCGATCGGCGACGGCGCGATCGAGCAGTTGATCACCGCCTACGAAAAAGCGCTGGCCGCCAATCCCGATCCGGATCGGCGTCATCGCATCGAGCATTGTGGCTTCTCGAGCCCCGAGCAGGATCGGCGCATGAAGGCGGCCGGCATTCTGCCGGCGCCGCAGATGGCCTTCATCCACGACTTCGGCGACAGCTACATCTCGGTGCTCGGCGATGAGCGCGGCAAGGCGTCCTACCAGATCGGCACCTGGATGCGCATGGGCCTCAAGCCCTCGACAGGCTCGGACTCGCCGGTCTGCTCGCCCGACCCCTTCCCGAACCTTCACGCCATGATCACGCGCAAGACCGGCAAGGGCACCGTGATGGTGGAGACGGAGAAGCTGAGCCGCGAGGAAGCGTTGCAGGCCTACACGGAGTACGGCGCCTATTCGCAGAAGGCCGAGGGCGTGAAGGGCAAACTGGTGCCGGGCCAATGGGCCGATATTGCCGTCTTCGACAACGACCTGCTGGAAGCACCGGCGGACACCATCCTCTCAGGCACGCGCTGCCTGATGACCCTGCTTGCAGGCCGCGTCGTGCATGACGCGCGCTGACGGCCTGCCGGACTGACCAACACAAAGCCGAAAACGGCACGAGAGGGAAAACAGCATGCTGAAAAGATTGACATTGGCCGCAATGCTCGGCCTCGGGGTGGCAACCGGAGCGCTTGCCGCCGGCGAGCGCCATGGGGGAACACTCGTCTTCACCGCCCCATACGGCTCGAGCTTCGCCACGCTCGACGTTCAGGCAAGCCCGAACACGCAGGAAGAATTCATCACCCAGGCGATCCACCGCGCCCTCTACAGCTGGGATTCGATCCAGAACAAGCCGGTGTTGGAACTCGCGAGCTCGGAAGAGGTGTCCGAGGACGGTACGGTGCACACCTATCGCCTGCGCGACAATGCCGTCTTCCACAACGGCAAGCCGCTGACGGCCGACGATATCATTTACAGCTACAAGCGCATCGCCAACCCGAAGAACGCCTTCCCGGGTGCAAGCTATATTGCCGTCATCAAGGGTGCGGATGAGTTCATCGCCGGCAAGGCCGAGGAGATTTCCGGTCTGAAGAAGATCGACGACCACACGCTGGAGATCACCTATACCGGACCGATCAACCCCGGCTTCCCGCTGATGCAGAACACCACGGTGATCTATCCGTCGAATGTCGAGGATGAATCGAGCTTCGCCAAGACCCCCGTCGGCCTCGGCGCCTTCGTCTTCAAGGAACACGTGCCGGGTTCGCAGGTCGTCGTCGAAAAGTTCGACAAGTACTACGAGGAGGGCAAGCCCTATCTCGACCGCATCAACATCGTGCTGATGGCCGAGGACGCCGCGCGCGACGTCGCATTCCGCAACAAGGAAATCGATGTCTCCATCCTCGGGCCTACCCAGTACCAGGCCTATCAGGGTGAGGACGCGCTCAAGGACCACCTGCTCGAAGTCGCCGAGGTCTATACGCGCAACATCGGCTTCAACCCGGCCTTTGAACCCTTCAAGGACAAGCGCGTCCGCCAGGCGATCAACCATGCGATCAACGCGCCACTGATCATCGAACGGCTCGTCAAGAACAAGGCCTACCCGGCTTCCGGCTGGCTGCCGCTTTCTTCGCCGGCCTTCGACAAGGACAAGGCGCCCTACGCCTTCGATCCTGAGAAGGCCAAGGCTCTCCTTGCGGAAGCAGGCTATGCCGATGGCTTCGAATTCGAAGTGACGGCGAGCCCGAACGAAAGCTGGGGCGTGCCGATTGTCGAAGCCATCCTGCCGATGCTGAAGAAGGTCGGCATCACCGTGAAGCCGAAACCGGTCGAAAGCTCGGCGCTTGGCGATGCCGTGACCTCGAACAACTTCCAGGCCTTCATCTGGTCGAACCTGTCCGGTCCCGACCCGCTCAATGCGCTGCGTTGCTTCTATTCCAAGACGGCGCAGTCGGCCTGCAACTACGCGAGCTATTCGAGCCCGGATTTCGACAAGCTCTATGAGGCGGCCCAGCAGGAACGCGACCCGGCCAAGCAGGGCGATCTGCTTCGCCAGGCCAACAACATCGTGCAGGACGATGCGCCGGTCTGGTTCTTCAACTACAACAAGGCGGTCATGGCCTACCAGCCCTGGATCCACGGCCTTGTCCCGAACGCCACGGAACTGGCGGTCCAGCCCTATGACGAGATCTGGATCGACGACACGGCTCCGGACGCACGCAAATAGCCCTTGAGAGGTTCGGGGCGGCTTCGGCCGCCCCACACATCAGTTGTCCCACCCAGCCGGGTGGCCAAAATGGAACCGCTCATGCTTCGTTTTACCCTGCGCCGCAGTCTGCAGGTCGTCCCGACGATCGTCGTGGTGGCGTTGCTGATCTTCGTTATCTTCTCCGTCGTCCCCGGTACCTTCGCGGCCAGCCTCTTTGCTGACGGCAAGCGCGCCGCCGATCCGCAGATGATCGCTCGCCTCAACGAGGAGTTCGGTCTGAACAAGCCGCTGATGGAGCGCTTCGTGACCTATGTCACGGATCTCGCGCAGTTCGATCTCGGCACCAGTTTCCGCACGCGCCAGCCGGTCATCGACCTCATCGGTGACCGCATGGGCGCCTCGCTTCAGCTGGCCGTTGCCGCCATGGTCTTTGCCATCGTCGTCGGCGTGCCGCTCGGTTTTCTTGCCGCACTCAGGCCCGGTTCGATCCTCGATACCGTGACGATGATCGGCGCGGTTTCGGGCCTCTCCATGCCGCAATTCTGGCTCGGCCTTTTGATGATGTACCTCTTCGCGCTGCAACTGAACTGGCTGCCCAGTTTCGGCTATGGCGACGGCTCGTTGCAGAACCTGATCCTGCCGGCCGTGACCCTCGGCGTCACACCGCTGGCGCTGCTTGCGCGCACCACGCGGGCCGGCGTGCTCGACGTGTTGAACGCCGATTTCATCCGCACTGCCCATTCCAAAGGCATGAGCGAGGCGAAGGTGGTGCGCTGGCATGTGGCCCGCAATGCGCTGGTGCTGATCGTCACCACGGTCGGCCTGCAGTTCGGCTCGCTGATCGGCCAGGCGGTCGTCATCGAAAAGCTGTTCGCCTGGCCCGGCATCGGTTCGCTCCTGGTCGACAGCGTGGCGATCCGCGACATTCCCGTGGTGCAGGGCACGATCCTCGTCATCGTGCTGTGGTTCC
Organism: Ensifer sp. NPDC090286; assembly: GCF_044769565.1. Lineage (NCBI taxonomy): Bacteria > Pseudomonadati > Pseudomonadota > Alphaproteobacteria > Hyphomicrobiales > Rhizobiaceae > Ensifer > Ensifer sp. NPDC090286. The sequence goes on along the minus strand of NZ_JBIVYF010000008.1, from coordinate 150,937 downwards.
TGATCATCAATACCGCCGTCGATCTGGTCTATGCCGCGATCGATCCGCGCATCAAGCAGGAGTGACGCCCATGCGCCTCGGCTTCAACTTCTGGCTCGGTGCGACGCTGACGGCGCTGGTCATCTTCGCCGGTCTCCTTGCCCATTGGATCGCACCCTTCGACCCGGTGCTCGATGCGGACCTGATGAATTCCGAACTGCCGCCGGACGCCACCTTCTGGTTCGGCACGGACGCGCAGGGACGTGACGTCTATACCCGCATTCTCTACGGCGCGCAGATCTCGCTGACCGTCGGCATCGTGTCGCAGGTGATCAACTCGATCATCGGCGTCACGCTCGGCATGACGGCCGGCTATTGGGGCGGCTGGTGGGACGACCTGGTCAACGGCCTGACCAACGTCATGCTCGCGATCCCCTCACTGATCTTCGCGCTTGCCGTGATGGCGGTGCTCGGCCCCGGGCTGCCGTCGCTTTTGATCGCGCTCGGCCTCACCAACTGGAGCTGGACCTGCCGCATCGCCCGGTCTTCGACGCTGTCGCTGAAATCGCAGGGCTACGTGCAGGCCGCCCAGACGCTGGGCTATGGCGACCTGCGCATCATGTTCACGCAAATCCTGCCGAACATGATGGGGCCGATCCTCGTCATGGCGACGCTCGGCATGGGGTCGGCGGTGCTGTCTGAGGCGGCGCTCTCGTTCCTCGGGCTCGGCATCCAGCCGCCGTTTCCGAGTTGGGGTTCGATGTTGACCGATGCCCGCCAACTTATCCAGCTCGCCCCCTGGGCGGCGCTCTTTCCCGGCCTTGCCATCTTTCTTTCGGTGCTCGGCTTCAACCTCCTCGGCGATGGACTGCGTGACAGCCTCGATCCGCATATGAGGACGCGCAAGCCATGACCGCGCCGCTTCTCGACATCAAGGACCTCCAGCTTGGCGTTTCGCTCGGCCGTTCCAGCCACCATCCGCTGCTGAAGGGCGTCTCCTTCCAGATCATGCCCGGCGAAGCCTATGGCCTCGTCGGCGAATCCGGTTCCGGAAAATCGGTCACATCGCTTGCCGTCATGGGCCTTCTGAAACGGCCTCTCGCCGTCACCGGCGGTGAGATACTGTTCAAGGGGCAGAACCTGCTGGCACTGCCGAAGCGTGAGATGCGGCGGCTGCGCGGCAACCGTATCGCCATGATCTTCCAGGAGCCGATGACGGCGCTGAACCCGCTTTCGACGGTCGGGCGACAGATCGCCGAGATGTTCGTGTTGCATCAGGGAAAAAGCTGGGCGGAAGCCGAAAAGCTCGCCGTCGAGGCGCTCGGGAACGTGCGCGTGCCCAATCCTGATCGGCGTGCGAAGAACTACCCGCACCAGATGTCCGGCGGACTGCGCCAGCGGGTGATGATCGCGATGGCGCTTGCCTGCAGTCCGGACCTGTTGATCGCCGACGAGCCGACGACGGCCCTCGACGTGACCGTGCAGGCCGAGGTGCTGCGCCTGATCAAGGAACTCTGTGCGGCACGCGGCACGGCCGTTCTCTTCATCAGCCACGACCTCGGCGTCATCGCCAGCATCTGCCAGCGCGTCGGGGTGATGTATTCGGGCTGCCTCGTCGAGGAGAACGAGACGCGGGCGCTCTTTGAAAGCCCGAAGCACGAATACACCCGCGGCCTGCTCGGCGCTCTGCCGCGCCTTGGCAGCCGCAGCGAACAGGGGCGGCAGCGGCTCGTCGATATCGACAGCATCATCGACGACCGCTCCAAGCTGACGGAAAGCCGCTTCATCACGCCCCGTGAAATGGAAGGGAGCCAGCCATGACCGCTCCGCTGCTAGAGGTGGACGATCTCCACGTCCGTTTCCCGATTTCCGGCGGTGGTCTGCTCGGCAAAGGACGACGTACGCTCCACGCCGTCAACGGCATCAGCTTCGAGCTCGCCAAGGGCGAATGCCTGTCGATCGTCGGCGAGTCCGGTTGCGGCAAGTCGACGACGGCGCTCTCCATCCTCGGCCTGCAGGAACCGACCGAGGGCATGATCCGCTATCGCGGTCAGCCGCTGGCGGGGCCTGGCGCGCCGCACCGGATGGACCGGGCGAAGGCGGTGCAGATGGTTTTCCAGGATCCCTATGCCTCGCTCAACCCGCGCCAGTCCGTGCGCACTTCGCTCGCTGCACCGCTGCGCCTGCACGGTGTTGCCGCCGCCTCGGAAATCGAGGGCCGCATCGAGGCGATGCTGAAGAATGTCGGCCTGACGCCCGAACAGGCCGGGCGCTATCCGCACGAATTCTCCGGCGGTCAGCGTCAGCGCATCGGTATTGCCCGCGCGCTGATCCTCGAGCCTGAAATCGTCGTGCTCGATGAACCGGTCTCTGCCCTCGATGTGTCGATCCGTGCGCAGATCATCAATCTTCTGCTCGACCTTCAGGAAAAGCTCGGCCTGTCCTATCTGATGATCAGCCACGATCTGAGCGTGGTGGAGCATATGAGCGACCGGGTGTTGGTGATGTATTTCGGCGAAGTCGTGGAAGAGGGCGGCTGGCGCGAGATTTTCGAAGCACCCACTCATCCCTACACGCGCCGGCTGATTGCCGCCATTCCCGATCCGGATGCGGCACTGAAGCCGGCGGCGAGGCAGGCGGGCGACGCCGCCGTGCCGCACCTTGCCGGCCGCAGCTTCGTTTCCGATGGCAGCACCGCGCCGGATGTCTTTACTGCCCCCGTGCGATCCGAGCTGATCGAGATCGGCCGAAACCATCGGGTTCGGATGGCTGTGGCCTAACCGATGGCATGTGTTGAGCGAAGCCCCGTTCCGCCCTGCGGTAAAGATGGGCTAGGTTGCTCGATGTCCGAACGTGGAATCTTTGAAATCTAGGATGAGCCAATGAAACGCATGCCGAAGATCGCCGTGATCATGGATGAAAACACCAGTGCGGGTGGCGGGCGCTATGACGTCTCGAGAAACTACTTCTCCGCTCTGCGCCGCGCCGGCGCCTTTGCCTTCGGCATTCCCTATATCCCTGACATCGTCGACCAGGTCGTCGAGGAGTTTGACGGGTTCCTAAGCGTCGGCGGCCGCATCAACTTCCCGAAAAGCTGGTATGTCGAAGGTGACCAATCCCAGTATCCGTCCTCGGATCGACTGGCCGTCGACATGGCATTGATGGAGAGCTTCCTTGCGCGCGACAAGCCGGTGCTCGGCATCTGCAACGGCATGCAGATGCTCGGCTGCCTCAACGGTTGCCGGATGGTTTCCGATGTCCATTCGTCGTGGCCCGGCGCGCTCAATCACGACCAGGCCAATTTCTCGCATGACGTCAGCATCGTCGCCGGCACCAGAATGGCCGAGATCCTTGCCGTCGAAACATTCGCCGTGAACACGTTTCATCGTGAGGCGATCGTCGAGGTCTCCGATGCCGTGACCGTGACTGCCCGAGCCCCCGATGGAGTGGTCGAAGCGATCGAGGTCGCCTCGCAGACCTTTGCCATGGGGCTGCAATGGCACCCTGAAATGCTGGATGCGGACAGCCATCCGGGCGCTCGCGTTTTCGAAGCCTTCGTCGAGGCGTCAAACCGGCACCTTCGATAACCTGCTCCACGGCCTTGTTGCGCTCTTCCGGAAGCACATTTTGCCGTCTCGCGATTGACGTTGGCGGCGCCAGCAAATAGGGCCAAGCCGAGAGGCGTGCCGAACGCCGGCAGACAGCAACAGGAGTGTAGAGTGAGCGAACCGACCGTAGCAGAGGCAACAGATCGCATTTACGCATCGCTGCAGGCAGACAATGCCGACATCGATCTTCATATCGCGACGCTCAAGGCAGCATTGACGCGGGCTGGTTTGAAAGAGGCCGTCTTCGATCCGACCAGGCTCGTGCAAAACAACCGTTCCGGACGGAAGCTGATGCAGGCATACTTTCGGCAGCGCGGCGTAACGGTGAAATTCTCCGCTTAAGGATGTCTTCACTCAGATAGGCCGCGGCAAGGCGGCCTATGGCCTATGAGGTGGCTTGGTCCATGTGGAGCGGTCGGCGAACTAACCCGGCCGAACCTCTCGGCGCGCGACCCTTTCAATCGGTCATCTCGCACGCAATCGGCCCCTGGCCGCATTTGTAGCCGCGTCTGGTAAGCGCACCACGTTCGCGCTTCAGCCCCGCGCTTTGGCGATGGCGTCCTTCAGTCCTTTTTCATCCAGAACGCCGGGAATGATCGCCGAGCCGATGACGAAGGATGGCGTGCCAGCGAAATTGAAGGCGAGTGCCTGGCTGTAGTTGCGGTCGAGCAGTCCGGAAATCTTGGCATTATGCGTGTTCACGGCTGCGGTCAGCTCTTTCATCGAAAGACCTGCGCCGATCAGCGCTTTCTCGATGTCGTCCTGCGACAGCCTCGCCTTGGTCTTCATCAGTGCTTCCATCGCCGGCTGGTACTTGCCGATCTGGGCGGCTCCAAGCACCGCTTGCGCGGCAAAGACAGAGGCCTCGCCCAAGATCGGCCAGTCCTTCAGCACGAGCCGCACGTTGCCGTCGGCCTTGACCACCTTTTCGACCGTCGGATGCACTTTCTTGCAGTAGGGGCACTGATAGTCGAAGAATTCGACGATCGTGACATCGCCCTTCGGATTGCCGAGGACAGGCGCGTCCTTGTCGAAAAACACTTCCTCCTTACTCAATTGCTGGGCGAAGGATGGTAGGCCTCCGACAAGCACGGCGGCGGCGGTCGTGACCGTGGCGGTCAGAACGGTTCTGCGGGTGAGCATCAGATTTCTCCCTGTGCGAATGGGGTGACGCCGAAAGCGACGGCGCGTGTGGCGATGGCAAGGACCATGCCGCGCAGGCAAACGGCGGAAGTCGGAAAGGCTGGAGCAATCATTCTGTCTGCTTCCTGTCCTCAGATGAAAAGGCGGCGAGCCGCTCGGCGATTGCCTCGCGCGAGATTTCGCCGAGATGTGTCGCGGCGAGCGTACCGTCCGGATTGATGAAAAGTGTGGCGGGAAGGCCGATCGCGCCGTAGTGCCGGGATAGGTCCGAGAAAGGATCGAGAAGGATGGTTTCCAGGTCGACGCCGGTTTGGCGCAGATAGGATTCTATCGCAGCGCGGCTTTCGCCTTGGTTCGCGAAGAGGAAGTCGACCTCGGGATTGCCTTCCGCCATCCCCGCCATCATCGGCATTTCCCGCCGGCAGGGCGGACACCAGCTTGCCCAGAGATTGAGAACCGCCGGCCGGCCCTTGCGCTCGGCGATGGCAAGGGTCTCGTCCCGTGCGAGCACAGCATAGGACGTTTCCGGCGCACGGGGTGCCGCGCCGCTATCGGTGAGTGTTGTAACGACGACCCAGACGAAGAGGCCGGCAGCGAGCGGCAAGATCGCCCAAGGTGCGGCTTTTGGTGCTCTTCGCCAGAGGATCACCACGGCGAGGAGAACGCCGAGGAGGCCGCCTGTCGGGGAAAAGCCGCCCTGCCAGATGGCGAGAACGCGCAACGGCTCCTGCAGGAAGCTCTCGGCATGGGCGAGCACATGCCCCGCCCGCGCGCCGACAACGCCCAAAAGTGTGGCCGCCGTCGTAAAGTTGCCAAGCCGGTTGTCGACGCGCGCAGCAAGGAGAGAACCGATCAGCATGAACACGACCAGGCCGACGATCACCGAAAAGCGATCGGCAGAGAAGGCGAAGGGACCAATCGCGATGGCGTTCATTGCGCACCACCCTTGGCGATCCGTGCCGCCTCCGCAAGCGAGCCGGCCGTGATTTCGCCGACGAGGCGCGTACCGGGCGCCTCCTCCTTGCTGCGGTCGAAGAAGATCATGGTCGGCGGGCCGACGACGGCAAGTGAGCGCATCAGCGCGCCGTTCTCCGCATCGAGGGTGGTGACGTCGAGGCTTGCCAGCCGGACGCCGTTGAGGCCGGCAACGACATCAGGCGCCGTCAGCACGGAGCGTTCGATCGTGCGGCAGGTGACGCACCAGTCCGCGGTGACATAAACCAGGGTCGGTTGCCTGTCGGCGGCTGCGGTGTCGAGAAGGCTGGAGAGTGCACCGGCCGAGCCGACCTTGGTAAAGTCCGACTTCTGAATGGTGGCCGTCTGCCCAACGCTCGCTGCCCCCTTGAGCGGACCGAGCGGAGTGAGCGGATCGCTGGCTCCAAGGCCGAAGCCCACCAGCAGGAGACTGCCCCAAATGAGCGAGACGACAGCGGTCAAGCGCGCCAGCACGCCATAGCCGCGCGTCGGGCGCAGCCCGTCGAAAGCGCCCGCGTAGATGCCGAAAGCAAGGGCCAGCACGGCCCAGGGCAGGAGGAGGAATCGCTCCGGCACCAGTGGCGTCACAAGCCAGATCGCCGTTCCCAGAAAGGCAAAGCCGAAGACGTGCCGGACACGTTCCATCCACGCGCCGGTGCGCGGCAACGCCCGGCCGCCGATCGTTGCCATGATGATCAGCGGAATGCCCTTGCCAAGTCCAAGCGCGAAAAGGGCGAGTGCGCCGACCGCAATGTCACCGGTCCGGGCAATGTAGAGGAGAGCGCCGGCGAGCGGCGCGGTGACGCAAGGGCCGATGAGGAAGGCGGAGGAAAGACCGAGCAGGGCGGCAGCACCGACCGAACCGCCCTTCTGCCGGCCGCCGCTTAGGCGGTTGCCGATCGCTGCCGGCAGCTTGACCTCGAAGAGCCCGAAGCTGGAGAGCGCCAGCAGCACGAACAGTGCCGCGACCACGCCGATTGCGACGGGCGATTGCAGCATGATCTGCAGGTTCTGCCCCGACCATGCGGCCGCGATGCCAAGGAGACCGAAGGCGGATGCCAGAGCCAGCACATAGGCGGATGCGAGCACGAAACCGCGTCCTGCGGTCAGTCCCTTTCCCTCTCGCGCGAGCATGGCCGCGACGATCGGATACATCGGGAAGACGCAGGGCGTGAAGGCGAGCAGCAGTCCGAAGCCGAGGAAGCCGGCAAGAAGCAGCGCAAGCCCGCCCCCGGTCATCAGCCGATCGACCGCCGTCTCGCCGGCGTCAGCTGCGATGGAAAACCCTGTATCCGGTGCTTCCACGGGGCGTGCGTCCTTGGCAGGTGCAAAGGCAAAGCCACCCACCGGCTTGCTGATGGTCATCGCGGCGGTATCGATTGTCCGCGTTGTCGGCGGATAGCACAGCCCACCATCCTGGCAGCCCTGATAGGTGAGGCGAACGGTCCGAGGCGCATCGGCGACCCAGGCCGAAGCGCTCCGATAATAGACCTCGGTCGTGCCAAAGCCTGGGTCGTCCTTGACCGTGCCCGGTTCGGTCTGCAGGACGATCGGTTGCTTGCCCTCATCTTCTGCTGCCAGGAAGTCCCTGTAGAGATAGTAACCGTCGGCGATCCTCCATGTGATCGCCAGCCGGCCGTCGTCCTGCCTGGCGATTGCAGGCACGAAGGCCTCATCCATCGGCAGGGGCGCTTCGAGCGCCCGGGCCGGCAGGATCGCCGCAATCAAAACCCAAACCAGTGCCAGCAGACTTGCTTTCCGCATCGTTCTTGCGTCCTCGTCTTCATACGAGGGCGGAGCGATCAAGCCGCTACCTTAAGGCAGCCTTAAAATGACGGATCGGGCAAAAGGATGGGAAAGGGCCGCGCAAACTGGATGCGCGATCCAATGCCCTGAGACGGTGTGGTGTTGGAGATGGGTTGAGCTCGCTAGCAGGCTTGCGTCGACGACGATCTCGCGCTGTAGTTTAGTGTCGGCGACGGGTTCGCTGGACGAGATTGAGAAGTGATTATTAGGTGACCTCCATTCCTTTCAAAGGCGCAAAAATCGCTTTGCTCCACCAAGGGCAATTGATCGCCTATCAGCGTGACAACAAGCCGGAAATTCCGTTTCCGGACATGTGGGACCTCCCCGGCGGTGGGCGCGAAGAGGATGAAAGTCCGCTGGAGTGCGCAATCCGGGAGACCCGCGAAGAATTCGACATCGTGATCGATCCGAAGTGGATCGTGTGGGAACAGCACTATCCAGCCGCCACCCCGACGGAGCCCGGAAGCTATTTCTTCGTTGCCGAGCTTGAAGATGGCTTCGGGTCGATACGATTCGGCGACGAGGGCCAGCAATGGGCCCTCATGTCCATTGCCGAATTCCTGGGCCACCCAAAGGTCGTTCAGAGCTTGAAAAACAGATTGCGCGACTACCTTGTGAAAAACACGTGATCTGATCTTTCAACGCCGCTTTCGCACACTTGCGGCTATGTGCAGGCAACGCTGGATTTCCACTATTCGGATCGCCGCCACCGATGCAGCAAGGGTCAGTCCGTCAAGACCTTGGCGCTGACTTTCTCCAGAGTCGGGTTGTCGCGGACACTGCGGTCGGTCACCAGAACATCGACCGCCGAGAGCGGGGCAAATTTGTAGGCGCCGACGGTTCCGATCTTGTCAGGTGTCGCGATCGCGACCACCTCGGCAGACACCTGCAGCATCGCGGCTTTGACCGCCGCTTCGTCATAGCCGGCGGTGGTCAGTCCGTACTCCTCATGGAGACCATGAACGCCGATAAAGCAGATGTCCGCGCTCAGGGCGTGGATCTGCTCGAGGACACGCGCGCCTAAGGTCATCTGGCTCCGCTTGTCGAAGACCCCGCCGAGGAGGATGACCTCGAGGTTTCGGTGTTCGGCTGTCGCCGTCGCAATGGTTGGGCTGTTGGTGATGACTGTTGCCCTCAAGTCCAGTGGCAGATGCTTGGCAAGCTCGAGATTGGTGGTCCCGCCATCGATCATGATGATCTGATCGGGCAGAACGATCTCGGCGGCGATGCGTGCAAGCTTCGTTTTTACGTCCCTGGCAATCTTGTATCGCCCCTGAAAGGGTTGTTCACCGGGCGTCACCGGGAGGGCAGCGCCATGAACGCGCTTGATCAGGCCGTCGGCTGCGAGTTCCCGAAAATCGCGCCGTGCCGTGTCCTCCGACAGCGAGAAGCGCTCTGCCAAGTCGGCGGTGGAAAGTCGGCCCTTTGACTGCAGTTCAGCAAGAATGAATTTACGGCGCTCGTCCGGGGTCGATTCCAATTTCTTTGCTCCATCCAGATTGCACGATTGTACGTATTCGTGCATATACAGGAATCACAAGATCTCAACAAGGATTATGTGATGAGCGCTTTGGCTATCAAAGGAAATGTCGTCCTCCCGAACAGGGTTCTGGAAAACGCGGTGGTCGAATGCCGCGGTGATCGCATTGCGAACGTTGCGGCCGATTGGGAAATTGGCGAGACCGCGACCGTACTCGACATGTCCGATCACTTTATTTGCCCTGGTTTTGTCGATATCCACATCCATGGGGCCGCGGGCGCAGACTACATGGATGGCACGGCTGAAGCGGTAAGGGCGGTCAATCGCGCCCATGCGCGACATGGCACCACCTCGGTGTTCCCGACAACGACCACCGGATCGTTCGAGCAACTCAATGCGATGATCAAAGCGTGCGAAAACGTGCATTCGAATTGGTTGCCCTCGGATGGTGCCCGGATCGCCGGCGTGCACTTCTACGGTCCCTATTTCGCCGAGGACAAGGTTGGGGTCCATTCTAAGGAAGGCCGCCGGGATCCCGTTCGGGAAGAGTACGAATACTTCCTGACCAAGGAGATCGTCCGGATCGCGACATGCGCATCCGAGCTGCCAGGCGCGCTCGAGTTTTTCGAGTTCGCGCGCCAGCAAGGCTGCTTCATCACCTGCGGCCACTCGAATGCGGCATGGGGCGAGTTGGAGGCGGCGTTCGCGCTTGGCATGCGGCATGTCGATCACTTTTGGTGCGCAATGAGCTCCGTGTCGTCGTTGCGGCAGCGCTTTGGCACGCCGATGCAGGCGGGCATGGAACAATATGTTCTCATGAACGACGAGATGAGCACCGAGGTGATCGCTGATGGCATCCATCTCTCCGACGATCTCTTGCGCTTCGCCTTCGAGATGATCGGCCCGCAAAGGACCTGCCTGGTTACGGACGCGAACCGCGCCATGGATGCGCCTCCCGGCAAGTACAGGTTCGGCTCGGAAGATGACGGCACCTGGGTGTTCAGCGACGGCAATTCGGTCAGAGGCGCCGATGGAAGCCTTGCAAGTTCCATGCACGGGATGGACCGGATGGTTCGAACGATGGCGCATGCCGTCGGACGCGATCTGCCTTCGGTCATTCGGATGGCGTCGCTGACGCCGGCGGAACTGGTTGGCGCTGCCGGCGACATCGGAAGCATCGAGACGGGCAAGATGGCGGACTTCGTGGTGCTCGACCGTGATCTCAACGTGAAGTCGGTGATCATCGGGGGTGTCGTTGCCGTCGGCGATGGTGCAAGCCTCGGGCAACAGATCTGATGCGGGCGCCCGAAGTCGCTCTAGGCATCGATGTCGGCGGCACCAAGACGCGCTGGATGATCGCTCACGACGGAGTCCTTCGGGCCGATCATCAGGTTTCGACGGTTGCCTGGAGGCACGCCAGCTACTCCGACGAGGATTGCCTTCGGTTGAAGCGCCTCGTGGAGGCGACCTTCGATGGGGTTACGCCGTCGAAGGTTGTCATGGGGGCGAACGGCTGCAACGACGAACAGGCACTCCGCCGTTGCGAGACCGCGCTTCGTGATGTGACGGGGTGGAACATCCGGGTCGTGAACGACGCAGAGCTGCTTGCGGCTGCAGGCCATGGGCGAGGCATTTCGCTCATTGCCGGAACGGGGTCCATTGCTGTCGCGAGAGACCGCGCCGGCACGCTGATATCGGCCGGCGGCTGGGGATGGCTCATTGGCGATGACGGCGGCGGGGCCGGTTTGGTTCGGCGCGCCCTTCAGGAGGCACTCGCCGCCGAGGATCTTGGAATGCCGGATCGCCAGCTTTCGCAGGCGCTGATGGAGAGCCTGACGATCCCAAGACTTCTGCGCGCGAACGAGCGGTTGGCGGAGGCGCCGTCTGCGGCTTCCCTGGCATGCCACGTACCGGCGATCTTCGAGGTTGCAGCACGTGGCTCCAGGATCGCCGGGCGCGTTCTGGAGGACGGAGCGTCCAGTCTTGCAGATCTGGTCGGCAGGCTTCACCGGCGTGGGGCACCCGGCCCGGTTTTTGCCGGAGGCGGCCTATTGGAAAGCCAGGCCCGGTTCTTCAGCCATGTGAGCCGCCTGATCCGGGAGCGATACGGCCTCATCGTGTTTCTCGTGCGTGATCCGCCTGTGGTCGGCGCGCTGAAGCTGGCGGGTGGGTGTGGCGCCAGGCACTCGTGAATGCTCGCCGAGCATTGGTCTTGCTTCTTAAGCTGCTGGGAGAGCGGGTGGGGAGATCACTCTCCGGTGGCACTGCGGTCGGGTGTGGCGATCGACCACGCCGAACAGTCGCGCTTGATCGACTGGCGTCTCTAGAGACATCGACATTTGTTCGAAGTCTCACTTGTGCCGGACGAGCACTTTCTGGGCGGCGGGTCGGCGCTCTTCGATCGGGCAGTTGGAGAGGGTGCCGGCCCTTCGAGAGCAAAGGCCAAGCGATCATGGGCATTCAGTCGGCTCACCTGCTGATGAGCACCGGCCCTTCGGCCGGCGCCCAGACTTTATTGCCTGTATTTCCTAGTGGGTTGCACCCGATCCGCCGGCTGCGACGATCGCGAAGGGTTGTCCTTCGACTGCGATCGTGCGGGTTTCCTTCAGGGTATCCGTGTCGATCAGGCGCACCAGGCTCTGGCGCGGATCGGTGATGGCGAGGTGGTTGCCGGCGACGGCCAGGCGGGGCCTTGCGTCGCGCCAGTGACCGTCTTTGCTGTAAGGTTCCGTGACGGTCTCCGATTTGGTGATCACGCCATCCACGACGTCGAGCAGGTGAAGCTTGCCGTCCTCCGTTAGGACGTAGGCGTTGCGTGACTTTGCCGGATCGAGGATGAAGTCGACCCGCCGCAGCGGCAGTTCGACGAGGCGGTAGGGTTCCTTCGCGTCGGCGTCGATCAGCACCACCTTGTCCTCTCCGTAGTTCCCAAGGAAGAACTGCATCGAGGTGCCGCCGAGCAGGGTCGAGACCTTGCCTTCCGGCAGCTTGTCGCCATAGGCGAGCATCTCGAGCTTGGGGCCGTCGAGCCCGCCCGGACGCGCGACCAGGACACCCTCGGCGCAACCGAAGGCGACCAGACGTGCGGACGTTGCTTCACCGTGGAGCCCCGTGCAGGTTGCGACATCGCCGACCTGCTTGCCTTCCTTGTCGAGGACGCGCAGACCCAGGCGAGGAGGAAGCTCGCCTTCCTTGACCGGGGCTTCGAGGTTCGGGACCGAAACGAGAAGATGGTTGCCGGTCGAGACCGCGACGCCATGGTGTGCGGCGGTCGTGTCGTAGGCCTTGAGTTCCGCCTTGCCGTCCAGAAGCGCGCTTTCGCCAAGCAGATCGAACTTGCCGCCGCGGTCGTAAAAGATGGCGAGATCGTCACCATGGGCAACCACGTGGCCCGGCTTTTGTCCGCGGATCGTCGTCTCGAGAAGCCTTGGTTCCTTGACTTCGATGTCTCGGTGCTCGCCGTGATCGGAAAGGGCGATGCCGGTGTCGATGGCATGGATCAGGTTCTGTTCGCCCTGGACGGCAAAGACCGTGCGCCCGGTATCGCTCAGCGAAAGGGCGGCGTAGCCCTCAAGGTCGAAACGGCCGATTTCCTTGTCCGTTTCCAGATCGATGGCGCGGACCACGGGCTTGGTGTGGTCGGCAATGAACATACGCCAGGTCTCGCGCTGCTGTTCTTCCTCGGCATGGGAGGCCAACGGAAAGGCGAGGGTCGCAAGAATGGTCGTGGCAAAAAGCGCGGGCAAACCGGAGCGGGACATAAAATCTCCTATAATGTAATAACGTAACATTCGTTGTGTTATAGCGTTACGTTTCTCTTGTCCAGCGGCAACAACCTGGCGTTTGCATCGGCGTCGGCGAGGACGGCATAGGCGGTTCGCCGTGAGTTCTGCGGTGACCTTGACGTCAAGGACGGTGAGGCTTGGTCGCGCCAAAGCGATGGTCACTTTGTGACTTCGCCTGTGGATGGCGGATGGCGGCCTGTCTTGCCGCCATCCGCCGAAACGTTTGGTTTATTGTTGTGGATTTTGCCGATCTTCCTGGAAGGGCGGGGCGGCGAGACGGACCCAGACCCACCATAGGGCCGCGCATCACGGATGCGGTCGCCAAACGCGGCGGGATCCGGTTATCCTGTTACTTTGCTGCGCCCTCGCTCAAAGGCAGTTTGCTCCCCTGACGCTGCGGCAGGCGGCTGTTCAGAACGATGTAGGCGACAAGGCCGATCACCAGGCCCCAGAAGGCCCCGCCGATGCCGAGCAGCTTGATATTGGCGGCGGAGGCCAGGAACGTGACGAGCGCCGCTTCACGGGAGGCCGGGTCGGTTGTCGCTGCCGCAAGGCTGCCCCCGATCGTGCCAAGCAGGGCAAGGCCCGCAAGCGTGGTGATGAAGGTTGCCGGAAACGCCATGAACACGGCGGCAAGCGTGACGCCGAACACGCCCACGAGCACGTAGAAAAAGCCCGCAGCGATACCCGCGATCCAGCGCCTGGACGGATCCTGATGGGCCTCCTTACCGGTGGCGATCGCCGCCGTGATTGCCGCGATGTTGAAGGCGTGCGAGCCGAAAGGCGCCATGATCAGCGAGCCGAGGCCCGTCGCGGTGACGATCGGGTTGGCGCTGGTCTTGAAGCCGTCATTCCGCAACACCAGCATTCCCGGCATGTATTGGCCGGTCAGCGTGATCAGAAACAGCGGTAAAGCGACCGAAAGCAGCGCGTTCAGGGAGAATTCCGGCATCGTGAAAATGGGGGCCGCGAACTCGAGCTTCAGGCCCGACAGGTCGACCCGGCCCTCTGCGAGCAGGAACAGGAGCCCGAGGACGAGAATGCCCACCACGGCATAGCGGGCGGAGAAGCGTTTCAGGACGACATAGGCGACGATCAGCAGGCCAACGAGCAACGGGTCGACGCTTGCGCCGCCGAATGCGCCGATGCCGAACTGCAGCAAAATGCCGGCGAGCATGCCAGCGGCGATGCCTGGCGGGATCAGCCGGATGACCTTCTCGAAATAGCCCGAAAGCCCGAGCGCGACGAAAGCCAAGGCCGAGATCATGTAAGCGCCGATGGCTTCGGCGTAGGGCGTGGTCGCAAGCGCTGTGACGAGAAAGGCTGCGGCCGGCGTCGACCAGGCGGTGATGATCGGCTCGCGGTAGCGCCAGCTCAGCCAGAGCCCTGTCAGTCCCACGCCGATGGATATCGACCAGACCCAGGACGCCGTCACCGCGGGGCTGAGCCCAGCCACCTTCGCGGCCTGAAAAACCAGGATGAAGGTGCCGCCATAATTGACGATGACGGAGATCAGGCCCGCGACGATGGGATGGGCAAGATCGTTAAAGCGAAGGGATGACGGGGAGACATGGGAGGTCATGATCTATCGGGCTCCTGTATTTTCGGGAAGGACTGGTAAGCGGCGTTGACAAATAGCCAGTCATTGGCCCGATATGCCCATCCATTTTCCTCAATCTGGCCAGACCATTTGTTCAAGCATTCGCAACTCGAGTCCGTGAAGGCATGGATTGCCCAGCCCGCCCAGGCGGGCATGCCGCTTCATGGGCGTATCCAGCGGGCGATCCGACAGCTGATCCTCGACGGTGCGCTTGGGCCGAAAAAGCCGCTCCCGGCTTCGCGGGCGCTGGCCAAATCCCTCGGCGTGTCGCGCGATACGATCGAAGCGGCCTATGGCCAGCTTCATGCCGAAGGCTTTATCGACAGGCGCGTCGGCAGCGGCAGCTTCGTGGCCGAGGTGACGGAGTTTGCGCCCGGCAGGCGCCAGTCTCCAAGACGCACGCAGTCGCTCAACCAGGCGCCGGCCTTGAGCAGGCGCGGCAATGCCATGTTCGGCAGCGGCGGCGTCAGCGAGCAGCTGTTGCCGCGCCCCTTCGCCCATGGCGTGCCGGAGACGCGCAGTTTTCCGCTCGCACTCTGGGAGCGCCTCGGACGGCAGGTCTTGCGGGAAACAGGCAGACGGGCGCTGCTTCACGGCGACCCGCAAGGGATCGAAGAGCTGCGCCGTGCCATTGCCGACTATGTGAACCTTGAACGCGGCGCCCGTGCCACGGCCGAACGGGTGCTGATCCTCACCAGCTCGCAGCAGGCGCTGACCTTGTGCGCCAACATGCTGCTCGATCCCGGCGACCGTATCTTCATCGAGGATCCGGCCTACTACGGCGCACGCAAGGCGTTCGATGCGGCGGGGCTCGAATGTGTGCCGATCCGCGTGGACCGCCACGGCATCGCCGTCGACCAGATCAAGGCGGAGACACGCAAGGTCAAGGCGGTGTTTCTGACGCCCTCGCACCAGTTCCCGGCCGGCGCGACGCTGGCGCTCGATCGCCGTCTGGCGCTGATCGAATGGGCCAGCCGCCATCAGGCCTGGATCATCGAAGACGATTACGACAGCGAATTCCACTATGCCGGCAAGCCGACGGCCTGCCTGCAGGGCCTCGATCCGCACGACCGAACGATCTACATCGGAACTTTCACCAAATCGCTCTTTCCGGGCCTCCGGATCGGCTACGCCGTTCTGCCGCCCGAGCTGGTCAAGCCGATGACCGTCGCGCGCACGCTGCTTGACGGACACTCCGCGCCGATGGCGCAGCTGACGCTTGCGCGGTTCATGGAAGGTGGGCATTTCGGCGCCCATGTGCGCAGCATGCGCGGCATCTATGCGGACCGGCTCGACCTTCTGGCGACGCTCGTCGGAAAACATCTGCCGCAGTTCCTTGAAGCACGGGTGCCCGATGGCGGCCTGCAGATGCCGTGCGCACTGACGGGCGTGATCTCGGAGGCCGTAGCCGTCGATGCCGCGCGACGTGTGGGGATCGAGATCATGGGACTGTCGGCGCTTTACGCCGGCGGCAAGCCCGAGCCCGGGTTTCTCATGGGGTTTGCGGCCTATACGCCAGGCGAGATCGAGGGGGCGGTCCGCAAGCTGGCGAGCGCCCTCCTGGCTGCGGCGAAGTCATAGGCCGTGCGAGCGTCGCCCCAACGCCTCGCCATTCAGTCCTGGATGACGAGCTGGAACCATGTGTCGAGGAATCGGCTGCGCTTGACGGCGTCGAGATAGACGAGCAGCTCCGGTCCCAATTCGATGAATTGCACGTTCTTCATCGTGTCGAGGTCGCGCGACCGGGTCAGGCCGACCTGTTCGAGCGCGCTGTCGGCGCGGTCGGAAAGCAGGAAATCGACCACATCGCCGGCGGTCGAGCGATTGCGCGCCTTCTCCGGGATCAATGCCGTCCAGGGCAGCGCCAGCACGTAGTCTTCAGGGATCACCATCTCGATCGATGCGGCCTTGCTCATCCATTTGCGCACGGCGGACAGGGGCACGTTGTAGCCGATGTCGATGCGGCCTTCCGCCATCGCCTGCAGCAGTTCCTCGTTGCTGTCGAATATGCGGGCCTGCGATGCACCGACAGCACGGGATATGCGCCAGAAGAGCGGCGATCGAAGCGCCTCCTGCGAGGCGAAGGCATAGCTGACATCGTCGATGCCGATGTTGACCAGCCCGACCCGGCGCAGCAGGCGCGCGCGGTTCTGCTCCAGCGTACGCGCAAGCTCGGTTCGGGTGCGCGGGACGTCGGACGGTGCCAGTGCGCCCTTGCGCACGACAAAGACCGCCGGGTCGTAGCCGATGCTGAAGACTTCGCTGCGCCAGTGGGCCTGCTGCTGCGGCCGGTGCTTGACCGCCGAAGCGCCATGCCGCGAGACACTGCCTTCGTTGGCGAGGTAAACGGCAAGATCCGGCGTCGGCAGCACGAGCACGTCGATCGGGTCGGCATCGTCGACGCCCGCCAGCAGCCGCGAAATGATCTGGCTCGGCCGCGCCTGCCTGTACTGGCCCTTCGTGTGTGGCATGTCGGCCCGAAGAGCGTCGAGCAGCGGCTGCATCGTCGGCTGTGCATCGACCCCGACGATGGTCAGCCGTTCCGGAGCGGCCCGCGCCGGCGCCGATGCGGCAAAGAGCACGGCGAGAAGCATGAGCGTGAACCGAGCGATCATGCCGGGGTTCCTCCCTTGGGCAGGCAAACCGCGACCGACAACCCGCCTCCATCCCGATCGTCGAGGCCGATGCTGCCGCCCATGGCTTCCGCGACGGTTCTGGCAATGGCGAGCCCAAGGCCGGAGCCCGGCTTGCTGCTGTCGGCCCGGGAAAAGCGTTCGAACATTTGCTTGCGCATCTCCATGGGAATTCCGGGCCCCCGATCGGAAACAACGAAACGGACCAGGCGATCCGCCTCCGTCACGGTGACCTCGATAGATCCCGGCGCATGCACCAGCGCGTTTTCGACGATGTTGCGTATCATCTCGCGCAGGCTGACGGCCTCTGCCTCGATCTCGACGGCGTTGTTGGGCAGGTTAAGCGAGAGCATGTCGTCGAGGGCGGGATAGGAACCTTCGGCCTGCAGGCGACGGATGGCCTCCCGCACAACGAGGCGCATGTCGAGGGTCTCGCGCAGGCGCGATTCGATGCCGTGCAGCGTGCTTGCATCCGACAGAAGCTGGTTTGCGAGAACGCTGGCATTGACCGAGTTGGCGTGGATGCGGCCGAGAATGTCACGCAATCTGCCCGCCGGCGCTTCGTCGATCGAAAGTTCTGCAAGTGCGCGCAAGGCGGTCAATGGCGTGCGCAACTGATGGGCGGCGTCGGCCGTCACGCTCTTTAAGCCGACAAGCACGGAATCGAGTCGGCCCATGAAGTCGTTCAGCGCCGAGATCAGTGCGCTCACCTCCCTTGGTATCGGGCCGGAGACTGGGCTCAGATCAGACGAGGCTCGGTGGCGCAAATCGGCCTCGACTGTTCTCAGCGGTGCGAAAGCCTGGCGGACCGCCAGCCAGATCAGCAGGAATGCCAGCACGGAAACGGCGATCGCAGGAAGGGCCGCATTGAAGGTCAGGTGCAGCCCAAGCTGATCGCGCGCCTCGCGGGTCTCGCCGACGAGAACGTCGACCCAGCCGCCGCCGGCTGCGTCGGTGCTGTAGCGGGCGACGGCGGCGATGCGGATCCGCTCGCCCCTGTAGGTGCTGTCGGCCAGCCGCAACTGCGGTCCCGTGCCGTGCGGGATCTCCAGGCCGAGGATCGGCGAGCCGGTGATGATCGTGCCGTCCGGGGCCGCCACCCGGTAGAAGATGCGATTGAGCCGGGATGTGCCGAGGATGGCGAAGGCGGAATGCGGCAGGTCGACGCTTGCGGTGCCGTCTTCGATAGAGACCGTGTCGGCAATCGAAAGTGCGGCCGCGCCAAGCACCCGGTCGAAGGCTTCTTCGGCCGCGTTGTGGGCATTCCAGCGCACCATCCAGAACAGAAAAAGCCCGATGATGATGAGCAGGGCAGCGCCGCTGAACAGGATGCGGCGCTCGATCGAGTAATCAGACCGCACCGCTTGCGCCGCTCCCGGTACGCTGGCGCAGCATGTAGCCCACGCCGCGATGCGTGACGATCTCGATGTCGCAGTCCTCGAGCTTTCGGCGCACCCGGGAAACCAGCAACTCGACGGCATTCGGCGTGCCCGTGTCCTCATAGCCGAAGAGCTTTACGACCAACTGCTCCTTGTTGACTGTCGTGCCGGCGCGGGTCGCCAGGGCCTCCAGCACGTCGAATTCGCGGCGGCCGAGGTCGAGCGGGCGGCCTTCGAGCATCACCGCGCGGGCCGAAAGGTCGATGGAGATCGAGCCCAAGCGCAGAACCGATTGTGCAGCCCCCAGGTGCCGGCGGGAGACGGCCCGAATGCGCGCGACGAGCTCGTGCAGGTCGAAGGGTTTGACCAGATAGTCGTCAGCGCCTAATTCGAGCAGGTCGACCTTGTCGGCCACCTGGTTGCGGGCGGTGATGACGATGACGGGACGCGTCAGCCCACCCTGGCGCATGGCACTCAGGATGGCGAAGCCGTCCCGCTTCGGCAGGTTGATGTCGAGGATCACCAGATCGTGCGAGGCGTTGAGGGCGAGCCGCTCCCCTTCCGCGCCGTCGAACGCGGTCGTGACCTCGTAGCCTTCCTTTTCCAGGCGCATGGAAATGGCAAAGGCGATGTCTGGGGTGTCTTCGATCAGGAGAATGCGCATCGCGTTTCCAGGTGACAGGATTGTGACAGTGATACTCCCATACACAGATCAAAAGCAGATGAGAACTATGAAGCTTTCGCCGGGAGAGCGGAGCTTCGGGGAGGGGTAGACATGAACGCGCACAGGCTGTTTTTGGCCGGCCTCGCATTGGCGTGCGTGCTGCTGTTGCCCGTGTCGACAACGGCGAAAGCCGGTTGCGGGACAAGCTCCGATCTCGACGAGCGCTACTGCGACGCCGACAAGGACTTCGTTGCCGATGCGCCGACAGACCCTTCGAAATGGCGGGATCCGCAGACGCTCGTCTGGGCCTATGCTCCGATCGAGGAGCCGGCCATCTACGCCAGCCTGTTCAAGGATTTCACCACCCATCTCGGCGCCTGTCTCGGTCGCCAGATCGTCTATTACCCGGTGCAGTCGAGCAAGGCGGAGATCGAAGCCATGCGCTCCGGGCGGCTCCACTTCGCCGGCTTTTCGACCGGACCGACGGTCGAGGCCGTTAACCGCGCCGGCGCCGTTCCCTTTGCCGCAAAAGGCATCGGCAATGCGGTGCGCGGCTACAATCTGATTGCCATCGTTCGCGCGGACTCCCCGTTCAAGACCCTCTCCGATCTCAAGGGGCGGCGCGTGGCGCACGCGTCCGCGTTCTCGAACTCGGGGCACCTGGCGCCGCGCGCGCTTTTCCCGGGCGAAGGCCTGAGTCCGGGGGAGGATTATGCGCCGATCATGTCCGGCGGTCATGACAAGTCCATTCTCGGGGTGATCTCGGGTGACTACGACATGGCGGCCGTCGCGTCCGACGTGTTGGAACGTTTGATCGAGCGGCGGATGGTCAAGCGCGAAGACCTCCGCGTCATCTTCACCAGCGGCATCTTTCCGACGTCGTCCTTCGCCTATGCGCATGATCTCGCCCCGCCGCTGGTCGCGGCGATGAAGCGGTGTTTCTTCGACTTCGAGTTCACTGCGGAAATGAAGAGCGAGTTTCACGGCGACGAGCGCTTCCTGCCGATCCGCTACGATCGGGATTGGGCAAGCGTGCGCGAGGTCATCGACAAGGCCGGCGCTTCCACTTTCTGACCTCATCCAACAGCCCGACAGGAGACCGATGCGCCGCGTGCGCAGGCCCTGTCGCGCGCCTACCACAAACGTCACCGCAGGCCGGGCCAACCCGCCCGAGGCTGCTGTGCGGCTTCCAACCCACGGGATTGCTATGCGAAACTTTGGCAAAGCCATTTACAACTACAGGGTCCACAACCAGGACCCCACCACGATGGTGGGCGTCGGTCTGGTCGTGCTGTTCGCCTATCTGATTGCCGCGCCCATCCTTCTTCTGCTTTCGGACGCGTTCTTCGTGCAGTTCGCCGACCAGGCCCGCTCCGGGCAATCGATGGGCGAGCTGACGCTTTACTATTTCAACCGCGTCTTCCTGTCGAAGATCGCCGCCGACGTCTTCTGGCAGCCGCTTTTCCACACCGGGACCATAGCCCTCGGTGCGATCGCGGTCGCGCTGGTGGTCGGCATCCCGATGGCCTGGCTGATCAGCCGAACCGACATGCCCGGCAAGAAGTGGTTCGCCACCGTTCTGATCATCCCCTACATGCTGCCGTCCTGGACCTTTGCTCTTGCGTGGCAGACGCTTTTCAAGAACCGGACCACTGGCGGACAGCCGAGCTGGATGGAAGCGCTCGGCTTCGCCCCGCCTGACTGGCTCGCCTACGGCGCCTTGCCGATCACGCTGATCCTGGCCCTGCACTATACGCCCTTCGTCATCCTGCTGTTCGGCAATGCGTTGCGGCAGTTCGATTCGACGCTCGAGGATTCCGCCCGTGTCATCGGCGCCGGCAACGGCGTGATCGCCCGCAAGATCATCCTGCCGCTGATGCTGCCGTCGCTGGTTTCGGCCTGCACGCTGATCTTCGCCAAATGTCTCGGTGACTTCGGCGTCGCCTATATCCTCGGCGTTCCCGTCGGCTACGACGTACTGGCAACCTCGCTGTTTCGCGCCATCTCCACCAGCCAGACCGGCATGGGGGCGATCCTCGCGTTGACCATCGTCGTGCTCGGCACCATCTCGATCACGCTCGACATGTACCTGCTGAAGGAAGCACGTCGTTTCGTGGTCATCGGCTCGAAGGGGTCGATGAACCGCACCACGTCGCTGCGGGGTTACCGGTTGCCTGCAGCGGGGCTCGCCACACTGGTCTTCCTGGTCAGCGCGGTCGTCCCGTTGCTGGCGCTCGCCATGACCACGGTCATGAAGGTGCCCGGCGTCTTTGCGCTCGACAACTTCACGCTCGCCTACTGGATCGGCTCCGATCTCGGCACCACGGTGCTCAAGCAGGGCATCCTCCTGACGCCGGAATTCTGGCAGGCGACGTGGAATACGCTCTGGATCGTCGGCTCGGCTGCTGCCGGCGCAGGCTTCCTCGGGCTCCTCGTCGGCTATGCCGTTACCCGCACGTCCTCGACGATGATTGCCACCTTCCTGCGGCAAGTGACGTTCCTGCCGTATCTGGTGCCGGGGATAGCCTTTGCCGCTGCGTATCTGTCGATGTTCGCGGTTCAGCGCGGACCCGTTCCCGCACTCTACGGTACGCCGATCATTCTGGTGCTGGCGATCCTTGCCGACCAGATGCCCTTTGCCTCGCGTGCCGGTATCTCGGCGATGATGCAGCTCGGGCGTGATCCGGAAGAGGCGGCCCGGATTGCCGGTGCCGGCTGGTTCCGTCGGCTGGCATCGGTCGTCGTGCCGATCCAGAAGGGCGCGCTCGTCACCGGGATCCTGCTGCCCTTCATTTCCGGCATCAAGGGACTGAGCCTCGTCGTCGTGCTCGCCGTCCCCGGGACCGACGTGCTGACGACCTATGCGCTCAGGCTGGTCGACTACGGCTACGGTCAGGCGGCCAACGCCGTGGTGCTGATGATCTGCATCATCGCCTTCGGCGGCACGCTGATCGTCCAGAAACTCACAAAAAGCAAATTGTCCGACGGTTTGGGAGGCAAGTAATGTCAAGCATCAGCATCCGCGATGTCAGAAAGAGCTACGGCAACACGGCGCAGGCGGCTGTCGAGCGGTTGAGCATCGAGATTCCGAAATCCGATTTCCTCTGCCTCCTCGGCCCGTCCGGCTGCGGCAAGACGACGACGCTGCGCATGATCGCCGGCCTCGAGCATCCGACGGCCGGCCAGATTCACCTGGGTGACCGCACCATCGTGTCGGTTGAAGACGGCATCTACGTGCCGGCGGAAAAACGCGGCCTCGGCCTGGTCTTCCAGAACTATGCGCTCTGGCCGCACATGACGGTGGAACAGAACATCGAGTTCGGGCTGAAGCTGCGCAAAGTCGCCAAGCCCGAGCGCGACGCGATCATCGCCGAGGTCCTCGAAAAACTCGCGATCGACCGCTACCGCACGCGCCTGCCGTCGCAGCTCTCCGGCGGCCAGCAGCAACGCGTGGCACTCGCCCGCATGCTGGCGCTCAAGCCCGACATCATCCTGCTCGACGAACCGCTGTCGAACCTCGACGCCAAGCTGCGCCTGGAAATGCGGGCGGAGCTCAAGCGGATCCATCAGGAGCTCGGTTCCACCATCGTCTTCGTGACCCACGACCAGTGGGAGGCGATGACGCTTGCGACCACCATTGCCGTGATGAGCGAGGGCGAGCTGCAGCAACTCGGCACGCCCGACGACATCTACGAGCGTCCGGCCAACCGCTTCGTCGCCGAATTCGTCGGCAACCTGCCGATCAACATCATCGAGCTTGGCAGCGAACGATCCGGCGCCTTGGTCGCCTGGATGCGGGGCCAACTGGCTTCAAGGACATTGCCGCAGCCGGCGGGCTCCGTCGGCATCCGCCCGGAATCCGTGCGCCTGGCGCGCACCAAGGTGGAAGGCGCAAAGCAGGCGAGGGTCGTCGAGGTGGTGCCAACCGGCGGAAGCTGGATCGTCGAGCTTTCGGTCGACGGCGAGCAGTTCTTCGCGATCACCGGCGAGCTGCCGGCGGCTGCCCGCGGCGACACCGTGTTCTTCCACGCCGAGCCCCAGCACCTGCACATCTTCGATACCGAGGGCCGGCGCATCGCCGCCTGAGACGAAGCAATCCCGTACCGACAGAGCAATTGACCGTAAGGAGGATAAAATGCTGTCAATACAAGAAGGTAGTCTGCCAAAATCCATTCGCCGCGCCATTCTGGCCGGCGTGTCGCTGGTGGCGCTCGCCGCACCGGCGGCAGCGCAGGACGCAGCCGAGCTCGGTATTTCCGATGCCGACTATACGCTCGAAGCGCTGATCGAGGCGGCCAAGAAGGAAGGACCGATCACCGTCGTCGATGCGACCGGCAAGATCGTTTCCATGGCCGAGAACTTCACGGCGAAGTACGGCATTCAGGCGACCGGCGTGAAGCTCAGCGGCCAGGACCAGCAGCAGGTCATCCTGCGTGAAGCGGTTGCAGGCAGCGTTCGCTCCGACGTCTTCAACATGAGCAATCTTCCCTCGGTCACCACGGAAATCATTGCACAGGGCGCCGGCGTCAGCTGGATGCCGCCGGACCTGAAGGAGGTCGTGCCGGTTCAGTACCAGACGCCCGCGATCACCAGCCTCAACCCTTGGGTCTGGGCCTACAACACCGACGTGCATGGCGACAAATGCCCGATCGACAACGTCTGGGCGCTGACGACAGAAGACTGGAAGGGCCGCGTCGCCATTCCCGATCCGCTGCTGCGCAACGAGACGATGTTCTGGTTCAACCAGATCGAAACCCATGACGACGAGGCGATGCGCAAGGCCTACGAGGCCTTCTTCGGCAAGCCGCTCGAAACGGAAGAGGCAAGCGCAACGGCCGAATGGGTCAAGCGCCTGGCCAAGAACAAGCCGAGCGTGACCCGTAGCGATACCGATGTCGGCCCGATCATCGGTGCGGCCGGACAGGAAAAGCCGTTCATGGGCTTCCTGAGCTCGGCCATCTTCCGCGACGCGAAGAAGAATGGCTACGGCATGGGCATCTGCGCCGGCCTGAAGCCCTGGGTCGGACAGCTGACCCCGCGCGTGGCCGTCATCGCCTCGGGCTCGAAGAATCCGAACGCGGCCAAGCTCTTCGTTCACTTCATGATGACCGAAGAGGGCATGGCGCCGCAGCTCGCCGACGGCAAGATCTCCTCCAACCAGGAAGCGAAAATTCCGAAGGAAGAAGCCTCCGGCGTCATCGACGTCGTGCATGAACTGTACGTCCCGCATTCCGAGACCTCGGAGGCCGATTTCGCCAAGCTGCAGGATTGGCAGGACTTCTGGATCGTCAATTCGCGATAAGTAGACAGTTTGAGTGCCCCCGCTATGTGCGGTGGGCACTCGCACCTATCGGCCCAACCGACGGCCATTTCGAGGGCGTCATGGCAGCCCACGCGATCTACAAAGTTGTTACCGGCAGCGTGAAGCTTCTGGATCCTGCACCCCGCTCGTTCTGACGGGTCTTGCTCACCGAAAACGAATGCGGCGACGGTCGTCGTTAGCTGACGTCCGTGGGTAAGAGGCAGGCGAGAGCGTAGCCCTTAAGCTTCAGGATATCCGCAAGCTGGCACCGCGAAGCCTTAGGCCGAGGCGGGCGGCGACGCGTTGCGATGAGACGTTGTCTCGATCGGTGCTGTAAAACAGGGAGCGGGAGCGAAGTGTCGGCAGCTGTGACCAGCCGGCCGTCGCAGCGGCGCCGAAACCCCGTCCCCGAAACGCCTTGGCGGTCACAAGTCCGAGTTCGGCCCCCGTATCGGCGAGCCGTGCCGCAAATGCCAGCGAGGCGACCTCGCCGTCGACAATGGCAGCGCACCAGGGCGTCCAGAAGTCGGCCACCTCGCGGAAGCCAAGGTCGAACCAGGCCTTGGGAATCCCGTCCGTCGCCCAGCTTCGCATCATCCCTGCGCCTTCTTCGGAGTCGCTGCCAACGAGCCGTGCGTCGCCTTGATAAGGGGTGTCGTGCGGCAGCTCGAAGACAAGGCCGAAATTATGTTCGGCAGGCCCATTGCCACCAAGCAGCGACAGGTAGCGCTCAAGGTGCACCGGCGTGTTGGGATGGACGAAGGGCGGTTCGGATGCGGCGAGCCCTTCGAGTTCCGCGGCCAGATCGTCCGACAGGTCCTCACGTGTTGCGCACAGGTTTGTCTCCGCGCACCCGGCGAGCCAGAAGCGCGGGCCCGGCGTCTGATCCGGATCGTTCTCGCACACGATCCGCCCGTCGGGGCGTGTTCGAAACAATGTGTGGAAGTCTGTTTTCAGCCAATGGCTTGCTGGAATCATGAGGCGATTGTTCAATAGTTTCCCGCATCCGTCGAGCCTGTTCCATAGAGCCCTGCAGGACGGATGCGCCGATCGGCGAAGCGGGCCTTCGGTCCAGGCGGGATATTTCTTGTCTTGCCAAAGTCCAAAAGCTCGTGGTAACGTTCCCACGAGCTTGAGGCCTGTCACATTCGATGATGGCCCCGGGCCCGGGAGGAAACATGAAGAACGGACCCCGGCAACGGGCCACCATTATCGACGTCGCGGAACGGGCGGGGGTCTCGAAGAGCACGGTTGCGCGGGTTCTGGCCGGTTCTGCCAGTATTTCCGACGAGGCCCGCGATCGGGTGCTGAAGGCCGTTGCGGCCACCGGCTACGAGCGCAATCATCTGGCCGTCGGCATGCGCTCGGGGCGCAGTGGCCTGCTCGGCCTGGTCATTCCCGATATCACCAACCCCTTCTGGGCCGAAGTCGCCCGCGGCGCCCAGGATCGCGCCGCCAAGGACGACATTTCGCTCCTCGTCTTCTCGTCGGACTGGGATGCCGGCAAGGAAGCGACGCATCTGCGCGCCCTGCGCCGCGCCCGCGTCGATGGCGCGATCATCAATCCGGTCGCCGACAATTTCGATGATCTCGATCGCTTCGGCTTGCCCTTCGTCTTCATCGGGTCGAGCGCCGAGCGTTTCCCCGACACCTTGAGCGTCGGTTCGGACATTGCCCAGGCAGTCCGCCTCGGCATGGATATCCTCGTCGAGCGTGGACACCCGGCGCCGGCTCTGATGCTCGGTCCGCGGTCGCGTCTTGCACGCGCGCGGTTTCTGCGCGCCGTACATGAGCATTGCGTGGCGCGCGACCTCGATCCCGACATCCTGCAGGTCGAAGAATCCGACTACACGGTCGAAGGCGGACGAAAGGCCATGGGACGCTTGCTTGCCGGGCCGTGGAGAGGCAGCCGCGCCGTCTTCGTCGCCAACGATCTGATGGCGCTCGGCGCCATGATCGCCGTTCGCGAGGCGGGGCTTCGGTGCCCGGAGGATATTTCCATTCTCGGCTTCGATGGCATTCCGGCGGGCGCCTTCTCCTGGCCGGGGCTGACGACGATCGAAAAACCTGGCCGGCAGATCGGCATTCGCGCGGTCGAATGCCTGCTCGACCAGATTGCCGGTCGCCCGGAGCACGGCCGGATTTTTCTGCCGTGCCGACTGGTCGAGCGCGGTTCGCTTGCCGATGTCTCGGCCTTGGCACCCGTGCGCGCGGCGGCAGGGAGGTAACAATGACCGTAAGCAACGATCTTGTAGCGGATGCAGCCATGCCACAAAGTGGGAACGTTCCCAAAATCCACCGGCAAAGCTTCACGAAAAGCGTGCGGCAATGGTGGCCCTATTACCTGATGATGGCGCCCGGCCTGATCTTCTTCGTGATCTTTCATTATTTCCCGATCTGGGAAGCCAAGATCGCCTTCGAGCAGCTGCGCATCATCCCACCGAACATCTGGGTCGGGATCAAGCATTTCCAGACGCTGTTCTCCTCGCCGATCTTCTGGCAGGTGCTGGCGAACACGCTGATCATCTCGACGATGAAGATCGTCTTCTTCTTCCCGATCCCGATCATCGTTGCGCTTTTGCTCAACGAGATCCGGGGCGGTGCTTTTCGCAAGTTCATCCAGTCGGCGATCTACTTGCCGCACTTCCTGTCCTGGGTCGTCATCGCCGGCGTGTTCATCGCCGTGCTCTCGCCCAGCGACGGTGCGGTCAACGATGTCATTGGTTTCTTCGGCCTGCAGCCCGTCTCCTTCATGACCGATACCGGTTCGATCCGCTGGGTCCTGGTCTTCTCGGAGATCTGGCGCTCAGCCGGCTGGGACAGCCTGCTTTATCTCGCCGCCATCATCGCCATCGACCAGGAGCTCTATGACGCGGCCGAGATCGACGGTGCCAACCGCTGGCAGAAGATCCGCTACGTCACCATTCCGGGCATCGTGCCGACCATTGCGACACTCTTCATCCTGAATGCCGGCATGTTCCTGAACGCCGACCTCAATCAGGTGATCAACTTCTCCAACGACGTGGTGCGCGCCAAGATCGATATCATCGACACCTATGTCTACCGCATCGGCCTGCAGACCGGCGAATACTCACTGGCAACGGCCGCGGGTCTCTTCAAGGCCCTGCTCGGCATGCTGATGATCGTCGCCGCCCACCTTCTCTCGAAACGTCTTACCGGCAAGGGGGTATGGTGATGGCCGCCCACAACGTCCGCAGAACGCCGCTCGAGCGGCTCGAATATGCGATCATCGTCTCGACGCTCATGTTCCTTGTCGTCCTGACGGTGCAACCACTCCTCAACCTGCTCGCCATCTCCTTTTCGGATCCGGGCAAGGTTGCCGGCATGAGCGGCTTGACGGTCGTCCCGAATGGTTTCTCTACCGAAGTCTGGAACCTGCTGATCAACAATTCCGCGGTCCAGCGTGGTCTCTTCAACTCGATCTTCATCACGCTGGTCAGCACCTTTCTTGGCGTCGTACTGACGGCGCTCATGGCCTGGGCGCTTTCGCGTCCCGGCCTGCCGGGGCGGCGCATCATCTTCGTCTTCGTGCTCGTCACGATCGTCTTTGAGCCCGGCATCATCCCGGACTACTTCATCAACAAGCGCCTCGGTCTGCTCGACAGCTACTGGTCGCTGATCCTCTTCAAGGTCGTCAACGCCTGGTACCTGATCATCCTTGTGCGCTTCTTCGAGGAAGTGCCGAAGGAACTGATCGAGGCGTCCGAACTCGATGGCGCCAATCCCTTCCAGATCTTCTGGTATGTGGCGCTGCCGCTCGCCAAGTCGGCGCTCGCGACCATCGCGCTCTTCTACTTCGTCTTCCATTGGAACGAGTTCTTCCGGGCGATGATCTACCTCAACGACCAGTCGAAGTGGCCGCTGCAGGTGGTGCTGCGCCAGTTCGTGGTCGAGGGCGACAAGCTCGCCATGGTCGGGGTCGTCGACAGCAACAACTACACCGGTGCGAGCCAGATCAATATTCGCGCGCTGAAGGCCGGTATGATCCTGCTGACGATTGCGCCGATCCTCGCGATCTACCCACTCATTCTGAAGTTCTTCACCAAGGGCACCATGAGCGGTGCGCTGAAGGGCTGATGATGCAGAACCCAGAGATAAAAGCCAAAGCATATTGGGAGGAACAAACATGCTTGGAAAACTGATCCTTGGCGCAACCGCCGCCATGGCATTGATGGCGAGCGTTGCCATGCCCGCCTTCGCCGATCCGGTGACGATCCGGGTCGTCTCGAAAGACCTGACGACCAGCAATCCGGACGACGTCAAGCTGATGAAGGCCTATGAGGAGGCGTTGAAGGCCAAGGGCACGGACATCCATATCCAAGTCATCGACCTGCCGTCTTCGGGCTATGCCGACAAGCTCAGCGCCATGCTTCTGTCCGGCGATATCCCCGATCTCATCTATTTCCAGGGTGGCGACACCAAGATGGCCGAGCAGGGCGTGCTGGAGGACTGGAACAACTGGCTGCCGAAGACGACCTATCTGAAGGACGCGCTCTTCCCGCACAATGTCGAGAGACTGAAGAACTACCCCTATCTGCTCTATGTCTACCCGCCACGCATGCCACAGCCGGTGATCCGCACCGATTGGCTGGAAAAGTCTGGCGTTGCGGCGCCGAAGACGACCGACGACTACGTCTCGCTCTTCAAGGCGATCAAGGATGGTGACTTCGACGGCAACGGCAAGGCCGACAGCTACGGCGTGACCACCGCCGACAACACCCAGGAACTCGATGCCATCTTCAACCAGGCCTTCGGCGTGACCGGCACCTGGATGAAGAACGAGGCCGGCGAGTGGATCCATGCCCGCGTATCGGCTGCGGAAAAGGCAAAGATCGGCTTCTACGCGTCGCTGCGTGAGCAGGGCCTTTACGATCCGGAATTCATCACCACCAAGTGGGACGTGAAGGAAGACAAGTTCTATTCCGGCCGCGCCGGGGTGATCTTCGGTTCTTCCGCGGAAGTCATCGACATCTATGGCGGCAAGATGCGCCAGGCCCATCCCGGTGTGAACCTGAGCCTGCTTTCACCACCGAAGGGTCCTGGCGGCCAGGGCCTGATGGCGCTCGACGTCTCCAAGGAAGCGCGCGGTCTCGCGATCGCGACGACCTCCGAACACAAGGAAGAGGTGGTCAAGCTGCTCGACTTCATCGCCAGCCCCGAGGGCCAGGCGATCGAACGGCTCGGCTTCGAGGGTGAGCAGTACACAAAGGACGGCGAAACCATCAAACCGACCGACAAGCTCGCCACCTGGTATGCCCGTTTCCTCGTTGCCGCCAACTGGCAGCCACCGGTTCAGTGGCTCAGCGAAGCCGCGCAGCAATCGCTGAAGACGATCTCAGCCGACTTCAAGCCGGACAACGCGTTCGTCTGGCCTGCCGAATACGCCACCGACATCGACGCCACGGAAAACGTCTACCGGGCCTGGGTTTACAAGTTCGTTTCCGGCGAAGCCAAGATGGACCAGTGGGACCAGTTCGTTTCCGAGTGGAACGCCGCCGGCGGCGAGAAAATGACCGAATATGCAAGGACGGTTCTCAATGACAAATGATGCTCAAGGGCTCTCCCTCAAGGGACGGGTTCGGGCGCTTCTCTTTGGCGTCGCTTACGGCGACGCCATCGGGGCGCCGGTCGAAAAACTCTCCGCCGCGGAAATCCGCGAGCGCTATGGCCGGGTGGCGTCACTCGATACCGAGTGGCACCGCATGAAGCAGAGCGAGGCGGCCCGTAACGGCCGTGTGCGTGGCGGCGGCATCGTCACCGACGATACGCTGATGACCCTTTGCGTCATGTCGATCTACGACGACGTCAAGCGCCACCTCGATGCCTGGGACATGGCGTCGGGCATGGTGCGCGAGATCGCCTGGACGCCACGCTGGGTGCCGGAACTGCAGCGCGAAACGATGCTGATCGAGCGGCTGTTCTATCCGGAGAAATGGATCTTCCAGCGCCATCAGCTTTCGGGCTGCGATCCGCGCCAGGGTGGCGTCGGCAACATGGTGAACTGTGGTGCCGCGATGTATATCGCGCCGATCGGCGTCGCCAATGCCTGTGATCCGAAGGCGGCCTATGACGAGGCAATCGCCTTTGCCTCGGGCCACCAGCAGAGTTTCGGCCTGGAGGCTGCCGGCGTACTGGCAGCAGCAGTCGCTGCCGCTTTCGTGCCGGGCACCACGCTCGACACCGTCATCGAAGAAACGCTGGCCGTTGCCAAGGACGGAACGCGAGACGCGATCGCCGATATCGTCGAAGCTGCGCGCTCATTGAAGGGTGCTGATCACGCCACCGTCGTCGCCGAATTCCACCGCATCATCGCGCGCTATTCGCCGATGGGCGACGACGTTCAGCACACGCCGCAGAAGGCCGGCATTGCCACCGACGCCTACCAGCCGTCGCGTCTGCACGCGATCGAGGAACTGCCCCTGGCGCTCGGCTTTGCCGTCGTCAATGACGGTGACTTCTACAAGTCGATCATCGACGGCATCAACTCCGGCCGCGATACGGACTCGATCGGCGTCATGGCCGGCGCGATCCTCGGCGCCATGTACGGCGAAAGCATTATCGACCGGGCGATGGTCTCCCAGCTCGACCGCGTCAACAAGCTCGATCTCTACCGATCGGCCGATGCCTTTACCGCAACGGTGACCGCAATCCAGGCCGCCGACCATAAACGCGAAACGGCGCGGGCCACGGCGCGCGCAGGCCTCTTTGCCGTCCCCGAGCTCACCCAGGTTCCCAGTCTCTAGAATTCGAAAGTATCCGATGCTCAGCACCACAGAAATCTTCGAGCGTATCTATTCCGGCTTTATCGGCAAGGCGATCGGCGTGCGCTTGGGCGCACCCGTCGAGCCGACGATCTGGAGCTATGAACGCATCCGGGACACCTATGGCGAGGTGACGGAATATCTGCGCGATTTCAAGAATTTCGCTGCCGACGACGACACCAACGGCCCGGTCTATTTCATCCGGGCGCTGCGCGACTACGGCCTCGGCGCCACCGCCGAAGAGGTCGGCAAGACCTGGCTGAACTATGCAGCCGAAGAACACGGCATGTACTGGTGGGGCGGCTTCGGCAACTCGACCGAGCATACCGCCTATCAGAACCTGCGTGCCGGCATCCCGGCGCCGCAATCCGGCTCGATCGCCCAGAACGGCACGACGGTTGCCGAACAGATCGGCGGCCAGATCTTCATCGACAGCTGGGGCTGGGTGCATCCGGCCGACCCGAAGAAGGCTGCCGAAGCCTCGGCACTTGCAGCAAGTGTCGCCCATGACGGCGAGGGCCTGCATGGCGCCCGCTTCTGCGCCGCAGCCATCGCCCAGGCGTTTGTTGCGAAGAACATCGAGGACGTCATCGAGACGGGTCTTGCGACGATCCCGGCCGACTCGCTTTATGCCAAGGTTTCCCGCGCGGTGCTTCGCTTCCACGAGGCCAACCGGAACGACTGGCGCGCCTGCCGCGACATGCTGACGGCGGATTGGGGCTATGACCGCTATCCCGGCGTCTGCCACATCATTCCGAATGCCGGCGTTTTGATCATGAGCCTGATCTACGGCCAGGGCGACCTGCCGCGCACCGTCGAGATCGCCACAATGGCCGGCTGGGATACGGACTGCAACGCCGGCAATGCCGGTGCGATCGTCGGCACGCTGCAGCAGGTGCAGCCGGGCTGGGACAAGTACCGCAAGCCGATCAACGACTTCGTCGTCGCTTCGGGCGTGACGGGTACAGTCAACGTCGTCGACATTCCCTCGTTTGCCCGCGAACTGACCGTGCTGGCGCTGCGCCTGCAGGGGCGGGAAGCTCCCGCACTCTGGGTCGAGGATTTCGAGCGCCGCGGCGTTCGCTTCGATTTCAACGCACCCGGTGCCACCCATGGTTTCCGCACCGAGCCGTTCAACCAGATCGCCGTCAAGGCATCGGCGGAGCGTCATACGGACAATGCCAAGGGATCGCTGGAAATCCTGCTCGACCGTCTCGAGCGCGGACATGGTGGACGCATCTTCTGGAAGCCCTTCTATCGCCGCTCCGACTTCGACGACGAGCGCTACCGCCCGATGTTCACGCCGCTTGCCGATGACGGCCAGACGGTGTCGTTCAAGCTCTGGCTCGACCCGTGGAACGGTGATGGCAACCTGCGCGTGGCGCCCTATATCCGCCGCGCCATGAGCGGCACCATCCAGGAAACCGGCGCCTGGCACGTGCCGTCGGCGAGCGGCTGGCAGGACTACGCTTTCACCATCCCCGACGGCAATGGCGAGGCGGTCGACGAGGTCGGCATCCTGGTCGAGTATTTCGGCCGACTGAAGTTCCTCGGCCGGCTGTTCCTTGCGGACTTCTCCGTCTTCGGCAAGGGCCGCGCCGTCATCGATCCGGCGAAGGAAGCGCATGAATGGGGCGGCATCACCCGCTTCACCTGGAACCGCGGCCATTGGAGCCTGCAACAGGGCCGCATCCATGCTCACACGGCAACCGACGCGGACGCCTGGACGGGCAACGCCTATCTCCGCGACGTCAGCGTCAAGGCCGAGCTTCAGCCGCACTCGGGCGCTTCGCACCTGGTGGTGGCACGGGCTCAAGGTACGAGCCGCTTTTATGCTGCCGGTTTTGAGAACGGCGAAGCCGTGATCCTGCTCGAAGACCACGGCACGAAGGTCCTCGCGCGCAGCCCGTTCCGTATCGAATACGGCCGGAGCTATGCGGTCGATCTCACTGTCGAAGGCGGCAAGCTGACGCTTTCGGTCGATGGCGAGCGGGTGCTTCAGGCTGATGATGCGACGCTACGCTACGGCATGGCTGGCCTTCGCATGGCGTCTGCAGGGCGCATGTCGATCGGCAGGCTCGAGGTTGCCGAGCGCTAATTGCGGGCGAAAAGAAAGGGAGGAAACATGTCCGAGATAGAGCTTAGAAGCGTCGGCAAGAGCTACGGCAGTGTTGCCGTGCTCAACGACATCTCGTTGGAAATGGGCGACGGTGAATTCGTCGTGCTCGTCGGCCCCTCGGGCTGCGGCAAGTCTACGCTGTTGCGCATGATCGCCGGGCTGGAGGATATTTCAGCCGGCGAGATCACCATCGGCGGCAAGGTCGTCAACGACATGCCGGCCAAGGAGCGCGACATCGCCATGGTCTTCCAGTCCTACGCGCTCTATCCGCACATGAAGGTCGCGGAAAACATGAGCTTCGCCTTGAAGCTCGCCGGCGCGCCGAAGGCGGAGATCGAGAAGCGGGTGACCCAGGCGGCCGAAATCCTCGGTCTGGAAAAGCTGCTCGACCGCCTGCCGCGCGAACTCTCCGGCGGCCAGCGTCAGCGTGTCGCCATGGGTCGCGCCATCGTGCGCGACCCGCGCGCCTTCCTCTTCGACGAACCTCTGTCGAACCTCGATGCCAAGCTGCGCGTGAAGATGCGCAGCGAAATCAAGAAGCTGCATCAGCGGCTACGCCGCACGATGGTCTATGTCACCCACGACCAGACTGAGGCCATGACCATGGCCGACAAGATCGTGGTCATGAACGGCGGAAAGATCGAGCAGGCGGGCGCCCCGCTCGACCTCTACAACGATCCCGCCAACCTCTTCGTCGCCGGCTTCATCGGCTCGCCGGAGATCAACCTGATCGAGGCGATCTCCGAGGGTGAGACGGCCTTGACCCGGGATGGCGTCTCCTTGCCGCTCGGGCGAAAGGTGGAGGCGGGCAAGCGGGTCGTCTGCGGCATTCGCCCGCAACACATCACGCTTGGAACAACGGGCGTGCCGGGCCGCATCAGCCTGGTCGAACCGACCGGCGAGGACCAGGAAATCGTCGTTGACATGGGCGGCCAGGATATCACGGTCGTCGTCCACGGCGGCAAGCTGCTTGCAGCCGGTCAGGACGTGACGCTGACGATCGATGCAGACAAGGTTCTGCTCTTCGACAAGGACACCGGGGAGCGCCTTCGATGAGCGGATTTGCCAAGCGACAATTCGATCCCGATGCCAAGGGACCGCTTGCAGGCACGAGGGTCCTTGATCTTTCCCGGCTCGTTGCCGGCAACATGCTGTCGCTGCAACTGGCCGATGCCGGCGCCGACGTCATCAAGATCGAGCCGCCAGCAGGCGATCCGCTCCGCGACTGGAAGGACGATGGCCACTCGCTCTATTGGAAGACCTATAGCCGCAACAAGCGCTCCGTCGTTCTGAACCTCAGGCAAGAGGCGGCGATGACGGCGCTTTGGGCGCTGATCGATACGGCCGACGTCTTCATCGAGAACTTCCGGCCGGGAACGCTTGAGCGCATGGGGCTTTCGCCGGAAGCGCTGCACGGCCGCAATCCCAACCTGATCATCGTGCGTATTTCCGGTTTCGGCCAGACAGGGCCTTACGCGCAATTCCCAGGCTTTGGCACCATCATCGAAGGCATGAGCGGTTTTGCTTACCGCACCGGCTTTCCCGATCGCGAGCCCGTGCTGCCGCCGCTGGCGCTTGCCGACATGATCGCCGGTGTCTATGGCAGTTCGGCCACCGTGACCGCGCTGCTTGCGCGCGACCGCGGTTACGCAAAAGGGCAGGTTATCGACCTGTCGCTGCTGGAACCGATGTTCTCGGTGCTCGGGCCGGAGGCGGCGATCTATCAGACGACCGGCAAGATCAAGGAGCGTGTTGGCAGCGCCTCCAACACGGCCGCCCCACGCAACGTCTACCGCTGCCGCGACGGAAAGTACGTGGCGCTGTCCGGATCGACGCCCCAGGTCGCACGGCGGATCTTCGAGATCATCGGCCGCGCCGACATGAACCAGGACCCGCGCTTTGCCACCAATTCGGAGCGCGTCAAAAACCGCGATCTGGTCGACGAGGCCGTTGGCGGCTGGTTTGCCCGGCATGACCATGACGAGGCGCTGAAGATCATGCGCGACGCCGGTGCGACGGCCGGGCCGATCTACAATATTGCAGACGCCGCGTCCGACCCCCATTTCGCCGAGCGCGAAATCATCGTCGATGTCGAGGACGCCGAGTTCGGCAGCCTGCCGATGCACAACATCGTTCCGCGGCTTTCTGAGACGCCGGGTGTCTGGCGGAGGCCTGCACCAGCGCTTGGGGAGCACACGGCCGAAGTTCTGGCTGAGGCGGGACTGGATAGCGGCGCGATCGCGACGATTGTCCAAGGGGAGGCCGCGTGAGGCTTCGCTCCCTTCTCTACGTCCCGGCCTCGTCCGAGACGTTCATCGCCAAGGCGCACGAGCGCGGCGCGGATGCGATCATCCTCGAGCTGGAGGATTCGGTCGCCCTGGAGCAGAAGCAGGCCGCTAGGGATGGGCTGAAGGACGCCGTGGCGCAGGTGGGACGCGGTGGCGCGACCGTCTTCGTCCGCATCAATTCGGCGCTGGAACTGCGAATGGCGGATGCAGAGGCTGCCTGCCTTGCCGGCGCCTTCGGCCTCTATGTCGCAAAAGCCCGGTCGCCGCAGGAGCTAGAGGATATTGCAGCGCATCTAGCGCCGATTGAGCAGCGGATCGGCCGGCCGCCGGTCGCCTTCGTGCCGCTCCTTGAGGATGCAGGCGCCGTTCTCGATGCGCGCGCGATTGCGCGCGTCAGCCGTGTGATCGGCCTTGCTGCTGGTGGCGAAGACATTGCGACCAGCATGGGTGCAGAACCCCTGCCAGACGTATTGCGCCTTCCGAAACTGATGGTCCACCTTGCCGCCAAGGCGGAAGGCAAGCTCTCCTTCGGGATGCTTCTGACGGTTGCCGATTACAGGCGGCTGGATGCCTTGAAGGCAGCCGCTCGTGAGGCAAAGGCCCACGGGTTTGACGGCGCGAGCTGTGTCCACCCGTCCGTGGTCCCGGTGCTGAACGAGGCCTACTCACCGAGCCCAGAACGGATCGCCTGGGCAAAGACCGTGATCGACGCAGCAAAGACGGCTCAGGCAGACGGCCGTGGCGCCTTTGCGCTCAACGGCGCCATGGTCGATGCGCCGATCATCGAGCGCGCGCGTCATATTCTGCAACAGGCAGGTGGCTGACTCCGGCCTGGCGGAAACGCAGCCACGATCGTGAGGTCCGCAGGTGCGCGCCGCGATTTCGTGTCTTGCGGTTGCACCTGTCGCCGAATGTGCAATGATCCTGAAATTGTACGACTTTAACCGGCTGAAAACGCGGGACGCCTTTGTCGTCACGGCCCGTTTTCAGTGGCACTCCGGCATGCAGGGATTTCGAACAGCTTAGACACCCAGGAAGGGAATGTGATCATGCGTAGACTTCTTGCGTACCTGACGATCGCTTCGTTCTTCTCAACTTCAGCCTTTGCAGATCCTGCCATCCTGACTGCAAACGTGAACTTCAGGGTGGGCCCGGGAACCGGATTTGACGCGATGCGCGTGATCCCCCAGGGCGAGGAAATCGACATCAAGGAATGCGACGCAGAAGCCTCCTGGTGCGCCGTGAGTTATGCCGGGGCAAACGGCTTCGTTGCCGGCAAGTATCTCAACCAGTCCGATGCCACCGCGCCGGCCTGGCCAAGGATGTTCACCACCGAGAAGGGCGCGACGATCACGCTCTTCCAGCCGCAGATCACGTCCTGGAAGGATTTCAAGGAGCTCGAAGCCCTTGTCGCCACCGAGCTCAAACCATCCGCCGACGCCAAGCCGATCTATGGCATCATCGGGCTTTCGGCCAAGACCGTGGCCGACGAGGCAACGGAAAACGTCACGCTGACGGATGTGCGCACCACGCGGCTCGATTTTTCCGCCCTGGACCGGCAGCAGCTTGCGGACCTTGCGCTCGACATCGGCAAGCTTGTCCCGACCGATCCGATCGTCGTGTCGCAGCAACGCCTGGCGGCAAGCCTTGCGGACTTCCAGCGCCTCGCCGATATCCCCGATATCAAGGCCGATCCGCCGCCGATCTTTGTCAGTGAAACGCCGGCCATCCTGGTGCAGACGGACGGCAAGCCGGTGACGGCTCCCGTCAAGGGCGTCGAAGGCCTCTCCTTCGTGGTCAACACGAACTGGGATCTCTTCAAGGTGGATCAGTCGGCAGACTATTATCTGCGGAGCGAAAAGAACTGGCTGACGTCGAAGGCCCTGGAGAGCGGCTGGGTTGCGGCGGCAGCGGTGCCGGACGTCTTTTCCAAGCTGCCGGAGATCGACAACTGGAAAGGGGTAAAGGCCGCCCTTCCGCCCACGCCCTTCAGCGATAATCAACTTCCGAAGGTCTTCTATTCGGAGAAGCCTGCGGAGCTTCTGATCTTTGAGGGAAAACCGGCCCTCGAACCGATCGCGGGTACAGGGCTGGATTGGGTAGCCAACACGAGCAGCTCGGTGTTTTTCCATCGGACCAGCAAGACGTGGTACACGCTTCTGTCCGGACGGTGGTTTTCATCCACGTCGCTCGAAGGTCCCTGGACCTTTGCCACGCCTGACCTGCCCGATGATTTCGTGAACCTGCCCGACGACGCCTCCTACTCGGCCGTGCGCGCGTCGATCCCCGGCACGTCCGAAAGCGCAATGGCGCGTCTGCGGGCGAGCATTCCGAAGCTCGCTCGGGTTTCGACCGATGGAACGCTGAAGGTGGATGTGCACTACAATGGCGAGCCGAAGTTCGAGCCGATCGAAGGCACGTCGATGTTCTATGCCGTCAACGCCAACGAGCAAGTCATCAAGGTTGCGGACAAGTACTTCGTTCTGAAAGACGGTATCTGGTTCGTCGGCGATACGCCGACCGGGCCCTTTGCCGTTGCCCGCGCCGTTGCCGATGAGATCTACACGATCCCATCGTCGTCTCCGGTCTATAACGCGACCTATGTCCGCATCTACGACACGGAGCCGGATGCCATCTGGTACGGCTACACGCTCGGCTATCTCTATACCTACCTTGCCTGGGACACCGTCGTCTGGGGCTCGGGCTGGTATTATCCTCCCTATTGGGACTATTACGACGACGATTGGCCCTATTATCCGCCGCCGATCAGCTACGGGTTCGGCGCCTCATACAACCCGGCCTACGGTACGTTCGGGCGCTATGGCTACGCCTATGGCCCGGAAAGGGGCCTGGTCTTCGGCGCCGCCTATAACCCTGTCACGGGCACACGGTTCCGGGGCGGCGCGGTGGCCGGCCCCGGCGGCGAGCGCGGTTTTATTTCTGCCTACAATCCACGCACGGGCAACGCGATGGTCGCGCGGGGCGGGCAGAATGTCTACGGCTCGTGGGGCAGTGTAGCCGTCAAGCACGGCGGTGAGTTTGCGCGCATCAGCGGCGGATCGACCGGGAGCGCCGGCGGCTTGCGCTGGCGAAATTCGGAAGGCGACAAGGGCTTCATCGTCGGCAGCAAGGGCGGCGACGTCTATGCCGGCCGCGATGGCAGCGTCTATCGCCGTCAGGACGGCCAATGGCAGAAGCACACACCGGATGGCTGGCAACCGGTTCAGCGTCCGAACGGGGAAAACCTGCGCAATGCCGCCCAAGGCGCGATATCCAACCGGCCCCAAGCCGCACAGCGTATCCAGAACCGGGCCGAGACGAGAACGACACCGCGGCGCAGCCCGCAGGTTCGCCAACGGGCACCGGATCATCTGTCCTTCGATCGTGCCGGGCGACAATTCGGCAATCAGAACGAACTCAGCCGCAATTATGGGCGGCTCTATCAGGAGTCCGGCCGGAACTTCCAGAGCTTTGACCGTGGCGGCGGCGGCTACAGCGGCGGCGGTTTCCAGGGTGGCAACCGCGGCGGCTTCCACGGAGGTGGTGGTCGCGGCGGCGGAGCTGCCTTCCGCGGTGGCGGTGGCGGGCGTGGTGGCGGCGGTCGCGGTCGCTGAGGAAACACGGCCGTTCGGGCACGTTTTCCCGAGCGGCCGCGATAGGCGCGGCAATGGCGGGTGCGGGGTCGCGCCTGCTCAGGCGAAGAACAGCGGCGTGATCATCGGATCGTCTGCCGGTGTGGCGCAGGCTTGGTGGTACGGCGGACCCGACCATCGAGCCTTGAGCGCTGACAATCGGTCCGGTATCAGCCGTCCGACCAGAAGCGCTCCTTGTTGAAGCTCTTGTCTTCCTTGCCCGCCGGGGACGCGCGTTTCGGAACGCGCGGCGTATCGTCGGCGCTTGCCACCGAAAGCTCCAGGTTCGCCGGAAGGGCCAGTCGCTCAAGCTCCTTGGCCGGCGCCAGTGCCCATTTGAAAAGCGCGGCGTCGCGAATTGTCCATTCGGCTTTTGCTGGCGACGGGCCGGTGAGGCTGCTTTCGCCTGCAGCCGGATGGCGCATCATGCCCACGCCAAGCGCGACCTTGAACGACGAGGAGGGAACGAAAGCCGAGACGTTCGTGGGAAGCGCGCGCTCGGGCGTGGGGGTGGGCGTAACGGTCGCGGCGGTCGCCGTGGCGCGCAGCGTCGGCAGCGGGACGCTGATCGCCGCAAGGTCGAAGAACGGCGACTTTTCGGCAGCTTCCTTCCGCATGGTTTGAAGCTCGAGGGCTTCTTCTCCGCGGCTCTTGCGGGTCGGAAGCATCGCGGTCAACAGCGTGTTGTCGGAGGTTTCTCTGCCTTTGACTTTTGCCGGACCGGCGCTGTTTGCAGCGACGATCGAAGTTGCCTTGACCCGTCGCTTGTAGTCGGCCATCGCCTGGTCATAACCTGGCAAAGCCCCGCCGCTGGCGGGAAGATGGAGGGTCTTTCCGTTTGGGAAGACGCGGGCCAGTTCCTGGCGCGACATCCGCGGCCACGCGCGCACATTTCCGACGTCGAGATGCACGAAGGGTGATCCTGACGTGGGGTAGTAGCCCACGCCGCCGACCTGCATCTGCATGGCGATTTCCCGCAGCCGGGTAAGCTTCACGCCCGGGATATAGAAATCCATCGCCTTACCCAGCATGTGCTGGCTGTTCTTGGCGACCCCGGTGCTGCGCGAGCGGCCGCGCAGCATGCTGTTGGTGGCCGGCGAACGGTAGGCCGAGACGACGTTGATGTAGTCCTTGCCACCGGCGCGCTGATAGACCTCCCAGACGAGATCGAGGAGACGTGGGTCCATGCGGGCAGGCTCGTTCCTGCGCCAGTCGCGCAGGAAACGGTTGATCTGCGCCAGCCCCTTCTGGTCGTATTTGCCGTCCCGTTTGAAGGTGATCGTCGCGCGCTCGCCGGTGTGCGTGAAGAACAGCTTAAGCGAGCGGACTTCTGCCGACGCCGCAGTGCTGCTGAACGCCATGGCGGACGCTGCAAGGGCGGTGACTGCGGCCGCTCGTGCGGCCCACCGGGCGATACGCTTGACGCCTCTGACGACGGCAGGCGAGGCAGGTTCTGGATACGCAGTTACAGGATACTCAGACACAGCGGCTTCCGATTCAAACGAGGTACAATCCACCGGCGGTAGCGACCGGCGGCTCGGCTCTTCAACGGAGATTATGGTCAACAAAGGATTAAGAAGCGGTTGATGCGATTGGACGTGTTTCCCGGTGACGCATTTTTGGGACGCCACCGGATTTCAGCGCCTCGGCTTGCCCATGCCAGAACGGTCGCGTGAGGGTGTTGGCTCTTGTTTTCCGCAATCCATACATTAGTTACTATGAATGGATGAGTTGGTTGCACCGCGGTACTTGCATCGCCAAGGTGTCTCATGAAAAGCACGAAAGACGTCATTGCCGAACTGACCCGCGCCGCGCGCGATGTTCACATGCTGACGGAGGGCGAAAAGCTCCGCCTTGTCTCCCGGGCTTATGTCACGATCAAGGAAGGTTGGGAGCTGCTGGGGCAGCCCGATCGCATCGTGGAGTCAGCCGAAACGATGGACGTCATCCGCGCCGGCGGCATGCCGGTGCATCTCTACGACGACGAGATGCGGGCGATCCTCCAGGAGGCCGTCAAGGTCATCAAGCAGATCGAAGCGGCGATGGAAGCCAAAAATGCTCGAGCACCCGCGTCCGGCGAAGATACCAGCCAAGAGTCGTGAACGAGCCCGAAGCAATTCGAGCGATGGCCGCCGACCTCAATTCGTGCGGCGACGTTCTAATTGGCGAGTTCGGTCAGATGGCCGTCGGGGATCTGATCCACGGCGCGCTACATCGCAATTCGATTGGATGTGAGGATCAGAATAATCGCCGGGCCCGCCAGGAAGGCGGCGAGGAAAAGCGCCGACAAGATCGAGCGCAGGAGGAAGCGCAGCAGGGGTCTCCGGGTCATTGGGCGGCCCCATACGCATTGCGCTGATCGACAGTTTGCAATTCCGTTCCGGAAGCGCACTCCGCTTTTGACGCCATCATGCTCCCTGTTCCTTTCCGGTTCGTTGAAGGCCGGGCCCCTATGTTGCGAGGGCGGCTCGCCGCGTTTGCTAGGTCCCAACAATTGCAGCAATGTTACGCTCGGCCGCCCCGTGGTTTCCGTAATGCTGCTGTAATTCTTGCGGCAGATTCGGAAGGCCGAAGCCATGGGGTGCCGATGCGGATATTGCTGATCGAAGACGAGAGGGAACTGGCGGCGGCGCTGGCTGTGGCGCTCAGCAAATATGGCATCGTCATCGACCATACGACCCATCTCGCCGACGCAGCCGAGCTTGCCCGTCAGAACGACTACGGCGCTATTCTTCTCGACCGCCGTTTGCCCGACGGCGAAGGGCTCAGCTTCATCCCGCAATTGCGGCGCATTGGCCAGGATGCGCCGATCATCGTCTTGACGGCGCGCAACGAGCCGATGGAGCGGGTTGAAGGCCTCGACATCGGGGCGGACGACTATCTCGGCAAGCCCTTTCTCGTCGAGGAACTGATGGCACGCCTGCGTGCCGTGTTGCGCCGTCCCGCGGCACTCGCTGAGCTTGAGATCAAGGTCGGGCGCATGGCGCTCGACCCGCTGAACCTCACAGTGACCGTCGATGACGTGAAGCTCGACGTCCCGAGGCGCGAACTCTTCGTGCTCCAGGCGCTTGCCAGGCGCAGGGACAAAACCGTTCTTCGCTCGACGCTCGAAGCTGCCGTCTACAACTACGAAGAAGAGATCCAGTCGAACGCGATCGACGCCCACATTTCGAGGCTGCGCAAGCGGCTGGCTGATGCTGGCGCCGGCGTCTCGATCCACAACATCCGTGGGGTCGGCTACCTCCTGAAGGAAGAGTGATGATGGGCCAGGAGGCAAGACGCAATCCATCGCTCTGGTGGCGGCTCAGCTGGCAGTTGAGCCTCGTGATCATCGCCGTCGTCGCCTCGGTGATCATTGGGCTCTGCATCTGGGCAACCACGATCATGTCGCCGAACACGGCGATGGAAGGGACGGTCGTCGCGGTCGTGTCCGGTGCCGTAGGCCGGGGCAGCGATGGTGCAATGCAGCTTTCCGAGACCGACGACCTGGCGGCGCTCAAGGCACAAAACAGCGCCTTGTGGTTCGTGGTCGCCACCACCAGTGGTGCCTTCGCCTCCTATGGGTCTATTCCGCCCGCCTATGCCGCACTGCCCCAGGTAATCCACCTGTTCGACGAAGCCGATATCAGGGGAGCCGCAACCACCCGCGAGATTGCGACGATCGAAAACGCGAAGACACCGGCCGGCGAAGTGCGGATCCTGTTTGGCGGCGTGGCGGACAAGGGCTGGGGTGCCCTGGCTCTCTTGGCGAAGGCCTATCCGATCTACCTGTCTTTGATCGCCAGTGCGCTTCCGGCGATTTTTCTTGCTGTTCCCCATATCGTCGGTCGCGCGCTGGCGACGGTGAGCGAGGTTGCCGACGAAGCATCGCGGATCGATCCGCGCCGCCACGGGACGCGCCTGCCGCTCGCGGGTATCCCGAATGAGGTCGCCCCGGTTCTGGTCGCCTTTAACGGCGCACTCGAGCGCCTCGAAGACGAGGCCAGGAAGCGACGGCGCTTTCTGGTCGATGCGGCCCACGAACTGCGAACCCCCATTGCCATCATGCAGACGCGCATCGACGGCATGGCGGTGGGCCGGGAGCGAACGCGCCTGATGGACGACGTTGCCCGGCTCGCAGAAACGGCGGAGCAGCTTCTGGATTTCGAGCGCAACGACCAGGCGCTCGTTCTGGATGAGCCGATGGATCTGGTCGACATCGCGCGATCGGCCGTCGCCGATCTCGCCCCGCTGGCGATCGCGGGAGGTTATCAGGTGTCATTCCACAGTGACGTGGAGACGCTTACGCGAAAGGGCAACCCGCCTGCCGTCTTGCGCGCGGTCACCAACCTCGTCCGAAATGCCATCGATCACGGCGGCAATGCCGGCCTGATTGCCGTCTCCGTCTCAAGCGATGGGCGCGTCGAGGTTTCCGACGAAGGACCCGGCATACCTGCCGAGCATCAGGAACTCGTCTTTGAGCCGTTTTACAGGGTTTCTCCCAAAGAAACGGGCGCGGGTCTTGGTTTGAGCCTTGTGAAGCAGGTGGTTTCCAACCACGGGGGCCGCGTCAGCCTCACGAGTTCAACGGACGGAACCAAGGTTGCCGTCCACCTCTGATCGGCGACAGGCTTCCACACTGTGTCAGCGTCACCCTTGCGCCCGGGCCTTTCGTCACGACAGCATTTCCCGGTGACAGCTCGAACCAGCTTGTAATTCTGTAGCAATTGTCCATCCCCAAGGTCGCCGTTGCATGCCAACGGAGATCATGGAACGTGCTAAAACAATATTTGATTCAATCTCTTAACAGGCTTTCTTCATCACTCGTCCTTCCCCGCGCGGTGGGTCTGGCGGGACTACTCTCGGTGGCCCTGGCCGGATGCCAATCGGTTCCGCTGAAGGAGGCGGGGACGCTGACCTCCTATAGCAAGCTCGGCCCGTCGAAAGGCATGGTGGCGAAGAAACGCCTCTACGTCGACGGACAACGCCTGGCCGGCGTAAGAACCATCCGCATCGCGCCGACGATGTTTTCCTTTGCCGCCGCCTCCAAAATCAAGTCCGGTGCCGATCGCGATCTGGTCTCGAACGCTCTCGACCGGGCGCTCTGCGTCGCGCTCAGCGACAGGTATCAGATGGTTTCCGCCGATCAGCCTGCTGATCTGACGGTTCGCTCCGTGGTCGCCGATATTGTTCCGACAGACAAGGCGCTCGCAGGGGTCTCGACGGCCGTGACCGTTGGCACCGGGTTCGTGCTCCCCGTCAGCGTGCCGCGATTGCCTGTAGGCCTCGGGGGCCTGGCCGTCGAGGCCGAAGCTGTCGATGCCGGTGGCGCGCAAAGCGCTGCGATGCTTTGGGCGCGGGGCGCGAATTCGATCTTCGACAAGCCCCGTGTTTCCGAAGTCGGCGACGCCTATGGCTTTGCGACGAAATTCGCCAACGAATTTTCGCAGGTGCTGATTTCCGGCAAGGAACCGAAGGCATTGGATATCGCGCTTCCGACCCGGCAGCGCGTGCAGTCCTGGTTGGGTGG
Source organism: Ensifer sp. NPDC090286 (assembly GCF_044769565.1). Classification (NCBI taxonomy): domain Bacteria; kingdom Pseudomonadati; phylum Pseudomonadota; class Alphaproteobacteria; order Hyphomicrobiales; family Rhizobiaceae; genus Ensifer; species Ensifer sp. NPDC090286. The sequence continues at coordinate 106,253 of NZ_JBIVYF010000008.1, read as the reverse complement.
CAAACCCAAATATGCCGCATGCGATGCCTTCGGCCGGGCGCCGGGCCTGGTCGGCGCGATCGCAGCCAAATACGGCGCGCCGCCTCAATGGACTGACAAGAAGCGGAAAGCCGGGGCCGAGCAGGCGCTCAAGCCTCCCATTGCGCGATAGCTCGCCGTCGGCGCTCCCTACTTCACGCCGCCATGGGCAAGCCCGCTCACGAGGTAGCGTTGCATGAACAGCGCGACCAGATAGACCGGTGCTATGCCCGCCAGGGAAGCGGCTGCCATCTGGCCGAAATTCACCAGCCGGTCGCCCTGGAAGAGCGAGATGCCGACCGGCAAGGTCCGCGTGGCGTCGGAGAAGGTGAAGGCGGAAGCAAACAGGAACTCGTTGTAGGACAAGACCGTGACGATGATGAAGGTTGCGACGATCCCCGGCGCGATGATCGGCACGACGATCTGCAGCAGCGTGCGAAACGGACCGGCACCGTCCATCGCCGCTGCCTGCTCGATTTCGATCGGCATGCGACGCAGGAACGGCATCAGCAACCAGAAGGCGACGGGTACGTTGGCGAAGCCGTAGATGAGAACAAGCCCGGCGCGCGTATCGAGCAGTCCGGTTGTCTTCAGCAGGAAAAACAGCGGGATCAGCGCCACGATCGGCGGGGCCATGTAGCTCGAGAGCGTAACGTTCGACAGCCACTTGCCACCGATCTTCAGCCGCAGGACGGCATAGGCCGACGGCAGCGCCAGTGCGATGGTGACCAGGCCCGAGACGAGCGACACGACCACGGAATTCAGAATGAAGCCGAGGATGTTGGCCGCTTCGAAGGCCGCCGGCCAGTTGGCGAGCGTCGGCGCCGTCGGCCAGAAGCGGCCGTTGAGCACGTCGTCCTTCGTCTTCAAGGAAACCGCGATGAGATAAAGGAAGGGCAGGGCAAAGAAGCTGACGACGGGAGCTGCCGCAAGCCCGAGCCACAGATGTCGCGCGGCGGGCTTCATAGTTCTCGTCTTTCGAAGTGCTGGTGCAGTCGCACGACGGGCAAGGTCACAAGTCCGATGACCAGCGCGTAGATCATCGTCTCGGCTGCGGCGCGGCCGACGTCGAACTGTTCGATTGCCCGCCGATAGATGGCAAAGCCGGCCGATGTCGTCGCAAAGCCGGGCCCGCCGAAGGTCAGGATGTAGACGAGGTCGAAGAGCTTGAACGATAAAATGAGCTTCAGCAGATAGATCGACGAAAGCGGTGCGGCGACCAGCGGCAGGGTGATGTGCCAGAAACGCTGCCAGCCATTGGCCCCGTCCACCATGGCCGCCTCGTGAACGCTCTCAGGCACCGTGGAAAGGGCCGCAAAGCAGAGAATGACGATGAAGGGCGTCCATTGCCAGAGATCGGCGACGCCGATTGCCAGCCAAGCGAGCGTCGGGTGGCCGAGAATGGAAATCGGCTCGGAGATCACGCCATAGGTGATCAGGGTGCCGTTCAAGAGCCCGCCTGCCGGCGCGAAGATCAGCTTCCAGGCGATGCCGACCATGACCGGTGGGGTCATCAGCGGCAACAGCACGAGGCTCATCAGGAAGCGGCCGGCCTTCAACAGGGACGTAAAAAGCAGCGCGATCAGGAAGCCGAGGGCAAGCTGCACCAGCGAGGTGGCAAGTGCATAGGCGACGCTTCTGCCGATGGCTGCAAGGAAGATCGGATCCTGAAGCGCCGTTGCAAAGTGCTTGATGCCGACGAAGCCGCGGAACGGCTTTCCGAGCGTGCTCTTGCTGAAGGCAAGCGCCAGCAGAAAGACGGTCGGGTAGAGCGTCGTGACGACCAGCGCGACGAGGACCGGCGCGATCCAGGCGAGCCGACCGAGACGCGCCCGAAGGGCGCGGCTGCGCGCGGCGACACCTGCCGCACCGGCGGGTTCCAGCACCTCGACGGCAAAGGCGGTCATGCGGCCTCGGCCAGATCCGGGCGCGTCGGCCCGCTGCCGGCCCGGGTCGCGAGCAACATGTCCTCGATATCATCGAGATCACGAGGGGTGAGCTCCAGGGTTGCCGCATCGATCCAGCCATCGATCTGCAGCGGTTCGCGCGCGCCGATGATGGCCCCGGTAACGCCGGGCCAGGAAATCGCCCAGGCGGCAGCGATCGCAGCAACGGTCGTTTCGTGGCGCGCGGCAATCGGCCTCAAGCCTTCGGTAAAGGCGAGGTTCCGGTGAAGCGCTTCGCCTGAAAATTCCTCGTCGCGCGATCGCCAGTCGTCCTGCGGAAGGGCCCGGGCGCGCGCCGGCGTAAAGGCGCCGGTGAGCAGGCCCGATTGCAGCGGGCTGTAGGCGATGACGCCGCTGCCATGCGCCTGCACCCAGGGCAGCTCTGCTCTGGCGAACTGGCGCTTGATCGCCGAAAAGGGCGGTTGCACGACATCGACGGGCGCGACCGTTGCCGCGCGCTCGAGAAGCGCCCGATCGTGGTTCGAAAGCCCGATGGCCCTAACCTTGCCCTCTTTCTTCAATTCGGCAAACGTCGCCCAGTAGTCCTCGACCGGCGTGCCGTCATTGGTAGGCCAGTGCACCTGGTAGAGGTCGATGGTATCGACGCCGAGCCGCTTCAGGGAAGCCTCCAACTCGCGGCGAATGGACCGGGCATTGCCGACGCGAGCCGGAAGGGCGTTGCGGTTGTCCGGGTCCCAGATCAGCCCGGCCTTGGTGAAGATCAACGGACGTTCGGATCGCGGGATGGTCGAGAGCGCCTCGCGCACGATCTGTTCGGAATGGCCGAGGCCATAGACGGGTGCCGTGTCGATCCAGTTGATGCCGCGCTCGACCGCATGACGAATGGCGGCGATCGACCGGGTATCGTCCTGGCTTCCCCATCCCCACCCCCAATCGGGGCCACCGATGGCCCAGGCGCCGAAGCCAACGGGCGTGATGTCGAAATCGGTTCGGCCGAGCCTGCGCTTCGGCAAGGATCTTGCACTCATGGTCTTTTGCCTCGTTGAAAGAAAGTGGCGGGGCGGCGCCGGGAGGAAGCGCCACCCCGCAAGCAATCAGCCGTTGGTCTCGATGATTTCGGTCCAGGCCTGGTGGGCGTCGGCGATCGCCTGTTCCGCGCTTTTGGTGCCGGCGAGCGCCAGGGCCAGTTCGTCGGTCAGTGCATTTTCGAGTTTCGGCGCGTAGACGGCGGTTGGCCAGGCCAGGCTGTTTTCCAATGCGCCATCATCGAGCAGCGGTTGCACCAGCGGCTGGAAGTCCTTGAACTTCTGCGATTTCAGCCCCGATTGGCGGTCCGGGTCGATGCCCGAGCCGGTGAGCGCCAGAAGCTCCTGGTGGTAGTCCTTGCCGGTCGCAAACTTGATCAGGTCCCAGGCGACATCCTTGCTCTTCGATCCGCTGGTGATCGCAAAGCCAAAGCCGGCATTGAAGGCGAGGCGGGGTGTCTTGTTGCTGCCGCCGACGGGAATGCGCGCCACGCCCCACTTGTCCACGATTTTCGAGCCCTTGGGATCCTGCGCATAGCCGCCGAGATCGGTCCAGAAGTCGATCTGCGCTGCCTTGCCGTTGAGAAAGGCGGGCAGCCCCTCTTCGAAGCGGGTTTCGACTGGGGTCGGCAGCGCGTGGGGCGCCGACGCAAGCAGCGACTTCAGGGCCTCGACAGCCTCAGTGCTGTCGAGCGCCGAGGTGCCGTCCGCTTTCAGGAAGTTGCCGCCGAAGCCGGTGAGCCGGTTGGCATAGGTGGACAGAATGATGACCGGGATCTTCGCGCCCAGAACCGCCGCACCATAGATCCCGTTCTTCGATTCCGCCTCGGTAATCACCCGGGCGTTCTCGTTGTATTCGTCCCAGGTGGCCGGCGCCTTCAGGCCGTAGCGGTCAAACAGCTCGCGGTTATAGAACAGCAGATGGCTGTCACCGTCATAGGGCAACCCATAACGGCGGCCGTCATGCAGCGTGTACTGGTCGTAGATGGTCTGGATGAAGTCTTCCGGCTGGATCTCCGCCTTGTCACGCTCGATGAGATCGGTGACGTCCTCGATCACGCCATCGTCGGCCAACTGCCCTTTGTAGGTATAGAAATAGTCGATGACGTCGAACTGGTTGGCGCCCGACTGCACGTCCAGCGTCGCCTTGACGCTGACCTGGTCGTAGGGCACCGCCGTGACGTTGACCTTGGCTCCGGTCAGCCTCTCGAAATCCTCGGCGATCTTCTTGCCCGTCACGACATGCGGCTGGATGATCAGGAGATTGACCGTGCGGCCGGCATATTTGGTACCGGATGCAAGCGCCGTCGAGGAGGCAAGCGGCGTGACGAAGGGCAGGGCGCCGGCAGCGGCGAGCGTTTTCAGCACATTGCGGCGGCGGTACGCCTGGCTGAAAATGGAACTGGACATGGGATCCTCCGTCGAAATCTGGGCTTGGCCAGCGTTGTCATCCGTCGCGGGCGGAGCGGGCCCGGCTCACGTGTTGCCAGCATCATGCGCGAGAAATCTCGATCATTACACATATAGTCTATGTGTTTTATATATTATTGTGGGATGATTTTGCTGCTCTCTCCCCGTAGCTGGAGTAGGAATTTCTTCGAGAGATCGTCGACCCGCTGGACGGGGCGACAGCCGCCCCGATCCGCCCGGCGGAAAGAATGCGATCCGCTCGCCACGACTCCGATGGTCCATCAGCCTTGGCCAGTGGCTAGACGTTGCGCTTTCAACACAAGCAGAATCCCGAGGGACGGCAGGATGCCCGCCAGGAGCAGGTTGGTGCCGAGATCGAACTGATCGACAATGCGCCCTCCGGCAAAGGATCCGACGGCAATGGCGATGTTGAAGATCGCGACGAACAGCGCCGTTGCGACTTCGACGTCGGAGGGTGCCGACTTCATCATCCAGGTTTGCAAGGCGACCGAGACGCCACCATAGGCGATGCCCCACAAGATGAAGACGACCGCACCGCCAAGTGGCGAGTGTCCGAAGAGGGCAAAACCGAAGAGGACGGCGGCAAGGGCAGCGGCAATGCACAGCAAGGTCGCGCCGGTGCGCCTGGCGGCGACAGGGCCGGCAACAAAGTTTCCGCCGATCCCGGCTGCTCCATAGGCAAACAGCATGAGCCCGACCCATTCTGTGCCGATGCCTGAAACAACTTCCAGAAGCGGACGTATGAAGGTGTAGGCCATGAAATGCCCTGCAACGAACAGGAACGTGATGGCCAGGCCAAGTTGGATTCGGCGGTTCGAGAGCTGATTGCTGAACTGGCCGAGCCGGACGGACTGATGGACAGGCAGAGGAGGCAATGCGCAGAGATTGACCAAGAGCACGATCCCACAAAAGACCGCCATCGCGGCAAACGCGAAGCGCCAGCCCGCCGCATCACCGATCATGGCTCCGACCGGAACGCCAAGAACCGACGCTGCCGCAACGCCACCGAAGATGATTGCCGTCGCGACGCCAACGGACCGGCCCGGCACCAGCCGTGGCGCAAGGCCGCCGGCAACGGCCCAGATGCCGCCCATGCAAAAGCCGACAAGGATGCGCGCCGCCAGAAGCAAGCCGATGGTGTTGGCGAGCGCCGAAACGATGTTCGCAGCAACGAGCAGCAGCAGAAGCGTGGTCAGGATGCGCCTTCTGTCGATCCTGCCGGCCACGAGCACGACGGTCGGCGCAAAGAGTGCGGCAAGCAGTGCCGGCAGCGAGAGCGTCAGGCCGGCAGTCCCCATCGACGTTTGAAGGTCGTGTGCGATCGGCGTCATCAATCCGACGGGCAGCATCTCGGTCGTCACGACGCAGAAGGTCGCCAGGCCGGCGGCATAGACCGGCAGCCAACTTTCCCTCTTCGGGCGTCCCTTTGATTGCAGACCTTCGGTTTCTTCCTGGAGTTTCATTCGCTTGCCTCTTTCATTCGGGGGCAGGCCGCGATGTCGCGCCGCGCCTATCCCATGTCCCGTTGCCGGGCCCGAGGCATTGTTTACTGTTTCCGAAAATTGGATAAACTGTCATTCCATGGAAACAAAAGGGACGATTTGTCCCCAATAGGATCTTGCGATGCTGGACCATCTCGGCGATGTGCGCGCCTTTGTTCGTGTCGCCGACGACCAGAGCTTCACCCTGGCGGCCGAGCGGCTCGGTCTTTCCCGTTCGGCGGTCGGCAAATGCGTCGCGCGTCTTGAAGACAATATGACGACGCGGCTCATTCATAGGACAACGCGCAGCGTCAGCCTCACCGAGGAGGGCCGGCTCTTCTACGAGCATGCGATCAGGATCCTGTCGGAAGTGGACGACGCGGAGTCCGCCTTGGCACAACGGCACCAGGCGCCAACAGGGCGCCTTCGCATCGACGTGCCGATCGCCCTCGGCAGGCTGCATATTCTGCCCGTTCTCCAGCGCTTCCTGAACCGCTGGCCCGAGGTGGACGCAGAGGTCTCGTTTTCGGATGAGTATCGCGACATCGTCGGCGACGGCATCGACGTTGCCGTTCGTATCGGCGGGCCGACGGACAGTCGCCTCGTGCGGCGGGTCCTGGCCTCGCATCGGCTCATAACCTGCGCCGCGCCTGGCTATTTGCAGCAACGCGGAACGCCGCGCACGATTGACGAGCTGACGCGCCACGACAGGATCGGCTTCAAGCACGCAAGCGGACCGGTGCCGTGGCACTACAAGGTGGGCGGCGAAGACCGGGACGTCGGTGTTCAGGGAAACTTGCGTCTCGGAAACACCGAAGCCATTCGCGATGCTTGTCTCGCCGGAATGGGGCTTGCGCAACTGGGCGCATTCCTGGTGGGCCGCGACATCAGGGAAGGCAGGCTTGTGCCCCTACTCGAAGAATTCGAGCGCGACGAGCCGCCGGTTTGCGTCGTCTATCCAACGCGAAAGCATGTTTCTCCAAAAGTCCGCCTTTTCATCGAGGCCATTCGGGCGGAATGGGCGGCCGGTGCGCCCTGGGCATAACTCCGGACGCTGTCCTGCCTTCGGCTTTGCGGCTCGCAACTTGTGAGCCGCAATCGCGCGCACTACCTGTGAGGCGTGAAAAGCAGCCGCCGCAACGGCATGTCCTTGAGGTGATGATGAAACTGCCCCAGCAAGCCGGCGCTCCGTCTGCGAGCAATCCCGACGTGTTCGACGCTTCCTGCTCGGCCCGGCACGCGCTTGAACTAATATCGACGAAATGGGCGATCCTCATCATGTCTGCGCTTGCGGCGGGTCCGATGCGCAATGGCCCGTTGCTGCGCAAGGTCGAGGGCATTTCGCAGAAGATGCTGACCCAGACGCTGAAGGACCTCGAGCGCAACGGGTTGGTGCAGCGTCACGATCAGCAGACGAACCCGCCGCATGTGGAATACAGCCTGAGCGCCGTCGGCCTGTCTCTCAGCGAGACGCTGATCAGCCTCGACCGATGGGCGGAGCGGAACTTTCCGGAGCTGGACCGTTTCAGGGAAAAATACGATACGGCCGCGAGCGAGGCAAAGGCAGCCAGGCGGCGCAAGATTCGCTTGCCTTAGCGGAAGGATATTGCGCGCCGCGAAGGCGGCTCATGCCCAGACGCGGCCCGATCGCGGCGTGTCGATCTGGTAGTCGGAGGTGTGAGCGCTGAAGAAGGTCCGACCGAAGTGGCGCGCCCGCCCGATCGGGTCGCTCGGATCGCGGTGTATGTCGCTGCGTGCGTTGCCATGGCCGTGCACCACGCCAACGAAGGTCGAGCGCGTGTAGCGGCTGAATTCCTGGAACTGATGCTGCGGACCGGACGAAACCGTGGGGTAGGTCTCTTCCGAGCTGAGGACGAGGCCGATCCGTTTTCCGGTCATCTGCGCGACCACGGACGCCGATTGCGGATACGACGCAGCGACGTAGCAGAACATTCGATCGAAGAACGCCTTCAACTGCGCAGAGACGCCATACCAGTAGATCGGGCTTGCGGCGATGAAACCGTCAGCGGGTAGGTAGGAACCGAAGAACGCCCGCCGGAAACCATCGTCGATCCCGCGCGCGCCATCGGGCATGCGACACTGGCGACAGTCTCGAAGCAGCCCCGACAGGATGTCGTCGGCCAGCACCGTCTCGACTTCGTGGCCCGCCTCGAGCAGGCCTTCGGCGACGGCATTCGCCATTGTCGCCGAGTTTCCGTCGCGTCGCGGGCTGGAGCAGAGAACCATTGCCTTCATCGATATCATCCTCAAACAGCGGGTGACCTGGAAAGTGAAACTCCAGGGCTTTGCTGCAGGCGTATCGGGCGCAGGGGCCGCCTTACAAGTACGCACCTTGGGGTGCCTATGTCGCGGGCGCTCCCGCTCTTCCGCTATTCGGTTCCTGCCGATGCTAGGCCGAGCCTCCGCGTGAAAGCGGGGCAAAGGCGGTCGCCTTGATTTCCACCAAGCCGCCCTCCGGGTTCAGTTCCGCGACGGCCAGTTCGACACATGCCGGGTAGGGCGCCGGGAAAAAATCGTCCCGGACCTCGGCGATCGTGGCGAGTTGCCCGCCCTTGTCGAGCGCCAGCCGATCGCTGCCGAACACATGGAACATCTGCAATTCCACAACATCGCCAAGACCCGCCTGAGACGCTTCCAACAGTTGCTCCATGAGCGTGAACACATGGCGCAGTTCGGTGCGGAACTGCTCGGCATCCATCGGCGTCGGCTGCCGGTTGCAGGCGACAATGCCCGACAGAAAAACAAAGTCTCCGGCGCGCCGCGCCGGGGCGTAGTGGAATTGATCGACATCGTCCTTGAGTACGGCAGGCACGACGACCTGGCCTGTTGCTGTCGCATGGGTGTGAATGGTGACGATGTTTTGATCCTTCATGGTTTTCTCTTTCAGGATTGTTTGTGGGGTGCGCGCCTTAGGGTCGTCCGTTATGAGAGCGCGACCATCGATGGGGCGATGAGGGCCTGCAATTCGTCCCTTGTGGCGCCGTCGCGCGCCTGCATCGAGAGGCCCTGCATGATCGTGGCGTAGTACCTGGCCAAAGCCTGAACGTCGGCCGATGGCCGCAGATCACCCTCGGCGACGCCGCGCCGCAGCCGGACAAGAATATGGTTTTCGGTCTCCTTGCGAACCTGTCTGAGAAGGTCGCGCAGCGGCAGGGAGTCGGTCTGGCAATTGACCACGCCGAGGATCAGCAGGCAGCCCCCCGATTGCGGCGCGCCGAGTGCCGCGTCGATGCTGGCCGATAGCATCGCAGCGATCGCCTCGCGGGCGGTCTTGCCGGCATCGAGTGCGCGCCGGGTGCCCGAACCGACGGTTTCGACATAAAGATCGACCGCCTCGCGAAAGGCTGCGTCCTTGGAGCCGAACGCGGCATAAAAGCTCGGAGGCGTGATCCCGAGCGCGGCAGTCAGATCGTTGAGCTGGGTCGCCTCATAGCCCTTCGACCAGAACACTTCCATGATCAGGCGAAGCGCGTGATCGCAGTCAAAACTTCGCGGTCGTCCGCGGATCGCCATGATGTCCGCCCGTCGTGATTTATGTAGTGAGATTTATATAAAAAGCCCTGCGCGGGAAACAAGCGGATGCGCAGATTTTATGTAGTCAGGATTATAGAATTCAGGATCGGAGCAAATGGCACGAAGCGGTCGCGGATACGAACGGGGGTCGCCGCGTTCGCCCCATGGGCCTCAATTCAGGCCCAGGATCTCGCGCAGGTTCACATTCTCGCCATCGGACTGGGTGTCCAGCGAGGCTTTCAGTTGGCCTATCCGCTCGCGGACAAGGGCAAGTGCGCCTGCCGCATCTCCATCTGTCAGGCGGGCGAGGATCTGCCTGGAGTAATCCGATTGCCTGCCTGCCGGTTGCACGCTCTGGTGAAGCGAAAGTGCGAGCGCGAGGCAGGAGGCGTTTCGTTCCCATTCTCGGGCAAGCGTCCCGTTGCCATGAACCAGGCAAAGCAGGCTTCCAAACTCGATGTCGTACCGGCGCAGAAGCCGGAAATCATGGCCTGCCTCGGCCTTCTCTTCCGCCTTGGCGTGTTGCGCGATCCGGTCGAACTGGGAGGCGGTGATGGATGCGTGGTTCGCCGCGATTTTCTGGACGACGAATGTCTGCAGCGCCTCGCTCATTTCAAGCATCTCGAAAGCCGATTGCAGCGATGGGGATGCGACGTAGGCGCCCTTGTTGGGCGGCAGGAACACCAGCCCATCCTGTTCCATGATCATCAGAACCTTGCGCATGACCGTGCGGCTGATCCCGTAGATGTCACACATCACGAGCTCTTCCAGCTTGACCCCTGGCTTCAGCTTGCGGTCGATGATGGCGTTCCAAAGGTCAACGTGGATCTTCGCCTCGATGCCACTCAAGGATGCACTTTGCATCAAGGCGGCATCTTCGCTCTGCAAGGCGGGAGAGAGATAGTTGAACTTTGGCATCCGGGACCCGATTTCCGTAAGGCGTTCGATAAGCTTTACATGGTTCAGCAGCAGCAAATCAATCGCTGTCGGATGTATTGCGCCAAACTGTATCGATGGATTCCGATTGCGAGATGGGAGGAGGACTATCCCGGTGGCGTGGTTTCGGATCGAGTGAACGGGCCAAACACAGGAAGTCTTGCTGAAAGGTCCACGAAAATATGCCCACAACCGATACAGATTGCGGGCATATTGTCTTTGTTTACTCTCTTCCGTTAGAAGCTACGCTGCAGGCGGACGAAGCCCGACACGTAGTCGTCGTTCTTGGACTTGCTGCCCTTGAAGGTGTCGTTGTAGTCGACCTTGACGTAATTTACGGTTGTACGGACATCAAGACCTTCGGTGATCTTGTAGTCTGCAGTGACGCCGACCTTCCAGGCATTGCCGTTGCCAAAGCTTTCGTTGGGCGATGCAGCGCCTCTCCAGGCCGCGTTGAAGAGAACGTTCCGGCGCAGATCGCCGAAATACTGAGCGCCGGGCGTGATCGCCAGCCTGTCAGTGACGTTGAGGCGATAGGAGGCCGCAACGCTCCACTTGGACGTGGACCAGTAGGAGTTCGGGTCCGACGACCAGACGGCAAAGCCCTGAAGCACGCCCGGGCCGAGATCCGCCGACACCAGGCCGCGGATGGCGCCCTGCTTCACCTCGGTGTCGTAACCGCCGAGCAGGTCGAAGGATGCGCCGCCGAGCGAGACCGAAACGATGCCTTCGACGCCAACGCCGTTGTTCTTGGAGGTTAGGCCTTCGAGCTCGTCGATGGCGATACCTGCCTGGAACGCCCCGGCGTCATAGGTGTAGGAGATCGAGTTGAAGACGGTCGTGTCGTTACCGCTGATGTCGGTTTCGCCGTTCAGACCCTTGTCCCACCAGCTGGCGAAGTGACCAGCACGCAAGCCCGCGAGCTGGATGTAGGCTTCGTCGAGCTTGAAGTTGTTGTGGGCGTCGTTGTCGGTATCGGCCTGCATGGCGATGTAGCTGGTGAGCGCGCCGTATTCCGTATCGTTCTTCGCCTCGAGGATCAGCTGCGCGCGGGCAAAAGCATCCCAGTCTGAAGTCGACTGCTTGCCTTCCCAGCGACCAGCGCTTTCGCGCGGACCGAAGTTCGTCTGGAAGCGTACATAACCGCCGATACGCAAGCAGGTTTCGGTTCCGGGAATGTAGAAGAAGCCGGTGCCGAATGCGTCGCAGACACGGACATATTCCGTCGGCTCCGGTTCGGCCGCGATGATTGCGTCTGCCGCCTGGACGCTGGACGTCGCCGCGATCGCGGCAGCCGATCCCAAAAGTATGCTTTTCATCGTCATGGGAAAATCCCTCTCATTGTTCGAACAGGCAAGACGGCCGCATCACCCCATCGATGTGGATCCGCGACCTACTTGCTTCGCGCTGTGGTTGTTGGCGCCATCCGATCTTCGGCTGGCCAGCGCATGCAATCGGGTATCACGATTTTCCCGAAAGTGAATTCATAAAATTTAGAATCTCAATTCAAATTTACAGCATGATCGATTCATATTGCAAAATTGCTACATATTAGCGTTTCGCCACGCTGAATTCCGTTGGTGAGGAGTTTGCTTTTATGGTGACTATAATCTCAATTGAGATTCTTATTTTTATGTATTGACTTTGAATCGTGCGGTGTTAGAAAAACGCTGCCTTGAGAAGAAGGCGATCTCCAAGTGGTCAACGCCGCCAGTCCATCCCTGCGACTGGCGGCGTTCGCTTTTGGCTCCGCGGCAACGCGAATCGTCTAGCCTTGGCACCTTGCTGGAGTGGCGCATGCGGGCGGCAGGGAACGGGCTCTGGCCATCGGCCGACGCTGCAGATCGACGAGGGCAGGCAGCAAGCGCCGCCCAAAAGATGGCGTCCGGTTTGCCGGAACGGTTGTGCCGGTTCTAATCGGAGAGCTTCGGGATCGGGCAGGCGTTGTGCTGGTGGAGCGCGAACGCGCGGACACGACTGCAACCGCAGCCGTGTGGGCGGAAGCCGTCTTTTTCAGCCCAGGCGGTCTACGGCCATTCGGGCATGCTCATAGGGGCTGTAGCATTCGGATCCCTGCAGGCGCGCGACGATGGCTATGGGATCCCAGATCGGCTTCGTTTGCGCCGTGAAAAGATCGGCAGACAGATGATGATCCTGTGCCTTGAAGTGGCCGTCGCGGACGCCGTTTTCGATGATACCTCCGACGATGCCCTGAAGCCGTCGGAGGTGTTTGCGGGAGACCGGTCGATCGATGGCGAGAAGCAGGGCTTCGCGGCGAGGCGATGCGGCCGTCAACACGTGCAGGCTCAGGAAGTGCAGGCTGAGGCGGTGCTGGTCGAGAAGGTGGTCGACGAGCTTGTCCGGCGCTTCGACCGGTCGGCGCGCGTTCGCCGTTGCAACGGCAATCCGTTCTTTCAGCATTCTGAGAATGACGGCATCAAGGTGGTGTCCGGCGGTCAAGGTGTTGATGGAGAGCACGCTCGAGATCCCGAATGGTGGCTCTTTACGAGCCGCTGCTGCACATGTCCGGGATCGCAGGGATCCCGACCGTCTGCATGCCATGACCCTACGGCGATGGAGAGATGCCGTGCCGATTGCCAATACTTGGCGAAGCGGCTTGCGGATCGAGTTGCAGTCCGCAACGCAGCTGAAGCTGGAGGTTCATACTTGACCAATGCATAGCTGGATGGCTATGTGTCGTGCATAGCCATTCGGGTATGGGCTCCGTGACCGTGTCGCAGGATCCGACCCGCGACGAACTGACGGAACAGTCGAGGTCCGCGCATGTCTGAGAAGAAAGTCGGAAAGAACGCATTGAAAGCTTCTTCCGCTGCGCCAAGGGCAACGAGCGGACGCAAGACGCCGCCGACAAAGTCGGCCGATGGCGTCGTCCTTCTGACCGGCGGCAACCCGCAGATCGCCAAGGGCTATGGAGACGCCCCGATACAGCAATACATCGCTGCGATGCCGGGATGGAAAAGCGATCTGGGCAAACGTCTTGACCGGCTGATCGTTGAGGCCGTTCCCGGTGTCGAAAAGGCGGTCAAATGGAACTCTCCCTTTTATGGCATGGAAAAGGATGTCTGGTTTCTCGGCTTTCACTGCATGACGAAATACGTGAAGGTCGCTTTCTTCCGCGGCGCGCAGTTCAGCCCCATGCCGCCCGGCACGTCGAAACAGCCGGATGTGCGCTATCTCGACATCTATGAGGCCGACGAACTCGACGAGGCTCAGTTCCTGGACTGGGTCAAACAAGCCAGCGAGCTGCCGGGCGAAAAAATGTAAAGCGTCGCCGCAGCGCGAATCCGCGGGCCCGGCTTGCTTCCCCACAAGCGGCACCTCAATCGGCATTGCCCACCATGAGGACCTGCATGACTGCGGCCATTGCAGGGTCGGTGCCGGCGGCATAGTCGGCAAAGCTCGTCGAGCGCGGGATGTCCGGCTGAAGCGGGCCTGCCGGAACGTCATAGGCGTAATTCAGGAGGAAACAGGTCCTGATCTCCGACAGGCTGCATCCGTGCTCCCAGTTGTGATAGGCCGTCGAATAGCGGATAGTGATATTCGAGTTCGGCAAAACCGTGCGGCCGCCTTCACCCCAGAACTGCAGCCGGTCTCCCATCGGCTCGCCGACAAGCACCGTGCGCGTGCCGCCGAAATGCCTCAGGCGCGCCGCCGTGCTGATCGCCGCCGAAAACGTGTTTGCGCTGGTCAGCACGAACAGTCGTCCGTCAGGCGGCAGGATGGCCGGGAGCCTTTGCGAGAAATCGGCGGTCAATTCGTAGTTGCCGCCATTGTTGAACCTGAGATCGACGACTGCATTGCGTATGGGTTTTTTCTCCGCTTCATCCAGCACCTTGGCGAGCCCCTGCGACAGGCCCTCCGGCGTGGCATCCCTGATGCGGTTGATCTGGACATAGAGCACATCGGGCAAGGGATAGTGGTGCCAATAATTGGCGTCGGGGCGCGTGAGATAGGCCGGCAGCGTGACGTCGTAAGCACGTGCCGCCACCCGGCGTCGCGACCCGTCTGCGACAGGGGACTGAAATCGCGTCGTGGCCAGACATGGGCGGTTAACGGTTCCGGCGCGCCGGGCGTGGCAAGAAGAGGGATTTGCGCGACGTTTCCATCCTTAAGGCGGATGAGATAGGCGCTTTCACGCGGGCTTTCGGCAAGGCCGGTGGCATGGAGCAGTTCCGGCGAAATTGCGACATTCGGGACGAATTCCCTGGCGAGATTGGCGGGTCCGCCGAAATGGGGCCGCAGCGCATCGACAAAAGCCTCCGTCGCCCGTCCATTCACCTCAAGGATCTCTCCGCCCAGAAGGTGCGATTGCTCGGCTGTCGCTGCGATCACGAACAGGTCTTCGGCAAACCAGCCGAGGCGGATCGGAACCGCATTGAAACTGTGACCGCCGACAAGCCCGACGACACTGGTGTGCCCATTGTCGGCGAGCGCGACCGCCTTTGCAGCCGCCATCGCCAGACCGGCGCGGTCGAGATCGCCGGCCCGTTGTTCGATCGCATCAAGGGAGCCCGTAAACGCTGCCTGGGCGGCTGGCGAGAAGCTTCGGTCAACCTCGATCAGGCGCCGCAGATGGGCAAGGTCCTGTCTGTTGCGTTCCAGTTGCGAGGCTGCGGCCGGAAAGTCGCTGCGGGGATAGGTCTTCAGCGTTGGGTAGAGAATGACGGCAAGCGGCGCGACCACCAGGAGAAACAGGGCGGCCAACGTGGCCGATGCAATCCGAACGCCGCGTCGCCGCCAAAACCTCTTGCCGCTCGGTGGCGGACCGTCCTTGCGGTTTTGCGTCTCGTTTCCCATCGATTGCCGCCCCCATCGGCGCGCCTCTTAGAAGCGCGATCCATCCCCACATTCAGCGCTCCCTGCCGGGCCGGCAGCATCCCTTCACTATTGCCGCGATCCCTGTTCGGGGGCGCGACAATGACGCAGGTCTGGCGATCGGCCAGACAAGACGTAGGAACGGCGGCTCGACAATTCCATGCTCGCCGCCGCAGAAAATCAGAAGGCCGGTTCGGTCCCGTATTCGTCGTGCCGCCGGTTCCAGACATATGGTTCTGTCTGCGGCCATCCCGCGGGAGAGGCTTCCCATGTTTCCTGGCGACCGTAGGGCGTCAGATCCAGATAGGTCCACATGCTGCCGAGATACTCGACGCCACGCGCACCGTTGAAATAGGTGCGGTAGATATGATCGCCGTCCCTGAGGAAGACGCTGACGCCATGGCGCTCGCTGGTCCTTGTCGGGTCATCCGGATCGGCGACCGTGGCTCCCATGTCGTGGTTGAAGTCGCTCGCCGTGGACGAGTACCAGACCGGGTGCTGCCACTGCATCCGGGCCTGGTATTTCTGCAGCGTCTCCAGCGGCGCGCGCGAAATCAGCACGATGGACGTATCGCGTGCGTTGAGATGGGCCGGATGGGTCATCGCGTCCACGACCCAGGAGCAGCCATCGCAGCCCGCCTTCCATCCGGGCGCGAACATGAAGTGATAGACGATCAGTTGCCGCCGTCCGTCGAAGAGGTCGGCGAGGCTTACCGTGCCTTCGGGCCCCTCGAACGAATAGTCCTTGTCGATCCTGACCATCGGCAAGCGCCGGCGCTCGGCACTCACTCCATCGCGTGCGCGGGTGAGTGCCTTCTCCCTGGCAATCTGTTGTTCGAGTGCGGCTTGCCACTCATCCATTGAAACGATTTTAGGCAGCATTCTCAATCATCTCCCTTTTGGGCGGTTTGCTTGGACGTGTCGGCGGAAGGCTGAACTCCGATCGACTGCGTCCAGCCATCAGGCTCGGTTGGAGTGCTCGCGAAAGCTCGCAAACCGGTCTCATCGGCGCCGTCTCCGTTGCGTCCAGTTTCAATATGTTG
The DNA here is from genome assembly GCF_044769565.1 of Ensifer sp. NPDC090286. Classification (NCBI taxonomy): domain Bacteria; kingdom Pseudomonadati; phylum Pseudomonadota; class Alphaproteobacteria; order Hyphomicrobiales; family Rhizobiaceae; genus Ensifer; species Ensifer sp. NPDC090286. The sequence goes on along the minus strand of NZ_JBIVYF010000008.1, from coordinate 90,042 downwards.
TAAAAACATAACATGTCAAGCAAGCAGGAAGACGATCTGGTTTTCAAGGCATTGGCTCACCCGCGCAGGCGGGCGATGCTCGATCGTCTCAAGGGCGAGGCGCAGGCCACGGGCATGCTCTGTGCGGCCTTTTCAGACATGGATCGCTGCACCGTGATGCAGCATCTGAAGGTGCTGGAGGACGCCGAGCTGATCATCGTCAGGCGGGCAGGACGCGAGCGCTGGAACTATCTCAATGCGCTGCCGATCAAGCACATTCACGACCGCTGGATCAGCGACTATGCCGCCCATGCCGTGACCATTCTCGACAGGCTGAAGACTGGCCTTGAAGGGTAAGTCTGAAGATGGTGTGAATTACGGATCACTTAAACAGTATTCATTTGTGTATAGTTTTCGACAATCGGCAATGTTCTCCCTATTTGAGGGGAGTGATATTTAGTGAAATTACGAGACTCGAAAGAATTTCTACCTTTCTTGGCAGGTGGTTTCGAAAGCGCCGCTTTCATGCTTGCGCTCCACTCGCTCGTTGAGTAGGGAGTTCTCGTCGGTTTCCGAAAGGAAATAACAGGGAATTCGCCGCGGCTCGCCGCGAAACGAAACTGCCCCCGCAACTGTAGGCGGCCAGTCCTCTCTCGAAAATGCCACTGGGCGATGGTCCGGGAAGGCCGAGAGGGAGCCAAGACCCGTCAGTCAGGAGACCTACCGACACCTGTAACTGAACAAGCCGGGCGGGGTGTCCGGGGAGGTTGTCGATGTCGTTGGCCGCGCCACAAGTGCCGGCTGTCGATGTTCTCTAGAACATCGGTTCGATCATTGCGTCCTGGCTCGTCCCCTCCGATCCGCGCGATCAACAGATCGGAGACAATGTGCCATGACCGCTTCGCGTTTCCTGCTTGCCGCCTCTGGCTTCGCCTTCTTCGCCACCGCCGCTGCTGCCGAACCCACCGCCTATCCGCTGACCCTGGACAATTGCGGCGAGACGATCACCTTCGACAAGGCGCCGGCGACCTCGGCGACCGTCGGGCAGGCGGCAACCGAGGTTCTCTATTCGCTCGGCCTCGGCGACAAGGTTACGGGCACGTCGGTCTGGTTCAATGACGTGCTGCCGGAATTTGCCGAGGTCAATGCCAAGGTTCCGCGCCTGGCGGACAACGACCCGAGCTTTGAAAGCGTCGTCGCCAAGAAGCCGGGGCTCGTCGCCGTGCAGTTCGTCTGGCACGTCGGGCCCGAAGGGATCGTTGCGACCCGAACCCAGTTCCACGAAGTGGGAATTCCGACCTATGTCCTTCCGGCCGACTGCGTCGCCAAGGACAACTCGGTGGGTGTGGACGGCACGCGCAGCGCGCTCTTCTCGACTGCCAGCATCCATCAGGGCGTGCGTGAACTCGCACAGATCTTCGATGTTCAAGACAAGGGCGAGGCATTCGTCGCAGAACTCGCCAAGCGTGAGGCCGACGCCATCGAGCAGGCTAAGGCGCTCAATTTGAAGGATGTGTCTGCGGCCTTCTGGTTCTCCAGCGCGGAGATGGACATTGATCCCTATGTGGCTGGCCGGAAGGGAGCGCCTGCCTACATGATGGATAAGCTCGGCATCCGCAACGTGGTCGGCTCGGACGAAGAATGGCCGGTCGTCGGTTGGGAAACGATCGCCAAGGCCAACCCCACCATGATCGTCATCGCCAAGATGGATCGCCGGCGCTTTCCGGCCGACGACTACCTGAAGAAGTTCGAGTTCCTGAAGACCGATCCGGTTGCCAGCCAGATGGACGCGGTGAAGAACAACCGCATCGTCGTCATGGATGCGCACGCGATGGACGCCACCATCAGAACGGTCGCCGGCATCGAAGTTCTCTCAGCTGCGCTTAAGGACTTCGGGTTGGCGAAGTGAAGACCGGACTCTCGCGGCGCGCCCCTGCTTCCCGGCTTGGCCGGGCAGCCACGGGGACATTGGCTCTGTTTGCCGCCGTTCTTGCCGGAACCTGCATCGGTGAAACGCCGATACCCGTCTTGACGGTTCTCCAGACCTTGGCGAACAAGATTTTCGGCGCGACCTATGGGCTCGATCCCATCGATGTCGGGATCATCTGGAACTACCGCCTGCCGCGGGCGATCGTTGCTGCCTGCTGCGGGGCGGGCCTCGCGGTTTCGGGCATGGTGCTCCAGTCCCTCCTGCGCAACGCCCTGGCGGATCCCTACCTTCTCGGCATCTCCGCCGGCGCCTCGACCGGCGCAGTGGCTGTCACCGTCGCCGGCCTCGGCGCCGGCGCGGTCTCCATGTCGCTCGGCGCCTTTGTCGGCGCCGTGACGGCTTTCCTCATGGTGGCGATCCTCGCCCGTGCCGCCGGTGGCGGGGTCACCCTGCGCGGAACAGGGCAGATCGTGCTTGCCGGCATCGCCGGATCGCAACTGTTCAACGCACTGACCTCTTTCATCATCACCAAGTCGGCCAATGCGGAGCAGGCGCGGGGAATCATGTTCTGGCTGCTCGGCAACCTCAGCGGTGCGCGGTGGCCGGATGTCTGGCTGGCCGTGCCCGTGGCCCTTGTCGGGCTCGGCGCCTGCATCTGGTATGCCCGTGCGCTCGACGCCTTTTCCTTCGGGGCGGAATCCGCCGCCTCGCTCGGCGTGCCCGTGCGGGTCGTCCAGGTGGTGCTGATCGGCCTTACCGCGCTGGTGACGGCCGTGATGGTCAGCATCGTCGGCTCCATCGGCTTCGTCGGGCTCGTGATACCGCATGCGGCCCGTTTCCTGGTTGGTGTGCGTCATGGCCGGCTCGGCCCGGCAACCGCCCTCATCGGGGCGGTCTTTCTGATCGCGGCGGATATCCTGTCGCGGACGATCGTTCCTGGCCAGGTGCTGCCGATCGGCGTGATCACCGCCCTGGTTGGGGCACCGGCCTTTGCCCTGATCCTTATCCGTGGGAGGCGCCGATCATGATCCTGGAAGCACGCGATCTCGGCTGGTCCGTCCGCGGCAAGGCGATCGTTTCCCATGTCGATCTCGCCGTGCGGCAGGGAGAGACACTCGGCCTCGTCGGCCCCAACGGCTCCGGCAAATCGACCTTGATGCGGCTGCTGGCCGGCATCGTCCGGTCGACGTCTGGCGAGGTGCGGATCAACGGGCAGATGCTGCACGCCATGCCGCGCCGCCAGGCTGCCCAGTTGATCGCCTTCCTCGAGCAGCAAGCCGAGACGACGGAAGCGATCTCGGTTCGCGATGCGGTCGAACTTGGCCGCACGCCCTGGCTCACGCCGCTGCAGCCCTGGTCGGCCGAAGACGACCGGATCGTCGGGCAAGCGCTCGACGATACCGATATGGCGGGCTTCGAAAACCGTTCGTGGGCAACACTTTCCGGCGGGGAACGCCAGCGGGTTCACCTGGCGCGGGCCTTGGCGCAACAGCCGCAGGTTCTGTTGCTCGACGAGCCGACAAATCACCTGGATATCCAGCACCAGCTTTCGATCCTGAAGCTGGTGGCTGACCTGCCAATAACCTCCGTGGTCGCCTTGCACGATCTCAACCAGGCCTTTGGCTGCGACCGCGTCGGCATGATGTCCGTCGGCCGGCTGGTGGCGCTGGGGCCGCCGCGTGAAGTCCTGACCGTCGAACGGATCGCCGCTGTCTTCGGTGTTCGTGCGAGCATCGTCGTCGACCCCGAGGACGGAACCTCCATCTTCCGCTTTCATTCAGCCTAGCAAGGATTTACATGCGCGTGCTTCTCCTCGGATTGTCCCTGTTTCTCACCGCTTTTCAGTTCGCCCAAGCCGAAATGCACGAGGTGAAGATGCTCAACCGTAACGCTTCGGGACCGATGGTCTATGAGCCGGACTTCCTCCAGGTCGCCCCCGGCGACACGGTGAAATTCATCGCTGCCACCAGCGGCCACAACGCGGCGACGGTCGACGGCATGGTTCCCGAAGGTGCCGCTGGTTTCAAGGGCGGGATCAACGAGGAGATTGAGATCCGGTTCGACGCGGAAGGGTTTTACGGGATCAAGTGTTCGCCCCATTTCGCGATGGGAATGGTTATGGTGATCCGTGTCGGCGACGCGAAGGTCGACACCGGCTTTGCGGCGGCCAAGGTTCCGGCGCGGGCGCGCAAGCGGTTTGACGAGATCCTTGCCAGGAACGGTTTCGGAAAGTGACGAACGACACCGAAGAAAGGGCAGGGCGCGCGAATTTTCATCTGAAGGAAGCGATCCGCAGCTACTGGTCGGAGCGCGCGAGAACCTTCGATCTCGCTTTCGGCCACGGTATCCTGTCTGAAGCCGAGTTTTCCGCCTGGCAGGAACCGATCCGCACCACCCTTGGCGTGAAGCCGCTGCGCGTGCTCGAACTCGCCTGCGGCACGGGCGAGGTCACAAGGCTCATCCACGATCTCGGTCACGACGTCACGGCGCTGGACTTCTCCGAAGCGATGCTTTCCGTCGCCAAGGCGAAACACGCCGGCAAACCGCGGCTGCGCTTCATCCTTGCCGATGCCGAAAACACCATGGAGCCGGACGCCGCCTATGACGCGATCGTTTGCCGCCACCTCGTCTGGACGCTTATCGAGCCCGAGGCGACCTTTCGCGAGTGGCACCGGCTGCTGCGACCGGGTGGGAAGCTGGTGATCTATGACGGGGACTGGGCGCAGCCTTCTCCGATCGGGCGTCTCGCCGAACGCCTGGTGGCCATGATCGACAGGTTTTCCGGGCCCGATCCCTATTACGACGGGTCGTTGAGCCAACGCCATGCCGAGATCATGCGTGCCCTGCCTTTCGGTCGCGGACTGCGGTTCGAGCAGCTTTCCGGTCTGTTGGAGGAAGCGGGCTTCAAAGGGATCGAGAAAATGTCCCATGCGCCGGTCGCTCGTGCCCAGCGCAAGTCGGCCAACCTGCGAAACTGCCTCCGCACCTTCGTCTACAGGCGCTTCATCCTGACCGCGCATTCGTCGGCTGCTCGCTAGACCCCAGCGCCCCGAACCGCGAGGCGCCGGTTCAATCGGAGACGCCGCACCAACCCGGCAGGAAGCTGGCGGACTTGCCGTGGGCAAGATCGAGCGCGTCGTGCACGGCCTTATCGATGTCATTGGCGATGCGTTTTGCATCGATGCGCGAGCGCAGGAAGTTTGCCCACATGAACTCGCTGTAGGGCGTTGCGTCCTTGGCGTAACCGCCGGCGCGGCGGAGCGCGCCCGCAAGCGACCGGTAGGGATCGTCGACGAGGCCGGCGATCGTGCGCGGCAGGTCCTGGTGCGATCGCCGCAGGCCCTGTGCGTCGAACGGATACATCCAGTGGCGGTGGTCCATGACCGACCAGAACTCGTCCTTTGACAGGTGGCTGAGATCGAACACGATGCTGGTCAGCACATGCGCGACGCCTTCCTCGTGCAGGGCGCGCACGAGATGATGATGGTCGACCAGATACGGTCGCTCCTTCGGGCCGAGCACGACCGGCACCATATGATGTCCCAGGAATTCCGCGCCATGCCGCTTGGCAGTCTTGCGCCATTCGCGTCGTTTTTCGGTGACTTCGAGGAAGCCGACGGTGATCTGCGTCGGGCGAAGTTCGGCGATGTCGATCGGTTGCAGTTGCGGCTCATAGTTTGGGGTCATCGAACGGCTCCGGGCAGGGACGCGGTCGTTTCGGGTTGGGAGGCGGCAGCTACGGCATCATCGACGCTGTAGCTGAGGTAGGTGAGAAGCGGGGGAGCGGCCAAGGCGATCATGTCGCGGACCCGGTCATGCACCCGTGCATAATAGAGGTGCTTGCCCTGGGCGCGCACAAGCGTGTCGAATTCGATCAGCGCATCGAGCGCGGTGCTGTCGAGGTCGAAGCTTTCCTCAAGGCTGAGGATGACGGCGCGTGCTGTCTGGTCGTGGCCGATCCGTGCGGCCGTCTCGGTCAGGATGGCATCCGCATTGGCAAAGAACAGCGGTTGCGCCGGACGCCAGATGGCGATGCCCGGCATCGTTTGCGCGTCCGCGTGGCGGGCGATGTCGACGAAGTCATGGCCCTGTCCCAGGCGACCAAGGGAGGCGACATAGGGCGTGGCCAGCCTGTGCAGCAAGACGGCGAGCGAAAGTGCGACAGCGATGGTGATGCCGTTGACGACGCCGAAGGCGATGACCCCGACTGCCGCTGCCAGGGCGATGACAATGTCGTGTTTCAGTTTCCACAGCCGCAAAAGCGGCCTTGGATCGAGCGCATGCGCCAGGGCGGCTATGACGACGGCAGAAAGGACCGGCTCGGGAAGGCTCTGAAGCAGATCGGCGCCAAGGACGACGAGCAGCGCAAGGCCGACCGCGGCGACGAGCGCCGTCACTCGGGTTTGCGCACCAGCAGCCTCGGCCGCGGAGCCCGCCGAAAAACCGGCGCCGACGGGCATGCCCTGCGTGATGGCACAGGCGGCATTGGCAGCGCCAAGCGCCAGCAGTTCTCGATTGGCCGTCACGCTTTCGCCGTGACGCAAGGAAAGCGACCGGATCGTGCCCCAGGATTCGGCAAAGAGGATGAGAACGAGCGGCAAGGTGTAGGGCACAAGCTGCCGGATCTGGCTCCATTCGACGAGCGAGAGCGACGGCAAGGTCATCGAGATAGACATCGGCCCGACCACCGCCACGCCGTGGCCGGCAAGGTCCAGCAGCCTGGAAGCCAGGATGCCTGCGCAAAGGACCAGAAAAGCGCCGGGAAGAAACGGAGCGCGCCGCAGCAACAGGAGGGCGGCAAGGGCCGCGACGCCGACGGCGATGCTCACGATGTTCCATCGGGGCAGCGCCGCAAAAAGCCCGGCGATTTGGTGGATGATGTCGGTTGCCGGCACCTCAATGCCGGTAACGGTGGGCAATTGCCTGACGATGATGGTGACCGCCAGCCCGAAGGCGAAGCCACGAAGGACGGGGCGGGAGATGAAGCTTGCGAGGTTTCCAAGCCGCAGCAGGAAGGCCGCGACGAAGAGCAGACCCGTCAGCGCCACCATCACCGTCACCAGCGCCATCTTGTCCGCCGTCGAACCGGGCAGCGCCGCGATCGTCGCTGCAAGAATGGCGGCCGACGACGATGTCGGGGATACGATGGCAAAACGGCTGCGGCCGAGGATGGAATAGGTCAGGCAACCGACGATAGCCGCGACGACGGCGTGCTGCGGTGGCAGGCCGGCGATTCCGGCATAGGCAACAGCTTCGGGCAGCATCAATCCGGCGACGGACAGACCCGCAATCCAGTCCCTGTTGCCCACGCTCGTCGCAACCTCTTCCGCCATGTTTTCCTAAAGACTCTAGCGGAATGCAATCTGAAATCCATAGCGCGGCCCGAGCATGTCGTGGGCTTGCCAGCCGACCGCCGAGGCGATGCCTCGGCGGCCTCCCCAGAAGTCAGAACTGACGGCTCGCCCGGGCGCGTCCGCCGACGGATTTTTGCCCGTCCTCCTCGATGTCGAAGAGCAGCCCGAAGTCGAGCAGCCACAGGTCTGCGGTCGAAAGCGAGACCCCGGCCGTCAGATTGCCGAAGACGCCGGATCCGTCGAGCCCCGAATAGCCGGCGGTGGCACCAAGTTTCGGCGTCAGCGTCGAACCGTTGTCGAGCGTGAAGGATCGCTCGACCTCGGCGCCGAGGCTGACGCGGAACTGCTCCTCGTCGAAGCCATCGATGGTGATCTTGTCGCCCGCACTGTTGTGCACCGTGTAGTCGTCGACCGTTTCGGAGAAGTAGACGGCGCGCAGCTTCGGTGTCAGCACCGTCGCCTCGTCGAGGCTCCACTGGCCCTTGATCGCCGTGTCGACCATCCATCGTGTGGTGTCGAACGTTCCGTCCCAGAAGGTGGTGTCGATGTCGTTGGAGGAGCCGCCATAGAGCAGGCTTGTATCCCAGAACACACCCTTGCCGAGTTCCAGCGACGCATTGGGGCCGAAGAGCCAGCCGTTACCGGTCAGTTCCGCATCGGCATCGGTCGGGTCGGTCATCCGGTCAAAATGGAAGGACAGGCCGATCAGCGCCTTTTTCGAGACCAGATAGTCGGCACCGACGTTGAGCATGGCGAAGCTGCCCCATTGGCTGTCGTTCTCGTCCCGGTTATGGGCGAGGAAGGCGAGATCGATCCAGGCATTGAAGGCGCGCAGTTGCGCGCCGGTTATCCCATCGGCGCTGTCGCGGGCCGCGTCGAGCTGTGCGAGGCTGGTGCTGAGGTTTCCCGTCATGCCGTCTTCGGACGGCGTCATGCGCGCCGTCACCGGGTCCGTCGCCCCACCCATGCGGCGGCGCTCGAGGAGCCCCGGCACAAAGATGCTCTCGCTGATCAGGTTCTGCCTGGTCGAGACGAAGCCCCGCACAAGTCCGTCGATGTCTTCGGCGACCTGCGCTGCGGCAAAGCCGAGATTGTAGGTGACGGTGCCAGTGTTGGAGGCGCCGAGCGCGCTCGTCAGGCGGAAGCCCACCTTTGCCCTGCCGGAAAAGCCGGGGTTCGGCGTAAACTGCAGGTACCAGCCGATGGGTGTGCCGACCGGCCCGGCCTGGGCGAGCTGACCGCGAATGATCGTCGCCTTGCCGGCGTTTGCCGGTTCCACGAAGGTCAGCTCGGCGTCGGTGAACGGCCCGCCGGTTGCCCCGCGGTTGAGGTAGACGTCGGCCGGTGTGGAGCCGGCGGGCACGTCGACGATCTGATCGCTGACGGTGGTCTGGCGCGGCGTCACCTTCAACCCATAGGTCGCGCTTCCGGTCGCGCGGTTGCTGTCTTCCGCGCGGATGGTGAACGTGTAGTCGCCTTCGCTCGCCGCATCGAGCGGGCCGGTGAGCTCGCCGGTCGAGACGTTGAGCACCATGCCCCGCGGCAGGGTGCCGGAGGCGATGCTGTAGAGCATCGGTGCGCGACCGCCGAGCGCCGTGATCTGCTGCCGGTAGTCCTCGCCCGCCATCGCGCTGGCAAGGGTTCCAGCCGCCGGCGAGAACGTGAAGGCGGGTGCAGTGACCGTGATGCTGACGGTCGCGGCCGTGGACGTGCCCGCCGCATTGGTGGCGGTGTAGGTGAAGCTGTCCGGGCCGGAATAGCCTGCCGTCGGCGTGTAGTTGATCGTCGTGCCCGAGGCATTCGCCGTGCCGTGTGATGGCGCGCTGGCGACCGCAACGCTGTCAGGGGTATCACCACTGAACTGCAACGGGATCGCATTGGCCGAGGAGTTGGCGGCGACCGTTGTCGAGACCGCGTTGGAGATCGGCGCCTGCAGGGACGGGACGATCGTCAAAGCATAGGTGGCGGCGCCGCTTGCACCATAGGCGTCGGTTGCCGTGATCGTAAAGCCGCTATTGCCGGCCGTTGTCGGTGTGCCGCTGATCGCGCCGGTTGCGCCATCGAGCGTCAGTCCGGCCGGAAGAAGGCCGCCCGAGATCGCGTAGCTGTAGGGAGAAGTTCCGCCCGAAGCGGAAATCGTCTGGCTGTAGGCCGTCTCGGTGGTGCCGCCAGGCAACGCGCCGGCCGCCGGCGTCACGGCTATGGTCGGATAGGCGACGGTCAGCGAGTAGGCTGCATTGCTCGATGCGCCGTAGGCATCTGTTGCGGTGACCGTGAAGCTGGCGCTGCCGGTCGCCGTCGGGGTACCGCTGAGGGTGCCTGTCGCGCCGTCGAGCGCCAGTCCCGAAGGCAAGATTCCGACTGAAATTGCATAGTTGTAGGGTGCGGATCCACCGGACGCCGAGAAGGTCTGGCTATAGGCAAGACCGGTCGTGGCACCGGGCAGAGCGCCGGCTACGGGCGTCATCGCAAGTGAAGGAAAGGCAACGCTCAGCGAATAAGCTGCATTGCTCGATGCACCATAGGCATCTGTTGCGGTAACGGTGAAATTGGAGGTCCCGGTTGCCGTCGGCGTGCCGCTGAGTGTGCCTGTTGCCCCGTCAAGCGTCACGCCTGTCGGCAAGGTTCCGGTTGCGGCATAGCTATAGGGTGCGGTTCCGCCGGACGCGGAAATGCTCTGGCTGTAGGCGATGCCGGTCGTGCCGCCGGGCAGGGCGCCTGCCGCCGGCGTTAGGTTGACCGCCGGGTGCGTGATGGGAAGTGTGTATGTCACGCCCACAGCTGCGCCATAGACATCCGTCGCGGTGATCGTGAAGCTGGAGCTGCCCGCCGCCGTAGGCGTGCCGCTGAGCGTGGCCGTTGCCGCATCGAAGGTCACGCCTGCCGGCAGAAGGCCTCCCACGAGAGCATATGTATATGGGGCGGATCCGCCGGAAGCGGAGATCGTCTGGCTGTAGGCCACGCCGGTTTCTCCGCCGGGCAACCCGTTGGCTGCCGGGGCCAGAGTGATCGCTGGAAACGCCACGTTGATCGAATAGTATGCAGTGAAGGGGCAACCGTACACATCGGTGAAATCAAGCGCGAAACTGAGTGATCCAGGCTGTGTCGGCGTGCCCGAGAGCGTGTTGGTTGCGGGGTCGAAGGTCAGCCCGGAAGGAAGCGGCACATTACTGCTGAAGGTGAAGGATGATCCCCCCGTCGTTCCGGAGGCCGAAAACACCTGATTATAGGGCACGCCGGTGGTGCCGCTGAAAGCAGTTCCGCTCGACGGCGTGAAGGCAACGGCCGGGCAGACGGTGGTTATTTGATAGGCTCTGTCGCCGGTCGCGCCGTAGTGATCGGTCGCCTTGATCCTGAAATTGAACGTGCCTGTCGCCGTCGGCGTGCCGGCCAGTTCGCCGGTGCTCTGATCCAGGCTCACGCCCGGAGGGGTCGCGCCGGCGATCAACGTGAAGGTATTGGGCGCAGTTCCGCCGGAAGCCGAGACGGTTTGACTGTAGGGCGTACCTGCGACCCCGTTTGGTGTCGAGGCCGGCGTCAGATCCAGCACCGGCGGCGTTACGGTGACCGTCACCGTCGCCGCTGTGGACGTGCCGGCGACGTTGGTGGCCGTGTAGGTGAAGCTGTCCGTTCCCGAATAGCCGGCCGTCGGGGTGTAGGTGATCGTCGCGCCCGAAGCGCTTGCCGTCCCGTGGGTAGCGACGGCATCGATCGCAACGCTGTCGGCCGTTCCCCCTGCGATGTTCAACGCGATCGCGTTGGCCGTCGAGTTGGCAGCGACGGTGGCGGAGGCAGCATTGGCGACCGGCGGTTCCACATAGGTGAACTGGTCTGCCGCTGAGGTCGCGCTGGTCCCGCCGACGGTGATCACCCGGACATCGACAGTGCCTGCGGAGCTAGCGGGAGCGGTGGCGGTAATCTGGCTTCCACTGTTCACCGTGAAGCCCGTTGCCGCCGTTCCTCCAAAGGTAACCGCGGTTGCGCCGCTAAAGTTGGTGCCAGTCACGACAACGCTCGTGCCCCCTGCCGTTGATCCGTTCGTGGGACTGACACTCGTCACCGTCGGCGACGGGACATAGGTAAACTGGTCCGCCGCCGAGGTCGCACTCGTTCCGCCGGCGGTCGTCACCCGGATATCGACCGTGCCCGCGAAGTGCGCGGGAGAGGTGACGGTAATCTGAGTTGCGCTGTTGACCGTGAAGCCCGATGCCACCGTCCCGCCAAAGGTGACAGCGGTGGCGCCGCTGAAATTGGTGCCGGTCAGGATGACGGTTGTCCCGCCCGCCATGGGTCCGCTCGTTGGAGTGACACTCGTCACCGTCGGGGGCGCAACATAGGTGTATTGATCCGCCGCTGAGGTCGCGCTCGTTCCGCCGACAGTGGTAACCCGGATGTCGAACGTGCCCGCAGCGTTGGCAGGCGCCGTTGCGGTGATCTGGGTTCCGCTGATAACCGTGAAACCCGCTGCCGGCGTCGCCCCAAAGGTGACCGCCGTGGCGCCGCTGAAGTTGGTGCCGGTCAGGATGACGGTTGTTCCCCCTGCCGTCGGACCGGATGTGGGGCTGATGCTGGTGACCGTCGGCGGCGGAATATAGGTGAATTGATCCGACGCGGAGGTCGCGCTGGTCCCGCCGACGGTGGTAACCCTGACGTCAACAGTGCCTGTACCAGCGGGCGCGGTTGCGGTGATCTGGTTTGCGCTGTCGACGGTAAAACCCGCTGCTGCCGTCCCGCCAAAGGTGACAGCGGTGGCGCCGCTGAAATTGGTGCCGGTCACGATGACGGTTGTTCCCCCTGCCGTCGGACCGGCTGAGGGGGTGACGCTCGTGACGGTTGGCGGCGGAACATAGGTGAATTGATCCGCCGCCGACGTCGTGCTGGTCCCGCTCAAGGTGGTAACCCGGATGTCGATCGTACTGGATACATGGCCGGGCGCGGTTGCGGTGATCTGGTTCGAACTGTTGACCGTGAAGCTCGCTGCAGGCGTCGCCCCGAAGGTGACAGCCGTCACGCCGGTAAAATCGGTGCCAGTGAGGATGACGCTCGTTCCCCCTCCGGTCGGACCGCTTGAGGGACTGACGCCCGTCACCGTCGGCGGCGGTGTGACGGTGAGGGCCGCACCGTACGAGGCCGTAACCGGCGTGCATACGCCGACGGCAATGACGCGGTAGACGTAGCCGTTCATGCCCGTGGTCGCGCCGGTGATGGACAGCGTTGCCGATGTCGCGCCGGAATAAAGGGCGTTGTTCGTGATGCTGGTGTAACCGGCTCCCTGATCCACCTGCCACTGGTAACCGGTGGCGTTGGCAACCGTGGCGACGAACGTCGTGTTGCCGCCGGCATGGATTGTCGAAGCAGACGGGTGCCCCGTAACCTGGGGGGAACTGTTGACGGTCAGCGTCGCGGGATTTGATTCGGCGTCGGGCGTGGCCGCACCTATCGCCATGGCGCGATAGGCATAACCATTCAGCCCCGCCGTCGCGCCGGTGATGAACAACGTTGCTGTGGTTGAGCCGGCATAGGGCGCGCTATTGTTGATGTTCGTGAACCCGGATCCTTGATCCACCTGCCACTGATAGCTCGTGGCGTTGGATGCGGTAACACTAAAGCTGGTGTTGGCGCCGGCGCAGATCGTCGAATTGGAGGGATTCGCCGTAATCAAGGGAGGAGACGCCGCGCGGGCGCTGTCGGGCAGTGTCAGAACCGACGACACCAACAGAAGTATGGTCGCCGCGACCCGAAAGACATGCCCGCAGGCCGTTTCGATGCGCACAGACGCCTTTTCGCCGCGCACGAGGAGCGCTGCGAAAATGATGGAAACTGCCACGCGCAGAAACCCTGCGGCGCAAGATGCACCGCTTGCAATGAAATGCATGCCGACCCCACTTACTCCCCCGCGGGGAGCCCCCTCAATAATCACCGTTGCCGCGCATCCGCGTTTCGAGTCGCCGCTGCGTTGCAACTAAATAGTCACGAATCCTGCCGAACCGAGGTCCGTGCCGGAGCAAGAGGACGCGTCCCAGATCGCCTCTCGTCCGTTCATCGAAGACCGAATCCGCGACGACATCCCCGCCATACCGCGTGCCGCGATCCGGCGCTTCTCATTCAGCGCAGAGGCGCAACGATCGTCGGCCCGGCGCCGGAAGACTCTCATCGCGATCTGGCGGTGGAAGCCCTTGTCCCGCCGGGGGAAAAGCCTGACAAACCAAGCTCCCGGACCATTCGCCTTCAGCCCAAAAATGGTGGATTGGTTCTGGCTGCCCCGAACCCGCGCTGCAGATCGACATATGCGTGCTCGGAATGAACGGATTTGCCAAGGCTCGTCGGACGCGGCAGGCATGTGCGACCTCGTTCTGCGCTGGCGAAGATGGCCTGGATTGCACGCCTGGCGGGAGGTTGCCGCGCTTGATTCGCGCGTTAGCGGCGCGATACCACCGGGGCAGCCGGCGCGAACCGGCGTAGGGGAACACGCCGGAACACCATGATCCGCTTTTCAACCGACGATATTGCTCCGCAAGACCGTTTCGACCAATGGCGCGAGGTGCGCGGCAAGAGCCTGTTCGGCGTGACGATCGAACTGCCGGCGGCAAAGCGCAGCGCCTTCAAGGGATCCTTCCAGGCGCATCGTGTCGGCAGCGCCGTGACGTCGGAGATGCGCGCCTCGGCCTACCATGTCAGCCGGACCGAAGCCGACATCGCCCGCATCGCCGGCGACAGCCTCTGCATTGCCTTTCAGGTGAAGGGCGGGGGGCTTCTCGATACGGGAAGCGACCGCGTCCAGTCCTTCAAGGACGGTGACATGGCGATCAGCTATTCCGATCTGCCCTACCGCGCGACGCCGGGCGGTCATGACGAATTTCACTTCCGGGTGATCACGGTGCCGTTCGACCAGGAGCTGATGCTCGGTGGGCAGACGCGCGACCTGCTTGCCACCCGGTTCACCGAGACCGCATACGCACGGCCGTTTCGGGCGCTTTTCAACGCAATCAGCGAAAGGCATGCCCATTTGGCCAACCCTGACGCGGAGGTGGCCCATATCGCCAGGTTGGCGGTCATGGCGCGCGGTCGGCTGGCGCCCGGCATGCCCGAAGTACGCGCAGCCCTTCGTTCGGGCCTGCGCTATGCCGCCGAGGAGATCATGGCGCGGGACAAACACCAACAGAAACTGACGCCGGCCAAGGTAGCGCTCGAGCTCGGTATTTCCGTGCGCCAGCTGCATGTCGTGTTCGAACACGCGGAATTGACCTTTGCCCGCACGCTGGCATCGATGCGGATTTCAGAGGCCCGGCGGCTTCTGGTCGAGCGGCCCGCCTTGCCTGTCACCGAAGTCGCCTATGCCTGCGGATTCGATAGTCTTGCAACGTTTTATCGACTTTTCGCGGGCGCTTACGGGATCGCGCCGGGCGAGTTCCGGGCGTCTGGCTCGCTCCATTAGGCCCGGGTAGAAGCTTGCCTTGCCGGAAGGCCGGTCCCGACACCGGATCAATCCGGTTGCCAAAAAGCCATAATTGCTTCACCTAGATCCTCTTCGACACTCGGCATTAAGAATTGGGTCAACGCTGAATGCGCATTTCATACGTCTTCCTTGGTGCATTTCTTGCAATCGCGCCGGCCGCCTATGCCGACGTTGCCTCGCCTCCTGTTCTGGAGCCGCTGAAGCAGCAGGCACAGGCCGCGCAGTTGAGCGCAAAATTTCTGACGCGTTACAGCTACAAGCCCGTTCCGCTCGACGACGCCCTGTCGGCCAAGATCATGGACAGCTTCATCGATTCTCTCGATCCGGATCGCGGGCTCTTCCTGCAGGCCGACATCGACAGTTTCAAGCCTGACCGCAACGAGATCGACGATGCCATCAAGCACAAGGACCTGAAGATCCCGTTTGCGATCTTCAACGTCTACGGCAAGCGTGTTGTCGACCGCATGAATTACGCGCGCGAGCTGCTGAAGCAGGACTTCGATTTCACGAAGCAGGAGGATTACTCGGTGCTGCGGGACAAGGCGCCTTGGCCGCAGTCGGAAGCCGAGAGCAACGAACTGTGGCGCAAGCGCGTGAAGAGCGACTGGCTTCGGTTGAAGCTCAGCGGCAAGACCGATGCCGCCATCCGCGAAACGCTCGACAAGCGCTATGCCAATGCGCTCGAGCGCGCTTACAAGTATAAGAGCGACGACGTCTTCCAGTCGTTCATGAACGCCTACACGACCGCGGTCGACCCGCACACGGACTATTTCGGCGCCAGCGCCTCGGCCGATTTCGATATTGCGATGAAGCTTTCGCTGGTCGGCATCGGCGCGGTGCTGCAGGAGCGCGACGACTACACGACGATCCGCGAACTCGTGCCCGGCGGGCCGGCACAGCTTTCCGGCAAGCTTGCGGTCGGAGACCGCATCACCGGCGTCGGGCAGGGCCACGACGGCCCGATAAAGGAAGTGGTCGGCACGCGCATCGATGAAGTCGTGCAACTGATCCGGGGCAAAAAGGGATCGGTCGTGCGTCTGGACGTCCTGCCGGCGGATGCCGGAGCAGATGCCGCCCATCGCATCATCACCCTGGTGCGCGACAAGATCAGCCTCGAAAAGCAGGCGGCGCAGAAGACCGTCTTGTCCGTGAAGGCGGGCGATGCCACGCGCAAGATCGGGGTGATCACCCTGCCGGCCTTCTACGAGGATTTCGAGGCCCGACGCAAAAGAGAGAAAGACTATCGAAGCGCAAGCCGCGACGTCGCAAAGCTTCTCGAAGAGTTGAAGCAGGAACAGGTCGACAGCGTGCTGATCGACGTGCGCAACAATGGCGGCGGTTCGCTGGACGAGGCGATTGCCCTGACCGGCCTGTTCATCGGCTCTGGTCCGGTCGTTCAGCAGCGCAGCAGCGACGGCAAGGTCGTGGTCTCAAGCTCGGAGTTTCCCGCGCCGATTTGGACGGGCCCTGTCGGCGTCCTGATCAACCGCGGCTCGGCGTCTGCCTCCGAAATCTTTGCCGCGGCGATCCAGGATTACGGTCGCGGTGTCGTCATCGGCGAACCCAGCTTCGGCAAGGGCACGGTTCAGACCGTCGTCGATCTCGACCAGATGGTTCGCAACAGCAAACCCGCATTCGGCGAGCTCAAGGTGACGATCGCCCAGTTCTTCCGGGTCAATGGCGGCACCACGCAGCTGCACGGCGTAACGCCCGATATCAGCCTGCCGGGGCTTTCCGACCCGACGCGCTTCGGCGAGACGAGCTACGACAATGCCCTGCCGTGGTCGGAGATCAAGCCGGCAGACTATGCGCCCGCCAACACCGTCACGGCGCTGCTGCCCACGCTGCAAGGTCGTCATGATGCCCGTGTTGCAAGCGACCCGGAATTCCAGCGCCTGCTGGAAGACATCGCCGACATCAAGGCGCAGCGCGAAAAGGGCACTATCTCCCTCAACGAAGCCGAACGTCGTAAGGAGATGAAGGATCGCGAAGCGCGGCTCAAGTCTCGGCAGGGAAGCGACGCGGACGATGCCGGTGACGACGATGGTCTGAACGCCGACGAGCGCAGCCTGAGTGCCGATATCGCCATGGAGAAAGCCCGCAAGAACGTAAAGGATGTCCTGCTGACGGAGGCGACAGCCATTCTTGCCGATGAGGCCGATCTTCAGGAAGGCGAACTGAAGGCGGTCACGCAGCCACCGGCAAGCGCGACCGGAAAATAATCTGCCCGGCTGATGGCCGCGGCGATGCGCAGGCACAAAGGAAAGGCCGACAAAACATACGTTTTGTCGGCCTTTTTGTTTCTTGGCGTTCAGGCAGCGTGGTTGCCTGGCATGAGCGCGTCAGTCTCTCTGCTGGATGGGCCTCGACCCCGGACGCGTTCGAGTGTCTGGGCGAGCCAGGCTTCACCTCTATTGATTTGTAGGACCGTCCTGCCTCTAATTGAAGGCATAGCCGCTCAACTCTCAGTATCGTTGGCCGTTTTTCATTTCCGCAGGATTTGCCTGCCCGTGCCGTGCAAGACTTTCTATGATTTTAAGCATGACAAGGGCCCCTTATGCGCAATCAGGAAAGCTACAACAAACGCCTCAACCGGGTCGTCGATTACGTCTATGCCCACCTTGAGGATGATCTTTCCTTCGATCGGCTGGCGGAAGTCGCTTGCCTTTCGTCCTATCACTGGAGCCGCATCTATTCGGCCATGCGTGGAGAAACCATTGTCGCGACGATCCGCAGGTTGAGGCTCCAGCGCGCTGCCGATCGGTTGGCCAATTCCGACCTCGAAATCGAGGCGGTCAGCGCGCGTGCCGGGTATAGCTCGACCGACACATTCGGGCGGGCTTTCAAGGGCGCCTTCGGCGTGAGCCCGGCCGCCTACCGTGAGGCAGGCTCGCACGCTGCCTTTAGGGCCGCACATGCTACCAGCGAAGCAGCCGCCTTTCCCGTCGTGGTGGAGAGCTTGCCGGAACGCCGCTGCGCCGGAATCAATCACATCGGTTCCTACATGGAAATTGACCACGCCATGGCTCGGCTCTTTGCCGCGCTTGTCGACCGCCATTCCCTGCCGGCAGAGCCCGCCATGCTTGGAGTGTTCTTCGACGATCCCGATCTTGGACCCGAGGCGGAGTTGCATTCGCGCGCCTGCCTGCCTGTGGCAAAATCCGACACGATCGATGCGCCACTGGTGGAGACGGTTCTGCGCGGCGGGCCATATGCGAAGCTGCGTTACAAGGGACCCTATGCCGATATGCGCGGCGCCTATCGGTGGCTTCTGGGCGTATGGCTGCCTGCATCTGGTTATGAGCCGGACGATGCGCCGATCTTCGAAGCCTATCTCAACGATCCGCGCGAAGTGCCGCAAAACGAACTGCGCACCGATATTCACCTGCCCCTCAAGGCAGTGTCATGAAGGCGCCACCTCTCCCCCGACCCGTTGCCGAAGCGTTATCGCGCTACCCCGAACCGGTGCGAGCGCGTCTGTTGGAGATCCGTGAGATTGTATTTTCGGTAGCCGCAGAAACGAAAGATATCGGCGCGCTCACCGAAACGCTCAAATGGGGCGAGCCGGCCTATCTGACCGAGGCAAGCAAGAGCGGGAGCACCATCAGGCTGGGCACCACCAAATCGGAACCGGACAAATGCGCGGTGCTTTTCAACTGCAAGACAACGCTTGTTGAGACGTTCCGGGCGCATTTTGCCGATGACTTCGCATTCGAGGGCAATCGCGCCCTCATCGTGCCCGCCACGGGCGCTCTATCGCGCGAGCCACTGATGCTCTGCTTGCGCGCGGCCCTGACCTATCATCGGTCGAAGGCCGGGTTTCTGTAAGAGGTAGCGCCGGTGGTTTCCTGCCGCCGACATGGATTCTCGCCGTCCGAGACATCCGATGTCCAGGATGGCGGGACGGTCATCAGTCCTACCAGATGGGGTCTGCTTGTCGTTGTGCGTTCGTTTCGCTAAGTTCCAAGTAAATAGAGCATGAACTCAGAAATAAGATGCGGAATACGATCAAGGCGCTAAAAAACATGAAGAGGTACATGAATATACTCCAGGTAAAAATCACTGTGCATCTTTGTCTTATTGTTCTCTTGCCGGAACATTACGCTATCCTATGGCTGATTTTCTGAATTCTGGATCTCGAATTCAGGTGGGCGTCAGTTTGATCGATCTGAATTCGTAATGTTTTCACAAGGTGCAAGGCCCCAATCGGCGCTCGTTTTAGACAACGAGGATTTCGGGCAAATGACGTGCGGTGAGACGAAGAACAGCGGCAAGCTGGCTAGAAAAAGGGCACATGCGGCGGGCGGTCGGGGGATCGCAATATTGGTGCCGATCATGCTCGTGCTTGGGGGATGTACGACCGTTCCTTTGACGGAAGCGGGGACGCTGACTTCCTACAGCAACCTCAGCGCGCCCAAGGGGAAATTCGAGAAGAAAAGGGTCTACTTCAGCAAGGACGGCCTGAAGGACGTCAAGACCGTGAGCATCGCGCCGACGGCTTTGGCCGCGGCTGCGCAAAAGCGTGTCGAGAAGCAGAAGGACCGCCTGCTTTTAACGAACGCGATCGACCGCGCGATTTGCATCACCATGAGCGAGAAGTATGAGATCGTTCCGTTCGGCACGCCCGCGGATCTGACGGTTCGAACGGCCGTTACGGACATCGTCCCGACCGAGCCGTCGGTCGCCGGTGCCGCCAAGGCGATTTCCATCGGCAGTTCGCTGGCTCTGCCGGTCGGCTTACCGCGACTGCCCTTCGGGCTTGGCGGGCTCGCGGTCGAAGCGGAAGCCGTGGATCGAGACGGTAAGCAAAGGGCTGCGATCGTTTGGTCGAAGGGCGCCAACTCGTTTACAAGCGAAGCGCGCGTTTCGCCGGTTGGCGACGCCTACGACCTGGCCGCCGCGTTCGGCAAAGATTTCTCAAGAATGATCGTCGCCGGCAAAGAACCCGGAAATTTCGATCTGCGCCTGCCGTCCGGCTACGACATTCGCACGTCGTTTGGCGGGAAACCCGGTTCTGCGATCTGCGAGAACTTTGGCCGTGCGCCGGGTGTCGTCGGCATGATCGGCGCCTCGATCGGCGCGCCTCCGTCCTGGACGGACAAGGGAGGCAAGCTCCCCGTGACTGCGACAGATGCAGCCGATTCTGCCGAAAAAACAAAGCCTTCCATTGGCAACCGTTGAGGCGGACTGCACGTACGTCTCGTAACATTGTCACAAGGTGGCAGTGGGATCTAGGCACCCACAAGATGAGAAATAATCGAGGTCACTTTATGCGTCTTTTTATTGCAGCAGGCCTGCTGATCGTGCTGGCGGGATGCGAAACCGTAGAATACAAAAACCGCTGTGCGGAGTACGGATTCGTGCCGGGAACCGATGCTTACGCCAATTGCGTGCAACGTCTTGATATGTCCGATGAACGCCGTAGAGGACGCGATTACGATCCTCCGGTGTATGCCTACGATTAATCCGCAGGGACGCCAGCTGTTTTAGAGAAAACTGTTTCAATTGGGCGACTGCGACATGACCTATGGCATGTTGTTTAGAGCTCTCTTTTGTTTTCCTTAAAAAAGCTTTGCGCCTTCAGAACTCAATTCTAGTCGATATTGGTAGGCAACATGCGAATTCTGATCGTAGAAGATGATCGTGAACTGGCGTCTTCGCTCAAGGCCATGCTGGAAGCCGCGATCGGCGTTGCGGATGTGTTTGAGACGCTTGCGGATGCCGAGGCGGCATTGCTTGCCTTCAAGTTCGATCTCGTCGTCATCGACCGCAACCTTCCTGATGGGGACGGTCTGTCGCTGCTGCCGACGCTGCGACAGCTCCGTCCGAGGCCGGCAACGCTCGTTCTGACGGCATTGGACGACCCGACCGATATCGTGTCTGCGCTCGACAAAGGCGCAGACGAATATGTCGGCAAACCCTTCGAGCCGATGGAGCTGATTGCGCGGGCGCGCGCCGTGCTTCGCCGCTACAGCCTGGATGAGACCGGCGCCACGCAGTTCGGCAATCTGTCGTTCGATCTCGTCAACCGCTCCGCCATGATCGGTGAGAATGCACTGTGTGTGCCAAGGCGCGAACTCGCCGTTTTGGAAGCGCTAATCCGGCGAGCGGGCCGCGTCGTACAGCGCGATAACCTGGAAGCGGCCGTCTACAACATCGACGAGGAGATTGAGTCCAACGTGCTCGATTCCCATGTCTCGCGGCTCCGCAAACGGCTGCGTGAGGGCAACTGCAACGCAACGATCCGGACCATTCGCGGGATCGGCTACATGCTGGTGCAGGAATGATGAAACGTCAAAATTCGATCGCCTTTCCGGTGGCGAGCGTGCTCGTTTTGGGCATGGTGCTGGTGATGGTGATCAGCACTGTCCTCACCATCACGGTATCCATGGTGATGGATGCGCAGAGCAGGAAACAGGTCGCACTCGACATCGTCGTCAAACTTCTCCAGGACGGAGTGAGTTACGACCAGACCGGGAAGTTTGTTCTTGAGGTGGATGGGGTCATCGTCGAGAAGATCCTCAGGCTCTCCAAAGAGCAACCCGAATTCTGGTATTTTCTCAGTGACGGAAAGCAATCGATCGTACATGGCACCGTGCCGGAGACGGTGCGAAACATCATCGAAACCACCTCTCCTCAGGTCTTTTCCTCTCAGTTTTATTATAAGAAGGGCGATGAGCAGTTTCTGGGTCTGCGAAAACTGAGCGCAGAAGATCCCCCCAAACTGGCTGTTATCGGCGGAGTGACATTTTCGAACGCTGAAACGCTGCTCGTGATCCTGCGCGAAATTTGGCCGCAGGGGCTCTATCACCTTCTGGGTATTGTTCTCGTCGCCACGACCACGATTGCTGTCTTCGCGGTCAAGCGCACCATCGCAATCCCGGTAAAAAGGGTTGTCGATTCAGCCGAGCAGATCGATGGTCTGCCGGGTGGTCGCCGGATATCGGACCGCGACACGCCCGTAGAACTGAAGCCGATGGTGGCCGCGTTCAACAACGCGCTCAGTTGCATCGACAACGCGTTCGAAGCGCAGCGACACTTTCTTGCCAATGCATCCCACGAGCTGCGGACGCCGCTGACCAAGCTACGATTAAAGCTCGACCTGGTTCAGGACCCGGAGGTGAGGGAGGTCCTTGTTCGCGACACGGCGCGCCTTGGGTCTATCGTCACGACGTCCTTGCAGCTGGCGCGTCTGTCCGGCCAGGCATTGACTTTCACCATGATAGATCTCGCAGCCATTGCGCGCGCGGTCATTGCCGAACATGTGCCCTTGGCGATGAAGCAAGGCATGGAGATAGAGCTCAAGGCGGAAGGGCGGGTCATGGTCTCCGGTTCCGAACCGGCCATCCGCGTGGCCCTCGATAATTTGATCATCAATGCAATGCGACACGCACGCGGGACGGAGGTGCTCATGGTCGAGGTTCTCCAATCCCGCCTCGTGCGCGTCACCGACGAAGGACCGGGGATCCCGGCTGCTGAGCGCGAGAAAATGCTGAAGCCGTTTGTGCGCGGGAACACCAACGCCAGCGAGGGAACAGGCATGGGGCTGGCCATCGTTACCCAGATCATGATGGCGCACGGCGGCTCCGTCGAACTCGCAGAAGCAGCGGCCGGCGGCCTGGTGGTAGATCTGGCGTTTCCGAAAATCGCGAAGGAGACCGCGGCAGCGTGATGTGCCTGGCTTTCCGGAGCTGACAACGCAGCAATCTTCCTGAGTGGTCAGCCCGCCAAATATTCTCGCAGTAGCAGGCGTGCGCGGTGCAGTCGCGCCTTCACCGCCTGTCGCGAAAGATGAAGCGTCGTGGCGATCTCGTCGATCGTCATCTCCTGGAGGTCGCGCATCAGAGCGACGTCTCGATACTGCGGCGGCAGTGCCTCGAACGCCGCTGCAAGATCGAGACGCAACACGTGTTCCGGCCGCTGCACCAGGCTTGTTTCAAGCGCGTCTTCATCGATGTCGGCGACCAAACCGCTGCGTCGGGCGAGCCTCAGGCACTCCCGCCGGACCACGCTGAACAACCAGTTCGACAGGGTCGCGAGTGCCCGGATCGCGCCGACATGGCGCGACAGAAGCCAGAGCGCCTCCTGCGTCGCGTCGTCGACATCGGCGGTGCGGCAAGTTGCCCGGGCGTAGCGGCGAATGTCAGGCTGGGTCCGCTCGAGCAGCCGGACGATCGCATTGCGATCGCCGTGGCGGGCGGCTTCGAACGTTTCGGTCGTCACCGCCTTGGTGTTCATGGCTTGCTCCGATCGTGGAGCCCGGCAACGGCACAGGCCGGGCAGTAGCCGATGAGGCCCGTGAGGACGAAGGTGAGGGCCGATACGCCCACCAGGAGGGCGATCCAACCACTCAGGAAACTGTATGCCAGCACAGCGGCACCGATCCCAAGGCCAATCCGCACTGTCTGCTGCGCTCTACCGATATTCTTGCGAAAAAATGCCATGCAACACCTCCGGTGCAAACCGAGACCCGTCGTCTCAGTCATAAGAGGCGCCGAACCCGAAGAAGGATTCGCGGCGGCACGATATTTTTTCGCGAGGGGTCCGGCGGCGACAAATTCAAGGGGCGCTATCCCTGCCGATCCCGTCGGCCAAACGCCGCTCGGTTGCTCGCCATCCCTTGACGCCGCCCGACGAGCGTCGGCGTGCCCTCGATCCGGATTGTCGCGCCTGCTGGCGCGCGATCCGGCTTCCCAACGGAGATACCTGTTCGATGAAACGCATACTGGTGGCCCTGGTTGCAATGATTGCGCCGATTGCCATGGCTGAGGCTCAGGCCGAGCCGCTTTCAAGTGCCCTGGCGAAGGCTTACCGCAATAACCCGACGCTCAATGCAGCGCGCGCCGGAGCACGGGCGAGCGCGTACGACATCGACATCGCCCGGTCGGCGATGCATCCGAAAATCGCCTGGCGCAGTGGGATCGGCTACGATTCGAGCGCGGCCACCAATCGCGGCACGTTCGGCATCGTCCTCGACCAGACCCTCTTCGACGGACTGCAGACGACCAACAATGTCGAGGTCAACAAGGCGCGGCAGCGCGCCGCCGAGGAGAACACGCGCAACACCGAGCAAAACATCCTGTTCGAGGCGACCGAGGCCTATATGGACGTGGTGTTGGCGCGCCGCATCGTTGTGCTGCGCAAGCAGGACCTCGATTTCCTCAAGGAACTCAAGCGATCCGAGATCGCCCGCCACCAGGCCGGCGAACGCACCCGAACGAACATCGCGCAAGCCGAGGCACGCCGCGCCGCGGCCGAGGCGGAACTGAGCCTCGCTCATGCCGAAGCCAAGCGCGTCCAGGCGACCTACAGGCAGATCATCGGCGACGAACCGGGCAAGCTCACGGGCGGAAAGGTCCCCATGAAAATGCTGCCCGCCAATCTCGATAAGGCGCTGGCGATCGCCGCCAAGCAGCATCCCGCCCTTCTGGCGAAGCGGCACCTCGTCGAAGGCGCGGTGTTCAATGTCGCCGTCAGCGAGGGAAAGCTCCTGCCGACCGTCAAGGGTGCGATCGGGATCGGCAGAGGCGAACGCAACAGCGCGATCGACGCAATGGCGTTCGACGGATCGGCGACCGAGCAAAAGGCGGGCATCGAGCTCAAGGTACCCATCTATCAGCGAGGGAAGGTGGAGGCCGAGATACGGCGCTCGAAGGAAGACCTCGGCAAATCGAACTTCACCGTCGACGTTCAGCACGCCGAAGTTCAGGCGAAGGCGGCCTCGGCCTGGGCGCAATACCAGGGAGCCCTCGCGACCGCGTCCGCCAACCGGGCATCCGTCAAGGCGGCAACAATGGCCAAGGACGGCATGATGGCAGAACAAGCAATCGGCCAGCGCACCCTCCTCGACGTGCTCCAAGCCCAAGCTGAATTGATCAAGGTCCAGGTAAAACTCGCCAATGCCGAGCGCGATACGGTGGTCGGAGCTTATCGAATCCTCTCCGCCATCGGCAAACTAGGCGCCAAGGACTTAGGGCTTGTTGCCCGACGGGCGGATACCGAGACGCGCTGAACGGCTCGCCGATGTTACGCCGCGGCCTTGGCCGCGGCGGACGGGCTGGACGCTTCTTTCTTAACCGGCCGCCTATCCAAATGTCTCGATACCCTCTGTCAGATCATACCAGCTGTGCCGGCGCGAGGCCCAGAAGATGGCGGCCGGTGGCGGGAAGTCCGGATCGGCAAAGCAGCCCGCGGAGATCACCACCGCGTCCGTCAGTGCCTCCGCCTCCATGTAGACGAGCGTTCCGCATGTCGGGCAGAAGGTCTGGTCCACCCAGCGGCCGGCGTCGCTGCCGCGTCGCCACACCCGGCGTTCCCCTTCGATGGCGATGGACGCCCTGGAATATCGGGCGCGGTAGGCGAAGCCCGATCCCGTCGCGCGCTGGCATTCCAGGCACGCGCAGGCGTAAACGCGGGCAGGGGCGCCGCTCACGGTCACCTTCAGGCCACCGCAGGCACAGCTTGCCGTTCTCTTGCCGGCGCGTTCCGTGTCCTGCGGCCGCCCATTGTCTTGCAGGCGATCGCTTGTGGTCATGGCGCATACCTCGCCAAGACCGCGAGTTCATCCAGCGGATAACTTGCTGCAGATATCCGCGCGCGCGCGGGGCCAGTGCGCCCACCGCCGGCAACACCTATATTGATCATGAACGACAACTCCGATTGAAAGCTGCCGTCTAATAGGAGCGGTTTTCGGAGCCTGTAAATTACGCACTTTAAAGTAAGCGGTAAGCCGGAAGTGGAGCATGGCGCGTGAAACGGTTGCAGCAGGATGAATGTGGCTTTGCATCGGCGTTGAATGCCATCGGCGGCAAATGGAAGACGCTCATATTGTGGGAGGTCAACATCGAGCCGCGCCGGTTCGGCGAATTGCGACGGCTCCTCCCGGGGATCAGTGAAAAGGTGCTGACGCAGCAACTTCGCGAAATGGAAACCGATTGCCTGGTTCGCCGCGAGGTTTTCCCGGGCGCCGTCCAAAGGGTCGAGTATTCGGTGACGGAGTTTGGCAAGACCCTCAACGACGCGGTCACGGTCCTGTCGACGTGGGGCAAGGAACATGAGGCAAGGCTTGCCGCAATGGGCGAAGGACGCGGCGACGTCGGTTCGCGAATCCTCGTCGACGATGAGACTGTTATCGTTGCGTGATGAGGAGGGTCGGTTCCAGCGGAGACCGCGCTGCGGGATGGGGTGTCCTGCCGTATGCGGCGGCCAGGGATGCATTTGACCGCCGCCGCACTCTCTGTACGACTCCACAGGCTGGAAAGCTCAGGTGTCCCTGCCAGGCCTGTGTGTAAGAGCCACGCTACGAGTCGTAATGCTCGGGCATTTCCTTGAGTTGGTCCTTGGTCCACGTCGTCACGGCGTGGACGTCGCCGTCTTCGTCACGCATGAAATCGAGATCGGCAAGCGGCACGGCAACGGGTTTTGCGCCGATGCCCAGGAAGCCGCCGACGTCGATGATGACGGTGCTCGCCGTGCCGACGCCGTGGATGTGGTCGACCGTGCCGACCTTATCGTCGTCCGCTCCGTAAACAGTCGCCCCTTCCAAAATCGCCGGCGTCAGTTCGGTGGCTGCGAGGCGTACGTGACCAGTATGATCCATCTTCGTTGCTCCTTTGACTTCACACGGGGAGAACCGATTTGAGCGCAAACGGTTCCATCGCGACGTCAAAGGCGCGGGGGCAGTGGATCATCGCCGGAAGCCCGGGCAGCCGTTTTCAGAAGGGATGGGAATGTCGCGTCATCGCCGTGCCGGCGGCGGGCCGACGGAGTTGCGGATCACCAGGTCGGGGCGCAGCAGGATTTCGGTTTCGGAGGCTGCGCGGTCCGAGAGCAGCTCCAGAAGCAGCGCCATCGCGTGCTTGCCGATGGCGGTGCGGGGCTGGCGTATGGTCGTCAGCGAAGGCGTCATGAAACTTGCTTGCGGGACATCATCAAAGCCGGTGACGGAAAAATCGTCGGGGATGTCGTAGCCGCGGGCCCGCAGGCCAAGCGTCACGCCAAGCGCGGTCTGGTCGTTGACGCACATGAAGGCGGTCGGCAGGTCGTCGCGCATGAACAGTTGCTCGAGCGCCAGCCTGCCGCTTTCCACGGTGCCGTCGCCTTCCATGATGAGACGCCGATTGATGGCGATATCGGCTGCCGCAAGCCCGGCTTCATATCCCTGCCGCCGCCGACCATAGGCGAGGCGGGTGTTGGAATCGCCGATAAAGGCGATGCGCCGGTGCCCTTCGGAGATGAGCAGGTCGACGACCTTGCGCGCACCCTCGACGTCATCGACCCCAACATAGGGGATGCCGCCATTGAAGACCGGCTCGAAGACGCCGACCGTCGGCGGCAGGCGGGCCGTCAGCGTTTGATGGCCAAAGGGAAGGATACCCGTAAACAGGATCATGCCCGCGGCCTGGTTGGAATTGAAGAACTTCAGATATTCGAGGCCACGTTGGGCGTCGTTCTGCGTATGGCCGATCAGCACGCCGTAACCATGGGCGCGCGCTTCGTTTTCGAGACCCACCAGAATGCTGGAGAAGTTCGGATCGCCGATATCGGGCGCGACCACGAGGATCATGTTCGAGCGGCCGAGCCGCAGGCTGCGCGCCATCGCATTGGGTGTGTAGCCGGTGATCGCGATCGCCTGGTTGACCTTGAGGCGGGTCGATTTGGCAACCTTTTCCGGCATGTGGATGGCCCGCGATACGGTCGCGATCGACACCTCGGCGATGCGTGCGACGTCTTCAATGGTTGCGGGCTGGGAATTGGACACGCTTGGCCTCGGGATTTGCTGCGTGGACGTTACACAGGTTCGCCCGACGGTCAAACGAAGAAGCCAAAAAAATTGTCGAGCAAGCATGATGTAAACCTTTACATCGGCGAGTGTAAAGGTTTACATCATTGAAATAGCGGTGGAGGCCGCAGGGAGGGGATAATGAGCACGGAGCATGTCGACGGGGCTCCCGTCGTGCTGTCGGCGCGCCGCATCAGCAAGTCGTTCAGCGGCGTGCAGGTGCTTTTCAGCGTCGATTTCGAGCTTCGCCAGGGCGAGATTCATGCGCTCATGGGCGAGAACGGCGCTGGCAAATCCACGCTGGTGAAGATCCTGTCGGGCTTCGAGCAGCCGACATCGGGAGAGATCCTTCTCGACGGCAAGTCGACGAAGCTGCCGGCTAATGGCGCGGCCGAAGCACTCGGCATCGTCATCATCCACCAGGAATTCAATCTGGCCGAACATCTGACCGTCACCGAGAGCCTGTTTCTCGGCCGCGAGGTAACCCGTTTCGGGGTGCTCGACCGCAAGTTCATGCGAGCCGAGACCCGTCGTGTGCTCGATCTCCTCGGTTCGCATGTCGATGAGAGCGCGATGATCGGTTCGCTGTCGATCGCTGAGAAGCAGATGGTCGAGATCGCCAAGGCCATCAGCCGCGATGCGCGCGTCGTGTTCATGGACGAGCCGACCGCCGTGCTGTCGCGCGAGGAGACGAACTTCCTGTTCCGATTGGTGCGCAAGCTGCGCGATAAGGGAACGAGCTTCGTCTTCGTGTCGCACAAGCTCGACGAGGTGATGGAACTGACCGATCGCGTGACGGTGCTGCGCGACGGCCAGTGGATCAAGACGTCGCCGACATCCATTCTCGATGGCGAGGCGATTGCCCAGCTGATGGTCGGGCGCGAACTGTCGAGCCTCTATCCCGCCAAGAACGAGCCCGATGTCGACGAAGAGGTGGTTCTGCGCGTCGATGCCATTTCGACCGGCTATGTTCGCGACGCAAGCTTCGATGTCCGTCGCGGCGAAGTCCTTGGCTTTTCCGGCATGATCGGCTCGGGCCGGACGGAGCTGATGGAGGCGATTGTCGGCTTGCGCGCGCGCACGGCCGGCGAGGTGCTGGTTCGCGGTGAGCCTGTGCCATCCGGCGACGTGCATGCGGCCAATAAGGCCGGTCTTGCCTATATGACGAAGGACCGCAAGGCCAAGGGTCTGCTGCTCAATGCCGGTATGATGGCGAACCTGACGCTGCAATCGCTCGGCCGTCATAGCCGTCTTGGCTATCTCGACCCCGGCAGCGAAGAGGTAGCCCTGGTCAAGGCGCGCCGTCGTTTCGACATTCGCGTGCGGGACGACAGGATCGTCGCCGGGCGCATGTCCGGTGGCAACCAGCAGAAGCTGCTTCTCGCCAAGGTCATGGAAACCGACCCCAGCATCATCATCATCGATGAGCCGACGCGGGGCATCGACGTCGGCACGAAACAGCAGATCTATCATTTCATCTCGGCGCTCGCCCGGGACGGCCGCTCGATCATCGTCGTCTCCTCCGAGATGCCGGAGATCATCGGTCTTTGCAGTCGCGTCGCGGTCATGCGGGAAGGTCATATCGCCGGCATTCTCGAAGGCGACGAGATCTCCGAACAGGAAATCATGCGCTACGCCGCAGGTTTGAAGAAAAAGACGGCGGCTTGAGCCGCGTCAGCGGCGCGGCCGCCGGCAACGACAACAACAACAAGAATCCCGACAGATGGGGGAGGTTCGATTGGACATGAGCGTGAACCAGGAAGGCAGCCAGGAAGCCATCCGCCGCCGCAGCTGGCGTGACATCGATCTGAGGGCCGTGGCGCCGTTCGTTGCGCTGGCGTTGCTTCTCCTGGTCGGCGCGCTGGTCAATCCCAACTTCATCAGCATCACCAACCTCGCCAATGTCGCGACCCGAAGCGCCTTCATTGCCATTATCGCGGTTGGCGCGACCTTCGTGATTTCATCCGGGGATCTCGACCTTTCCGTTGGCGCCATGGTCGCCTTCATCGCCAGCCTGATGATCCTGTTCATGAACTCCGGCGTCATCGCCGATCCGGTGCTCATGCTCCTGGCGGCAATCCTCTTTGCCATCGTGGCCGGTGCACTCTGTGGCCTCACTAACGGCCTCATCACGACAGTCGGCAAGATTGAGCCCTTTATCGCCACACTCGGTACCATGGGCATCTATCGCGGGCTGACGACCTGGCTCTCGCAGGGCGGCGCCATCACGCTCAAGGAGCCTGAGCTTCAGGAAATGTATCGGCCGGCCTATTTCGGCACGATCGCCAGCGTGCCGGTTCCGATCGTCGTCATCCTTGCGGTGACTGCTGTTGCTGCCTTTATCCTCTACCGTACGCGCTACGGCCGCCACGTCGTTGCCGTCGGCTCCAACCGCGACGTTGCACGCTACTCGGGCATCTCCGTCAATCGCGTGCGCACCATCGCCTTCGTCATTCAAGGGCTCTGTGTGGCGGTCGCCGTCCTCCTCTACGTGCCGCGCCTCGGCTCGACTTCGGCGACGACAGGCATTCTGTGGGAGCTGCAGGCGATCACCGCCGTCGTTGTCGGCGGCACGGCGCTCAAAGGCGGCGCGGGCCGCGTCTGGGGCACGATCTGCGGCGCGTTCATCCTCGAGTTGGTCGGCAACATCATGCTGCTCTCCAACTTCATCAGCGAATACCTGATCGGTGCCATCCAGGGCGCGATCATCATCATTGCGATGCTCGTCCAGCGCTCGCTGGTGCGGAAGTCGTGAGACGGCCGGGCCTACAGGTCTCCCGGCCTTGAACAGGCTGACCTGAAATTTGGGAGGAACTTAATGAACAAGAAGCTATTCGGCCTGACCCTTGCGGCGATGACCGCCTTTGCCGGCGTGTCGCACGCGCAGGAGGAAAAGAAGGTAACCATCGGCGTGTCGATCCCGGCTGCCGACCATGGCTGGACGGCCGGCGTGGTGTTCCATGCCGAACGGGTCGCCAAGATCCTGATGGAGCGCAATCCCGGCCTGAACGTCATCGTCAAGACCTCGCCGGATCCGGCAAGCCAGGCCAATGCCGTGCAGGATCTGGAGACGCAGGGGATCGACGCGCTCGTCATCCTGCCGACCGATCCGGATCCGCTGGTCAACGCCATCAAGGAAGTGAAGGGCAAGGGGACCTTCGTCGCTCTCGTCGACCGTGCGCCGAGCGTCAACGACAACTCGGTGCGTGACCTCTACGTTGCCGGCAACAACCCGGCGCTTGGCCAAGTCGCCGGCGAATACATCAAAGCTACGACGCCGGAAGCTGAAGTCGTCGTCATCCGCGGCCTGCCGATCCCGATCGACCAGCAGCGCCAGGACGGCTTCGACAAGGGCATCGAAGGCTCGAAGGTCAAGGTTCTCGACCGCCAGTACGGCAACTGGAACCGCGACGACGCCTTCAAGGTCATGCAGGATTACCTGACCAAGTACCCGAAGATCGATGTTGTCTGGTGCCAGGACGACGACATGGCCGTCGGCGTGCTGCAGGCGATCGAGCAGGCCAAGCGCACCGACATCCAGTATGTCGTTGCCGGTGCCGGCTCGAAGGAAATGATCAAGAAGGTCATGGACGGCGACAAGATGATCCCGGTCGACGTGCTCTATCCGCCGGCAATGGTCGGCACGGCGCTCGAAATGACCGTCGCCAACTTCTACGGCCAGGTTCCGGTTCGCGGCGTCTACACGATCGATGCAACGCTCGTGACCAAGGACAATGCGAAGGACTTCTACTTCCCGGATTCGCCGTTCTGATAAAGCTTCGATGCGAAGGCGGCCCGCGATTT
Organism: Ensifer sp. NPDC090286; assembly: GCF_044769565.1. Classification (NCBI taxonomy): domain Bacteria; kingdom Pseudomonadati; phylum Pseudomonadota; class Alphaproteobacteria; order Hyphomicrobiales; family Rhizobiaceae; genus Ensifer; species Ensifer sp. NPDC090286. The sequence goes on along the minus strand of NZ_JBIVYF010000008.1, from coordinate 58,738 downwards.
GCGGGCCGTCATCAGCTCCACAAAGCCTGAAAATGTTGCCTCGCGGACTGCCGTCTTTCCGGCCGTTTAATTGCATTAGCGTCCTGTTGAATTTCACCCTCACTCGTCATAAAACTGTCACATAGCCGCCTGACCCTCTCTTGGCCTCCAGTCAGTTCAATATGTGAACGATGATGCAAACATCCGCTGTGTCACGTCTGTCATCTGACGCGATTACCGTTTCCGACGCAGAGCCGGTCGTCGTCGACCAGGCCGGTGCGATCTGCTTTCGCAAGGAAGCGGATGGGGACCGGTTTGAAGTGCTGCTCATTTGCGGCCGCACCACCGGGCTCTGGGGCATTCCCAAAGGGCACCTGGAATATGGCGAAGACACCCTTGGCGCTGCCGTCCGGGAGGCGTTCGAAGAGGCTGGCGTCATCGGAACGGCGTTGACCGACGAAATCGGCGGCTACACCTACAGCAAGGTCGGCAAGGCCGCCGTCTATCGCGTCCAGGTTCACCTGATCGCCGTTGCGTCGATGGCGCCCGACTTTCCGGAAAAAGGTGCGCGCACGATGCGGTGGGTGCCGGCATCCCTGGCGGCGTCGCTTGTCGGACAGCCTGGCCTTAGAACCCTCCTCACCGAACGGCTGGGCGAGCTTGGCGACGACAACCTCGCGCGTTGCGCCGGTTAGTCACGTGCGGTCCCGCCTTCGTCGCAGTTCGGCGGCGATCATGGCCTCGTCGCGCCGAAGACTGAGGTGCTGCGCGGCCGCCATGCCGTCCTTCCACACGGACATCGCGCCCGCCTCCTTGCCCTCCAGCCAGAGTGATACGCCCGACCAAAGCGCAAGCTGCGGCACGCCGATCGGGAAAGCTCGAGCATAACGTTTGAGTTCGCGTAGCGCCTGGCCCTCCCAGCGCGGCCATTCCTCGTAAGCATGGGCGAGCCCGGCTTCCCGGCCGCGCAGGAAAACCTCGGCGGCGCCGGAAATGCCGACCAACGTGCTGTGGGACGAGGGGCGGCGCATCAATTTTACCAGTTGCAAGGTTTCGGCGGCCGCCTGGACACTCTCCGCATGCCGCCCTGTGCGCGCGAGCGCCAGTGCAAGCGCGCCCTTTGCCGATATCTGTGCCGCCAGATCGACCGAGCCGAGCATCGCCGAGGTGATCAGCCGGAGAATGTCGACGGCCTCGCGCGGCTGATCCGTGTGCAGCACGCACAACGCCTTGCAGCGCAACGCCCAGATTTCCTGCTGGATGTTGCCGGCATTCTGCGCGCGCGAGAGCAAGGCGGTCGTCGTCGGTTCGAGCGCGGCCTGCTCACCGCGATAATAGAGCGACCAGAAGCGCATGCCCTGGGCATTGCACCACCGCAATTGATCGCCGGACCGAAGGCAGAACTGCTGGCCCTGCTCCAGCCTTGCGTCCACCCCCACCCATTCGCCGCGCCCGAGCTGCCAGAGCGCGTCGAGATTGCAGACATGCGCATGGATCGCGGTGTCTGCCAGTTCAGTGGCGATCCGCTCGGCCCTTTCCATGAAATAGCGGCACCCCGAGCGCCAGCCCATCATCCCGAAGCCGCAGCCGAGCTGCGAGGCGGCAACCGCCATTTCGATGGTCCGTCCGGTCCGTTCCGCGCGCGCCACCGCGCCGACGAGATTGCACATTCCGCGGGTGAAGCGCAGCTCGAAGTAATCCACCAGCGCTGCCTGGTTCAGGCAACGCGCCATTTCCCTCTCCCACGACAATCGGTCCTCGCGGTGGGCAAGCTTCGCCGTTTCGGGCAGCAGCTGCTGAACCGCAAGCCGCAGGCTGCGGGCGGCAAGCCGCATCAGGGTCCCGGACGAAGAGACAGGGACCGGTTGGCCGGCCGCCTTCAGCGCGTTCCTGACGGCAATGCCCTGTGCGTGAATGTCGCCGCGGCTGTAGTGCGCCTCGGCCAGTTTGCGCCGCCAGCGAACCGCCTGCAGCCGCTGTTCCGGTGTCCAGTCCTGCGGCTTCGGCTCGTGCGCCATGCAAATGCCGAGAAAGGACTCGACCTCCCGGAAGGCGCCGACCTGCAGGGCTCTGGCCGCCGCCAGATCCGCATATTTTACGACCTTCTCCTTGTTGTCGGCTGCCTCGAAATGCTGGACGAGAACGGCCAGATCCCCACCCATCGCCTCGATGCGGCTGCGCTCCAGCCAGTGGGCGAGCGATGCGTGAAGACGGCTGCGCAGGTCACCCGGCATCGATCCGTAGACCACGTCGCGGGTCTGGTCGTGGCGGAACTCGTAGCTTCCGGCATGGCCGAGCCGACGCACCAGATGGGCATCGACCAGCCGCTCGACGGCGGAGCCGAGCCCTTCTGCGTTCAGCTCGTCCTTCAGCAACGCCTCCAGCTCAGCGAAAGTGAACGAGCGCCCAATGACGGCCGCCGCCTTGATCACGTCCTGCGATATCGAGTCGAGACGGTCGACCCGTTCCCGGATGACGCGCTCGACGCCCTCGAAATACTGCAGGTCCTCGAGCGGGCGGATCGAGCGCCAGAGGCCGTCGCGCACGGCGATCAGGCCTTCGCTCTTCAGCGTCAGCGCGATCTCCTCGGCAAAGAAGGGGTTGCCTCCGGCGAGGGCGGCGACCCTGCGCGCGAGTTCCTGTTGCGGCGGTACCTCGCCAAGGGTGCGCGATACGAGTTCGCAAACGGTGCCGTCGTCGAGCTCTTCAAGTTCGAGGATGCGGTAGCGTCGGGCCGGCTCCTCCGCCTCGGTTCCGGTCTCGCCTGCCGCCTCGACCCGTCGGCGCAATTGCTTCAGATCCTCGGGCACCTCTTCGGAGCGCACGCAAAGCACCAGCAGCAGCGACGGCACGGAGCCGAGCACCCATTCGACCAGTCGCCAGGAGGCGGAATCCAGCCATTGGCTGTCTTCGAGCACGAGGGCGAACGGGCGAGGCGCCAGGACGCCGAGGATATCGCCGAGCAGGCGCATGGTCGCATCGGCGCGGTGCGCTCCTTCCAGGTGGCGCGTTCCCTCGTTCTGCTCGATCTCGATCGCGAGCAGGTCGTTGAGGAGGGGCAGGCGGTCGGCGATCCATGACGCCGTGCGGATGCGCGCGGTGATGCTTTCGAGCAGGACGAGGCCATCGCTTTCGGCAGGCAATCCCAAAAGCGTTTCAAGGACGCGCCGCCAGGCCAGAAGCGAGCTTCGCCGGTCGTCCCGTTCGGCAAGCGTCACGGCGATCGCAACGCCGGCTGCGTGAAGATTGTCGGTAAAGGTGGCCGCCAGCCTGCTCTTGCCGATGCCCGGTTCGCCCAGGATGACGACAAGGCGGCTCGAACCGCCGCGCGTCTCCTCGAAAGCATGTTGCAGGAAGGCGAGTTCCCGCTCGCGGCCGATCAGCGTCGTAGCGGGCAGGGCCCGCGACCGCGGTTCGAGGGGACGAAAGACGGGCGCCACGTCGCCCAGTCCCGCCAATTGGACGGTTCCGCGTTGCTCGAAATCGAAGGACGTCCGGCTTGCCCTCTCGGTCGGCGCATCGCACAGCACATCATTGGAGACGGTCGTGACGAGGCGCGCGGCGCGGTTGACCGGCGTGCCGAGAACCATCAGCTGCCGACGGCGCGCGCTGCCGACGACGCGAAACAGGGCCTCGCCCGTCGCCACGCCGACCGAGACGGCAAGCCCCATCTCCGCGATGTGGCGACCGATGGCGCGGGCGGCATCCACGGCGCGGGCCGGGTCGTCGCGGTGAAACGTCCCGCGTGTCCCGAAAACACAGAGATAGACGAGCCCCTTGTCGTCGAAGAGCAGCTCGCCCGGCGGGCCGCCGCAGCGGTGCGAAATCGCCTGAAGCGTGGCGCAGAGGTTCTGGTGCTGGACGAGCGCCTGGGCATCCTGGTGCTGGAGACCGATGATACGCACGAAAACGACGGACACCGGCCTGATCTCTGCAAGCGTGTCGAGCCGCGCATCGCGATGGAGATTGCCTTCGGCCGAGGTTTTGGGGGATGGGGGTTCTATTGCCGGCTTCGTCGGCGAGGGGCCAAGCAGTTCCTGAAGCTGCATCGGGAGGAACGCGACGAGCCATTCGTGCGCGATTAGCGCGTGCGCTGGTGCGACGACGGGCGCACGCGTTTCGTCACCATCGGTCAGCGTCCTTGCCGCCTCTGGCGACAGAACGACTTCCCAGCGGTGGGCGAGTGTCTGTGCGCTTGCAGCCTGGACGACGGCATCGCCCCCGGCGACAAGGTTCCATACCGGCTGGCCGCCGATGGCAGCCGCCCAGAGCTGCCCGGCGCCGATACCGATATGCAGCGTCGGTCCGATTTCGCCTGCGCCCGGATCTCGCCGCTCGCGGCTCTCCTTGCAGATAGCCTCGGCGCACTCGGCCGCATTTTTGACCGCGCGCGCCAGACCCGTTTCGTCGGCGGGCCAATAGCCCAGCAGCGAGTCGCCCGCAAAGAGGAGGACTTCGCCGCCGCGGTCGCAGATATGGTCGGCACAGCGCGCATAGGAAAGACCGAGCAGCTTCGGGATCTGTACCAGCCCTTCCTTGCCGCGTCGCGCCAGTTGCTCGACGAGGGCCGTATAGCGCGACACGTCGACAAAGATCACGGCGGCCGGAAACTCGACCGCCGCCGGCCGCTCTCCGTCAGAGCCGTAAAGTCGGCCAAGCAGGTTCAGCGGCAAAAACCCTTCGAGCGATTTTGCGACCGTCTCCATGTTTCCTTCGCGCGGTGATTGATCACGAAATGCGCGAAACAGGGGCTCTCTTCGCGCAGAAGTGCATTTATCCCTCGCCGATTTGCTGACTCTCGCATATTATTTAGCAATCGCTAAGAGGGCTAGCCGACTTCGATAGATCGGCATTGGCGCAAACCGCACACGCTTCGGATTTTTGCATTCTTCCCGGATGTCGACGCCTCCTCTTGGGGGCACCGAAAGACATGAGCCATCGCGGCTCGCACACCGAGTTCAGGCGTCAGACGCATCTTATGGAGAGCGTTATGTCCGATTGGAACTACGGATACCCGCCTTGTGCCCGAGACCAACCTCCGGGAGGCGACCATGGCCGGTGCTGATTTCGACAACACCTCGCATACAGCCTGGATTTCCCAGGGTTTCGAAAGGCTGGTCGACCGGGTTCGAAAGGCGCCGGCCGCACTCCACTTCGACGTCCTCATCGTCGGCAGCGGTTATGGCGGCGCGATCGCTGCCGCCACCATGGCCGGCCGCACGAAGGGGGGCGCCCCGGTCAAAGTCGGGGTGCTCGAACGTGGCAAGGAGTATCTGCCGGGCTCGTTTCCGACGGGCCTTGCCGAGCTTCCCCGCCATATCCGTCGCGATCGCAACAAGGAGGGGCTGGTCGATGTACGGATCGGCCCGGAGGTCGTCACGGTGGTCGCAAACGGCGTCGGTGGCGGTTCGCTGATCAATGCCGGTGTCATGGAAGTTCCCGACGAGAACGTGTTTCACACGCGCTGGCCCGATGACCTTAAGGACCTGACGACCTGGCGGCAGTACTATGATCGTGCAAGCGAGCTTCTGGGGGGCACCGCAAACGGTGTCCCGAACTCCATCTCGAAGCATCCCGACGGCATACCCCAGAAACACAAATCCTTCCGCAACATCGCAACGGCAGGTTTCCGCGAGGCGGCGATTACGGTCGCCATGACCGACACGGTAAGCTCGGGAAATGTCCAGCTTAACAAATGCGTGCGCTGCGGCGACTGTGCAACGGGCTGCAATTTCGGCGCAAAGAACTCGCTCGACGTCAACCTGCTCGTCACGGCGCTACGCAAAGAGGCGGAGATCTTCAGCGGCGCGACCGTGCTCGGCGTCAAGCCGGACGGCGGCAACTGGATCGTCGATTGCGTCTATACCGACGCGGCCCTTCGCGGACGCGACCGCGAGGTGCTGCAGGTGCGCGCAGGCAAGGTGGTACTGGCGGCGGGCACGCTCGGCTCGTTCGAAATTCTGAAGCGCTCACAGGCCAAGGGCCTCAGCCTCTCCGTGCATTTCGGCAATCACTGCTCGACTAATGGCGACATGCTGGTGACCGATTATGCCACATCAAATCCGGTCAATACCGTCTCGGACGAGGCCGTGCAGCCCTCCAAGCGTGCGATCGGTCCCACGATCACCGGCGTGCTCGATCTTCGAAAAACGGCCGGTGTTCTGATCGAGGAGCTCTCTGTTCCAGCCGGCCTGCGCCTGGCCTTTACCGAGATCTTTGCGACGCTCAACACGCTTCACGGCCTCGACCGGATCGACTGGTCGACGCATACGCGGGGCTTCCCGGACGATGACGCCTATGTGGCGCCGACCGGCAGGATAGAACATTCCGCCGTCTATGCCGTCATGGCCGATGACGGCGCCGCCGGGCGTATGGAACTGGATGGTTCGGCTTCCGACGACAACGACGGCACCGCGCGGATGCGCTGGGACGACCTGCCGTCCCAGCCGGTCTTCGACAGCGAGGTCGAGGCGCTGGCGCGGCTGGCGAAGAATACGGGCGGGCGTATCATCGCCAATCCCGTCTGGAAGCTTCTTCCCGCCAGCCTGAACTGGTTGCTGCAGAACAAGCGCGGTCCGCTCACGACCGTGCACCCGCTCGGCGGCTGCGTAATGGGCAACACCGGCGCGACGGGCGTCGTCGACCATCTGGGGCGCGTCTTCAAATCGGAGTTCCCGAACGACTTCCACAATGGTCTTGTGGTTCTCGACGGCTCGATCATTCCGACGGCGCTTGGCACCAATCCGGCGCTCACCATTGCGGCAGTGGCCCTGCGCGCCTCCGAAATGCTCGCAGCAGCCTGGGGTTATGTCGCCCCGGCTCCTGCGGCGCCCGGCCTTGCCCTGGTTCGCCCGGTGTTTCGTGAAACCGATGCCGCCGCATCGGCCCCCGATGCCGATGCCGAGATCATTGAGCGCCTTGCCGGCCGGGTCAGGTTTTCAGCGGCCGGGGCAGCCGCTGAAACGAGAGTTGTCGAGCTCACGCTGCGTTTCAAACCGAAGGCGCTGGCCGATCTGGCGCCAAGCAATGGTGGCGATGGCACCCTTGAGGTCGCGACCGATGCCACAGCGCCGCTGGCCCGGAGCATGATCCGCATCTTTCCTGCGGATCAGTGGGACAATCTTCATCAGACATGGGCGCCTGCCGGCCTGATGGAGCAGAAGCTCGAGGCGATCGCCACCTTCACTGCGCCCCTGACCGGCAGCCTGCGGGTCCTCGAACGCCAGTCGACGTGGGTCGGCGGCAGGATCTGGCGTGCCGGCAAGGCCTGGGTGCTCAATCGCGGCCTGCGCGACAGCTATCAGGCGATCGTCGATGGCGACGGTGGGCCCGGCTTCGTTGAGCGCGTCCGCTCGGGTCTTGCCATCGCCAGCCGGTCCGGCGAAATCCGCGCCTTTGTCTATGATCTGAAGATCGGCACGCCGGACCCGATCACCGGCGGCATCTCCCTTGTGGGCGACCGGATCGTCGGCAGCAAGCGCTTCACCTATGATCGGCGCTCCAATCCCTGGCGTCAGCTCATGGAAGTCGCGCTGGAGCAATTTCCGGGGTTGGAGGCCGCGTCCGGTAGCCGCGTGCTGACGCTTGACCTCGACTATCTCGCCCGCATCGGCGTCCCGCTCGTGCGCATCACGGAACAGCGCGACGGCGTCGCCGCCATCGGAGCGCTTCTGACTTTCCTCGGGTATTTCCTCCGCCTGCTTTTGGGCATGCATATCTGGAGTTTCCGTGCGCCCGACAAGGACAAGGACCCGGCGAACGACGTGGTGGATTTCCGCCCGCCGGCGCAGTTGAAGATCAAGGGAGGCGGCACGGTCTCAGCGCAGCGACAGACGCTCGTCGTCGGAACGAGCAAGCCTCAACTCGGCGGCCCGCCGGTTCTCGGGAAAGTCCTGCTGACCCGCTATCCCCATCCCGGCACGACGAAGCGGCCGCTGGTGATGATCCACGGATACAGCGCCGGCGGGACAACCTTTGCCCACCACGCCGTCAATCCCAACTTCGCCAGCCATTTCTGGAAGACGGGGCGTGAGGTCTGGATCGCCGACCTCAGAACCAGCCCGGCGCACCCGACCGCAAGTGCTGCCTGGAGCTTCGACGAAATCGGCAAGGAAGACGTGCCCTTGGTCCTGCGGACGATCGCCACACAGACCGGCGCGCCGAAGCTCGACGTCATCGCCCATTGCATGGGCACGATGGTTTTCAGCATCGCCACGCTGGAGGGCAAGATTACCGATCTCGTCGATCGGGTGGCCTTCACACAGGTCGGTCCGCTGGTGGTCTTTACGCCCGCCAACATCTTCCGCGCCTATGCGGTGCGCTACCTTCTCGGCTTCCTGCCTGACAGCTACAGCTTCAATCCGGATAAACCGACGCTCGCCGACGACCTCTGGGACCGCGTGCTGTCGACGCTTCCTTACCCGGTCGAGGAATTCGACGTTGAAAACCCGGTTTGGCCCTGGAAGCGGACGCCGTGGACAAGGACCCGGCACCGGATGGACGCGCTCTATGGACGCGACTTCAACGTCGCCAACATGGAGCCTGAAATGCTGCGCTTCATCAACGAGCATTTCGGCGCGCTCAGCCTCAACACGGTTTCCACGACGGTGCATTTCGTGCGCAACGCCATGCTCACGGACTACAGGGGGCAAAACCGGCTGGTGTCGCGTGAACTCCTGCGGGATAATTGGAAATTCCCCACCTTCAGCGTCCACGGATCGGGCAACGGTCTGACGGATCCCGCGACCGTCGACCGCATGCGCCGCGTCTTCGACGATGCGGGGCGTGTCTACCTGGAACCCTATCTCAACCCGGGTGCCGGCCACCAGGACGCGCTTGTCGGAACGACGCGATACGCGACCTTGCAGAAGATCGAAGCATTTCTCGACAAGAACATAACGCAGCAGCCGGTCGCCGCGGCCACCACGATGACGGCCTACCCGCCCTGGATCGGGCCGATCATCACGGAGGAATTCGGAGATCTTGTCATTCGCGTCGGCTCGCTGCCGGCGCTCCGCCAGACCGAGGGCGTGATCATGCTGCGTGTTCAGGTAAGTGGCGACGATATTCTTCGTCCCGATGGCCTGCCCTGGGATCTGCCCTATGTCCTCAGCCACATGATGGTCTATTGGTCGCCCGAGTTGCGCGACAATCGCTGGGACGCATTCCAGGCGCCGCTTCCAACGTCAATGCCGGGGTATGATCCGAACTATCCGGGAAACGCGTTGCTCGTCCTGCTCGCCTACGCGGAGGAAGATACTCTGGCGCCTCCCGGGGCGGCAAAAGCCCAATACTATGCACTAGCCAAGGACGGTGTCGTCTACCGAGCAGACCTTCGGCATTCGAACGCGAACCCGGAAGAGAAGCTGCAAGATTTGCGCTACGAGCGCTTCGAACAGATATCGAGCGCAATATCGGATGCGATGAAGGCGCCATTGCCCGACATCAATCCGGGCAAGGTGACAAAATTCTCGCCGAACCGCCTTGTCTACAAGGGCATGACACCGACCACGAATTTGACGGTTGACGCGGTTCCGCAGTCAACGGCGTCTGCCAGTACGTCGATGACGCTCAACTTCCTGATGGGCGATGCGGCGCTGGAAAACCTCATCGAGCAGGATCGGGGGCTGATGGACGGCGTGATCCCTTATGATTCTCCGCTCGTTCCTGCGGCGCTCCCTTCGCCCGCCGGCACCAGCTTCATTCTGGGCTCGTGCCAGTACCCGGCCGGTTTCATCGACGGCAAGGTTGCCTATCGCTCCTACGGGCGCGTTGCCGACAGGATCGGGGTAGGGGCGGGGATCCAGCCGAAGTTTGCTCTCTTCGTCGGCGATCAGGTCTATGTCGATCCGACCGCCGGGCTCTATGATCCGGCGACAAACGACGACCGGTATCGCCTGCCTTACGAGGCGTGGCTGCGCGAACGCAACGTGCGCGAGGTGTTGCGCCGCATTCCGTCGTTCATGCTTCTGGACGACCACGAGATTGACGACAATTGGGAGCCGCTGGCGTCTCCGAAAGATATCGATTCGAATGCAAAGCTGAAGAAGGATGGTTTTGCGGCTTTCGAGAAGTACCAGCGTGGACTGGACACCAAGCTGAACGTTCAGCACAACACCTTCGACTACGACGGCTTTCACTTTTTCCTGCTCGACACCCGGACAGAAAGAACGCACCGCAAGGTCGGCGCAGGGCTTGCCAACGCGACCCTGTTCGATCCGGGGCTGGCCGTCGGCCAGACGATGGGCAAGCTTGTGGCGTGGCTTGCGGCCGCAGGCCCGAAATTCATCGCGTCGCCATCGATGTTCCTGCCGCGTCATCGCCGTGCGGTTCAACGGGACACAAGTCTCAGTCCGGACAATCTGAGTGCGCTGCGCTCCGACGGCTGGGACGGGTATCCAAACAGCCTGCGCGACGTGCTTGGGGTAATCGCCGCCGGAAAGATCAAGCATGTCGTGTTGCTCTCCGGTGATGAGCATCGGGGCTGCATCGCAACCGCGCAGCTGACGGAAATGGACGGGACACCGATCACGACCGTTCATTCGATCCATACGGCGGCGATGTATGCGCCCTATCCTTTTGCAAACGGCATCGACGAGGACATCGTTGAACAGGAGACGTTCGAATTCGACTACAACGCCACGCGCTATCGTTGCATCGTCAATGCGACGAGGCCCGATCCCGGCGATGGGGCGACGTTCCTGCGCGTCCGCCAGGAGGGCGCCGATTGGAAACTCGACTGCGAATATGCGGGGACTGTGCAGACGCTCACGCTTTGATCGCATCTCCAGGTGCAAAGGTGCGTGATCGGCACCTTCAGAGCGCCTTTTCGCGGGCCCCGTGTGCTTGCGTGCTTCAGGCTTGAATCCTTAAACGAAAGCTCGATCCGGCAGGTTCACGAGGACGTGTCGTGGCGGTCACTTCATGCGGCCTTGTCGCCCGATGCCGTCGCTTGACAGTCGGTTCAAAATAAACTTAACATGTTAATGGATTGAGGCTTTCCGATGAGGAGCAAAGGGAAGTTTCAAGCGACCGGGGAGATGTGCCCGCCGGATAACCTTCACGTGAAGGATCAGGCGCAGGCATGCGATGTTCGCCCGTGAATATGGGGTCGACAGGGAGGAACCTATGAAACTGAGCAGACGGAATATGATGAAGACCGGCGCTGCCTTGCTTGCAGCACCCTTCGTTCTGAAAATGGGTGTGGCGCGCGCCCAGGAAACTATCACGCTGAAACTGCACCATTTCCTGCCGCCGGCATCCAACGTTCATCAGCGGCTGTTGACGCCGTGGGCGAAATCGCTGGCAGACCAAAGCGGTGGCGCGCTGAAGGTCGACATCTTCCCGGCCATGCAACTCGGCGGAAAGCCGCCGCAGCTCTACGATCAGGCGTCGAATGGCGTCGTCGACATCGTCTGGACCTTGCCCGGCAACACGCCTGGACGCTTCCCATCCACCGAAGTGTTCGAACTGCCGTTCGTCGCTGCCAAGGAGGCGACCGTCAACGCACAGGCCTGCCAGGAATATGGCCAGACGCATGTGCTGAAGGAAACCGGCGACACCCAGCTCCTGTGCTTCTGGGCGCACGACCAGGGCCTGATCCACACCAACAAGGAAGTGAAGTCCAGCGCGGATCTCGCCGGGCTCAAGCTTCGCAATCCCACACGCCTTGCCGGTGAGGCACTCGCGGCGCTGGGTGCGACGCCGGTCGGCATGCCCATTCCGCAGGTGCCGGAAGCACTGGCCCAACGGTCGATCGACGGCTGCGTACTCCCGTGGGAAGTGGTTCCCTCAATCAAGGTGAACGAGCTCACCAAGTTCCACACCGAGATCCCGGGCTCGCCGACGCTCTATACCGCGACCTTCTTCCTGGCGATGAACAAGAGCAAGTACGAGGCATTGCCGGCCGACCTCAAGGCCGTGCTGGACGCCAACAGCGGCATGGCCTTCGCCAAGAAGGCCGGTGAGATGTGGGACAGTGTCGGCGCAGAAGTGCGCGCCGCGATCGAGGCATCCGGAGAAGGCACAATCAGCACGATCAGCGAGGACGAGAAAGCGAAGTGGGTGGAGGCGACCAGGCCCGTCCACGACAAGTGGATCGAGGACATGAAGGCTAAGGACCTCGACGGCAAGGCGCTGATCGCCGCAGCACAGGCGCTCGTCCAGAAGTATTCGGGCGCCTGAGCGCACTGCCGGCCGCACTCGCCTGAACGTGGCGCCTGAACGCGCCGCTGCATGAACCAACAGCTCGAGGCCTCAACAATGGAAGACGTAGGATACGAGGACGCGGCGAGGGTGCCGCGCCGCAGGGAAGTCGAACGCCTCGCGGCCGGTTTGGCACTCATCGGCGGCACGCTTCTTTGCCTTGCGGCGGGACTGGTCACCGTCAGCGTGCTGGGCCGCTGGCTGTTCAATCGGCCGGTTCCGGCCGATTACGAACTGGTGGAGGTGGCGGTCGGTGTCGCCGCCTTCTCCTTTCTCGCATACACGCAGGCCCGCAATGGCCACATTGCCGTCGATACCTTCACGATGGCTCTTCCTGCACGCGTCACCCGGGTCATCGACGGCCTGTGGGACCTGCTTTTGGCCGGATGCCTGGCGTTTTTTGCCTGGGGGCTGTTTACCGGTGGCCTGGAGGCGAGGGGATATGGGACGACCCTCATCCAGCTGCCCTGGCCGATCTGGCCGGTCTATCTGACCTGTGCCGCGCTGGCGGCGCTTGCGGCCGTCATCGGACTTTCCGTTTCCCTCTTGAAAATTGGAGGCGGCCGATGAGCGGTTTTGCCATTGCCTTCGTCGGCTTTGCGGCCATGCTGCTCTTGATCGCCATCCGGATGCCGATCGCTCTTGCCATGCTTGCGGTCGGTGCTGCCGGCTATGCCTATCTCTCCGGCCCGCATGCGCTGGTCTACTATCTGCAGACCAACACCTATAGCCAGTTTGCCAGCTACACGCTTTCGGTCATCCCGCTCTTCATCCTGATGGGCGCGCTCGCCGAGCAGTCGGGCATTGCCGCAACGCTGTTTCGCGTCGCCGAGCGGGGCTTCGGACGCTTCAAGGGCGGAATGCCGATGGCGGTCATCGCCGCCTGCACCGGGTTCGGCGCGATCTGCGGCTCGTCGGTCGCGACCACGGCGACCTTCGGACGCGCGGCGCTGCCGGAACTGCGCCGAGCCCGGGTCGATGTCGGGCTTGGCACCGGGACGATTGCCGCCGGCGGCACCCTCGGCATCCTCATTCCGCCATCCGTTATCCTGGTGGTCTATGCGATCACCGCCGAGCAGAACATCGCCAAGCTGTTTCAGGCAGCCCTGGTGCCGGGGCTGTTGGCGGCTGCCTTCTACCTGATCGCGATTGCGATCGTCGTGCGGCGCAGGCCCGACCTCGCGCCGCCCGTGACGGCGACCGAGACGGTTCGAACGCCTCGTCCTTTCTGGGCGAGGCCGCTGGGGCTGGTCATTCTGGCCGGTGGCGTCATCGGTTGGCTGGTCGGCTCGCTCGGGACGGTCGGCGGGATCTTGCTGGCGATATTCGGCCTGCTGCTGCTGGCTGCGGACTTTGCGATCGTGCCGGCGGCGGCCGTCGCCGTCACGGTGGTCGGCGGCATCTATGGCGAGGTGTTCACGCCGACGGAAGGTGCCGCGGTGGGGGCTGCAGTAACGCTGCTGGTCGGCCTGCTGCAGAGGACCTTGAGCCTCGGCGTCCTGAAAAACGCCCTGCTGCAAACGGCCGAAACCAGCGGAATGATCTTCCTGATCCTGCTCGGCGCGGAAGTCTTCGGCGCGTTTCTTGCGCTGACGCAGATGCCGGCGACGCTTGCCGCAATGGTCGGACAGTCGGGCCTGCCGCCCTATGTCGTCATTTGCGGAATGCTCGTCACCTATCTCGTGCTTGGCGCCGTCATGGACGAATTGGCGATGATCCTGCTGACGCTGCCGGTCTTCATTCCGATCATCCTGACACTGGATCTGGGCATGCCGACCGAGGATGTCGCCATCTGGTTCGGCATTCTCGTCCTCATCGTCGTCGGCATCGGACTTTCTGCCCCGCCGATCGGCCTCAACGTCTTCATCATCAACAAGCTGGCGACGGATGTCCCGATCGTGCAGACCTACCGCGGCGTCATGCCCTTCGTCATTGCCGACCTCATCCGATTGGCGATCATCACGCTGTCGCCCGGCGTCGCTTTGGCACTGGTCCGGCTTTTGAATTGAGAGGAAGCAGACGGGGCGCGCCCTCTGCCTTGGGCGGCGCGCTTACAGATCCTTCCAGCTGTGGAACATGGCGGCCTGGCCGGCATGTTCGCCGTTGGCGCACACCAATTGCCAGACGATGGCGTTCTCGATCCAGAAGCGGCGTCCGGATTTGGCGATCCGAAGGCCGCGATAGTTGTCGATGAAGCCCTTGGTGGAGACGCTGTCGAGAAGACGCTGCCGTTCCTCGCGGTTCGGCGCCTCGGCCGAGAGCCGCGACGGCATCCCGATGAACTCCTGCCAGCTGTAGCCGAAGCAGGCCTGGGCGGTTTTGTTGGCGTAGAAGAAACGCGGGTCCTCCGACCGGTCGTGCGCCAAAAGCGCAAAGGGTGCGCTCTCGTAGAGCCAACGGCCGTCGAACGGATGGTCGACCAGCGCCTTGCCGGTCGCCTGGCGGAAGCTTGCAACGATCAGGGAGAAGGCGTCATCGGCATCATATTCGGTTGTCATCGCCCTTCGTCTCCATGGCCCAGGGTGGGGGCGTCAGGCGTTCAAGGACGGAATGAACTTCCCGTCATAACGCACGCGGAAATTCCGGCGTTGCGCATCTTCCTGGAAGCAGACAAACACCAGTTCGAGGTCATTTGCACTGCTGCGCCTTCCAAGCAGGCTGAGGGTGATGACGACCACGCCGCCATAGGTGCGGGTCAGGGCGATCGCTGCCCTTCGAATTTCGTTGGTGCCAGCGTCGTCCCGCTCTTCGCGGCGCTCATAGACCTGCCAGAAGGGCGAAGCTTCCCAGGCCGCGCGCAGCGCCTCGGTGATCTGGTCCTTGAACTCCTCGACGGATCTGCCCTTACTCCACGAGACGGTCTTTTCGGTGTAGTCGGCAAAAATGTCGAGATAGCCGTCATAGTCGTTCGCATCAGAGAAACACCGCTCGATCATCCCGAGCGCCGTTTCATCGGAAATTCCTGCCTTGAAGTATATCGTCATCGAATCGCCAACCCTGCCTTGAACGTCTATCTAGTCAAAGCGCCAGGGATGTATCTAGTCCCCAGAATGCCAGATCGGTGGCGCCGGAATGGCTTTCCGTCGCGAGCGCGAGCTTGAGAAGGACCACAAAGCCGTCATCCTTGCCAAATTTTGCCATGATCGCTAATCTTCCCCCATGAGCACGATGAACATATCCCTTCCGCACCATCTGAAAAGCTTCGTCGATGAGCAGGTCGCCGGGCGAGGCTATGGGACGAGCAGCGAGTATATCCGGGAGTTGATCCGCCGGGATCAGGATCGGCTCAATCTGCGCCGGCTGTTGCTCGACGGCGCCGCCTCCGCGCAGGCCGAGCCTGCCGACGCCGACTATTTTGCCGGCTTGCGTGACCGGGTTGGCGGCCGACGGCCGAAGTGAGCGGCAAGCCGATCATTCCACGCGAACTGGCCCGCAACGATGTCGAAGCGGCCATCGATCTTTACGCAACCGAGGCGGGGCCGGACGTCGCTCTCGGATTTATCGACGCGCTTCAGGCCGCGTACGACCTGATCGGCACCCATCCGGAGGCCGGATCGTTGCGATATGCCTACGAATTGACACTCCCGGATCTGCGCAGCATCGGGTTGAGGACATATCCCTACATCGTCTTTTACCGTCCACAGGCCGACCATGTCGACGTGTGGCGCGTGCTGCATGCCAAACGGGATATCCCGCAATGGATGCAAGGCCCCGACGGGTCCTGACACTTCAGTCGCCGACTATAAGCTATTGGTTGCCTTGGGAAAGCTGAGGCAAAAACTCCGCTAAACGGAGCGGAAACGAGACGAAATTTCTAAGGCTTGGCACAACCAGGGTCCGCGTTCCCTCGCGCTCCCACACGCCTGCCGATACGTTCTCGGTCAGCATCAACACCGGAGAACCGCATGAAACGCCTCCTCATTCTCGGCGCCACCCTTGTCGCGCATTTTGTGACCCCTGCGCTGGCACAGGAGCCGACGAAGCTTCTCAACGCCTCCTACGACGTTTCGCGCGAACTCTTCGTGGCCGAGAACGAGGCCTTCATCAAGCAGCATCCGGGCGTGACGATCGACCAGTCGCATGCCGGTACGTCGAAGCAGGCCCGCTCGATCCTCGAAGGCCTGGAAGCCGACGTCGTCACCTTCAACCAGACCACCGATATCGAGTTCCTGGCCAAGAACGGCTTTGTCTCCAAGGACTGGGCGAAGGCGTTCCCGAACAATGCCTCGCCGTTCTATTCCTTCCCGTCCTTCCTGGTGCGCAAGGGCAACCCGAAGAACATCAAGGACTGGTCCGACCTTGCCCGTGACGACGTTCACGCCGTCTTCCCCAATCCGAAGACCTCGGGCAATGCGCGCTACACCTACCTGGCGGCCTATGCCTGGGCCAAGGAGGCCTATGAGGGCGACGAGGCGAAGATCGAGGCCTACATCACCAAGATCTTCGACAACGTTCCGGTGTTCGACACCGGCGGCCGCGCCTCGACCACGACCTTCGTCGAGCGCGAAACCGGCGACGTCCTGATCACCTTCGAGGCCGAGACCCGCAGCATCGCCAAGCAGTATGGTGCCGACAAGGTTGAAGCCGTCATCCCGTCGGTCAGCCTGCTTGCCGAATTCCCGGTCGCAGTCGTCGACAAGGTTGCCGAGAAACACGGCACGCAAGCGCTCGCCAAGACCTATCTCGACTTCCTCTATACCGAGGAAGGCCAGCGCATCGCCGCCGAATTCGGCCATCGCGTTCGCAACGAAAAGGTTGCCGGCGAATTCAAGGCGCAGTTCCCGGACATTCGCCTCGTCAATGTCGACGACGTCTTTGGCGGATGGAGCAAGATCCAGTCCGAGCACTTCGCGTCCGATGGCATCCTGGACAAGCTTTACGGCAGCCGCTGATCGCTCTTTGACCTCGCAATCAATCAGCCCGGCAGACGAACCGTCTGCCGGGTTTCACCATGACATGACAAGGAAATGAACGCTTGAGACGCAATGTCCTGCCCGGGTTACGCCTGTCGCTGGGGGTGACGCTGCTCTATGTGAGCCTGATCGTCGTTCTGCCGCTGGCAGCCCTCGTGTTCAAGGCGGCGAGCCTCGGCCCTCTCGATTATTGGCAGATCGTCTCGTCGCAGCGGGCGCTCGCAAGCTATCGCGTCACCGTGACGGCCGCGCTTGGCGCGACGCTATTCAATCTCTTCTTCGGCCTGGCGCTCGCTTGGGTCCTGGTGCGCTACCGCTTCCCGGGGCGGCGCATCGTCGATGCCATGGTCGACCTGCCGTTCGCTTTGCCGACGGCCGTTGCCGGTATTTCGCTGACCGCACTGTTCACGACCAACGGCGTGTTCGGCTCGATCCTCGAGGACTATGGCATCAAGGTCGCCTATACCCCTATCGGCATCATGATCGCCATGTGCTTCACCTCGCTGCCCTTCATCGTGCGCACGGTGCAGCCGGTGCTGGAGGATCTTGATCCGGCGCTGGAGGAGGCGGCACAGTCGCTTGGCGGCTCGGATATCGCGATCTTCCGCAAGGTCATCCTGCCGCTCTTGACACCAGCACTTCTCGCCGGCGTCTCCCTGTCCTTCGCCCGCTCGCTCGGCGAGTTCGGTGCGATCATCTTCATCGCCGGCAACCAGCCGATGTCGACCGAGATCACCGCGCTGCTGATCTTCATTCGGCTGGAGGAATACGACTATCAGGCGGCGGCAGCGATCGCGTCCGTGCTGCTGCTGACGGCCTTCCTCATGCTCGCCGTGACCAACTGGCTGCAGGCGCGGGCGCTGCGCTACACGCGGAGGTCCTGACCATGCGTTTCAAAAAGACCGCACGCACGCTGCCGCGGGTGGGCGACGGACCTGTGTTCCGCCGTGCCCTGATCGGCATCGTGCTGATCATCGGCGCGTTCCTGATCCTCGCGCCGCTGCTGATCATCGGCGTCGAGGCCTTTGCCAAGGGCTGGCAGGTCTATCGCGATACGATCCTGCATCCCGACACGCGCCACGCGATCATGCTCACCGTGCTTGCCGCGCTGATCGCCGTACCGGTCAACACCGCCTTCGGCGTGGCCGCTGCCTGGGCGATCACCAAGTTCGATTTCCGCGGCAAGGGTTTCCTGCTGGTGGTGATCGAGATCCCGTTCTCGGTTTCGCCGATAGTCGCGGGTGTTGCCTATCTCTTCGTCTATGGGCTGCAGGGCCTGTTTGGCCCGACGCTCGATGCTTATGGCATCAAGATCCTGTTTGCCGTTCCCGGCATCGTGCTCGCCTCGATGTTCGTCACCGCGCCGTTTGTCGCCCGCGAACTCATTCCGCTGATGCAGGCGCAGGGGAGGGACCTCGAAGAGGCGGCCGTTTCCCTCGGCGCTTCCGGCTTTCGCACCTTCTTCTCGGTGACGTTGCCCAACATCAAATGGGCGCTGCTCTACGGCGTCGTCCTTTGCAATGCGCGCGTGATGGGCGAGTTCGGCGCGGTTTCGGTCGTGTCGGGCAACATCCGTGGCCAGACCAACACCCTGCCGCTCCATATCGAGCTGCTCTATCACGATTATCAGGCGGCGGGCGCTTTTGCGTCGGCGTCCATTCTGGCGCTCATTGCCGTCTTCACCATCATCGCCAAGGTCGCTCTGGAGCGCCAAGGGGCGGGCCGCGTCCGCCCAGTTGCCAATTCCGCGGAGAATGCATCATGAAGATCCGCCTTGACCACGTCGTCAAGACTTTCCAAACCTTCCGTGCCGTCAAGGACGTGTCGCTCGAGATCGAAAGCGGCGAGCTCGTCGCGCTGCTCGGGCCCTCCGGTTCCGGCAAGACGACGATATTGCGCATGGTTGCCGGGCTCGAATTCGCCGATGGCGGCCACATCTATTTCGGCGACCAGGATGCGACCGACATCCCGGTGCGCGATCGCGGCGTCGGCTTCGTGTTCCAGCACTACGCGCTTTTCCCGCACATGACCGTGGCGCAGAACATCGCTTTCGGCATGGAGGTCTCGAAGGTCAAGCGCGACAAGGCGGCGATCCAGGCGCGGGTCGCTGAACTGTTGCGGCTCGTCCGTCTCGAAGGGCTCGGCGAACGGTTTCCGGCGCAGATCTCCGGCGGCCAGCGCCAGCGCGTCGCCCTGGCCCGCGCGCTTGCCGTCGATCCCAAGGTGCTCTTGCTCGACGAGCCCTTCGGCGCGCTCGATGCCAATGTCCGGCGCGAGCTGCGGCGCTGGCTGCGCGAAATCCATACCCAGCTCGGCATCACCACGCTCTTCGTCACCCACGACCAGGAAGAGGCGCTCGATCTCGCCGACCGCGTGGTGATCCTGAAGGATGGCCACATCGTCCAGCAGGGAACGCCGGAGGAGGTCTGCCGCGAACCGAAATCGGCCTTCGTCATGAAGTTCCTTGGCGATGCCAACATGCTGCCCGCCGAAGTGCGTGACGGTCGGGCCTACGCCGATGGCGCGGTCATCGATGCTGCAGGGATCGCCGACGGCAAGGCCGAGCTTTACGCCCGGCCGGTCGATCTCGATTGGGCGATCGGAGGCCCTGGCATCGCTGCCAATATCAGCCGGGTGATGGATCGCCCGGGCGGCCGCCGGGTGGTCGCGACGACCGAGCGCGGCGTGCCGTTGGAGCTGGACCTGGAGCCGGAGCGGGTCGTGAAGGCCGGCGACACCGGCTACGTGACGCTGCGCCGCGCAACGGTGTTTGCGATATAGATTGGGCGTGGAAGCCGCCGAGGATGTCCGCAGCTTGTGACGCGGGCGGCGCCTGGGTTCACAGGCACGAAGCCGCAGCGGGCTCCGGCCGCCGTCAGGCGAAGCGGAGGGCGTTCCGTGCGCGCGCCTTGGCCGCTTCTTCCTCGCGGTTGCGTGGAGGCTGTGACGTCTCGAGTGCGTCGAGCAGTTCCTGCGCGCATGCAGCAATCGAATTGACGGCATGCTCGAACGCGGCTTCGTTCCGCTTGGACGGCTTGTTGGTTCCGCTCAGCTTGCGCACGAACTGCAGTGCAGCGTCATGCACCTCGGCGTTCGTCGCCGGCGGCTCGAAATTGAACAGGGGTTTGATGTTTCGGCACATGGCGGGCTCCCGGTCCTCTTCGTTCTCGCTCCTGTCGAAGCCCGGATCTTAGTGCCCGTTCCTCGTCGGCGAAAGACCTTTACCGTCGGCTGCCCGCAATCCGACCGTTGGCCGGCTCCGCTCAGGAGTTCCGGCCGTTCTGTGCCAGGCGCATGCCGGCCGCGCGTCCGCCGCTCGGCACCACGACGATCTGCTTGACCTTGCCCTGCTTGAAGGCGGTGAGAAACCGCGGATAGTCGGCGAAGGCGACGCAGCCATGGGATTCCGCGCGCTTGCCGCGCAGCAGGTAGCTATGCGTCAGGAAACCGTCGCGGCCGTGCTTGTTCCGTCCGTCGACCGGCAGCATGCGGATCGCCTCGACCCCGTGGAAACGGGTTTCGCGCATCCTGAGATTATAGGTGTGCGGCGGTGTCGGCCCGGTCATCTTGACGTCGACGTAGCGTGGGTTGTCGGCCATCTTACCGATACCGGAATGGGCCTCGAGCACGCTGCCGTCAGGCATATAAACCTTGGCAGCGGTGATGTCGTAGACGGCGACGCCGTTGCCGGCTTTCGCTCCGCCGCCAAACATGTTGCGCAGCGCCTGGCCGAAGCCGGTGCCGGCACTGTTTTCGGTCGGATCTTCCGGCCGCGCATAGGCAAGCTTCTGCTTCTTCGGCGCTTCGTCCGCGTCGGCCTTGGCGGTCTCTTCTTCCTTTTTCGCCGCCGCGGCTTCCGCCTGCTTGGTCGCAGGTTTTTCGTCTTCGGCGGGCGGCTTTTCCGCCTGAGCGGTGCGGGGGCGGAATTGCGGCATGGGACCGACCGAGGGCGTGTCCTCATGGCTCGGCAGGGCGGCCGTGTCTTCAGTCTCGTCCTGGTCCTGGTCCGGCTGTTCGGCGAGATCGTCCTCGGACGGCGCCGTCAACAAAGCCGAAAATGCGCTGCCTTCCACGTGGCTCTGGGAGGGCGTGGCGTAGGCGAGTTGGACCGGATTCTTGGCCGCGGCAACGCTGCCGATCGGCGCGAAGCGTTCGGGCGCCGGCAGGCCAATCGCTACGGCCTGACGGTGGGCCTCGGTCGAGGGAGTGGAGTTGCTTGCGACTTTCTCAGACGCCCGTACGGCCTTTTTCACCGCAGCTGCGATCCGGGCACTTTTGCCGATCGTTTCCGCGTCCATCGGGAACAGGGGATCGGACGCGAACCTCGCCTCGCTGGGAACGAGGCTTGCGACCATGACCGGCTGCGCCGCGGCGGCGGCCACGAGCCGCGTCGCCTGGTTGGTTCTGGCGTGTTTGTCCCAGACGCGCTCTTTGGTCTTCTCAGCCAAATGCAGCTGCGGCTTCGGCAGCAGGCGGCCGGAACCATGCGCGTAGGAATTGCCGATCGCGGCCATGCCGACAAGCGACCACGCAGCCGCGCCGACGAGGGCGGTGCCGCAGCAAGTGATCAGCAATGGGCGCAACAGACGGTGCAAAGACTGTGGGCGAATGATCTTACTCAACAACGCAAATCAAGCCAGAAAATCTCACAAAGGCTCTCACCCCGGCGAGCGAACGCCGCTGCGCGATTTCTGGATTGTCCCCTTCTTGACGACTGATGGACAAAAGATGGAGAAGTATGGTTAAATTTTGCTTTCCAACCGCCGAAATAGACCCCAGATCGATTTTCTTTCGTCGAAAAGGCGGATTTTGACCGCTTTCCGGACCGTTTTCACGCGCACGACGTTCAAACCTGCCTGTTGCAATACCGTGGATTGCAGCTCAGATGCGCGCGCCTTGGAACGCCAGCCGGAAGCAGGCGCCCCCGCTCGGGGCGGTCAGGATGCTCACACGGCCATTGTGTCGCTCGGTGATCTGCAGAACGAGATTGAGGCCAAGACCAGCGCCGCGTTCCCGTGGCTTGACGCGGTAAAAGGCCTCAAAGACGCGCTCGCGTTCCGCCTCCGGAATGCCGGGGCCGTCGTCGCTGACTTCGATCACGCCGTCCGGCTCGACCCGCACGACGATCACGCCCTGGTTTCCCGCATGCTCGATCGCGTTCTGAACGAGATTGGTAACCGCGCGTTCGAGCGAGACTGCGTCTCCCTGTATCATCGACTGCTGCGTGTTTTGCTCGAACGACAGATCGTAGCCCTCGTCGATGGCGAGCGGAGCGAGGTCCGCGGCGACGTTGCGGCAGAGCGCGACGAGGTCGACGGACGTGAACGGCCTGGCATTGGCTTCCAGCCGCTGCAAGTCGAGCAGCTGTTCGGCGAGCGCCGATATCCTCTCGCAGTCGGAGATCAGCCGGTCGCGCTCCGGCCCTGAGGCGAGCAAGTCGAGGCGCGCCTGAAGAATGGCCACGGGCGTTCGCAGCTCATGGGCGGCGTCGAGGATGAAGCGCTGGTGTTGGCCGTAGGATTGATCGAGCCGGTGGAGCGCGCTGTTGATGCTGCGCACGAGCGGACGGACCTCGCTTGGCACCGCCGTTTCGGCCAGCCGGTGGCTTCGGTGCGTCATATCGATCTCGTCCGTTTCGCGCGCGAGATCGGAGATGCCCCGGATCGCCCGGTTGACGATGCGCGGCACCGAAAAGATCGTGACGAGCGCGAGCAGCACCAGCATCGGCGCGACGAACAGGCGAGAGAACGAAAAGATGAGCGAAGGTTGGCTCAGCAACGTTCCCTGTCCGAATACGGTGAAGCTGCCTTCCTCGCTTGTCATGCGCCGGATGACGGCAAGATAATCCGATGGCGGGCCGTCGTCGCGGATGTCCGAATAGGTCATCCGGTCGAGCGCCACCGTCATGCCGCGGTAGATCTCCGGCACGTCGCCGGACTGGACGATTTCGCCCTTGTCGCTGCGCGCGATGAACCAGAAATGCGGTTGTTCGCGATGAACGCGCGCCAGGTCCGCGGTGTCAGCAAGTTCGAGCTTGCCGCTATCATTCCGCTTGATTGCGCGGAACGCCGTCTCGACCGGGGTAGGGCTGACGAGCGCGCCGCCTTCGTCAGCGACCACGAGCAGCGTGACGAAGGACAGGCCGAACGCGAGAAGCACCGCCAACTGCAGGACCAGCAGGTGCGCGATGAGACGTTGCTTGAGAGACCGGGGCCAGAGCTTCCACACCATCCGCACCATGTTTGTTGGACCGGCTGCGCCGTTCGGCTGACGCTTGTTTTGACGCGGCAAAAACCGATGCCAGTAAAACCGTGCGGAGACGATTGTAAACAGGAGGTTGCACGGACATTACGCGGACAGCTTGGGCGCCCTATACCTCAGCGCGCTGACCTGTCCCGGACCCTGGCGAAATCAACGAATGCCCTGAGTGCTGCCGGCATTTGCCGCCGGTTCGGATAATAGAGGTAGAAACCGCTATAGTAGGGGCACCAGTCTTCAAGCACGCGAACCAGCTTTCCCTCGTCGATCAGCGCGCGAACCTGGTCCTCGAAGGCAAAGCCGATCCCCGCGCCGAGAAGGGCAGCGTCGACCATCATGTCCTGGTCGTCGACGATGAGGGAACCGGTCACCTCGACCTGAACTTCGACACCGCCGCGCTCGAACTCCCAGGCGTAGAGGCGTCCGCTGCCAAAGCGCAACCCGATGCAGGGCAGCGCCTTCAGATGCTCGGGCGTGATCGGCCTTGCGTGGCGCTCAAAGAAGGACGGTGTTGCCACGATCGCGGTACGCTGGCGCGGACCGATCGGCACGGCGATCATGTCCTGCGCGACGATCTCGCCGAAGCGAACGCCGGCGTCGAAACCCTCCGACACCATGTCGACCAGGTCGTTGTCGACGACGATCTCGATGTTGACCTTCGGATGACTTTCGAGAAATCGCGCGACGAGGGGCAGAAGCACCATTTTTGCCGAAGCGCGTGCCGTGTTGAACCTCAGCCGCCCGATCGGCGCCCCCCGAAAATTGTTGAGGTCGTCAAGCGCGTCCTCGATGTCGCGGAAGGCGGGCGCGACACGGGTGAGCAGAAGTTCCCCCGCTTCGGTCAGTGCGACGCTGCGGGTGGTCCGGTTGAAGAGCCGAACGTCCAGGCGCTCCTCCAGTGCCTTCAAGGCATGGCTGAGCGCGGACGGCGTGCAGCCGATCTCGTCTGCCGCACGGCGGAAGCTCTGGTGGCGGGCAAGCGCCAAGAAAGGTGACAGGTCGGACGGCGATATGGTTCGCATTGATGAAAAGCTCTCATCAGCTCAACGAGAATCCAGTCGATTATCTCAGTAGACGTCTCGCAGTACAACCTCTTCAGCCGCCGACGATGGAGCGGCGAAACAAACCGGAGGCTCACATGCATACGTGGTTCATCACTGGCGCATCCCGTGGATTTGGTGCTCTTATCGTTGAAAAGGCCCTGGCCAAGGGCGATCAGGTGGTCGCGACGGCGCGCAATCCGAAGGCAATCGCGGACCGCTTCGGGGACCATCCCAATCTCTTGGCCGTTGCGCTCGACGTCACCGACGAGGCCCAGGCGCATCAGGCTGTGGCCCAGGCGATCGCGCGCTTCGGGCGCATCGATGTCCTGGTCAACAATGCCGGCTACGGCCTGCTGGGCGCAGTCGAGGAAGCAACCGGCTCCGAGATCGAAGCGCTCTACAAGACCAACGTCTTCGGACTTCTGGCGGTCACCCGCGCGGTCCTGCCGCACATGCGCCGCCAGCGCCATGGGCGGATCCTCAACTTCTCTTCCGTCGGCGGCTACCGCAGCGGCCCTGGTTTCGGCGTCTACTGCTCGACGAAGTTTGCCGTCGAAGGACTGACCGAGGCCCTGGCGGCGGAACTCGCGCCGCTCGGGATTTACGCGACGGCGATCGAGCCCGGCTACTTCCGCACGGATTTTCTCGACTCGACGTCGCTGAGCGTCAGCTCGATCGAGATCAGCGATTATGCGGAAACTGCAGGTGCCGTTCGCAGCAAGGCGAAGGAGATCAGCCATAACCAGCCGGGCAACCCCGACAGGCTTGCCGACGTGCTGATCTCATTCGTCGATGCGGAGCAGCCGCCGGTCCGGCTTCCGCTTGGCAGCGACACGGTGGCTGCGATCGAGGCCAAGCACGCTTCGGATCGCGACCTTCTTGCCCGGTGGCGCACGGTTTCCGTTTCGACGGATTTCGAACAGGCGGTTTGAGCGAAGAGCGGACACCGAGCTCCTTCGCAATGTCGATGTCCGCAATCGGGACACACAGAGGCAGTTCCGGGCTCACCATCCGAGGTCGACCTCCCCGGGCATGCAGGAAATGCCTCGACCAACACGACGACTACCGCCAGGCCAGCCGCCGCACCGTTTGAGGAAAACGGCGCGGCGGCTGGCCGTTCCGCATGGTCTGTGCTGGATCCGGTGGCCGGCTCTGCCGATGTTCCAAGAAACCATCTGACCCAAGCTGGACCAGCGCTCAGAAATCCGCATCGATCCGACTTTAGAATGCATTAGCGCTGTCGAACGGAAGCCGCTCTTCTCCTCTTCGCGAACTAGAGTAAAAGTCGCATCTCTTTCACGTGATGCAACCAAAGGGAGCGGAGTGAGCGAGACAACCACAGAGTTGCCGCGCCAGACGGGTAGACCAGACCCGTACCCCAGTTTCCGTTTTGCAACCTCCGGCAGGGACGCTCCCTTCGAAGCCTGGCGATCCGTTCTCGACATCCTGTTCGAAAGCGCGCCGGCGAAACATTTGCCACCGGCGGCATTTCGGGCGAACCTCGTCGTTCATCATTTCGGGACCTTTCTGCTTTGCCGCAGCAATGCTGACGGTGGGCGATATCGGCGCACCGATTTGCGTCTCGCCCGCGACGATCTCGACCACATCGTCATTTCGTGCGTGATCGGCGGGCGCATCGGATTGACCGCGCCACGGCTGAGGCGCCTTCGACCGGGCGATGTGGCCGTCTCTGATCTGTCAACGCCCGTGGCCTTTTCCATGCGGGCGGCCGAAGCCGTTCACCTGATCGTGCCGCGGGCACTGCTGCCGGCCGCTGTCGCGCCCCCACAGCCGATCTCCGGGCGCATTCTATCCCATGGCAGCGCGATCGCCGTCTTCGTTTCAGGCGTCGTCCAGGCCCTGGCCGAAGCCGCACTCCGCTTCGGTGCCAACGAACTCACGTCGCTCGGGTCGATCATCCCGGATCTCCTGGCGTCCTGCCTTGGCCCCGCAGATGGCGGCAAGCCGGGCGGCCGCACCGGGGACCTTGGTCGCCGCCTGCGCCGCCACATCGAAGACAATCTGCATCATCGCGACCTGACCACCGCCCGGCTCGCGCGGGAGCTCGGCGTCTCCCGCAGCCAGCTGTTCCGGCAATTCGAAATGACGGGCGGCGTTGAAACCTACATCCGCAGGCGCCGGCTGCGCCGATCCCTGTTTGCATTGTGCGATCCCCGCCACGCCGATCGCCGCATCGGCGACATCGCCTTCGATATGGGGTTTGCCGACGAGGCGCATTTCAGCCGCCTGTTCCGGCAGACCTTCGGCCTTTCTCCACGCGCGGCCCGTGACCAGGCGCGGAACAGAGAAGGCGCAACTCTAGGGGGCATGCTGCTGCCGTTTACGCTCGGAACCTCCTTCTCCGAATGGATAACGGAACTGAGGAGCATATGAGCCCGCTGGGACGGTCGTCCAAGTTTTTGGGATGGTCACCCAAAGACAACCAATGGGGATGTTGCTATTTTTTCTGCACCCATAGAGAGTGAATTGCGGAGCCGGATGGCTCGTGAAAAGGGATCTCTGGCATGTCGAAGCAGATCGCAGATCAAGCCTCCACCGCGCCGGGTGATACCCCGCCTCCAGCAACTCCGACCACGTTCACGCTGAGCGCAACGAATGGATCGAGCGTCGTGGGCGTTTCATATTTCAGCGTCTTTCCGCCACCGCTCAAGAGCCCCGCAGTCAGCGTGCAGGTGCTGACTGCCCTAATCTCCAACGTGACGAGATCAGGTCAAGGGGAGACGACGCTCACCTGGAACGGCGGGAGCGGCGCCTTGGCCCTCCTGGCGATTGCCGGCAACGGCAAAGGCGACCCCGCAACGGCTGAAAAGACCCCGGTGACGCTCGGAGGCAAGGCCACCGTCACCTTTGCAAATGGCACCTATGCCATAGCAGTTTCTACCGGAGGGCCGGCGAATTCGATCGAGGTCGACTTCGATCGCAGCGTCCCGCCGGCCAGCCTGGTCGGCCTTGTCGTCGGTCCCGCTGCAATCCTACTTGCACCGCCGGCCGGGATGGGCCCGTTGATCCTCGAGCCGGACCTGTCGCAGACGGTCACCGTGGTCTTCGGCACGGCCTGCACATATCCGCCACCTGCAATTTCCGATGTCGATCAGGGCTCGACGGTCATGTTCGCATCGAGTGGCGCCAGCGCCGCCAGCGCGCAGATCAAAGTCGGACCGGACAACCTGATCGTCCAGACGGGCTGACGTTTCCACGAACTTGCCCGGCGACACCTCCCTCGTCGGGCAATCCCCCTCGCTGCCCTTTTGTCCCTTCCCCTTGAGCGGGCAGCGAGGGGCTGGTCGGCGCCGCTTCAGCCCCGGAGGCGGTGCCGGCCACCATGTGATCCCGGGCGCAATTCCAGAAACGAAAGGTAACACCGATGACGTCATACTCTTTGACTTGCGTGAACAACTCGCAGCTGACCGGTAGCTTCGCCGTCTTTCAGAAAGCGCCGCCGACGACGACCCCCGGCAACGTGTTCTCACTCGCCTGGTTCGCCCGTCCGACCGCGCCGGGAAGCCGCGTGACCTTTACCTGGGGTCTCGACTACAGCTTCGTCTGGTCGGAGACCGGCGTGCTGCAGCCGGGCATCAACTTCTCGGCGACGCAGGTGCGCTCGGCAGATCCCAACGGCCAGAACCTGATCCAGCTGACCCAGGACTCGGCCGGTGCGACGACCTTCGTCAATCCGAGCGTCAACGGCGCTCTCGGCTCGCTGACGATCCAGCAGCTTTCGAACGTCGCGCCCAACCGCACCTCCGTCGGTATCGGCATGGCGGGTTCCGGGACCTTCGCGGTCCAGGCGGCGCCGAACATGACGGCGGTTTTCTCGCCGCATCCCAACTACTGGGTGATCTTCGGCAACTATGAGACCGGCGATGTCATCGACATCGAAGACGTCACCGGCGCGGTCGAAGTCACCTATGGCGGTGCCCTGACGTCGCGCACGGCGCTGCTCGGTCTCGACAACCTGATCTCGGTTTCGTGACGCCGCGGGCGGCGGCTGAAACCAGCCGCCGCCTCTTCCTCTCACCGCTCAGGGAGACCCGATATGTCCGAGTATAGGCTTACCTGCGTCAACAATTCGAGTTTGCATGGCAGCTTCGCGCTCTACCAGGTTCCGCCGTCCGCCCCCGGTCCGACGGGGCCGGCATGCCTGGCGTGGCTTGCGCGTCCGGCGGCACCCGGCACCCAGGTGCGCTTCTCCTGGTCGACCGAAGTCGGCTTCATCTGGGGCGAACGCGGGACCTTTGGCGGACGCACGACCTTTACCGCCTACCAGTATGTCGCTGCGGACCCCGAGCGCGAAAACCTCATCGACTTCGGGTCCGACAGTTTTGGTGCCCCGACCTTCCAGAACCTGAGAACGGGGGGTGCGCAGGGCGCACTCACGATCCGCCAGCTCAATGCGACCTTCGACTTTCCGATTCACCTCGGCATCGCGCTTGGAAAGTCGCCCATCTACACCGTGGATTTCAACGTCAATGTTCTCGGTGCCTTCATCCCTCACCGAAACCGCTGCTGGGTCGTGTTCGGCAGCTATACCGCCGGAGAGGCGATCGATGCCGAGGCCCAGACCAATGTTCAGGTCGTCGACTTCAACCCGTCTTCGCCGGCGCAACGCGTCGAGTTGAGCCCGGAAAACATCCTGCGATGCACGTCTGCGCCAAGCGCCGATGCGCCTTTCGGCTGACCGCAGGCTCAAGCCTCGCATGACTGTTCCCCTTCCTGACGAAAGGAAGCCAGCATGGAAACGACCAGACCAACCATGGGCCGCCGAGCCCGCATGCTTGCCGCATGCCGAGGGCGCCCACCGCCGCAAATGCCGTGAGCCGCCTGTCAATGCACTGCTCGACCCAGCAGTTGCGGAATTTTCCGCCCCTGTCAGATCGAGGCCGCATCTTCATCGCCAATGTCTTCTAGAAGGAGTTCGAAATGACCACAGTTCTCCATCCGCCGCCACTCGTTCCGCAAGGTTCGGCTGCATGGTGCTTTGCCGCTGCCGAGGCGATGGTTCGCAGTTTTCGCAACCTGCCCGCCGTGTCACAATACGACATTGCCCGTCGGAGCACCTTCGCGCTGGCTTCGCTCGACCCCGCGGTCCAGGAGCGCCTGCAAATTGCCCAGGCGCTCGACCTCTCCACCGACCAACTGGAAAATGACGGCGCCAATCGGAATAGCCAGGTCGTGCAATTGGTCAGGACCCAATGGAACGCTTTCGACAACGCGACGACCGGCGGTCATTTCCTCAATGTGGTCCTGACCGCTCAGGCCGTCAAAACCGAGATCGATAACAACCGCATCTTCGTGATCGGCAACGCCTATCACTATTATGTCGTCTACGGCTACGAGAA
Source organism: Ensifer sp. NPDC090286 (assembly GCF_044769565.1). Taxonomy (NCBI): domain Bacteria; kingdom Pseudomonadati; phylum Pseudomonadota; class Alphaproteobacteria; order Hyphomicrobiales; family Rhizobiaceae; genus Ensifer; species Ensifer sp. NPDC090286. Next base: position 28,981 of record NZ_JBIVYF010000008.1, on the reverse strand, counting down.
CGACGGCAACACACTGCTGCTGCGCGATCCCTGGCCGGAAGGGGTGGGCGGATTGACACCGCAAATGTCGCTCGCAAACTTCCTGCAACTCCCCGGACGTGTCGCGATCCTGTTTGGATAAACGCTTGAGCGCCGGCGTCGGATTGCCCGGTTTCTCCGCGCATCCGGTGCCGGCGATCATGAAGGCGACCGTGCTTGTTATTCGCGGACGGTCCGGGTTCGTGCCGTGCCTTGAGCCGGTTTGATCTGCAAAATCTGCAGCCATTTTACCCAAGGCGCTTGCTGGGTGATTAAACATGAGTATAAAAGACAAGTATTAGCCTGCGGCATCAATCAAGCCGCAGGATCCCCCGCGAAGTTTGCGCCATGCCCGTCGAAATCCACTCCCAAGACCGCCGCGTCGCGCTTCGCTAGGAAGGGCAGCATGGTGGCAAGTTCTCTCAATCACTGGCTCGGCCTGCTCTTCAAGCGCCATCACAAGGAGGTGGTGCGCTACGCCTCGCGCCTGATCGGCAATCGGGACGACGGTGAGGAAGTGGTTCAGAACGCCTATCTGCGCATGGTGAGGGTCGACCGCCGCAGCGTCGAGCATCCGCGTTCCTACCTGTTCAAGGCAGCCCGAAATGCGGCCATCGACTTTCGCATCAAGCTGGAGCGGGAGTGGTCGCGCCGGGTCGAACTGGACCAGGCAGACCGCCTGTCGTCGTCGGACGACTTTGCGCTGCGGCTGGAATTTCGCGACAAGGTCGCAGCCCTTTCCGTTCTCTTGAACGAACTGCCGATCGCCTGCCGGACGGCTTTTATCATGAACAAGGTCGAGGGCCATTCGCATCGGGAAATAGCCGAAACACTTGGCATCTCGGTCAGCATGGTCGAAAAGCACATGCTGCGTGCGCTGTGCCATTGCCGCGACGTGCGGCGCGAGATGGACCATGTCTGACAGGGCGATGAAACCCGCATCGGCGGCAACGCATTGTCCAGCGAAAGACATCTCCGACGCGGCGCTCGGCTGGGTCGTCCGGCTCCATTCCGGTGAGGCGACCTTAGACGACCAGCGCGCCTATGAGGCGTGGCGTGGACAAAGCGTGGTGCACGAGGCGGCAGCGGTGGAAGCGGAAGCCTTGTGGGACGATGCGGCACATCTGCGCCGCGATCGCCGCACCGGCCTCATCTATCCCGGCCGCGACACCGCGCTCCTTTCACGCCGCCGCCTTCTGACCGGCGCGGTCGGCATCGCTGTCCTGGGCGGTGGGCTTGCCGCTTCGCGCCCCTGGCTGCGCATCCTCGGCTCCGATTACGCGACAGCCACGGCAGAGACCCGTTCGATCGGCCTGCCTGACGGGTCACGGGTGATCCTCAACGCGCGCACGGCCATGGATGTGGATTTCGACGAGCAGGCCCGCCGGGTGGTTCTGAAGGAAGGCCAGGCATTTTTCGACGTGGTGGCGGACGCGCGGCCGTTTCAGGTTGCCTCAGGTGAAACCATCGTCACGGCCCTTGGAACCGCTTTCGATGTGGACGCCAATGCCGCCGATGGTTCGCTCGGCATTGGCGTGACCCGTCATTCCGTTCGCGTATCGCCAATGGCTGGCGGTGACCTCATGGGCGTTACGCTCGCCGAAGGGGAGCGTGTGTCGGTCGGTGGTGACGGCGCCATCGGCAGCCCTGTCGTGCAGGATCCGGCCATCGCGCTCGCATGGCAGTCCGGCATGTATGTCGCCGAAAACCGCAGGCTCGGCGACGTTGTCGCGGCCCTCAGCCGCTATCACGGCGGCTGGATCGTCTTCAGTCACGACCGCTTGAAATCGACGCTGGTCAGCGCCGTTTTGGACTTGAGAACGCCGGACGCCTCGCTTGCAGCGCTTGCGTCCGGCCTGCCGATCCGGGTCACACGCATGACCCGCTTCGTGACGCTGATCTCGGCGGTCTAGCCGGTTTCATTTTTTTTCGAACGCCGTTGCGGATTTTTGAGTGGCGCATCGTCTCGGCTTTTGAGGGATGTGTCCTGCCAGCAGGAATACCGGTCCCTCGCTCAAAGCATGGGAATAGGGATCAGATGTCCAGACAAACGGGGCGAAACAAACTTCTCGGCGCGGTCGTGGTCGCAACCACGGCGGTCGGTTCACTTCAAACGGCAGTGCCGGCTCTGGCACAACAGGAGCGGTCGGCCCGTTCCGGTGCCATCACTTTCGACATTCCGGCGCAATCCCTGACCGCGGCGCTTACGGCATTTGCGCGGCAGTCGGGGATGAAACTCGCCTATTCGGCATCGCTGACCCAGGGGAAATCCGCGCCTGCGGTCAGCGGGCCGATCGCCCCGACCGAGGCGCTGTCGCAGCTTTTGTCCGGCACCGGCCTCTCCTATAGCCTGAGCGGCGGGACCGTCACGATTACCGAGCGCGTTTCCGGTGCGCACGCGGTCGGTGCTGCCGACGGCGCAACGATGCTTGCGCCGATCGTTGCCGGCGGCGGCATCATCAATCCGGTCGATGCGCCCTACGAAACGGCTGCGCCGACCGCCTACATCTCGGAAGAAAACATCGACCGCTTCCGCGGCTCGAGCCCGGCAGACATTTTCCGCGGCACGCCGGGCGTGCTCTCCGGCGAAGCGCGCAACGGCGCGGGCGCCGTCGACGTCAACATCCGCGGCATGCAGGGCATGGGGCGTGTCGCCGTCACCGTCGACGGCGCCAGCAATTCGGCCACGGTCTACCAGGGTTATCAGGGTATCTCCAACCGGACCTTCGTCGATCCGGATTTTCTGGGCGGCGTCGATATCACCAAGGGCTCCGACGTTGCATCGAGCGGCATCGCCGGTACGGTGGCGATGCGCACGCTGGACGCCGGCGACATCGTGAAGGAGGGGCGGACATTCGGTCTCCGGGTCAAGGGCGGGTTTGGCACCAACACCTCCACCCCACCGCCGGCCGGCACCACCGCCGGCTATGCCTGGCCCGGGGGCACCTGGGCGCCGCCGGTGGCTACGGCAAAGAGCGACGGAATGGACCGCCCCTCGTTCTTCGATCCGACCAGCGCCTCGGGCAGCATCGTCGGCGCGATGCAGGAGGAAAACGTCGACCTCCTTGCCGGCTACGCCTATCGCCGCCAGGGCAACTATCATGCCGGCAGCAACGGACCTTCGGCAGTGCCAGTGAGCATGGGGCCGCGACCATTCTGCTATGAAAGCGGCGTATGCCTGCCGCCGGCCCGGGGCTGGAAGGACTACATCGAGAACATCGGCATCGCCAACTACCGGGCCGGCGAGGAGGTGTTGAACACCCAGCTCCAGACAAAGTCCTATCTCGCCAAGGGCACTGTCCGTTTCGAGGACGGTCACAGTTTGCAGTTCGGCTACAACGGGTTTCGCAGCGAGGCCGGCGACCTCCTGGCGTCGCGCCTGACCTCGGACCGGGGCCAGGCCATACAGCAGGGCCAGACCGCCGGAACGAAGGTCGATGCCGGCACGCTTCGCTATGGCTGGAAGCCTGACGACAATGACCTGATCGATCTCAAGGCCAATCTCTGGGCTACGCGGCTGGAACTGCGCAATCCCCGGCGGAGCGGCGTGCTCTATCCGCAGCCCGGAGATTTCGGCCTGCCGGCCGATTTCCGCACCGGCTCCGATACCTTCATGTGGGGCGCCGATGTTGCAAACACGTCGGCCTTGACGACCGACTACGGCCCGCTCGACCTGACCTACGGCCTGTCGTTCCTGAGCGAGGATACGCGACCGAGCAAGTTCACGCCGGAACTTGAGACATGGCTCGACCTTCGCGACGGCACGCGGCAGGAGGCGGCCGCCTTCGCCAAGGCCGCCTGGAAAGCCACCGATTGGCTGACGATCAATGGTGGCCTGCGCTACCAGCACTACTGGACAGAGGATCGAAACGCCCCGGAACAGGTCCGCCCTGGCTACACCTACGACACGGCGCTCAGCGAAGGCGGCTTCAGCCCGTCGGTGGGCGTGACGCTGGAGCCCTTCGACGGCACGCAGTTTTATGTGAACTACTCGAACGCGCTGCGCTCGCCGAGCATCTTCGAGGGTGTTTCGGCCTTCACCATGAACGTCAATTCCAACCTGCGCCCGGAACGGTCGAGCAACTGGGAGGTGGGCACCAATCTCAGGCGTGACGGCGTGTTTTCTGCCGACGACCAGGCGATGATGAAGCTCGGCTTCTTCGACTGGAATGTCGACAACTACATCTCGCGCGAATGGTATACCGATCCGCGCGGTATCTCCGGCATGCGCATCCACAACATCGCCGGAGCGCATTTCCAGGGCATAGAACTGTCCGGTCGCTATGAACGCGGCGGCTTTACCGCCGAACTTGCCGCCAACTACTACACCGATGTCGAGTTTTGCCGGACGGCGACCACCTGCGGAAACAAGTCGCTCTATGCCGATTACGCCACCAACCAGGTGCCGCCGGAATACACGGTCGCGTTGACGCTGTCGCAGACGTTCCTCGACGACGCCTTGACAGTCGGCGGGCGGATTTCGCGCACCGGATCGCGCGCGATCGGCCATGGCGACGTGACCGCCCAGGGCGCTTCGCAGTTCATCTCGCTGATTAACTGGAAGCCCTATACCTTGGTGGACGCGTTCGCAGAATACCGGATCAACGAGAGCCTGACGGCGAGCTTCCGCATCGAGAACCTGACCGACGCCTATTATGTCGATCCCTTGAGCCTGGTGCAGCAGCCAGGCCCGGGACGTACCTTCTACGCGTCGCTGAAGGCGGAGTTCTAAGCCCGCGATCCGATTGATGGCCGCGCCGGGACAGGTGCGGCCATCAGCGGTGCTGCTACTCGACCGCAGCGGCCACCGCGGTCTCGTCGCGACCGCGCAACGGCTTTTCCGGCATGAGATGAAAAAGCGCGAGCGCTGCCGCCATCGCTGCAGCGCTCGCGATGAAGATATAGGTGAAGGGCACGGCCGACGTAACCGTCGCGCCGAGCGCTTCCACCCCTTCGCCAGCGAGCGGCAGGCCGTTGCCAAGGGCGATCGCGCCGAAGGCCGCAACGCCAAGGGCGCCGCCGAGCGATCGCAGGAAGGTCAGGACCCCGGTCGCGACGCCAAGATGCGTCTGGTCGACGGAATTCTGGACCGAAATCGTCGCCACCGGGAAAGTCATGCCCGAGCCGAAACCTGCGGCGAATGTCAGGAGTTCAAGGACGACGAGCGAGGTCCGGCCGGCGAGAGCAGCAAGGGCCGCCAGGCAAAGGAAGGCAAGCGCGCCGCCGATCAGCGCGATCCTCTTATAGTGGACGATGCGCGGTATCGTCCGCCCGCTGGTTGTCGCTCCACAAACCGTTCCAAGCAGCAGGCCGAGCATCACCACACCCGAACTGCTGGCCGACAGGCCGTGGAACGTCTGCGCGTAGACGGGGATATAGACCGAGAGCCCGACATTGGCGCCCTGCGCCAGGAACATGGCGAGCGTTCCGTAGCGGACGATGGGATTGGCAAGCACTTCCAGCGAGATCAGCGGTTCGCTTGCCCTGCGCAGCCGCAGCGCAAACGTGACCCAGAGGACGACGGAAGCGCCGAGCAGGCCGAGTATGACGGCGGAGAGCCATGGATAGCGGCTGCCGCCCCAGTTGAGCGCAAGCAGTAAAAGCGACGTCGCAGCGACGAGCAGTAGGGCTCCGGCCCCGTCGATCCGGTGTGCGCGGGCGACGGTTGGCAGCTTCCTCAGCGGCTTGTTGATGATCGCCATCGCCACCAGCCCCAGCGGGATGTTGATCCAGAAGATCAGCGACCAGTGCAAATGCTCGGCGAAGGTGCCGCCCAGGAGTGGACCGGCGATGCTCGCGACTGCCCAGGTTCCCGATATCCAGGCGGCGTAACGCGCCCGTTCGCGGGGCGGTACGAGGTCGCCGATGACGGTCTGCGCCAGTGCGAACAGGCCGCCACCACCCAGGCCCTGAACGGCGCGGCCGACGATCAGCGTCAGCATGTTGGGCGCCAGCGCGCTAATTAGTGATCCCGCAAGGAAAATGATGATGGCCGCAAAGATCGTCGGCCGTCGTCCGTAGATATCGGAGATCTTGCCGTAAAGCGGGGCCATGGCTGTCGCGGTCAGCAGGTAGCCGGTCACCACCCATGGCAGGTAGTCGGCGTGTCCCAGAGCCTTGCCGATGGTCGGCATCGCCGGCGCCACGATCGTCTGGTCGAGTGCCGCCAGAAGCATGGAGAGAAGAACGCCGCCGATGATGATGTTCTTTTCCGGTTCGGAAAGGGCGGGGGCCGTCGCGGCCATTCCATTTCGTTGAGACGTCTCGGTCATTCACGCAAGTCCGATGCAATCAGTCGTTTAATGTGTCGTGACGGTATTCAGAGAGGTTGGCACCTCGATAGTCAACCGTCGTGACGATCGGGTAGGCCCTGAGAACCGCGTTCGGCCGGCGGTATCGCGGTGTCGGAGGAGTTCCGCGCGACGTCACGGAAGGCAGGTTCCTGGTTTGACAAACTTTGCCAAATTATGTCATTCTTCCAGCAGCAATGGAGGCCGACATGGCGACGATGAACGTATCCCTGCCTGATCCGATGAAGGACTGGGTGGAAGCGCAGGCACGCACGGGTCGTTATGCCAATGCCAGCGACTATGTGCGCGACCTCATCCGTAGGGACCAGGAGCGCAACGACAAGGTTGCGGCAATGCAGCGCTTTGTCGACGACGGCCTTAACAGCGGCGTCGGATCGCGCTCCAAGGATGCGCTCTTTTCTGCGGCGCTGGCGCGCGCTGAGGCGCCGCGCGACCGCAAGTAATGGCATTTCGACTTTCCGTCGCGGCGGAAGAAGACGTCATCGCAATCGCCGCGGATGGCGTGCGCCTTTTTGGTTCCGCCCAGGCGAGGCGGTATCACGATGAACTTTTCGACCTCTTCGCCCTCATCGCGGTCAACCCGCGCATGGCGCGCGAGCGCACGGAGCTGTCACCGCCGATGCGCATCCACCCGTTCAAGGCACATCTGGTCGTCTACAGGATCGATGCGGATGGTGACATTCTCGTTGTTCGCGTCCGTCACGGGCATGAAGACTGGATCAGCAACGCGTTGTAACCTACGCATGATAGGACAAGGGACGGCGCATCGGCGCCGTCCCTTTTTGCTTTATCGAGCGAGTGGATCTTTCGCCGACCGCGGCGTCAGACGCTCTTTCGCGTGACGAAGCGTGTTTCGAGATAGGCCTCGATCGCCTCCGAGCCGCCCTCTGTACCGTAGCCGGAATCCTTGATGCCGCCGAAGGGGACTTCGGGGAGCGCCAGGCCCAGATGGTTGATCGAGATCATTCCGCTTTCGACCTCGCTTGCCAGACGATGGGCGCTGCGCTCCGATCCGGTGAAGGCATAGGCGGCAAGACCGAAGGGCAGGCGATTGGCCTCGTTGATCGCCTCATCGAGATCATGGAAGCGATTGATGATCGAGACCGGGCCGAACGGCTCGTCATTCATGATCCGGGCGGAAAGCGGCACGTCGGCGAGAACCGTCGGCTCGAAGAAGTAGCCGCGGTTGCCGATGCGATGGCCGCCGGTTGCCAGACGAGCGCCATGCTCGACGGCGTCGGCGACCAGGCTTTCGATCGCCGGGATGCGCCGCTCGTTGGCAAGCGGCCCCATGTCGATACCGTCTTCGAGACCGTTGCCAACCTTGATCTTTTTCGAGGCGGCGACGAAGCCGTCGAGGAACTGATCCGCCACGCGCTCCTGCACGAGGAAGCGGGTCGGCGACACGCAAACCTGGCCGGCATTGCGGTATTTGCTGGCGGACATGATGGCGACGGCGCGCTCGACATCGGCGTCATCGGTGACGATGACGGGCGCATGCCCGCCAAGTTCCATCGTCGCGCGCTTCATGTGCTGGCCGGCAAGGGCCGCCAGCATCTTGCCGACCGGCGTCGAGCCGGTAAACGACATCTTGCGGATCACCGGATGGGAGATCAGGTATTCCGAGATGACGGCCGGCACGCCGTAGACGAGGTTGACGACGCCTGCGGGAAGCCCGGCATCGACGAAGCAGCGGATGAGTTCGGCAGGCGACGCCGGTGTTTCCTCGGGCGCCTTGACGATGATCGAGCAGCCGGTGGTCAACGCTGCCGAAAGCTTGCGCACCACCTGGTTGATCGGGAAGTTCCAAGGCGTGAAGGCGGCAACCGGACCGACCGGCAGCTTGACCGTCATCTGGGTGACGTCCGGCGCGCGCGGCGGAATGATCTGGCCGTAGGCGCGTTTTCCTTCCTCGGCGAACCACTCGATGATGTCGGCGGCGCCAAGGATCTCGCCTTTCGACTGGGCAAGCGGCTTGCCTTGCTCGCGGGTCATCAGCCAGGCGATGTCACCGGCCCGTTGGCGCAGCAGGGCGGCTGCCGACCGCATCACCTGGGCGCGGTCGAAGGCGGACGTAGCCCGCCATGTCTTGAAGCCCTTCTCGGCCGCCGCAAGCGCCTCATCCAGGTCTTCCACTTCGGCCCAGGCCACCTGGCCGATCGCTTCCTCGCTGGCCGGGTCGATGACGGGAATGGTCTTGCCGGATCGCGCCGGCCGCCAGGCGCCGTCGATATGAAGCAGGATGTCTGGATAGTGAGCCATGGGAAACCCTTTACTGAATGAAATTCGTCGCTTTGCGCGCGACGCGATAAGATCAGGTCGATGGGGAACAAGCCGCCCGGCCAGGCGACCATGAGATCTGGAGATGGGGACGTGGCTGCCCCGTTGCAAGGCGGCAGCCCTGTTCGGGGGGAACTGAAGACGCTCCACTCGCAGACGTCAACCCCCTGGATGCCTTCTCGCTCTCGCCGGAGTATTGCTGTCCCAATCAGGGGAGCGCCGATGTGGCCTGCCGCTGACCGCGAAAGTGCGCAAGCATGAGCCCGCACAGGCTTTCCATAGCGGGGCCGCAGACCCGATCGATCCGGCGGATCGTGTAGAAGGGGAGGAGCGGACCGGGAAGACCGTTACGGGCCGCAAGCGGCACCTCGCAGAGCCGCCCTTCGCCAAGATCTGCCGCGATCAGCCACAGGGGCAGATGACCCCACCCGGCCCCGGCAAGAATGAGCGCGTGTTTGGTCGCAAGGTCGCTGACCCTCAACGTTTGCTGCGAGAACACCGCGTAGCTCACCGCCTGCGTATCGGCTGCGGGATCGGCAACGACGATCTGCAGATGGTCGGCAAGATCGACCGCCGTCAGGCCGGCGGAGCCGTCGCGGGGGCCGGCGAGGGGATGACCGCCGGCGCAGACCGGCACCATGCCCGGAAAAGCGGCGACGGCCTCGCTGGCGATATGTGCGTCCGTTTCCTGCGCGGCCGTCAGGCCAAGGTCGCAGTCGCCGTCAAGCACCAGGCTCAACGCCATGGTCATTGGCGCTGTCACGAGTTCCACCCGCACGCCGGCATGGGCGCGGGTGAAATTGCTGATCACCCGGGCGATATCCGGCAGTGGAAGCAGCGGGTCGAGCGCTACGCGCAGGGCCGATTCCATGCCCTGATGGAAACCGTTCGCCTTGGCCCGCAGTGCGTCGGCCTTGATCAGCAAGGTCCGGGCCTCTGCAAGCAGCGTCGCTCCGGCCTTCGTCAACTCGGGGCGGTGCTGGGAACGGTCGAACAGCGGCAGGCGCAGTTCCGTTTCGAGGTTGAGGATGGCGCTGCTGAGGCCGGACTGGGCCCGTCCGAGCGCGCGCGCCGCCGCCCGGAACGAGCCGTGGTCGACGACGGCGACGAATATGCGCAATTGGTCGAGCGTCAGCGCATCCAGCATGATCGGCTATCCTGATCAAAGTGATCGATATTCGAGCAATTACATCGATCATCTAAATCGGGCAATGCTCCCCCCACGGGGCAAGGGAGCAAGGGAATGAAACGGCCGATCGTCAATCACACCTCCGGCACGCAGGAGGCGCACGACTGTGATTGCATCACCGTCCGTTCCGACACTCCTCCCGTCCCGTGCAACGTCGATGAAGCCTCTATCGCCGGCCGGCCGCCGGACGAGGTTTTCCTGCTGCTAGGGCCTGGCGCGGATCCGGTATTTCGCACCCACGTTTCCGGATCTGTCGCCCAGGCCCTAGCGGTCGGGGACCGCACCATCGGGAGTACGCCGTGATGCCGCGCTTGCGCCCCATTCCTGCGATCGAACAAGCCGGCGGCGTGTCGCCTCCCGATGCCCGCGATGTCACTGCCGTTCTCGCACTTGTTGCCCGGGTCGAAGAGACCCAATGGCTCCGGGACGTCGACGGCTTCGTCTCATTGCTGGCGCCGGAGGCCGTATGGACGACCGCGTTCGGACGCCGGATCGTCGGCGCACCGGCAATCCACGCCTTCACCGCCGCCGTACTCCCAAGCCTGTTTCGCGATTTTCAGGCGCTCTACGACGTCGAGCGCATCACCTTCCTGCATGAGGATGTCGCCGCGGTGAACGTGCGGCAAATTCCGGTTAATGCCGACGGCAACCGCCGGGCGGGCGAGGACGAAGGACGGCCGCTCTACATTCTTCGACGCCAGGATGACGCCTGGAGGATCATCGTCGCGCAGAACACCACGCATCAGGGCGAAAAGATCGCCGCCCAGCAGCGGGCGGGGGATGAAGCAACCATCAGCGAGACCCAAGCGCATGAATGAAAGATCCGTCCGCCACGCCACCTTCGTCATTCGCCGCAGCTACGCCGCGACCCCGGCGACCGTTTTCCGTGCCTTTGCGGATCCCGCCACAAAACGACGCTGGTTCGTAGAAGGGGAGGGGTGGACGGTCGAGGAATTCTCCGCGTCTTTCGAAGTCGGCGGCCGCGAGCACAGCCGCTTCCGTTTCGGAAACGGCCCGGTCATGCGCAACGACACGATCTATCTCGAGATCGTTGCGAATGAGCGCATCGTCTTTTCCTACACGATGACCGTTGCGGGACGGCGGATTTCGGCGTCTCTCGGCACTCTCGAATTTGCCGCTGAAGGCGAGGGAACACGCCTCAACTACACCGAGCAGGCCGCCTTCCTCGATCGTCTCGACGAGCCGGACGAACGCGAGGTCGGGTTTCGCGAATTGTTTCAGGCGCTTGCCGCCGCAGTCGAGCGCGCACCGCTCGACGCTTGAGGGACCAAGCAAGCGTCACTGCTGAAGCCTTGATCGCCAGACGAGGTGAAAGGCATCCGAAGATGAACAATTTTTAATTGTTTTTCAGGGTGTTGCGCCATTGAAGCGGCCACATTTGGGCCCAGCTTCCGATTGTCGGCACCACCTATTGCCGCGTGCCGACAGCAAGGTCTGCGGAGGCGCGCTGATGGTCAGCCGATCAAGTCTCACCTGTCGTATTGCCGTCGTTCTTCTCTCGATCGCCGCGATCGGGTTCGTGGTGGCGCGCAAGCCCGTGCCGACCGAGGCGAAACTGCCGGCCAACACGGCCGCCAGCGCGAGGCGCGGCGGCGCCGTATCCGTGCAGACGGCGACGGTGACGCTCAAAGACGTTCCTGTGGTCGTCCATGCCCTGGGCAACGTGCAGGCGCCCGACACCGTGGAAGTGGGCGCGCGCATTGCGAGCCAGATCACGGCCATCCACGTCAAGGACGGGCAGATGGTCAAGGCGGGGGACCTGCTGTTTACGCTCGACGACCGCACGATAAAGGCCGGGCTCGCCCGCGACCAGGCGATCGTCGCCAAGGATGCCGCACAGCTTGCCGACGCCAACACGGAACTCGAGCGCGCCAAGACCTTGCGCGACGACAAGACCGGCACGCAGCAAAGCTATGACACCGCTCTCTCGCTGCAACAGGCGGCGCAGGGGAACCTGGACGCTGACCGCGCGACCGTCGATGCCGATCAGGTCGCGCTGAGCCTGACGGAGATCACCGCGCCGATCGGTGGACGCCTAGGTGCCGTGCAGGTCGCGCTTGGCGATCTTGTCGGCCAATCGGGCGCGACATCGAACAATCTCGTGACGATTACGGCGATCGAGCCGATCGACGTTACCTTCCGCCTGCCGGAAGAGCGCCTGCAGACGTTCAAGGATCTGATTGATCGCGGCACGCCCCCGCCGGTTCGCGCGCGGTCAAGCGGCACGCAAACGGTCATCGGCCAAGGCATGCTCGATTTCATCGATTCCGCCGTCGATACCGCCTCCGGCACCATCGCCATGCGCGCGACCTTCCCCAATGCCGCGCAGAAGCTCTGGCCGGGCCAGTTCGTGGATGTCGATATCGACCAGGCACAACTGCATCAGGCGGCTGTTGTGCCGAGCGTTGCGGTCCAGCCGGGACAGGATGGCCCGTTCGTCTTTCAGGTGAAGGACGACAACACGGTCGAAACCCGCGGCGTGTCCGTTCTGGCTGACGACGGCAAGGAGGCTGCGATCGGCACGGGCCTCGCCGCCGGTGACCGGGTCGTCGTCGAAGGGCAGGCGCGGCTGAAGCCGGGAGATGTCGTTGTCGCTGCCAACGCGGCCGGTCAGGCCGCGACGGATTAGGTTTTGTCCATCATTCGGGAGTGCGTGAAATGCCGCTGTCCGAGTTCAGTATCCGTCGTCCGATCGCCACGGTCTTGCTGTCGGTCGCGCTCATCCTTGCCGGCGTTTTCAGCTATCTGGTCCTGCCGATCGCCGCGCTCCCGCGAACGGATTTCCCTGTTATCAACGTTTCTGCCTCGTTGCCCGGCGCCTCGCCTGAGACCATGTCGACGTCGGTCGCCATCCCGCTGATCAAGCAGTTCGCCACCATCGCCGGGATCGACACGATCTCGACGACGAATGCACTCGGCTCGACCTCGATTTCGATCGAGTTCGTGCTCGGGCGCAACATCGATGCCGCCGCCGCCGACGTGCAGGCCGCCATCACCCGGACGCTCAGGTTGCTGCCACAGGACATGCCGGCACCGCCAAGCTACCGGAAGGTCAATCCGGCGGACGCGCCGGTTCTGCTCCTGGCGCTGAAGAGCAGCACCGTGCCGCTCACCGACCTCGACGCCATTGCACAACAGGTGATTTCGCCGACCCTTTCGGTGCTCGACGGGGTGGCGGAAGTGTCCATCTTCGGCAGCCAGCAATATGCCGTACGCATTCAGATGCATCCTGATGCGCTTGCCGCGCGCGGCATTTCCGTCGACCAGCTGAAGACGGCGGTTGCGGCGGCAAACGACAATTCGCCTCTCGGCACCGCGCAGACCAGCGACCGGCAGGCAGCGATCGTTGCGGACACGCAGCGCATGAATGCCGCCAGTTTCGCGGATATCATCGTCAAGAGCGTCGATGGCAAGCCCGTGCGGCTCGGCGATGTCGCGACGGTGATCGATTCCGTTGCCAACAACCAGACGGCAAGCTGGCACGACGGTTCGCGGGCGATCATCCTGGCCATCCAGCGGCAGCCGGATGCCAATACCGTTGAGGTCGTCGACCGGGTGCAGGCGCTGCTGCCGTCGCTCCGCCAGTCGCTTCCGGCCGCCGCCTCGATCGAGACGCTCAGCGACCGGTCCATGTCGATCCGCGGGGCGGTGCACGACGTCCAGTTCACGCTGATCCTCACCGTCGGCCTGGTGATCCTCGTCATCTTCGCCTTCGTTCGCCGCCTCTTGGCGACGCTTATTCCGGCGCTCGCCGTGCCAATCTCGATCATCGCCACCTTCGCGGCGATGTATCCGCTCGGCTTTTCGATCGACAACATCTCGTTGATGGCACTCACGCTTTCCGTCGGGCTGGTGGTGGACGACGCCATCGTCATGCTGGAAAACATCGTGCGGCACATGGAGGAGGACGGCATCGATGCCTTCTCGGCGGCGCTGATCGGTTCGCGCGAGATCGGCTTTACGATCATCGCAATCTCTTTGTCGCTCGTCGCGGTGTTCATTCCCGTGCTGCTGATGGGCGGGGTGATCGGCCGTATTCTCAACGAATTTGCAATCGTCGTCACCGTTGCCATCCTCGCCTCCGCCTTCGTTTCGCTCACGCTCACGCCGATGCTGGCGGCCCGGCTTCCGGCGAGGACGGATGGACAGGAGAAGGTGCGCTGGCTGCAGCGCCTGGATCTCGCCTTCGAGCGAGGCTTCGAGGGGCTGCTGCGCGCCTATGAGCGGTTGCTGTCGCTTTGCATCAACGCGCGCCCACTGGTGCTTCTGCTCTTCCTGTTGACCGTCGTGATCACGGGCTACCAGATCGCGACGATCCCGAAGGGGTTCTTCCCGCAGGAAGACATCGGCCAGTTGCAGGTCACGACCCAGGCGCGCCAGGACATTTCCTTCGCCGCCATGTCGAAGCTCCAGTCCAATGTGGAGGCGGTCTTTGCCAGTTCGCCCTATGTGGCCCATGTCGCAAGCACGATCGGCTCGGGTGGCACGTCGAGCGCGCTCAACTCAGGCCGGCTTTTCGTCGAGCTGAAGCCGAAGAGCGCGCGCCCGCCGCTTGAAACCGTGCTTGCGGATCTGCGCCGCAAGTTGGCGGCGATCCCCGGCATCCAGGCCTTCATGTCGCCGGTCCAGAACCTCTCGGTTGGATCGCGCGCGTCGGCCAGCCAGTACCAGCTGGTGCTCCAGAGCCTTGATCAGCCGCTGATGAATGAATGGGCGCAGAAGCTCCATGACGCCATGAGCGCGGATCGGGCCTTCTTCACCGACGTCAACAGCGACCTCCAGATCAACGCGCCACAAACGCGCCTGGTGGTCGACCTCGACAAGGCGGCAACGCTGGGAGTCGACGCGAGCGAGCTGCGCACCACGCTCTATGGCAGTTTCGGTACCGAGCAGATCTCGACAATCTATACGGCGGGCGACAGCTACGAGGTGATCCTCGAGCTCGATCCCTCGATGCAATGGTCGGCCGACAAGTTCGACGAACTGCGTGTCGGCAGTGCCAATGGCGGCCTTGTTCCGCTCGGGGCCTTCGCCCGTGTCGAGACCGTGTCCGGACCGCTCACCATCAACCAGCTGGGCCAGCTGCCGGCGGTCACGCTTTCCTTCAACCTGCCGGCCAAGGTCGCACTCGGTGACGCCCTCGCGGAGGTCGATCGGCTCAAGGCAGAAATCGGCATGCCGTCCGAGGTGACGACCCGCAATTACGGCACCACCCAGCTGTTTAAAGACGCCGCCGCCAACCAGGGTCTTCTGGTGTTGGCGGTGATCGTCACCATCTACCTCGTGCTCGGCATTCTCTATGAAAGCCTGATCCATCCGCTGACCGTGCTTTCGGGGTTGCCATCAGCCATATCCGGGGCGCTGCTGGCGATCTATTTCGGCGGCTTCGACCTTTCGATCATCGCCATCGTCGGCGTGCTGATGCTGATCGGCATCGTCAAGAAGAACGCTATCATGATGATCGACGTGGCGCTGACGCTGCAGCGCGCCGGTTCGCCGGCCGCTGACGCCATCCACAAAGCTTGCGTGATGCGCTTTCGCCCGATCATGATGACGTCCGTTGCCGCGATCATGAGCACGCTGCCGATTGCGATCGGCAGCGGCGCCAGCGCGGAACTGCGCCAGCCACTCGGCGTCGCCGTCGTCGGCGGCCTGCTGGTGTCGCAGCTTGTGACCCTCTTCGTGACGCCGGTCATCTATCTCTACATGGACGATTTCATGCGGGTCGTTTCCCGCCTGTTTCGCCAAGGGCTGCAGATGACCAGGGGCGAACGGCCGCCTTCGGTCGACGATCAGCCGAGGCAAAGCTTGGGCCCACCCTTTCTGCGGTGATGCGCCCGTCAGGCGGATGAGGCGGATGTGAAGACCGCAAGCTGCGCATCGAATGCGCGCCTGTAGGCCGGCCGCGCCTTGCCGCGCGCGACGTAGGCGGAAAGGCTGGGATATTCGTCGAGCAAGCCCGAACTTTCCAACCTGCGGAGCACCGTCACCATCAGCAGGTCGCCAGCACTGAAGGCGCCGTCGAGCCAGTCGGCCTCGGCAAGCCGCCGCGACAATTGGGCCAGTCGGACGCGGATGCGATCTTCGAGCATCAGCAGGCGCTCCTGATACCAGTCCTTGTCGCGCTCCACGTAGGTGGTCGCTTCGCGCTCGAGGATCGGCGGCTCCACGGTGTTGAGCGCGGCGAACATCCAGGTGATTGCCCGCGCGCGGGCATCGGCGTTACTCGGAAGCAGGCCTGTATGGCGCTCCGCGACATGGAAAACGATGGCACCGGTCTCGAACAGGGAAAGGCCGCCTTCCTGATAGGTGGGGATTTGCCCGAAAGGCTGAAGCGCGATGTGGGCCGGTTCCTTCATGGTCTTGAAGGTAACGAGGCGAACCTCATAGGGCTGCCCCACTTCTTCGAGCGCCCAGCGAACGCGCATGTCGCGCGCGAGACCTCGGCCGCGATCCGGTGATTTTTCAAAGGCGGTAATGGTTATCGTCATCTTGTCCTCCACAATTTGCCTGTCCTGAAGACGATTGGCCAACGGGGATGCCGACATGCGCAGCCGCCTTTCAACGATGAAGGCGGAATTCACGGCGGCAGTGGCAGATAGGGGATCTCCTCTGCGGGTGCGAAACACGTGGTTCACCGCAAGAAGGCGTACGCCTCGTTGAGATTAGCCCGAATGGACAGCTTGTTTCGGCGATCGCGGAGAAGTATAAATATTTCATAAACGTAATTGTCGAGCGCATTTCAATTTGATGCTGGCAATGACGTATCGCTTTCGACTTTTGACCATGGATGTACTGGCAGAAGCCTTGAGAGCGAAAAAGAAAAGAAGGCCGGGGCCAGTGCGCTCCGGCCTTTTTTACTGTCTGCTTGTCGCTGCGATGCGCAATCCTATTGGCGCGGCGCCTGCGCCTTTTTGCGGTCACGCATTGTTCCTGCCCCACCGGGGTTAATCCGGGGTAGGTTTCCCCCTTTCGTCCTGTGGATGTTCGCGCCCCGTTCGCGACGTTCAGTTTAAGTGCTGCGATGCCGTGCCATCAGCTTTGCCTGAAGCACGACGACGACGAGCAGGAAGGCGCCGCGGATGACGGACTGCCAATAGGCCGAAAGCGAGATCCAGCCGAGGCCGTTTTCGAAGTTCAGGATGTTGAAGACCATGGCAAGAAGCAGCGCGCCGGCAAGCGTCGCGCCGACCGAGCCGGAGCCCCCGGTGAGAAGCGTACCGCCGACGACGACGGAGGCGATGGCGAAAAGTTCCCAGCCGACGCCCTCGGTCGGCTGACCGGCGCCGAACTGCGAGGCGAGGATGACGCCGGCCAGCCCGGCAAGCGTGCCCGAGGCGAGATAGACGCCGGCAAGCGCACGCTCGACCTTCAGGCCCATCAGTCCGGCCGTCGCCTCGCCGTCACCGATCGCCAGGATATGCCGTCCGACGGGGAGCTTTTGCAGCACTAGCCAGCCGAGCACATAGGCAGCAAGGGCGATCCAGGCGGGAATGGGGAAGCCCAGGAAATCGTCCTGCCCAATGACCGTGAAACCGGTGTCATAGGAGACGGAGACAGACTGGTTGTCGGCCAGCAAAAGGCCGGTGCCGTAGGCTGCGAGCATTGTCGCGAGCGTGGCGATGAACGGCTGGATGCGCATCTTCGTGATGATGAAGCCGTTGAGCGCGCCGACGGCAAGGCCGGCCGCCATGCCGCCAAAGAGCCCGGCCGCCCAATGATAGGGGGAGAACAGAGCCGCCACGACACTTGCCATGGCCGCCGTGCCGCCGACGGACAGGTCGATGCCGCCTGTCATGATGACGAAGGCCATGCCGAGCGCGATCAGCGCGAACATCGAGTTGTAACGCAGGAAACTCAGGATGTTGTAGGGCGACAGGAAGTTGTCGTAACGCAGTGCCCCGAAAAGGATGAGGCCGGCCAGCGCCAGGATGACGCCGAGGCGGGCAAGGTCGCCGGAGTTCTTGACCAGGAAGAGGCGGAGGATCGGTTGCATCGGGGTTGCCTCTAATGTTTGCTGGCGCGCTGCTGGATGAAGACCGCGGTGACGATCAGCCCGGCCTTGACGATGAGCGCGGCCGCATCCGGAACGCCATTGGCAAGCAGCGTGTAACGCACCAGCTGGATCACGAGGGCGCCGAGCACCGTCCCGACGATGTTGGCCCGCCCGCCTGACAGGAGCGTGCCGCCGACGGCGACAGCGGCGATCGCATCGAGCTCCATGCCGAGGCCGACGAGGTTGGCGTCGCTTGCGGAGTTTCGGGCAACGACGATGAGACCGGCGACCCCGGCAAGCGCGCCGCTTATCATGTAGACGAAGAGCTTGACCCTTGTCACCGGGATGCCGGTCAGGCGGGCCGCCTTTTCGTTGCCGCCGACGGCGATGATCTGCCGACCGATGACGGTGTAGCGGATCATCGCGAACGCGGCCGCAACAATGATCATCATCAGCACTACCTGGGCCGGAATGCCTGCGATGCGGCCGAGTGCGATGAACTGGAATCCCTCGTTCTTGAAAACCTGCAGATTGCCGTTGGTCATCACCTGGGCGATGCCGCGCCCGGCGATGAAAAGCACCAGTGTCGCGATGATCGGCTGGATCGAAAAGCGGGTGACGAGGAACCCGTTGAACAGACCGAACAGGGCCGCGACGGCGACCGGCAGGAGAAAGGCCAGCGTGACCGCGAGCGCCATGTTGTCCACCGGCCAGAACTGCCCCATGAAGATCATCGGCGCCAGTGCGCCGGCGATTGCCATCAGCGACCCCACCGAAAGATCGATGCCGCCGGTGGCAATAACGAGCGTCATGCCGGTCGCGACGATGACGATTGTCGCAACCTGGGTGAGGTTCACGTTCAGCGTCTGCAAGGACAGGAAGTTCGGCGTGATGGCAACGTTGAAGAGGATCAGAGCCAGGAAGGCGACGAAGGTGCCGTAACGGCTGGCGAGCGTCAAAAGCCTGTTGCCGGACGAAAGCGTTCCCGACGGCTGCGGGGCAGGGGTCTCGATCGTCGTCATGTCATTCTTCCTGCTGGGCTTCCTGGTGGGCCATGGCGGCAAGCAGCGCGGTCTCGCTCAAATCCTTGCGCGACAGCGTCGCGACGGAAGTGCCGTCGCTCAAGACCGTCACGCGGTCGGCCGCGGCAAGCAGTTCTTCGAGTTCCGACGAGATCATCAGAACGCTCAAGCCCTCGTCGGCGAGACTGCGAAGGAGTTTGAGGATTTCCGATTTGGCGCCGATGTCGATGCCGCGCGTCGGCTCGTCGACGATCAGCACCCGCGGGTCTGTGGCCAGCCATCGGGCGAGCAGCACCTTCTGCTGGTTGCCGCCGGAAAGCTCCTTGATCGGCTGATCCGGGGAGGCGCATTTGACGCCAAGGGCGCGGATGTAGCGACTGACGATCTCATCCTGGCGTGCGCGGTCGACGATGCCGGCTTTCTTCAGCTTCGGCAGCAAGGCGAGCGTCATGTTCTCGCGGATGCTCATGTCGGGCACGATGCCGTCGATCTTCCGGTCCTCGGACACGAGGCCGATGCCGTCGGCGATCGCGTCGGCCGGTTCGCGGTAGCTGCGGTCCTGTCCCTGCAAGCGGATCGTGCCGCGTTCCATCCTGTCGGCGCCGAAGATCAGACGCGCCGTCTCGGTGCGGCCGGAGCCGAGCAGGCCGGCAAGGCCGGAGATTTCGCCCTCCCGCACGGCGAGGCTGACGTCGCGCACCCGCACGCCCGCGCCGGCCTTGTCGACCTCGAGGCGAACGGGCCGCACTGGCGCGTCCTTCTCCGGTGCCATGGCCTGAAAGGCGGCAAGTTCCTTGCCGAGCATATGGCGCACCAGCGCCATTTTCGGCATATCCGCCATCGGGCTTTTGGCAACCGTCTGGCCGTCGCGCATGATCGTAACGCGGTCGCAGATCTCGTAGAGTTCGTCGAGCCGGTGGCCGATGAAGATGACGGCGACGCCGGAGTGTTTCAGCGTGCGGATCGTTTCGAACAGGATCGCGACCTCGCGCTCGTCGAGCGAGGAGGTCGGCTCGTCCATGATGACGAGGCGGGCGCTCTGCGTCACCGCGCGGGCGATCGCCACCATCTGCCGCGTTGCCGCATCGAAATGCGCAACAGGACGGTCGACGTCGATCGTCAGGTTGAAGGTTTTGAGCACCGCTTCGGCACCGCGCCGCATGGCGGAATGGTCGATCATGCCGAACCGTTTCGGCTCGCGGGAGAGATAGATGTTCTCCGCCACCGAGCGCTGCGGGGCGAGATTGATTTCCTGGTAGATCGTCGCGATCCCGGCGGCCTGCGCCTCGGCCGGCATCGAGAAATCGACATCCCGACCGTCGAAGGCGATGCTGCCTTCGTCCCGCCTGTAGACGCCGGTCAGGATCTTGATGAGCGTCGATTTGCCGGCGCCGTTCTGGCCGACAAGCGCCACGACCTCCGCCGGCTCGACCTCGAGCGAGGCGGATTTCAGGGCCGGCACGCCGGCAAACGCTTTGGAAATGCCCTGCATGGACAGAAGCATGGGTCTCCTCCCTATCTTCGCCATCCGCCGCCCCATCTGGGGTGGGCGTCATCAGCCTACACTTGAACGGGCCGAAGGTCATGCTGCCGTCAAAAAGACGGCCGAGACGGTTGCGCCGTCCCGGCCGCGGAGGCTCGGGAGATTGGATCAATAGGCGTTGGCGAGTTCTGCAGCCGCGTTGGAGGCGTCGTAGAACTTGTCGTCGTTGATGATCATCGCATCGATTTTCTCGCCCTTGGCGTAGCGCATCATCGTCTCGAAGGCCTTCGGCCCGAAGCGTGGATTGCACTCGACGACTGCTGCGATCTTGCCGTCGACGACCGCCTGCACGGCTTCCTTGCCACCATCAATCGACAGCACCAGCACGTCCTTGCCCGGCACCTTTCCGGCCGCTTCGAGTGCGGCGATCGCGCCGATCGCCATCTCGTCGTTGTGGGCGTAGATCACGTCGGCATCCGGATGGGCCTGGAGCAGTGCTTCTGCCACCTGGCGGCCCTTGTCACGGGCGAAATCGCCGGTCTGCGAAGCGACGATCTCGAAACCGCCGGCCGCCTTGATCGCTTCGTCAAAACCCTTCTTGCGGTCGTTGGCCGGCGACGACCCGGTCGTGCCTTCGAGCTCAATGATCTTCGACTTGCCGTTGGCGTTCTTTGCCAGCCACTCGGCAACACGCTTGCCCTCTTCGACGAAGTTCGAGCCGATGAAGGTCAGATAGTCTTCGCCGGCCTTGGCCAGCGACGGATCGACCGAGCGGTCGAGCAGGATCACCGGAATGCCGGCCTTCTTCGCGGCCATGACTGCGGGGATCAGCGGCTTTTCTTCGCGCGGTGCGAGAAAGATCACGTCGACGCCTTGAGCGATCATCGAATTGACGTCGGCGACCTGCTTGGCGGCGGAGCCGGCGGCATCCGTATAGACGAGTTGGAAGCCGAGCTTTTCAGCTTCGGCCTTCATGCTGTTCGTCTGGGCGATGCGCCAGGGATTGTTGGATTCGGTCTGCGCGAAGCCGACCTTGTATTTGTCCTTCTGCTCAAGCTTCGGCACTTCGGCGATCGCGACACCCGCAAGGGCGAGCGCGCCGACGGCCGTTGCCGCAAGCATGAAGGTGCGACGGGAAATCATGGTCATAATCGGGTTCTCCTCCCAGATTGGCCGGTGCTCCTCTACCGGACGTGAGCGTTTTTGCGCTTCACATCTCCAAATCTTGCGCTAATAATATTAGCAGTCAAGGCCAAAAATTATGAGCACTTGCAAAAGCCTGCGTGCAGTGCAATGCACGCGGGAGGGTAGGGAGCACGCATGGCCAAGGGAAACGGGCGGAATCTGGAGAAAAAGGGCGAAGGGCGCCCGACAATGACGGATGTCGCCAGGATCGCCGGCGTGTCCCAGTCGAGCGTCTCCCTGGTACTGAACGAGATGTCCGGCTCGCGCATCTCGCCCGAAACGCAGCAGAAAGTGCGCGAGGCTGCTCATAAAATCGGTTATAGACTGCCGGCGACCCGAGGCCCAGTGGCAGCCGCCCCGGCGGTCGAGAAGGACACGATCGCCTTCATCGTCGATGAGATCTCGACCAGCCCGCACCCCGTGGTCAGCCTCGACGGCATCCGCGACTATGCCTTCGAGCAGGGCATGCTGGTTTCGGCGCACGTCACCCGCTCCAATCCGGAACTCGAAGCCGCAGTGTTGCGGTCGGTCTTGCGCGACCCCTCCATCGCCGGCGTCATCTACGCCACCATCTTCACCCGCAAGGTTGCGGTTCCCGAGGCGCTGGCGCCGCTGCCGACCGTGCTTCTCAATTGCTACTGCGAGCCGCGCCAGCACGTGGCGATCGTGCCGGGCGAGGTCGCAGGCGGTTTTTCTGCCACGGCGCATCTGACGGCGCTCGGCCACAAGCGCATCGGTTTCATCAACGGCGAAAGCTGGATGGATGCCGCCGCCGACCGTCTCAAAGGCTACAAGCAGGCGCTTGCCTCCGCCGACATCGCCTTCGACGCGGCGCTGGTGCGCGACGGCGACTGGCTGCCGCTTCGCGGCTACGAGGCCGGGCTCGACCTGCTCTCCATGCCCAACCCACCGACCGCCATTTTCTGCGGCAACGACCTGATGGCAATCGGCGTGATGGAGGCAGCCCAGGAGAAGGGTCTGCGAGTGCCCTCCGATCTCTCGGTCATGGGCTATGACGACCAGGAACTGGCGCGCTACACCCACCCGCCGCTCTCGACCCTGGTGCTGCCGAACTATGAAATGGGCCAGAAGGCGGCTGAACTCCTGATCGACATGGCGATCCACGGAAAGCACATGCGGCCGATGACGATCAAGGTCGACGGACCGCTGGTGGTGAGGGATACAACCGCCCTCCTGTCCGCGGCCAAACCTTCCAGGAATGCTGGCTAGGGCATCGCCAGGGCCATACTGAGGTGCGCTGGTCTAGGCTGGCCGTGAGGCCGTACCAAGAACCGCTGTCATCGAACGCGCCGGTGGCCCCGAGGTGCTCGAGTTGCGAGACATTCCCCCGGCCAATGTGAATGCTGATGAGGTGAGGATCCGCGTGCACGCATTCGGCCTTAATCGCGCCGAGGCCTACCTGCGCGCAGGCAAGATGGGCACGATAAGCGCTCCGCGAGTGCCCGGGATCGAGGCCGTCGGCGAGATCATGCACGACCCGTCCGGAACCTATCGGACCGGTCAGCGTGTCGCCACGGCCATGGGCGGGATGCAGTTCAGCCGCGCCGGCAGCTATGCCGAGGAGGTTGTGGTCCTGCGGAGCAACGTGGTCGATCTCGACGGGGTCAGCCTGCCGTGGGAGGAACTCGCGACTTTGCCTGAAGCCTATCTGACGGTTTGGGGTGCGCTCACGAAAACGCTAGCGATCGAGAAGGGACAGACCCTCCTTGTCCGCGGAGCAACTTCCTCGGTCGGGTTGGCGGCAATTGTCTACGCCAAGGCGCTTGGGCTTAGCCGTGATCGGCACGACAGGTTCCAGCCAAAACATTGAACGACTGCGCGAAATGGGCGCCGATCACGTCGTCATCGACACCGGCAGGATTGCCGAGCAGGTTCGCGCCCTTGTCCCGGCGGGCATCGACGCGGCGCTGGAAATCGTCGGGGGCCCACCGTTCGCGACACGATCAAGGCGCTCAAGCCGTTTGGCTGGTTCTCCACGGCGCATGGCCCAAGCAATCGAACCGGCGCTGAGCACTGACGCGTGCCAAAGTCGCTTCACCCAACGTGCGGAAGGACCGCTCGGATATGGCCGGCGAGTGCCGAGACCACGGAGGAGGGGCGTGGCTCCGCAAGCTCGAGCGCAATGCCGATCGTCGGGAGTTCTGGTAGAAGGCCTGCAGAGATGACATGAAGATCGGCAGGGACGGCGGTTTCGGTCAACACGCTGATGGCATGTCCTGAACGCGCGATCGCGATGAGACCCGCCAGACTGTTGCTGGCGAATGCGACGCGGTACCGACGACTGATCCCCTCCATGGCGCTGCAGGCGGCTCGGAAGTCGAGCGTCGTTGGGGCGGACAGCGCCAAGGGAAGGGCGGTGCGGCTCAGGATCTCAGGTTCAGCGCTCTTGCCGACCCAGACGAATCTTTCGCTCCGAATGACCTCGCCACTTGCCGCGTCGGGAACCGAAACGAGTGCGATGTCGATTTGCCTTCGCTGGAGGAGCGGTCGCAGTTCGGTGGTCGGCGCACAGACCATGCGCAATTCGACATCCGGATGACGCTCAAAGAAGCCCTCAAGCACCGCGGGCAGGAAGGCGATGGAGTAATCCTCCGGACAGCCAAGCGTGACCGAGCCCTTGAGTCCCGAGCCACCCATGTCGGCGAGGATCTCATCGTGGCCGGCGAGCAGGTGCTCGGCATGTACCAGCAGCTTTTCACCGGCCGCCGTCAGGCGCACGCCCGATCCGGTGCGGTGGAAAAGGGCCTGTTCGAGAAAATCTTCGAGCCGCTGCATCTGCATGCTCAGCGTCGACTGGGTCCGTCCCACCTGGAAGGATGCAACGCTGATCGAACCCGCACGGGCAATGACGGTGAAGTTGCGCAGCAGGGAAAGGTCGAGATTTCGCATGATATCGAAATATCCAATATCTGATCGGAATACTATCAATTTGCATGAAGTTACGGCCGGCGCTAGCCATTGATAATCGTCAAAAGAGGAGCCACCCGATGTCGCTCAATTCCGATCCTCAATTCTGGGCGTCTGCCAACAAGCACCTGACGCGTTATGGCCCCGACTTCGAAACCATCATCGTGGAGCGAGCCGAGGGAAGTTTCGTTTATGATGCGGATGGTCGGGCGATCCTGGATTTCACCTCGGGGCAGATGAGCGGCGTTCTCGGCCACACGCACCCTGATATTGTCGCCACCGTCGACCGGCAGATGCGGACGGTTGCTCATCTCTTCAGCGGCATGCTGTCTCGGCCGGTCGTCGATCTAGCGTCCCGTCTTGCCGCACTGGCGCCTGGGCTGGACCGGGTTCAGCTTCTGACGACGGGGGCTGAATCGAACGAAGCAGCCATTCGCATGGCAAAGCTGGTGACCGGTGGGCACGAGGTCGTCGCCTTCGCGCAGAGCTGGCACGGCATGACGGGTGCTGCGGCCTCGGCGACCTACAGCGCCGGCCGGAGGGGTTATGGCCCGGCCGCTGCCGGTTCGTTCGTGATACCGGCCCCGAACGCCTATCGCCCGCGTTTCACGCACAAGGACGGCAGCAACGACTGGCAGACGGAGCTCGACGACGCTTTCTCGCTGATCGACCGGCAGTCGACGGGCGGGCTTGCCGCCTTCATCGCCGAGCCGATCCTGTCGAGCGGTGGTATCCTCGAACTACCGCTCGGCTATCTCGCAGCACTCAAGCGCAAATGCGAGGAACGGGGTATGCTCCTCATCCTCGACGAGGCGCAGACGGGCATCGGCCGCACCGGACATATGTTCGCCTTCCAGCGCGACGGCGTAACGCCCGACATTCTCACCCTGTCGAAGACGCTCGGTGCCGGCCTGCCGCTTGCGGCGGTCATGACGACCGAAGAGATCGAGCGGAAGGCCCATGAACGAGGCTTCCTCTTCTACACTACCCATGTCTCGGATCCTCTGCCCGCTGCGGTTGGCGTCACGGTGCTCGATGTGGTCGAACGCGAAGGGCTCGTCAACCAGGCGGTCGCCCGCGGCGAACGGCTACAAAGCGGTCTTCTCGGGCTTCAGCAGAGGTTCGAATGTGTCGGCGACGTTCGTGGCCGCGGGCTTCTCCTCGGGCTCGAGGTGGTCGTCGATCGGCAAACGAAGGCGCCCGGATTCGAGCTCGGCGCCCGGATCATGGAGGAGGCAATGCGGCGCGGCCTCAGCATGAACATCGTCAAGCTTCCCGGCATGGGGGGCGTGTTCCGCATCGCGCCGCCACTGACGGTGTCGGACGAGGAGATCGACCGAGGGCTGGAAATCCTGTCGGACTCGATCGGCACGGCAACCGGCGCGCGCTGAGCGTGAAAGCCAGGGGGCTTGCACTCGTGAGGGCCGTCACCACTCCAGCAGGAAGTTGGACGGCCGTCACGTTCCTCGCGCCGGAGGAGGGGTGAGATAACCCCAGTTTTGGAGATTTGGGACCTGAAGACAACTACAGGGGAGCCTGCTAATTATTCTGCACTCTTGAGGAGTAAAACGAGGAGCCGGGGGCAGATCCTATGACGTCATATTCTCTGACATGCGTAAACAACTCACAGCTTGCGGGCAGCTTCGCCGTTTTCCAAAGGGCGCCAGAGACGACGCCGGAAGGCGTGCTTTCGCTCGCCTGGTTTACCCGTCCGACGGCACCAGGAAGCAGTGTGACCTTTCACTGGCGTCCGGACCTCAACTTCGTCTGGTCCGAGACAGGTGCGCTGGATTCGGGCATCACTTTCAGGGCTACGCAAGTGGAGCCGGCCGATCCCAACGGCCAGAACCTGATCCAGCTCACCGAGGATGCGAACGGCGCGACGACATTCGTCAACCCGAGCAACAGCGGTGCGCTCGGTTCACTGACGATCGAGCAATTATCGAATGTCGTTCCCAATCGCACGTCGGTCGGGATTGGCATGGCGGGTGCGGCAACCTTTCTGGTCCAGGCTGCCCCCAACATGACGGCGGTCTTTACTCCCCACCCCAACTACTGGGTGGTCTTCGGCGACTACAGCAGCGGCGACATCATCAACTTCGAGGAGATCACGGGCGCTGTCGAGGTCGCCTATGGTGGGGCCTTGACGGAAAGGACCGCGTCGCTCGGCCTCGACAATCTCATTTCCGTTACGTGAGCATTGCGGGCGGAACAGGTCGAGTGCCGCGTGCGTGAATTGGGTGGTGGCGGATCGCATAGGTCCGCCACCGGTTCCACGCAATTGTTCAGGTCGATTAGCTTGTCTGATGGAGCAGTTGTTGCATTTGAAAACGGAATCCGCCCAGTGTGAGTTCAGGGCGAACTGCGACTTACGCAGGTGATGCTATCCAGCACGCCGCATCTGCGCGAGCAGTTTCTTGCGGAAGACTTCCGCCGGCGTTCGGTAACCGAGGCACTTCCGAGGCGTCGAGTTGAGCCGATCACAGATGTCTTTTAGGTCACCATCGGTGATGGAAAGGGGATCGACGTCTCTCGAAAGCCATTTGCGAACACGACGATTGGTGTTCTCGACCGTGCCTTTCTGCCAAGGTGACTGTGGGTCGCAGAACCATGTCTGTGTTCCGATACCGGCCTGCAGATACGGCCATTCGGTGAATTCTGTGCCGCGGTCAAAGGTAATCGACCGGCGGGCGAGATGGGGCAGGGATTGCAGCGTTTGGATCAGCCCGTCCATGATCGGTCGCGACTGCCGGTCGTTGTTGCGCAGGAAGACGGCAAAGCGGCTGACCCGCTCGACCAGCGACGTCACGTTGGCCTTGCCGAACTTCTTGCGAAACTGAATGAGATCGCACTCCCAATGACCGAACTGCTTGCGCTCGGCGACGATGTCCGGACGGTGGAGAATGTTGAGTTCCGGGCTGAAACGGCGGTCGTAGCGACGCCTGGCATGCCGCGGGCGACGTCTCGCGCGACGTTCCGGCAGATGCCGCCACAGTCTGATGGCAAGGCCGTCTGCTGAATAGGCGAATTTGTAGATCGTCTCGTAACTGACGGAAATCGGATGACGCTCCAGCCGCATGCGACCGGCGATCTGTTGTGGTGACCAGCCATGCATGATCCGCTCGATCACCGACCGACGCACATGCGCAAACCGAGCAAGCTTGCGCAGCTTGGCTCTGCGGTCGCGCGCCATCTCGTTGGCCGTGACGCAGTAGTAGCCGCTGAGCTCCGGCATCTGCGCGTCTTCAAAAGCATTGCGGCTGAGTTCACGGAAAATCGTCGAGCGATGCCGTCCAAGCTTCTCGGCGATAACCGTGGCGCTCAGGCCGGCCGTTCGCCACTTGGCGATCCTACGACGCTCATCCATATCGATTTGGGAGTAGGTGCGTCTCATGAGACATTCCTTGCGAGTGACAACCCATTGGTATCTATCGCAAGTCGCACTTCATCCTTGAACCCACCCAGCTAAAGCTTGTGTGGCGGCAAGGTTGAACTGTCCGCCGCTGCGCAAAGTTAAAATGTCACTTCAGGCTGCCACACGGCGCTATGACCAGGCCCGATCTGACCGGCTGATCCGGTTGCAAGATCAGATCGGGGCGGGTGAAGGGCACCCCTTCGGCTTTCGCTTTGAGACTTTGTGGTGACCGGTCACTCCGCAGCATTAAGTCGGGAAAGTGCCTTCTCGCGCCGCGCGATCACCACCGGGTCGTTCATGAAATCCGTCCGCTTACCCGGCTTGCGGCCCCGCGGTTTGTAGCCAATCTTGTCGCTGTTCGTCTTCACGGCTGGTTTCGTCTGCCGGTCCTGACGGTCTCTGATGTAAGCCAGGACATCGGAAAGGCGCTTGTTCTCGGTGATCGCCGCATGCGTCACCCGCTGGTCCTTGTCGAATATCGTGTAGGGCAGGGAATGTCCCTTCCAGCGCACATCCAATCGACCGTCCGCATAGGCATAGGTCTCGACATAGCGACCAGCCAACCCACGCGTCACCTCGGTCTCCTCAAGCATGATCCGCTGGCGCTCGAACGAAAACGTCAGCTGCGATCCGACATAACGCTGCTCGCGTTTGCACAGGATCTCGGCCAGCCGATCCGGCGCCAGGTTCACCGGCCGGTGCAGGTCGTCGGACCGGGCAGGGACAATGGCAAACCGGGCGTTATAGTGCTCCATGAAGCCAGGCAGAAACGCATTGCCAGCCTCCATGTCATCGATACCCGCCAGCCTTAATTCCTTGACAAGGCGATCCTGCAGCGTCCGGTTCATCCGCTCGACACGACCTTTGGCTTGACTGGAATTTGCGCAAAGAATCTCGATGTTTAGCTCGCAAAGCGCCCGCCCAAACTGGGTCATGCCCTGACCGCCCTTGGCATCCTTCTTCGCCACCCGGAACACCGAATGCTTGTCGGAATAGAAGGCTACGGGAGCACCATGCGCCTTCAGATAGAGCTCGAGCGCCTCGAAATAGCTGAACGCGCTTTCCGAGCGCATAAACCGCAACTGCATCAGCTTGCCAGTCGCATCATCGATGAACACCAGCAATGAACAGGG
>NZ_JBIVYF010000007.1:0-442780 GCF_044769565.1 Ensifer sp. NPDC090286 | reverse complement strand
GTCGTCGTCGCCAGCAGCGCCGCCGCCCTCGTCAGTGATCGGGCTTATAGACCCCCATCCCCGAACACGTCAACAGCAACCTTCAAAAAAACTTCAAAAATCGACAAATCACTGATTATAAACGATAATTCCAGCTGTTGATAAACTAGGTCGATTTAATGCGTCGGAAAACCAGCGAATCTGCAGCGCGAATCTTTGACCAGACGGTCAAAAACCTGACGGCCATTTCGTGTGGTCAAAATGCCCCTCTGAGCGACCTCTTCTACATATAGACAGCAAGGGCCTTTCGGCCGTCAGATGTAGATGCCCCCAGCAATGAAGCGCCATACGAAGCGCAGACACGAATGCGCCATGCTTGCCCTTGGCCCGGCTATTGCCGTACTTGCGAACTGTCCGCCCTGCCCGACACGACGATCGATGCGGGGGGCAGACCGGCAACATGTTGATGCACGAGCCGACGGACGCACCGAGCGCCATCATCTCTCTATAGGGGCGGAGAACCAGACGTGACGATACAGCTTCCTGCGCTTCCGGTTCGCGAGGTGCTGCCCGCACTGGCGCATGGGCTCACCGCAGGCCCCTCCGTGGTGCTTTCCGCCCCGCCCGGCGCCGGCAAGACGACGCTCGTTCCGCTCTTCCTGCTCGATCAGGACTGGGCAAAGGGCGGAAAGATCATTCTGCTCGAGCCACGTCGGCTGGCAGCGCGCGCCGCCGCAGGCCGCATGGCCGAACTGCTGGGAGAGAAAGTCGGCGAAACCGTCGGCTATCGCATGCGCCTCGACAACCGCATCTCGGGCAAGACACGCATAGAAGTGGTGACCGAGGGCGTGTTTGCCCGCATGATCCTCGACGACCCGGAACTCAAGGGCGTCGCAGCCGTGCTTTTCGACGAATTCCACGAGCGCTCGCTCGACGCGGATTTCGGGTTGGCGCTGGCGCTCGACGTGCAAGCGGCGCTGCGCGACGACCTGAAGATCATCGTCATGTCGGCAACGCTCGATGTCGAGCGGGTCTCGGGCCTGCTCGGCGGTGCGCCGGTCATCGAGAGCCAGGGGCGCAGCTATCCGATCGACGTCCGCTACCAGGACCGTAGCGGCGACAGCGTCGAGGATACGATGCTGCGGGCCATTGCCGAAGCGCATCGCACGGAAGACGGCTCGATCCTCGCCTTTTTGCCCGGCCAGGCCGAAATCACCCGCGTCGCCACGCGATTGCAGGACCGCTTCGATAGCAATACGGCGATCGTGCCGCTCTACGGCAACCTGACCCAGAAGGAGCAGGATGCCGCGATCCGGCCAGCCCCATCAGGCACCCGGAAAATCGTGCTTGCCACCTCGATCGCCGAGACCTCGATCACCATCGACGGCGTGCGCATCGTCATCGACAGCGGCCTGCAGCGCCTTCCGGTCTTTGAAGCCGCGACCGGGATCACCCGGCTGGAGACGGTGCGCGTGTCACGTGCGTCCGCCGACCAGCGCGCCGGCCGCGCCGGGCGAACCGAACCCGGCATTGCCATCCGCCTCTGGCACAGCGGCCAGACCGCGGCGCTCGCTGCCTTCACGCCGCCGCAGATTCTGGCCAGCGACCTCTCTGGCCTGCTGCTCGACTGCGCCCATTGGGGTGTCAGCGATCCCACCACCCTTGCCTTCATCGATCCGCCTCCGGAAACGACGCTTGCCGAGGCCAAGAAACTGCTGAACAGCCTTGGCGCCCTGGACGAGACCGGCGCGCTGACGCCAGCCGGCCGCAAGATCCGCGATCTCGCCCTGCCGCCGCGGCTTGCGGCCATGGCGGTCGCTGCCGCCGAAGAGGGCCAGGCGGAAGCGGCCTGCCTGCTGGCGGTCATGCTCACCGAACAGGGCCTCGGCGGCAACAGCATCGATCTCGAGGATCGGCTGCGCCGCTTCCGGCAGGAGCGTGGCGACCGCGCCGAGGCCTCGCGCAATCTTGCGCGGCGTATGGCAGCCGAGTTGAAGGGGGCTCCGAAATCTCACGAACCGATCCAGCCGGGTGCGCTGCTGATGCACGCCTTCCCCGACCGCATCGCGCTACAGCGCGGTGGCCGCGGACGGTTCGTCATGGCAAACGGGCGGGGTGCGGAAATTCCGGAGACGGAGCGGCTGGCAGCGGCTTCCATGCTTGTCATCGCCGACCTGACCGGCCGGGCCGGTGGCCAGCGCGTGCTGGCGGCGGCCGAGCTGACACGCGCCGAGGTCGAAGCGCATATGCCCGAGGCGATTGCGCGGGAAGACCAGAGCTTTTTCGACAAGGCCAGCCGACAGGTGCGGGCACGGCGGGTGACGCGGCTCGGCGCCATCATCTTCGAGGAAGCACCGCTCGCACGAC
The DNA here is from genome assembly GCF_044769565.1 of Ensifer sp. NPDC090286. Classification (NCBI taxonomy): domain Bacteria; kingdom Pseudomonadati; phylum Pseudomonadota; class Alphaproteobacteria; order Hyphomicrobiales; family Rhizobiaceae; genus Ensifer; species Ensifer sp. NPDC090286. The sequence continues at coordinate 440,434 of NZ_JBIVYF010000007.1, read as the reverse complement.
CGACCGGCTCATCGGCGGCGCGCGCGCTCGCCGACGGCGTGCGCCAACTCGGGCTCGCCGTTCTCCCCTTCTCCAAGGAGGCGATGCAGATGCGCGACCGCATCGGCTTCCTCAACCGTTCGATCGGCGACCCGTGGCCGGATGTTTCCGATCAAGCACTGCTCGACCGTCTCGACGATTGGTTCGTACCTTTCCAGCAAGGCGTGACCGCGATTGCCGACATCAAGCCATCGAATCTCTCCGATGGTCTGCTCTCCCTCATCCCGCATGAGCGGCAACGCGAACTCGGCAAGCTCGCCCCGACGCATTTCGAAGCGCCGACCGGGCAGCGGCACCCGATCCACTACGACGGCGACGAGCCGCTGCTGTCGATCCGGGTACAGGAACTCTTCGGCCTGAAGACCCATCCGGCGATCGGCGACGGGCGGTTGCCGCTGCTGCTCGAGCTGATCTCGCCCGGCCATCGGCCGATCCAGATGACGCGCGACCTGCCCGGATTCTGGGCGGGCTCCTGGCGCGACGTGCGCGCCGACATGCGCGGGCGCTATCCGAAGCACCCCTGGCCTGAGGATCCGGCCAACGCGGCGCCGACGACACGGGCAAAGCCCCGTGGTACATGAGACGAAAGCATCGATAATTGGAATGCAGGCACGAATGACCACTGTTGCGCTCGAACACAACAACGACCAGACCAGCAACCGCAGCCTGCGACTGCAGACGCTCGTCAGGCTGCGCTGGCTGGCCGTCGGCGGCCAGTCGATCGCCGTTCTCATCACCGCCTTCTGGCTGCAGTTTCCGCTGCCCTTGATTTCCTGCCTGGTGCTGATCGCCAGCCTGGCGCTGGTCAACGCCTATGTCACACTGCGCTATCCGCCGACGCACCGGCTGCAGCCGCCGGCAGCCTTCGCGCTTCTCGGCCTCGATCTCGCGCAGATCACCGGGCTGCTGTTCATCACCGGCGGGCTCACCAATCCCTTCGCGCCGCTGCTCTGCGTCCCGGTCATCATTTCCTCGGCGTCGCAGCCGAAATCGCACAGCATCATCCTCGCCGGTTTTGCGGTGATCGCAATCACCGCGCTCGCTTTCTCGCCCTTCCCCCTGCCCTGGTATCCGGGCACGGTTCTCCTGATGCCGCGGGTGCTGACCGCCGGCATCTGGTTTGCGATCGTCTCGATGACCGCCTTTGCCGCCTTCTATACATACCGCGTGTCGCTGGAAGCGAGCGAACTGTCGGAGGCGCTGACGGCGACCGAACTGGTGCTGCAGCGGGAAAAACACCTGTCGCAGCTCGACGGGCTGGCGGCCGCCGCCGCCCATGAGCTCGGTACGCCGCTTGCGACCATCAGCGTGGTTGCCAAGGAGATGGAACGCGAACTCGGCAACGATCCGCGCTTCGGCGAGGATGTGCACCTGTTGCGCAGCCAGAGCGAACGCTGCCGCGATATCCTGAAGCGGCTGACGACGCTGTCCTCCGAGAGCGAGGAGCACATGCGGCTGTTGCCGCTCTCGTCGCTCATCGAGGAGGTGATGGCGCCGCACCGCGAGTTCGGCATCCACATCGAGCTCATCGAAAAGGGCGACCGTGCGACCGAGCCGGTCGGCAACCGCAACGCCGGCATTCTCTATGGTCTCGGCAACCTGCTCGAAAATGCGGTCGACTACGCCAAGAAGCAGGTGACCGTTACGGTCGAGCACACGACGGATCGGGTGCGCGTCACGATCGCCGACGACGGCGACGGCTTTGCACCTGATATCCTGCAGCGGATCGGCGAGCCCTATGTGACGCGCCGGCAGAAGGATGACAGCGCCGGCGGCCTTGGGCTCGGGCTCTTCATCGCCAAGACGCTGCTCGAACGCTCAGGCGCGCGCCTGCGCTTCGAGAATGGCGGGCCGGACAGGCCTGGCGCCCGGGTCAGCGTCGAATGGCCGCGCGCCCTGATGGATACGAAACTGGCGAAATGACATTTCGCAGTTTATTGAACGACAGCAGAAGAAACCTATAATCTCGGCGAAAGCGTTCTGTTTTCGCTCAAGGATTGCGAGAATGACCGACAAATCGACAGCTTCGCCCAGCACCACCGCACAGGACGCCGAACTGATCGGGCCGGACCGCACCCTGTTGCTCGTCGATGACGACGCGCCCTTTCTCAGGCGGTTGGCCCGCGCCATGGAAGCCCGTGGCTTTTCGGTCGACATCGCCGAATCGGTCGCGGAAGGCATTGCCAAGGCCAAGGGCAACCCGCCGAAATATGCAGTCATCGACCTCAGGCTCGGCGATGGCAGCGGCCTCGACGTGATCGAGGCGATCCGCGGACGGCGCGACGACACGCGCATGATCATGCTGACCGGCTACGGCAACATCGCCACCGCGGTCAACGCAGTGAAGCTCGGCGCGGTCGACTATCTCGCCAAGCCTGCCGATGCCGACGACATCTTTGCCGCACTCGTGCAGCGCCAGGGCGAGCGTGTCGAGCCGCCGGAAAACCCGATGTCGGCCGATCGCGTCCGCTGGGAGCATATTCAGCGCGTTTATGAGATGTGCGAGCGCAATGTCTCGGAAACGGCACGCCGGCTCAACATGCACCGCCGCACGCTGCAGCGCATTCTCGCCAAGCGCGCGCCGAAGTAAGCAACCGGCTTCCGCGACCGGCGCAAAACCGCTGCTCCGGTCGTTTCCCTTCCAGGCTCAGTCGCGACCGCCGGAGAGGATGTCGCCGATCGAATCACCGAGTTCGCCGTTGCGTTCGGCTGCCCATTCCGCGAGCATCAACCGTTGCGCCGCTGTACGGGCAAAAAGCTGCAGCACCGACTTGCGCGTCGCCGGCGGCAGCTTGTGTTCGGGCGCCTCGCGAACGATGTGGCCTTCATAACCGTCAGACAGCAGCAACCCGCAGTCCTCCGGGAAGATATCGAGCGGCACGCCGGCATGGGTCGCGAAGAACAGCCGGTCGCAATGCTGGCGATAGTCCGGCCATTTGCGGTCGACGCGAAAGTCCTCGATCGATGTCTTGATCTCGACGATCCAGATCTCGCCCTTGACCGACAAGGAGATCAGATCGGCGCGCCGCCCGCTCGCCAAGGTCAGTTCCGGCAGGACGGAATGGCGCAGTTCGGCGAACAGCCGCTGCACGCCGCGACGCACCATCATCGCGCGATTCGACTGGCGTCCGTCGATCAAGGGGTTATCGCCATGGATGGAGAGGATCGTCATGCGTCCGGTGTCCCTTTGGGCCGGTCATTTTGTTGCAAAAAAACAAGGGTCATGGAATTTGCACTTTTCAGCCAAAATGTGGCCGCGCAATCTCTTGCATAGCACAAACTAATCGAAAATAACCGTAGTCACTGTTGGTCGCGGCGACCCAGTTTTTACTTCGCTTCTTTTTAAGAGAATCCCATGCGCTTCCGCAATGCCTTCCTCTTGTGCAGCCTCGCGGCGACACTCGCCGTTGCCGGCTGCTCGACGACATCTTCCAAGCCTGAAACGGCCGCCAACGAACCCGCTCCCGCAGCGGTACAGGTTGCTACGAATCAGATCTTTAACGGCGATTATGGCGCAGTTGAGGATCATGGTTACGCGCTGCCGGCCATTCCGATCAGCAAGGTCGATACCCGTTTCCATCGCCAGATCGTCGATTACGCGACCAGCGAGCGCCCCGGAACGATCGTCGTCAACACGCCGAATCGCTTCCTCTATTACGTGCTGCCCGGCGGCAAGGCCGTTCGTTACGGCATCGGCGTCGGCAAGGCCGGCTTTGCATGGGAAGGCGAAGCCTATATCGCCTGGAAGCAGGAATGGCCGATGTGGCACCCGCCGAAGGAAATGGCGGAGCGCAAGCCTGAAGTCGCCAAGTATGTCGAAGAAGGCATGGGCCCCGGCCTGAAGAACCCGCTCGGCGCTCGCGCGCTCTACCTCTTCAACGACCAGGGCAAGGACACGCTGTTCCGCCTGCACGGCACGCCGGAATGGTCGTCGATCGGTACTGCCGCTTCGTCCGGCTGCATCCGCCTGATCAACCAGGACATCATCGACCTCTATTCGCGCGTTCGCCCCGGCAAGAGCGCCCGCGTCGTCGTTCAGCAGTAAACAAGACTGATCGACTGAAATCGAAAGGCCGCCGATCATCTCGGCGGCCTTTTTCTTTTTCAGTGTCTGCGTCTTCAGTGTCTGCGTCTATCGACGCAAGGGCGGCCGGCCAGCCAAATTCGACCGGCCTTCCCAGAAGTTGCTTAGGCGGCGCTCAGCGCCTTCAGCTCCAGCCGGCGACGGTGCAGGACCGGCTCGGTGTAGCCGTTCGGCTGTTCGCGGCCCTTGAGGACGAGTTCGACGGCGGCCTGGAAGGCGATCGAACCGTCGAAATTGCCGGCCATGGCGACATAGAGCGGATCGTCGGCATTCTGGCCGTCGACGACGGCCGCCATGCGCTTCATCGTCTCGACGACCTGGGCCTCGGTGACGACGCCGTGGTGCAGCCAGTTGGCCATGTGTTGGGCGGAAATGCGCAGCGTCGCGCGGTCTTCCATCAGGCCGACATTGTTGATGTCGGGAACCTTCGAGCAGCCGACGCCCTGGTCGACCCAGCGAACGACGTAGCCGAGGATGCCCTGCGCGTTGTTGTCGAGTTCGCGCTGGATTTCCTCCGGCGTCCAGTTCGGACGGACGGCGACCGGTACCGACAGGATATCGGAGAGCTTGGCGCGGGCGCGGCTCTTCAGGCTTGCCTGAACGTCGGCAACGTTGACGCGATGGTAGTGCGTGGCATGCAGCGTCGCTGCGGTCGGCGACGGAACCCAGGCGGTGTTGGCGCCGGCCTTCGGGTGGGCGATCTTCTGTTCCAGCATCGCTGCCATCAGGTCGGGCATCGCCCACATGCCCTTGCCGATCTGGGCGTGACCGGACAGGCCGCATTCGAGCCCGATGTCGACGTTCCAGTTCTCGTAGGCGCCGATCCAGGCCGCCTGCTTCATGTCGCCCTTGCGGATCATCGGGCCCGCTTCCATCGAGGTGTGCATTTCGTCGCCGGTGCGATCGAGGAAACCCGTGTTGATGAAGACGACGCGCTCGCGGGCAGCGCGGATGCATTCCTTGAGATTGACCGTGGTGCGGCGCTCCTCGTCCATGATGCCCATCTTCATGGTATTGGCAGGCATGCCGAGCGCCTTTTCGACACGGCCGAAAATCTCGCTGGCGAAGGCGACTTCCTCGGGGCCGTGCATCTTCGGCTTGACGACATACATGGACCCCTCGCGGGAGTTCATGCGGCGACCCCCGTTGCCGACATCGTGCAGGGCAATCAGCGCGGTGACCATGGCATCCATGATGCCTTCGGGCACTTCGTTGCCGTCGCGGTCAAGGATAGCCGGATTCGTCATGAGGTGGCCGACGTTGCGGACCAGCATCAGCGAGCGGCCGGGAAGGGACAGCGTACCACCGGCGGTGGCCGTGTAAACGCGGTCGGGATTGAGGCGGCGGGTGAAGGTCTTGCCGCCCTTGGCGACTTCTTCTTCGAGGTCGCCCTTCATCAGGCCCAGCCAGTTGCGGTAGACGACGACCTTGTCTTCGGCGTCGACGGCGGCGACCGAATCTTCGCAGTCCATGATCGTGGTGATCGCCGATTCGAGGATGACGTCGGCGATGCCGGCCGGATCTTCCTTGCCGATCGGCGTGGACGCGTCGAGAACGACGATCGCATGCAGATTGTTGTGCCGGAGAACGATCTCGAAGCGCCCGCCTTCCGAACCACTGTGACCCACGAACTGGGCAGGGTTGCGAAGCGTCGTGCTCGAACCGTCCTTGAGGCCGACCGTCAGCGCATTGCCGGCGACCTTGAGCGACGTGACATCGGCCCAATTGCCCTTTGCCAGCGGCGCGCTGGCGTCGAGGAAGTCGCGCGCCCAGGCGATGACCTTGGCGCCGCGCTTCGGATTGTAGCCGCGGCCCTTCTCGGCGCCATCGGCGTCCGAGATCGCATCCGTGCCATAGAGCGCGTCATAGAGCGAACCCCAGCGCGCATTGGCGGCGTTCAGCGCATAGCGCGCATTCATGACGGGAACGACGAGCTGCGGGCCGGCGATGGTCGCAATTTCCGGATCGACATTGGCGGTCGAAACGCTGAACGCGCCACCCTCGGGCAGGAGATAGCCGATATCGCGCAGGAAGGCCTGATAGGTCTCCATGTCGCTCGGCGCGCCGTTCTGCTTGTACCAGGCGTCGAGCTTGGCCTGCAGGTCGTCGCGCTTGGCGAGCAGAGCCCGGTTCTTCGGGGCCAGGTCGTGCACGAGGGCGGAAAGCTGCTCGAAGAAATGTTCGGCCTCGACGCCGGTTCCCGGCATCGCCTCTTCCACCAGGAAGCGATGGAGGTCCGCATCAATCTTCAATCCATAGGTCTCAATGCGGTCCATCTGCCAACTCCTTGAAATAGACGTAAGGAGCGCCACCGATCCGAACGGATGCGATGAAAACGCCCCAACATGTTGATCTTGCGCCTGAAGCGGGTCGCGGACCAGCCCATGCGCAATACGCGCGTGAAACGGCCGCAGTTTCTCATCAATTCATTCCCTGTCAATTCTGCAAGGATGCGAAGAATTGTTTCCGAAATGGAAAAGATCAGCCGTGCGCGATGCGCGGACGACCGCTGGCGGACGCAATGAACCGGGCCTCGACGAGCTTACGGCTGCCCTCGACCTCCGGCGCATCGATTTCCTCGCGCAGCAACGAAGCGGGGTCATCGGCACCATTGGTGCGTGCTGTTTCCAGTGCCGTCGTCTCGGCTCGCCGACGCGCGGCATCAAACGCCTCTTCCTGATCGAGAAAACGTGCGCTGGCCCCGGCGCCGTTGACGACGAAGATGCCCTCCTCCGGCATCGTCACGAAAACGGTGACCGTGGCGCTCACCTGGCCGACCACGGCGCCCACGGCATTGGCGACGCCGGCCTCCTCGGGGATGGAGGCTTCGGTTCCGAGCATATCGGCGATAGCCGGGTAATAAACCGGCGCCGAAGCACCAAGGCCCACGAGTGGGCGGTCAAGACCGAGCGAAAAGCGCACGATGCCCGGCGTCCGGGTCAGCGCACGATCGACGGCCTGAGACACGGCGGGATCGATCGCACCGGCGCCATCCTCGCCGAGACAGGCCTGCAGGATGACTTCGGAGGATTGCCGCGTCAGGCGGTCGACGATCATCTGCGCCATCGCCTCCGGAGAAGAGGCAATCGGCTGGCCGGAGCCGTCGCGGGTGCGGGCGGCGAGCTGGATGCCGAGTTCCGCCGCTTCCAGGTTCCATTGCGACTGGCGGCCGAGCACATGCATGGCGTCGGACGGCGTGAGGCCGCAGATATGGACAAGCCCGCGGGCCACCAGGCGATCAAGCGTCGCCTTCTGCGGCGTCGAGACCAGCAGCGTTTCCAGCGACACGGGGACGCTCTCGATGCGCTCGTAGAGCGCCTGCTCCTGTGGCTGCAGGCCGCTTGCGAGATGATCCGGCAGGCCGGTGCGGACGGCAAGGCGTCCATTGTTGCGCCCGGTGTGCTGGGCGCGCATCTGTCTTTCAAGAACGGAGATAACCGCGTCGCCGTGGAGCGCTGCGGCAAGGCTGAGCGGCATCAGCCGGCGCGGGCCGAGGTCGATCTTCGCCTTGAGGCCGCGATCGTTGATGCGCACTTCCGAATCGCCGCCGAGACCGTAGGTCCGCATCGCCACCGCCTCGACCATGGTGCGAAAGCCGCCGACAACGGCCCCTTCGGCGTCTAGACGCGGACGGCCGCCGTCGAGAACCGCGACGTCGGTCGTGGTCCCGCCGATATCGGAGACCACCGCATTGTCGAGGCCGGTCAGATGCCTTGCGCCGACGAGGCTCGCCGCCGGGCCGGAAAGAATGGTTTCGATCGGGCGCAGTCGCGCCTCCTCGGCCGAAATCAGCGCACCGTCACCGCGCACCACCATCATGGGCACGTCGATGCCGCGCGCCTTGAGAAACCCTTCGCAGGACCCAATCAGCCGGTCGATCATCGAGACGAGGCGGGCGTTGAGCAGCGTCGTGAGGGCTCGGCGCGGCCCGCCGAGCTTCGAGGACAGTTCGTGGCTGCAGGTGACCGGCAGGTGCGAGACCTCGCGAATGCGATCGCGCACGCGCTTTTCATGATCCGGATTGCGCACGGCGAAATAGCCGGCAACAGCGAAGGAGGAGACCTGACCGGCAAGCGTTGGCAGGACGGCATCGAGCTCGCTCATGTCCAGCGGCGTCTCACCGCCATGCACATTGTGCCCGCCCGGCAGGAAGATCACCGGGTCGGAGCCAAGCGCTTCCTGCAAACCGTCGCGCTTCAGATCCTCCGGGCCGAAACCTATCATGACGAGGCCGGCGCGACCGCCCTGCCCTTCGACCAGCGCATTGGTGGCAAGCGTCGTCGACAGCGAGACCATGCTGATTGCCGAGACCGGCACCTTGGCCTGATCGAGCACCGCTTCGACCGCACCGGAAATACCGACCGCGAGGTCGTGACGGGTCGTCAGCGCCTTGGCCTTGGCGACCACCCCTTGCGTCTCCGAGAAGAGGGCGGCGTCGGTGTAGGTGCCGCCGGTGTCGATGCCGAGAAGAAAATGGGAGGTCAATTCGCGCAGTCCGGAATTCGCGCGGGGCGCAGAGGCCCCGGGTTCAATGGGGATCGATGCGGTGATATGACATATTTCAAGGGAAAACCATCGTGCCGCAGACATCGATGATCTGTCGAGCGACACAAAGGCAGGCCGGAGACATAGCGCATGCACCAACGCCGCCGTCCACTCGCTCTTGTTTGGCTGCTTTCAACTATTTCCCTTGGCCTTGCGACCGGCGCAGCGCACGCTCAGAACGCGGACGAGGAAGAATACAAGCCGCAGCTTCCCGAAGTCGCAATTTACAAGGCGATGCTCGATGCCAACAAGCAGACCGGCTGGATCCAGTTTCGCGACTATGACGACCGGCAACTGATCTATTTCACCGCATTGCAGACGATGCATTGCCGGCTATCGGAAATCCGCTATTCGATCAATTCGGACGCGCTCGACCAACGCTTCCCGCTGGCCAAGTGCAATCCGCAGCTGCCTTTCAATCTGCCTGGCGACGAGACAGCCGAGTATGTCTATATCTCGCTACCCGCCAAAACGGCGCAGACGCTGACGATCCAGGCGGTCTGGGACGACGGCGCCGGCAGCGAGATCGTCGTCTACAAGCCCTGCGACAATGTCGGCGACGCCACCTGCGCCCAGATCAAGACGATCAAGAAACCGTCGAAGATGCTGCAGCAGCCGAAGCCGGCGGATTCTCCGGTGCGTTCGGTACAGACACCGATCCCCGGCAAGACCTTCAGCGAACCGAAACCCTCATCGGCAACCCGCCCCGCGGTTGAGTAGTGAGCCGCTGCACCGGCCAGGGATTGGTCTCCGCCGTCGGATCAAAGCGGTAGCGGTGCATCATCACCGCGAGCGCGATCACCGCCTCCTGCAGTGCGAAGGTCGCGCCGATGCAGACGCGCGGGCCGGCGCCGAAGGGCAGATACTGGTAGCGGTGCAGCTTTTCGCGGTTTTCCGGGAGGAAACGCTCGGGCATGAAAGCGCGCGGCTTCTCCCAATAGAGAACGTGGCGATGCAGCGTCCAGGGCATGATCAGCACGGCGATACCCTTGGGGATACGCACGCGCTCGCCTGACGGCGAGGTCCACGCATCTTCCTCGATCGCCGCACGGTTGATCGACGGCGCCGGTGGATAGAGCCGCATTGCCTCCTCGAAAGCGGCAAGCACATGCGGCATCAGGCCGAGCCATTCGACCGGTTCGGCGCCGCTGGCCATCGCCGCATCGATCTCGGCTTCCATGATCTCGCGATAGGAGGGCGTATTGGCGACGCAGTAGAGCGTCCAGGCAAGTGCCCGGGCGGTGGTCTCGTGCCCGGCACCGATGAAGGTGAGGATGTTGTCTTCGATCTCGGCGGTCGAAAGTCCCTGGCTGCCTTCGATCTCCAAAAGCAGCGTCAGGAAATCCTGCGGCGTGCCCTTCGGATCCTCCACCATCTTGCGGCGGCGAAGCGCCATGGTCTCCGAGACGATCGAACGAAACCGGTTCATCACTTTCCTGCCGCCGATGCGGGTCGGACGCGGTACCCATTCGGGAGCCAGCAGAATGTCCATCGGATCGACACGGCCCATGCGGTGCAGCAGTTCCTCGACGCTCTGGACGAAGCCTTCGCGCTCGACGGCGACCTCGCCGGAAAACAGCGTTTCGGCCAGGATATCGAAGGTCAGCTCCGTCATGTCGTTGGCGACATTGGTGGTGAAGGGTGCCTTCTTGGCTCCAGCATAGCGCTCGACGAACGCTTCCGAACTGCGCAGCATCTGCCCGGCGAAACCCTTGGCGTGGCGCGGCGTGAACACCGGCGCCATGGCCTTGCGCGAACGCTTCCAGGCCTCGCCTTCCGCCGTCAACAGTCCGTCGCGCAGGATCGGCCTGAGGATGAGCCGCCGCACCTTCGACATTTCGTAATTGGCGACATTATCGACGAGGATGTGGCGGATGAGGCCGGGATCGTTGACGATCAGAGTACGCTGGGTGACGAACTTCGTCTCGATCCAGGGCAGCGTATAGGACGGCTCGCCCCACAGTTCGAGCGGATTGCGCAGCACGGTCCTGAGGATCTTCAGGTAGGAAGGAATGCCGACACGGGGAACGGGAGCCGGTGGTTCGAACGGCTCCGGACGCATGTCCATGGTGATTGCCTTTCTCGATTGCCCCAGGATTTCAGGTTTTTACGGCGCAATCAAGGAAAGTGCTTCACGTGAATCACAGCAGGCTTTCGAGCTCCGACAGCTTGTCGTTGACGAGCCAGCCGTAATAGTTCTCCTCCGGCCATTGCGCCTGACCGCTCTGGATCTTGGCGGCGAGTGCGGCCGCACGGCCATCGGGATTGCCGACATTGTAGAGCGTCGCGGTGACGCCTGGGTTGGTGGAGATATCGACGCCGGCGATCGACTTGTAGGCGTCAATCGAGTGACGGATCGAGGCCGCCATGTAGGCGAGCGACACGTCCGGATCCATGATCGCCTCATAGACGCCCGCGGCATTGTTCTCGTCCAGGCGCTCGTAGCCCGAGGTCTTCGCGACGATATCGGTCAACATCAGCGCGGTCAGCGGGTTGATCTGACCGAGGCCAAAGGTCTGGCCGGCGAAGAACGGCTGGAAGAAAACGGCGCTGAACCGGTTGTTCGGGTAGGACTTGCCGCCCACCGACTTGCCACGGAAGTCGTTGTCCCAGACCCGCTCGCGGCAGCTCCACAGCGCATAGGCGCCCTTCTTGGCGCCGCATTCGGAAAATTGCGGGCGAGCCACGAATTCGGCGACCGTCTCGCCATCATAACCGAACTGGAAGCTGTTGCCGGCATAGGCCGCCGCCTTGACGTAATAGGACTGCAGCCGGTCGTAGGCGTCAACATTGTAGGTGTGCTCGCCGACGATGGCGCCGACCATGTGGATCGGCGCGATGCCATAGGCGCGCGACACGGACTTGATCTTGCTGATCAGCTGCTTGTCGGTCGCCAGGAGATCGCGGACCTTGTCGAACTTGGCGTCGAAGGACGTGCGGCCGGCCTTGGTGCGGCGCACGGATGCGCCGGGGATCGCCGGTTGCTCGACGTTGCGGTTGCCCGGCGGAACGTCGGTCGCGGCGAATGACTGGCTTGCGGTCAGGCAAAACGTGGCGATAGCGAGCATGCAGGCGGTGAAACGCACGATCTCTTCTTCCTGTGACTGGTGGAGGCTGCCTCGGTCGGCGGGGCGCTCCTACGCCAAGATCATGTCGGAAAAATGCCCGGACCACGATCGGTAACCGCATCCGTGTTAGAAAAAATGCGGCCGCCTGTCGAGAGACAGGCGGCCTGCGTATTCAGGGTTGCGGGCGTTTGCCCAGCCGCTACGGCCGATTTGTCACAGGATGTAGCGCGACAGATCGGTGTTGGCGGCGAGATCGCCGACATGCTTGCGCACATATTCGGCATCGATCGTCACCGCCTTGCCGGCGCTATCGGGCGCGTTGAACGAAATCTCGTCCAGCACGCGCTCCATCACCGTCTGCAGTCGGCGGGCGCCGATGTTCTCGACACTGGTGTTCAGGTGCACTGCGACCTCGGCGAGCGCGTCGATCGCATCGTCGGTGAAATCGAGCTTGACCTCTTCCGTTTCCAGCAGCGCCTTGTACTGGCGGATCAGGCTCGCCTCGGTTTCCGTGAGAATGCGGCGGAAGTCTTCCTTCGTCAGCGCCCGCAGCTCGACGCGGATCGGCAGGCGGCCCTGCAATTCCGGCAGAAGATCCGAGGGCTTCGACACGTGGAAGGCGCCCGACGCGATGAAGAGGATGTGGTCTGTCTTGACCGGCCCATACTTCGTCGCAACGGTGGTGCCTTCGACCAACGGCAGCAGGTCGCGCTGCACGCCTTCGCGCGATACGCCGGCACCCATGCCGCCCTCTCGCGAGGCTATCTTGTCGATCTCGTCGAGGAAGACGATGCCGTCGTCTTCTACCGCCTTCATGGCTTCGCGCTGGATCTGCTCGTTGTCGAGCAGCTTGTCGGATTCGTCGTCGATCAGTATGCCGTAGGAGGCCTTGACCGTCGTCTTGACCTTCTTGGTGCGGCCGCCCATCGCCTTGCCGAACATTTCCGAAAGGTTAAGCACGCCGATATTGGCGCCCGGCATGCCGGGGATTTCGAAACCGCCCGGCGCACCGGTCTCGGCGATGTCGATCTCGATTTCCTTGTCGTCGAGCTCGTTGGCCCGCAGCTTCTTCCGGAAACTGTCGCGCGTTGCCGGCGATGCGGTGGCGCCGACCAACGCATCGAGCACGCGCTCCTCGGCGTTCTGGTGCGCCTTGGCCTTGACTTCGACGCGGCGCTTTTCGCGTACGAGACCGATGCCCACCTCGACGAGGTCACGGATGATCTGCTCGACGTCGCGGCCGACATAGCCGACCTCGGTGAACTTGGTCGCCTCAACCTTGACGAAGGGCGCGCCGGCGAGCTTGGCAAGACGCCTGGAGATCTCGGTCTTGCCGACACCGGTCGGTCCGATCATCAGGATGTTCTTCGGCATCACCTCGTCGCGCAGCTCGTCGCCGAGCTGCTGGCGGCGCCAGCGGTTGCGAAGCGCGATCGCCACGGCGCGCTTGGCGTCGTTCTGGCCGATGATGAAACGGTCGAGTTCCGACACGATTTCCCTGGGTGAAAACGTACTCATGTAGTCCTCTCAAACTCGGTCCGCGTCAGCTCCATCAGGAGGGTGCGGCCGGACGTATCAATCCATTCTGCGTAAGGCACGAAGCCGGCCTTGGTGTAGGCGCTGACAGCCCTTCGGTTGCCGGCGTCGGGGTCGATCACGACGCGGGGGGCGCCGGCGGCAAAGAGCCGCCCGGCAAAGGCCCGGACCGCGAGCGAGGCGACGCCCCTGCCCGTCAGTTCCGCCGGGCCGATGAAGATATCGATGCCGGGCACATCGGCCGGCATGTCCTTCGCCCAGGGCTCGTCGTCCGGGTATTGGGCCGGCACCCAGGACTGGATGTAGCCCGCCGGCTTGCCGGCCACGTGGAAGATGAAGCCTTCCACTTCGCCCGTCTCACAGCCTTCGCGGATCAGCGCCACTTCCTTGTCCGGGTCGCCCCACCATTGCCGCACATGCGGTTCACTCAGCCAGGCATGCAGCATCGGCAGATCGTCATCGACCACCGGCACGAAACTGACATGCGCGGGCTCATTGGGCATCCAGTGTCTCCACGACGATATTGTGGTTGGTGTAGACGCAAATGTCGCCGGCGATCTGCAGCGCCCGGCGGGCGATGTCTTCGGCCGACTTGTCGCTATCCATCAGGGCGCGGGCCGCGGCAAAGGCGTAGTTGCCGCCCGATCCGATGGCGATCGTGCCGTGCTCGGGTTCGAGAACGTCGCCATTGCCGGTGATCGCCAGCGTGATCGACTTGTCGGCGACCAGCATCATCGCTTCGAGATTGCGCAGATACTTGTTGGTGCGCCAGTCCTTGGCGAGCTCGACGGCAGCGCGCATCAGCTGGTCGGGATACTGCTCGAGCTTGGCTTCGAGCCGTTCCAGCAACGTGAAGGCATCGGCGGTGGCGCCGGCAAAACCGGCAATCACGTCGCCCTTGGCAAGCCGCCGCACCTTGCGCGCGTTGCTCTTCATCACGGTCTGGCCGAGGCTCACCTGGCCGTCGCCAGCCATCACCACCTTGCCATCCTTGCGTACCGTGATGATGGTCGTCGCATGCATCGTTCCGTAGGGATTGTGTTCGCTCATGAAATTACCCGTGGGCCCCTGATACGCGGGGCATTGCGGCTCGTGACACGAGCCTGGTTGCTTGAGGCCTATGTAAGTACGGCAGACAGGTTTGCAAATGGCAACAGGCCGCCGGCGCAATCTTCGTTCGGCGGCCGGCACCGGATGATTCGAATCGACCGTTCAAGTTCTGGATATTTCAGCTTTTGCCTGATAAGGAGCCGCGTCAGCGTATACAGGAGAGCCCGATGGCAGAAGCCACGTCCAGCCGCACCGCAGAGGTTTCGCGAAAGACCAACGAAACCGCGGTATCCGTATCGGTCAACATCGACGGCACCGGAATCTCCAAGATTTCGACCGGCGTCGGTTTCTTCGACCATATGCTGGACCAGCTCGCCCGACATTCGCTGATCGACATGGAGATCAAGACGGACGGCGACCTGCATGTCGACGATCACCATACGGTCGAGGACACCGGCATTGCCATCGGCCAGGCGATTGCCAAGGCGCTCGGCGACCGGCGCGGCATCACCCGCTACGCTTCGCTCGACCTTGCCATGGACGAGACGATGACGCGCGCGGCTGTGGACGTTTCCGGCCGGCCGTTCCTCGTCTGGAACGTGACCTTCAGCTCGCCGAAGATCGGCACCTTCGACACGGAACTCGTGCGCGAATTCTTCCAGGCGCTCGCCCAGCACGCCGGGATCACGCTGCATATCCAGAACATCTACGGCGCCAACAACCATCATATCGCCGAGACCTGCTTCAAGTCCGTCGCCCGCGTGCTCCGCACCGCAACAGAAATCGACCCGCGCCAGGCCGGCCGCGTTCCCTCGACCAAGGGGACCCTTGCCTAAGCGGCCAGTCACTGGCTTTGACTCATGGCTTCTTACATGATCCTCACCCCGCCGGGTGCGCGCGCCAACGACGAGCGGGCGCGCTTCGTCGCCGACGGCTTTTCCTGGTGGGCCTTCCTTTTCCCGGCGCTCTGGCTTCTCGCCAAGCGCCAATGGGCAATCGGCATCGCAGTTGCTGTTCTGCAGATCTCGTTAATATTCCTGTCGAACCACGAGAGCGGCTTCTTGCCGTCTCTCCTGGCGCACCTCGCGCTTCGGCTGGTGGTGGCGCTCGAAGGACCTGTTCTGGTGGCGCGCAGCCTGACGGCCCGTGACTGGACGCTACGCTCCATCGTGCCGGCGCCCAATCTCGAAGCGGCCGAAGAGATCTATTTCACGCGCCTGGCTTCGAACGAAACCAAGCCCGCCGCCCCTTCCCCGGCCGACTGGACCGTGCGCAAGCCCTCAAGTGGCGGCCCTGGTCTCGGCCTTTTTGATTCCTACGGAGAACGCTGATGCGCGTCGCCATCATCGATTACGGCTCGGGCAACCTGCGCTCGGCCACCAAGGCCTTTGAACGGGCCGCCCGCGAAGCCGGCATTGCAGCCGAGATCGACCTTACCGACAAGCCGGAGCGGGTGGCGAGCGCCGACCGCATCGTGCTTCCGGGCGTCGGCGCGTATGCCGATTGCCGCCGCGGCCTTGCCGCCGTCGACGGCATGGAGCAAGCGTTGACGGAGGCGGTCGAACAGGCTGGCCGGCCGTTCCTCGGCATCTGCGTCGGCATGCAGCTGATGTCGTCGCGCGGGCTTGAGAAGACCATCACCCATGGTTTCGGCTGGATCCCCGGCGATGTCGTCGAAATGACGCCCGCCGACACGACGTTGAAGATCCCGCAGATCGGCTGGAACACGCTGAAGCTCAAACGCGAGCATCCACTGTTTGACGGCATCCGTGTTGGCGAAGCCGGTCTGCATGCCTATTTTGTGCATTCGTACCATCTGGCCGCCGAGAACGCGGCCGACGTGGTCGCCGAGGCCGACTATGGCGGACCGGTCACGGCCTTCGTCGCCAACGGCAACAAGGCGGGCTCACAGTTCCACCCGGAAAAGAGCCAGGCGCTCGGCCTCGCCCTCATCTCGAATTTCCTGCGCTGGAAGCCCTGAGCTTTCGCACGACTGATTGGACAGACCCATGATCCTTTTTCCCGCGATCGACCTGAAAGACGGGCAATGCGTGCGCCTGAAGCTCGGCGACATGGACCAGGCGACGGTTTACAACCCCGACCCGGCGGCCCAGGCCCTTGCCTTCGAAGACCAGGGCTTCGAATGGCTGCACGTCGTCGACTTGAACGGCGCCTTTGCCGGCGAGACGGTCAACGGTGCCGCCGTCGACGCCATTCTCAAGGCGACCAAGAACCCGGTGCAGCTTGGCGGCGGCATCCGCACACTCGACCATATCGAAAACTGGCTGTCGCGCGGGCTTGCCCGCGTCATCCTCGGCACCGTCGCCGTTCGTGATCCGGCGCTCGTCATCGAAGCCTGCGCCAAGTTCCCGGGCAAGGTCGCCGTCGGCATCGACGCCAAGGGCGGCAAGGTCGCCGTCGAAGGCTGGGCCGAGGCATCCGAACTCGGCGTGATCGAGCTTGCCAAAAAGTTCGAGGGCGCTGGCGTTTCGGCGATCATCTATACCGACATCGACCGCGACGGCATCCTGACCGGCATCAACTGGGCCTCGACGCTGGAACTGGCGGACGCGGTTTCCATTCCTGTCATCGCGTCTGGTGGCCTCGCCTCGATGGACGATATCAGGCGTATGGTCGAGCCGGATGCACGCAAGCTCGAGGGCGCCATCTCCGGCCGCGCGCTCTACGACGGCCGTATCGACCCGCAGGAGGCGCTGGATCTGATCCGCGCCGCGAGAAAGGCTTGAACCATGACGCTGAAAGCCCGCGTTATCCCCTGCCTCGACGTCAAGGACGGCCGTGTCGTCAAGGGTGTCAACTTCGTCGACCTGATCGACGCCGGCGACCCGGTGGAGGCGGCCCGCGCCTATGACGCCGCCGGCGCCGACGAACTCTGCTTCCTCGACATCACTGCGTCCTCGGACAATCGCGAGACGATCTTCGACGTCATCGCCCGCACCGCCGAACAATGCTTCATGCCGCTGACCGTCGGCGGCGGCGTGCGCCAGGTTTCTGATATCCGCAAGCTGCTTCTGGCCGGCGCCGACAAGGTGTCGATCAACACGGCCGCGGTGAAGAACCCGGAATTCGTCGCAGAAGCGGCAGACAAGTTCGGCAACCAGTGCATCGTCGTTGCGATCGACGCCAAGAAGGTCTCGGCGGACGGCGAAGCCGATCGCTGGGAGATCTTTACCCACGGCGGACGCCAGCCGACCGGCATCGACGCGATCGATTTTGCCCGCCGGGTGGTCGATCTCGGCGCCGGTGAGATCCTCCTGACCTCGATGGATCGCGACGGCACCAAGAGCGGCTACGACATCGCGCTGACCCGCGCCGTTGCCGATGCGGTGCGCGCGCCAGTGATTGCGTCCGGCGGCGTCGGCACGCTCGACCACATGGTCGCCGGCATCAGGGACGGTCACGCAACCGCCGTTCTCGCCGCCTCCATCTTCCATTTCGGCACCTATAGCATTGGCGAAACCAAGCGCTATATGGCCGAGCATGGCATCGCCATGCGCCTCGACTGAGCTTCAGGATCTTCCATGGCAGATTTCACTCTTTCCGACCTCGAGGCCATCGTCGCAACACGCGCGCAGGCGGCCCCGGACCAATCCTGGACGGCAAAGCTGGTCGCCGGCGGCCAGCCGAAGGCAGCCAAGAAACTCGGCGAGGAAGCGGTCGAGACGGTGATCGCCGCGATCAGCAACGACCGCGCGAATCTCGTCGCCGAAAGCGCCGATCTCATCTATCATCTGATGGTCGTATTGAAGATCGCCGACGTTCCGTTGCAGGATGTGCTCAACGAACTTCAGCGGCGGACCAACCAATCCGGCCTGCAGGAAAAGGCAAATCGGCAGACCCCATGACGATAGCGGCGAAAGACATCGAAGCGGCCGACCTGCCGGACAATCTGCAGAAGCGGGACACTTCGCCCTATCACTTCTTTACCGCCGAGGAGTGGTCGCGCTTCCGTGCCGACACGCCGATGACGCTGACGGCCGACGAGGTGCAGCGCCTGCGCTCGCTGAACGACCCGGTCGATCTCGGCGAAGTGCGGCAGATCTACCTGTCGCTGTCACGCCTGCTTTCGACCCATGTGGAATCGTCGCAGATGCTCTTTGAGCAGCGCAAGCGCTTCCTCAGCATGTCCGAGACGAAGACCCCCTTCGTCATCGGCATTGCCGGATCGGTCGCCGTCGGCAAGTCGACCACGGCCCGTATCCTGGCACAGCTTCTGGCGCGTTGGCCGTCGAGCCCGAAGGTCGACTTGGTGACGACAGACGGCTTCCTCTATCCGAACGCCGTGCTCCAGCGCGAAAACATGATGGACCGCAAGGGCTTTCCGGAGAGCTACGACGTCGGCGCGCTTCTACGCTTCCTGTCGGCGATCAAGGCGGGCCAGCCGAACGTCAAGGCGCCAAGCTACTCGCACCTGACCTATGACGTGCTGCCCGACCAGTACACGGTCATCGACCGGCCGGATATCCTGATCTTCGAAGGCATCAACGTTCTGCAGTCGCGCAACCTGCCGGCCGACGGCAAGATCGTGCCGATGGTGTCGGATTTCTTCGATTTCTCGATCTATATCGACGCCGAGGAAAGCCTGATCCACAGCTGGTACGTCAACCGCTTCATGCGGCTGCGCGAAACCGCCTTCAAGAACCCGGAATCCTACTTCCACCGCTACGCGACCATCAGCGAGGATGCGGCCCGTGCCATTGCCGAAGGGCTCTGGCACAACATCAACCTGAAGAACCTGCACCAGAACATCCTGCCGACGCGCCCGCGCGCCGACCTGATCCTGCAGAAGGGCCCGAACCACCTGACGGAAAAGGTGGCGCTCAGGAAGCTCTGAGCTTTCAGCGCATCATTAGGGATTGACGCGGCGGAGCGTCAGGTTGACCCGCCCGCCATTCTTCAGCAGCGTCGACGTGCTCGGATAGATGCGGTCGACGCCATGGAAGGCGAGCCGCCCTTCCCCACCCAGCACCACGACATCGCCGCTTTCCAGCCGGAAAGACATGGTCTGGCCGCCGCGCGTATTGCCGCCGACGCGAAACAGGCAGCTGTCGCCGAGCGAGATCGACACCACGGCCGTTTCCAGATCGCGTTCGTCGCGGTCCTGGTGCAGCCCCATGCGGGCCTCCTCGGAGTAGAAGTTCACCAGACAGGCTTCCGGGGTCTTGTTGCTGGCGGAAACCGCCTGCCAGATATCGATCAGCACATCCGGAATCGCCGGCCAGGGACGGCCGGTCAGCGGATGTTGAGCCTGGTAACGATAGCCGCGATCGCGGTCGGTCACCCAGCCAAGCGCACCGCAATTGGTCATGCGGACCGACATGGGTTTGCCGGTCTTCGGCATTTCCGGGACGAACAGCGGCGCTTCGGCAACGACGGACCTTATCGCCTCGACCAGTTGTTCCTGTCGGGCGCGATCGAGATAGCCCGGAATATGTCTGATCCCTTTCGGGAGCACCTGCATTTGAAAGCCCCTATTGCTCCAGGCCGAGAAGTGCAGCCGGAACGCCATAGCGCAGCGGCCAGCCGGCATAGGCAACATCCGTCGGCCCGACAACGTGATCGACCAGGTTCCAGCGGCCATTCTGGAAGCTGACGAGTGCGAACACCGTCAGACCATCCATCATGTCGGCCTCGTCACGCAACCCGGTTTGCGACAGGTCGATGGATCCGCCACCGGGACGCTGCGGCTCGACCTGCATGAAGGCCCAGTTGGGCGCGGCACGCATGGCGGTGACGACGAATTCGACCGGACCGCGCATCTCCGCCTCTACCGCGGGACGGATCGCGTCGAGGATGGCGGCACGCTCCGTGCTGCCCTTGGCGGGTTCACGAAAGGGCTGCGCCAGAGAAACGCCGGCAAGCCAGAGGCTCGCCAGCGCGGCAATTGCAAGAGACCGCCTAAAGGACACGCTCAGGCCGCATCCAGATCCGGAATGCGCAGAACCTGGCCGGGATAGATCTTGTCCGGATGGGTCAGCATCGGCTTGTTGGCTTCGAAGATCACCGTGTGCTTGGCGCCCTTGCCCTTGCCGTACTGCGCCTCGGCGATCTTCCAGAGGTTGTCGCCTTTCTTGACCGTATAGAAGACGGGCGCTTTTGCCGGAGCAGGTGCTGCGCCGGCATCGGCGACCTTGAGTTCGGAGGCCTCGACCGCGGACACGCCGAGCGTGTTGCCGACGGCGACGACCGCCTTTTCGAAGACGCTCTGGTCCTTCACGACACCCTTCAGCACGACCTTGTCACCGGCCACTTCCACCTGCACGTCCTTCGTGCCGAGATCGTGGGATGCAAGTTCCTTCTGAACGCTTTCGGCATCCGGAGCATCGTCGTCGCCGCCGATGCCAAGCTTCTTGCCGGCGTTCTTGATAAAGCTGAAAAGACCCATGAATATCTCCTTTTGCGAAAACACTGCTCGATAAGAGAGGGCGCTGCCCGCCAAAAGGCAAGGGAGCCGCAAAAAGAATCAATCGCCTCCAGGCCGGCCCCTGAGCTTCTTGATCTCCCCGCGCCCGGACTTCTCCTTGAGACGCCGCTCGACGGAGCCGCGCGTTGGCCTGGTCTTCTTGCGCGGCGGCGGTGGGGGCTCGGCGGCTTTGAGGATCAACTCCTTCAGCCGCTCGCGCGCATCCTCGCGGTTGCGCTCCTGGCTGCGAAAGCGGCTCGCCTCGATCATCAGCACGCCCTCTTTCGAGGCGCGCTTGCCGGCGATCTTCAGGGCATTGGCCTTGATACGGTCGGAAAGCGCCGGAGACGCCTGGACGTTGAAGAAGAGCTGGACGGCGGTCGACACCTTGTTGACGTTCTGCCCGCCCGGGCCGCCGGCCAGCACGAACTGCTCCGTCAGCTCCCAGCCGGCAATCACGATATTGTCGTTTATGTAGAGCGGGTCGCTGGCCATGGTTCACCTCGGCCCGATCTATGGCACAGAGCGAACCCGTTGAAAACACTGCGGCGCCGCGCGGCCCATCGGACGCGCAAAGGTCGCCACAGCACTTTGGCTCCCCTTTAATCGAAGGGCTTTCGAGGGGAAATACAGCAGGCACAAACGCGAAAAACCCGGCCACAAGGACCGGGTTTCACGTGAATCATAGCCGACAATGTTTATTCGGCGGCGATCTTGGTGCCCGGAGCAGCGTCGCGGACGCTGCCGTCCACATGGCTCTCGAACTTGGCGAAGTTCGTGATGAACATGTCGACGAGGCGGCGGGCCTGTGCGTCATAGGCTGCACCGTCGGCCCAGGTCGAGCGCGGGTCGAGGATGCCGTCGTCGACGCCCGGAACCGAGACCGGAACGGCAAAGCCGAAGTTGGCGTCGGTGCGCAGTTCCGAAGCGTTCAGCGAGCCGTCAAGGGCGGCCGCGAGCAGAGCGCGCGTCACCTTGATCGGCATGCGGCTGCCGGTGCCGTAGGCGCCGCCGGTCCAGCCGGTGTTGACCAGCCAGCAGGTGACGCCGTTCTTGGCGATCAGGTCCTTCAAGAGGTTGCCGTATTCCGACGGGTGACGCGGCATGAACGGCGCGCCGAAGCAGGTCGAGAAGGTAGCTTCCGGCTCGGTGACGCCCTTTTCGGTGCCGGCGACCTTGGCGGTGTAGCCGGACAGAAAGTGGTACATCGCCTGTTCCGGCGTCAGCTTGGCGATCGGCGGCATCACGCCGAAGGCGTCGGCCGTCAGCATGATGATGGTGCGCGGCTGCGGTGCGGTGCCGGTGTCGCTGGCGTTCGGGATGAAGTCGAGCGGATAGGCGCAACGGGTATTTTCCGTCAGCGAACCGTCGTCGAAATCAGGCACGCGGCGCTCGTCGAGCACGACGTTTTCCATGACCGTGCCGAAGCGGCGGGTCGTGGCGTAGATTTCCGGCTCGGCCGCTTCCGACAGGCGGATCGCCTTGGCGTAGCAACCGCCCTCGAAGTTGAAGACGCCCTGCTCGCCCCAGCCGTGCTCGTCGTCGCCGATCAGCGTGCGGGTCGGATCGGCCGAAAGCGTCGTCTTGCCGGTGCCGGAAAGGCCGAAGAAGATCGCGGTGTCGCCGGCCGGGCCGACGTTTGCCGAGCAGTGCATCGGCATGACGCCCTTCTTCGGCAGCAGGTAGTTGAGGACGGTGAAGACCGACTTCTTCATCTCGCCGGCATAGGAGGTGCCGCCGATGAGGATCAGGCCGTTGGTGAAATCGCAGGCGATGACCGTCTCGGTGCGGCAGCCGTAGCGCTCCGGATCAGCCTTGAAGCTCGGCAGATCGATGATCGTCAGCTTCGGCAGGAAGGCGCCGAGCGCTTCGCGGGCCGGACGAATCAGCAGGTTGCGGATGAACAGCGAATGCCAAGCGTACTCGGTCACGACGCGCGTCGGCAGCGCGTTGTCGGCGTCGGCGCCGCCAACCAGGTCCTGCACGTAGAGCGACATGCCCTTGGCATGCTCGAGCATGTCCTTGCGCAGCAGAGCGAAATGCTCCGGCGACATTGGTTTGTTGTTGTCCCACCAGATCTGGTCGTCGGTGTTCGCATCGCGAACGACGAACTTATCCTTCGGCGAGCGACCGGTGTGCTGGCCGGTGCGGGCAACGAGCGCACCGTGTGCCGTCAGTTCGGCCTCGCCGCGGCGAAGAGCTTCCTCATAAAGCTCTGCGGCTTCGAGGTTGTACCGAACCGTTTCCAGGTCGATAAAGCCGAGTTTTTCCAAGCCGTTCGCGAGATTGCGAGTGCCGAGTTGCTCCATGGTCAAGCTTCCTTCGTGTTTGGCCATTGGCGTTGAATTTCGCCGGACCTTACTTGCATGCTCGCTCAAAAACAAGGCGACGTCAAAAAAAGAATAATGATTTCAGTATATTAATCGATTTAAAGAAAATTATCGTTTTTTTAATCGGTTGAAATCGACATCCCGAACACCGATCTGACGGGACCTATCCTATCGTTACGACAGGTGCTTTTTGGGCTTCGCCACAATTTGTTCCACCTTTATACTCACTAACGCACCCGTGACTCGCGAATGCCGGAGTTTCGGGGACGGGACCGGCACCTCAAAAGACGGAGTTGAACACGATGCAGACCATCGCGCTTGTCGATGATGACCGGAATATTCTGACGTCCGTATCCATCGCCCTGGAGGCGGAGGGCTACAAGGTCGAGACCTATACCGACGGCGCTTCCGCGCTCGAAGGTCTGCTCGCCCGGCCGCCGCAGCTTGCGATCTTCGACATCAAGATGCCGCGCATGGACGGCATGGAATTGCTGCGCCGCCTGAGGCAGAAGTCGGACCTGCCGGTGATCTTTCTCACTTCCAAGGATGAAGAGATCGACGAACTTTTCGGCCTGAAGATGGGCGCCGACGACTTCATCACCAAGCCGTTCTCGCAGCGCCTGCTGGTCGAACGCGTCAAGGCGATCCTGCGCCGCGCCGCCAACCGCGAAGCCGCGGCGGCCAACACGAACAATACCGTCAAGGCAACCGACGCGCCGTCGCGCTCGCTCGAGCGTGGGCAGCTGGTGATGGACCAGGAGCGCCACACCTGCACCTGGAAGAGCGAGCCGGTGACGCTGACGGTGACGGAATTCCTCATTCTTCATTCGCTGGCGCAGCGCCCGGGCGTGGTAAAGAGCCGCGACGCACTGATGGACGCGGCCTATGACGAACAGGTCTATGTCGACGACCGCACCATCGACAGCCACATCAAGCGGCTGCGCAAGAAGTTCAAGATGGTCGACAACGACTTCGACATGATCGAGACGCTTTACGGTGTCGGCTATCGTTTCCGGGAGAGTGCCTGAGCCACGGGGCTTGCCATTGCGCCCAGAGTGGCGCATTTGAAGCGGCGCGATGGTGACGGCCTCCTGTGAGGCTCGACACGATCTCCGCCCTCTTCGGATCAAAACCATGGAAGGCGGCGCAACCGGCCGGCAGCGCCGCCGCCATCGAACGATTATGAAGGACAGTCCGCGCGGGAGCGGGACATTTGGTAGAAGTCTTGCAGGGCGACATTGAAGACAATGACGGGCGTGCCCAGGCACTGAAGGGCCAGCGCCGCTGGGCGCATCCCTTCACGCTCATTCGTCGTCTCTTCGGCAATGCCGTCTTCTCGAGCCTCACCCGCCGTATCGTCTTCTTCAACCTGGTAGCGCTCGTCGTTCTGGTCGGCGGCATCATGTACCTCAACCAGTTCCGCGAGGGGCTGATCGATGCGCGCGTCGAAAGCCTTTTGACCCAGGGCGAAATCATCGCCGGCGCGATCTCGGCCTCCGCTTCCGTCGATACCAATTCGATCACCATCGATCCCGAAAAGCTGCTGGAACTGCAGGCCGGCCAGAGCATCACGCCGCTGCCGAGCGACGAGGACCTCGACTTCCCGATCATCCAGGAACGCGTCGCGCCAGTTCTAAGGCGCCTGATCTCGCCGACGCGCACCCGCGCCCGCCTGTTCGATGCGGACGCCGACCTGCTGCTCGATTCGCGCCATCTCTATAGCGGCGGCCAGGTGCTGCGCTTCGACCTGCCGCCGATCGAGCCGGAATCGACGGGCATCGGCGAAAAGCTCAACAGCTGGCTGAACAAGCTTTTGCAGCCGGGCAACCTGCCGCTCTACAAGGAACCGCCGGGTGGCAACGGCTCGATCTATCCCGAGGTCACCAATGCGCTGACGGGCGTGCGCGGCTATGTCGAACGCGTTACCGAGAAGGGCGAGCTCATCGTTTCCGTGGCGGTGCCTGTTCAGCGCTTCCGCGCCGTTCTCGGCGTGCTCCTGCTTTCGACCCAGGCCGGCGACATCGACAAGATCGTCCAGGCTGAGCGTCTCGCCATCATCCGCGTCTTCGGCGTCGCGGCCCTCGTCAACATCATCCTGTCGCTGCTTCTGTCGTCGACGATCGCCAATCCGCTGCGGCGCCTGGCTGCAGCCGCCGTGCGCGTGCGCCGCGGCGGCGCCAAGGAGCGCGAGGAAATTCCCGACTTCTCCTCGCGCCAGGACGAGATCGGCAACCTTTCGGTCGCGCTGCGTGAGATGACGACTGCGCTCTACGACCGGATCGCCGCGATCGAGAACTTTGCCGCCGACGTCAGCCACGAGCTGAAAAATCCCCTCACCTCGTTGCGCAGCGCCGTCGAGACGCTGCCTTTGGCGCGCACCGACGAATCGAAGAAGCGGCTAATGGATGTCATCCAGCACGACGTCCGGCGCCTCGACCGCCTGATCAGCGATATCTCCGACGCCTCGCGTCTCGACGCGGAACTTGCCCGCAGCGACGCCAAGACGATCGATCTGGAAAAACTTCTCGGCGACCTCGTCGATATCTCGCGCCAGGTCCGCAGCAAGAAGAAGTCGGTGCTGCTCGACTTCGTCATCGACCGCAAGGACAGCCCCAAGGCGCGCTTTGCCGTCAGCGGCTACGACCTGCGCATCGGCCAGATCATTACCAACCTGATCGAAAACGCCCGGTCCTTCGTGCCCGAGGACGGCGGGCGGATCGTCGTGCGCCTGACGCGCTCGCGCTCACGCTGCCTCGTCTATATCGAGGACAATGGTCCCGGCATCCAGGCCGAAGACATCGACCGCATTTTCGAGCGCTTCTATACCGACCGTCCGGAAGGCGAGGACTTTGGCCAGAATTCCGGCCTCGGGCTGTCGATCTCCAGGCAGATCGCCGAAGCCCATGGCGGCACGCTCAAGGCCGAAAACATCGCCGGACCGGATGGCCGTATCGCCGGCGCCCGCTTCATCCTGTCCCTTCCCGCCGAGCCGCACGCGTGACAACAGCCCGCGCCAATGTCCACGGCACTGCGATCGTGCTCGGGACGCGCGGCTTCCTGATCACCGGGCCGTCCGGCTCCGGCAAATCCAGACTGGCGCTCGCCTGCATCACGGCCGCCCGGCAGGCCGGACATTTTGCAGCGCTGGTCGCCGATGACCGAGTGGATCTTACGCTCGAACACGACCGGATCGTGGCGCGCTGCCCGCCCTCCATTCACGGCCTTATCGAAATCCGCGGCGCCGGGATCGGCACGATCGAAACCGTGCCCAGCGCCGTGATGGACTGGGCCTTGCTACCCATCAGCGCCCCATTCGACCCGCGCCTACCGCCTGATGATGAGACATTGCCCCTGCCACTCGGGCGAGCATTGCCGATTGTTCGCGTTCCCGTTGAAGATGGCGCACAGGTTCTCAATATTTTGCAGGCGCTCATCGCTGAAAAAATAGGTTTCTAGCCCGATTTACCGTCAGCGCGACCGGTTTTTCGGCATTTTTGGCTTGCACTTCCCCTTTTCCTTGCCAAGATGCCCTCCCCAACAGGTGGACGAAATTGCTGCATTGCGATATCTGGCCATCAGTGAATTGCGTGTGCAGTTGGAGCGAAGATACCCATGATCGGACTTGTGCTTGTCACCCATGGCAAGCTGGCTGAGGAATTTCGACATGCGCTTGAGCATGTTGTCGGTCCGCAAAAAGCTATAGAGACCGTCTGCATCGGCCCCGAGGACGACATGGACCAGCGTCGGCAGGATATCCTCGACGCGGTCACCAATGTCGACGAAGGCAACGGCGTGATCATTCTCACCGACATGTTCGGCGGGACCCCTTCCAACCTCGCCATCTCGGTAATGCGCAGCGGCACGGTCGAAGTGATCGCCGGCGTCAACCTGCCGATGCTGATCAAGCTCGCCGGCGTGCGCGGCGAGAGCGACATGGACAAGGCACTGGTCGAGGCCTCGGAAGCCGGACGGAAGTACATCAACGTCGCCAGCCGCGTCCTGAGTGGAAAGTAATGGATCACCGCCCCGACATGTCGCTGACGCGCGAACTGCTGATCATCAACAAGCGAGGCCTGCATGCGCGGGCGTCAGCAAAGTTCGTGCAGACGGTCGAGGCCTATGACGCCGAGATCACCGTTTCGAAGGACGGCATGACCGTTGGCGGAACCTCGATCATGGGGCTGATGATGCTGGCCGCCAGCACCGGCTGCAGCGTTTGCGTGACGGCCAGCGGCGTGCAGGCCGAAGAGGCGCTGAATGCGCTCGACGCGCTGGTCGCCGACAAGTTCGGCGAAGAAATCTGACAGCAATATAAAGATATAAAGACTTCTTTATATCACGGTTGCTCTTCACCCTGAATCCTGATAGATCGGTCGCACTCTCACCGCGTCGTATAGGCGTGGGAGGCATAATCGCGCCGCGGCGATGGCCCAAGGCCGCGCGGCTTGAAGAGATCAGCCCGGAGAACTCCATGACCACCACTCAGGACTACATTGTCGCCGACATCGGACTCGCCGATTTCGGACGCAAGGAAATTGCGATCGCCGAAACGGAAATGCCGGGCCTGATGGCCTGCCGCGAAGAGTTTGGCGCTTCGAAGCCGCTGAAGGGCGCGCGCATCACCGGCTCGCTGCACATGACCATCCAGACCGCCGTCCTCATCGAGACGCTGGTTGCGCTGGGCGCCGACGTGCGCTGGGCCTCCTGCAACATCTTCTCGACCCAGGATCACGCCGCAGCCGCAATCGCCGCCAGCGGCGTTCCGGTCTTCGCCGTCAAGGGTGAGACGCTCGAAGAATACTGGACCTACACGGACAAGATCTTCCAGTGGGCCGACGGCGGCGTTTCCAACATGATCCTCGACGATGGTGGCGACGCCACCATGTACATCCTGCTCGGCGCCCGCGCCGAAGCCGGCGAGGACGTGCTTTCGAACCCGGGTTCGGAAGAAGAAGAAATCCTCGTCGCACAGATCAAGAAGCGCCTTGCCGCTTCGCCGGGCTGGTTCACCAAGCAGCGCGACGCGATCAAGGGCGTGACCGAAGAAACCACCACCGGCGTCAACCGTCTGTATCAGCTCCAGGCCAAGGGCCTGCTGCCGTTCCCGGCGATCAACGTCAACGACAGCGTTACCAAGTCGAAGTTCGACAACAAGTACGGCTGCAAGGAATCGCTGGTTGACGGTATCCGTCGCGGCACCGACGTGATGATGGCCGGCAAGGTCGCCGTTGTCTGCGGTTACGGCGACGTCGGCAAGGGTTCGGCTGCCTCGCTCTCGGGCGCCGGCGCCCGCGTCAAGGTCACAGAAATCGACCCGATCTGCGCGCTCCAGGCTGCCATGGACGGTTTCGAAGTCGTTCAGCTCGAAGACGTCGTTTCTTCGGCCGACATCTTCATCACGACGACCGGCAACAAGGACGTCATCCGCATGGACCACATGCGCGAGATGAAGGACATGGCGATCGTCGGCAACATCGGCCACTTCGACAACGAGATCCAGGTCTCGGCTCTGCGTAACCTCAAGTGGACGAACATCAAGCCGCAGGTCGACATGATCGAGTTCCCGAAGGGCAACCGCATGATCCTTCTGTCGGAAGGTCGCCTGCTCAACCTCGGCAACGCCACCGGTCACCCGTCCTTCGTGATGTCGGCCTCGTTCTCCAACCAGGTCCTGGCTCAGATCGAGCTCTTCACCAAGGGTGAGAAGTACAAGAACGAAGTCTATGTCCTGCCGAAGGCGCTCGACGAGAAGGTCGCTCGCCTGCACCTGAAGAAGCTCGGCGCCAAGCTCTCGGAACTTTCCGAAGAGCAGGCCGACTACATCGGCGTGAAGACCCAGGGCCCGTTCAAGGCTGAGCACTACCGGTACTAATCGTTACCCGGGCAATCCACAACATCTTGTGGCCGCGTTCTTGACAAGAGAGCGCGGCCGCTTTTTTGGGCCTCTCCCTTCCCGACGATTCGACTAGGAAGTATGCTCTAACCCATTGATTCGTGATGCCGGTGCGGACCTTGGGCATCGCGGATGGGATGTCTTGTCGAATTAGCGGCAAACAGACGGAGACAGACCGGGGATGCAAGCGGAACTGACGCGGACCCTTGAACAGGGCCCCGGTGGAACTGTGCAAGGCGCAGCAAGGCCGGCAGCACCCTTCGGACAGACGGGGATGGCAGCGCCATGAACAAAGACCAGACAGATTTTCCGGCCATCCGCCGCAAGGGTCCGAAATTCCTGCGCCGCCTTTTGGCCGGCACCACGCTTTTCACCGCCACGGACGCACTGGCCCAGGTTGTCCCGCAAAAGGCCGGCATCTTCGGCTCGTCGGAGGTCGTCACCTTTTCCGTGCTGATCGGCGTCATTTCCGCCGCGATGATCTCGGCGATCTGGCTGATCCGCCAGCGCGGCAACATCGAGGCGGAAAACCGCGAGCTTAGGTCCGACCTTTCCGACGCCAACCAGCGCCTCTCGCGCTACCAGGCGCTGGTCGCCGACAAGAACCGCCGGATCGTCATCTGGGACGGACTGCTTGAACGCGCCGAACTGCTCGGCCAGCTGCCAGCGGAAACCGGCGCGCCTTCCGACGATCGCGACTTCCTGGCCTTCGGCCGCTGGGTCAAAGCGCAGTCCGCCGGCGAGCTGGAAAAATCGATCGAGGCGCTGCGCACCCAGGCCCGCAGCTTCGATCTCGTCATTGAAACACAGCGCAACGAAGTGCTGGAGGCTCAGGGACGCGTTTCCGGCGGCCGCGCCTTCGTGCGCTTCATCGCGCTCAACAACATGCGGGCGGAGCTCGCCGAACTGAAGCTCGAACACGATCGGCTCAATGCCGCGCTTCGCTCCTTCCATACGCTCCTCGACGCGATCGACCTGCCCGTCTGGCAGCGCGGCACCGACGGCGCGCTCGTCTGGGTCAACGAAGCCTATGCCGACGCCGTCGAGGCGCCCGATGTCACCACCGCCGTCGCGGAGAAGCGCGAACTGCTTGCGACCGTCGCGCGTGAAAAGATCCGGTCGGTCTCGACCTTCGATACGCCTTTCCACGACAAGGTCTCGACCGTCGTGCGCGGCAATCGCACCTTCTTCGACGTCGTCGACGCCCGCAGCGCTGCTGGTTCGGCCGGTATCGCAGTCGATATCTCGGGCATCGAGGCCGTGCGTGAAGAGCTCAACCGCACGCTCAAGAGCCATGCGGAAACGCTCGACCATCTGGCGACGCCCGTCGCGATCTTCGACGGCAACCAGCGTCTGCAGTTCTACAACCAGGCCTTCCAGCGCCTGTGGAACCTCGATATCGGCTTCCTCGAGCGCAAGCCGGACAACGGCGAAGTGCTCGACCGGCTGCGCGCCGGCGGCCAATTGCCGGAACAGCTCAACTGGAAACAGTGGAAGGCGAACGCGCTGTCGGTCTACCAGGCGCTCGACACGCAGAGCGACCTCTGGCACCTGCCGAACGGTCAGACGCTGCGGGTCTTTGCAACCGCCCGTCCGCAGGGTGGCGTTACCTGGGTGTTCGAGAACCTGACCGAGAAGGTTGATCTCGAAACGCGCTACAACACCCTCGTCCAGGTCCAGGGCGAAACCATCGATCATCTGGCCGAAGGCGTGGCCGTGTTCGGTCCGGACGGCCGCATCCGCCTGTCGAACCCAGCGTTTCGCGCGATCTGGGGTATCAGCGAGGCGGAAGCGAAACCCGGCACCCATATCCGGGCGATCGAACAGGCCTGCCTACTCTCCTACGACCAGCCGGACGGCTGGAAGCGCTTCACGCACATCATCACCAGCTTCGACGACGAACGGCCCTCGAGCCGCGGCATTCTCGAACTCCGCACCGGGCTGATCCTCGACTACGCCGTCATCCCGCTGCCGAACGCCCAGACAATGCTGACCTTCGTCAACATCACCGATAGCGTCAGGGTCGAGCGCGCGCTCACCGAAAAGAACGAGGCGCTGCGCAAGGCCGACGCGCTGAAGAACGACTTCGTGCACCATGTATCCTATGAGCTGCGCTCGCCGCTCACCAACATCATCGGTTTCGCCGATCTCTTGAAGACGCCTGCCTTCGGCGACCTCAACGAGCGCCAGGCCGAATATGTCGAGCACATCGCCACGTCCTCGTCGCTGCTTCTGACGATTGTCAACGACATCCTCGATCTTGCGACCGTCGATGCCGGTATCGTCCAGCTCGACCTCGCCGACATCAGCCTGACGGACTTCCTCGACGACATCGCCCATCAGATGGCCGACCGGCTGATCGAGAGTGGCGTCACGCTGAGGATCGCAGCACCCGACAATCTCGGCCGGATGGTCGCCGATCAGCAGCGCCTGAAGCAGATCTTCGTCAAACTGCTCACCAATGCCGCGAACTTCGCGCCCGATGGCAGCGTCATCGAACTGGCCTGCCGCCGCGAGGGCAGCGACTTCATCTTCTCGGTCTCCGACAGCGGCCCCGGCATTCCGCAGGACGTGCTCGACACCGTCTTCAACCGCTTCGAAAGCCATGGCCAACGCGGCGGCGCCGGGCTCGGGCTTTCAATCGTCGAGAGCTTCGTCAGCCTGCATCACGGCACTGTCGCGATCCGCAGCAAGGAAGGCGAAGGCACGGAAGTAACCTGCCGCATTCCCTCGGCCGACGTGCCCTCCACCGTCGCGGCCGAATAATGCCGGCGATCGAACGCCATCTTGCGGACGAGGCGGCAACGATCGAGCTTGGTGAAGACCTGGCGCTCGCCCTGAAGCCTGGCGACTGCGTCGCCCTTTCGGGCGATCTCGGCGCCGGCAAATCCACTTTGGCACGCGCGTTTCTCAGAGCCGTCGCCGATGACGACGGCCTGGAAGTGCCGAGCCCGACCTTCACCCTAGTCCAGAGCTACGACCTGCGCATACCCGTCGCGCATTTTGACCTTTACCGGCTGGCCGATTCCAGCGAACTCGACGAACTCGGCTTCGATGAAGCCCTGTCGCAGGGCATCTGCCTGGTTGAGTGGCCGGAACGGGCGGACGACGCCCTGCCCTCAAGCCGCATCACGCTTGCCATCACCCACGAGAAGGACGGACGGCGCGTCGAAATTTCGGCACCTGATGCCACGCTACAGCGCATCGCCCGGACGCTGGCGATCCGCGCGTTTCTCGATACGAACGGACATTCGAAAGCGCGGCGCCGGCACCTGAGTGGCGACGCCTCGATCCGAGCCTATGAGCGCATTTACCCGGCGGATGGTTCCGTTAGCCGGATTCTGATGGATTCGCCGCGGCACAAGCCGGGCCCGATCCTTCAGGACGGCAAGTACTATCAGCAACTGGCGCACATCGCCGAGGATGTCGTTCCCTTCGTCGCCGTCGACCAGATGCTCATTGCCCGCGGCTTTGCGGCGCCTGAAATCTACGCCCGCAATCTCGATGAGGGCATCCTCCTGATCGAGGACCTCGGCTCGGGAGGCGTTCTCGATGCGAACGGAGAACCGATCGACGAACGCTACATCGAGAGCGCACGGCTGCTTGCCCGCCTGCACGCGGAACGGTCCGAGGCCGAGATCAGCGTCGAGCCGACTGTGATCCACCGCATTCCGGATTTCGACCGGACGGCGATGAAGATCGAGACGCGGCTCCTGACCGACTGGTATCTCCCCTGGAAACGCGGCGAAGCGGCAAGCGACGACGAAAAACGCGAATACGGCGAAATCTGGGGTGGCCTGATCGACCTTCTGCGGACCTCCGAAACCAATCTGCTGCTGCGCGACTTCCACTCGCCGAACATCATCTGGCGGGACGACCGCGAAGGCCTGGACCGGATCGGTCTCATCGACTTCCAAGACGCAATGATCGGCCCGACCGCCTATGATGTCGCGTCCCTGGTGCAGGATGCCCGCGTCACCATCGCGCCTTCGCTCGCAGGCCGGATGATGGAGACCTATCTCGCCGAACGGCGCGCCAGCGGCAGCTTCGACGAGGCAACGTTCCTGCGCGACTGGCACCTGATGTCGGCACAGCGCAACTGCAAGCTCGTCGGCATCTGGGTGCGGCTGATGCAGCGCGACGGCAAGCCCGGCTACATGAAACACATGCCGCGCACTTTCGCCTATCTTAAGGCGGCGCTTTCACATGAATCGCTGAAACCCTTGCACGACTGGTGTATGAAGACCGGAATCCTCGTTTCCGAATCAGCGAACTGACAGAGAATCAATGTCGATCAGCAATGCGATGGTGCTCGCCGCGGGCCTCGGCACCCGTCTTCGTCCGATCACCAACACGATGCCGAAGCCGCTCGTCGAGATCGCCGGCAAGCCGATGATCGACTACGTCCTGGACCTCCTGGTCGAGGCCGGCGTCAGCACGGCGGTGGTCAACGTTCACCACTTCGCCGACCAGATGGAAGGCCATCTCAGCCGACGCAGTGCCCCGGAGATCGTGATTTCGGACGAGCGCCAGGCCCTGATGAATTCCGGCGGCGGTCTCGCCAAGGGGCTGAAACTGCTGCCGGAAGGTCCGGTTCTGGTGATGAATGCCGATCTCTTCTGGGTCGGCGAGCCCAAGGGCAAGCCGAGCAACCTGGTGCGCCTCTCCGCCGCCTTCGACGCGGAGCGCATGGATATGCTGCTCCTGTGCGTGCGCGACGAGGATACGACCGGACACAACGGCAAGCGGGATTTCTCGCTGGGTGACGACGGCAAGCTCGCGCGTTACGCCGAAGGCCTGCCGAACCCGGTCGTCTATGCCGGTGCAATCGCGCTGCATTCCCGGCTCTTTGCCGACGCGCCCGACGACGCCTTCAATCTCAACATCTATTTCGATCGCGCCGCCGAAGAGGGCCGTCTTTACGGCCTGCTGCTCGACGGTCACTGGATGACAGTCGGAACGCCCGAGGCGATCGGCGAAGCGGAGGCGGCGATCCGCCGCCACCAGCCGGAGGGATGAGCGTGCGTGGCCGCCGGTCCAACGTCTTCACGATCCCGCCCGGTCTCCCCTTCCTGAAGACGCTCGCCGAAAAGCTTTGTGACGGTAGCCTGACCCCGGACTTCCGCTACGACCCGGCCGATCCCCTGCCGCTCGCGGGGGTAACGATCTTCGTGCCGACGCGGCGCTCGGCCCGCGTGCTCCGGTCCGAGTTCGTCGACCTGCTCGGCGGCCGCTCCACCATCCTGCCCACCATCAAGGCGCTCGGCGAGACCGAAGACGACAGCGGCTTCTTCGATGCCGAGGTACCGGCGATCCTCGATCTGGCTCCGCCCCTTCCCGGCACCGCACGCCTGATCGAGCTTGGCCGGCTGATCCTCGCCTGGCGCAATCGGCTGCCGAAGGTGGTGCTCGACATCCATGCGGAGAGCCCGCTGATTGCGCCGGCAAGTCCCGCCGATGCGATCTGGCTTGCGCGCAACCTTGCCGACCTCGTCGACGCGATGGAAACGGAAGAGCTCAACTGGGACAAGCTCGACAAACTCGATGCAGGCGAACATGCGCTCTGGTGGCAGCTGACGCTCGAATTCCTGAAGATCGCCCGTAGCTACTGGCCGGAGCGGCTCGAGGAGCTGAAACAATCCTCGCCCGCGCGCCACCGCAACGCCATCCTGCAGGCCGAGACGCAGCGCATCGCCGACGGCAAGCTCGAGGGACCGATCATCATTGCCGGCTCGACCGGCTCCATTCCCGCAACGGCTGCACTTATTGCCGCCGTGCAGAAGCTGCCCAATGGCACGATCGTACTGCCTGGCCTCGACCAGACGATGAGCGAGGCCGAATGGGACATGATCGTCACTGATGCCGCCCTTGACGGCAGGCCGGACCCGGCAAGCCGCAGCCACCCGCAATACGGCTTCTACCGGCTGCTGAAGCGCATGGCCGTTCTGCGGCCCGACGTAGTCACCTTGGCCAGCGCCGAGGTCGATCTCGACTTCCGCGCCGAGATCCTGTCGCACGCACTTCTGCCGGCCAAGGCGACTAATGCCTGGACCGAGATGCGCAGCGAACTGGATCCGGCGTTGCTGCAGAGGGCTTTCGAGGATGCAGCGCTCATCGAAACCGCCAACGAGCGCGAGGAAGCGGCCGCAATCGCGGTCGCCTTGCGGCTCGCGCTCGAAGGCAGCGACGAGAGCCAGGCGGCGCTGATCACGCCGGACCGCAATCTCGCACGGCGGGTCGGCGCCGAGCTTGCCCGCTTCGGCATCGAGGCCGACGATTCCGCCGGCACGCCTCTCACCGCGACGCCACAGGGCAGCCTGCTCCGGCTGCTGCTGGAAGCCTGCCTGCGCCCCGGCGATCCCGTGCCGTTCGTCGCGTTGCTCAAGCATCCGCTGGCCCGCTTCGGGCTTGCCCGCGACAGGATGCGCGAAGGCGCCGACGCGCTGGAACGCATGGCACTGCGCGGCAGCACCGCGACAGTCGATCTGCTGGCCCTCGAAGCTGTGCTCGACGCGGCGATCGTCCAGCACAAGGCCGATCGCCACCCGCCGGAATGGCGCATCGGCATCGGTGATGACGCGCTTCAGGCCGCCCGCGACGTGGCGGCGAAGATCAGTCTCGCGGTCGCACCGCTTGCCTCCGCGCTGACGCGCAGCCGGGACGGCAGCCGCGTGTTCTCGGACGAGTTCAGCTTTGCCGACTGGGCGATGCGCACCGGCGAGGCCCTGGAAGCGGCCTGCGCCGATGAGCGCGGCGACCTCGGCGGACTCTGGTCCGGCGAGGCCGCCGATACGCTCGCAACCCTCCTTCGCGGCATCATCGAAACCGACGGCCAGATGACTGCGGACGGGCCGCAATGGTGCGATGTTGTCGAGGCACTGTCGGCCAGCGCCTCGGTCAAACCGCGCTCCATGCGCCATCCGCGGGTGTTCATCTTCGGCGCGCTGGAATCGCGCCTGCAGAGCATGGACCTGGTGGTTCTCGGCGGCCTGAACGAGGGCAACTGGCCGGGCCAGACCGCCAACGATCCCTTCCTGTCGCGCACCATGAAGACCGGCATCGGTCTCGAGCCGCCGGAACGACGGATCGGCCAGCTTGCGCATGACTTCCAGATGGCCTGCGGCACACGGAGGCTGATCTTCACTCGCTCGATGCGCCAGGGCGCAGCACCGACCGTCGCCTCGCGCTGGCTGCAGCGACTGCTGGCGCTCGGCGGCGAGCGGCTGACGCAAGTGCTGCACGCCAATGGCGCCGACTATCTCGCCTGGGCCCGCATGCTGGACGATGGCGGCCGCCAGCCGCTGGCCGAGCGCCCTGCCCCCAAGCCACCGGCCGACCTGCAGCCGCGCAAATACTCCTTCAGCGAAGTGTCGCGACTGCGGCGCGACCCCTATGCGATCTATGCGCGACGCATTCTTCGGCTGCACCCGCTGCTGCCATTCAACAGCGACCCCGGCCCGGCCGAGCGCGGCACGCTCTACCACCAGATCGTCGAACGTTTCGTGCGCTCCGGCGTCGATCTGATGTCGCCGTCGGCCGAAGAAATCATGCACCGGCTGCTGAACGAGGCTTTTAACGAGGCGCGACTGCCCACCCATATCGACACGATCTGGCGCCCACGCTTCGCGGCCGTCGGTCTGGCCTTCATCAAATGGGAGCGCGAGCGCGCACGCTTCATCCGCCGATCGCGCACCGAAGTCGCGGCATCGATGGAACTCGGCGTCGCCGACATGCGGCTGACCGGCATTGCCGACCGGCTCGACACGCTGACCGACGGCAGCGTCGAGATCATCGACTACAAGACCGGCTCCAGCCCATCGACCAAGGAAGCGCGCGTGCTGCTCGACCCGCAGCTGGCGCTGGAAGCGGCCGCGCTCAAGGCAGGCGCCTTCAAGGACATGCCGCCCAGCCACCCGCAGTCACTGCTCTATGTCCGGCTCAAGCCCGGCGCACGCTTCAAATCGGAGGCGGTCAACAACGAAGGCAGCAAGTCGAAGGAGACGAAGTCCGCCGATCAGCTTGCGGACGAGTCGCTTGCCGAACTCAGGAAGCTGCTGGCTGCGCTGCTCTCCGGAAAACATGGCTTTGCCTCGCGCGTGATTGTTCAGAAAGAGCGCGATTACGGCGGCGAATACGACCATTTGGCGCGCGTAGCCGAATGGTCGACGGCCGACAGCGAAGAGGAGGATGGCGATGAGGGATGACAGCCTCGGCCCCGAGCAGGCGACGCCTCAGGGCTGGCTCGACTGGACCTCGCGCCGGCAGTCGCTGGCTTCGGACCCGGACCGCTCCGCCTGGGTGTCGGCCAATGCCGGCTCCGGCAAGACCCATGTGCTGACCCAGCGGGTGATCCGGCTGCTGCTTGCCGGCTGCCGCCCATCGGCGATCCTGTGCCTCACCTATACCAAGGCGGCGGCGTCCGAAATGTCGAACCGCGTCTTCGAACGGCTGGCCGAATGGGTAACGCTCGACGACGCGACGCTGGAAAAGCGGATCGAGGCGATCGAGGGCGAACGGCCCGGGCGTTTGAAGCTGCAGGAGGCGCGCCGCCTGTTTGCCCGCGCGCTGGAGACCCCGGGCGGCCTGAAGATCCAGACGATCCACGCCTTTTGCGAGGCGCTGCTGCACCAGTTCCCGCTGGAGGCCAACGTCGCCGGCCATTTCTCAGTTCTCGACGATCGCGCGGCTGCGGTTCTGCTGGCCGATGCGCGCCGGCTGCTGCTGACCGCGACCGCGGCCAAGGACGATCCGGCGCTTGCCCACGCCTTTGCCACCGTGCTCGACATCGCCGACGATACCGGCCTGGAAAAACTTCTGGCCGCAATCGTCGAAAACCGAACCGCGATCCAGGTCTTTCTCGAACATGCCGACGGGCTCGGCGGCACCGAGGCCGAGCTGCGCCGGGCGCTGAAGCTAGTCCCGGGGGAAAGCGTCGACAGCGCCATGGCGACGATCTGGCCCTTGGCGGGTCTGAACGGCGCGGCCCTTGAGCGGTACTTCTCGCTCGCCGCCAGCGTCGGCGGCACGAAGGTGCTCGACTTCGCGGAGGGACTGCGGACCGTTTCGAAGATGACGGACCTCAGCGCGCGCTATGACGGCCTGCGTCATCTGTTCTTCACCGGCACCGGCAAGCCGCGGGCGCAATCCGCCTTCCTCAACAAGGCGATGCAGCAGGCTGCCCCCGATCTCATTGACCTCTTGGACGAGGCGCATCGCCATGTCGTCGCCTGCATCGATCACATCAGCATCCTCCGCATGTTCGAGGCGACGCTGGCGGCGCTGACGCTCGCCGAGCGGCTGAATGCCGACTATGAGGAACTGAAGCGGCGGCGCAGCCAGCTCGATTTCGAAGATCTGATCAACCGGACGGCAGCGCTCTTTGCCCGCGGCGATGTCAGCGCCTGGGTGCACTATAAGCTCGATCAGGGCATCGACCATATCCTCGTCGACGAGGCGCAGGACACCAGCCCGGCGCAGTGGACGATCATCCAAGCACTGGCTTCGGATTTCTTCTCGGGCGAGAGCGCACGCGGTGCCGCCCGCACGATGTTTGCCGTCGGTGACGAGAAACAGTCGATCTACTCGTTCCAGGGTGCGCGTCCGGAGCGGTTTTCGCGCGAGAGCCAGGAAACCGAGCGCAGGGTGCGCGACGGCGGCAAGGCTTTCGAGCCGATCCGCCTGCAGCTTTCCTTCCGCTCGACCGTCGACGTGCTTTCGGCCGTCGACGCCGTCTTTGCCAATCCGGCGCATGCGCGGGGCCTCAGCGCCCGCAGCGAGCCGGTGGTGCATGCTTCGAACCGCATCGGCCATCCCGGCGCCGTCGACATCTGGGACGTGATCGCCGCCGAACCGGTGGATACGGACGAGGAATGGACCGCCGCCTTCGACGCGACACCGGAGAGCGCGCCGGTCAATATCCTCGCCCGGCGGATCGCGGCCACGCTGGAAAGCTGGATCGGCAAGGAGACGATCGTCGAGAAGGGTGTTCGCCGGCCGATGCGTCCGGGCGACGTCATCGTGCTGGTTCGCAAACGCGACGCCTTTGTCAACGCGCTGACGAGAGCGCTCAAGCGCCGCAACAACATCCCCGTCGCCGGCGCCGACCGGTTGGTGCTCACCAAGCATATTGCCGTGCAGGACCTGCTCGCCCTTGGGCGGTTCGTGCTTTTGCCGCAGGACGACCTGTCGCTGGCCGCGCTGATGAAGAGCCCGCTGTTCAACCTCGGCGAGGACGCGCTGTTCGAACTCGCGGCGCGGCGCGGCGAGGGCGAAAGCCTCTGGCAGCGGCTGCAGCACGAAGCCGATGACGGCATCCTGTTTCAC
This sequence comes from Ensifer sp. NPDC090286, assembly GCF_044769565.1. Taxonomy (NCBI): domain Bacteria; kingdom Pseudomonadati; phylum Pseudomonadota; class Alphaproteobacteria; order Hyphomicrobiales; family Rhizobiaceae; genus Ensifer; species Ensifer sp. NPDC090286. The sequence goes on along the minus strand of NZ_JBIVYF010000007.1, from coordinate 401,142 downwards.
CAGACGTCGCGAACGCTGAAATCCTACATGGCGCTCGCAAGCCAGTTGGCGCCGCACGACTTCTATGCCCGCGTCCTCGGCGTGCATGGCGGCCGCGCCGCCTTTCTCGCGCGTCTCGGCACCGAGGTCAGCGACATTCTCGACGAGTTCCTGACCTTCGCGCTCGACCAGGAGCGAAGCGGCCTGCCCGGCCTGCAGGCCTTCGTCTCGACGCTGGAAATGGAAGCACCGACGGTCAAGCGCGAGCAGGACAAGGAACGCGACGAAGTCCGGATCATGACGGTGCACGCAGCCAAGGGCCTGGAAGCGCCGGTCGTCTTCCTCGCCGATGGTGGCGGGGCGGCGTTCAGCAACCAGCATGTGCCCTCGCTCCGCTTTCTGGAACTCGCCCAGAGGGATGGCACCGTCCTGCCGCTTCCGGTGTGGCGCGCGCCGGGCGCGGAATCGAACTCGCTTATCAGCGCCGACGGCGAGCGCTTGAAGACGCTGGCAGAGGAGGAATATCGTCGCCTGCTCTATGTCGGCATGACCCGCGCCGCCGACCGCCTGATCGTCTGCGGTTATCGCGGCCAGCGGGCCGTGGCCGATACATGGCATGCCATGGTTCAGGCGAGCCTTGCCGGAGATGAAAGCGGCCGCGGCCACCCGACCAGCTTCCATGCCGGCGGCGAAGAATGGTCTGGCCATGCCTGGCGCGACAAACAGCTCGAGCGCGATCTGCCCTCCGGCGATGCGCTCTCGGCCGATTCCGGCCGTCCCGCAACCGCGCTGCCGAAGGCACTTTCGACGCCGTTACCGCCGCAAAAGCGGCTGCCGCGCCCGCTCACCCCTTCCGGCGTCGGCATTGCGGTCGACGAGGATGACGGCGATGCGCTCGTCGGCTCGGCTCTTTTCTCGGAAAAGGCGCCGGCAAATCTCTCGATGCTGCGGGGCGCCATCCTGCACCGTCTGCTGCAGGTTCTGCCCTCGATGACGGAAGACGATCGCCGGGCCGCGGCCGAACGCTATCTCGAACGATCCGTGCCCAGCTGGCCGCCGGCTCAGCGCGCCGCACTGATCGCCAGCATCGAAACGGTGCTCGCCCATCCGGACCTCGGCGCAGTGTTCTCGGCGAGCAGCCGGGCCGAGGTTTCGGTCATGGGCACGCTGACGCTCGGCAAGCGCGAGCATGCGGTTTCCGGCCGGATCGACCGGCTGGCCGTCGGCGATGGCGTCGTGACGATTGCCGACTTCAAGACCAACCGGCAGGTGCCGGTATCGCCCGGCGACATTCCCTTCGCTTACACGGCACAGCTTGCAATCTACCGCGCCCTCCTGCAGCCGCTTTATCCGGCGCATGCGTTTCGATGCGTGTTGATCTTCACCGAGGGGCCGGCAATCCACGTCGTTCCCGATCAAGCGCTCGACAGGAGCCTTGAAGACCTCGCGACAAAGTGAGATACCCGATATTGAAAATCCAGCGGTGCCTTCTCACATGAGACACAACATCTGGATACTGAGATTCCGAACGCAAGGAGCAGTCTATGGCTACTGTAAAGGTCGATACGTCCAATTTTCAGCAGGAAGTGCTGAACTCCGCCGAGCCGGTGGTTGTCGATTTCTGGGCTGAATGGTGCGGCCCGTGCAAGATGATCGCGCCGAGCCTCGAGGAAATCTCGAACGAACTCGCCGGCAAGGTCAAGGTTGCCAAGCTCAACATCGACGAAAACCCGGAACTGGCCGCCCAGTACGGCGTTCGCTCGATCCCGACGCTCGCCATGTTCAAGGCCGGCGAAGTGGCCGACATCAAGGTTGGCGCCGCTCCGAAGACGGCTCTGTCCTCGTGGATCTCCACGGCGGTCGCATAAGGCGGATTCACCGCTGAGAATATTAAAAGCCCGGCATGCCGGGCTTTTTTCTTGTCTTCAATCTGGAAGCGGTCTGGCTGAGCCAGACCTTGATCACTTCGGCGGCGTGCCGTTGTCGGCAAGCACGTCGCCCACCAGATAGAGCGAGCCGCCGATCAGGATGCGCGGCGGCGCCGGGTCTTCGTCGACCAGATTGGAGATGATCGTCAGCGCCTCGGCGACGGACGAGACCGCGGAGGCCTCGAAGCCGACCGATGCGGCGTCGCTGGCAAGCGCCACCGGATCAAGCCCAGCATCGGAGCCGCGGATCGGAACGGTGAAGACCTGTTCGGCGAGATCGAGGAAAGCGCGGAAGTAGCCGATCGGCTCCTTGGTGTTGATCATGCCGATGATCAGGAACAAGGGTCGCGATTCGCGCTCCTCGAAGGTCGCCATCGCCTCCGCGATCACCTGGCCGGCGCCGGGATTGTGGCCGCCATCGACCCAGATTTCCGCGCCTACCGGACCGTAATGCGTGAGTTTGCCACTGGTCAGCCGCTGCAGGCGTCCGGGCCACTCGACGCCCGCGAGACCACGCTCGATCGCCGCTTCGGAAACATCGAAGCCGGCCGCCCGCACCGCGCGGATCGCCGCTGCAGCATTGGCATACTGGTGCCGGCCCGGCAGCTTCGGCAGCGGCAGGTCGGCGAGCCCGCCTTCGTCCTGATAGACGAGGCGACCGAACTCCTCATGCGCCATGAAATCCTGGCCATAGACGAACATCGGGCAGCCGAGACGCTCGGCGGTCGAGACCAGCACATCCCGGGCGGCCTCTTCTTCCTGCTGGCCGATCACCACAGGGCAACCACGCTTCATGATACCGGCCTTCTCGGCGGCAATCAGCTCCACCCGATCACCGAGATAGGCCTGGTGGTCGAGCGAGATCGGCATGACGACCGAAACGGCCGGACGGGCAATGACGTTGGTCGCATCGAAACGGCCGCCAAGGCCGACCTCGATGATCGCGACATCGGCCGGATGCTCGGCAAAGAGCACGAAGGTAACGGCGGTCAGGATCTCGAAGACGGTGATCTTCTCGCCGCCATTGGCTTCAGCAACGCGGCGCACGGCATCGGCGAGAACGGGATCGCTGACGAGCTTTCCCTTGCCGCCCTTGACGCCCAGGCGATAGCGCTCGTGCCAGTTGACGAGATGCGGCGAGGTATGGACGTGAACACTGAGGCCGGCCGCTTCCAGGATCGCCCGAGAGAACGCGGTTGCCGAGCCCTTGCCGTTGGTACCGGCGACATGGATCACCGGCGGCAGGCGGTCCTGCGGATTGCCGAGTGCTGCGAGAAGCCGGGTGATCCTGTCCAGCGACAGGTCGAAGCCCTTGGGGTGAAGGGCGAGAAGTTTTTCGATCTCGTAGCCCGCTTCGCTGGCTTCCACCGCTGCCATCTCTTAACCCCGCCCCGACACGCTCGGCTGCTACAGCGCGCGCCCTATAGGCCTTCTACCGATCGCTGTAACGCCCTGAGTTGCAGCATCTCCGCACAATAGAAATCGCGGAGATGCATCATTTTGTTCTATACAGTTCCGCCGACGCAGCGCTTCAGGCGCTGGCAGCGACCGGCAAGGCGGCCGGCTGCGTGCCGCCGTTGAGCTTCGAGGCTTCCGCCGGCTTCTTCATCAGGATCTTCAGGACCCGGGCGAGCGTCGACGGCAGATCGTGGCGCTTGACGACCATGTCGACCATGCCATGCTCCAGCAGGTATTCCGACGTCTGGAAACCTTCCGGCAGCTTCTCGCGCAGGGTCTGCTCGATCACGCGCTTGCCGGCAAAGCCGATTTCCGCTCCCGGCTCGGCCATGTGGATGTCGCCGAGCATCGCGTAGGATGCGGTAACGCCACCGGTGGTCGGGTTGGTGAGCACGACGATATAGGGAAGGCCGGCTTCCTTGAGCATGTTGACGGCAACCGTGGTGCGCGGCAGCTGCATCAGCGACAGGATGCCTTCCTGCATGCGCGCGCCGCCCGAAGCCGGGAAGATGACCAGCGGGCACTTCTCGGAAATTGCCCGTTCGAAGGCCTTGATGATCGCCTCGCCGGCAGCCATGCCGAGCGAGCCGCCAATGAAGTTGAATTCGTGCACGACGGCGACGAGCTTGACACCTTGCACGCGGCCGAGACCGGCGACAATCGTGTCTTCCAGTTCGGTCTTGGCGCGGCTGTCGCGCAGACGGTCCGAATACTTCTTGGAATCGCGGAACTTCAGCGGATCCTGGGCAACCTTCGGCTGCGGAAACGCTTCAAAAATGCCGCCGTCGAACAGGTCCTTCAACCGCGCCTTGGCCGGCATCTTCATGTGGAAGCCGGACTGCGGGATGACCCACTTGTTTTCCTCGAGATCGCGGTGGAACACCATCTCGCCGGTTTCCGGGCACTTGATCCAGAGATTTTCCGGAACTTCCCGGCGGCCCAGCATCGAGTTGATCTTCGGCCGAACGTAGTTTGTGATCCAGTTCACTTAGTAACTCCTGAAGATTTCCTTCGGGTTGTGCGCGCTAATATAGGCAATTATTCGGCTGCTGCGAGACGTGCGGACCGCACGCCTGCCGAGAGCCCTCTCACCAGCGCTTCGACACCCGGAACCGTCGCATCGGTCGCCTTGCCCTCTTCGGTCAGGCTCGACGCGATCTGGTTGACGATCGCCGTACCGACGACCACACCATCGGCAGATGCTCCGATGGCCCTTGCATGTTCCGCCGTCTTGACGCCGAAACCGACGCAGACGGGCAGATTGGTGTGTGCCTTGATACGCCCGACGGCGCCACCGATCAACGACGGATCGGGCAGAGCCGATCCGGTGATACCGTTCATCGACACGTAATAGACGAAACCGGAGGTGTTTTCGAGCACCTTCGGCAGGCGACGGTCGTCCGTGGTCGGCGTCGCCAGGCGAATGAAGTTGATGCCCTTTTCCAGCGCCGGGATGCAGAGCTCGTCGTCCATTTCCGGCGGCAGGTCGACGACGATCAGGCCGTCGATCCCGGCTGAAAGCGCATCCGTCAGGAAGCGATCGACGCCGTAGATATAGATCGGATTGTAATAACCCATCAGCACGATCGGCGTGCGCTCGTCGTCCTCGCGGAAGCGGCGGGCGATTTCGAGCGTCTTTTCAAGCGTCTGGCCGCCCTTCAGCGAGCGCTGGCCAGCCAACTGGATCGCCGGGCCGTCGGCCATCGGGTCAGAGAACGGCATGCCGAGTTCGATCACGTCGGCGCCGGCCTTCGGCAGCGCCTTCATGATCGAGACCGACGTCTCGAAATCCGGATCGCCGCCCATGAAATAGGTGACGAGGACCGGACGTCCTTCGGCCGCGACATCGGCAAATCGCTTGTCCATGCGTGCGGTCATGATCTTACTGCCCCATTCCCAGTAACTTGCCGACGGTGAAGATGTCCTTGTCGCCACGGCCGGAGAGGTTCATCAGAATGATCTCGTCCTTGCCCATCTTCGGCGCGCGCTTGATCACCTCGGCAAGCGCATGCGACGGCTCGAGCGCCGGGATGATGCCTTCGAGACGGGTCAGCGTCTGGAAGGCTTCGAGCGCTTCGTGGTCCATGATCGGCACGTATTCGACGCGGCCGACATCGTTGAGCCAGGCATGCTCCGGACCGATACCGGGATAATCGAGGCCGGCCGAAATCGAATGGCCTTCCTTGATCTGTCCGTCGCCGTCCTGCAGCAGATAGGTGCGGTTGCCGTGCAGCACGCCGGGCGATCCGGCGGTGATCGAGGCGCAATGTTCGTCGCCCTCGATGCCCTTGCCGCCGGCTTCGACGCCGACGATCTTGACGCTCTCGTCATCGAGGAACGGGTGGAAGATGCCGATCGCGTTGGAGCCACCGCCAACGGCGGCAATGACGAGATCCGGCAGCCGGCCTTCGGCAGCGAGCATCTGCTCCTTGGCTTCCTGGCCGATGACGGCCTGGAAATCGCGGACCATCTCCGGATAGGGATGCGGGCCAGCAGCCGTGCCGATCAGGTAGTAGGTGTTGTCGACATTGGTGACCCAGTCACGCAGCGCCTCGTTCATGGCATCCTTGAGCGTGCCGCTGCCGGCGGTTACCGGCTTTACCTCGGCGCCCAGGAGCTTCATGCGGAAAACGTTCGGCGCCTGGCGCTCGACGTCGGTCGCGCCCATGTAGACGACACAGGGCAGGCCGAAGCGGGCGGCGACGGTTGCCGAAGCCACGCCATGCTGGCCGGCGCCGGTCTCAGCGATGATGCGCGTCTTGCCCATGCGCTTGGCGAGCAGGATCTGGCCAATGCAGTTGTTGATCTTGTGGGAACCGGTGTGGTTCAGCTCTTCGCGCTTGAAGTAGATCTTGGCGCCGCCAAGCTCGGCCGTCAGCCGCTCAGCGAAGTAGAGCGGGCTCGGGCGGCCGATATAATGCGCGCCGAGATGCTCCAGCTCCGCCTTGAAGGCCGGATCGTTCTTCGCGTTGTCCCACTCGTTCTGAAGGTCGAGGATCAGCGGCATCAGAGTTTCGGCCACGAAGCGGCCGCCGAAGATACCGAAACGGCCGTCCTCGTCCGGGCCACCCCGGAAGGAATTCAACTTTGGCGCCTGGTTCACGTCCTGCTCCCTGACCGTGGCATGCCCGCCTCCGCCTGGCGAACGGCATTGAAAAACGATTCCATGAGCTTCAGATCCTTGACGCCCGGCGCGCTCTCGACGCCGGAGGAGATATCGATGGCACGCGCGCTGGTCTGCGCCATGGCCTCGCCGATGTTGTCGGCGTTAAGACCACCGGAAAGCATGTAATCGACGCTTCCGTCAAGCGCATCGAGCAGCTTCCAGTCAAAGGAAACGCCGTTGCCACCGGGCAATTCGGACCCTTTTGGCGGCTTGGCATCGAAGAGGAAGCGATCGGCGATGCCGATATAGGCATCGATCTTTTCAAGGTCCGATGCTTCGCGCACCGAAAAGGCCTTCATGACGGGAAGGCCATACATTGCCTTGACCGTCAGCAGTCGATCCGCGTCCTCGCTGCCATGAAGCTGCAGGATATCCGGGTTGAGCGCCGAAACGATTTCGTCGAGCTCGTCATTGTCGGCATCGACGGTGACGGCGACGATCTTCGCCTGGCCGCGAATCCTGTCGGCGATGCGGCCGGCATCGTCGGGCTCGATGTTCCTGGGGCTCTTCGGGAAAAAGATGAAGCCGACATGGGATGCGCCGAGCGCGACAGCACGCTCCGCCGCTTCCGCGGTCTTCAGCCCGCATATCTTCACTTGGGTTTTCATGAGAAGCGACCTTGCATGAAATGCCGCGCGAGTCGAGCCAAAAACCGACGCAAAAGCGGTCACTCAGCGCCCCTGCACCCGTCCTTCGCCGGGTGTGCGCCCCTTGCGCGGCAGGCGCGCTTTCACCATATGCATTTTACCACAACGGAGAGACTGATGCGCCTGTTGCTCGCGCTTATCCTGCCCTGGCTGCAGTTTTTTACCATCGGCCGCCCCTTTGCCGGCCTCATTTGCCTGATCCTGCAACTGACGCTGATCGGCTGGGTTCCGGCGGCGATCTGGTCGGTCTATGCGCTCAGCCAATACAAGACCGACGAGAAGATCCGCGAAGCGCTGCGCCACCGCGCATAACGAGCCGCTCATCGCCCTCCGGGATTCAATCGAAGTCGATCGCGTGAAGCATCGTGCCGTTGCGGCGGAGCCAGCGCTTGGCGTCCTCCGTATCGGGGCACAATCTGCCGCAGAGCGCCCAGAAGTTCGGGCCGTGGTTCATTTCCTGCAGATGCGCCACTTCATGCGCCGCGAGATAGGCGATGACCCTTGGCGGCGCCATGACGATGCGCCAGGAGAAACTCAACGCCCCGTCGGCCGAGCATGATCCCCAGCGGCTGCGCGTGTCCTTGAGCGACAGCGACTTTGCCCGTCGGCCGATACGGCCGGTGTAGATCGCCACCAGCCGGTCGAGATCCTGGCGGGCTTCCTTCTTCAGGAAATCGACGATGCGCCGGTTGAGGTGTTCCTCGCCGCCGCTGACGCGCAGCACCGGTTCGTCATCGATCACGATCGCTTCCGTGAGCCCGCGGATCTTGCCGGTACGCTCGATGCGGTGGGCGATGCCGCGAATGAGAATGGAACCGCCCTCCTCGATCTGGCTCTCGCCGGAGAAGCGGGCGAGCTTGGTCATCAGCCACCCCTGGTGCCGTGTCAGGAAGGCGTTGACCTCTCGCTCGGAGAGTCCCTGCGGCACCGTCATCTTCAGCGCCCGGCCGCCCGGCTCGATGCGCAGCGTCATGCGCGTCGCGCGCGCGTTCTGCTTGATCGTCAGCGGCAGGGACTTGCCGGCGACCTCGATCTGCCGCGTCGTTGCGGGTGGTGCAGGTTGAATGCGCCGCTTGAAGGAAGGGAACATGCAGGCTTTCTAACCGATTCGCGGGGCTTTCGCCTACAGTTCACAGGTTGGGGTGCATGCCAAAAGTGATCCGGCGTTTCATGTGAAACGCCGGAAGCGGTTTCGTCAGGTCAGTGGGCTTCGACAATCGGGCCCGAGCCGCCGTTCTTGCGGTCGCGCATGAAGCGGTCGAACTCTTCCTGGTCCTTGGCGCGGCGAAGCTCGCGCGCATAGCTGTCGAATTCTTCGCGCATCTCGTCGAGCTTGCGGCGTTCCTCGTCGAGACGGGTAAGTTCAGCTTCGCGCCAGTCGTCGAAGGCGACGTTGCCGGTGCGATGCGTCCAGTTGGAACGGCGGCCGCCGCGCTTGAAAGCCGAGCACATGCCATCCACCGTATCGTTTGCGTCTTTCTTGAACGTCTTGAGCTTTTCGCCAAAGAGAATGTAGGCGAGCATGGCCAGGCCGAGCGGCCAGAAGACCACGAAGCCAAGCACCATCAGGGCGATGGTCGCGGGCGTCCAATCCGGACGGATCATTGCAGATTGGTTCATCTTCAGGATTCCTCGCAATCATCCGGGCCGCCCATGCGGCCCGATGAAAACGATGTGGGAAGGCGCTCTTGGCTCTGCAAGACGCCCTCCCCCGGAATCGGACAAACCCTTGACTCTACGCGGTCAAAACGGCCGCGCCGCCGAGATCAGGCCGACTTGCCGCCCTTGATCAGCTGCTTCACCGGTTTCGCGTGGCGCGCGTGCTCGCGGTGGAAAGCGACGATGCGCGGCGCGATTTCGCGACGGAAGCGCGAGCCGTTGAAGACGCCGTAGTGGCCGACATCCGGCTGCATGTAATGCAGGCGCATGTGGTCGGGGATGTTGGTGCAGATCGTCTGCGCCGCCTGGGTCTGGCCAACGCCAGAGATATCGTCGTTCTCGCCTTCGACCGTCAGGAGCGCCACCTTCTTGATCGCCGTCGTGTCGACGCGCTTGCCGCGATGCATCATCTCGCCCTTCGGAAGCGCATGCTGCATGAACACCACCTGCACCGTCTGCAGGTAGAATTCGGCCGTCAGGTCCATGACGGCGAGATATTCGTCGTAGAAGTCGCGGTGCTTTTCGGCGGCGTCGCCATCGTTCTTCACCAGGTGGGCGAAGAACTCCTTATGGGCGATCAGGTGCCGGTCGAGGTTCATCGACATGAAGCCGGAGAGCTGCAGGAAGCCCGGATAGACCATGCGCATGAAACCCGGTTGCGGCCACGGCACCGGCATGATGACATTGTCACGGAACCATTCGATTGAACGCTCTTCCGCGAGCTGGTTGACGCCGGTCGGGTTGATGCGGGTGTCGATCGGTCCGCCCATCAGCGTCATCGTCGCCGGCGACAGCGGATCATCGGCAGCTTCCATCAATGCGACGGCAGCAAGCACCGGCACCGCGGGCTGACAGACGCCGATCACATGGGTGTCAGGCCCGAGGAAATGCAGCATCTGGATGACGTAGTCGATGTAATCGTCGAGATCGAAGGTGCCTTCGCTGAGCGGCACCATGCGGGCATCGATCCAATCGGTGATATAGATGTCGGAATGCGGCAGCAGGGCTTCCACCGTGCCGCGCAACAGCGTCGCATAGTGGCCGGACATCGGCGCGACGATGAGCACCTTCGGATCGGGCGCGCGGCCCTTGGGCAGGGCACGCTCGAAATGAATGAGGTTGCAGAACGGCGCGCGCCAGACGATGCGCTCGTAAATCGAAGCCGATTGACCATCGACGACCGTCTCGGGAAGACCGAACTCAGGCTTGCCATAACGGCGGGTGGAGCGCTCGAACACTTCAAGACCGGCTGCGGCGGCGCGACCGAAATAGGTGTGCGAGACGGGGTTCATCGGATTGCTGAACGCGAGCCGCATGGCGTCGGCTGCCGTGCGCCACGGCGCCATCATTGCGTGGTTCAGTTCATAGAGCTGGTAGAACATGGGAAGCGTACCCCTTGGTTCAATCAACGACAACGCCGCTCCCGGTCGGACGCAAGCTTGCGATTGTTTGTCTTGGTGTCCGCAATCGCTGCCAGACTACCACTTTTCTTGTGCAGTGCAACAAATATACCCGTCTCGCCTCGATACAAGGCCTGAAGCCAGAATGAATCCGGATTCCTGACGATTTGCAAACGAGCTTGCTCGAAACTGGCCGTTTTCCGCTATTTTCGTGCGTCGAGCCGCAATGCCTGGCCTTTTCTGGGATAATTGGCGCCTCTCAGCAGCAAAGATGGGGTGCGCATCCCTGTGGCAATGCAGCAAACCCGCCATCGCTCAAGCGGCCGCCACTTGAATGACAGCCTTCACCAGGCCCGCCTTTTCCTCCGCCCATCGCGGCAGATCGGCAACCGCGCCGTCCAGCGTGGTGCGGTGGGTGATCAGCGCCTCCACCGGTACCAGGCCGGACGCGATCGATGCGACGACATGGTCGAAATCCTGCCGGGTCGCGTTGCGGCTGCCGACCAGCGTCATCTCGCGCTTGTGGAACTCCGGATCGGAGAAGCGGATATCGTCCTTGATGACACTGACGAAGACCAGGGTGCCACCGTGGGCGACGTGGGCGAAGGCCGCCTGCATCGAGCCGCCATGCCCGGTCGCGTCGAAGACGACATCGAAACCGTCTCCATCCGTCGCCGCGGCAACGCGCGCCGCCGTATCGCTATCCACGACGATGCCCTTGGCAAAGCCGAGTTTGCGGGCGGCAAACTCCAGCCGCTCGGCGCTGGTATCGGCGAGCACCACGTCATGGCCGGCGATGCGGGAAAAGATCGCGGTGCCGAGTCCGATCGGTCCGGCACCGATAACAAGCGCCCGTGACCCCGCATCCGTCGATGCACGGCGGACCGCGTGGGCGCCGATCGCCAGGAACTCGACGGTGGCGGCGGCCTCCGGCGAAAGGCCCTGCGCCGGATAAAGATTGCCCTCCGGCACGACGATCTCTTCGCAAAACGCGCCGTCGGTGTGGACGCCGAGAACCTTGATGGCCGTGCAGCAATTGGGCTTGCCCTTGCGGCAGGCAACGCAAGCACCACAGGCGAGATAGGGGTTGACCACGACCGGCGTGCCGGGCGCCATCGTCGTCCCTTTCCCGCCGGCCATCACCGTCGCCGAAATCTCATGGCCCATGACCCGCGGATATTCGAGGAACGGATGTTTGCCGGCGAAGATATGGTAGTCCGTACCGCAGATGCCGACATGGCTGACGGCGAGGCGGACCCAACCGTCCGGCACGGTTTCGATTGGCGTGCGGTCGACGACCTCCAGCCGACCGGGTTGCGGGCAGAGCACGGCTTTCATGGCAATTCTCTCGAATACGGCAGCGCCTAGCGGGCGCTGCGGCGACGCAATTGGTCGAAATAGACGATAACGATGATCAGTACCCCGGTAATGATGCGCTGCCAGAACGAGTTGACGTTCAAGAGGTTGGCGCCGTTGTTGATCGTCGCGAGGATGAAGGCGCCGAGCAGCGGCCCATGTACCGAGCCGACCGCACCGAACAGGCTGGTGCCGCCGATGACCGACGAGGCGATCGCCTGAAGCTCCCAGCCCTCCGCCTGAGTGGCGTTGCCGATGCCGATGCGCGAGGCAAGCAGCAGGCCGACGAAGGCGGCGCAAGTCGACGACAGGATATAGGCGAGATAGATCGTGCGGTGAACGTTGACGCCGGAGAGGCGCGCCGCCTCGCTGTTGGAGCCGACAGCAAAGAGATAGCGGCCGAAACGGCTCAAATGCAGGAAGACATAGGCCGGGATCGCCACCACGATCACCATCCAGAACAGGCTCGGAACGCCCAGGAAATCCGCCCGCGAGAAATTGGTGAAGGCCTCATTGGTGATCGAGATAGTCGAGCCATTGGTGATCAGGAGGCCGATGCCACGGAGCGACGTGAGCGTTGCCAGCGTGATGATGAAGGGCGGCAGCCCCATGCGTACGATGCCGAAGGCATGGAAGGCGCCGATCAGCACACCGAAGGCGAGCGTCAGGATGATGGCAATCCAGAGCGGAACGCCGGCGGCCAGCAGCCATGCGACGATGACACTGGTAAAGCCTACCACGGCACCGACCGACAGATCGATGCCGGCGGTGATGATGACGAAGGTCTGGCCAACCGCAAGGATCGCCGTCATCGCCCCCTGGCGCAGCAGGTTGCTGATGTTGTTGGGCGTCCAGAAGCTGTTGGTCGCGAAGCCCAGCAGCATCCACAGGAACAGAAGCAACCCTAGGAGGGTGAGGCCGAACAGAATGCTCACGCCCTTGCGTGGCGCCGCGCTGGCGCCGCTCTCCACCGTTTCCGCACTCATCGTCTTCCTCCCTGCATCCTTCAAGTTTGTTTTTATCGGTTCAAACGCCAATCGCCTGCGTCAGCACTTCCTCATGGCTGGCGGCGCGATAGTCGTGGCTGGCGACCAGTCGTCCGCGCCGGAACACATGCAGCCGGTCCGCCAATTCGTAGACCTCCGGCAGATAGGACGAGATCAGGATGATGCCCGCCCCGTTCTCCAAAAGCCGCGCGAAAAGGCGATAGATTTCCGCCTTGGTGCCGACATCGACCCCGACCGTCGGCTCATCAAAGATGAAAAGCTTGGCGCCGTGGCTCAACCACTTGCCGATGACGATCTTCTGCTGGTTGCCGCCGGACATGGCAGACGCCAGCACGCGGCGTGACGGCGTCTTGATCTTCAGGTCGCGGATCTGCCGGTCGGCGTTTTCCCGCTCCTGCTGGCCGTTGATCGTCAGGCCGCGCGTCAGCCGGTTGAATACCGGCAGATTGATGTTGAGGCCGATCGGCAGGTTGAGGCAGAGGCCCTGGTCACGCCGGCTTTCCGGCGCAAGCGCAATGCCGAGGTCCATGGCCTTACGTTCGTTGGCGATCTCCACCTTGCGGCCCTGCCAGTAGACCTCTCCACCCGTTGGCCGGTGCCGGCCATAAAGGCCGAGCGCAAACTCGCTGCGTCCCGCGCCGATGAGCCCATAAAGGCCGACGATCTCGCCGGCGCGCACTGTCAGCGACACATCCTGAAAGCCGGGACCGCTCAAGTTGCGCGTCTCGACGATGGCCGCGCCCGGCGGAAAATGTTCCTTGTGATAGATCTGCTCGATCGTGCGGTTGATCATCAGTGCGATCAGTTCCGCCTCGTTGGTCTCGCCGATCTTGCGGGTGCCGACATGGGTGCCGTCACGCAGCACCGAGACACGGTCGGCAAGCTCGAAGACTTCCTCCATGCGGTGGCTGATATAGACGATCGTCACCCCTTCGGCCTGCAGCCTTCGGATCAGCCGGAAGAGCTGCGCCGATTCCTGCCGGGTGAGATAGGCGGTCGGCTCATCGAAGATCAGAAACTGCGTGCCGCGCATGGCGGCACGCGCCGTGGCGACGAGCTGCTGCTGGCCGATCGTCAGGCTACCAAGCACGGCACCGGCCGGAAGGTTGAAGCCGAGATCATCCAGCACGCTTTGTGCCGCATCGGTCATGGCGCGCTTGCGCATGAGGCCATTGCGATTGATCTCGTCGCCCAGAAACATATTGGCCGCGACCGACAGGTGAGCGCAAAGCACGACCTCCTGATGCACGGCATTGATACCGCGCTCGATCGCCTCCTGCGGCGTACCGAGCTGAACGGGTTTTCCGCACCAGAAGATTTCGCCGGACGTGCGCTTGATGACGCCGGTCAGAAGCTTGATCAGCGTCGACTTGCCGGCACCGTTCTCACCGACGATCGCGTGAATTTCACCGGACAGAAAGGTCAGCGATGCGGGCTTCAAGGCTTCGACGGCACCATACTTCTTCTGCAGGGCGCGCAGCTCCAGGATAGGCTCGCCTTTCGGAACCGGGTGGCGTGTCGCCACATGCAGTCCTTCGGTCCTGATGTCGCGTTGCTCTTGCAAGTCGGTCATCTGCGCATTCCTCCCATCGCAGAGATCGCTTGCGGCCGGTCCTCGTTCCGGCCGCAAGCGGGTGCAGCAGGCTCAACGCCCGCCGCAGCCGTCGTCACTTGACCTTCGGGTTCAAGAGAGCGTCGATCTTCGGCTCGGCCATGTTGGCCTTGGTCACCAGATTGGCGCCGGTATCGACATTCGCCTCGACCTTCTCCTTCTTCGAGACCGCGAGCGCTGTCTTCACGCCATCATACCCCATGCGGTAGGGATCCTGCACGACGAGACCGGCCAGAACGCCTTCCTTGAGAAAGCCGACGGTCTTGTCGTCGCTGTCGAAGCCGATCACCTTGATCTTGTCACCGAGCTTGTTTTCGGCGATCGCCTGGCCGACGCCCTGCGCCATGATCAGGTTGGACGCAAAGACACCGACAAGGTTGGGATTGGCGGTGATCAGGTCGGTCATGATGTTGAGGCCGGTGGTTGCCTGGCCGTCGGCATATTTATCGACGACGACCTTGAAGCCCGGATACTTCGTCTTGACCTGATCGAGGAAGCCTTCGCGGCGCTGGTCGAGCGAGCCGACACCCGGAAGGCTGGTGATGATGGCGATTTCGCCCTCTTCCTTGCCGCTCATTTCCTTGACCGCTGCAGCGAGACCGTCAGCAGCAATGCGGCCGCCCTGGACGTTGTCAGTGGTGAGGAACGACGAGAAGGCTTTGGAGTCGGCACCGGAGTCGATGCCGATGATCGGCACGGCCTTCGCTGCTTCATCGATCGGCTTGCCGAGCGCCTTGAATTCCGTTGGCGAAATAACGACGGCAGCCGGGGCGCCGGCAACCGCGTTCTCGAGAATGCTGATTTGGCCGTTGATATCGGATTCGGATTGAGCGCCGAGTTCCGGCACGTTGACGCCGAGATCCTTGCCGGCGGCGCGGGCACCGGCCAGCACGATCTGCCAATAGAAGGACGTGGTATCCTTGACGATGATCGGGATCGTCACGTCCTGTGCGAAGGAGGCGACCGGCGACATGCCGGCGATCATCGCGGCGCCGGCCAAGGCGGTAAAGGCGCGGCGGGTCAGGCTGCTTTTCAGAATGCTCATCCCAGGTTTCTCCTCTTGGTGCACCGTGTTCCACTTCTTGGAGGTCGATCGCAGGTGCTGGCTTATCGACCTTTTATCGATAAAAAACATATTGGAATGCTAATACGACAATCCCGGCTTGGCAAGCTGCCGGAACAGCATTTCAGACGGCGCTTTGGTGCCGTCCGTTAGACCCGAACCGGCTCGTCTCCGAGCTCCGGTGCGACCAGTGTGAACGGTTCAAAAGCAGCAAAATCGGCGGCGGAAAACCGGTGCTCGGCGAGCGCCATGTTGCGCGCCAGGCTCTGCGGCTTGGCGGTGCCGAGCAGCACCGAGGCGACCTGCTGACTGGCGAGCGGAAACTGCATGGCAGGTGCGGCAAGCGGCACATTCATGCCGCGCGCAACCGCGTCCATGGCGGCAACCTTTTGCCGGATATCGTCCGTCGCCGGCATGTAGTCGAAATGCGCGCCTTCGACCGGCCCCGTCGCCAGGATGCCCGAGTTGAACACCCCGCCGACGACAAGCGAAGTCTGTTTCTTCTCGCAGAGCGGCAGCAGTTCGGCGACAGCGGACCTGTCGAGCAGCGTGTAACGCCCGGCGAGCAGGATGCAGTCGAGATCGGCCTGACGCAGGACGTCGAGACAGACCGGCACCTCGTTGACGCCGAGCCCATAGGCCGCGATCGTTCCCGAGGATTTCAGCGCCTCCAACGCCTTGAGGCCGCCCTCCAGCAATTGCCGGAGGTAGACCGCGTTGCGAGCGGCTCCATGGGTGTAGACGCCGATATCGTGCACATAGAGGATGTCGATGCGATTGAGCCCGAGCCGGGCATAGCTGAACTCGACCGAGCGCATGATGCCGTCATAGCTGTAATCGTAGGTGACGTCGAAATTCAGCGGGTTCACGTAGGAATAGTCCGGCACCTTGTCTTCCGGCACCGGACGCAGGAGACGACCAACCTTGGTAGAAAGCACGAACTGATCACGCGGCTTGTCGCGCAGGAAGTCGCCGACACGACGCTCGGCAAGACCGAGGCCGTAGAAAGGCGCGACATCGAAGTAGCGCATGCCCGACTGCCAGGCAGCGTCCAGGGTCGCGATCGCGGAGTCGCGGGTGCATTCGCGGTAGAGGCCGCCAAGACCGGCAGCGCCGAAGCTAAACTCGGTCACCGATAGGTCGGTTCGACCGATCCGTCTCGTCTGCATTCCCCGTTTCCTCCTCCCAGGATGCCTTAGGTATTTAGAGCGTTGCGCCCAAATGCCAGGGCACGAACTCATTATCGCCGTAGCCGAAAAGCTCGCTCTTGGTCTTGCGGCCGGAGGCAGTCTCGACGATCAGGTCGAAGATCTCGCGGCCGAGCCCGGCAATGCTCGCCTCCCCCGAAGCGATCACGCCGCAATCGATATCCATGTCCTCTTCCATCGCCCGGTAGAGCGCCGTGTTGCTGGTGAGCTTGATCGACGGCGCCGGCCGACAGCCGAAACAGCTGCCGCGACCGGTGGTAAAGGCAATGACATTGGCGCCGCCGGCAACCTGTCCGGTGGCCGATACCGGGTCGTAGCCGGGGGTATCCATGAAAACGAGCCCGTGCTCGGTCACGCGCTCGGCGTAACGATAGACCGCGTTCAGCGGCGAGCGACCGCCCTTGGCGACGGCGCCGAGAGATTTTTCAAGGATGGTGGTCAGGCCACCCCGTTTGTTGCCCGGCGAAGGATTGTTGTCGAGCGAAGCGCCATGCATCGCCACATAGTTCTCCCACCAGGCAATCAGCCCATCGAGTTTCACCGCGACCGCGTCGTTGACGGCACGGCTGCGCAACAGGTGCTCAGCGCCATAGATTTCCGAAGTTTCGGAGAGGATCGCCGTGCCGCCGGCGGCCGCAAGGATGTCGACCGCAGCACCCAACGCCGGGTTGGCCGTAATGCCCGAAAGCCCGTCCGACCCTCCGCATTGCAGACCGACGATGATCTCGCTGACCGGGATAGCGACGCGACGTTCCTTGCCGACTTCAGCAGCGATTTCCTCGAGAATGCCCAGCGCCTTTTCGACGGAACGGCGCGAGCCGCCGGCTTCCTGGATGTTGAAATGGCGTTTCTCCGCGCCGGCGCCGCTTTGGCCATAGAGCGTCAACTGGTTGACCTCGCAGCCGAGGCCGACCATCAGCACGCCGCCGAAATTGACATGGCGGGCGTAGCCGGCGAGCGTGCGGTGCAGATTGGCCATGCCGTCGCCGGTCGAAGACATGCCACAGCCCTGATCGTGCACGATCGGCACGAAACCATCGATGCCTTCGTACCTCGGCAAGATGCGCCTGTTCGCCTCCTCGGCGATGGCGCGACAGACGGTGGTAGAACAGTTCACGCTGGCGACGACCCCGATGTAGTTTCGCGTCGCCGCCCGGCCGTCCCCTCTTCGATAGCCCATGAAGGTGCGCGCCCTGTCGGCATCGCTTGCCGCCTCCGGCGCCCCTTGAGGGCTGATCGCCAGGCGGTCCTTGTCGAAGGCGAGGTTATGGGCGTGCACGTGGTCACCCGGCGCGATATCGGCGGTCGCCCGGCCGATCGCCTGGGCATATTTGACGACCGGTTCGCCGGCGCGGATGGCGCGGATGGCGATCTTGTGTCCGGCATCGACCTTTGCCGCCGCGCGCACGCCGTTTGGCAGAACGTCGCCGGCGGCAATCGCCAGCGTCGCCACGACAACATTGTCCTCCGGTGCGAGCAGGATGGTGGACGGCGCGGACACCCGATTTCTCCCTAATGATTTTCGTTCTGTCTTTTATCTACAATAGACAGATTGCCGTCAATGGGTATTATAGCGAAAACATCGACGGCACGGCCGAGATGCCCCGGAGCGGCTGAGAGGAACGGATATGGACGACAGACGCAGACAAAACCGGAGCGACGGGATAGAGGAGCGTTCCGCGTAAGCGCAGAAAACTTCGAACGATCCGGACGTCGCCCATGGCAAAACAGAACACCGTCTTCAAGGATGCCTATAACCGCTGCCTCAAGCTGCTGGCGGACACATCCTCGCTGCCCTCCGAGCCGGAGCTCGGGCAGATGCTCGGCGTCAGCCGGACGACGGTGCGGGCGATCCTTGGCCGCTTCGAGGAATTGCATCTGATCGCCTGGGACAAGCGCAAGAAGAGCGTGCTGCGCCAACCCCGGCCCGACGATTATTTTCCGACGGAAGAGACGGATTCACTGGCCGAGATCATCGAGCGCAGCTTCATGCGCCGGATTCTCGCCGGTGGTGCCGAGCCGGGCATGCAGATCAACGAACTGGAACTGGCACGCGACATCGGGACCGGTACGACCAGCGTGCGCGAGTTCCTGATCCGCTTCAGCCGCTTCGGCCTGATCGAGAAGCGGCCGAACAGCCACTGGATCCTGAAAGGCTTTACCCGCGAATTCGCGCTGGAACTGACAGAAGTGCGCGAGATGTTCGAGCTGCGCTCGGCGGCGCGCTTTGTCTCCCTGCCCGACGACCATCCGGCCTGGGAAGAACTCGGGGAGATCGAGGCCCTGCACCGGGACATCCTCGCCGACATCGACAACCGTTACCGGGAGTTCTCCGAGCTCGACGAGCAATTTCACCTGCTGGTGCACAAGGCATCGAGCAACCGGTTCATCGTCGATTTCTACGACATCATCGCGATCGTCTTCCACTATCACTACCAGTGGAACAAGACGAACGCCCGCCAGCGCAACGCCCGTGCGCTGGAAGAACACCTCGCCTATATCGAAGCGCTGCGCTCGCACGATCCGGCAAAGGCCGAACAGGCCTGCCGGCGACACCTTCAGTCGGCGCGCGAAACCCTTCTCCAATCCATTCCATAGCCAGCTATCGGAGCCTACGCATGCCGACGCCGATCGTGCAATTCGGGACGAGCCGTTTCCTTCAGGCGCATGCCGATCTCTTCATCAGCGAGGCTTTGAAGAGAGGAGAGGCAGCAGGACCGATCACGATCGTTCAGACGACCGGGTCAAGCGAACGGTCAGGGCGGCTTTCAGCGCTCGCCCGCCCCGAGGGCTTTCCCGTTATCATTCGTGGCATCCAGGGAGGCGAGAGGATCGACGCGACGCAGCACGTGACAAGCGTCGTGCGCGCGCTTTCAACCAACCAAAACTGGAGCGAGATCCGGGCGATTGTCGCCGAGGAAGCCGAAATCCTGATCTCTAACACCGGCGACACGGGCTACCAGGTCGGCGAGGACGATCCGATAACAGAAGTTCCCCGTTCCTTTCCGGGCAAGCTGCTTCTGCTCCTGAAGGCGCGCTTCGACGCAGGCGGGCGTCCCCTGACGATGCTTCCCTGCGAACTGGTGTCACGCAACGGCGACGTGCTGAAGGCGCTGATGCTGCGGCTCGCGGCGGAGCGGGTGAAAGACAAAGCCTTTGCCGACTGGCTGGACAAGGATGTCGTCTGGGCGAATACGCTGGTCGACCGCATCGTCTCCGAGCCGCTCGAGCCGGCCGGTGCCATTGCCGAGCCCTATGCGCTCTGGGCAATCGAAAACCAGCCCGGCTTGCGGCCCCCATGCATCCACCCCTGCGTAAAGCTCGTGGATGACCTGACGCCTTACGAGAAACTGAAGCTCCACATCCTCAATCTCGGCCACACGGTGCTGGCCGATCTCTGGCTTAGGCAAGTCCGCGACCCGAAGGAGACTGTGCGGGCAATCCTGGCCGACGCCGACGTCGCAGCGCGTCTCGACCGCATCTATCAGTCGGAAGTGATCCCCGCTTTCGCTACGAAGGGCCTGGAGAGCGAAGCGGCAGACTATGTTGTCGCGACGCTGGAACGCTTCAGAAACCCGTTCCTCAATCACCGCCTCAGCGATATCGCCAACCACCACCGCGAAAAAATCGAGCGGCGGATCGTCGATTTGCGGCGCTGGAGCCCGGGCGTAGCGATGCCCGAACTCCAGGCAATCTGCGATCAGTAGCCGGATTCCTGCTTCTTCGGAGCCGACGTCTCTTCGCCGAGAAACACCTGGCGCAGCGTCGTCGTCGCACGCACGAGCGAAGTGACGTCCGTGCCGATCGCCATGAAATCGGCGCCCATCTCGCGATAGTCGCGCGCCTGCTCGAGATCGAGCGTCATGATGCCGCGTGCCTTGCCGGCCTTCTTGATGCGCTCGAACGCGTCGGCAATCGCCGCGCGCACCTCCGGATGGCCTGGCTTACCGAGATAGCCCATGTCGGCGGCCAGATCGGAGGGACCGATGAAGAGGCCGTCGACGCCATCGAGCGCGGCAATCTCGTCGATGGCGGCAAGACCGGCGCGGCTTTCGATCTGCAGGATCAGGCAGATTTCATCGCCGGCGGTCTGGAGATAATCGCCGATGCGGCCGAACTCGGAGGCGCGCCCGAGGGCGGCGCCGACCCCGCGAACACCATGCGGCGGATAGCGGGTGGCGCGCACCAGCTGCTGCGCCTGGGCCAGGCTCTCGACCATGGGGATCAGGAGCGTCTGCACGCCGGTGTCGAGGATCTGCTTGATCAGCACGGTATCGCCCACCGGCAGGCGAACCATAGGGTGGCTCGCCGATGCGGCGACGGCACGAAACTGCGCCGACAGCAACGGGATATCGTTCGGCGCGTGCTCGCCGTCGAGCAGCAGCCAGTCGTAACCGCTGCCGGACACCACCTCGGCTGCATAGGGGCTGGCAAGCGCCACCCACAGCCCGAGCTGGAAGCGGTTTTCGCGCAGCGCTGCTTTGAAGGGGTTCTTCGGTGCCGGCATGGGTCGTCTCCTCCTGCAATGCGACGGGACGAGCGATGCCTCGATCCCGCAATTACGAGATTTCTATCGGCAAAGAAAAAAACCGGCCAGAACTTTCCGGCCGGTTTTTCAGATTGGGTACCGTATCTTACGCGACGCCGCCGAGGCAGACGTATTTGATCTCGGTGAACTCTTCGATGCCGTAGCGCGAGCCCTCGCGTCCGAGGCCGGACAGCTTGACGCCGCCGAACGGCGCTTCGGCCGTGGAGATCAGCCCGGTGTTGACGCCGACCATGCCGTATTCCAGCGCTTCAGCCACACGGAAAACACGCGCAAGATCCTTGGCGTAGAAGTAGGAGGCAAGGCCGAACTCGGTGTCGTTTGCCTGCTCGACCACGTCGGCCTCGTCGGTGAAGCGGAAGAGCGGGGCGACCGGCCCAAAGGTTTCCTCGCGTGCAACCGCCATCGCCTGGGTGACGTCAGCCAGAACCGTCGCCTCGTAGAAGGTGCCGCCGAGGGTGTGACGCTTGCCGCCCTGGATGACGCGAGCCCCCTTCGAGGTGGCGTCCGCGACATGTTCCTCCACCTTCTCCAGCGCCGCCTTGTCGATCAGCGGGCCGAGGATCACGCCCTCGTCGACGCCATTGCCGATCTTCAGCTTGGCGACCGCCTTGGCGAGCTTGTCGGCGAAGGCGTCATAGACCTTGTCCTGCACATAAATGCGGTTGGCGCAGACGCAGGTCTGGCCGTTGTTGCGGAACTTGGCGATCAGCGCGCCTTCGACGGCCGCGTCGAGATCGGCATCGTCAAAGACGATGAAGGGCGCGTTGCCGCCAAGCTCGAGGCCGAGCTTCTTGATGGTGGCCGCGCTCTGTCGATAGAGTTCCGCACCCACTTCGGTCGAGCCGGTGAAGGTGAGCTTGCGCACGACCGGGTTCGAGGTCATCTCGGCGCCGATCTCGCGGGCGGAACCGGTGATGACGCTGAAGAGACCCTTGGGCAGGCCGGCGCGCTCGGCCAGAACGGCGATCGCAATCGCCGAGAACGGCGTCTGGGCGGCCGGCTTCAGCACCATGGCGCAGCCGGCGGCAAAGGCCGGGCCGGCCTTGCGGGTGATCATCGCGTTCGGGAAGTTCCAGGGCGTGATCGCTGCAACGACGCCGATCGGCTGCTTCATGACCAGAATGCGCTTGTCGGGCTGGTGGCCGGGGATCAGGTCGCCATAGAGACGGCGCGCCTCTTCGGCAAACCACTCAACGAAGCTTGCGCCATAGACGATTTCGCCGGTCGCTTCGGCCAGCGGCTTGCCCTGCTCCAACGTCAGGATACGGCCGAGATCCTCCTTGTTCTCGATCATCAGCTCGAACCATTTGCGCAGGACGCCGGCGCGGTCCTTGGCCGTGCGCGCTGCCCAGCCCTTCTGGGCGACACGCGCGGCCTCGATCGCAGCCTTGGTTTCCTTGGCGCCGAGCTTCGGCACGCGACCGATGATTTCACCCGTCGCCGGGTTGTTCACCTCGATCGCGTTTGCCGCGTCCGCCTCGATCCACTCGCCGCCGATAAGCGCTGCCTGGCGAAACAATGATGGGTCCTTAAACGACATGATCCGTCCTCTCTCAAATCCTACAGAACTTATACAACTTTTTTCTTGGAAACGGCAATGACCTCAAGTCGCCGTTTCTGCAATTTCCTGAGGCGCACTAGGCGAACGGGCGCTCACGTTTGCGTGCATCCAACCCGTTCCTTCGCCATCCGTCCTCATGTAGCGTTCGAAACGAATCAAACCATGGGCCGCCCGTCGGTCCGGCGGCGTTCCCAAGTTCACGCGACACCGAGAAGAGGCATGTCCATGACGGCGACCGACAACAGAAAAGCTGACCATCCGATCGATGCCATGTTCATCGAGCGCTGGTCGCCCCGCGCCTTCACCAACGAGGAAATCGACGAAAAGACCCTACTTTCCTTCTTCGAAGCGGCCCGGTGGGCGCCGTCTGCCAGCAACCGCCAACCTTGGCGTTTCGTTTATGCGCGTCGCGGCACGGATCGCTTTCCGGTGCTGCTCGAAACGCTCGACGAGGGAAACCAACGCTGGGCGAAGAACGCGGCAGCGCTGCTGATTGTGATTTCAAGAACGCATAATGCAGCACAGAACGGCGAAATGCGGCATGCCTATACCCACGCCTTCGATACCGGGGCGGCTTGGTACAGCCTCGCCTTGCAGGCCTCGCTTGCGGGCTGGCACACCCATGGCATGGCGGGCATCGATCGCGACAAGGCGATGCACGCCCTGAACGTTCCCGAACACTACCGGGTCGAAGCCGCCGTCGCGATCGGCCGGCTTGCGGATTCCTCGACATTGCCGGACGATCTGCGCGCACGCGAAATCCCGAGCCAGCGCAAGCCGGTCGGCGAATTCGCCTTCGAGGGCCAGTTCAAGGGCGAGTGAAGCACAAACAAAAATCCCGGCTCTCAGGCCGGGATTTTCTTTTTGTCTCTGCAATGACCTCGATCAGATGTCGAGGTTGGCGACGCTCAGCGCATTTTCCTGAATGAAGTCGCGACGCGGCTCGACCTCGTCGCCCATCAGACGCGAGAACAGACCGTCGGCGTCGGTGGCGTCGGTCACCCGGACCTGCAGCAGCGAGCGGACGTTCGGATCGAGCGTCGTTTCCCAGAGCTGCTCGGCGTTCATTTCGCCCAGACCCTTGTAGCGCTGCATCGACAGGCCCTTGCGGCCGGCGGCGAAGATCGCGTCGAGAAGCGCGCGCGGGCCGCTGATCTCCTGCGTGCCGTCACGGCGACGCAATACCGGCGGCGCCGAGTAGACTTCCTTCAGCTTCGACGCCAGCTGGTCGATGTAGCGCGCATCGGACGAACCGATCAACGCCATGTCGAGCACCGCGGCTTCCTTGACGCCGCGCACCATGCGTTCGAACCGCAGCCCGCCTTCGCTGGTGACGGTACCGGTCCAGCCGCGCTCGGTTTCCTCGGCGATCACGTCGAGACGTCGGGCGATTTCGGCGGCGGTCTTTTCGTACTCGTCGCGCTGGCCGTTGAGCTCGACGTTCAGCGCGCCGGCAATGGCCGCCTGCTCGACGATCGCCCGGTTGTAGCGCGAGTGAAGCCCATTCATGAGGTTACGCAGGCGCAGCGCGTCGGTGATCACCTCGCGCAGGTCCTGCCCGGCGCGGACTTCGCCCGATTCAAGCTGCAGCGTCGCTTCCTCGAGACCCATCGAGATCAGGTAATCTTCGAGCGCCTGTTCGTTCTTGAGATACTGCGCCGACTTGCCGCGCGTCACCTTATAGAGCGGCGGCTGGGCGATATAGATGTGGCCGCGCTCGATCAGTTCCGGCATCTGCCGGAAGAAGAAGGTGAGCAGCAGCGTACGGATGTGGGCGCCGTCGACGTCGGCGTCCGTCATGATGATGATCTTGTGGTAGCGCAGCTTGTCGGCGTTGAACTCGTCCTTGCCGATCGAGGTGCCGAGCGCGGTGATCAGCGTGCCGATTTCCTGGCTCGACAGCATCTTGTCGAAGCGCGCGCGCTCGACGTTGAGGATCTTGCCGCGCAGCGGCAGGATCGCCTGGTTTTCGCGCGACCGGCCCTGCTTGGCGGAACCGCCTGCCGAGTCACCTTCCACCAGGAAGACTTCGGATTTGGCTGGATCGCGTTCGGAGCAGTCCGCCAGCTTGCCGGGCAGCGAGGAAATGTCGAGCGCGCCCTTGCGGCGGGTCAATTCGCGGGCCTTGCGGGCGGCTTCGCGGGCGGCAGCCGCTTCGACGACCTTGCCGACCAGGATCTTGGCTTCGGTCGGGTGTTCCTCGAACCAGGTGCTCAGCGCCTCGTTGACGAGGCTTTCGACCACCGGTCGCACTTCCGACGACACCAGCTTGTCCTTGGTCTGCGACGAGAACTTCGGATCGGGAACCTTGACCGAAAGCACGGCCGTCAGGCCTTCGCGGCAGTCCTCACCCTGGAGCGTGACCTTTTCCCGCTTCGTGATGCCGGACGTATCGGCATAGGACGTGACCTGTCGGGTCAGCGCCCCGCGGAAGCCCGCCATATGCGTACCGCCGTCGCGCTGCGGGATGTTGTTGGTGAAGCAGAGCACGTTTTCGTGGTAGCTGTCGTTCCACCACATCGCCACTTCAACGGTGATGCCGTCCTTTTCGCCACGGATAGCCACCGGCTTGTGCACCAGCGGCTTCTTCGCGCGGTCGAGATAAGCGACGAAAGCTTCGAGGCCGCCCTCATACATCAGTTCGTCCTGCCGGACGTCGGAATGGCGCTTGTCGGTCAGCATGATGCGGACGCCGGAATTGAGGAAGGCGAGCTCGCGCAGGCGATGTTCGAGCGTGCTATAGTCGAACTCGGTCTTGGAGAAGGTCTCGGCGCTCGGCAGGAACGTCACCTCGGTGCCTGTCGCGTCACCCGCATCGCCGGTGACGGCGAGCGGACCATCGGCGACGCCGTGGGTGAAGCTCATCTCGTGGATCTTGCCGTCGCGGCGGATCTTCAGCTTCAAGGAGACCGAAAGCGCGTTGACCACCGACACGCCAACGCCATGCAGGCCGCCCGAAACCTTGTAGGAGTTCTGGTCGAACTTACCGCCGGCGTGCAGCTGGGTCATGATGACCTCGGCGGCCGAGATACCCTCTTCCTTGTGGATGCCGGTCGGGATGCCGCGACCGTTGTCGGTCACGGTTACGGATCCGTCCGGATTGAGCGTCACCGTGACCACGTCGGCGTGGCCGGCAAGCGCCTCGTCGATGGCGTTGTCGACGACTTCGTACACCATGTGATGCAGGCCGGAGCCATCGTCCGTGTCGCCGATATACATGCCCGGCCGCTTGCGTACGGCGTCGAGGCCCTTCAACACCTTGATGGAATCGGCACCATATTCGGCGCTGGCGCCGGCTGCGGTTTCAGGAGTATCGGTCATACGGTACGGGTCTTTCCAGGTTCTTCGGACATGGTGATTCGTTGCGAATCACGTCTCGGACGCCTCGCGGACTATAGGAAATTTGTCCACGGTTCCAAATCCCGGACCGCCAGGCAGCGGCCGGAAACAAGCATTCATCCCCTGTCATTATCAGGAAATGTGGCTTTTTCCAAAACATCTTCCAGCTTGCGGATCGTCTCCGGAGACAAAGCGCGAATTTGCTCGCTCAGACGGTTTGCAAATGCGGTGTGCTCGGGCGTCAGACCCGACGTGTCGAGCACCGTTTTCGGCGAGGAGACATTGGCGATGCGGAACAAATCCTCCGCCTCGTCCCAGATCACGTTGAAGTAACCGGTGACGCGCTGGAGGAAATCGAAGCTCGGTGCACCGCGCTTTCCGTGCTCAAGCGCCGAGAGATAAGCCGCAGAGACGCCGATCGCCTTCGCCATCTCCTTCTGCGATACGCCCTTGCGGCGCCGGAGTTCGCGCAGAGCCTGGCCGAAGGGTGTCATAGCGCACTGCCCCTCACCCGCGCCAGGCGAACATAGAGCGCGCCGTCGCCGCCATGGTTTCGGGCGGCAGGTTCATAGGACGAGATCAGCGGCCGGAATTCGGGAAGCGAGAACCAGAGCGGCACGGCTCGCTTCAAGGCGCCGTCGCTGCCGAACGAGGTACCCTTGCCGGTAATGACGAGCACATGCCGCAGCCCCCGCTCGTGCGCCCTCAGCAGAAACTGCAGAAGAAGACCATGGGCTTCGCTCTGGATCATGCCGTGCAGGTCGATCCGCCCCTCGAGCACCAGGTGCCCCTTGGCCAGCTTGCGTTTGACCGGCCGCTCCAGAGGATGATGCACTTTTTCGCCGGGCTTCTTCGTCAGCGCTATGCCCGACTGCTCGGCGGCCGTTGCCGGCTGTTGCAGCTGCTGCTTGGCCTTCGCCTCTTCCGGAGGCTTTGCCTGTTCGGCCTCGGCCAGAATCTCCATGAGGTCGACGAGCCGACCGGGCATCGGTCTCGCCGAACGGGCAACCTTGCCCCAGAGAATGCGATCCTCGGCCGAGAGCTTCTTGTCCTTAGCCATGGCCGTAACGGGCCGCGGCCGCCTTGGGAACGAAGACATAGAAGTCGGCCGCATTGCGAACCGCTCCGGCCCGTTCGCCAGCCTCGAAACCGGACCCGGTGAAGATATCGCCGCGGGCCGGGCCGACGATCGCCGAGCCCGTATCGAGTGCCAGCATCAGACGCTGGAAGGACTTTCCGTCATCGAGCCGCGTCAGGCTCTCGCTGGCGATAAAAAAGGGAACGCCAAAAGTGTGGATCAGCCGATCGACGGCCAATGAGCGGTTCGGTTCGAGCGAGACCTTGGCGGCGGCAATCGGCCCCAACCGCTCGTCCTCGACCTCTGCCTCGCGGAAGAAAATGAACGACCGGTTGTGCCAGAGAACTTCATCGACCTCGTCGGGATGGGCTTCCAGCCAGTCGCGAATGCTCATCATCGAAACGGTGGCGGCATCGATCTTGCCGCGCTCGATCAGCAATTTGCCGACCGCTGAGAAATAGTGCCCGGTCTTGGCCGAATAAGTGACGCGACGACGCGAACCATCCGGGAACCGGAGCCGTGCGGCACCTTGGACATGAACGAAGAAGATCTCGACCTTGGACTTCGCATAGGCGATCTCCAGGCCGCGGCCGGCCAGATGGCCCTGCTCGATTGCCTGCCTGTCCGGATACTCGCTGATGCGTCCACCCTCGGAGAGGCCGAAGGCAAAGTAGGGATCCATGCCCTCCGGCCTGTTGCCATCATGAACATCGACCAGATCGTCCGGCCGGCGGTAGAGCGGATAGCGATAGGTCTCGTCCGGTTCGGCGCGGACATGGATCTCGGGCTCGTAGAAGGCCGTGACAAAACCGGAACCCGTTTCGGGCACGATCCGGAAGGGGACGAACTGCGCTTCGAAAAACGCCCGCGCGTTCTCTGCGCTTTCAACCTGCTGCTGCGATGCGGAGAAGGCCGGCGCGAGATCGTCGACCGAAATCCCGAGAGAACCCGTGCGATAGGGTTTGACCGTCGAGACATGCTGGTGACAGCGACGCATCGCCTCGATCACCGTGGTCGGATCATCATCCTGCCAGCCCGGAAGCTCGGAGAAACGGGCTGGCTCAAGTCGATAGGACATCGGTACCGCGTCCGCTCAGTTTTCGGATTCGGTGGCGATCAGCTTCCAGTTCGGATCCCGCGAGCGAATGTCGCGCGCGAAGGTCCAGAGATCGTTGACCTCCGCAACGGACTCGGCGTCGCCGTCGATCAGACCGCCCTGCTTGTCGTAGGTCGCCGAGATCAGCTGGCTGACGATGCGAACGGTGATGTTCTCTTCGCTGTCCTTCACTTCGGCGTGAATGATGTCCGCCTTGTCGATGCCGACGAAGGTGGACTTGACGACTTCGCCCTTGCGCTCGCGATCGGTGATCGCTGCGTCGAAGCCTTCATAGACCTCGCGGGACAGCAGATTCTTCAGCGTCTTGCGGTCGCCGTCCGCGAAAGCCATGACGATCATCTCGTAGGCCATCTTGGCGCCGTTGACGAATTCCTTGGGATCAAAACCCTGATCCGCATCGCTCAACGCCCGTAGCTGCGTGTTCAGCGTCGTTCCGGTCTTGGCAAAGGCGTCGATCGCTTCGTAGCGGTTCGCTTCTTCGTCCGCATTCTCGCGGCGCGGCAATTGCACGACCTTGCCCTTGTCGCCGTTATCCGGCCCCTGGCTCATGTCGCGTGGCGAATACGGATCGAACGGCGGCCGCTCGTTCCCGGTCCGGCGGCCCAAGACGCTGCGCAGTTGCAGGAAAATGACCACCGCGGCGATCAGGAAAAAAAACGTGATGAAGTCAAAAGAGCCCATTTCCACCCGGAACCGCTGTTAGAATTTCTCGTGGCTATTCCATATAGTCCGCAAGAATAGATCATTCAAATGGCGATGTCGCACCCTTAGACGGGGATGTGACACCAGGTTACATTTTCGGGCAGCATCGATGCGTTCATTTCTTATCCCCCTTGCCATCCTCGGGCTTCCGCTGGCCGAGATCGCCGGTTTCGTTGTCGTCGGCCGAGAGATCGGCCTCCTGATGACGTTGCTTCTGGTTCTTGCCAGTGCATTTGTCGGCGTTATCCTGCTGAGAGTCCAGGGATTTACCGTCATTCGTCGGATGCAGGACGCCGCGCGCAACGGCAGCGACCCGGGCCGGGAGGTGCTTGGCGGCGCATTGTTGTTCGTCGCGGCGATCCTGCTGGTGGTACCGGGCTTCGTCAGCGACGTGATCGGCCTCCTGCTGTTTTTGCCTTTCGTGCGCAATGCGGTTGCCGGTTTCCTGCGCAAGCGAATGACGATCGTGACCGCTGCCTCCAGTGCCGGCTGGACACGTCCGCGCGAACCGGGCCCTTCACCGCGCGTCATCGATCTGGAAGACGGCGAATTTTCGCGGACCGACGACGAGGACCCGCCGCAGGTCGGTGATCGCCGCCGGCCCTAGCCAAGACCATACCGGCAGAATGCAGGAACGGCACGCTATCGCCCATATTCCGGAGCATTCTTTCAGCTCTCCGCTTGGAGCGTAAGGCCGCGCGTCCGCTGGAAAGCGCCGGGCCCGCAGGGTTGTAAGCCCTAGGCCGAAATGCTAGATGGCCTCACCTATTTTTGTCGAGGAACCCTTATGACGACTGATACCGCATCCAACGGCAACGGCAGCGCGCAGCAGAGCCCAACGCTGAACATCCTCGCCCAGTATATCAAGGACCTTTCCTTCGAAAACCCGGGCGCGCCGCGTTCGCTGC
The DNA here is from genome assembly GCF_044769565.1 of Ensifer sp. NPDC090286. Lineage (NCBI taxonomy): Bacteria > Pseudomonadati > Pseudomonadota > Alphaproteobacteria > Hyphomicrobiales > Rhizobiaceae > Ensifer > Ensifer sp. NPDC090286. The sequence continues at coordinate 371,405 of NZ_JBIVYF010000007.1, read as the reverse complement.
AGGCCCGTGACAAGGCGCCGGCGATCAATATCAACGTCAACGTCAATGCAAACCCGCTCGCAGAGAACGATTTCGACGTCGTGCTCTCGCTGAACGCAGAAGCCAAGGACGGTGACCGCGTTCTGTTCAACGTCGAACTCGCCTATGGCGGCGTCTTCCGCGTTGCCGGCTTCCCGCAGGAGCACATGCTGCCGCTGCTCTTCATCGAGTGCCCGCGCCTGCTGTTCCCGTTCGCCCGTCAGATCGTTGCCGACGCAACCCGCAACGGCGGCTTCCCGCCGCTGATGATCGACCCGATCGACTTCGCGCAGATGTTTGCCCAGCGCATGGCCGAAGAAAAGGTCCGCGCCCAGGTTTCGAACGAAACCGCAAACTGATCGAATTTCAGATTGCTGAAACGAAAAGCCCGGCCAATGTGCCGGGCTTTTCGTATCTGCCTCATTCCTGAGGTTCGTATTTTGTCCAGATCGCCTTGGAACCGATCTTTGCAATCAACGCCGCATGAGCGGCCAGGTCAGCCTCCGAGAGCCGGTTCGGCAAGGGGCGCGGCCGCTGGCCGATTAGGATCGGCGCTTCATCGAGTTCGATCGCCTGGCCGGTCGATTTGCTGGACACGAGCCCGAGTGCGGCCTGACGGCCACCGAGCATCTCGATGTAGACTTCAGCCAGCAGTTCGGAGTCGAGAAGAGCGCCATGCTTGGCGCGATGCGAATTGTCGATACCATACCGGCGGCACAGTGCGTCGAGCGAGTTCGGTCCCATCGGATTTTTGCGGCGGGCGAGCGCCAGCGTATCCGTTACCCGATCGTTCGCGATCGGCGGCATTCCCAGCCGTGCGAACTCGGCGTTGATGAAGCCCATGTCGAAGGTGGCGTTGTGCGCGACCCAGCGGGCATCACCAAAGAAGCCGAGGATTTCCTCGACGACATCGGCAAAGGGCGGCTTGTCCTTCAGGAACTCGTCGGTGATCCCGTGAATGGCGAGCGCATCCGGGTGAACCTTGCGGCTGCCGGGATTGACGAAGATGTGCAGCGTGCGGCCGGTCGGAAACTGGTTCTCGAGTTCGACGCCGCCGATTTCGATCACTCGGTCCTCGCGATTGTCGAGGCCTGTCGTTTCCGTATCGAAGATGATCTCACGCATCCGCGTCTCCGTTGCTGGCTGCGAGTTGGTCGACGACGGCCTTCACCTGGGCCCGGGTGACGTCGAAACTGTCGCTGGTATCGATGATGTAGTCGGCGCGTTTACGCTTTTCGCTGTCCGGGACCTGCCGCGCAAGGATCATCGCGAGTTTTTCCTCGGTCATCCCTGGGCGCTTCAGCGCCCTTTGGCGTTGCAGCTCGGCCGAACAGGTCACCACGACGACGCGATCGACCCGCTTTTCCGCGCCCGTTTCAAACAGAAGAGGAATGTCGAGGACCACAAAGGGCACATTGGCGGCGCGGTTTTCCGCAAGGAACTCCTGCTCCTTGCCGCGCACCAGCGGATGGACGATCGCCTCGAGTTCGCGCAGCCGTTCTGGTGCCTGCATGAGTTGGCGCGAAAGTTCGGCGCGATCGACCTTTCCATCTCTCGTGCTTCCGGGAAAGGCCGCTTCCACCGGTGCGACCGCCTCGCCGCTATAGAGCTGATGCACGATTTCGTCGGCATCGTTCACCGGCACCCCGAAGTCGCGAAACATCTGGGCGGTCGTCGACTTGCCCATGGCGATCGATCCGGTGAGCCCGAGGATAATCATCAGTGCCTGTCCATGTCGTCGATAATCAATTGTCGAAGAGCGGCGTCCACCGTCGGCCGACAGCCGAACCAGAGTTCGAAGCCGGGCACCGCCTGATGCAGAAGCATGCCCAGACCGTCGACGGTCGCAAAGCCTTGCGCTTCTGCCTGTGCCAGGATCGGCGTCTTCAAGGGAACATAGACGATATCCGTGACGACGGCGCTCGGAGCCATGACACCGAAGTCGATTGCCGGTGCTTCGCTGCCGTCCATGCCGAGTGAGGTGGTGTTGATGAACAGGCCTGCGCCGGTCATTGCGTCCTTGAGTGCGCCCATCGGGTGGGCTTCGACCGCCGGGCCGAACCGGTCGGCAAGTTCCTGCGCCCGTTCGACGGTGCGATTGACGACATGGATCGTCTTGATGCCTCGGTCGCGAACAGCCTGGATGATCGCCCGGCTGGCGCCGCCGGCGCCGAGGATGACCGCCGTCGACGTTTTGTCCCAACCGGCCGCCCGCTCGTCGAGGTTGGCAACGAAACCGCGGCCGTCGGTGTTGGTGGCATGCACCTTTCCATCCTGAACCCACAGCGTGTTGGCAGCGCCGAGTTCCTGGCTCAGCTCATCCGGCTGATCCGCCAGCCGACAGGCCACTTCCTTATGGGGAATGGTGACATTGCCGCCGCTGAAACCGGATGTCCCATCCTTGAGGCTGGCCACGAAGACGGCAAAGTCTTCCGGCTTGACCTCATGGGCGCGGTAGCTGCCGGGCAGCCCGAGCTTTTTCAGCCAATAACCATGGATCAACGGCGACCGGGAATGCTTGATCGGATAGCCGGTGACGAAGGCGTGGTTAACAAATGTTTCACGTGAATCACGCATCGATCGTTCCCAGTTCGCGGAGTTTGGAGAGCAGCGGCAGCATCGGAAGACCGAGGATGGTGAAGTAGTCGCCCTCGATCTTTTCGAAGAGCTGGATGCCCTCACCTTCCAGCTGGTAGGCGCCGACGCTCGAAAGCGCCTTCTCGCCGACACGCTCCAGATGGCGCTCGACGAACCCCGCTGTCAGCGGTCGTACGGTCATGTGGGCGGACGACAGGTGCCGCCAGACAATCTCGTCATCACGAAGAAGCACGATCGCACTGTTGAGTCGGTGCGTCTGGCCGGAAAGCGAAAGCAGGTGTGCGGCGGCTTCCGCCATGGTCTTCGGCTTGTGGTAGACCCGCGAGCCCAGGGACATCGTCTGATCGGAACCGATCACCAGCGCTCCGGAAAAATGCCGCGCCACATCCCGCGCCTTTGCTTCCGCCAGTTCGAGAGCGACGGCCTCGGGTGCTGCACCTTTATCTTCAAGCGGCTTTTCCAGCGCGCGCTCATCGATCTCGGCTGCCCTCGCTTTAAAAACCAGGCCGGCATTTTCCAGAAGCGCCCGGCGAAACGGGCTGGCCGAGGCCAGGACGAGCGAAGATGTCATCATTCAGGTTCCCGAATTGTTCGAATCCGCTCTAACGCAGACGTGGACGCAGGGCAACGATCGCCGCCGCGGTTTCCTCGATCGAACGGCGGGTGACGTCGATGAGCGGCCAATTGTTGCGGGCACAGAGAGACCGGGCATATTTCAGTTCCTCGGTAATCGAGGCCTTGTCTGTGTACTGATCGCCGTGAAAGCCTTGCGTCGTTCCGAGCACCCGATGCTGGCGCACCTGCGAAATACGGTCGGCCGTCGCGATCAGCCCGACGACGAGCGGCTTCGTCGCTTCCATCAATCTTTCAGGCAGGGGCACGCCCGGGACGATCGGGATGTTGGCCGTCTTGATGCCACGGTTAGCGAGATAGATGCTGGTCGGCGTCTTCGACGTCCGGCTGATGCCGACGAGAACGACATCCGCGTCGTCAAAATCGGCCGGCAGCTGACCGTCGTCATGGTCCATGGTGAAGTTGAGTGCGTCGATGCGGGCGAAATATTCCGCATCCATCACATGCTGAGCACCGGAGCGCCGCCGCGACGGGGATCCGAGATAGGACTGGAAAAGGTCGATGATCGGATCGAGCACCGAGACGCAAGGAACACCCATCTCGCGGCAACGGCGATCGATGATGTCGGCGAGTTCGCGATCCACGATCGTATAGAGAACAATGCCCGGTGCGCCATCGATGGCGTCGAGAACCTGCAGCAGCTGCTTGCGGTTTCGGATCAGCGGATAGACGTGCTCGAGCGCATGCGAGCTTTGAAATTGGGCCGCGGCAGCGCGCCCGGCGGCAATGAGAGTCTCGCCCGTTGAGTCCGAAATCAGGTGAAGGTGGAAGTAGTTTTTCTTGTTCTCCACGCAATTCTCCTGGTGCTGTTGATAAGCCGGGATGAAACACAGCTAACGACGGGGCCTGGATCCAGGCAAGTGGAAAACAGCCGAGTTATTCACAATTGGCACTGTCGCGGACATTGTTTCGGGACGGATGTGGACAAGACTCGCGGTGGGGACAAAGTGTCACGCGTATCAACCGCTTTTCCACAGGCGCGGCAAAAATCGAGCGCGGCTTAAAGACATGATTCAAAAAACGTTTCCGAGATTGACCACGCTGTTTTTCCAGAGATCGCTCTCATTGTCCCGTCAGGTGGCGCCGCGATCGCCGGTCGTGGATAAGTCGGTGGGTTGTTTTAATCCTTGATACCCACCGACTCTAAGAAATAGAAACCTTCTAAATATCTTTGATTTTAAATTGGGAGAGACGATCCGTGACCGAAACGCGCAGAAAGGTTCTGGAAGTTTTGGCAGGGAAGACGGTGTCACCTCCTCCGATCTGGCTCATGCGGCAGGCGGGACGCTACCTGCCGGAGTACAGGGCGACACGTGCTGTCGCCGGAAGCTTCCTCGATCTTTGCTACACGCCCGATCTCGCCGTCGAGGTCACCTTGCAGCCGATCCGTCGCTACGCTTTCGATGCTGCCATTCTCTTCTCCGACATCCTGGTCATTCCCGATGCACTGAAACGCAATGTGCGCTTCGAAGAAGGTCATGGGCCGCGAATGGATCCGATCGATGTCGATGGTATCCGGCTCCTGAAGCCAGAGGGCATCGCTGAGCACCTCCAGCCGGTCTTTGAGACGGTTTCGCGGTTGCGCGCAGAACTTCCCTCGGAAACGACGCTGCTCGGCTTCTGTGGCGCTCCCTGGACGGTTGCGACCTATATGATCGCCGGACACGGTACGCCGGATCAGGCTCCTGCCCGTCTCTTCGCCTATCGCAATCCTGAAGCCTTCGATCATCTGCTCGCCTTTCTGGCGGATGTGTCGGCGGATTATCTCGTGCGGCAGATCGATGCCGGCGCCGATGCGGTGCAGATCTTCGATTCCTGGGCGGGTGTTCTCGGCGAAGAGGAATTCGCCCGCTATGCCATCAAGCCGGTGCAGCGGATCATCACCTCCGTTCGAGCGCAGCGGCCGCAGGCAAAGATCATTGCCTTTGCAAAGGGCGCAGGGCAGCTTCTGAACGGCTATCGGCAGGCGACCGCCGCTGACGCGATCGGCCTCGACTGGACGGTTCCGCTTTCCTTCGCAAGGGACCTGCAGAAGGAAGGGCCGGTACAGGGCAATCTCGATCCGATGCGGGTGGTCGCCGGCGGCGTGGCGCTTGAGGAAGGCATCGACCGCATTCTCGAGGCACTCGGTCACGGTCCGCTGATCTTCAATCTCGGCCATGGCATAACGCCGCAGGCAGATCCCGATCACGTCTCGGCGCTGGTTGCCCGGGTTCGCGGAGCAAGGTGATGACGGAGAAGCAGACCGATCGGGCGCCCGGCAACAGGGCACGGCTCAGGGCAGCGATCGCGCTCGGCGCGTTCGCGGCGCTTCTTGTCGGTCTGTTCGTCTGGCGTCCGGATGATCTCTATCTCTGGATCAAGGCGCTGCACGTTATCGCCGTGATGTCCTGGATGGCGGCGTTGCTCTACATGCCCAGGCTGTTCATCTACCACACGGATGCCGAGCCCGGTTCGGCCCAGTCGGAAACCTTCAAGATGATGGAGTTGCGGCTCCTGAAGGTCATCATGAACCCGGCGATGATGATTTCCTGGGTGCTCGGGCTTTATCTCGCCTGGAGCGTCTATGGCTTCCAGGGTGGCTGGCTGCATGCCAAGCTTCTGTTCGTGGTGCTGCTGACGGTTGTCCACATGCGTTTCAGCCGTGCGGTGCGCGCCTTTCAGCGCGACGAAAACAGACACGACGCGCGCTATTGGCGGTTGATGAACGAGGCCCCTACCCTCCTGATGATCCTCATCGTCATCATGGTCGTCGTGAAGCCATTTTGAATTTAATCGATTTGCGGCCTGTCATAGGCGTTTCTAATTTGCGACAGCCCCTTGCAGGGTTTCACGTGAATCGCTATTTTCTGCCATCTCCTCTTCATGGCTTGTGACAAAGACAAGAGCCTGCCCCTTCCAGCTGCAGCTCCCTAATCAATACTCGCCATCTCTCCACTACCCATACCAAACATGGATCCTTCATGGCTGAAATGAAGCTACAAGAACTCAAGAACAAGACGCCGACCGATCTGCTCGCTTTCGCCGAGGAGCTCGAGGTGGAGAACGCCAGCACGATGCGCAAGCAGGAGCTGATGTTCGCAATCCTCAAGATGCTCGCGGCCCAGGATATCGAGATCATCGGTGAAGGCGTCGTTGAAGTGCTGCAGGACGGCTTCGGCTTTCTGCGCTCGGCGAATGCAAACTACCTCCCAGGCCCGGACGACATCTACATCTCGCCCTCCCAGATCCGCCGCTTCTCGCTGAAGACCGGCGACACGGTCGAGGGTCCGATCCGCGGACCGAAGGAAGGCGAGCGCTACTTCGCCCTCCTCAAGGTCAACACCATCAATTTCGACGATCCGGAAAAGATCCGTCACAAGGTTCACTTCGACAACCTGACGCCGCTCTACCCGAACGAGCGCTTCAAGATGGAACTCGATGTTCCGACCTCGAAGGATCTTTCGGCCCGCGTCATCGACCTGGTCGCACCGCTCGGCAAGGGCCAGCGCGGCCTGATCGTCGCGCCGCCGCGCACCGGTAAGACCGTTCTCCTGCAGAACATCGCCCATTCGATCACCGCGAACCATCCGGAATGCTACCTGATCGTTCTCCTGATCGACGAACGTCCGGAAGAAGTGACGGACATGCAGCGCTCGGTAAAGGGCGAAGTCGTTTCCTCCACCTTCGACGAGCCGGCGACGCGCCACGTTCAGGTCGCCGAAATGGTGATCGAAAAGGCCAAGCGCCTCGTGGAACACGGTCGTGACGTCGTCATCCTGCTCGACTCGATCACCCGCCTCGGCCGCGCCTACAACACCGTTGTTCCGTCATCGGGCAAGGTCTTGACCGGTGGTGTCGACGCGAACGCCCTGCAGCGCCCCAAGCGCTTCTTCGGTGCCGCCCGCAACATCGAAGAGGGTGGCTCGTTGACGATCATCGCAACGGCGCTGATCGATACCGGCAGCCGCATGGACGAAGTCATCTTCGAAGAGTTCAAGGGTACCGGCAACTCGGAAATCGTGCTTGACCGCAAGGTCGCTGACAAGCGCATCTTCCCGGCGATGGACATTCTCAAGTCCGGTACGCGTAAGGAAGACCTGCTCGTTCCGCGCCAGGATCTGCAGAAGATCTTCGTGCTCCGCCGTATTCTAGCGCCGATGGGAACGACGGACGCGATCGAGTTCCTTATCGACAAGCTCAAGCAAACGAAGAACAACGGCGATTTCTTCGACTCGATGAACACCTAAGACGCGTTTATCGCCAATTGTGATAAGCCGGTCGACCATGTGTCGGCCGGTTTTTTCGTTTCAAAACCTTAGCCGGATTCACCACTGCCTTCGATTCGGTTTCGCAACGATCTCCGCTCTACCCCGCCTTTGGATCGCCGTCGCTCCTGCTGATTCACGTGAAACACGTGCGGGCGTGAAACGCGAGGATGCAGCGGCATCTTGAAATTTCAGCATTCTTTCGGCATAAGCACGCCGACCCTTTGAGATACCGTTCGGCTCTGTGTGAGCGCACTCCGCGAAGCAGGACGATCCGGTCGGGAACTTCGACGATCCCCATTGTTTCGACCATCGACGCGCCTACAGGCGCCCGCGGTCTTTTCAGGTGAGCCCATGACAGCGACGCAAACGATCTATGCGCTTTCCAGCGGAGCTCTGCCCGCCGGCGTCGCAGTCGTGCGTGTCAGCGGAAGGCATACCAAAGCAGTGCTGCAGGCACTATGTGGTGGGGTGCCCTCGCCGCGGTCGGCGGCATTGAGATCGATTCGGTCTCGTAACGGTGATGTCATCGATAGCGGCCTTGTTCTCTACTTTCGCGGACCTGCCTCCTTTACCGGTGAAGATTGCGCCGAGTTCCAGATCCATGGTGGCCGCGCCGCGGTCAACGCGTTGCTTGAGGAACTCTCGAAGCTCGAGGGTTTGCGCCATGCGGAAGCCGGTGAGTTTTCGCGCCGCGCGTTTCAGAACGGCAAGCTCGATCTGGTCGAGGTGGAGGGTCTCTCTGACCTGATTGTTGCCGAGACGGAAATGCAGCGTCGGCTGGCGATCGAGCATTCCGGCGGCGGACAGTCGAAGGTCTATGCCGGCTGGGCGAAGCGCTTGACCCATGCGCGGGCGATGATCGAGGCCGAACTCGATTTTGCCGATGAAGACGACGTGCCGGGATCGGTCAGCGAGCGCATCTGGCGGGACATGTCTTTGCTGTCGCAAGAGATCGCAGCGCATATTGCCGACGCACCGATCGCGGAGATCATCCGCGACGGGCTGAAGATCGTCATCGCGGGTGAGCCGAACGCCGGCAAGTCGAGCTTGCTCAACGCGCTGGCCCAGCGCGACATTGCCATCGTCACTGAGATCGCCGGCACAACGCGCGATGTTCTTTCCGTGGACCTTTCCTTAGCCGGATTCTCCGTGAAGCTCTATGACACTGCCGGGCTGCGGGAGACCGACGAGAAAGTCGAACAAGAAGGCATTCGTCGCGCGCGAGAAATTATCGAGAGAGCGGATCTGATCTTGCTGCTGGCCGATGCGCCGGATGGATTTGATGTCATATCCGACCTTGCATCCGAGATGACGCCGGTGCTGCGCGTCGGAACCAAACTCGATCGCGGCAGTGATAGTTGGCGCGATGGTTCTGCCGACGTGTTGGTTTCGACAAAAACCGGCGCCGGCATGGAACAACTGCTGGACGCGATCGCGGGACACCTGCCCGATCTCAGTGGGCGGACGTCGCTGTCGCTACCGTCGCGGCGGCGACATGTCGATAGCATGCGGCAGGCACAACGGTCGATCGACGACAGCCTGGCAAGGCAGGATCTGGGGCTGGACATACGCGCGGAACTCTTGCGCCTTGCTGGCGACGCAATTGGACGGATAACCGGCCGCGTGGATGTTGAGAACCTTCTCGATGTGATATTTTCCGAATTCTGTATCGGGAAGTAGGCCGTGGGGCAGAGCAATACAACGTGTGCGAGTCCTTCATCGTGTTTCACGTGAAACGATTCGTGCCGGGGTCAACCCCGGAGAAGAGGCAAAGATGCAATTTGACGTAATCGTCATTGGCGGTGGCCATGCCGGCTGCGAGGCCGCGGCTGCAGCCGCGCGTCTGGGCGCCAGCACGGCGTTGATCACGCACAAGGCATCGACGATCGGGGTTATGTCGTGCAACCCGGCCATTGGCGGCCTGGGCAAGGGACACCTGGTGCGCGAGATCGATGCGATGGACGGCTTGATGGGGCGCGTCGCCGATGCCGGCGGCATTCAGTTTCGTCTGCTCAATCGCCGCAAGGGACCGGCGGTGCGTGGACCGCGCACCCAAGCCGATCGTCGCCTCTACCGCGAAGCCATGCAGCGGGAGATCGCTGCCATCGACAATTTGACGGTTATCGAGGGCGATGCCTTCGACCTGTTGGAAGGCCAGGGCCATATCCAAGGTGTCGTCATGAAGGATGGCCGAAGCTTCCGAGCCAGGTCCGTTGTCCTGACGACGGGCACGTTTTTGAAGGGCCTCATTCATATCGGCGATCAAAAGATCCCCGCCGGTCGCGTTGGTGAGGAACCGTCCGTCGGGCTCTCCGGCACTTTGTTACGGTTTGGCTTGCGGCTTGGCCGCCTGAAAACTGGAACGCCCGCCCGCCTGGATGGACGCACCATCGACTGGGCAAGTATTGGCCGCCAGGGCCCGGACGAGGATCCGGTGCCCTTCTCGTTCATGACTGACAGGATTGTGAACCGCCAGATCGATTGCGGCGTGACGCGCACCACGGAAGCGACACACAAGATAATTGCCGACAATATCGGCAAGTCGGCGATGTATTCGGGTCAGATCGAGGGTGTTGGACCGCGCTATTGCCCGTCCATCGAGGACAAGATCGTACGGTTCGGCGAGCGTGATGGTCACCAGATCTTCCTGGAACCGGAGGGGCTTGACGACGACACGATCTATCCGAACGGTATTTCGACATCGTTGCCGGCAGACATTCAGGAAGCCTTTATCAAGACGATCCCCGGCCTGGAGAATGTCGCAATCCTCCAGCCTGGTTACGCCATCGAGTATGATCACGTCGATCCGCGCGAATTGAATGCGACCCTTGCCGTGCGCAAGATGCCGGGGCTTTTTCTGGCCGGGCAAATCAACGGCACGACTGGCTATGAAGAAGCGGGCGCCCAGGGTCTCGTTGCCGGATTGAATGCCGCGTTGATCGCGACGAACCGTCCCGAGGTCGTGTTCAGCCGGACGCAGTCCTATATCGGTGTCATGATCGACGACCTGACATCGCGTGGGATCACCGAGCCCTATCGCATGTTCACCTCCCGCGCGGAGTACCGACTGTCGCTGCGGGCTGACAATGCCGATGCACGCCTGACACCGCTTGCCATGGAGATCGGCTGCATCTCCGATGCGCGCCGCGATCGCTTCGTCGATTGGCGTGCGCGTTTCGATGAGGGGCGCGCGCTGCTGAAGAGCCTCTCGGTTACCCCGGCTGAAGGTAACCGTCATGGCTTGAAGCTCAATCAGGATGGCCAACGGCGCACCGCTTTCGAGATCCTGTCCTATCCCGATCAGTCGATTGCCGGCTTGCAGCCGATCTGGCCCGAGCTGTCGTCGATTGGTCCGCGCGTCGTTGAGGCGCTTGAGATCGATGCGGTCTATGCCGTCTACATGGATCGCCAGGCCGCGGATATTGCCGGCATTCAGCGCGAGGAAAATCTCGTCATACCCGATGGCTTCGACTTCGAAATGCTCTCGGGCCTCTCCAATGAGTTGAAGCAGAAGCTCAAGCAGCAGGCGCCCCGCAATCTGGCTCAGGCGATGAAGGTCGACGGCATGACGCCGGCCGCGGCATCGCTGATCCTGGCATGGCTGAAGCGACAGAACCGTAACGTAGAACGTGAAGAAAAGGCCAGCGTACAATGAAGGCGAGTCCAATCGATGTCTTGAACGGACTGCGTGTTTCACGTGAAACGAATGAACGGTTCGAGCATTTTGCCAGACTTTTTCAGAAGTGGGCGAAGTCGATCAATCTTGTAGCGCCGTCGACGGTCGAGGATCTTTGGCGCCGGCATATCGTCGACAGTCTGCAACTCGCGCAGCTGTCGCCGGGTCCGAAGACCTGGGTCGATCTCGGCAGCGGTGGTGGTTTTCCCGGCGTGATCACGGCGATCTATCTCGCCGAGTTTGCTGACGGCTGGGTGCATCTCGTCGAAAGCAACAACAAGAAGGCTGCCTTTTTGCGTGTCGCCTTGGCAGAAACGGGCGCACGCGGCTCCGTTCACCCGGTTCGAATCGAAGATGCGGGCGCAATTATTCCCCGCGCCGATGCTGTTTCTGCGCGCGCGCTCGCGGATTTGACCTTGCTGCTTGACTATTCTGCGCCGTGGATGACGGCACAGGACCAAAAAGCAGTCGCCTATTTTCACAAAGGGCGGGATTACCAGCGCGAAATCGACAAAGCCGTTGGCCGCTATCAGTTTGATCTGGTAAAACATCCAAGCGTGGTCGAGCCGGATTCTGTTGTGCTCGAGATCGCAAATCTGTCACGCAAGGCTTAGTGATCGCGAGCGGAAACATGTTTGGTGGCAAAAACCGGATCATCACAATCGCAAATCAGAAGGGTGGCGTGGGTAAAACCACGACGGCCATCAACCTGGCGACCGCATTGGCGGCCATCGGCGAGCGCGTCCTGATTGTCGATCTCGACCCTCAGGGCAACGCCAGTACCGGTCTTGGTATCCAGCGCCGCGATCGAAACCTGTCGTCCTATGAATTGATGATGGGATCGCACGGGATCGGCGAGATCGCCCAGGAAACGGCGGTCCCCAACCTTGCGATCATTCCGTCGACAATGGATCTTCTCGGCGTCGAGATGGAAATCGCGCAGGAACCGGATCGTGTCTTCCGTTTGCGCAAGGCCTTGGTCAGCCCCGCCGCAATGGAATACTCCTACGTGCTGGTCGATTGCCCGCCATCGTTCAACCTGCTGACGATGAACGCGATGGCAGCGGCCCATTCGGTGCTTGTGCCTCTGCAGTGCGAATTCTTCGCGCTCGAGGGCTTGAGCCAGCTGCTGGAGACCGTGGATCAGATACGCCGGACCGTGAATCCGAGCCTGGATATCCAGGGTATCGTCCTGACCATGTTCGATTCGCGCAACAACTTGGCACAGCAGGTTGTCAGCGACGTGCGGACGCATCTTGGCGACAAGGTCTACCACACTCTGATCCCGCGCAATGTTCGCGTCTCGGAAGCGCCGTCCTACGGCAAACCGGCCATTCTGTATGATCTGAAATGCGCCGGTAGCCAGGCCTATCTGCAGCTGGCCTCGGAAGTCATTCAGCGTGAGCGCCAGCGCAAGGCGGCATAATCATTTCGGTAGCGTAATTTAACTCGGGTGACGATATGAACGACGATAGCTCGAAGAGGCGGCTCGGTCGCGGACTGGCCGCGTTGATCGGCGAGATGGATCAGCCGTTGCAAACGGGCGCGGCCGCCCCTGCCCCGGTTAATCCCGATCGGCGCGTACCGATCGAGTTCGTATCGCGCAATCCGCGCAACCCGCGTCGTCAGTTCGACGAGGCTGAACTGCAGGATCTTGCCAATTCGATCCGCCAGCATGGGATCGTTCAACCGGTCGTTGCCCGGACGATCGGCGCCGATCGCTACGAGATCATCGCTGGCGAACGCCGTTGGCGTGCAGCACAGTTGGCCGGATTCACCGAAATCCCGGTCATCATTCGCGACGTCGACGATCGCACGGCGCTCGAAATCGCCATCGTTGAAAACGTCCAGCGCTCGGATCTCAATCCGCTGGACGAAGCGCTTGGCTACGAGCAGTTGATTGCCGAGCACGGTTATACGCAGAACGATCTCGGCGAGATCATCGGCAAGAGCCGAAGCCATGTGGCCAACAGCCTGCGTCTCTTGAAATTGCCGGAGCCGGTTCGAGACATGTTGTCGGAAGGCACGCTGTCGGCCGGACACGCGCGCGCGCTCATTCCGACGTCGGATCCGGCCACCCTCGCCCGGGCGATCATTGCCAAGGGTCTCTCGGTGCGTGACGCCGAGCGTATCGCGCAGAACGACATTCGGGCGCAGAACGATCCGAACTACGGCAAGACCGCCCGTCGCGACGAGAAGGATGCGGACACGCTGGCGCTCGAGCGCACGCTGTCCGATAGCCTCGGGCTTGAAGTCACCGTGAACCACAAGGCGTCCGGTGGCCATCTGCGCATCGCCTACAAGACGCTGGATCAGCTTGAAGAAATCTGCCGGCTGCTGGAGCGGCGATAAGCCACTCCTTCAGATCTCGAATTCATGCATCGATGGCGCGTCGCTCGATGAGCGGTGCGCCTAATTGTTTGATATAACGAGATCTTTTCGCATCCAGCTTAATTCGGCTGGTGACTTGAAGGCACCCAAACATCTCAGGCAGACACGCCCTAAGCCTGCCGGTGAAACTCGCACTCAGCGTTGGAAGCGGCAATAGGCCTGGGCGGAGAGCTCAGCGTCGCGCCGACTGCACCGCGATCGCCATCAGGTTCTGTAGCACGAGGCTTTCTTCCAGGCTCGCACGGCTGCGGCTCTGAAAAATGGTCGTCTGCAGACGATTGAGTTCGCGGCGGATGGCCGGGGCCGACCAGTGCTTCAAGGCTGCCTCGACGATCGGCTTGCGGCGAAAGTGCAGACCCCGTCCGAGGGTGGCGATCACCTGGCCGGCCTGCTGACGGCTTGCGTCCATCTCGGCGCGCATCACATCGAGTTGCTGGAACTGGCGCAGGCACGCCTGCAGCACCAGAAAGGCCGGCGTCTTGGATGTCGTGATCTTCTGCATGGCGTGCAGCAAACCATCGAGGTCGCCCTTCAGCACCGCATCGACGGCATCGTCGACGGAGATGGCGCTGGCATCGCCAACGATATCGAGAACGTCCTCTTCGTCCACCGTGGACTTGCCGCGGCAGTAGAGCGCGAGCTTTCGCAACTCGTTGCGCGAGGCTAGGCGGTCGCCGCCGAGCGCCTCCAGCAGCCTTTGCCGCGCCGCGGGGCTGATGCCCAGCTTCTCGTCGCCGAGTTCCTTGTCGATCAGCGCCTGCAGGATGCGCGTATCGTCGCTGTAACAGGCGATACAGGCGACCGAACGGGCGCTTTCACCGATCTTTCGAAGTGCCGACCCCTTTTTCAGGTCGCCGGCCTCGACGATCACATAGCTTCCGGTCGGTGGTTCGGTGGACAGGATCTGCAAGGCATCGACCAGCGGCTTTTCGTTGGCTGCGCCACGGACCCAGACGAGCTTTTCTCCGCCGAAGAGGCCGATCGAGTTCACTTCATCGAGCAGTCGCCCGGGCGACTGCGTCAGCTCGCTGACGTCGAGTTTCAACAGGGAAAAGGGATCGTCGAGCGGCACGCCGCAGCGCCCGGCGATTGCCGAAGCACGCTCGGAGACGAGCCCGCGGTCGGGCCCGTAGAGGATGAAAAGCCGGTAGACTCCGGCTGACTTCTGGAGAAAGGAGTCAAACTCGTGCGACTTGACCTCGCTCATGCCGACACCGGTTAGCGGCTGAGAGCCGCGGCGATGTCGGCCCGGATCAGCTCGGCCAGTTCCTTGGCCGCGCGGTTTTCACCGTCACGGACGGCGCGCACCTTGGCAAATTCCTGAACCGGGAAGTCAACGAGGGCCACGGCCGTGCGGTTGCCCGACTTAATGGTCTCGCCCGTACCGATCTTCGTCAGATTGTAGTCCGCCTTGACGACGATACGGCCGGCGCCGGCGCGGTCCTTGGCCTGATCGTAGAGCACGCCCATCGAGCGGTGGGTGACGGTGAGCGCCAGGTGATATTGCGGGTTCGCGGGCTCTCCCTGGCCACCTGCGGCCAGGAAGATCAGCGCGTTGCGCACTTCCTGCTCGACACGGTCGTTGGCTTCGGAAATCTCGATCGCCGCCAGTGCCGTCGAGGTGCCGACCGGGTCGGAATAGAGCGGCCGGACCTGGCAGCCGGCGAGCGCGGTCAACATGAGCACGCCAGCCAGTACCGGAATCGACCGGATACGGAAACCAGCTCTATCAGACAACGACATTGACGATCCTCTGGGGCACGACGATGATTTTCTTGGGGCTGCTGCCGTTGAGCGCGGACTTGACGGCATCGAGCGCCAGGACGGCGCTTTCGATCGCACTCTGATCCGCATCGCGCGCGATTGTCAAATCAGCGCGCTTCTTGCCATTGATCTGCACCGGCATGGTGATTTCGTTCTCGACGACCAAGGCCGGGTTGAACGCCGGCCAGCGGCGTTCCGCAATCAGCCCCTCGCCGCCGATCTGGCGCCAGCATTCCTCGGCGAGGTGTGGCATCATCGGTGCGATCAGGTCGATCAGGATCGTCGTTGCGTCCTTTACGGCACTTGCCAGGGCCGTGTCGGCCTTGCCGGCGGCTACCTGTGTCAGCGGTGCGGCAAGCGTGTTCACGAGCTCGTAAATGCGCGCCACGGCCTTGTTGAAGGCGAGCTTGTCATAGTCCGCCTCCACCGCACGCAGCGTCTTGTGCGCGGCTTGCGAAACCGACAGTCCCTCGCCTTCGAGCGCTGGAGCGGCCTCGATCGCGCGCAGCTTCTCGGCCGCTTCGCTGATCAGGCGCCAGACGCGCTGCACGAAGCGATGCGATCCTTCGACACCGGCTTCCGACCAGATCACGTCACGATCCGGCGGTGAATCGGAGAGAACGAAGAAGCGGGCGGTGTCGGCGCCATAGGAGGCGATGATGTCGTCGGGATCGACGACGTTCTTCTTCGACTTCGACATCTTTTCGATCGAGCCGATGGCAATGTCCTCACCTGTCTCGATCAGCGTCGCACGGCGGCGTCCATCGATCTCCTCGATGTGGATTTCGGCCGGCGTCACCCATTCGCGCTGGGCGCCTTCGCCGCGGCTATAGGTTTCGTGCACGACCATGCCTTGCGTGAACAGGCCCTTGAACGGCTCGTCGACGGCCACATGACCGGTCGCCTTCATCGCGCGGGTGAAGAAGCGCGAATAGAGCAGATGCAGGATCGCGTGCTCGATGCCGCCGATGTACTGATCGACCGGCAGCCAGTGGTTGGCGACCTTGGGGTCGGTCGGATTGTCTTCCCACGGCGCGGTGAAGCGCGTGAAGTACCAGGACGAATCGACGAAGGTGTCCATCGTGTCCGTCTCGCGGCGAGCGTCCTTGCCGCATTGCGGGCAGGCGACGTGGCGCCATGTGGCGTGACGGTCGAGCGGATTGCCCGGCTTGTCGAAGGTAACGTCCGGCGGCAGCACGACCGGCAGATCGGCCTTTGGAACTGGCACAACGCCGCAGTCTTCGCAATGGATGACCGGGATCGGGCAGCCCCAGTAGCGCTGGCGCGAGATGCCCCAGTCCCGCAGGCGGAAATTGACCTTGCGCTCGGCACGTGGCGCGCCGTCGAGCAGTTCCTTCTCGAGCTTCGAAGCAACGGTCTCGAAGGCGTCTTCCGTCGACAGGCCGTCGAGGAAGCGCGAATTGATCATCACGCCGTCGCCGATATAGGCCTCGTCACCGATAGCGAACGTCGCGGCGTCGCCGTCCTTCGGCATGACGACCGGAACGACAGGCAGATCGTATTTGCGGGCGAAGTCGAGGTCGCGCTGGTCGCCGGAGGGGCAGCCGAAGATGGCGCCCGTGCCGTAGTCCATCAGCACGAAGTTCGCGACATAGACTGGCAGTTCCCAGCTCGGATCGAGCGGGTGCTTGGCGCGAATGCCGGTGTCGATGCCCTTCTTCTCGGCCGTTTCAAGGGCTGCGAGCGAGGTGCCGGCGCGGCGGCATTCCTCGCAGAATGCATCGACCTCGGGGTTGCTGGCCGCCACCTGCCTTGCCAACGGGTGATCGGCAGCGATCGCCAGGAACGAGGCGCCGAAGAGCGTGTCGGGACGGGTGGTGTAGACGGTGAGTTCCTTCGCGTCGCCGGCGGTGCCTTCGACGATTTCCCAACGCAGCGACAGGCCCTCGGAGCGGCCGATCCAGTTCTTCTGCATCAGGCGCACCTTCTCGGGCCACTGATCCAGCGTATCGAGCGCGTCGAGCAGTTCCTGGCTGAAGTCGGTGATGCGGAAGAACCATTGCGTCAGTTCGCGCTGTTCGACCAGAGCGCCCGAGCGCCAGCCGCGGCCGTCGATCACCTGCTCGTTGGCCAGCACGGTGTTGTCGACCGGATCCCAGTTGACCTTGGACTGCTTGCGGTAGACGAGGCCCTTTTCCAGGAAGTCCAGGAACAGGTACTGCTGGCGCTGGTAATAGGCGGGGTCGCAGGTTGCGAACTCGCGGTTCCAGTCGAGCGACAGGCCCATGACCTTCAGCTGCGCCTTCATCGATGCGATGTTCTGGTAGGTCCAGCTGGCCGGGTGCACGCCACGCTCCATGGCGGCGTTTTCGGCCGGCATGCCGAAGGCGTCCCAACCCATCGGGTGCAGCACGTTGAAGCCGCGGGCGCGCTTGTAGCGCGCCACCACGTCACCCATGGTGTAGTTGCGCACGTGGCCCATGTGGATGCGGCCCGAGGGATAGGGGAACATCTCGAGCACGTAGTACTTTTCGCGCGGATCATCGTTCTCGGTCTGGAAGACCTCGTTCTTTTCCCATTCCTGCTGCCAACGGGGCTCGGCATCACGCGGATTGTATCGTTCGCTAGACATGTCTTTTCGATGTTCCGGAAGTTCTGCGGCGCATAGTTGCGCCTCATGATAGTTGGGGTGACCTTCACCACGAAACCGCCTGACGGTCAAGTTTTTGAAGGGTTTGGCGCGACACTTTGGCGGATTTGAGCCGGTCCGCGGCGGAGCGGCCTTGGCAATCGGCTCAACTTTGCCTAAGCCGCTCGGTCAGTGGTTTGGAAATCCCGTGTCGGAGAGCAGGTCCATGGAAGTTCAAGAGCGGTTGCAGGATGTCGTGAGCCGGATTCAGGCGGCGGAGAAGTCCGCCGGTCGTGCCAAGGGCATCGTCACGCTGGTGGCTGTCTCCAAGACCTTCGACGCTGATGCCATCCGCCCGGTGATCGCGGCCGGACAGCGGGTGTTCGGCGAGAACCGCGTGCAGGAAGCGCAGGGCAAGTGGCCGGAGCTGAAGGCCGAGACGCCCGGTCTCGAACTGCACCTGATCGGCCCGCTGCAGTCGAACAAGGCGGCGGAAGCCGTCGCGCTGTTCGATGTCATCGAGACGGTCGATCGCGAGAAGATCGCCCGCGCGCTCGCAGCCGAAATGCAGAAGCAGGGCCGAACGCTCAGGCTCTATGTGCAGGTCAACACCGGACTGGAGCCGCAGAAGGCCGGCATTGCGCCGGACGAGACGGTTGCCTTCGTGGATCTCTGCCGCAGCGAACTGGGTCTTTCGATCGAGGGGCTGATGTGCATTCCGCCGGTCGAGGAAAATCCCGGTCCGCACTTTGCTCTGCTTGCCAAGCTGGCCGTTGCCTGCAAGCTCGAGAAGCTGTCGATGGGCATGTCCGGCGATTTCGAGACGGCTATCCAGTTCGGCGCCACCGGCGTTCGCGTCGGTTCGGCCATTTTCGGCGCACGCTGAGGTCACTTCGCCACATACCGCTTTCGTCGGGGTTCCCCTCGTCTCTCATTAGCCTATCCTTGTGCACGAGGAGGCCGGACATGTCCGGCAACATGCGCAGGGAGGAACGGACATGGCGAGCAGCTATGCCGACGTGTACGCGGGCTGGAAAGCGGACCCGCAGAGTTTCTGGTCCAATGCAGCCAATGCGATCGACTGGTTTGCAAGACCGGCACGGGCGTTCGATGCGGACGCCGGCATCTATGGGCACTGGTTCGCCGATGGCGTTACCAATACCTGCTACAACTGCCTGGATCGCCATGTGGCCGCGGGTCGTGGCGAGCAGATCGCCTTCATCTATGACAGCCCCGTCACCGGGCGGGTGGAGCGCATCTCCTACGCATCTCTGCTCGCCGACGTAGCGGCCCTGGCCGCCGTCTACCGCAAGCTGGGGGTCGGCAAGGGCGACCGGATCATCATCTATATGCCGATGATCCCGCAGGCGGCGGTTGCGATGCTCGCGGCTGCGCGCATCGGCGCCGTGCATTCCGTGGTCTTCGGCGGCTTTGCCGCCAACGAGCTCGCCGTACGCATCGACGATTGCCAGGCGAAGCTGATCGTGTCCGCAAGCTGCGGTATCGAGCCCGGTCGTACCGTCGCCTACAAGCCGCTGCTGGATGCGGCGCTCGACATCGCGTCCCACAAGCCGGCCCATTGCCTCGTCTTCCAGCGCGAGATGGCGGAAGCCGCCATGACCGAGGGACGCGACATCGATTTCGCGTGGGCGCTCGCCGCGGCGAAAGAGGCGGGGGAAGAAACCGAATGCGTGCCGGTCGCCTCGACCGATCCGCTCTATGTGCTCTACACCTCGGGCACGACCGGCCAGCCCAAGGGGGTGGTGCGCGACAATGGCGGCCACATGGTCGCGCTCAAATGGTCCATGGAGAACTTCTTCGGCGTGCAGCCGGGTGAAGTCTTCTGGGCCGCATCCGACATCGGCTGGGTCGTCGGCCATTCCTACATCGTCTACGGCCCGCTCCTGAATGGCAGCACGTCGATCCTGTTCGAAGGCAAGCCGGTCGGCACGCCGGACCCCGGAACCTATTGGCGTATCATAGCCGAGCACGGCGTCGTGGTGATGTTCACCGCGCCGACGGCGCTCAGGGCAATCCGCAAGGAGGATCCGGAGGCCTCTCACGTTCGCCGATACGACCTGTCGAAGTTCCGCGCATTGTTCCTGGCCGGTGAACGGGCGGATCCCGACACGATCCACTGGGCCGAGAAGGCGCTCGGCGTGCCCGTCATCGATCACTGGTGGCAGACGGAAACCGGATGGCCTGTGGCAGGAAATCCCATGGGGCTCGGCCTTCTGCCGGTAAAATACGGATCGCCGGCCGTTCCGCTGCCGGGATACGACGTTCAGATCCTCGACGATGCCGGACATCCGGTGGGCGCCGGTACGCTCGGCAATGTGGTCGTGAAGCTGCCGCTTCCGCCCGGATGCCTGCCGACGCTCTGGAATGCAGACCACCGGTTCCGAGCGGCCTATCTCGACGAGTTTCCCGGCTACTACAAGACTGCCGATGCCGGCTATCTTGATGAGGATGGCTACATCTTCATCATGGCGCGAACGGACGACATCATCAATGTGGCTGGCCATCGCCTCTCCACCGGAGCGATGGAGGAGGTCTGCTCCAGCCACCCCGATGTCGCCGAATGTGCCGTCATCGGTATTGCCGACGATTTGAAAGGCCAGATCCCGGCCGGCTTCCTCGTCATCAACTCCAATGTTTCCCGTGAAACGTCGGAGATCGAACGCGAAGTCATCAGCCTCGTGCGCGAACGCATCGGACCGGTTGCTGCCTTCCGGCTGGCGATCTGCGTCAAGCGGCTGCCGAAGACGCGGTCGGGCAAGATCCTGCGCGCCACGATCCAGAAGATCGCCGACCGTCAGCCCTGGAAAATGCCGGCGACGATCGATGATCCCGTCATCCTCGACGAAATCACCGTCGCTCTGCATGGGCGAGGCATCGGCGTCTAGTGATTGCTAAGCCGGCTCATGAATTTGCGCAGTGCACGCCGCATTAGGCGTGCACGACCGCAGCAAACCAATCACTGAAACTGGCTGCGGCCTTTGAGCGTGTGACTTTGGTGATCAGGAAGTAGCTTTCGTCCTCCAGGGTGGCGATATCGGACAGGATCACCAGGTCTCCGTTGTCTATTTCGCGCCGGAAGACTTCGATCGGGCAAAGCGCCACGCCATGGCCGGCAATGACTGCCGTTGCCAAAAGGTTGAAGTCCTGAAACACGGGGCCACGTAACGTCTGCGTGGCCTCCTGCCCTGCCCTTGCCAGCCAATCGCGCCAGCGTGACGTCGTTTCGTCGTGCAACAGATCGGCTGACGCGATCGCCTGCGGTGACGTGAGCGCGCCTTTTCGTTCGAGATAGCGAGGGCTCGCAACCGGACGGTTGATGCGGGAGAACAGCGGGTCGGAACGCGTCCCTTCGCTCTTGTCGGCCCCGAGCGTGATGAGGACGTCACAGCCGGTTTCCCGCAATTGCTGCTCGGCCATCGCGTAGACGACCTTGACGTCCACCTCCGGGTGACGGTGCAGGAATTCGCCGAGTGCCGGGATCAGCCAGCGCGTGGCGATCGAGGGTATGCAGGCAACGCTCACCTGCGCCTTGGCGTTCAGTCGCAGCAGTTCCGTTTCCGCAGCGATGCGCTCCAATGCCGATGTCAATACCGCGGCCAGGTTCTCGGCCTCTGGAGCCAGCCTGACCCCACGCTTCTCGCGCACGAAGAGCGGTCGGCCGAACCACTCTTCCAACAGCCGGATCTGGTGACTGACGGCCGCGTGCGTCACATGCAACTCGTCGCCGGCGCGGGAGAAGCTCGCCAGACGCGCCGCGGCTTCGAAGGCGCGCAGCATGCCGAGTGGTGGCAACATCATCTGTAAGCTTTCCTCATCAATGGCTTGAGGAAAGGTCGTTTGATTGGTCACCGTTGTCAACGGATACTGGGGTTATCACCGGATTGGGAGAGAGCTTCCCGTCCGTAGACATTAGAAATCCTTACAGATGGAGAAATCTATGTTCGTGCGCAGCCTGCAGCAGATCGAAGCTACCGACCATTTTGTCGAATGGGGCAGCGGGACCAGCCACCGACTGCTGACCGAGCGGGATGGCATGGGCTTCACCGTCTGCCACACGGTCGTTCGCGCCGGAACGGTATCGTTGCTCGAGTACCGCAACCATCTCGAAGCCTGCTATTGCATCGCCGGGCACGGCGAGGTCGAGGACATGCAGGGCAAGGTCTTCCCGATCAACAAGGGCGATATCTACGTGCTCGACCAGCACGACAAGCATTTCCTGCGCGGCGGCAAGGACGAAGACCTGATCCTCGTCAGCATCTTCAATCCGCCGCTCAAGGGGACCGAGCGGCACAATCTCAACGATCCGTCCGGCTCGGCCTACTGAACTCGTTGCCGAGCACCGACCAACAAAAAAGCCCGGATCGTCGATCCGGGCTTTTTTTCATTGGGCTGGACGGCGATCAGTACTGATCGTCTTCGTCCTCGTCCTTGCGGTCCGACTTCAGCGACTTGAGCTTGGCGAAGACGGCATCGGCGTCGATTTCCTTCTCTTCCTCGCGCTCGTAGCTGAAGCCCAGCTTTTCGGTTTCCTGGGCCGATTCCAGCGTCTGGCCGAGTTCGGCAGCCGTCGGCAGCGGACGGCCCTTGGAAGCGCGTTCGACTTCGAGGTCGAGGTCGATCTGCGAGCAGAGGCCGAGGGTTACCGGGTCCATCGGCGTCAGGTTGGCGGAGTTCCAGTGGGTGCGCTCACGGATCTGTTCGATCGTCGACTTGGTGGTGCCGACGAGACGCGAGATCTGCGCGTCCTTGAGTTCCGGATGGTTGCGAACCAGCCACAGAATGGCGTTCGGGCGATCCTGGCGCTTGGAAACCGGGGTGTAGCGCGGGCCCTTGCGCTTGCTATCAGGCACACGAACCTTCGGCTCGGACAGCTTCAGCTTGTGGTTGGGGTTGCCTTCGGCGCGGGCGATCTCGTCGCGCGAAAGCTGACCGGTCGCGATCGGGTCGAGGCCCTTGATGCCCTGCGCGGATTCACCGTCGGCGATCGCCTTCACTTCGAGCGGGTGCAGCTTGCAGAACTGCGCGATCTGGTCGAAGGACAGCGCGGTATTGTCAACCAGCCAGACGGCGGTCGCCTTGGGCATAAGCAGTTGCTGAGCCATGGATATAGTCCTTTTGTCCGCCGCGCCGGTGTCGCGGGCCGTGGAGTCTACCACTGATTTCCGGGAAATGTGGGCCTCTATACCGTCGTTGTCGCGAAATTGCAATTCTTCAGTTCCAAATGTCCTTTTGTCTAATTGCGGCGGGCATTTGACCTGCTATGAATGTGCGCGAAACGGGGGAGCCCTAGGAGGGGCGAACCGCACTAGGAATGCGTAGGGAGGAAAATATGTCCGCCAAAATCTATCCGGTGTTGAAGTCTGCCAAGAGCCGGACGCTGCTTGATAACGCCACATACCTGAAGTGGTACGAAGAGAGCGTTTCCGATCCGGCAAAGTTCTGGGGCAAGCACGGAAAACGGATCGATTGGTTCAAGCCCTATACCAAGGTCAAGAACACATCCTTCAAGGGCAAGGTCTCGATCAAGTGGTATGAAGACGGCCTTACCAACGTCTCCTACAACTGTATCGACCGCCACCTGAAGACGCATGGGGAAAAGACCGCCATCATCTGGGAAGGCGACAATCCCTATATCGACAAGAAGATCACCTACAACCAGCTCTACGAGCAGGTCTGCCGCCTTGCCAACGTCTTGAAGAAGCATGGCGTCAAGAAGGGTGACCGCGTCACCATCTACATGCCGATGATCCCGGAAGCATCCTATGCGATGCTTGCCTGCGCCCGCATAGGCGCCATCCATTCGGTCGTCTTCGGCGGCTTTTCGCCGGATGCGCTTGCCGGCCGTATCGTCGACTGTGAGTCCACCTTCGTCATCACCTGCGACGAGGGCGTTCGCGGCGGCAAGCCGGTCCCGCTCAAGGAAAACACCGATACGGCGATCGACATCGCAGCCAAGCAGCATGTCATCGTCAACAAGGTTCTGGTCGTGCGCCGCACCGGCGGCAAGACCGCCTGGGCACCGGGCCGTGACCTCTGGTATCACCAGGAAATCGCGACCGTGAAGCCGCATTGCGAGCCGGCGAAGATGAAGGCGGAAGATCCGCTGTTCATCCTCTATACCTCGGGCTCGACCGGCAAGCCGAAGGGCGTGTTGCATACGACCGGCGGCTACCTCGTCTATGCGTCGATGACGCACGAATATGTCTTCGACTATCGCGATGGCGAGGTCTACTGGTGCACCGCCGACGTCGGCTGGGTCACCGGCCACTCCTATATCGTCTATGGTCCGCTCGCGAATGCAGCGACGACCGTGATGTTCGAAGGGGTGCCGAATTTCCCGGATGCCGGGCGTTTCTGGGAAGTGGTCGACAAGCACAAGGTCAACGTCTTCTACACCGCGCCGACGGCGATCCGTTCGCTGATGGGCGCCGGCGACGACTTCGTCAAGCGCGCCTCACGCTCGTCGCTTCGCCTGCTCGGTTCGGTCGGCGAGCCGATCAACCCGGAAGCCTGGGAGTGGTATTACAATGTCGTCGGCGAGCAGAAATCGCCGATCGTCGATACCTGGTGGCAGACCGAGACTGGTGGCATCCTGATCACGCCGCTCCCGGGTGCGACAGACCTCAAGCCGGGTTCGGCTACGCGGCCGTTCTTCGGCGTTCAGCCGCAGCTTGTCGACAATGAAGGCAACGTGCTCGAGGGCGCTGCCGACGGCAACCTCTGCATCATCGACAGCTGGCCGGGCCAGATGCGCACGATCTATGGCGATCACGCGCGTTTCGGCCAGACCTACTTTGCAACCTACAAGGGCAAGTATTTCACCGGTGACGGCTGCCGCCGCGATGAAGACGGCTACTATTGGATCACCGGCCGCGTCGACGACGTCTTGAACGTATCGGGCCACCGTCTCGGCACGGCCGAAGTGGAATCGGCGCTCGTGTCGCACCACCTCGTCTCGGAAGCGGCCGTCGTTGGCTATCCGCACCCGATCAAGGGCCAGGGCATCTATTGCTATGTCTCGCTGATGGCTGGTGAAATCGGCAACGACGAGCTGCGCGCCGCCCTGGTGAAGCATGTCCGTTCGGAAATCGGCCCGATCGCCACGCCGGACAAGATCCAGTTCGCTCCGGGCCTGCCGAAGACCCGCTCGGGCAAGATCATGCGCCGCATCCTGCGCAAGATCGCCGAGGATGATTTCGGCGCGCTCGGCGATACCTCGACGCTCGCCGATCCGGCCGTCGTCGACGATCTGATCGCGAACCGCCAGAACAAGGCCTGACCTTGAAAAGCCGCCGCGCGCCTCTCGGGCGTGCGGCGGCTCTCCTAACGTCGCAGATGGTGTAAGATCTCCGGTGTCGCCGATGCGGCACCTGTCTCGGCAAGCCGGACAATTTCGTGAGCCGGATTCAGATCGCGGTCGCAGGCGACCGACCCGAACTTAGAAGTCGATTGCGCGACCCTTGATCTCCCAATCGCCGTAGCGGGCTGGATCTTCGCCCCCGCGCCCGCCGATCTCCGGCGGCAGTTCCTTCTTGATTTCGGCCTGGCGCCGCTCTTCCGCCTCCTTCAGCGCCCGCACGGCGGCAGGCGTCAGCGGCTTCTTCGGGCGGTCGGCAACGTTGTCATTGTCGTTCTGCATCTGAACGGTATCCGGATTCGTGCATCAATATTGAAGAATTGGGTGTTTGCACCCATCATATAGGATGCCGTTCCCCGTACGGGAACCCTGATTCACGTGAAACGTCGACGACCCGGAGCCTTCTGATGAACCTTGTCCGCACCGCCATGCTGCTTGCAGTCATGACCGCCCTGTTCATGGCGGTAGGCTTCGCCATCGGCGGACGCGGTGGCATGATGATCGCCTTCGTCATGGCCGCAGGCATGAACTTCTTCTCCTATTGGAACTCCGACAAGATGGTGCTGCGCATGTACCGCGCGCAGGAGGTCGATGAGCGCAGCGCGCCGGAATATTACGGCATCGTTCGCGACCTCGCGCGCAATGCCGGGCTGCCGATGCCGCGCGTCTATGTGATCGACAGCCCGCAGCCGAACGCGTTTGCCACCGGCCGCAATCCGGAGAATGCTGCGGTCGCCGCTTCGACCGGCCTGCTTCACGCTCTCAACTATGACGAGGTCGCCGGCGTGATGGCGCATGAACTCGCCCACGTGCAGAACCGCGACACCTTGACGATGACGCTGACGGCCACCCTTGCCGGCGCGATCTCGATGCTCGGCAACTTTGCCTTCTTCTTCGGCGGCAACCGTGAAAACAACAATCCGCTCGGCTTCATCGGCACGCTGGTGGCGATGATCGTGGCGCCGATGGCGGCGATGCTGGTGCAGATGGCGATCAGCCGCACGCGCGAATACTCGGCCGACCGTCGTGGCGCCGAGATTTGCGGCAAGCCGCTCGCACTCGCTTCGGCGCTGCAGAAGATCGCAGGCGCCGCCCATCAGATCCACAACGATGATGCCGAGCGCAACCCGGCTACGGCGCATATGTTCATCATCAATCCGCTCTCCGGCGAGCGCATGGACAACCTGTTTTCGACCCACCCGAACACCGAAAACCGCATCGCCGCCCTGCAGCAGATGGCCCAGGAGATGTCTTCGGTCTCGACGCCGCCGGTTCGGGCTGATAATCCCGTGCGCAAATCGCGCTCTGTGCCCTCTACCGGTTGGGGTCGCGGTGGTTCCGAACCGCCCAAAGGTCCCTGGTCCTGATGTCCGCAGAAAACAACAACGATTCACGTCCGAAACGATCGCACCGCAACGGCGGCGCAGTAAAGTCGAAGAAGCCTGCCCCGGCGCCGCGTGGTCCGGAGAAGCCTGGCCTGAGAGCGCGTCAGGCCGCCGCGAAGATCCTGGCGGCCGTTATCGACCGCAAGACGTCGCTCGACGGCATGCTCGACAGCGAGCACGGCAACCCTGCCTATCGCGAGCTGAATGAAGCCGACCGCGCCCTGGTCCGGGCAATTCTCAATTCCGCCCTTCGCCATCTGCCGCGCGTGCAGGCTGCGATCAACTCGCTGCTGCAGACGCCCTTGCCGGAGGGTGCGCGGGCGCTCGACCACGTGCTTGCCGTGGCGGCGGCACAGATCCTCTATTTGGACGTGCCTGATCATTCCGCTGTCGATCTCGCTGTCGAACAGGCACAGAACGATCCGCGTAACCGCCGTTTCGCCAATCTCGTGAACGCCGTGCTGCGGCGTCTATCGCGTGAAAAGGATGCCGTTCTCGAAAGCACGCGCCACATTCCGGCGATGCCGGAATGGTTCTTCGAGCGCCTCATTGCCCACTATGGCGCCGCGGCGGCCGAGAAGATCGCCGAGGCACAGCTGACTCCGGCGGCGATCGATCTCTCCGTCAAATCCGAGCCTGCGGCTTGGGCAGAGCGGCTTGGTGGTACCGTCCTGCCGACCGGCTCGGTACGGCTCGGCGCATTCTCCGGCTCGATCCCTTCCTTAGCCGGATTCGATGATGGCGCATGGTGGGTCCAGGACGCGGCCGCATCGATCCCAGCGCGGCTCTTCGGGGACCTCAAGGGCAAGCGGACCGTCGATCTCTGCGCCGCACCCGGCGGCAAGACCGCCCAGCTCATCCTCGCCGGCGCCGAAGTGACGGCGCTCGACCAGTCCGGTAGCCGCTTGCGTCGGCTGAAGGGCAATCTCAAGCGGCTTGGGCTCGAGGCCGAGACCAAGGAAGTCAACATGGCGGACTTCCAGCCGGAGACGCTGTTCGATGCCGCCCTGCTCGACGCCCCCTGCTCTTCGACCGGCACGACCCGCCGTCACCCTGACGTGCTGTGGACCAAGGGACCGGAAGACATCGAAAAGCTCGCCGACCTGCAGGAGCGGCTGCTTCGTCATGCGCTGACGGTGGTCAAGCCCGGCGGCACGGTCGTCTTCTCCAATTGCTCCCTCGACCCGCGCGAAGGCGAAGAGGTCGTTTCTCGGGTCATCGGTTCTGGCGAAAGCTACGAGCGGGTGCCGATTTCCGCCGCCGACTGGCCGGGGCTCGAGGACGCGATCACGCCGGTCGGCGAAATGCGGACGACGCCTGCCATGCTGCCG
This sequence comes from Ensifer sp. NPDC090286, assembly GCF_044769565.1. NCBI lineage: Bacteria > Pseudomonadati > Pseudomonadota > Alphaproteobacteria > Hyphomicrobiales > Rhizobiaceae > Ensifer > Ensifer sp. NPDC090286. The sequence goes on along the minus strand of NZ_JBIVYF010000007.1, from coordinate 343,391 downwards.
CTCGACGCTCCGTTTTCGAGCGGCCTCGATGGTTTCTACGCAGCGGTGATTCGCCGCAAATAGCAGCGCGAACTCGCATTTCAGCGCTTGGAACTGGGCCTCAAGGCCCTGTTCCACCGCATCATTTGACGCTTTCGACCGGGAAGCCTATCAAAGATGGCAGGATTGATAAAAGTTTAATGGTCTTCGCGGCACCATGCGGGCGCTGGCGCGAGGTCCTGGCCGGCTCCGATGACGTGAGCGATCGTGCCAGAAATGAGGTAACCGGCGGCGTTGATGTTGTTTTCCGGCAGGCGAAGGCTTTCTTACCTGTATGTGCGTGAAGGCTGGCGCCGTGTGTCGCGTCGCCTGTCGATCGGGCGCGTCTCCACGCTGCGCTTCACCGGCTCCACCCCCAATCGTCTGATTGTTGCGCCGACGGATCTCAGGGCCGTCGATCCCTTTGTCGCGGAAGAAATTCTTGCCGGGCGTTTCCCGCTCGCCGGCCGCGTGCTCGACACGGAGGGCGAGTCGCCGTTCGAGATCGATTTGCCGTCGCGCGAATTTGCCGCCCGGCTGCATTCCTTCGGCTGGTTGCGACACCTGCGGGCGATCCGCGAGGATGCAGGCTTCGTCCGGCTGCGGCAGATCGTCGACGACTGGATCGGCACCCATGGACGCGATCTCGGCGGCGTTGCCTGGGATGCGGATATCATGGCGCAGCGCATCATCGCCTGGCTGTCCCATTCGCCCGTCGTGCTGCGCAATGCCGAGCATGGCTTCTACCGGCGCTTCCTCAAGAGCCTGGCGCTGCAGGTGCGCTATCTCAGGCATATCGCCGATACGGTGCGCGACGGTGAGCAGAGGCTTCGGGTGCGGCTTGCGCTTGCCATGGCGTCGGTTTCCATGCCGGCATCGCCCAGCGCCATCCGCAAGGCATCGCGCCACCTCGATCTCGAACTCGACCGGCAGATCCTGGCGGACGGCAGCCACTTCTCGCGCAGCCCGCGCGCCGGCCTCGAACTGCTGCTGGACCTGCTGCCGCTCCGCCAGACCTACGTCAATCTCGGCCATGACGTGCCGTCGCGCCTCATTCCCTGCATCGACCGGATGTACCCGGCCCTGCGCTTCTTCCGGCATCAGGGTGGTGAGTTGGCACTGTTCAACGGCGCCACTTCGGTCCTGGCGCATGAACTGGCGTCGGTGCTGCGTTATGACGAGACGGCCGGCGAACCCTTCCGCTCGCTGCCCCACGCCCACTACGAACGTATGGCGATGGAAAACACAGTCGTCATCATGGACACCGGGCGGCCGCTTTCGGTCGACCTGTCGCGCAGCGCCCATGCCGGTTGCCTGTCCTTCGAAATGTCCTCGGGCAAGACGCGTTTCGTCGTCAATTCCGGTGCGCCGAAGTTTGCCGGGGAGCGGTTCCGCCAGATGGCGCGGATGACGGCTGCCCATTCGACCGTGACGGTGAACGACACCTCGTCATCACGCTTCTCGCAGTCGCGCTTTCTCGGACCGATCATGACGTCGGGCGTCAGACAAGTGACGGCGGCCCGCAAGGACGAGGCGGGCGGGCTCGAGTCGGTGACGGCAAGCCATGACGGCTACCTTTCCGCCTTCGGCCTCGTTCACGAGCGTGGCATCGGTGTCCTGAACGGCGGCCGCATGATCCGCGGCCGCGACCGGCTGTCGCGCGCCGACGGCAGCGATCCGGAACCAGGGGAAACGGCGGTTGCCGTGGCGCGCTTTCACATTCACCCAGCGGTCGCCATTCGCCAGAACAGCGCGCGCGAGATCTTCCTGACGGCGCCCGACGGCGAGATCTGGCTGTTTGCCTGCCAGGACGGCGAGCTTGCGGTCGAGGAGGATATCTTCTTTGCCGATCCCTCGGGTATCCGGGCCTCGCAGCAGTTGACGGTGACCTTTGCGATCGCGCAGCAGCCGGAGATCCAGTGGACGTTTTCGCGCGCCAACTGAGCCGCCTGTCTTGAGGTCGGGCAAGGCCAAGAAAGCGCCTCAGGTTTTCCGGTCACGTTTCAGGAACGGTCGCATCGATGAATTTGGATCGATCCGATCCAAATTCATCGCGATCTTCAGGCTCGGCGAGGTTCCTTCGCCCGGCAAGCTATGCTAACGGGCAGCCATCTCAACCGCCGGAGCTTCCTCCCGGGGCGTCCGGCGCCGCCAAAGGAGCATGGTTGTGGCTGTCGCCTCCAAGAAAATCCCCGCCCCGAACGAGGTTACGGTCCGCACCGCCCTCCTCTCCGTCTCCGACAAGACGGGTGTCGTCGAGCTCGCGCGCGCTCTTAACGAGAAGGGCATCCGGCTCGTTTCGACGGGCGGCACGCACAAGGCGCTCTCCGAGGCCGGCCTGCCGGTGAGCGACGTTTCCGAGCTGACCGGTTTCCCCGAGGTCATGGACGGCCGCGTGAAGACGCTGCATCCGGGCGTTCACGGCGGCCTCCTGGCGATCCGCGACGATGCGGATCACGTTGCTGCCATGTCGACGCACGGCATCACCGCCATCGATCTTGCGATTATCAACCTCTATCCCTTCGAGGAAGTCCGGGCCAAGGGCGGCGACTATCCGACAACCGTCGAAAACATCGATATCGGCGGTCCGGCCATGATCCGCGCTTCGGCCAAGAACCATGCTTACGTGACGATCGTCACCGATCCGGCCGACTATCCGGTGCTGCTCGAAGAGCTTGCTTCCGGCAAGACGACCTATGCCTTCCGCCAGAAGATGGCCGCCAAGGCCTATGCCCGCACCGCGGCTTACGACGCCGCCATTTCCAACTGGTTTGCCGAGGCGCTCGACACGCCGATGCCGCGCCACCGGGTGATCGGCGGCGTCTTGAAGGAAGAGATGCGCTACGGGGAGAACCCGCACCAGAAGGCGGGCTTCTACCTGACCGGCGAGAACCGCCCGGGTGTCGCCACCGCGACGCTGCTGCAGGGCAAGCAGCTCTCCTACAACAACATCAACGACACGGATGCGGCCTTCGAGCTGGTGGCCGAGTTCCTGCCCGAGAAGGCACCGGCTGTCGCCATCATCAAGCACGCCAACCCTTGCGGCGTCGCGACTGGTCCGACGCTTGTTGAAGCCTATCGCCGGGCGCTTGCCTGCGATTCCACCTCGGCCTTCGGCGGCATCATCGCGCTCAATCAGGAACTCGACGCGGAAACGGCCGAAGAGATCGTCAAGCTCTTCACCGAAGTGATCATCGCGCCTGCTGTCAGCGACGCAGCCAAGGCCGTGATTGCGCGCAAGCCGAACCTGCGTCTGCTTACGACCGGCGGTCTGCCGGACCCGCGCATCCCGGGCCTTGCGGCCAAGACCGTCTCGGGCGGCCTGCTCGTGCAGACGCGCGACAACGGCATGGTCGAGGACCTCGAACTCAAGGTCGTCACCAAGCGCGCGCCGACGGCGCAGGAGCTTGAAGACATGAAGTTCGCCTTCAAGGTCGCCAAGCACGTGAAGTCGAACGCCATCGTTTACGCAAAGGACGGCCAGACCGCCGGTATCGGCGCCGGCCAGATGAGCCGCGTCGATTCCGCCCGTATTGCCGCGATCAAGGCCGAAGAAGCCGCCAAGGCGCTCGGCCTCGCAACGCCGCTCACTAAGGGCTCGGCTGTTGCCTCCGAAGCCTTCCTGCCGTTTGCCGATGGTCTGCTCTCGGCGATTGCGGCGGGTGCCACGGCTGTCATCCAGCCCGGCGGCTCGATGCGTGACGAAGAGGTGATTGCGGCTGCGAACGAGCATGGCGTCGCCATGGTCTTCACCGGCATGCGCCACTTCCGCCACTGAGTTCGTTCGGGACGAGCGCCACGCGCTCTTCCCGAATGCCCGGAAAGTCAGGAGCCGTCGCGTCCCCAGGATGCGGCGGCTTTTTTGCGTCCGTCATCGGCCGGATAGGGCGTGCGCAGAAGGATCAGTAGCCCGATGACCAGAAAGGCGATGAGCGCCATCATGCCGATCCTTGCCGAGCCGGTGGCAAGCGTGATCGTCGCAACGGATGCGGGAGCGAGGAACGAGGTGGCGCGACCGGACAGCGCATAGAGGCCGAAGTAGCGACCGGCCTCGTCGAGGCTGACGCTGCGGGCGAGGTAGGAGCGCGACGAGGCCTGAACGGGGCCGAAGGCGACGCCGACGAGCAGGCCGTAGAGAATGTAGGCCTTTTCGGCGGCGGTGCCGAACAGGCCGCCGGTATCTTCCATCGACAGCGGCAGCAGCCCGAACAGCGTGAATCCCGGGCCCGTCGAGACGATGCCGATGGTGGCAATCGTCAGGCAGATCAGGCTGGCCGTGACGATCACCTTGGAACCAAGGTGCGCATCCAGCCAGCTCGCACAGAGGCAGCCGCCGATCGCGACGACGTTGAGAATGATGCCGTAGACGCCGAGCTCCAGGGTCTGCCACGCGAACATCGCGGCTGCGAAGGTGCCGCCGAGTGCAAGCAGACCATTGACGCCATCCTGGAAGATCATGCGCGCGATCAGGAAACGCAGGATGCCACGCCTTTCGCGAAGCTCGACGAGCGTGCCCTTCAGCTCCCTGAGGCCAGTGACGGTTGCCTTGCCGAGCGACATCGCGGCCTTGGTGGCATCGGGCGTGAACAGGAACATCGGCAGGATAAAGACGAGATACCAGACGGCGGAGATCGGGCCGGTGATGCGCGCATCCTCGCCCTCAGCCGGATTGAGACCGAACAAGGGGTCGATGCCAAGGGCCGTCTTGCCGGTCTCAGGACTTCCGGCAAGCAGCGCCACCACGGCGATCAGCACGATCATGCCGCCGAGATAGCCGAGCCCCCAGGCGATGTTGGAAATGCGCCCCACGTCTTTCTCCGGCACCAGCCGGGGCATCATAGAATCGTTGAAGACGATCGAGAACTCGGCTGCGACCGTCGCAAGGATCATGAAGATCGCCGGATAGAGGATCGGCGAGCCGGGGGCCGCGAACCAGAGCATAGCCAGCGATCCGATCTTGATGACGGCGAAGAAGGCGATCCAGGGCTTGCGCGGCCCGGTGGCGTCGGCGATCGAGCCGAGTACCGGCGAAAGAACCGCGATGATGATGCCCGAAACCGTGAGCGTGTAGCCCCACATCGCCTGGCCGACCGCATGGTCCTCCGTCAGCCGCGATACGAAATAGGGACCGAAGATAAAGGTGGTGATGACGGTGAAGAAGGGCTGCGCGGCCCAGTCGAACAGCATCCAGCCGGCAATGCCCGCACGGGACGTACGTGGCTGGTCTTCAGTCCTCTCGGCCGAAATCTGCAAAGTTCCCTCCCGAAACGACTGCGCCGCGCGTCCCCTCGAACGCGCGGCGCAGCCTATCTTCAATCGAACCGATTCCAAAAGGTCTGGAACCGGATGCGGGCGAAAAAACTGCCCGCATTTTTGTCCGTTACTTCGCCCTGCCGCGTGCGAGGTCGTTGAGGAGACCCGCAGCAACGGTGATCTTGGCAAGCGTGGTTTCACCCTTCTCGGTCAGAAGGCGCAACTGGCCGGTCGCCTGGGCGACGCGAACGCGTTCGCTTTCTTCCCAGGCGGCAACCGGATTGCGCTCCTTCTTCTGCTCGCGCAGGGCCGCCGCGGTGATATCGCGCCGGGCAGCGGCGATATCGGACACGGCGCGAGACAGAGCCATGGCCTCGAACTGCTCCGTTGCCGGAACGCGATCGGAGGCCGCCAGCAGGCGGTTGATGCGGAGTGTGTCGGTCACGGCGAAGTAGCCTTGCGCCGTGCGGCTCAGGGTCTCGCCGGTTTCCGCGGCAATCTGCATGATCTCGGGCACCAGCGTCATCAGCGCCAGTTCCGAGATTTCCTCGGCGAGCTTGGCGGGGACGCCACCCTCGACGAAGGCAGCCGTCTTCAACCGGGCTTCTTCGGCGCTTTCGCCGGAAACCGCAGTGCGCATTGTCGCGCGCAGCTTCTGCAGGCCATCGCCGAGGCGGGATACGGCTTCGGAGACCGAACCGGTCGCCGCATGGGTGCGCAGCGTCCGCTCGGTGACGAGCGTGAAGATGCGGCCCACTTCCTGGTAGAGGATGTTCTGCAGGCTCCCGCCGATCTTGTTGTCGAGCGCGTCGATCTCGTCATAGATCCGCGGCAGGTCGAAGCCGTCGAGCGCCAACACCGCCGCCTTGACGACGTCGGCCGAGAGGAAGCCGGTCGCATCCGTCAGGGTCGAAACGAAGGCTGGACCACCGCGGTTGATGACCTCGTTGGCGAGGATCGTCGCGATGATTTCCCGGCGCAGGCGGTGGCCGTGGATGTCGCCGGCATAGGCCTTGCGCATCTTGCCCGGGAAGTAGCGCTCGAGCGTTGCCGTGAAGTACGGATCGTCGGGCAGCTCGCTTGCAATCAGCTCATCAAAGAGAACGAGCTTGGAATAGGAGAGCAGTACCCCGATTTCCGGGCGGGTCAAAGGCTTGCCCGCCTGGTAACGCTCTGTCATCGCCTGGTCGGTCGGCAGCGTCTCGACCTTGCGGTTGAGATGGCCATCGGCCTCGAGGCGAGTCATGAGCCGTCCAAGCGTCGTGCGGTTGCCGAGCCCCTGCATGGCGGTCAGCGAGATCGCCAGCGACTGCTCGTAGTTGTTGCGCAGCACCAGGTGGCCCACTTCCTCGGTCATCGAGGCGAGCAGCGTGTTGCGCTTCGGACGGGTCAGGCGACCGTCGCGCATGGCGGAGGCAAGCGCGATCTTGATGTTGACCTCGACGTCGGACGAGTTGACGCCCGCCGAGTTGTCGATGGCATCCGAGTTGCAGCGACCGCCGTTGAGGCCGAAGCCGATGCGACCCTTCTGGGTAACGCCGAGGTTGGCGCCCTCGCCGATAACACGGGCGCGGACCTCTTCGGCCGCCACGCGAATGGCGTCGTTGGCGCGGTCGCCGACTTCGGCGTCCGTTTCGTTGCTGCCGCGCACATAGGTGCCGATGCCGCCGAACCAGAGCAAGTCGACCTGGCTCTTCAGGATCGCGTTCATGATCTCGAAGGGCGTTGCCTTCTGCTTGTCGAGGCCGATGGCGGCCATCGCCTCAGGCGTCAGCGTCACCGACTTTTCGGCACGCGAGATGATCATCGCGCCGTCCGAAAGCGTCTTGCGGTCATAGTCCTGCCAGCTCGAACGCGGCAGGTCGAACATGCGCTTGCGCTCGGCAAAGGAGGCATCGATATCCGGCGACGGATCGATGAAGATGTCGCGGTGATCGAAGGCGGCGATCAGGCGGATCTTTTCGGAGAGCAGCATGCCGTTGCCGAAGACGTCGCCCGACATGTCGCCGACGCCGGCAACGGTGAAGGGCGTCGTCTGGATATCGATGTCCATCTCGCGGAAGTGCCGCTTGACGGTTTCCCAGGCGCCGCGGGCGGTGATGCCCATCTTCTTGTGGTCGTAACCGGCCGAACCGCCCGATGCGAAGGCGTCGTCGAGCCAGAAGCCTGCTTCCTGCGCCAGGCCGTTGGCCGTGTCGGAGAAGGTCGCAGTGCCCTTGTCGGCGGCAACGACGAAGTAGGGATCGTCGCCGTCATGGCGCTGCGTGTCGGCCGGTGGCACGACGTCCTGGCCGACGATGTTGTCGGTGACCGACAGAAGCGTGCGGATGAAGGTCTTGTAGGCTTCGGTACCGGCCTTGAAGACCTCGTCGCGGGTGCCGCCCACCGGAAGCAGCTTCGGATAGAAGCCGCCCTTGGCGCCAACGGGCACGATAACGGCGTTCTTCACCTGCTGCGCCTTGACGAGGCCGAGCACTTCCGTGCGGTAGTCCTGGGCGCGGTCCGACCAGCGAAGGCCGCCGCGGGCGACCTTGCCGAAGCGCAGGTGCACGCCCTCGACCTCGGTGCCGTAGACGAAGATTTCGCGGAACGGATGCGGTTCCGGCAGGCCGTCGAGCTGCTTCGGGTCCAGCTTGAAGGCGAGGACCGCGCGCGGCTTGCCGTCGGCGTCATGCTGGAAGTAGTTGGTCCGGAGCGTAGCCTCGATCGCGTTGACGTAGCGGCGCAGAATCCGATCCTCGTCGAGGCTCGGAACGGCCGAGAGCGCGTCTTCGATCGCCGACAGCAGCGCGTTGCACTTCTTGGCGCGCGGCTTTTCCTCGAGCTTCGGATCCATGCGGGTCACGAACAGCTTGAAGATGTCGGCGGCGATCGCCGGATACTTGTTCAGCGTGTCGGCGATATAGCCCTGCGAGTAGGTGATGCCCGCCTGGCGCAGATAGCGGGCATAGGCGCGCAACACCGTTACCTCACGGGCATTGAGGCCCGCAAGCAGGACCAGCCGGTTGAAATTGTCGTCCTCGGTCGTGCCGTTCCAGGCGGCGAGGAACGCTTCTTCGAGCGCCGGTCCGGACTTTTCAAGGTTCAGCGCGTGGCCGTCGCGGTGGATGAGCTCCATGTCGTGGAGTACGACCTTGCGCTTCTCTTCGCCGTGGGCGTTGACGCCGATGTCGTAGGTCTGTTCGCTGATCACCCGGAAGCCGAGGTTTTCAAGCAAGGGCACGCGGCGCGACAGCGACACGGGTTCGCTGGCGTGGAAGATCTTGAGCTCGGCGGTATCGGGCCGCGAAACGGTACGGGGATAGTGATAGAACTCGATCCGGATCGGATCCGGGCCCTTGCACGCCGCGATGTCGGCGAGATCCGCATAGGCTTCGGCCGGCGTGAAGAACGACTGGTAGGCATTGTCGACATCGAGTTCGATGCCGTCCTTGCGGGCAAGCAGGTCGAACCGGTCGATCCAGCGAGTGACGATGCCGCGAACGGCCTCTTCGAGCTTGGCCTGCGGAATGCGTGGAGTCTTGCCGGCGGAGCGGCCGATGATGAAGTGGACGCGGGCGAGACCGCCTTCCGGGAAGGCCGGATAATAGGCGGAGACGCGGCCGTCATAGACCGTCTTCAGATAGTCGCCGATCTTTTCGCGAACATCCGAATCGTACTGCTCGCGCGGCACGAAGACGATGACCGAGACGAAGCGGTCGAAATGGTCGATACGCGGCAGCACGCGGATGCGCGGCCGATCGCCGAGTTCGTTGATCTGTTCGCAGAAGGCGGCCAGCAGGCCGACATCGATCTGGAACAGGTCGTCGCGCGGATAGGATTCCAGCGTGTTGGCCAGCATCTTGCCGGAATGGCTTTGCGGATCGTAGCCGAAGTGATCGACGATCTTTTCGATCTTGTGGCGCAGAAGCGGAATTTCAGCCGCCTGGCGGGTGTAGGCCGAGGAGGTGAACAGGCCGACGATGCGCAACTCGCCAGCGACGTTGCCGTCGGCGTCGAAGCGCTTGACGCCGATATAGTCCATGTAGGCGCGGCGATGCACGACCGACTTGACGTTGGCCTTGGTGACGATCAGGAAATCGGGGCCATCGAGGAAGGCGAGAATTTCAGGTGTGGTCAACACCGCGTCCTTGCCCTGGCGCAGAACGCGCACATCCGGGTTGGAGAGGATGCCGAGGCCCCTGCCCTTGCCGCGTTCGACGGCTGCCTTCTCGCCCTTGCCCGAATAGGTGTATTCGCGCATGCCGAGGAAGGTGAAGTTGTTGTCTCGCAGCCAGCGAAGGAAGGCGAGCGCCTCGTCGCGGTCGCTCTTCTTGCGCGTCGCGTTGTAGGTTTCGAGTTCCGACATGGCCTGATCGAGCAAGGTCGTCATCGCCGGCCAGTCGTGCACGGTCTGGTGGACCTGCTCCAGCACGTCGCGGATGCGGTTGCTGAGCTGTTCCGCCTCGACAGGCGCAAGCTTGGTCAGGTGGATCTGGATATGGCTGACGCGGTGCGACGGATCGCTTTCCTCTTCCGGATCGAAGAGCTTTGCCGGCTTGCCCGGTTCCTTGACCAGGATGGGATGGATCGCGAGGTGAATGTCACGGTGGGTGCTGGTGATTTCCCCCATGACCGAGTCATAGAGGAACGGCATGTTGCGTTCGGTTACGGCGATGACCGATACCTCGGTACCACCCGGCGCGATGCCGGCGACGGCTTCGACCGAAACCTGCGGCTTGCCGCCATCCCAGCGGGCGAGTTCGCGAGCCGCATGGGCTGCGGTCAGCGCCAGCATGTCCGCCGAATAGAGATCGAGGTCATCGTTGCTGGCCCCACCGAAGAGGATCTCCGGCGCCAGCGCCTCGACGCCCAGTTTGATGGCGGCCGCCTTCGCTGCGTCGATGTGTCTGTCCCGCTTCGGATTGTATTTCACGCCCATGAAGTCTCTCCCATTCATGATAGGCCAAACCCTATCAGAACCATGGCTAATGGCGACCGCTTTTTACGCTGATTTCGGCAAAATCGAGCCCAAATTCGGAGAATTTCACGTGAAAACAGCTTAAATCCATTTAAATCGAAGGTAATTTCGCGAAAATTGCTCGAAAATCGAAGAAAAAGCACGAAAACGCCAGAGGCTTCTCCGGAGCCTATCTGCCATCGGCTGTTGACAGGGCGGTGACAGTCGGGTGAACAGAGTTTCGAGATCGTAGGATTGGACTGGTCGATGCCCGAAATGCCTTCCCTGCCCGGCGCCGTCATCGTCATCTCGAGCCATGTCGTGCGCGGCAAGGTGGGCAACAGGGCCGTGGTCTTCGCGCTGGAGACCCTGGGGCATCCGGTCTGGGCGCTGCCGACCGTCATCCTCCCCTGGCATCCGGGCCATGGCCGCTCGACGCGGATCGCCATTTCCGATCAGGATTTCGGGGCGGTGGTCGATGACCTCATTGCAGCCCCCTGGGCCGGAGAGGTGCGCGCCGTGCTTTCGGGCTACCTCGGCTCGGCGGGACAGGCGGAAGCCGTGGCGCGGCTGGTGACGGCGCTGAAGGAGCGCAATCCCAAGCTGATCTATGCCTGCGACCCCGTGGTCGGCGATGCCGGTGGTCTCTATGTGCCGGAAGCCACGGCGGTTGCCATTCGCGACCGCCTGCTGCCGCTTGCAAATCTTGCGACCCCGAACCGCTACGAGCTTGCCTGGCTCGCTGGCGCGACGCTGGAGACGAACACGGCGATCATCGACGCCGCGCTCGGCCTCGGTCCGGCCCGCGTGCTGGTGACGTCCGCCGTGCCGATGATGAGCGGCGGGACCGGCAATCTCTTTCTTTCGGGCAACCACGCGCTGCTTGCCGAACATCGACTGGTCGAAAACCCGCCGAACGGCACGGGCGACCTGTTGGCGGCGGTGTTTCTCGCCCGGATCCTTGAAGGACTTTCAGAGGAACGCGCCTTGCAGATGGCGACGGCGAGCGTATTTGAGATCATCGCGCGGAGCGTCAAGCGCGGCGCAGATGAATTGACCATCGAGCAGGACGCGTCGAGCCTTTCGACGCCGATGGCGATGGTGCAGATGCGCCGGCTGGTTCATCCGAATCAGATGCGGCGGAAGTGAAGAAGCTGTTCACGGACCGCCACCCTATGGCATCGTGGATTGAATTTTAGATCGCGATCATTTTCATGACGGAGGTGCGGGTGGGCGAAAGCCGGCCATGCCGCCTTGAAGCACGAGCGGAGCAATCGATGGACAAGCAGCAGCAGCGTTTTCCGGACTATCTTCTGAACGGCTACCACAATTTCATGAACGGTCGCTTCAGCGAACAGCAGAAACGCTACAAGGCGCTGGCGGAAACCGGGCAAAAGCCGAAGACAATGGTCATTGCCTGTTGCGACTCGCGCGCTGCGCCGGAAACGATCTTCGACAGCGGCCCCGGCGAACTCTTTGTCGTGCGCAACGTCGCCAATCTCATGCCGCCCTACGAGCCCGATGGGCACTACCACTCGACTTCGGCGGCGCTGGAGTTCGCCGTGCAGTCGCTGCGCGTCAGCGACATCGTCGTCATGGGCCACGGCCGCTGCGGTGGTATCAAGGCGGCACTCGATCCGGATGCGGAGCCGCTGTCGCCGGGCGATTTCATCGGACGCTGGATGCATCTTCTGAAACCCTCGGCCGAGCAGATCCAGAGCAACGACGTGATGACCCAGGCGGAGCGCCAGCGCGCGCTCGAGCGGGTATCGATCCGCAACTCGCTTGCCAATCTGCGCACGTTCCCCTGCGTCCAGATCCTCGAAGCCAAGGGCAAGCTCCACCTGCATGGCGCCTGGTTCGACATTTCGACCGGCGAACTCTGGGTGATGGACCCGGTTACCGGCGACTTCTCCCGCCCGGGAATGTAATCGCTCAGCAAAAAGGCCCGGCTCTTTCGAACTGGGCCTTTTGTCTGGTTGGAACGGCTAAACGTTCCGAAAGACGCAAATCCTAGAGACCGTCGATCTCGGCGCCGATGATGGCGATCGCCTGCTGGTAGACGGTTGCCGCATTCCAGCCCTGGATCGCGGCGAAGTTCGCCTGACCCTGCTGATAGCCGGCGCCCGGCTGCCAGCCATGCCCGCGCAGGAAATTGGCGGTGGATGCCAGCGCGTCGGCCTTGGAGCGAACCATGTCGACATGGCCGTTGCCGTCGCCATCGACGCCGTATTTCAGGACGTTGGCGGGCAGGAACTGGGTCTGGCCGATTTCGCCGTGGGCAGCGCCCCGCGCATCCGGGCTCAGGTCGCCGCGCTGCACGAGCTGCAGGGCCGCATAAAGCTGGTTGGTGAAGTAGTCCGAGCGACGGCAGTCATAGGCAAGCGTCGAAACGGCCGAGAGCGTGTGCTCCTTGCCCATGAAGCCGCCGAAACCGGTTTCCATGCCCCAGATGGCGATCAGCGGGCCGGCCGGTACGCCGTAGCGCCGCTCGATGCTGGCAAAGAGGGCAGCGTTCTGCTGCTTCATCTTCTTGCCGCGGGAAATGATCACCTGGCCGCCACGCTTCTGCATGAACTGGTCCAGCGACAGCTTGAAGCTCTTCTGGCCGCGGTCGGCGCGGATCGTCGCCTTGTTGTAGGAGACGCCGGAGAGTGCACGGTCGAGCACCTGCGGGCTGATGCCGCTGCCGGAAGCCTGCTGCTTGAAGTTCTGCACCCAGGCTTCAAAGCCGCTTCCGTCATTGCCGCATTGGGCGGCAGATGCCACCGCCGGAAAAACTGCAGTCGAAATCAGGGCGGCAAGCCCCACTGCTGCGCACTTCGCCCTGTGCATGAAATACCCCGTCATAGCCCGAATCTCGTTGCTCTTAAAAATGCCAGCCTTCGCCGGCCGTGTCACCTCCCGCAAGCGGCAGGTAACTTTATCGTGGTTTCACGTGAATCCGGGAAGGATCGGCCCCTCGTGAAACAGGAAACCCGCCAGGCCCGAAAGAGCCTGGCGGGAGTGAATGGTTCTAGTGCCGTTTTCAGGCAGCCTGCTTGCGCGGCTTGATCAGGCCGCGGTTGACCAGGAGTTCGGCAATCTGGATGGCGTTGAGAGCGGCGCCCTTGCGCAGGTTGTCGGAGACGACCCACAGGTTGAGGCCGTTTTCGACGGTCGCGTCCTCGCGGATGCGCGAGATGTAGGTCGCATCTTCGCCGGCGCATTCGTAAGGGGTGACGTAGCCGCCGTTTTCGTGCTTGTCGACGACCAGGCAACCCGGCGCTTCGCGCAAGATGTCGCGCGCTTCGTCAGCGGTGATCTCGTTTTCGAACTCGATGTTGACCGATTCCGAATGGCCGATGAAGACGGGAACGCGCACCGCGGTGCAGGTCACCTTGATCTTCGGGTCGAGCATCTTCTTGGTTTCGGCCAGAACCTTCCACTCTTCCTTCGTGTAGCCGTCTTCCATGAATACGTCGATGTGCGGAATGACGTTGAAGGCGATACGCTTGGTGAACTTCTTCGATTCGATCGGATCGGCAACGAAGACGGCGCGGGTCTGGTTGAAGAGTTCGTCCATGCCGTCCTTGCCGGCGCCGGAAACCGACTGGTAGGTCGAGACGACGACGCGCTTGATCTTGGCGTGGTCGTGCAGCGGCTTCAGCGCGACGACGAGCTGGGCGGTCGAGCAATTCGGGTTGGCGATGATGTTCTTCTTGGTGAACTGCGCGATCGCGTCCGGGTTCACTTCCGGCACGATCAGCGGCACTTCGGCGTCGTAGCGCCAGGCCGAGGAGTTGTCGATGACGACGCAGCCCTGCTGGCCGATCTTCGGCGAGTACTTCAGCGAAACGGCGCCGCCGGCCGACATCAGGCAGATATCGGTGTCGGAGAAGTCGTAGTTTTCGAGGTTCTTGACCTTGAGGGTCTTGTCGCCAAAGGAAACTTCCGTGCCCTGGGAGCGGGCCGAAGCAAGGGCGACCACTTCATCCGCGGGAAAGCCGCGTTCGGAAAGGATGTTCAGCATCTCCCGGCCGACATTGCCGGTGGCGCCTGCGACTGCAATCTTGAAACCCATGATCTAAGCTCTCTTTTCTGTCTCTCCTCGTCGGGTGAGGGGGAAACCGCGCGACCTGCCGCGAGGGTTCCTGTCCCCGGCCAAACCGGGGAGAGAGCGGAGGGCCAGAGACGTCAGACGGTTTTCGTCGTCGTTTTGGCCGTTGTTTTGCAAGCGAACGAAAAATCGACATCCTGCCCCGCGGCAAGAGCCGGCAGGATCAAAGCAGCGATGGCTGGACCGATCGGTCGCATGGTGGTGATTTCCTCGTTCGTCGCTGCTCTTACGCGGTTTTGGGGAAGAGTCAAGACGTTGCCGCGCGCCAGCACGCTCTCCGGTCCGGCCGCGATCGATCGCCGCATTAGACGAAAGTCATAAGCCGAAAGCATCTCTGCCTGCATCGGTTGTTTTCTGCCATCCTCTTCACCAGGCGCACCACGTCCGGCCATTCTCGGGAGGAATGCCGGACCTGCCAATGGGCGCTCCAACAGGCTGTTTTGGAGTGGAGGATAAACAAAATGGCAAATGTCGCGACAGCGGACGACGCAAAAACGCGTCCGATGACCGGCGAGGAGAAGAAGGTCATCTTCGCCTCGTCGCTCGGTACCGTTTTCGAATGGTACGATTTCTATCTCTACGGTTCGCTCGCCGTTTACATCGGCGCGACCTTCTTCAGTTCCTACCCGGAAACGACGCGTAACATCTTCGCGCTTCTGGCCTTTGCCGCCGGCTTCCTGGTTCGCCCGTTCGGCGCCCTGGTCTTCGGTCGCCTCGGTGACCTCGTCGGCCGCAAATACACCTTCCTCGTCACGATCCTGATCATGGGTCTGTCGACCTTCCTGGTCGGCATCCTGCCCGGCGCTGCCTCGATCGGCATTGCCGCGCCGATCCTGCTCATCGTGCTGCGCATGCTGCAGGGCCTGGCGCTCGGCGGCGAATATGGCGGTGCGGCAACCTACGTGGCCGAACACGCGCCGAACGGACGCCGTGGCTACTTCACCTCCTGGATCCAGACCACGGCAACGCTCGGTTTGTTCCTGTCGCTGGTGGTGATCCTGCTCGTGCAGTTCGCGCTCGGCAAGGAAGCCTTCGCCGCCTGGGGCTGGCGCATTCCGTTCCTGCTGTCCTGCGTGCTGCTCGGCATTTCCGTCTGGATCCGCCTGAAGATGAACGAATCGCCCGCCTTCAAGAAGATGAAGGAAGAGGGCAAGACCTCGAAGGCACCGCTGCGCGAAGCTTTCGGCCAGTGGAAGAATGCCAAGATTGCCCTGCTCGCGCTGTTCGGCGCCGTCGTCGGCCAGGCCGTCGTCTGGTACTCCGGCCAGTTCTACGCGCTGTTCTTCCTGACCGGCGTTCTGAAGGTGGACGCGCAGTCGGCCAACATCATGGTTGCCGCCTCGCTCATCCTCGGCACGGGCTTCTTCGTGCTCTTCGGCTGGCTCTCCGACAAGATCGGCCGCAAGCCGATCATCATGGCCGGCCTTCTGCTCGCCATGCTTACCTACTTCCCGCTGTTCAAGGCGCTGACCTGGGCCGGTAACCCGGCACTCGCTCAAGCCCAGGCAACCGTTCGCGCAACGGTGACCGCGGCACCCGGCGACTGCAAATTCCAGTTCAACCCGACGGGCACGGCGAAGTTCACGACCTCGTGCGACATCGCAACCGCGTTCCTCACCAAGAACTCCGTTCCCTATGACGTCGTCACGACGGCAGCAGCGGGCACGGCAGCGACGGTCAAGGTCGGCGACACCACGATCAACAGCTACGACGCCGTCGCTGCTGGCGATGGTGCCAAGGCTGCCAACGCCGCCTTCGAAAAGCAGACCAACATGGCGCTCCACAATGCCGGCTATCCGCTGGTTCGTGGTGCGGCGAAGGTTCCGGACGCCAAGCTTGACGGCTTCGTCACCGCCAACCCGGAACTGTCGCTCGATGCAGCCGCAGTGCGCGGCGGCGAAAAGACCATGGTTCCGGCCGAAAAGCTCATCGCTGACAAGCTGCTGACCAAGGATGAAGTGGGCGCTGCCACCGAAATGGCCGTCTACACGGTCGCTGGCGGCGGCACCTACGCGATGGTTGCTGACCCGGCCAGCGTCAACTGGACGACGATTATCGCGGTGCTCACCGTGCTCGTCATCTACGTGACGATGGTCTACGGCCCGATCGCCGCCCTGCTGGTCGAACTCTTCCCGACCCGCATCCGCTACACCGGCATGTCGCTGCCCTACCACATCGGCAACGGCTGGTTCGGTGGCCTGCTTCCGGCTACGGCCTTCGCGATGAGTGCTGCCCAGGGCGACATCTACTACGGCCTCTGGTACCCGATCGTCTTTGCAGGCATCACGCTGGTCATCGGCCTCCTGTTCCTGCCGGAAACGAAGGATCGCGACATCCACGCGATGGATTAAGCCCGGCGCTCCCGGAGAGAGCACTTCCCGGGAGCACCTCAATCTTCCCCGAGCTATTATGGCTCTCCTGACTCCGGCGCGGTCTTCCGCGCCGACTTTTTATTGTGTCGGCTCGCTGCGTCCGGCAAGCGGCCACCCGCCTGGGCCGAGATGAAACAGGCGGCCGTATTTTGCGAAGACAAATGCCATCATCACCGATGTCCATAGGCCGAGCAGCAGCCCGGCGGCGACGTCGCTCGGATAGTGCGCGCCGACGATGACGCGGGAAACACCGATCGTCAGCGCCAGGACCAGAAACAGCGGTCTCAGTCTCGGCAATAACATGGCGAAGACGCCGAAAAACGCACCGGCCGCGGTCGAGTGCCCGGACGGAAAGCTTTCATAGAGATCACTGGTGGCGAACGGCGTCAGGCTGTAGGCGCCGAGTTCGGCAAAGAGTTCCGGTCGTGCCCGGCCGATCAGGATCTTTAGCGTGTGCACGAGGGCGCTGGCCGTGCCGATCGTCAGCAGGAAATAGGCGGCGAGATCGCGGGCGGCGCGCGCCTTGTTCTGAAGCGGCCCCTGGCCTGCCGCCCGTCGCAGCACGAAGGCTCCCGCGAGCAGGGCGCCGGAAAGATAGATCATCCAGCCAAAGGTACCGAAATCGGTGATCCGTTCATTGAAGGTGACGATGCTGTCCGGCAGGCCCTGAGCGCGCTGCGACAGGAACGGATCGAGCGGGATGAGCGCGAACACGAGGACGGCAGTCGTCAGCACGATCCATCCGGTGGCCGCAAGTGGTCGGTTCATGGTTCTCCCGTCCTGCCGGCCAGATCGCTCGGCAATTGTCTGTTCCTGTCGGGGCTTGGTGCAGGGTGCTTGCTGCGCCAGGCGGCCCGGGCTGTCTTCCCCGATGTGTCGGTTCTTTTGGCAAATTCAAGGCCGTAAACGCAAAACACCTCCGGATGCACTCCGGAGGTGTTTGTTTTCGTGGGCCTGCTGGCGTCGGCGGGACGCCCGCATCTGATCGGTCGTCGCTTACGCCGACAACGCCTTGAACTCGGCGAGAATGGCGTCGCCCATTTCCGTGGTGCCGACCTTCTTCGCACCTTCGGCCATGATGTCGCCGGTGCGGATGCCCTGGTCGAGCACGTTGGCGATCGCCTTCTCCAGATTGTCGGCTTCCTTCACCAGGTTGAAGGAATAACGCAGGCACATGGCAAAGGACGCGATCATCGCGATCGGGTTGGCAATGCCCTGGCCGGCAATGTCGGGGGCCGAACCATGCACCGGCTCGTAGAGCGCCTTGCGCTTGCCGGTGACACCGTCCGGGGCACCGAGCGAGGCCGAGGGCAGCATGCCGAGCGAACCGGTGAGCATGGCGGCCACGTCCGACAGCATGTCGCCGAACAGGTTGTCGGTGACGATGACGTCGAACTGCTTGGGCTGGCGCACCAGCTGCATGCCGCCGGCGTCCGCCAGCATGTGCTCGAGCTGGACGTCGGAGTACTTCGCCTTGTGCGTCTCGGTCACCACCTGGTTCCACAAGACGCCCGACTTCATGACGTTGCGCTTTTCCATCGAGCAGACGCGGTTGGACCGGGTGCGTGCGAGTTCGAAGGCGACGCCTGAGATGCGCTCGATCTCGTAGGTGTCGTAGACCTGGGTGTCGATGCCGCGCTTCTGGCCGTTGCCGAGATCGACGATCTCCTTCGGTTCGCCGAAATAGACGCCGCCGGTCAGTTCCCGCACGATCAGGATGTCGAGGCCTTCGACCAGCTCGGGCTTCAGCGACGAGGCGGCGGAAAGTGCCGGGTAGCAGATCGCCGGGCGCAGGTTGGCGAAGAGTTCGAGATCCTTGCGCAGGCGAAGCAGACCGGCTTCCGGACGCACCTCGTAGGGCACCGCATCCCACTTCGGACCGCCGACGGCGCCGAACAGCACCGCGTCGGCGGCGAGCGCCTTTGCCATGTCCTCTTCCGAGATCGCCTGGCCGTGGGCGTCATAGGCCGAACCGCCGACCAGGCCTTCGTCCGTCACGAAGCCGGCGGAAAGCTCGGCATTCATGTAGGCGATGATTTTGCGGACTTCCGCCATGGCTTCCGGGCCGATGCCGTCGCCGGGCAGAAGGAAGAGGTTGCGCACAGTCATGGATAGTCCTTCTCGCGGGGGAAAACCGGCTGCATGTTTCCTGAAATCGCAGTCGATTTAAGGAAACATGCAGCCCTCCTAAGTTCTGCAGCGGCCGCGGTGCGCCTGAACAGGCGCACCGCGCTGCCGGGCGCGTTCTAGCGCAACTTCGTATCGAGGGAAATCGGCGAAACGAAAGATTTGTGCGCGGCCGCGAGCGACATGTTCCCGACGGAACAGCTGATCAGCCGGGGGACTGCGATGATTTTTTCAGAAACAGCGTGCCTGCCCGGCCATCGATCCCTCAAGGACAAAAAACATGCGCAACTTCCTCCACGCCGTCGCCGCCCATATCCGCGCCACGACCAAGAACCTGACCTTTGCTGGCCGTCCGTCCATCCGGCGCTCACCGGCCTCGTCCTATAGCTGGCTTAGCTTTCCTCTTGACTGAATCGGTGCCTCCGGATCGAATGCGGACAACACAACTGGGAACCCGCCATGTCCGAGACGCTGCTGATCGGAGCCTTTCTCGCCGCCCTCTCCTATGTCCTTATTCCCGGGCCGGCGTTTCTGGCGCTGCTCGGTATCGGCGCGGGCCAGGGGCGCAAGGCAGGCGCCCTGTTCATGGGTGGGCATCTTGCCGGTGACGTTCTCTGGTCGACCTTGGCGCTGGTCGCAATCGTTGGCGCCCGATCCGTCGGCACGACGATCTTCGATATCCTCGGTCTCTTCTGTGGCGCCTATCTCGGCTGGATCGGCTGGACGGCACTGCGCGCACGCCCCGCCGGCGAAAACCGTGCGCTTGTGACAGTCGAGCGCCCTCTAAGGCGCGGACTGATTTTCGGACTCACCAATCCCAAGGGTTATCCGGTGGCGCTCGCAACCTTCACCGCGCTGCTTGCCAGTTCGGCCAACGCGCTCGAGTTCGATGCGCTGCCGGCGCTGCTCGGCGTCTCGCTGATCGGATTTCTTGTTGCCGACCTGATCCTGATCGTCATCATCGGAACGTCCGTCGTGCGGCGTTTCTACCGGCGCCACGAACTCGCGATCGTCCGGCTTTCCGGTCTCCTGTTCATCGGCTTTGCCGTTCAGGCGGTCTGGCACGCTGCCCCCGGACTTCTCGGTTTGCGCAGGCCTTGACGGCAAGCCACTGCGCGACCACCTCCATTGCCTCCGCGCCTTGATGTCATGGATCAGTGGCGCCCCTCCCCGGCCCCGCGTCGGACCGCATGCGAAAGGACTTCTGATGACCACCAGCACCCCGCTCAATCCCGCGCTCACCGCATGGACCGGCCACGAGGGCCTGCCGCGTTTCGATCTGGTGAAGGACGAGGATTTTGCCCCGGCGTTCGACGCAGCTTTCCGGGAGCATGAGGTGGAGATCGACGCGATTGCCGAAAATCCGGCGGCGCCGACCTTCGAAAACACGATCATTGCGCTGGAGATCGCCGGCGACGGACTTTCGCGCGTATCCTCGATCTTCTGGAACAAGGCCGGCGCCGACACCAACGAGGCGATCCAGGCGCTGGAGCGCGATATCGCGCCGAAGATGTCGCGGCACTATTCGAAGATCGGCATGAATGCGGCGCTGTTCAAGCGCATCGACACGCTCTGGGAAGGGCGCGCGGCGCTCGGCCTCGATCTCGAAGCGACGCGCGTGCTCGAACGGCACTGGAAGGGCTTCGTCAAGTCCGGCGCCAAGCTCGCAAAGCCCGAGCAGGAGCGGCTGGCAGCGATCAACGAAAAGCTCGCCGGTCTCGGCGCCAAGTTCGGGCAGAACGTGCTCGCCGACGAGAAGAGCTGGGTTCTGTTCCTGGAGAGCGAGGAGCAGTTCGCCGGGCTTCCGGACTTCCTGCGTGACGCCATGGCGGCGGTCGCCGACGACCGCGGCCAAAAGGGGAAATACGCCGTCACCCTGTCGCGTTCGATCATCGAGCCGTTCCTGACTTTCTCCGACAATCGCGAGCTTCGCGAGCAGGCCTTCCGCGCCTGGATCGCGCGCGGTGAAAACGGCGGCGAGACCGACAATCGCGGGCTGATCGCCGAGACGCTGGCGCTGCGGGCGGAAAAGGCAAAGCTGCTCGGATACGAAAACTTCGCATCCTTGAAGCTCGACGACACCATGGCGAAGACGCCTGATGCGGTGAACGGCCTCTTGATGCAGGTATGGGAAAAGGCGGTTGCCCGTGCGCGTGAGGAAGAAGCCGAGCTTGCGCGGCTCGTTGCCGACGAGGGCCGCAATCACGACGTCATGCCTTGGGACTGGCGCCATTACGCCGAGAAGCTTAGGGCCGAGAAGTTCAATTTCTCCGAGGGCGAACTCAAGCCTTATCTGCAGCTCGAAAAGATCATCGAGGCCTGCTTCGATGTCGCCAAGCGCCTGTTCGGCATTACCGCGACGGAGAAGAAGGGCATTGCCGCCTACCATCCCGACGTGCGCGTCTTCGAGATCAAGGATGCAGCCGGCAAGCTGGTGGCGCTGTTTCTCGGCGATTATTTCGCCCGGTCCTCGAAGCGCTCGGGTGCCTGGATGAGCTCGTTCCAGTCGCAGCACAAGCTCAAGCTGAAGAACGGCGCCGAGGGCGAGCTGCCGATTATCTACAACGTCTGCAATTTCGCCAAGCCCGCCGAGGGCAAGCCGGCACTGTTGTCGCTCGACGATGCCCGCACGCTCTTCCACGAGTTCGGACACGCATTGCATGGCATGTTATCCAACGTCACCTATCCTTCGGTGTCGGGCACGGGTGTGTCGCGCGACTTCGTCGAGCTGCCGTCGCAGCTTTACGAACACTGGCTGACGGTGCCGGAGATCCTGAAGCGCTACGCGGTGCACTACCAGACCGGCGAGCCGATGCCGCAGGCGTTGCTCGACAAGGTGCTGGCGGCGCGAACCTTCAACTCCGGTTTTGCAACGGTCGAGTTCACCTCTTCCGCGCTGGTGGACATGGCCTATCATACGGCCGCGGTAACGGCGGAGCCGATGGCGCTCGAAGCCAAGAAGCTCGACGAGATCGGCATGCCGAAATCGATCGTGATGCGCCACCGCAGCCCGCATTTCCTGCACGTCTTCTCGGGCGACGGCTACTCGGCCGGCTACTATTCCTACATGTGGTCGGAAGTGCTCGACGCGGACGCGTTTGCTGCCTTCGAGGAAACCGGCAACGCCTTCGATCCGGCCATGGCCGCCCGTCTCAAGAACAACATCTATTCGGTCGGCGGTTCGATCGATCCGGAGGATGCCTACAAGGCCTTCCGTGGCAAGCTGCCGAGCCCGGATGCGATGCTGGCGAAAAAGGGCCTGGCCGCCTGAGCCACGCCTATCTCCGATCACGCCATCCGGCGTGATCGGTTGTTCCAAAGTCCCCGCGCCGTCTCGCAAGCAGCCTCGAAGTCGTCGTAATTGCGCAGGCTGAG
Source organism: Ensifer sp. NPDC090286 (assembly GCF_044769565.1). Lineage (NCBI taxonomy): Bacteria > Pseudomonadati > Pseudomonadota > Alphaproteobacteria > Hyphomicrobiales > Rhizobiaceae > Ensifer > Ensifer sp. NPDC090286. The sequence goes on along the minus strand of NZ_JBIVYF010000007.1, from coordinate 321,208 downwards.
AAGGGCGGCAGCCGCCGTGGTGATGATGGTGGTTTCCGCGCGTTGGTCGCGGGCAGCACCGGTCCAGACGGCTTGCCAGTATTCGCGACTGCTCAAGCCGGTGCGCAGCTCGGCCGGCGGCGCGATTTTCGCGGGAATGATGAGGTCCGATGGTTCGCCCCCGACAAGACGGAAAAGCGGCGTCTGGCGGTAGGGCGTGAACTCGGCGTGGTCGCGGGTGTTGCCGAGGATCGTCAGTTCTCTCGTTTGGAGTAATAGAGCGATGTCGCGGCTGAGCGTGCGGCTCGAAGGATTGGCGACGCCGAGCAGGCTTGCCCGCCCGCCCATCGGATTGATGAGATGGATGGCGGCGTTCAGCGGCATGCGCATCTCCATCAGCCGATAGAGCCCCAGCAGACGATAGACCTGCGGCGCAAAGGCCGACAGCGGCAGGTAGGCGATGCCCGCCGACCCAAGTGCAGCCTTCGCCGCTGCGATCGACGTGCAGACCGGGACGCCGGCTGTGGAAGCGGCCACCTCCAGCTTGTGCCGCTCCTGACCCTCTTCACCGTAGCTTCCATGCAGCACGACGCGATGGCCGGCATCGGCGACGAGCCGTGCCGCATGCAGGAACCAGGGCGCGGTCTTCAGTTTCGGCGAGAGGTAGCAGGGCCAGTCGAGGTCGGCGATCCCGCTTCCCGGTTCGATCGCACCGATATGGCGGCGCATGGCGCGCACGAAACCGGCCACCTCCACCGCCGTCGGCCCGCGATAGTGCAGCACCGTCATCAGCGCGCCGATCTGCACCGGATCAGCCTCCCCGGCAAGGATGATCGCCAACGCGTCCTCTGCCTCCTCTTCGCTCAAGGGCCGGCTGCGGCCGGCACCGGTGCCGATCGTGGCGATGCAGCGCGCCAAGCGTCGTTCAGGGGCGGCGTCGTCACCGATTTCGGCCAGCTTTGCGGCGAACTGTTCCGGCGCCGGCTCCCCCTCAAGCAGGCGGCTTGGCCGGACCGCCAGCGGTGGTGCGTCGGTCAGGGCCTGCCCTCCCCAGCCGGCGTGACCCGACGCTGTGGGGGCGGAGGCAGTGGAGCGTGCGTCAAGCAGGGCTTCGGTCTCTGCGGCAAGTGCGCGCACGCGTAGCCGCAGAGACTCGGCAAGCGGGGTCGGGCGCAGCCCATGACCGGTGCGCAGAAACAGCGGATCGGCATAGTCCTCACGCAATTGACCGAGCAGGCGGCTCATCGCCGAGGGCTGCAGGCCGACGCTTGAGGCGGCACGGCTGACGCTATTTTCGCGCAGCAGTGCGTCGAGCGCCACCAGCAGGCGCAGCTTGCTCAGATCCGTCTGACGTTCGTTCGAGACCGGCTTTCCAACTGCTTCGCCCGTTCGTTCTTCCGCCATGGTTCGTCCTGCCTTCCTGTCTCATCCGGCATATTCGCGGGCGCTGTTTTGCGTCGTTTCGTATTTGGAACCGTTCCAAAACAGCGTCGTTGACCGTCTCCCTCGCCAATAACTAAGTGGAGTACATTACTCAAGATATATACGGGGCGAAGATGATGAAGCGGATGGGGCTTGCGACCGAAACCGAGGGGCAGCGGCAAGGGGCCCGCCGGGCCGGATGGTCCCGTCGTTTCGTCTGCGCCTGCCTTGCCGGCACGGCGTTGACAGTGCCGACGGACGCCTTGGCGCAGAAGGCCAAGGAAGAGGATAAGGAGAAAGCGACCGAGCTTGAGCAGATCGTCGTGACGGCGACCGGGTTCGAGCAAAACGTCAAGGATGCGCCGGCGAGCATCACGGTGGTCACGGGCGAAGACCTGCAGAAGCGGTCGTTCCGCGATCTCACCGATGCGCTGCGCGACGCGCAAGGGGTGGCGGTGACCGGTGTCGCCAACGAGCGCGATATCTTCATCCGCGGCCTGCCCGGCTCCTACACGCTGATCCTCGTCGACGGCAAACGCCAGAGCACGCGCGACGCGCGCACCAACGGCAATTCCGGCTTCGAGCAGAGCTTCATCCCGCCCGCCGCCGCCATCGAGCGCATTGAGATCGTGCGCGGCCCGATGTCGTCGCTCTACGGTTCCGATGCCATGGGTGGCGTCATCAACATCATCACCCGCAAGGTCGCCGACAGCTGGACCGGCTCGGTCACCACCGACGGCACGATGCAGCAGCACAGGCAGTTCGGCAATTCCGGCCAGATGTCGTTCTACACCAGCGGCCCGATCCTGAAAGATACGCTCGGCGTGCAGATCTGGGGCCGCGGCCTGAAGCGCAGCGAGGACAAGGTCCTGTCTGGCATCACCGGCGCGAAGGAGCACGATCTGACGGCGCGGCTTTCCTATACGCCGAACGAGGATCACGACTTCTTCCTGGAAGGCGGCGCGGCGCGCCTGAAGCGCGACGCCAATGTCGGCAACACCATTGCGCCCGGTCCGCGCGCCGTCAGCACCTACAACGAAAACGACCGCGATCATTGGTCGTTTTCCCATACGGGGCGCTGGGGACCTACGACGTCCGACTTCTCCATCCTGCAGGAATGGGCGGAGCGCCGGAACTACAATTACAGCCAGGCAGATGGCCGTTTCATCAAGCAACCACGCGCACCCGAAGTCCGCAACACTGTCATCGACGGCAAGTTCACCACCCCTTTCGATCTCGGCGGCAGCCACACGCTGGTGACCGGCGGGCAATATTTCGAGGCGCGGCTTTCCGACCAGAATCCGGGTCGACGCACGGGCAAAACCGAAACCTTCTCGGCCACCCAATGGGCGCTGTTTGCCGAGGACGAATGGCGCATGGTCGATGACTTCGCGCTGACCACCGGCCTGCGTCTCGATCACCATGAGGAATATGGCTACCACCTGAGCCCGCGCATCTATGGCGTCTGGAACGCGACCGACATGCTGACGGTGAAGGGCGGCGTCTCCACCGGCTTCCGCGCGCCCGATATCCGCAGCATCGCCCCGGGCTATGCCTATACCACCGGCGGCGGCGGTTGCACCTACGGGCCGACCGGCAGCTGCGGCGTCATCATCGCGGACCCGAACCTGAAGGCCGAATCGAGCACCAGCTATGAAATCGGCGCGGTCTGGGACAATGGCGATGTCATCCTCGGCGGAACCTATTTCTACACGGACTTCCGGGACAAGATCGCCAACATGCCGGTCATGGATGCTTCGGGCAATCCGATCCGTTGGAGCGAGGATCCGAACTACCGCCTCTGGTACAACTACAACATCGACGACGCGATTATCCAGGGTGTGGAACTGACGGCGACCTGGAATGCGACCCCGGATCTGACACTTCGCGCCAGCTATACCTATACGCAGTCGGAACAGCAGACCGGAGATTTTGCCGGCTTCCCGCTGGCGCGCACACCGGAGCACATGGCCAATCTGAGAGCCGACTGGTTCACGCCGGTCGAAGGGCTCGAGGCCTGGGCCTCGGTCAACTATCACGGCGAAGAAATCTCCGCCGGCCCGCGTGTCTCGACCACCAGCGGCAAGCCTGTGAAGATCAACGGCAAAACGGGCTACAAGTATGATGCCTACACCACCGTCGATATCGGCACGAAATATGATGTCGGCGAAGGCCTGACGCTGAACGCAGCCGTCTACAATCTCTTCGACAAGGAAGTGGAGCCGACCGATTTCAACGCTGTCGGGGAAGGTCGCCGGTTCTGGCTGAGCCTGACGGCGACATTCTGATCATCCGGCCGGTCCCTGCCCGGCTTCGGATCGAGAACAGACGGCGCCTCCCGGGCGCCGTCTGGCTTTTCTCAAGCGCCCCTCTTTCTCAAGCGTTTTGGTCCACGCCAAAAGTCGATAGCAGGCTTTGCATCCGCTGCGCCGCCAGTTCCGGCCGGTCGAGTACATTGGCGCGGTCGGCGAGGCGGAAGATGTCGGCATAGTGCAGGACCCCGCGAGCGGACTGCATGCCGGCGGGCATGGTGAAGTGGCGCTGGTGACCGTTCAGCCAGGCGAGGAGAACGACGCCGGCCTTGTAGTATTGCGTTGGCGCCTCGAAGATCTTGCGGGACAGCGGTACGGTCGGTTCGATAACGCCGCGGAAGGTCGCTAGATCGCCTTTCGCGAGTGCCGCCAAGGCCTTGGAGGCAGAGGGCGCCACCGCATCGAAAATGCCGAGCAGCGCGTGGCTATACTTCGTGCCGTCGCCTTCGATCAGTTCGGCATAGTTGAAGTCGTCTCCGGTGAAGCAGAGCACCCCTTCGGGCAGGCGATTGCGCAGTGCCACTTCCTTGGTGTTGTCGAGCAGCGAGATCTTGATGCCCTCGACCTTGTCGCGGTTGGCCTCGATGATCGACAGCACCGTATCGAGCGCCTTGTCGAAATCCTCCGAACCCCAGTAGCCCCGAAGCTGCGGATCGAACATGTCGCCGAGCCAGTGCAGCACCACCTTGTGCCTGGTCTGGCCGAGGATGCGGCCATAGACGTGGCGATAGTCGTCGGCGGAACGGGCGACGCGGGCAAGCGCCCGGCTTGCCATCATGATCGCCCTGCCCCCCTCGCCTTCGACAAAGCCGACCTGTTCCTCATAGGCCGCAATCACGTCGTCCAGTGAGCGCGCGTCTGCCGGGGCGAGATGATCGGTGCCGGCGCCGCAGGCAAGATCGGCGCCCGGTACCTGCCGAGCATCGCTCAGCGAGCGGCGGATCAGTTCCTGCGCGCCCGGCCAGGCAAGGCCCATGCCGCGCTGGGCGGTGTCCATCGCCTCGGCGATCTTGAAGCCCAGGCTCCAGAGGTGATGGCGAAACGCCATGGTCGCGTCCCAGTCGATCGCCGGATTGCCCCAGGGATCGAGGTCGCGAAGCGGATCCGAAACCACATGGGCGGCCGCATAGGCGATGCGGTTGAAGGTCGGCGGCGTGCTGGGCCGTTCGATCGGCGTTCCGGTCAGACGATACTGTTCAAGCGAACCGTCTTGGCGCGGCAGCGTCAGGCTTGTCATTGGGGTCGGTCTCCTCCGCGGACGTTTGTCTTGGAATACTTTGGATCGTTCCAAATGGCAAGCAACAATGTTTTTCAGGTGAGGTGCCCCGCCTCTTGGTGATTGCGAACTTCCGATATTATGATTGAAATTCAATTGAATAATCTGTCTAGAGCGCAAATCTTAACGTCTCTTTGGACGTCTTGTCTCTGCGCCGGGCGCGGCCGGACCCGAAAAAAGTGATCAGCTAACTCTTGACGAAATTGGAACGTTCCAATTATGAAAGAGAAAAGCAGGCAGGAGAATTCGGGAGGATGCTGTGGTCAAGGAGAGGGTAACGGTCATCGATATTGCGCGCGCCGCCGGCGTGTCGAAGTCGACCGTGTCGCTCGTTCTTCAGGGCAGCTCGCTCGTCAACGAGACGACGCGCGCCAAGGTGAATGCCGCCATCCGCGATCTCGGTTACGTCTATAACCGTAGCGCCGCCAATCTTCGCCAGGCGAAGTCCAAGATCATCGGCATCGTCGTCAACGACCTCACCAACAGCTTCTTTGCAGAGCTCGCCGTCGGCGTCGATGCGGTCGTGCAGTCGGCTGGCTTCGTGCAGTTCCTTGCCAATACCGGCGAAAAGATCGAACGCCAGCGCGAAGTGGTGGCGTCGATGCGTGAGCATGGCGTTTCGGGCCTGATCGTCTCCCCGGCGCGCGGCACGGAAGCGGCCGATCTCGCGCCGCTGGTCGAGAGCGGCATTCCGGTCGTCCTCGTCGTCCGTGACATTGCCGGCGCCGAGGTTTCCTCGCTGATTTCAGACAACCATGCCGGCGCCATGGCTGCCGTGCGTCACCTGATCGAGCGCGGCCACCAGCGCATCGCCTTCCTCGGCGGTTTTCCGGATACGGCCGTCTTCGAGGCGCGCATGTGCGGCTACCGCGATGCTCTTGTCGAGGCTGGCATGCCGGTTTCCGACGCGCTGATCATCGGTTCGGCGCCGTCGCGCGCCGGTGGGGTGACCGCGGTGGAGCAGGCGATGATGCTCGCGGACCGGCCGACGGCCGCACTCTGCTTCAACGATGCGGTCGCCTTTGGTGTCTGCGATGGTCTCCGGGCCCGGCGGCTTGAGCCGGGCGCAGACTTCGCCGTCATCGGTTTCGACGATGTGATCGAGGCGAAGACAGCAGTTCCGGCTCTGACGACGGTGTCCGTCGATCCGCAAGGCATGGGCCAGCGGGCCGCCGAGTTGCTGTTGAAGCAGATCAAGGCCGGCAAGGCGGAACCGGAAACGATCGTCGGTTCGGTCCGTCTCGTCGTTCGCCAGAGCTGCGGCGCTGCAGTCGAGAGAAAAAGGGAGGCACTGGCATGACGCGATGGGGTCTGATCGGCGCAAGCACGATTGCGCGTGAATGGGTGATCGGCGCGATCCGCGCCGCCGGAGGCGAGGTCGTCTCGGTCATGAGCACCAGCGCCGAGCGCGGCGCGGCCTATGCCGAGGAGAACGGCATCGCCAAGTCGGTGACCTCGGTCGCGGACCTGGTCGGCGATCCCGATGTCGATGCCGTCTATGTCTCGACCACCAATGAGCTGCATCGCGAGCAGACCCTGGCGGCGATCGCCGCCGGCAAGCACGTGCTCTGCGAAAAGCCACTGGCCATGACGCTGGAGGATGCGCGCGACATGGTGAGCGCGGCGCAGGAGACGGGCGTTGTGCTTGCCACCAACCACCATCTGCGCAACGCCGCGAGCCACCGCGCCATGCGAGATGCGATCGTCGAGGGCAGGATCGGCCGGCCGATTGCTGCTCGCGTCTTCCATGCGGTCTATCTGCCACCGCATCTCCAGGGCTGGCGGCTGGAGCGGCCGGATGCCGGCGGTGGCGTCATCCTCGACATCACCGTGCACGACGCCGATACGCTGCGCTTCATTCTCAATGACGACCCGATCGAAGCGGTCGCCATCAGCCATAGCGCCGGCATGGGCAAGGAAGGCCTGGAGGATGGCGTCATGGGTGTCATCCACTTCCGCTCCGGCGTCATCGCCCAGTTCCACGATGCCTTCACCACCAAGTATGCCGAGACCGGGCTTGAGGTGCATGGCACCGAAGGTTCGCTCATCGGCCGCAACGTGATGACGCAGAAGCCGATCGGAACGGTGACGCTGCGCAACGCCGATGGCGCGAGCGAGCTTCCGTTCGACCATGCCAATCTCTACGAAACCGCACTTTCCGCCTTCCATGCTGCCGTCAGGGGCGAAGGCCGTGCTTCGGCGACGGGCGAAGACGGCGTCTGGTCGCTGGCAACAGGCCTTGCCGTCGTCAAGGCGGCGGCCACCGGCCAGGCCGTGGCGATCGAAACGGGACTTTGAACTGATGTCGATGAGCAAGCATATCTCGCCGGCCGAAGCGGCCGCCCTGATCCCGGATGGCGCCGTCGTTTCCGTCTCCTCGTCCAGCGGACTCGGCTGCCCGGACCTGATGCTGAAGGCGATCGGCGAGCGGTTCGAGACGACCGGCCATCCGCGCGACCTGACGACACTGCACCCGATTGCCGCCGGCGACATGAGCGGCATCAAGGGTGTCGATTACATCGCCAAGAAAGGTCTGCTGAAGAAGATCATCGGCGGCTCCTATCCCTCCGGTCCGTCGAGTGCCGAACCGCCACTGATCTGGCAGATGATCGGCGCCAACGAAGTGGCCGCCTACAACGTGCCGTCCGGCATTCTCTTCGACATGCACCGTGAAGCGGCAGCCAAGCGCCCGGGCGTGATGACCAAGGTCGGCCTCGACACCTTCGTCGATCCGTCGCGCGAAGGCTGCGCCATGAACGCTTCGGCCGCAGCTGAGCCCGTAGTGAAGAAGGTCTCGTTCGAAGGCGAGGACTGGCTCTACTTCAAGGCGATCGCGCCGCAGGTGGCGATCATCCGCGCGACGACGGCCGACGAGCGCGGCAACCTCACCTATGAGCACGAGGGCGCCTATCTCGGCGGGCTCGACCAGGCGCTCGCCGCCCGCAACAATGGCGGCATCGTCATTGCTCAGGTCAAGCGCATCACCAAGGAAGGTTCGTTGAAGCCGCATGACGTGCGTGTGCCGGGCGTGCTGGTGGATTACGTCATCGTCGACCCCGACCAGAAGCAGACAACCCAGACGCTCTACGATCCGGCGATCTCCGGCGAGATCTTCCGGCCGCTCGACAGCTTCCGGGTGCCAGAATTCAATATCCAGAAGGTGATTGCCCGCCGCGTGGCGCAGGAACTGCAAGCCGGCAGCGCCGTCAATCTGGGCTTCGGCATTTCGGCCAATGTGCCGCGCATCCTGCTCGAAGAGGGCCTGCATGGTGCGGTCACCTGGGTGATCGAGCAGGGTGCGGTCGGCGGCGTGCCGCTTCTCGACTTTGCCTTCGGCTGCGCTTCCAATGCCGATGCCTTCATGCCCTCGCCCTACCAGTTCACCTACTTCCAGGGGGCGGGCTTCGATGCCTCGCTGCTTTCGTTCCTCGAGATCGACCGCAACGGCTCGGTCAACGTCTCGAAACTCTCCTTCCGCCCGCATGTGACGGCCGGTGCCGGCGGCTTCGTCGACATCACCGCACGCGCAAAGAAGATCGTCTTTTCCGGCATGTTCAACGCCGGTGCCAAGCTTTCGATCGCCGACGGCAGGCTGGTGATCGAGAAGGAAGGCAAGCTGAAGAAGCTGGTCAACGAGGTTGAACACGTCACCTTCTCCGGCCGTCGCGGTATCGAGCAGGGCCAGGACATCACCTATGTGACCGAACGCTGCGTAATGAAGCTGACGCCCGAGGGTGTGATGCTGACCGAGATCGCTCCGGGGGTCGATCTGCAGGCGCATATTCTCGACCAGTCGGAATTCCCGCTGATCGTTTCCGACAGGCTGAAGACGATGGATGCTGCCCTGTTCCAGGAGGCGTTGATCGGATTGGAGCTGCCGAAAAAGCCGGCGCGCCGGCTTCAGGGAGGCGGTCGTGGCTGAGGGTCGTATTCGCATCGAGGTCGATGGGCCGATCGCGACCATGACGGTTGCCCGTCCGGATAAGCTCAACGCCTTCGACATCGACATGCTGAAGGCGCTGGCAGCCGCCTGCGACACGGTCGAGGCTGATCGCAACGTGCGCGTCGTCATCCTGACCGGCGAGGGCAAGGCGTTTTCGGCCGGTGGCGACATCAAGGCGTGGGGCGGCATGGATGCGCCTGAATTCGGGCATGACTGGGTGCGTTTCGGTCACCGCGTGTTCGAGCGGCTGGCGACCCTGCGCATGCCTGTCATCGCGGCCCTCAACGGCCACGCGCTCGGTGGTGGGCTGGAGCTTGCGGCGGCTGCCGATGTCCGCCTTGCAGAAATACAGATCAAGATCGGCCTGCCGGAGACGAGCCTTGGCATGGTGCCCGGCTGGTCGGGCACGCAGCGTCTCGTCTCTCGCTTCGGCGCCCAGATCGTCAGGCGCATGGTTCTTGGCGGCGAGATGTTCACCGCCGAGGCTGCTCGCACTGAAGGTTTGGTCGACGTCGTCGTCGAGACCGGAACGGTGCTTGCCGCCGCCCGCGACTACGCAGCGCGTGTCGCCAAACGCGGGCCTGCGGCGCTCGAGATTTCCAAACTGATGCTCGCTTCGGCGAATGGCGAAGACAACGGATCTGCGGTCGAGGCACTCGGCTCGATCCTCGTCGCCAAGACCGGCGACCTCAAGGAAGGCGTCGCCGCCTTCACCGAGAAGCGTGAAGCCCAATTCAAGGGAGAATGGTAATGACCGTGCTCGTGAAACCCAAGCCGATCGAAGGCCACAAGGTCCGCGCCTTCCAGATGCTGATCGACGGCAAATGGGTGGACAGCGCCGAAGGGCGCACGATTGAGCGCGTGGCGCCGGGCCATGGCGTTGTCGTCAGCCGTTATCAGGCGGGCACCAAGGCCGATGCCGAAAAGGCGATTGCCGCCGCACGCCGCGCCTTCGACGAGGGCACCTGGCCGCGCATGACCGCCTCGCAGCGTTCGCTGGTGCTGCTGCGTGCCGCCGACATCATTGCCGAGCGCGCCGACGAACTTGCCTATCTCGACGCGATCGAATCCGGCAAGCCGATCAGCCAGGCCAAGGGCGAACTCGGCGGTGCCGCCGATATCTGGCGTTATGCGGCGGCCCTTGCTCGCGACTTGCATGGCGAGAGCTACAACACGCTCGGCGACGGCACGCTTGGCGTCGTCTTGCGCGAGGCGATCGGCGTCGTCTCGATCATCACGCCCTGGAATTTCCCGTTCCTGATCGTCAGCCAGAAGCTGCCCTTTGCGCTTGCAGCGGGTTGCACCACGGTCGTCAAGCCGTCGGAACTGACCTCGGCTTCGACGCTACTGCTCGGTGAAATCCTCGAAGCCGCCGGCGTCCCCGCCGGTGTCGTCAACATCATCACCGGCACGGGGCCGGAGGTCGGCGCGCCGATGACGACGCATCCTGATGTCGACATGGTGTCCTTCACCGGCTCGACCGGCGTCGGCCGCCTGACCATGGCCAATGCGGCACAGACGCTGAAGAAAGTGTCTCTGGAGCTCGGCGGCAAGAACCCGCAGATCGTCTTTCCGGATGCCAATCTCGACGAGTTCATCGATGCCGCAGTGTTCGGCGCCTACTTCAATGCCGGCGAATGCTGCAATGCCGGCTCGCGGCTGATCCTGCATCGCGATATCGCCGACGAGGTGACGCGCCGCATTGCCGAGCTCTCGGCCAAGGTCAAGGTCGGCGACCCGCTCGATCCGGAAACTCAGGTCGGTGCGATCATCACGCCGCAGCATCTGGAAAAGATCGCCGGCTATGTTTCTGCCGCTTCCCGGGACGGTGCAGCGGTCGCCCATGGCGGCACGGCGCTCGATCTCGGCATGGGTCAGTTCATGGCGCCGACGATCCTTTCGGCCGTGCGGCCGGATATGGCGGTGGCGCGCGAGGAAGTGTTTGGGCCGGTACTTTCGGTGCTGACCTTCGAGACGACGGAAGAGGCGATCCGCATCGCCAATGCGATCGACTACGGCCTTTCGGCCGGGGTCTGGAGCCGCGACTTCGACACCTGCCTGACGATCGGCCGCCGCGTGCGTGCCGGCACCATCTGGATGAACACCTTCATGGACGGTGCTTCGGAACTACCCTTTGGCGGCTACCGCCAGTCCGGCCTCGGCCGTGAACTCGGCCGGCATTCGGTCGAGGACTACACTGAGACGAAGACGCTCAACATGCATATGGGGCCGCGTACCGGCTGGTGGATGCCGCGCTAAGGCTGAAACAGGGGAGGAGAGGACATGCGGACGACGGGGAGAACATTGGGGCAGGAGGCAGCGTCACATGGCGCCGCCTTGCGCGCCGTGTTCGCCCGCTCAGCCGGCCGTGCCGAAGCTCGATGGGATCTGCGGACAGAGCAGCAGCTGCAGCTTGCTGACGTCGCTCTCGCCGCCGATCTTCTGCAGGAGCACCCGGCCCATGTCCTCGCCGGTCGCCGTCAGGTCCTCGTAGATGGTTTCGACCTGCGGCTGGATGGCGCTCAGGAGATGCGAGGTCTGCTTGGCGATGATGTCGTATTCGCGTCCAAGCGTCAGGCCGCAATCGCTCATGCCGGTGATGGTCGCCAGCGCACAGACCTCCCCGCCGCACATGAAACTATCCGGCGGATCGGGCTCGGCATAGCGCTGGCGCACACGGTCGCGGATCGCGCCTGCGGGGCTGTCGAGGTCGATGCCGGAGAGGATCTCGTAGGCGCAACCGGCCTCGCGCACGGCGGTCATGAAGCCGTGCTGCAGGTGGCCGGCAAAGGTGAAGTCCGCCGGCCCGCTGATCAGCGCGGGCTTGCGCCTGCCCTTGGCGATCAGCCGCTTCGTCGCCTGGTAGGAGAAGGTGAAGTTGTCGTAGTCGACATAGGGATGTGGGGTGGAAAGCTCCGTGCGCCCATGGGTGACGAAGGGAAAGCCGAGATCGGACAGCAATCGGACGCGGGGATCGAGCGGTTCAGTGCGCGAGAAGATCAGTCCGTCGGCCATCGCGTTGCGGGTGATGTAGTTGACCGCTTCGACATTGGTCGAATTCAGGAAATTCGGCATGACGATCAGGTGGTAGGCGGTGCCCTGCAACGCCTTGGCGATGCCGCTCATGATCGAGGTGCCATAACCGAGGATTTCTTCGTGCGGATCGAGCAGCACGCCGATGACATTGGTGCGGCCGGTCTTCAGGCGCTGGGCGGCGCGGTCGGGCGAATAGCCGATCTCGTCGGCGACCTCGCGCACCCGCTTTCGGGTCTCGATGGAGATCTGCGGCGCATCGGAGAGCGCGCGCGAGACGGTGGTGACCGCAAGGCCGGTGATTTCCGCGATCGTGCGAAGGGTCGGCTTGCCGCGCTTGACGGTGGCGCCGCTGTCTTCGTGGTGGGCGGGTTTGGAGGGATCGGCCAATGCGAGTCATCCTGAGAGCGGGCAAGAGCGGGTTTTGTAACGTGGCGCGAACGCTTAGGCAATCGAATCATGCAAACGTTTTAAATCTCGCATCGCGGCATGGATTGCTGCACTGCAATAGCTAATGTGAGCTATATAATTCAGTAAATTCAAACGGTTCCGAAGGTGCTAAAGTACAAAATGGCGGAATGCTTGACTTGCTGAATTTATAACGTTTTAAATGGCCAGCCGCTGGCTTGAGCGGCGCGAATTCCGGGGTGGAGGAGGTTCCGCCTCGTTAACTTGCAAACGGGAGGAAAACGATGCGCAAGTTGATGACGACGACGGCCGTTGTGGCGCTGATGATGGCGGCCACCGCCGCGCGCGCAGCCGAAAATGTGGAAGTTCTGCACTGGTGGACATCCGGTGGCGAAGCCGCCGCACTCGACGTTCTGAAGAAGGACCTGGAAAGCAAGGGCATCACCTGGACCGACATGCCGGTCGCCGGTGGTGGCGGTACGGAAGCCATGACGGTGCTGCGCGCGCGCGTCACCGCAGGCAACGCTCCGACCGCCGTGCAGATGCTCGGCTTCGACATTCTCGACTGGGCCAAGGAAGGCGCACTCGGCAACCTCGACGAGACCGCTTCCAAGGAAGGCTGGGACAAGGTGATCCCGACCGCCCTGCAGCAGTTCTCGAAGTATGACGGCCACTGGATCGCAGCACCGGTCAACGTGCATTCGACCAACTGGGTCTGGATCAACAAGGCCGCCCTCGACAAGGCTGGCGGCAAGGAGCCGACCAACTGGGACGAACTGGTTGCCCTGCTCGACAACTTCAAGGCTCAGGGCATCACGCCGATCGCCCATGGTGGTCAGCCGTGGCAGGATGCGACGATCTTCGACGCCGTCGTGCTTTCGCTCGGCACGGACTTCTACAAGCAGGCTTTCATCGATCTCGACCCGGCAGCGCTCGGCGGCGACAAGATGAAGGAAGCTTTCGATCGCATGACGAAGCTGCGCTCCTATGTCGACGACAACTTCTCGGGCCGTGACTGGAACCTCGCTTCCGCCATGGTCATCGAGAACAAGGCCGGCCTGCAGTTCATGGGCGACTGGGCTAAGGGCGAGTTCCTGAAGGCGAAGAAGGTGCCGGGCACCGATTTCGTCTGCATGCGCTTCCCGGGCACGCAAGGCTCCGTGACCTTCAACTCCGACCAGTTCGCGATGTTCAAGGTTGCCGACGACAAGGTTCCGGCGCAGCTCGCCATGGCTTCGGCGATCGAAAGCCCGACCTTCCAGTCGGCCTTCAACGTGGTCAAGGGCTCGGTTCCGGCGCGCACTGACGTTCCGGATACAGACTTCGACGCCTGCGGCAAGAAGGGCATCAAGGACCTGGCGGAAGCCAACACCAACGGCAAGCTCTTCGGCTCCATGGCCCATGGCCATGCCAATCCGGCTGCCGTCAAGAACGCGATCTACGACGTCGTGACGCGTGAGTTCAATGGCGAACTGACGTCCGAAGAGGCCGTCAAGGAACTGGTCTCGGCCGTCGAGGCCGCGAAGTAACGGGCTCGCTCCGGGGCGCGTACTGCATAATTCCTTAGATCCGCATGGATTTAAGGACAAAATTATGCAGCAACTTAGGTGTTGCAGCGACCTTAGCGTGTCTTGCGAGACACGCGGTGCTGCTAGGCGCCCCGGACACCCCATTCCGACATGCAAGCGCCGTCGAACCACCGTGGCCAATAGGACGCGGGGAGGGGCGCTTTGATACCCAGAACCTCGCGCGGATGCCGATATCAGGGTTGTGCCCGACGGCCGCGCCAGAAGTGGTGAACGTTCATGGATAGCCGCAGTCGCCTGCAGGACCTGATACCGAAGCTGGTGCTTGCCCCGAGCTTCCTCATCGTCCTGATCTTTGTCTATGGTTTCATTGCCTATACCGGCTTTCTGTCGATGACGGACAGCAAGATGCTGCCGTCCTACAATTTCGTCGGTTTGAGCAACTATACGAAGCTGTGGGCGCTGCCACACTGGTGGCGGGCGGTGAGCAACCTGGCGATCTTCGCCGCGCTCTATATCGCCATCTGCTCGGTGCTTGGCCTCGGGCTGGCGATCCTGCTCGACCAGAAGATCCGCGCTGAAGGGTTCCTGCGGCCGATCTATCTCTATCCGATGGCGCTTTCCTTCATCGTGACCGGCACTGCCTGGAAGTGGTTCCTCGATCCCGGCATCGGCCTTGAGAACACCATGCATCTCTGGGGCTGGGAGAGTTTCTCGTTCAACTGGATCAAGGACCGCAACTACGCGATCTACTGCGTCGTCATCGCCGCCGTCTGGCAGTCGACCGGCTTCATCATGGCGATGTTCCTGGCCGGTCTTCGCGGCGTCGACAACGAGATCATCAAGGCGGCCCAGATCGACGGCGCCAAGACCTCGACGATCTATCGCCGGATCATCATTCCCTTGATGCGGCCGGTGTTCCTCTCGGCTTTCGTCGTGCTCGCGCATCTGGCGATCAAGGCCTACGACCTGATCATCGCGCTCACCGGTGGCGGCCCCGGCCAGGCGACCGAGCTGCCGGCGACCTTCATGTATTCCTACACCTTCACCCGCAACCAGATGGGCATCGGCGCGTCCTCGGCGATCATCATGCTGGTGATGATCTTCTCGATCATCGTTCCCTATCTCTATTCCGAAATCCGGGGAGCAAAACGCTGATGAGCGCTCCGAGCCCAGACAACATCATCTCGCACAACCGCCTCACCCGCGCGTTGATCTACACCGCGCTGATCCTCTTTGCGCTCTATTCGCTGCTGCCGCTCTACGTGATGCTGGTGAACTCGGTGAAGCCGCTCGACGAGATCCGCCAGGGCGGCATGCTCAACCTGCCGCAGACCTTTACGCTCGAACCCTGGCTTCAAGCCTGGTCGACGGCACAGATCGGCGTGCAGCCGACGGGTCTCAAACCCTTCTTCATCAATTCGATCCTGATGGTCGTACCGGCCGTGGCGATCTCGACGATCATCGGTGCGCTGAACGGCTACGTGTTGACGAAGTGGCGCTTTCCCGGTGCCAACATCTTCTTCGCCATGCTGCTTCTATCCTGCTTCATCCCGTTTCAGATCGTGCTGATCCCGATGGCGCGCATCCTTGGGATCCTGGGGCTCGCCGGTTCGATTTGGGGCCTGATTTTCGTCCACGTGATCTACGGCCTCGGCTTCACGACGCTCTATTTCCGCAACTACTACGAGGCCTTCCCGACCGAGCTGGTGCGCGCAGCGCAGATCGACGGAGCCAGCTTCTTCCAGATCTTCTGGCGCATCCTTCTGCCGTCTTCCGGTCCGATCATCGTCGTCTCGGTCATCTGGCAGTTCACCAACATCTGGAACGACTTCCTGTTCGGGGCATCCTTCTCGGGTCCCTATTCGACGCCGATGACGGTCGCGCTCAACAACCTCGTTTCGTCCTCGACAGGCGTCAAGGAATACAACGTTCACTTCGCAGGCGCGATCCTCGCCGCCCTGCCAACGCTCATCGTCTACATCGTGTCCGGCCGCTACTTCGTTCGCGGCCTGATGTCGGGCGCCGTGAAAGGATAAGCTCATGTCTTTCTTGAAAATCAGCAACCTGCGCAAATCCTATGGCTCGCTCGAGATCCTGAAGGACATCAACCTGGAGATCGAAAAGGGCGGATTCCTGGTGCTCGTCGGTCCTTCGGGCTGCGGCAAGTCCACGCTTCTGAACACGATAGCCGGGCTTGAGCCGATCACTTCGGGCGAGATCGCCATCAACGGCCGCTCGGTCGCCGATCTGCATCCGTCGAAGCGTGACATCGCCATGGTGTTCCAGTCCTACGCGCTCTACCCGAACATGACGGTCGCCGGAAACATCGCCTTCGGCATGGAAATCCGCGGCGTGCCGAAGGACGAGCGCGAGAAGGCGATCAAGCAGGTGGCGGACATGCTGCAGATCGGCCATCTGCTCGACCGCAAGCCGAGCCAGCTCTCCGGCGGCCAGCGCCAGCGTGTCGCCATGGGCCGCGCACTGGTGCGCAACCCGCAGGTGTTCCTGTTCGACGAGCCGCTGTCCAACCTCGATGCCAAGCTGCGCGTCGACATGCGCACCGAAATCAAGCGGCTGCACAACCGCATGAAGACGACGATCGTCTACGTCACCCACGACCAGATCGAGGCGATGACGCTGGCGACCAAGATTGCCGTTCTGAAGGACGGCGTGCTGCAGCAGTTCGGCACGCCGGCCGAGATCTACAACAACCCGGCCAACATGTTCGTCGCCGACTTTATGGGCTCGCCGGCGATGAACCTTTTGACTGCGCGCATCGAGAAGAGCGGCGCTGACATCGCCGTGGCGCTGGCGCGCCCGAATGCCGAGCCGCTGAAACTCGCGGTGCCGCAGGCCAACGGTGCGCTCTCGGCCTATGCCGGCAAGGACGTGGTCTTCGGCATCCGTCCGGAGGCGCTGACCGACCCAGATGGCGCCGACCGCAATGCCAAGGTGGTTGCCGAGGGCGAATGCCTGATCGAGGTGGTCGAGCCGGCCGGTTCCGACACGTTCGCGGTCACGCGTCTCGGCGGCAAGGAGATCGTTGCCCGGCTCAGGGCCGATGCCCGCATTGCTGCCGGTCAGACCTCGCGGCTCGCCTTCAACCTCGACAAGGCGGTGTTCTTCGACCCGCAGAGCCAGCAGCGGATCGCGTAATCGATCATGCAGGAGCAGCCGGACATCGTCATCATCGGGTCGGGGATCGGCGGCTCCACGCTTGCGGCGGGGCTTGCCGGCTCCGGCGCCCGCATCGCCATCCTCGAGCGCGGCGAGCGCTTGCCCAATACGCCGGAAGCGCGCAGCTACAGTTCGATCTTCGTCAAGGGTCATTTCCGCCCCAGGGAGATGTGGCGTGAACCTGACGGCACCGAGTTCAATCCGGGAAACTTCTATTTCGTCGGCGGCAACTCCAAGCTCTTCGGCGCCGTACTCTTGCGCTGCCGGGCCGAAGATTTCACCGAGATGCAGCATCTTGGCGGCGTTTCGCCGGCATGGCCCTTCCCCTACGAGGAACTGGAGCCGTGGTACGGCAAGGCCGAGCGACTGTTCGAGGTGCGCGGCGAACTCGGCGACGACCCGACGGAGCCGTTCCACAGTTCCCCTTATGCCTTCGGCCCGGTGCCGGACGAGCCGGCGATTGCGCGTGCGCGCACTGAGCTGAAGGCGCAGGGCCTGCACCCGGCGACCTTGCCGCTCGGCGTCGACATCGACACGTGGCTTGCCGGCGGGCGCACGCCCTGGGATGGGTTCCCGAACACCAGCAAGGGCAAGATGGATGCCGAGACCGCACCGCTCGCCTCGGCGCTCAAGGACCCCAACATCGAGCTGATCACGTCGGCCCATGTCGACACGCTGGAGGCCGGCCCAGGCGGGCGGATCGAGGCGATCCACTACACCCACAGAGGCGAGAAGAAGAAGCTGTCGCCGAAGCTGGTGATCCTGTCGGCGGGCGCGATCAATTCCGCTGCCATCCTCTTGCGCTCCGGCGACGGCAAGGGGCTCGCCAACGCCTCCGACCAGGTCGGCCGCAACTTCATGAACCACAATTGCAGCGCCATGCTCGCGATCAACCCGTTCAAGCGCAACGACAGCGTCTACCAGAAGACGCTGATGCTGAACGACTATTACCTGACCGGCGGCAGGGACGGCCTACCGCTCGGCAATGTCCAGCTTCTCGGCAAGATCAACGCCGACATCCTGAAGGCCAACGCGCCCGTCTGGGCGCCCCGGTTTGCCTTCGATTTCATGGCCGGTCATGCGGTCGACTGGTACATGATGACCGAGGACCTGCCGAACCCGGAAAGCCGCATCATGGTCGACGGCAAGGGCATCATCATGCAATGGCGGCGCTCCAACATGGAGGCGCTTTCCAGCCTCGAAGCGAAGATGCGCGCCCATTTCAAGGCGGCCGGCTATCCGATCGTGCTCTCTCAGCCCTTCGACAAGCGCACGCCGTCGCATCAGTGCGGGACGGTGCGGATGGGCCAGGACCCAAAGGACGCGCCGCTCGACGTCTATTGCCGCGCCTTCGACCACCCGAACCTCTTTGTTGTCGACGCCGGCTGCCTGCCGACATCGGCCGCCGTCAACCCGGCGCTCACCGTTGCCGCCCAGGCGCTCAGGGTCGCCGACCATATCCTTGCGAAGGAGATCCGCTCATGACGTTACCGACGCGTCCCGTCGCCATCGTCACCGGCGGCCGCCGCGGCATCGGTCTCGGCGTTGCCCGCGCGCTCGCCCGCGAGGGCTTCGACATTGCGCTTACCGGCCTGGGTGCGGCAGACGCGACGACCGCCCAGACGCTATCGGAACTCTCCGGTGAGCACGGGCGGGCCATCTACATTGAGGCGAATCTCGCCGATGTCGGCGGTCATGCGGCGACGGTCGAGCGCGTCCGCGCCGAGCTCGGCCCGATCCGCTGCCTCGTCAACAATGCCGGCATTGCCTCGGTGGTGCGGGGTGATTTCCTGGATATGCTGCCGGAAAATTTCGACACGATCGTCGCCACCAATCTGCGCGGTACGGTGTTCTTCACCCAGGCCGTGCTCGTTTCCATGCTGACCGACCCGGCAGACCGGACGCCGCGCTCGATCATCAACATCACCTCGGTTTCGGCGACGATGACCTCGCCGGAGCGGCTTGACTATTGCATGACCAAGGCCGGGCTTGCCGCCTTCAGCCAGGGTCTGGCGCTTAGGCTTGCCAATACCGGCATTTCGGTGTTCGAGATCCGTCCGGGCATCATTCGCTCCGACATGACCGCCGGCGTCTCGGCGAAATACGATGGCTTGATCGATGGCGGACTGGTGCCGATGCGGCGCTGGGGCGAGCCCGACGATATCGGCAATATCGCGGCCGGGCTTGCCGGCGGCAAATTCGCCTTTGCCACCGGCTCGGTCATCCAGGCGGATGGCGGGCTGTCGATCGGCCGTCTCTAGGAACAGGCAGGACTTTTGAGGCTCGCAAGCGGGCAGGGTTTGAGTTGAACACGTCGAAAATTTGGAACGTTCCAAATTGACGGCGGCGGAGGAAGACAGGGAATGAGCTACGACTACATCATCACCGGCGCCGGCCCGGCCGGCTGCGTTCTCGCCAATCGCCTCTCCGAGGACCCATCGGTTCGCGTGCTGCTGCTGGAAGCCGGTGGCGGCGACTGGAACCCGCTGTTTCACATGCCGGCGGGCTTTGCCAAGATGACCAAGGGCGTCGCCAGCTGGGGTTGGGAGACGGTGCCGCAGAAGCACATGAAGGGCAGGGTGCTGCGCTATACCCAGGCCAAGGTGATCGGCGGCGGCTCGTCGATCAATGCCCAGCTCTATACCCGTGGCAACGCTGCCGACTACGACCTCTGGGCGTCCGAGGACGGCTGCAGCGGCTGGGACTATCGCAGTGTGCTTCCCTATTTCAAACGCTCGGAAGACAACCAGCGTTTTGCCGACGATTACCACGCCTATGGCGGGCCGCTCGGCGTCTCCATGCCCACGGCGGCGCTGCCGATCTGCGACGCCTATATCCGCGCCGGACAGGAACTCGGCATTCCCTACAACCACGATTTCAACGGCCGCCAGCAGGCGGGCGTCGGCTTCTACCAGCTCACCCAGCGCAATCGCCGCCGATCGAGCGCATCGCTTGCCTATCTCTCGCCGATCAAGGATAGGCGCAACCTGACGGTCCGCACCGGCGCACGCGTCGCCCGGATCGTGCTTGAAGGCACCCGCGCCGTCGGCGTCGAAGTCGTTACGGCCAAGGGCAGCGAGATCATTCGGGCGGATCGCGAGGTGCTGGTCACCTCGGGTGCCATCGGCTCGCCGAAGCTGCTTTTGCAGTCCGGCATCGGGCCGGCCGATCACCTGAAATCAGTGGGCGTCTCAGTCAAACACGACCTGCCCGGCGTCGGCGGCAATCTGCAGGATCATCTCGATCTCTTCGTGATCTCGGAATGCACCGGCGACCACACTTATGACGGTGTGGCGAAACTCCATCGTACGCTATGGGCTGGATTGCAGTACGTGCTCTTCCGCTCAGGCCCGGTCGCATCCTCGCTGTTTGAGACCGGCGGTTTCTGGTACGCCGATCCCAATGCCCGCTCCCCGGACATCCAGTTCCATCTCGGTCTCGGCTCCGGCATCGAGGCGGGCGTCGAGAAGCTGAAGAATGCGGGTGTGACGCTGAATTCCGCCTATCTGCACCCGCGTTCGCGCGGAACCGTGCGGCTCAAGTCCTCCGATCCGGCGGCAGCACCGCTGATCGATCCCAATTATTGGGAGGATCCGCACGACCGCAAGATGTCGATCGAGGGCTTGAAGATCGCCCGCGAAATCATGCAGCAGGCAGCACTGAAGCCCTTCGTGCTGGCGGAGCGCCTGCCGGGCAACTCGGTCATGAGCGATGAGCAGTTCTTCGAATACGGCTGCGCCAACGCCAAGACCGACCATCACCCTGTCGGCACCTGCAAGATGGGCACGGACGCCTCGGCCGTGGTTGGGCTGGACCTGAAGGTGTGCGGACTCGAAGGCCTTCGCGTCTGCGACAGCTCGGTGATGCCGCGCGTTCCCTCTTGCAACACCAATGGGCCGACGATCATGATGGGGGAAAAGGGCGCCGATATCATCCGCGAGCGCCAGCCCCTGCCGCCGGCGATCTTCGCCCACGAACGCAACGACAGCCGCCCGCGCGCCCGCGCCGATATCCGTTGAGGTCCCCATGATCCGCCATTGCGTCTTCATCCGCTTCCGCCCCGAAATCACTGAGGAGGAAAAGGTGGCGATCTTCGACGAGATCGTCGCGCTGAAGTCACGGCTGCCAGGCTTCATGGCGGCCCATGTCGGCGGCAATGTCAGCCCGGAAGCGGGTATGGACAAGGGGCACGGACTGGGCTTCATCGTCGATTTCACCGATGCGGCGGCGCGCGACGCCTATCTCGAGGACGAGGAGCACCGCAAGACCGGCGCCAAGATCGTGGCGGCCGCTGAGGGCGGCGTTGCCGGCATCTTCGTCTACGACCTCGAAATCGCCGACTGAGCGATAGCATGATCGACGCGCGCCCCTTCCTGACAGAGCTTTTCGAGGCGGCCGTTCGAGCCGCCGATCCCTATGAGGCGATCAAGGCGCATCTGCCCGAGCCGCCGAAAGGGCGGACCGTGGTGGTCGGCGCCGGCAAGGCGGCAAGCCAGATGGCGGCCGCTTTCGAGAAACTCTGGAAGCACCCCTTCAGCGGCACGGTCGTCGCCCGTCATGGGCCGGTCGAGCCGTGCGAGATGATCACTGTGCTGCAGTCGGCCCATCCGGTGCCGGATGAGGCGGGGCTTGCCGCATCGGATGCGTTGCTGAAGGCGGTTGCAGGTCTGACGGCGGACGACCTCGTCATTGCCCTGATCTCCGGTGGCGGCTCGGCGCTGCTGCCGGCGCCGCCGGAGGGCCTGACGCTCGCCGATGAGATCGCCGTCAACAAAGCGCTGCTGGCCTCTGGCGCGCCGATCTCGGCGATGAACGTCGTGCGCAAGCACGTGTCGCGGATTAAGGGCGGGCGGCTTGCCGCGGCGGCTGCACCGGCCCGCGTCGTTAGTTTGGTGGTGTCCGACGTGCCGGGCGATAACCCGGCCTTCGTCGCCTCGGGGCCGACGGTTCCGGATCGGAGTACGGCGGCGGAGGCGCTCGAGATTGTTGATCGCTACCGCATGGAATTGCCGGGTGGCGTCATCGCCCATCTGCGCTCGGAGGCGGCTGCCGCACCTGCTCCCGACGATCCGCGATTTGCCGGGCATGCGTGCCACGTTATCGCGTCGGCAAGCGTCTCATTGGAAGCGGCCGCGGCCAAGGCGCGGGAACTGGGTGTCGAGGCGCGCATCCTCTCCGATGCGATCGAAGGCGAAGCACGCGACATCGGCCGCATGCACGCGGCCCTTGCTCGCGAAGTGGCGCTTCGGAGTCGTCCCTTCGACAAGCCGGTGGTGCTTTTATCCGGCGGCGAAACGACGGTGACGATCTCCGGCAAGGATTATGGCAAGGGCGGGCGTAACAGTGAATTCCTGCTGTCGCTGGCGCTCGACATCGACGGTGTTGCGGGCATCGATGCACTTGCCGCCGATACGGATGGCATCGACGGTTCAGAAGACAATGCCGGAGCTTTTGCAGACGGGCAGAGCATCGCACGCATGCGGGCAGCGAATATCGACCCGCGGCTTCATCTCGCCCGTCACGACGCCTGGTCGGCCTTTTCGGCGAGCGGCGACCTGTTCGTACCGGGTCCGACCGGCACCAACGTCAACGATTTCCGGGCGCTGTTGATCCGCTAGGGTGCGGCTCATTTGTCGAGACGTTAGCCGGATTCAGCACTGCACCCGAAATGACAACGCCGCCGCCGAGATCTTCGGCGGCGGCGTTGCTTTTGGCTTGCTCTGCTTGGACTTACTTGGCGCGCTTCAGCGCATCGCCGAGGATCGAGACGATCTCGCCGAAATGCTTCTCTTCGGCAATCAGCGGCGGCGAGAAGGCGATGATGTCGCCGGTGACGCGGATCAGCAGGCCCTTTTCGAAGCAATCGACGAAGACGTCATAGGCGCGGGCACCGATGGCGCCGTCGCGCGACTGCAGCTCGATGCCGGCGATCAGGCCGATCGTGCGGATGTCGATGACATTCGGCAGGCCCTTCAGCGAATGCATCGCGTCGTGCCAGGCGTCCTGGAGCTCGACGGCGCGGGTCATCAGGCCCTCGTCGCGGTAGATGTCGAGCGTCGCGATACCGGCGGCGCAGGCGGCCGGATGGCCGGAATAAGTGTAGCCGTGGAAAAGCTCGATCGCGTTTTCCGGACCGTGCATCAGCGCGTCATGCACCTTGCGGCTGGCAAAGACCGCGCCCATCGGGATCGCGCCGTTGGTGAGGCCCTTGGCTGCCGTCACCATATCAGGGGTTACAGCGAAGAAGTCGGTGGCGAAGGCCGCACCCAGACGACCGAAGCCGGTGATGACCTCGTCGAAGATCAGGAGGATGCCGTGCTTGTCGCAGATCGCGCGCAGGCGCTCGAGATAGCCCTTCGGCGGGATGAGTACGCCGGTCGAGCCGGCGACAGGCTCGACGATGCAGGCGGCGATGGTTTCGGCGCCGTGTAGCGCCACCAGCCGCTCGAGATCGTCGGCAAGCTCGGCGCCGTGCTCGGGCTGGCCCTTAACAAAGGCGTTCTTGGCGGGGTCGTGGGTGTGGCGCAGGTGGTCGGAGCCGGGAAGCTGCGGGAAGACGCGGCGGTTGTTGAGGATACCGCCGACCGAAATGCCGCCGAAGCCGACACCGTGATAACCGCGCTCGCGGCCGATGAGGCGCGTGCGGGTGCCCTGTCCGATGGCGCGCTGATAGGCGATCGCGATCTTCAGCGCCGTGTCGACCGATTCCGAGCCGGAGCCGGTGAAGAAGACGCGATCGAGCTTCTGTCCCTCGGGGCCCGGTGCGATCTCGGCCAGGCGTTCGGCAAAGTCGAAGGCGATCGGGTGGCCCATCTGGAAAGAGGGGGCGAAATCCATCGTCGACAGCTGGCGCTCGACGGCAGCGGCGATCTGACGGCGGCCATGGCCGGCATTCACACACCAGAGCCCGGCGGTGCCGTCAAGGATCGTGCGGCCATCGGTGCTGGTGTAGTGCATGCCCTCGGCCGAGGCGAGCAGGCGCGGCGCCTGCTTGAACTGCCGGTTGGCGGTAAACGGCATCCAATAGCTGTCGAGAACGGGGGCGTTGGGCTTGGTGTGCTGGTTCATGGCATCCTCCTGAGGTTGGCGATTGACGCCATGATTTGATTTGCCAAACAAGTCCTTTTCTGCTGTCAGTTAAGTCATTGAAATACGTCACGCTGTTTCGGCGTGTTTGCGATATTTCGAACAACCTGAACACCAAGGTTCGGATCATATGACCGTCGATATCGGAAACCGGCTTCGGCACCTCAGACTGATGCACAATCTGTCGCAGCGTGAACTCGCCAAGCGCGCTGGCGTTACCAACTCGACGATCTCGCTGATCGAGTCGAACGCGTCCAACCCGTCCGTCGGCGCGCTGAAGCGCATTCTCGATGGCATACCGATCGGGCTGGCGGAATTCTTCTCCTTCGAGCCAGAGAAACCGCGCAAGGCCTTTTATGCGGCGGAGGAACTTGTCGAGATCGGCAAGGGGCCGATTTCCTATCGCCAGATCGGCGAAAACCTCTTCGGCCGCAGCCTGCAGATCCTGAAAGAGGTCTACCAGCCGGGCGCCGATACCGGAAAGGTGCCGCTGGTGCATGACGGCGAAGAAGGGGGCATCGTGCTGTCGGGCCGCATCGAGGTCACCGTCGATGACGAGCGGCGGATTCTCGGGCCAGGGGATGCCTATTATTTCGAAAGCCGGCGACCGCATCGCTTTCGCTGCGTCGGGCCGGTGCCCTGCGAGGTGATCAGCGCCTGCACGCCGCCGACGTTTTGAGGGCGGACGGCGCCGATGCGCCGTCCGGAGTTCGTCACGAAAGCCGCGCGCAGGCGATTGCGATGCGCGTGAGCGCTTCCTTCAGTTCCACTTCCGAGGTCGCATAGGAGATGCGGAAGAACGGCGAGAGACCGAAGGCCGAGCCTGGAACGACGGCGACATGGGCGTCGTCGAGCAGGTAGGCGCAGAAGTCCGTATCCGTTGCGATCGTCTTGCCCGAAGGCGTGACCTTGCCGAGCATGCCGGCGCAGCCGGAGAAGGTGTAGAAGGCACCTTCCGGAACGCGGCAATCGAGACCATCGATGGTGTTGAGGCCGTTGACGACGAGATCGCGGCGGCGCTGGAAGCTGGCGGTGCGTTCCTTGAGAAATTCCTGCGGGCCGGTCAGCGCGGCAACGGAAGCGGCCTGGCTGACGGAGGAGGGGCAGGAGGTCGCCTGGCTCTGGACCACGGCCATCGCCTTGATCAGATCGCGCGGGCCACCGGCATAGCCGATGCGCCAGCCGGTCATGGCATAGGCCTTGGAGACGCCGTTGACCGTGAGCGTGCGGTCCTTGAGCCGGGGTTCCAGCTGGGCCGGGGTGACGAAGCGGAAGCCGTCATAGACGATGTGCTCGTACATGTCGTCGACCAGCAGCCACACATGCGGATGCTTGAGAAGCACGTCGAGCAGCGGCCGGTAGTCGTCCGCACTGTAGGCGGCGCCCGAGGGGTTCGAGGGCGAATTCAGGAGCACCCAGCGCGTCTTCGGCGTGATCGCCGCTTCGAGCTTGTCGGCGGTCAGCCGGAAGCCGGAGGCCGCGTCGCAGGGGATCAGCACCGGCTTGCCTTCGCAAATCTGGACGATATCCGAGTAGGAGGTCCAGTAGGGCGTCGGGATGACTACTTCGTCGCCGGGATTGATCGACGCCATCATGGCGTTGAACAGGATCTGCTTGGCGCCGGTCGAAACCGTGATCTCGTCCTGCTCGTAGGCGAGGCCGTTCTCACGCTGGAATTTCTCGCGGATCGCCTTCTTCAGCTCCGGCGTGCCGTCGAGCGCGGTGTATTTGGTGTCGCCGCGCTTGATCGCCTCGCAGGCGGCGTCCTTGACGAAGTCGGGCGTGTCGAAATCCGGCTCGCCCGCACCGAGGATGATCACCGGCTTGCCTTCGCGCTTCATGGCTTGCGCGCGGGCGCCGATCTTGAGGATTTCGGACACTCCTATCGAGGAGATCCGCGAGGCGGGCTCAAAGCCCGCCTCCTTGACCGTTGCGTTGATGGTCATGGTCTCTACCTACCTGGGTGCGCCGATTATTCGATGTCGAACGACACGCCCTGCGCCAGCGGCAGAGCCTTCGAATAGTTTACCGTGTTGGTGGCACGGCGCATGTAGGCCTTCCACGAGTCCGAACCGGATTCGCGGCCGCCGCCGGTTTCCTTCTCACCGCCGAAGGCGCCACCGATTTCGGCGCCGGAGGTGCCGATGTTGACGTTTGCAATGCCGCAATCCGAGCCGTCGACGGCCAGGAAGAGTTCCGCTTCCTGCATGTCACGGGTGAAGATCGACGAGGACAGGCCGGCTGCGACCGCATTGTGTTCGGCAACGACGGCGTCGAAGTCGCTGTACTTCATGACGTAGAGGATCGGCGCGAAGGTTTCTTCGAGAACTGGGCCGGCCTGCTTGGGCATTTCGACCATCGCCGGCTTGGCGTAGTAGCCGTTGTCGTAGCCGAGTTCGACGCGCTCGCCGCCGGTGACGGTGCCGCCATGCGACTTGGCTTCAGCGATTGCCTTCTGCATGCCGTCGAAGGCAGCCTTGTCGACGAGCGGGCCAACGAGGGCCGTCGTTTCCAGCGGGTTGCCGACCGAGACCGAACCGTAGGCCTTCTTCAGGCGCGGAACGAGCTGGTCGTAGACGCTTTCATGCACGAACAGGCGGCGCATGGTGGTGCAACGCTGGCCGGCGGTGCCCATGGCGCCGAAGGCGATGGCGCGCAGCGCCATGTCGAGATCGGCAGACGGGCAGACGATGCCGGCATTGTTGCCGCCGAGTTCGAGGATCGCGCGGGCGAAGCGCTTGGCAAGGCGCGGGCCGACGTCGCGGCCCATGCGGGTCGAGCCGGTTGCCGAAACGAGCGGTACCTTCGGGTTGTCGACGAGAACTTCACCGACGGTGCGGTCGCCGATCAGGACCTGCGACAGGCCTTCCGGCGCATCGCCGAAGCGGGCAAGCGCGCGCTCGAAGATCGCCTGCGAGGCGAGCGCCGTAAGCGGGGTCTTTTCAGACGGCTTCCAGACGACGGAGTTGCCGCAGACGATGGCAAGTGCCGCGTTCCACGACCAGACGGCGACCGGGAAGTTGAAGGCGGAGATGACGCCAACGACGCCGAGCGGGTGCCAGGTTTCCATCATGCGGTGGCCGGGACGCTCGGTGGCGATCGTCAGGCCGTAGAGCTGGCGGGAAAGGCCGACGGCGAAATCGCAGATGTCGATCATTTCCTGGACTTCGCCGAGGCCTTCGGAGGTGATCTTGCCGGCTTCGATCGAAACCAGCCGGCCGAGGTCGGCCTTGAAGGCGCGCAATTCTTCGCCGAGCAGGCGGATCAGTTCGCCGCGCTTCGGCGCCGGAACCAGGCGCCAGGCCTTGAAGGCTTCATGGGCCTTTTCGATCTTGGCGGCAGCTTCAGCAGCCGAAACCGTCTTGAGGTTGCCGATCTTTTCGCCGGTAACCGGGCTGAAGGACGGCATGTCGCCGCCGGTGTAGAGTTCCTTGGCGACGCCCATCTTTTCGAGAAGCGCTGCGGCTTCCTTGGTCACGTCGACTGTCTTGGTTGCGATGTTCATGGTCTGACTCCCGTTTTATTGGTTTAGATCATTCGTTGGAGCGGAATGTCGGCGGAAGACCGCACACACTTTCCTCATTCCGCTCTGGCCTATCCGAAACGCACGCTGCCGAGCTTTCCCGGCGAGGTCAGCGTCTTCAGGCCCGCGGCCATGTCCTTGAGTTTGTCTGGTGTATAAAAGTCGTAATAGGCCTGATTGCGGCGGCCGATCGCATGTTCCGCGCTGAAGCTGCCGTGATACTCCTCGACGGCGACTGCGAAAACCCACTCGCGCAGCCGCGGTTCGAAAGTCTCGTCCTTGAGAAGGGCGCTGTCCTTCGGCACGACGAGGTTGAAGTGCACGCCGCCGTCGCCGATATGGCCGAAATCGCAGACGGTGACGTCGGGGAATTTCGATGGCATTTCGGCCTTCATATGGTCGCAGAAGGCCATGATGTCACCCCGGCGGAAGGAGACGTCGAAGGCGATCAGCTTGCCGAGGTGCTTGACGCCCTCGGACAGTGCATGGCGCAGCGCCCAGATCTCGTGCGGCGGGCCGACGAAGGCATCGGCGAGCGGTGCCTCCTCCATTTCCCAGATCTCGGCAAGCGCCGTTTCGAGCACGGCGTCGAGCGACTGCTCGCCCTCGCGCGGTGCCCAGGTGCGGCTGATTTCGGCGAGGATGACGTAGTCAGGGACGTTACCGCCCTGGAACGGGTTCTTCAGCGACGGCACATGGGCAAAGGCGGCCGTTACGGCGTTCTTCGACATGCCCTCGAAGGCCGAAAGATAAGCGCCAAGGCGTTCTTCCATGGCGCGCAGCAGCGGCAGCACATGGGCGCCGCTTGCCGGAACCAGCAGTGCGGTTGCCGTCTGTTGCGGCAGGCGCTCGAGGTTCAAGACGCATTCGGTGACGATGCCGAAGGCGCCCGAGGTGCCGACGAAGATCTGTTTCCAATCGACGCCGGTGTTGTTCTTGCGCAGGTCGCATTGCAGGTCGAGCACGGTGCCTTCGGCGTCGCCAAGCACGACCTTGAGGCCGAGCGTGTTGCGGCGCACGTCGCCGTATTTGAGGAAGCGCGAACCGCCGGTATTGGTGGCGATCATGCCGCCGATGCGCGGGTCGGCGCCGAGATCGATAGGGAAGAACAGACCGTGTTCTTCCAGCCGCCGGTTGAGATCGGACAGCCGGAAGCCGGCGTCGAGCCGCACCGAGCGGTTGTCGAGGTCGAGTTCGAACCGCTGCGTCAGCCGGTCGAGGCTGAGGATGGCTTCGTCGCCCGACTGATCCGGGGTCGAGCCGGAGACAAGTCCGGTGTTGCCGGATTGCGGGATCAGCGCGATGCCGTTCGAGACGCAGTAGGCGACGGCAGCAGAGACCTCTTCGGTCGTTGCCGGCCGCAGAACGAGCGAGGTCCGGCCGCGATCGTAGCGCGCGCCGGTCTCATAGGCTTCCAGGTCTTCAGGACGCGTCAAGACACCCTTGTCACCAAGGATGCCAGTGAGTGCGTCGATGTGCAGTTGATCGATCATAGGATCAGTATCATTCCGCAGCGATGGCGCCGGTCAAGACCCGGAGGCAGCTTTCGATCGAAGCCTGCTCGATGCCGGCATAATGATCGAACTCGTTGAGCACGGTCGCGCCGAGATCGCTCTCGAAACGCTTCTGGTTCGGGCTGGCAACAAAGTCCTGCTGGGCGCCGTCACCGAGGTTCGACTGGAAGATACCCGCGGCGCTGACCGGCAGGAAGTCTTCGTAGACGATCGCATCGAACTGAACGAGGCCGGCGGCGATCAGCGCTTCGATGTCGCGTGCCGGTGAGATGCCGGCCTTGCGGCCCTTCTCCGTCAGCGAATAACTGAAATAGCCGAGACCGGCTTCGCGGATGCCTGCCCAGGTGTCCGGGAAGGGCTCGAAAGCCCCGGCAAGTGCTTTTTCGTATTCGCGGGCGTTGGAACCGTCGGCGGCCGGGCGGACGATCTTGCGCGAGGCGTCGAGCAACTCGTCATAGAGTGCGCGGCCCTTGGGCGTCAGCGCGATGCCGCGCTGTTCGATCTCGCCGAAGCGGGCGGTGTGGGAGCCTTCCTTCCAGGTGCCGTCGGCGTCCTTGAAGGAGACCGGCTCTTCGAGCGCCTTGAAC
Organism: Ensifer sp. NPDC090286; assembly: GCF_044769565.1. NCBI lineage: Bacteria > Pseudomonadati > Pseudomonadota > Alphaproteobacteria > Hyphomicrobiales > Rhizobiaceae > Ensifer > Ensifer sp. NPDC090286. The sequence continues at coordinate 291,419 of NZ_JBIVYF010000007.1, read as the reverse complement.
GAGGTCTGGCGCAGGAGGATCGGGCACTTGCGGGTCGGCGGGCCCTCGACGACGGCCTTCGGGGCAATCGCGTATTCCGGCATCAGCGCCTGCACCTTGTCGATGTCGAGCGTGCGCGGGGTGAGATGATTGATGTGCGGGCCCTTGAAGGAGACGACGTCGGCGATCAGGCGATGGGCGTCGTGCAGGCGCTTGTACATGTCAGGGCTGACATTGGCCTTGTCGTGCCAGCGGAAGGTCTCGAGCACTTCCTGGACAAAACGCTCGGCATCCGCCTTGTCGAGACCACCGTCGCGCTCGGCCTTTTCCGTGAGTTCAACGGCGCCCGTCGTGAAGATCTGGCGTGCAGCCAGAATGACATCGGCTTCGGCGCGTAGCGCTTCGTCGGCGATCAGGTCGAGGCGCAGCAGCGAGGTGAACACGCGGAACGGGTTGCGCTTCAGCGCGGCGTCGCCGACCGGACGGAAGGCGGTGGAGTGAACCGGAACGCCGGCGGTCGACAGGTCGTAGTAGCCGACCGGAAACATGCCCATGACGGCAAAGACGCGGCGCATCATCGCAAGTTCGGCAGGTGTGCCGAGCCGGATCGCACCGTGGCGCTCCTCGGAGATACGGTCGAGCGTATCCGTCGCGTCGAGGCGCTCCTTCAGCTTGGGATCGGCGGCGAGCGTATCGGCGTTGACCTTGGCGACCAGCTCCATCAGCGTGCCGTAAGCCGGCACCTCTTCGCGGTACATGACCGACATGGCTGCGGAAAAGGCCGAGCGGATGTCGTCGGCGGATACGAAACTATTCTCTTTCACTGGGGCTCGCCTCGCGCTATGGGTGAAGGACAAGGTCATTCTCATTTCGGATCATATCCGATCGAACTGGCCATTGATCGCGTTGCTTCTGACTATGTTGATGCGAGGGCGGAATGAAGTTGAGCCGCAGACTGGTTCCCGACGTGACGACGCTGCAGGCGTTCGAGTGCGCGGCGCGGCACGGCAGCTTCACGCAGGCCGCCGCCGAGCTGAACCTTACCCAGAGCGCCGTCAGCCGCCAGATCAAGGATCTCGAAAACCAGCTCGGCGTGCTCCTGTTCGAACGCGTGCGCCAGCGGGTGATCCTGTCGGATGCCGGCCAGAAGTTTCTGCCGGAGGTGCGCCGTCTGCTCAACCAGACCGAGGAGCTGATGGTGCGGGCGATGGCGTCTGCCCGGGCGGATTCGACGCTCTCGATCGCGTCGCTGCCGACCTTCGGCAGCCGCTGGCTGGTGCCGCGCCTTCCCGATTTCCTAAAGCGCCATCCGGACACGGTGATCAACATCGCCTCGCGCTCGGCGCCGTTCGATTTCGAAGAGCAGAATTTCGATCTCGCCATTCATTATGGCCAGCCGGTCTGGGCACGCGCCACCTGCAGCTACCTCTGCAGCGAGATCATCGTGCCGGCCGCAAGCCCTGCCCTGCTCGCGGACCATCCGATCGCAACCCCGGAAGACCTGGTCGCCGGCCCGCTCCTGCATCTGGCCACCCGGCCCAAGCTCTGGGCGCAATGGTTCGAGGCCAACGACATGGACGGGCGAGGGGCCTATCGCGGCAACCGCTTCGACCAGTTCTCCATGGTGATCGAGGCGGCGACCGCCGGCCTCGGTTTTGCGCTTCTGCCGCGCTATCTGATCGAGCAGGAGATTGCCGCCGGCACGCTGCGGATCGTGCTCGACCGGCCGATGCAGACGGAAAACAGCTATTATCTCGCGGTGCCCGAGGGCAAGCTCGAAAACCCGATCAGCCTGGCGTTTCGCGAGTGGATTACCGAGCAGGTGGGCTGACCGATCGACGTTTTGTCGAAAATTCGTGGGAACCTTCCTCGCCCCCATCACGTTTCGCCTCGTCTGCCACCCGCATGAAGCTTGAAAGAGGGCGTTTGAGAGAGCTGTATCCTAGTGCCATTGGGGGCGCATCCAGCGGCCTGTTCCGGCCTGTTTCGTCTGTGCGCAAATCGACCAATCTTGTATGAGCAATCCTTGCAAGCTGTTGGCACCACGGCTAAAAAATGCCATTTTCATGCATCACGCGGCCTTGAAAACCAATGCGCCGCCGGCTTTGCGATCTCCGATGCCCAGTCGTGGGCGGTGCCTGTTACCGCCAGGTCCCGGTTTCCCGGGAAATGACGGTGGATGGGAGGACACATGACCGTGTCTAGCAACGCGCCGGCTCAGCCTGATTTCTCAGGTCCGCAGCCAACCCGGCACCCCGACGAGGGCCGGGCCGATCAACCCCGGTTGGATTCAGAACCCGTACCCATGCAGCTCCAAACTACGCCGCCCACCTCTCCGCGCGAACCGGAAGCGAAGCAGATCGACTACAACGATTCGATCCGCGCCACCTTCTTCTCGATGGAGGACCTCCGCCAATGCGGCGAGGATCTCGCGGCCAAGGGTGTCTCCTCGCTGCCGGGCTTCTTCCCGTTCGAGTTCCGTCCGCGGCATCGCGAGAACGAGAACGAGATCCTGCGCGTCTACCGGGCGACGGCCGCGGACGTCGAAGCCGGCGCAACGATCACGCCGGCCGCCGAATGGCTGCTCGACAACCATCACGTCGTCGAAGAGGCGATCCAGGAAGTGCGGCGCGATTTCCCGCGCCGGTTCTATCGCCAGCTCCCGACGCTTTCGGTTTCGGGGACGGTGATCCCGCGCACCATGGCGCTCGCCTGGCTCTATGCTGCCCATACCCACAGCACGGTGACGCGCGAAAGCATCACGGCGATGGTCGAGGGCTTCCAGAAGCACGAGACCTTCAAGATCGGTGAACTCTGGGCCTTGCCTTCGATCCTGCGCTTCGTGCTGATCGAGAACCTGCGCCGCATCGCCATCCGTGTCGAACGCTCGCGCGGCATGCGGCGCAAGGCGAACGACGTCGCCGACCAGATCATTCGCCTCAGCGATCCGGAAAAGTCGCGCACGCTGCTTGCGGAATCGGAGGCATTGGCGGCCGACAACACCTTCGTCGCGCAGCTGCTCTACCGCATGCGCGATGGGTCGCAGACCTCGGGCGCCGTCATCGGCTGGATCGAGGAACAGCTCGAAAAGCGCGGTAGCGACGTCGAAAGCGCGCTGGTCGCCGAGCAGAACCGCCTGTCGTCCGGCAACGCGACGATGAGCAACATCATCCGCAGCCTGCGCGAAATCGACGACACCGACTGGGCCGTGTGGTTCGAAAGCGTCAGCAAGATCGACGCGGCACTGCGTGAAGGTTCCGACTACGCGGCGCTCGATTTCGGCTCGCGCAACAAGTACCGCGACACAATCGAAAAGCTGGCGCGCCGCTCGGGGCACAGCGAATTCGAAGTGACGCAGATCGCCATCCAGATGGTGCGCGAGGCGGAAGTCGCGGCGGAGACGGAAGCGCCACTGCAACAGCCGAATGTCGGATCGTTCCTTGTCGGCAAGCAGCGCAAGCTTCTGGAAAAGAAGATCAGCTACCGGCCGTCGGTGCTGCAGAGCATCATTCGCCTCAGCCGCAAGCTCGACTGGTTTGCGATCGCCGGGCCGAACATCCTTCTGACCATCCTGGCGATGATCGCCGTCTATTCCTTCGTCAGCCCGATGGAGATTCCGAACGGCGCGAAGCTGATCATGCTGCTGCTCTTCGCCCTGCCGGCTTCGGAAGGTGCGATGGGCCTGTTCAACACGCTGGTGACGCTGTTCGTCAAACCGTCGCGGCTGGTCGGCTACGAGTTCCTCGACGGGATCCCTCAGGACGCCCGCACGCTTGTTGCGGTGCCGTGCCTGATTTCCAAGCGCGATCACGTCGACGAACTGGTGCGCAATCTCGAGGTCCATTACCTCGCCAACCCGCGCGGCGAAATCTACTTTGCGCTGGTCAGTGACTGGGCCGACAGCAAGGACGAGGAATCGAGCACCGACGCCGACGTGCTCGACTATGCCAAGCGCGAGATCGCCCAGCTTTCGGCGCGTTATGCCTATGACGGCAAGACCCGCTTCTACCTGCTGCATCGCCGCCGCCTGTATAACGAGCAGGAAGGCGTGTGGATGGGCTGGGAGCGCAAGCGCGGCAAGCTGCATGAGCTGAACATGCTCCTGCGCGGTGACCGCGACACCTCGTTCCTGCAGGGCGCCAACACGGTGCCGGACAACGTGCAATACGTCATGACGCTCGATTCCGACACGCGCCTGATGCGCGATGCGGTGACGAAGCTCGTCGGCAAGATGTACCATCCAATCAACCGCCCGGTGGTCGACCCGAAGACCCAGGACGTGATCGCCGGCTACAGCCTGCTGCAGCCGCGCGTGACGCCGTCGCTGACGACGGGCAGCGAAGCCTCTGCCTTCCAGCGCATCTTCTCTTCCAATCGCGGCATCGACCCCTATGTCTTCACCGTATCCGACGTCTACCAGGACATCGCCGGCGAAGGCAGCTTCACCGGCAAGGGCCTCTACCATGTCGACGCCTTCGAGGCGGCGCTGAAGGGACGTATTCAGGAAAACGCGGTTCTCAGCCACGATCTGCTCGAAGGGTCCTATGTGCGCTGCGCGCTTGTCACCGACGTCGAGCTCGTCGAGGACTTCCCGACCCGCTACGAGGTCGAGATGTCGCGCCAGCATCGCTGGGCGCGCGGCGACTGGCAGCTGCTGCCCTACATCTTCAATTTCTCGAACGGGCTGTCGATGCTCGGTCGCTGGAAGATGTACGACAACCTGCGCCGATCGCTGATCCCGCTTGCCTGGCTCGTCGCCTCGGTGATGGGCTGGTACTACATGGAGCCGACCGAAGCGCTGATCTGGCAGATCGTGCTGATCTTCAGCCTGTTCGTGGCCCCCACCCTGTCGCTGATCAACGGCCTCCTGCCGCGCCGCAACGACATCGTCGCACGCGCGCACCTGCATGCGGTCCTGACCGAAGTCCGTGCCGCCAACGCGCAGGTTGCTCTTCGCATCGTCTTCATCGCCCACAATGCGGCGATGATGGGCGACGCCATCGTGCGTTCGCTCTACCGCACCTTCGTCAGCGGCAAGCTGATGCTGGAATGGCGCACGGCGGCCCAGGTGCAGAGTGCCGGCCACGGCACCATCGGCGATTATTATCGCGCCATGTGGATCGCGCCGGCGCTGTCGGCGATCTCGCTGGCACTCGCGGCGATTTCCGACACCGGCCTGCCCTTCATCGGCATTCCCTTCGCGCTGCTCTGGGCGCTGTCGCCCGCCGTTGCCTGGTTCGTCAGCCAGTCGGCTGAAACCGAGGACCAGCTCGTCGTTTCCGACGAGGCGATCGACGAGATGCGCCTGATCGCGCGCCGCACCTGGCGCTACTTCGAGACCTTCGTCACCGCCGAGCAGCATTTCCTGCCGCCGGATAACTTCCAGGAAACGCCGCAGCCGGTTCTCGCCGAGCGGACGTCGCCGACCAATATCGGCGTCTACCTGCTTTCGGTCATGTCGGCGCGCGATTTCGGCTGGATCGGCTTCGAGGAGACGATCAACCGCCTGGAGCAGACGATCGCCACCATCGACCGGATGCCGAAATATCGCGGCCATCTGTTCAACTGGTACCGGACGAACACGCTCGAAACCATGGAGCCGCGCTACATTTCGTCGGTCGACAGCGGCAATCTGGCCGGTCACCTGATCGCCGTGTCGTCAATGTGTCGCGACTGGGCGGAAGCGCCGTCGGCGCATGTCCAGGGCAGCCTGATCGGTATCGGCGACGTCGCTGCGATCCTTCAGGAAGTGCTGCGCGACCTGCCGGACGACCGCAAGACGGTGCGTCCGTTGCGCCGCCTGATCGAGGAGCGCATCGTCGGCTTCCAGAATGCGCTCGCCGCGATCATGCGCGAACACGAGTTCGCCTCGATCCGGGTGATCAACCTGGCCGTTCTGGCGCGCGACATGCACAAGCTCACGGTCAATCTCGACCACGAGGTGCGCACACCGCAAAGCAGCGAAGTGACGAAGTGGGCCAACTCGCTCGTCACCACCTGCGAAGCGCATATCGCCGATGGCGTCTTCGACCTCGGCGCAATCGAATCGCTGCGCCAGCGCCTGCTGGTGCTGAAGGACCGGGCACGCGACATCGCCTTCTCGATGGATTTCGGCTTCCTCTTCCGTCCGGAGCGGCGCCTGCTGTCGATCGGCTTCCGCGTCAACGCCAACGAGCTCGACGAGGCCTGCTACGACCTTCTGGCGTCGGAAGCGCGTCTCACCAGCCTGTTTGCCATCGCCAAGGGCGATCTGCCGACCGAACACTGGTACAAGCTCGGCCGACCGATCGTGCCGATCGGCGCGCGCGGCGCGCTGATCTCCTGGTCCGGCTCGATGTTCGAATATCTGATGCCGCCTCTGGTCATGCAGGAGCGTCAGGGCGGTATCCTCAACCAGACCAACAATCTGGTCGTGAAGGAGCAGATCAACCACGGCCGTCGCCTCGGTACGCCGTGGGGCATCTCGGAAGCGGCGTTTAACGCGCGCGACCACGAACTCACCTACCAGTACACCAACTTCGGTGTGCCGACGCTTGGCCTCAAGCGTGGTCTCGGCCAGAACGCGGTCATCGCGCCCTACGCCTCGATCCTCGCCTGCATGTACGATCCGAAGTCGGCGCTCGCCAACCTCGGGCGTCTTCGCGAGGTCGGTGCGCTCGGCGCCTACGGCTACCACGACGCCGTCGACTTCACGCCGACGCGCGTGCCCGAGGGCCAGAAGTGCGCGGTCGTTCGCAACTACTATGCGCACCACCATGGCATGTCGATCGCGGCTGTCGCCAACGTCGTCTTCAATGGCCGCCTGCGCGAGTGGTTCCACGCCGATCCGGTGATCGAGGCTGCCGAACTGCTGCTGCAGGAAAAGGCGCCGCGCGACATTCCGATCATGAATGCCAAGCGCGAGCCGGAATCTGTCGGCAAGGGCCAGGACGATCTCCTGCGCCCTGAGGTCCGCATCATCGAGAACCCGCTTTCGCAGGACCGCGAGACCGTGTTTCTCTCCAACGGCCACTACTCGGTGATGCTGACGGCCAACGGCGCGGGTTATGCGCGCTGGAACGGCCAGTCCGTCACCCGCTGGAAGCCGGATCCGGTCGAGGACCGTACCGGCACCTTCATCTTCCTGCGCGATACGACGACCGGCGACTGGTGGTCGGCGACCGCGGAGCCGCGGCGTGCGGCCGGTGAGAAGATGCTGACCCGCTTCGGCGACGACAAGGCGGAATTCGTCAAGACCGTCGGCGACCTCACCAGCGAGGTCGAGTGCATCGTCGCCACCGAGCACGATGCCGAAGGCCGTCGTGTCATGCTGCTCAACACCGGCACCCAGGACCGCTTCATCGAAGTGACCTCCTATGCCGAGCCGGTGCTTTCGACCGACGAGGCCGACAGCGCCCACCCGGCGTTTTCGAAGATGTTCCTGCGCACGGAAATCAGCCGCCGCGGCGACGTCATTCGCGTCAGCCGCAACAAGCGCAGCTCCAGCGATCCGGACATGGAAGTGGCGCATCTCGTCACCGACAATGCCGGCAGCGACCGCCACACGGAAGCCGAGACCGACCGTCGCCGCTTCATCGGCCCGGGCCGCACCCTTGCCGAAGCCGCAGCCTTCGATACGGATGCGGCGCTTTCGGGCACGGACGGATTCACGCTCGATCCGATCATGTCGCTACGCCGGGTCGTGCGCGTACCCGCCGGCAAGAAGGTTAGCGTCGTCTTCTGGACGATCGCTGCCCCAAGCCGCGAGGAGGTCGATCGCGCGATCGATCGCTACCGCCATCCGGAGACCTTCAACCAGGAGCTCATCCACGCCTGGACCCGTAGCCAGGTGCAGATGCGCCATGTCGGCGTGACCTCGCAGGAAGCGGCAAGCTTCCAGATGCTCGGCCGCTACCTCGTCTATCCGGACATGCATCTGCGTGCCGATTCGGCGACGGTTCAGGCCGGCCTCGATTCCCAGTCGAAGCTCTGGCCGCTGGCGATTTCGGGCGACTACCCGATCTTCTGCCTGCGCATCAACGACGACGGCGATCTCGGCATCGCCCGTGAGGCGCTGCGCGCCCAGGAATACCTGCGCGCACGCGGCATCACCGCCGATCTCGTCATCATCAACGAGCGCGCCTCGTCCTATGCCCAGGACATGCAGCACGCGCTCGATTCCATGTGCGAGAACCTGAGGCTTCGCGGCCTCTCGGACGGTCCGCGCCAGCACATCTTCTCGGTGCGCCGCGACCTGATGGAAGCCGAGACGTGGTCGACGCTGCTGTCGGCCTCGCGCGCCGTCTTCCATGCCCGCAACGGCACGATCTCCGATCAGATCGCCCGCGCCAACTCGCTCTATTCGCCGGCGCCGGTAAAGGGCGCCGAAAAGAGCAGCGAGTTCGTCGGCCCGCTCCTGGCGGCGCCGCAGGAAGCGGCAGACGTCGCACCGGCGGAGATCAAGGGCGACGATCTCTCCTTCTGGAACGGCTTCGGCGGCTTTGCCGAAGGCGGACGCGAATACGTCGTGCGCCTGCGCGGCGGCGAAGCGACGCCGCAGCCCTGGATCAATGTCATCTCCAACGAGCAATTCGGCTTCCATGTTTCGGCCGAAGGCGCTGCCTTCTCCTGGAGCCGCAACTCGCGCGACTACCAGCTGACCCCGTGGACCAACGACACCGTCATCAACCGTCCGGGCGAAGCGATCTTCATCCGCGATATGGCGAGCGGCTCGGTGTCGACGCCCTATGCGGCGCTGTCGCGTCGTCGTTCGGTCGTCTTCGAGACGGTTCACGGGCTCGGCTACTCGCGCTTCCGCAGCAGCCAGGACGATCTCGACATCGAGGCGACCCACACGGTTCATCGCAGCCTGCCGGCCAAGCTCGTTCGTCTCACGGTGCGCAACCGTGCGGCGACGGCGCGGCAGCTGCGGCTTTACGGCTACGCCGAATGGGTACTCGGCAACAACCGCGCGCGCTCGGCGCCTTTCATTCTCTCGAAGTGGGATGAAGAGACGTCGGCCCTGGTGGCGACCAACCCCTACAGCATCGACTTCGGCGGGCGTTCCGCCTTCTTCACCGTCGATGGTGGCGAGGCGGCCGGCTACACCTCTAGCCGACGGGAATTCCTCGGCGCGCTCGGGGGCATCCTCGTGCCGCAGGCCGTGCTTTCAGGGGCGGATCTCTCGGGCTCCGTCGATGTTGACGGCGATCCTTGCGCGGTCGTCGCCACCGATCTGACGATCGAGCCCGGCGCCGAGCGGCAGGTCACCTTCATTCTCGGCGATGCCGACAATGAGGAGCTGCTTCGCGCCGTCGTCGGCGAACTGCGTCAAACCGCCTTCGATACGGTGCTTGATGCGGCAAAGTCGTTCTGGCGCGATTTCACCGACATCGTGAAGGTGGAAACGCCGGATCCGGCCTTCGACGCCATGATCAACAACTGGCTGCCCTATCAGAGCCTCGGGTGCCGCATCATGGCGCGCTCGGCCTTCTACCAGGCGAGCGGAGCCTTCGGCTTCCGTGACCAGCTGCAGGACACGCTGGCGTTCCTGATCCATCGGCCGGAGCTTGCCCGGGCGCAGATCCTCAACGCCGCGGCGCGCCAGTTCGTCGAAGGCGACGTACAGCACTGGTGGCTGCCGGGAACCGGCGCGGGTGTGCGCACGATGATCTCCGATGACGTCGTCTGGCTCGCCCATGCCGTCACCCACTATTGCACGGTGACCGGCACCTCCGACATCCTGGCGGAACGGCTCGCCTTCATCACCGGCCCGGCGCTGGAAGAGGGACAGCACGACGCCTTCTACAAGCCGGAGATCTCCGAAGAGATTGGCGACGTTTACGAGCATTGCGCCCGTGCCCTCGATCTTGCGATCAAGCGGACCGGCGAAAACGGCCTGCCGCTGTTCCTCGGCGGCGATTGGAACGACGGCATGAACCGGGTCGGCCAGGCCGGCAAGGGCACAAGCACCTGGCTCGGCTGGTTCCTCGCAGGCACGCTGCGCGGCTTCCTGCCCTATGCGCGCGAGCGCAAGGACGAGGCCCGCATCACCCGTTGGGAAGCCCATCTCGAAGCGCTCAAGACGGCGCTCAACGCGGCGGGCTGGGACGGCGACTACTATCGCCGTGGCTACTACGACGACGGCACGCCGCTCGGCACCAGCGAAGCGCTCGAATGCCGGATCGATTCCATCGGCCAGTCCTGGAGCGTGCTCTCGGGCGAAGGCGACGAGCAGCGCTCGCTGAAGGCGATGGATGCGGTCATGGCCGAACTCGTCGATCCGGACCAGCACATCGTGCGGCTGTTCACGCCGCCGCTCGAGCGCACGGCGCAGGATCCGGGCTACATCAAGGCCTATCCGCCCGGCGTGCGCGAAAACGGTGGGCAGTATACCCATGCGGCCACCTGGGTGGCGCTCGCCTTTGCCGAACAGGGCAGGGCGGAAGAGGCCTGGCGCGTGTTCAACATGCTGAATCCGGTTTCCCATGCGGGAAGCCGCGAAGCGGCGGAACACTACCGCGTCGAGCCCTATGTGGTTGCCGCCGATATCTATGGCGAGGGCGACCTTGCGGGACGCGGCGGCTGGACCTGGTACACCGGTTCGGCCGGCTGGCTCTACCGCGTCGGTGTCGAAGGCATCCTCGGCATTCGCAGGCAGGGTGACAGGCTGGTTATCCGGCCGGTGCTGCCGGCGGCCTGGAATGGCTACTCGGCCGAAGTGACGCTCAATGGTGCGCGGCACAAGATTTCGGTTGAGCGCGACAAGAAAAGTGGCGAGCCGATCGTCAGCGTCAACAATAGTGTCACAAAAAACGCGCATGAAGGCATTTTGCTGTAACGGCCGGCATTGAAGACAGGATGAAACCGGCTTTGTTCCCGCAAGGGCAAAGCCGGTTTTTTCTTTGCGGAGATGCGGGGCGGCACGACCTCGACGGCTGGGCGTCGTGCTCTAAATCTCGTGAGCGGGGTGTGGGCGGGAAACCGCAAGCACGTTGACATCCCGCTCTCCTTCATGGTGCCGAGCATCGCGCGAAAGGCGGGACGTCGGTGCCCGTTTCAACAGGGATGGGGCAGGGGCGCCAAATCCTGGAAAACGGACCGCATGCTGCAAAAGACTTTTCCGGGTGGCGTCGAGCCGATGTCCGCCCGATTGGTTCCGAAGGAGCGCGACACACGCCTTGATGTATTCAGGGCGCTGTGTCTCCTGACGATCTTCGTCAATCACGTTCCCGGACAATATCTCGAATACCTGACGCACAAGAACTTCGGCTTCTCCGATTCCGCCGAAGCCTTCGTCCTGATCTCCGGCCTCTCGGTCGGGATCGCCTATGGCGGCAAGTTCGTCTCCGGCGCACGGCTGGCCATGACGCTGAAAATCTGGCGCCGGGCCCTGGCGCTCTACATCGCCCACATCATGACCAGCATCGTGACGCTGGCGATCTTTGCCGGCGGCGCACTCTATTTCGGGCGGCAGGACCTGATCGGCGAGATCAACATCCGCCCGATGGTGGAGCAGACGGAGCAGGGCATCGTCGCGATGGTGCTCTTGGGCCATCAGCTCGGCTACAACAACATCCTGTCGATGTATGCGGCGCTGTTCCTGATGCTGCCGGGCATCCTCTGGCTGAACGGCGTCAGCAAGAAACTGCTGCTTCTGCTCTCGGCCGCCCTCTGGCTTGCTGCGGGCATCTTCAAGTTCGTGCCGTCGAACTTCCTCGACGAGGGCTACTGGTTTCTCAATCCCTGGTCCTGGCAGTTCCTGTTCGTCATCGGCGTCGTCATGATGACCTATGCGCGCAACGGCGGATCGCTGCCGCGCTGGCCCTGGCTGATCGCGCTTTCCGGGCTCTATCTCGCGGTTTCCGCCGTCTGGGTGCTCTTCTCGTTCTGGAGCATCGATTTTTCCTTCGGTCTTCCGGCCGTTCTGACGGGCTTCGATAAGACCTTTCTGTCCACGCCGCGACTGCTGCATGTGCTGGCGCTCGGCTACCTCATCGCGGTGACGCCGCGGATCAGCAACCTTGCCAAACTCGACCGCGATCATCCGCTGGCGGTGGTCGGCCGGCATTCCCTGCCGATCTTCATTTTTGGCACGATCCTGGCGATGTCCGGCCAGGTGCTGCTGTTCGTGACGGGGAAAAACCCTGTTGTCGGCAGCCTCTTCGTCGTCGCCGGCATCGGGCTGCACTTCGTCTATGCCTATTATCTCGAATGGCTGCGCGGCATCGCCATGGCTAAGCCGCTAAGGGCGGCGTGAGAAACGCCGCCCGTCACAGGGCTTCAGTGTCAGGTTCGAGAACCCAGGGCCAGGCGGCAGGCGAGGGCGGTGAATACGCCGGCGAGAAGGTATTGCGGCAGTTTCGGGAAACGCCGGAAGCCGGACAGCCTTGCCCGCAGATGGCTGCCGACGAGGATGACCGAACCGTTCACGAGCAGGCCTATCCCGTTCAGGACGGTCGCAAGCAGCAGCATCTGCAGGACCATCGACCCGCCGTTCGGATCCACGAATTGCGGAAACAGGGCCAGCACGAACAGCGCCATCTTCGGGTTGAGCAGGTTCGTCATCAGCCCCTCGCCGAAAACCCGGCGGGCCGAAAGCCGCTTGAGGATTGCAATCGGGGAGGCGCCCAATGGATCCGAGCGGATGGTTTTCCAGGCGAGATAGAGCAGATAGGCGCAGCCGGCCCAGCGGACGATCTCATAGGCGATCGGAACGGTGACGAAGAGCTGCGACAGACCGAGTGCGGCGGCGAGCGCGTGGCAATAGGTGCCGAGCACGATGCCGGCCAGGGTGAGAAACCCGACGGCACGTCCCTGGCTGAGGCTGCGAGAGGCAATCAGCAGCATGTCGGGCCCGGGCGTGGCGGTGAGCACGAGGCTTGCTGCGGCGAAAACTGCGATCGTGGAAATGTCCGGCATTGGTGGTTCCCTTGGAATTGAAGCCGGAATTCCGGAATACCAGCATTCCTCAGAATGGCAAGTCTGCTCTGTGCGAGTGACGGCGAAACGAAAAAAAACCACCCGCAGTTGGCTGCGGGTGGCTTGAAGCTTGTTCTCTTGCTTGGAGAGTGTCTTAGGCTGCCGTGTGGCTCATGCGGACATCGTCGTCCGTCAGGATGCCGCTGGCGCGGAGCAGGGCTGCAAAGCGGCCGTTGCTCTGGCTGAGCTCGTTGAAGCCGCCCATCTCGACGATCCGACCCTGATCCATGAAGATCACCAGGTCCGCCTCGCGCACCGTCGACAGGCGGTGGGCGATGATGAAGGTGGTGCGGTTCTTGCGCAGCGCGTCGATCGCATCCTTCACGCGGTTTTCGGTTTCGACGTCGAGCGCGCTGGTCGCCTCGTCGAGCACCAGGATCGGCGCGTTCTTCAGGATGGCGCGGGCGATGGCTACGCGCTGGCGTTCCCCGCCCGAAAGGCGGTTGCCGCGCTCGCCGACCACCGTGTCGTAACCGGTCGTGCGGCCCTCGATGAAGTCGCAGGCGGCAGCCGCTTCCGCGGCAGCCATGATTTCTTCGATCGTCGCATCGTCACGGCCGAGGCGGATGTTTTCCGAGATCGAGCGGTTCATCAGGCCCGCATCCTGGAAGACGGTGGCGATCGAACGGCGCAGCGACTTGCGCGTCACCTTCGAGATGTCGTTGCCGTCGATCAGGATCTGACCGTCACGCGGATCGTGGACGCGCTGAAGCAAGTTGACGAGCGTCGTCTTGCCGGCGCCGGTCGGGCCGACGATGGCGATCGTCTGGCCGGCCTTGGCCGTGAACGAGACGTTGTGCACGCCCTGGTTCGTGTTCGCAAAGTCGAAAGAGACGTTGCGGAACTCGACCTCGCCGACAACCGCCGGCAGTTCGGTCGCACCGGCCGGCTCGTCGCGTTCGCGCACGGCATCTTCGAGGGTGAAGAAGTCCTCAAGCTTGGCACGGGCCTCGAAGATCTGCGTGACGAAGGCCTTCATCTGGTCGAGACGGCCGATCAGCAGGTTGGCAAAGCCGATGAAGGCGATGACTTCGCCGACGCCGAGTTCGCCGCGCTGCACCAGCACGGTACCGATGACGAGGATCGCCATCATCGAGATGGTCGAAGCGACGCGGTTCAGCCCGCTTGCCAGCGCCCACCAGTCGAGAACCGGGAACTGGGCGGAGATCAGCCGCTCGGTGAACTTCTTCAGCTCGCGGGTTTCAGCCTCGATGCGGTTGTAGCTGTGCACGACCGAAACGTTGCTGATCGCGTCGGAAACGTGGGAGAAAACCGTGTGGTAGTGGTTCTCGACCGAAGCCTGGCCTTCCTTGGTGCGGCTCATCACCACCTTGCTGATCACCACATAAAGCGCGCCGAGAACGACGAGCACGAGCGACAGGCGTACGTCCATGGCAAAGGCGGTCGGAACGAGCAGAATGAGGGCGACGGCGGTCGCCAGGTGCTGGCGCATGAATTCGAGCCAGAGACCGAAGAGGGTTTCGCAGGCGCGAAGCAGCGTGTGCAGCGCGTTGGAGGTGCCGCGCTGGCTATGCCAGGCGAGCGGCATGGAAACGATGCGGCCGAAGGCTTCCGTCAAAAGCGTGGCGCGGCGGCCATGGGCCAGCCGGTCGGCCTCGCGGGCGACGAGCACGAAGGCGACGGTGTTGAAGACGCCGAGGCCCGCCCACATCAGCAGCATCGGCGTAACTTCGCCCTTCGACGAGATGGCGTCGATGATGCGTCCGAACAGGATCGGTTCGGCAATGGTGATGGCTGCCAGAACGACGTTGGCGAGAACGATCGCTGAGACGCGAAACTTGTGAACCGCAAGATACTGGAGCGCTCTTGCATACACCTGGAACAATGACACTGTCTCACCCCTTCCGGGTACCGGATTTGACGCGCCGCAGACCTTCTGCGGCGGATGCACCCGCGTCCTCGAGGTTCCCCATGGTGGGCATTGAAGCTTCGCACCGTTAGAACGCTCGGGGCCGCGCTGAGACGGTCTTTGGCGGCAATGGGAAGCCGTAGCCGGACGCAGGACAGCTATTCCTTTTCCCGTTTCGCTCGTCTGCGAGCTTGGCGAGAATATTCATAGTCTGCTATCTGTCGTGCCAACTCCGATTTCTTGCATATTTCGCATAAGACCGGGCGTGGTATGACGGATTATCGCGGGTGCAACATGAATGGTCGCTGAACGGTGCCTTTATGTCCGGATTCGGAATTGCGACCATATGCATCGACCTGGAAGGTGATCCATGAACATTACGCTGCTCGTACAGTTTCTCGCGCTTCTGGAGGAGATGAAGACTCGCGAGGAAATCATCCCGGAATTCGAGCGTCTGCTCGATCGCTGCGGCTTCGACTTCTACGGCGTCGTGCGTCAGCCCAAGCCGCATGACAACCCGCTGAGGCTGCTGCTTGCCGGTCGCTGGCCCGAGGGCTGGCCGCAGATCTACATCCGCAAGAAGTTCGTGGTGATTGACCCGACCATCCGCTATCTCGGCCATGCCCAGCGCGGTTTCCGCTGGCGCGATACGCTCTTTGCCTTCCGCTCCGATCCGCATCGCAAGCGCATGGAAAGCATGATGATCGAGGCCCGCAACCACGGTCTCTACGACGGCTATATCTTTCCGGTGCACGGCCGGCGCGGCCTGCTCGGCAACCTGACGGTCGGCGGGCGTGTCGTCGACCTGAGCCCGGTCGAGATCAGCCTGTTCGACTCGATCGCCAAGCGGCTGTTCTGGAAGCTCCTGGACCTGACCGACCCGGAGGTTTCGGCCGAGCTCGGTTCGCGCGTCGAGGTGCAAATGACGCGGCGCGAAATGGAAGCGCTCAACTATCTGGCCGACGGCCTGACCTCCAACGACATCGGCAAGGTGCTCGATATTTCGAGCCACACGGTCGATTGGTACATGAACGGAATCCAGGAAAAGCTGAAGGCCAAGAACCGCCACCACGTCGTGGCGATCGCCTTCCGTCTCGGCCTGATTTCCTAAAGTCGAAAGGCATTCGGTTTCCTGTCGCATCTGAAATTGCGCTCTGCCCGGTGACTCGCTAATACTTTATTTCGCGGGTGCAGCATTTCCCGCAATATCAAGTCATTGAGGAGACCGACTTGCCTATCTCGAAGATCCTTGTTGCCAACCGTTCTGAAATTGCCATCCGCGTTTTTCGCGCTGCAAACGAACTCGGTCTGAAAACGGTCGCGATATGGGCGGAAGAGGACAAACTCGCGCTGCACCGCTTTAAAGCGGACGAAAGCTACCAGATCGGCCGCGGTCCGCATCTGGCCCGCGACCTCGGTCCGATCGAGAGCTACCTGTCGATCGAGGAAGTCATCCGCGTCGCCAAGCTCTCGGGTGCCGATGCCATTCACCCGGGTTACGGCCTGTTGTCGGAAAGCCCCGAGTTCGTCGATGCCTGTGACGCTGCCGGCGTCATCTTCATCGGTCCGCGGCCGGCGACCATGCGCCAGCTCGGCAACAAGGTGGCAGCCCGCAACCTCGCCATTTCCGTCGGCGTGCCGGTCGTGCCGGCCACCGATCCGCTGCCGGAAGACGAAAAGGAAATCCATCGCCTAGCCGCCGAGATCGGCTACCCCGTCATGCTCAAGGCCTCCTGGGGCGGCGGCGGACGCGGCATGCGCGCCATTCGCGACCCGAAGGACCTGATCCGCGAGGTGACCGAAGCCAAGCGCGAGGCCAAGGCCGCCTTCGGCAAGGACGAGGTCTATCTCGAAAAGCTGGTCGAGCGCGCCCGCCACGTCGAAAGCCAGATCCTCGGCGACACCCACGGCAATGTCGTGCATCTGTTCGAGCGCGACTGCTCCATCCAGCGACGCAACCAGAAGGTCGTCGAGCGTGCGCCGGCTCCGTACCTTTCCGATGCGCAGCGCCAGGAACTGGCCAACTATTCGCTGAAGATCGCCGAAGCGACCAGCTATGTCGGCGCCGGCACGGTCGAGTATCTGATGGATGCCGACACCGGCAAATTCTACTTCATCGAAGTGAACCCGCGCATTCAGGTCGAGCACACCGTCACCGAAGTGGTGACCGGCATCGACATCGTCAAGGCGCAGATCCATATCCTCGACGGCGAAGCGATCGGCACGCCGGCCTCGGGCGTACCGAAGCAGCAAGACATCCGGCTCAACGGCCACGCGCTGCAGTGCCGCATCACCACAGAAGACCCGGAACAGAACTTCATCCCCGACTACGGCCGCATCACCGGCTATCGTTCGGCGGCCGGTTTCGGCATCCGTCTCGATGGCGGCACGGCCTATACCGGCGCTTACATCACGCGCTACTACGATCCGTTGCTGGTGAAGGTCACGGCCTCGGGCAGCACGCCCCAGGAAGCGATCAGCCGCATGGACCGGGCGCTGCGCGAATTCCGTATCCGCGGTGTGGCGACCAACCTCACCTTCCTCGAGGCGATCATCGGCCACGAGCAGTTCCGCAACAACACCTACACCACCCGCTTCATCGACACGACGCCGGAGCTGTTCCAGCAGGTCCGGCGCCAAGACCGTGCGACGAAGCTCTTGACCTATCTCGCCGACGTCACCGTCAACGGCCATCCTGAGGCTAAGGGCCGCCCGCGGCCGCCGGCAGACGCGGCCAAGCCCGTCGTGCCGTTCATCCAGGGCGAGATCCCCGCGGGTACCAAGCAGAAGCTCGACGAACTCGGCCCGAAGAAGTTTGCCGAGTGGGTGCGCGGTGAAAAGCAGGTTTTCCTGACCGACACCACCATGCGCGACGGCCACCAGTCGCTGCTTGCCACGCGCATGCGCACGCACGACATCGCCCGTGTCGCCGGCACCTATGCCCGTGCCCTGCCGCAGCTCTTCTCGCTCGAATGCTGGGGTGGCGCGACCTTCGACGTTTCCATGCGCTTCCTCACCGAGGATCCGTGGGATCGCCTTGCCCGCATTCGCGAGGATGCGCCGAACCTGCTGCTGCAGATGCTTTTGCGCGGCGCCAACGGCGTCGGCTACAAGAACTACCCCGACAACGTCGTGAAGTACTTCGTCCGCCAGGCGGCGAAGGGCGGCATCGACGTCTTCCGCGTCTTCGACTGCCTCAACTGGGTCGACAACATGCGCGTCTCGATGGAGGCCGTTGCCGAGGAGAACCGCATCTGCGAGGCGGCGATCTGCTACACCGGCGACATCCTGAATTCGGCCCGCCCGAAGTACGATCTCAAGTACTACACGGCACTGGCGGCCGAGCTCGAGAAGGCCGGCGCGCACATGATCGCCGTCAAGGACATGGCGGGCCTGTTGAAGCCGGCGGCCGCGCGGGTGCTGTTCAAGGCGCTGCGCGAGGCAACGGATCTGCCGATCCATTTCCACACGCACGACACCTCGGGCATCGCGGCTGCGACCGTCCTTGCCGCCGTCGATAGCGGCGTCGACGTGGTCGATGCGGCGATGGACGCGCTCTCCGGCAACACCTCGCAGCCCTGCCTCGGCTCGATCGTCGAGGCGCTGCGCGGCTCGGAGCGTGATCCGGGCCTTGATCCCGAATGGATCCGCCGCATTTCCTTCTATTGGGAAGCGGTGCGCTACCAGTACGCCGCCTTCGAAAGCGACCTCAAGGGACCGGCTTCTGAAGTCTACCTGCACGAAATGCCGGGCGGCCAGTTCACCAATCTCAAGGAACAGGCTCGCTCGCTCGGGCTGGAAACCAAGTGGCACCGGGTCGCCCAGGCCTATGCCGACGCCAACCAGATGTTCGGCGATATCGTCAAGGTGACGCCGTCCTCCAAGGTGGTCGGCGACATGGCGCTGATGATGGTCTCGCAAGACCTGACGGTTGCCGACGTCGAGAACCCGGCAAAGGACATCGCTTTCCCGGATTCGGTCGTCTCGATGCTGAAGGGCGATCTCGGTCAGCCCCCGGGCGGCTGGCCGGAAGCGCTGCAGAAGAAGGCGCTGAAGGGCGAGAAGGCCTACACCGCCGTGCCCGGCTCGCTGCTGCCGCCGGCCGATCTCGATGCGGAGCGCAAGGCGATTGAAGACAAGCTCGAGCGCAAGGTCGACGACTTCGAGTTCGCCTCCTACCTGATGTACCCGAAGGTCTTCACCGACTACGCGATCGCGGCCGACACCTATGGTCCGGTCAGCGTTCTGCCGACGCCGGCCTATTTCTATGGGCTGGCGCCGGGCGAGGAGCTGCAGCCGGAGATCGAGCGGGGCAAGTCGCTGGTGATCCTGCACCAGGCCAAGAGCGAGCCGGACGAGAAGGGCATGGTCAAGGTGTTCTTCGAACTCAACGGCCAGCCCCGCCTGATCAAGGTTCCGGACCGCAACCGCAGTGCGACCAGCGCCGTGCGCCGCAAGGCCGAGGGCGGCAATGCCGCGCAGCTCGGCGCCCCGATGCCAGGCGTCATCTCGACGGTTGCCGTTGCCGCCGGCCAGGCGGTGAAGGCCGGCGACGTGCTCTTGTCGATCGAGGCGATGAAGATGGAGACGGCTCTGCACGCCGAGAAGGACGGCACGGTCGCCGAAGTTTTGGTGCGCGCCGGCGACCAGATCGACGCCAAGGACCTGCTGATCGTCTTCGACGCGTAAGCGTTTGCCACACGGATAGACAAAAACGGCCGGATGCGAATCCGGCCGTTTTCGTTTTGCGAGAGGCGCAAAGGGCCACTGTAGCGGGCGCACTTCTCGGCCGTCATCCTCGGGTTAAGCCCGAGGATGACAACTATGGGGAGGCGAGGATAATGGAGACGCCTGTCGCCTGCTGCTCCTCATCCATCGTAACCGGTCCGAATGCTTCCCTTCAGATCTCGTAGTCGTGCGGGGCGCTGAGCGAGGCGATGAACTTCTTGGTGCGCTCGCGCTCGGGCGCCGAAAAGATCGTCTTCGGGGCGCCGCTTTCGACGACGAGGCCGCCGTCGAGGAAGATCACCTTGTCGGCGACGCGCGAGGCCAGCCGGAGGTCATGGGTCGCCATCACCATGGTGGTTCCTTCGCGGGCAAGCCGGCTCAACACTTCGACCACTTCCTCGGCCAGTTCCGGATCGAGGGCAGACGTGGGCTCGTCGCAGAGCAGGACGCGCGGCGACGGGGCCAGCGCCCGGGCGATCGCCACACGCTGTTGCTGCCCGCCGGAGAGTGTCGCCGGCCAGGCGTCCGCTTTGTGGGCCATGCCGACCTTTTCCAAGAGTTCCATGGCGCGCGCCTGGGCCTTTTCGGCCGGCCATTTCAGCACGGTGACGAGACCCTCCATGACGTTGCCGAGTGCTGTCTGGTGCGGAAAGAGCTGGAAGTTCTGGAACACCATACCGGTCTGCCGGCGTAGCCGCTGGATGGTTGCCCAGCCAACCCGGCTTCCAGGCCAGAACTGGACCTGTTCGCTACCGAGCTTGATCGATCCGGAGGTGGGTATCTCCAGAAGGTTGATGCAGCGCAGCAGCGTGCTCTTGCCGCCTCCGGAGGGGCCGACAAGCGCCGTCACGCTACCCTCGGGCAGGCTGACGGAGATGTCCTTCAGCACGAGATTGTCGCCGAAGCGCTTTTCGATGTGAGAAAGCTCGATCATGTGCGCGCCTCCAGGAAACCACCATAGCGGGCGAAGCGGCGTTCCAGCCTGACCTGCAGGGCTGACAGAACCGAACTCATGGCAAGGTAGATCAGCGCCGCGAGGATGTAGAGGATCAGCGGTTCATAGGTGGTGGCGACGATACGCTGCGCTGTCTGGAACATCTCCGGCACGGTGATGGCGGCGGCAAGCGAGGTGTCCTTCACCAGCGAGATGAAGGTATTCGACAGCGGCGGCACGGCGACGCGGGTCGCCTGTGGCAGGATGGTGCGGCGCATCGCCTGGCTCCAGCTCATGCCGATCGAGTAGGCCGCTTCCCATTGCCCGCGCGGCACCGAGGAGATGACCGCGCGGATGATCTCGGAGGTATAGGCGCCAACGTTGAGAGAGAAGCCGATGAGGGCGGCGGTAAACGCGTCAAGCAGGATGCCGGCGCTCGGCAGGCCGTAGAAGATCACGAACAGCTGGACCAGCAGCGGCGTGCCGCGGATCACCCAGACGTAGAACCGGGCGATGGCGACGACCGGTGCCGGTCCGAACAGGCGGGCGACCGCGGTCAAGAGACCAAGGATCAGGCCGAAGATGAAGGAAAGCAGCGTCAGCGGGATGGTGAAGGTCAGGCCGGCCCAAAGGAGGGACGGCGCCGAATCCAGCATGAGTTGGAGCCAGGTGGGCAAGGGGCGGGCCTTTCAAAAAAGCGCGATCCGCCCCGGGGACCGGAACGGATCGCTTTTCATAGCCGAGAATGGCCGGTGGTAAAACCGGCCACCAGGTCGGTCGGAACTTACTTCGAGACGTCGGCGCCGAAGTACTTCTGCGAGATCTTGTCGTAGGTGCCGTCCGCCTTGATGTCGACGAGCGCCTTGTTGATCGCTTCCAGCAGTTCCGGCTCGCCCTTGCGGATGATGATGCCGGAGAAATCGGCATCGGCCTGTTCGGCGGCGATCTTCACCGGTGCGTCGGGCTTCTTCTTCTTGAAGTCGAGGAAGGAGAGGCTGTCGTTAATCGTCGCATCGGCGCGGCCTGTCAGAACGAGCTGGATCGACTGGTCGAAGCCGTCGGTGCCGACGAGCTCGGCGCCGGATGCGGTTGCGATCTTGCCGAAGTTGCTGGTCAGCGACTGGGCCGACTTCTTGCCCTTGAGATCGGCAAAGCCTTTGATCTCTTCGTTGTCGGACTTGACGATCAGCACCGCCTTGGAGGCGATGTAGGGCTCGGAGAAGTCGTACTTCTTCTTGCGCTCCTCGGTGATGCCGACCTGGTTGATGACCGTGTCATAACGGTTGGCGTCGAGGCCGGCGATCAGGCCATCCCACTTGCCTTCGAGGAATTCCGCCTTGACGCCGAGCTTCTCGGCGACCGCCTGGCCGATCTCGACGTCGAAGCCGACGAGGGCGCCGGAGGTGTCATGATAGGTAAAGGGCGCATAGGTACCCTCGGTGCCGATCTTCAGGACACCGGCGGATTTGACCGCGTTGAGGTTCTCGCCGGCTTGAGCGGAGGCGAGCGCGGCGACCTGCATCAGAGCGGCGGCAAACAGCGTGGGGAGGATTTTCATCGTGATTTTCCATCTTCTTTCTGGCCCGGCCCGTCGTCCGGATTGAGCGGACAATCGCATAAAAAATCGGCGATCTGAGCGTATAAAACACCAATTCCTGAGCGTTTTGATGAAGAATTTTCCTCGAAATGGCACCGGCCAGGCGCAAAAGCCACGGTTTGTCGGAAATCGCGCGCGGCCCCGATTTGGTCGCTGCATCGACTTGAAAACGGTTTCAAAAGTTGATATGCACATTTATAGCGATTCATGCACGTTTATGCACGGTTGATGGC
Source organism: Ensifer sp. NPDC090286 (assembly GCF_044769565.1). Classification (NCBI taxonomy): domain Bacteria; kingdom Pseudomonadati; phylum Pseudomonadota; class Alphaproteobacteria; order Hyphomicrobiales; family Rhizobiaceae; genus Ensifer; species Ensifer sp. NPDC090286. The sequence goes on along the minus strand of NZ_JBIVYF010000007.1, from coordinate 269,118 downwards.
GATGTCAGGTGAACTCCTTCTTCGTGAGCGAAAGACGCTGATTCAGGAGCGGTTGAAGGCCAACGGCCGGGTGCTTGCTGCCGACCTTGCGGCTGAGCTCAGCGTTTCCGAGGATACGATCCGCCGCGACCTCAGGGAGATGGCGGCGGCGGGACTGTGCGAGCGCGTCTATGGTGGCGCGCTTCCGGTTGCGCCGGCAGCGCACAGCACCTTGCGGGAACGGGTGGCGATGGCGCCGGAACGCAAGGCGGCGCTGGCGCGCGCGGCCATCGGCCTGATCAAGCCTGATATGACCGTGTTTCTCGATGCCGGCTCCACCAATCTCGCCATCGCGCACCTGATCGAGCCGGACCTGCCGGTCACTGTCGTCACCAATACGCCGCTGATTGCCGTCGCGCTCATGGAGAAACCGGGCGTCGATCTCATCCTGCTCGGCGGTCCGCTCAACCGCGCCGTCGGTGCGGCGATCAGCGCGCGGGCGCAGCGCGATGCGGAACTGCTCCGGCCCGATCTCTGCTTCCTCGGCACCTGTGGCGCCGATGCCGTCGCGGGCCTGACGGCGATCTATTTCGAGGATGCGGAATTCAAGCGGCTCGTTGCCCAGCGCAGCCGGCGTCTTGTCGTCGCCGTCACCAGCGACAAGCTCGGTACGGCGGCCGCGCACGGTGTCGTCGATATCAATGACAAGGTGACGCTGCTGCTCGAGGCGGATGCGTCTGCGGAGCATCGGGCGGCCTTCGAGGCGGCAGGGGCAGTGGTCCTGATGGCGGGAGAGACGGAATGACGACGATCACGCATGTGGCGCTCTGGACGCGGGACCTCGAGGCGATCGCCCGGTTCTGGTCGTCCTTCTTCGGCGCCGAAGTCGGCGAGATCTATGAAAGCCGGCGGCGGCCCGGCTTTCGTTCGCGGTTCCTGACGCTTGGTGACGGGCCGGCATTCGAGATCATGGAAGGCCCCTGGGTTGGGCCTGCCGATCCCACCGAAGAACGCATCGGCCTTGCCCATGTGGCGCTGTCGCTCGGCAGCGAGCAGGCGGTCGAGGCTATGGCCGCGCGCGCCGAGGCTGAGGGCATTCTGGTCGCAAAACCGCGCTGGACCGGCGACGGCTTCTACGAGGCCGTTGTTCGCGACCCCGATGGAAATCTGATCGAAATCACAATCTGAGCCGGGCGATCCGGCACCGAGGCAAGACCATGGACCAACGTTCTCCCACCGCGACCGCCCGCCAGGGCTACATGACCCGCAACCGGCTGGCGGTATCGCTGCTGTTCCTATTGAATGGCTTCGTCATCGGCAGTTGGGCGCCGAAGATCCCCGAATTCAAGGACCGGCTCGGCATCAGCGAAAGCGTGCTCGGCCTGTTGATCCTGATGTTCGGCATCGGCTCGCTGGTGCTCATGCCGATTGCCGGCGGCTTTATCGCCCGCGTCGGCTCGCAGAAGGTGGTCAAGGTTACCGCCATCATCCTGTCGCCCTTGCTTCTGCTTCTGACGCTTGTCCCTGACGTCTGGACGGCGGCCGTCGCCATGTTCCTGCTTGGCGGTTTTGCCGGCGCAATGGACGTCGCGATGAACGCCAATGCGGTCGAGGTCGAAAAATCCATGCGCCGGGCGATCATGTCGTCCTGCCACGCCTATTGGAGCCTGGGCGGCCTGATCGGTGCCGGCATTGGTGGCTTCCTCATGGCCCGCTTCGGCGTGCTGCCGCATGTCCTCGTCGTCACTGCGATCTGCCTGGCATTGATCGTGGCCGCCTGGCCGATGATCCTGGCCGACAAGCCGCATCCGGGTGCCGCCAAGGAGAAGCTTCGCCTGCCGATGACGCCGCTTCCCTGGCTGATCGGCATCATGGCGCTGTTCTCGATGGTGCCGGAGGGCACGGTGCTCGACTGGGGTGCGCTCTATCTGCGCAACGAGCTTGGTGCCTCCGTCGAGCTTTCCGGCTTCGGCTTTGCCGCCTTCTCCGCGACCATGGCGACCATGCGTTTTGCCGGCGATTTCGTCCGGGATCGCTTCGGCGCCAAACGGACGCTGCGCATCTGCACCGCCACGGCACTCGTCGGTATGATCATCGCGGGCACGGCGCCCAATGCCTACATCGCCATCCTTGGCTTTGCGATCGCCGGCATCGGCATCTCCAACATGGTGCCGATCGCGTTTTCGGCGGCCGGCAACATGCCGGGCCTGCAGCCGGGCATCGGGCTCTCGGTCGCGACCTTCATGGGCTATTCCGGGATGCTGTTTGCACCGTCGCTGATCGGCTTCGTCGCCGAGCATACGGGTTTTGCCATCATCTTCGCCTCGGTGCCGCTGCTCTTCATCGTCGTGCTTCTCTTGTCGCACCATGCCGATCATGCGGATGGCGCCAAGGGGCACTGAGGCGCAGCACCGCCATCAAATCGCCGTCAGGGCATGATGTCGCCGTTGACAATCAGGCTTTCCTCATCCACCTGATGGGCCAATGGCCAGGGCGAGTTGAGGAAAGTCCATGTGGGTTCTGCCCGCATCCTCGCCCGGCTCAGTGACCCACGAAGAGGCCTTCATGTCTTCCGCCTTCGATTTCGATCCGCAGCCCCGCCGCGCCTCCGTCGCCGTCGATGTCGGCGGCGTCATCGTCGGGGGTGGCGCACCGGTCGTGGTCCAGTCGATGACCAACACCGATACGGCCGATATCGATGGCACCGTGGCCCAGGTGGCCGCGCTGCACAAAGCCGGTTCGGAACTGGTGCGCATCACCGTCGACCGCGACGAGAGTGCGGCGGCGGTGCCGAAGATCCGCGAGCGGCTCGAGCGGCTCGGCCTCGACGTGCCGCTCGTCGGCGACTTCCACTATATCGGCCACAAGCTGCTTGCCGATCATCCGGCCTGCGCTGAAGCGCTGGCGAAATACCGCATCAATCCGGGCAATGTCGGCTTCAAGGACAAGAAGGACAAGCAGTTCGCCGAGATCGTCGAGATGGCGATCCGCTACGACAAACCGGTGCGCATCGGCGTCAACTGGGGCTCGCTCGACCAGGAGCTGCTGACGCGGCTGATGGACGAGAACAAGGCGAACGGCTTTCCGCTCACGGCCCAGGAAGTGACGCGCGAAACGATCGTGCAGTCGGCGCTGCTGTCGGCGGAGCTTGCCGAAGAGATCGGCCTGCCGCGCAACCGCATCATCCTGTCGGCCAAGGTTTCCGGCGTTCAGGACCTGATCGCCGTCTACGCCATGCTGTCGGCCCGCTCCGACCATGCGCTGCATCTCGGCCTCACCGAGGCTGGCATGGGCACCAAGGGCATCGTCGCCTCGTCGGCTTCGCTCGGCATCCTGATGCAGCAGGGCATCGGCGATACGATCCGCATTTCGCTGACGCCGGAGCCCGGCGGCGACCGTACCCGCGAGGTGCAGGTGGCGCAGGAACTGTTGCAGGTCATGGGCTTCCGCCAGTTCATTCCCGTCGTTGCCGCCTGTCCCGGCTGCGGACGCACCACGTCGACCGTGTTCCAGGAACTCGCCCAGAAGATCCAAGACGACATCCGCCGCAACATGCCGGTCTGGCGCGAGAAATATCCCGGCGTCGAAGGCCTGAAGGTCGCGGTCATGGGCTGCATCGTCAACGGTCCCGGCGAAAGCAAACATGCCGATATTGGCATCTCGCTACCGGGCACCGGCGAAATGCCGGCCGCTCCGGTCTTCATCGACGGCGAGAAGGCGATGACGCTACGCGGCCCCAACATCGCCGGTGACTTCGAGACGCTGGTTTCCGACTATATCGAGAAGCGCTACGGCCGCGGCCAGGCGGCTGCCGAGTAAGCAACCAGTGCTTTGTCTAGCGCTGAGGCCTCAGAGCCGCGAGGTCAGCAGCTTGAAGCCGGCAAAGGCGAAGAAGCCGGCCATCAGGCTCTCGATCAGCCGCTTGGACTTCAGATAAGCACGGTGGACCGGGGACAGTGAGAAGACGATCGCAAAGCCGCAGAAGGTCACCAGGCCGAGCACCATGCAGCCGCCGATGAAGGTGGCGGTGACGCCGACGGGCGCACCCTCGGGCATCCCCAGCGAAACCAGCATGATCCAGGAGAAGATCGCCTTCGGGTTGGTCAGGTGAATGCCAAGCCCCTTGAGATAGAGCCGCTTCAGCGACGTCTGCGCCTTCGCCATCGGCACGATCGCGCTTTTGTCGCTGCGCATGGCAGCGCGCAGTGCGTTGTAGGCAAGCCAGAAGAGATAGCAGGCACCGGCGATCTTCAGGACGATGATCGCATGGCCGTAGGCGCGGATCAGCGCCGATAGACCGGAGGCCGTCAGCATCGCCCAGGTGTAGCTTCCCGTGAGAACGCCGAGGGCAAGCGCCAGTCCGGCCTTGCGTCCCTGACTGACCGAGGTGGTGATGATCGCGAGGATCGCGGGCCCGGGTGAAGCGGTCGCGATCAGATAGGCGGTCCAGGCGATGAGCAACTGCGGCAGATAGGGCGTCAGGTCGAACATGTCAGACAAAGCTCCGGCGAGGTCGCCGGAGGCTAGATCAGTTCGTCGCTGGTTTGAAACGGCGAAATGTCACCGAGACAAGATGTCAGGCGATCTCGTCGAGCGCCTCGATCAGACGGGCGCATTCCTGATCGGTGCCGATGGTGATACGCAGGAAATCGCCGATGCGCGGCTTGGCGAAATGGCGCACCAGCACGGCGCGTTCACGCAGCGCCTTCATCAGCGTTTCGCCGCTATGGCCGGGATGGCGGGCGAAAACGAAGTTTGTCGATGACGGCAACACCTCGAAGCCGCGCGCGGTCAATTCGGCCGCAAGGCGCGCACGCGACGCGATGATCTTGGCGCGGGTCTCCTCGAACCAGGCTTCATCCTCGATTGCGGCAATCGCGCCAGCCTGGGCCGGACGGCCGAGCGGATAGGAATTGAAGCTGTCCTTCACCCGCTCCAGCGCCTCGATCAGCGGTCGCTGGCCGATGGCAAAGCCGACGCGCAAGCCGGCAAGCGCACGCGACTTGGAGAAGGTCTGGACGACCAGCAGGTTCTCGTATTTCGAAACCAGCGTTGCGGCGGACTCTCCGCCGAAGTCGACATAGGCCTCGTCGATGACGACGGGCTGGTCCGGATGGCTTGCGACCAGCCGCTCGATGTCGGCGAGCGGCAAGGCGATCCCGGTCGGGGCGTTGGGGTTCGGCAGGATGATCGCGCCTGAGGGCCGGTCATAGTCGGCGAGATCGATCTCGAAGCGATCGTTGAGCGGCACCTCGACCGTGTCGATCTCGAAGAGGCGCGCATAGGTCGAATAGAAACTGTAGGAAATATCCGGGTACAGCAGCGGCGCGTCATGTTTCAACAGGCCGGCGAAGATATGCGCCAGCACCTCGTCGGAGCCGTTGCCGACGAACACTTCTTCGGTGGTCACGCCATAGCGCCTGGCAATCGCCTGGCGCAGCTTCAGCGCCAGCGGGTCGGGGTAGAGGCGAAGATCGCTGCTCGCTGCCGCGGCGATCGCGTCGAGCACCTTCTTAGACGGGCCGTAGGGGCATTCGTTGGTGTTGAGCTTCACCAGGTTTTCGATGCGCGGCTGTTCGCCGGGCACGTAGGGTTTCAGCTTGGAGACGATCGGCGACCAGTATTTGCTCATGGATCTAGCTCCTGCGGTTGGCGATGAAACGGGCGGCTTCGACGAGAATGGCCGAGCGCTCGCCATAGGGCGCAAGCAGCGCTTCTGCTTCTGCGACCAGTTGCTCCAGCCGCTCTTCCGCCCAGGCCTGGCCGTGTAGCGCCAGCAGCGTGCCCTTGCCGCGGGCGGCGTCCTTGCCGGTTGCCTTGCCCATGGTCTCCGCATCGGCGGTGAGGTCCAGAAGGTCGTCGGCAAGCTGGAAGGCAAGGCCGATCTTTTCGCCAAAGGCGCGAAGCCGCGCGCGATCGTCCCTGGAGGCGCCGGCGACGATGGCTCCAGCCTCACAGGCAAAGCGGATCAGGGCGCCCGTCTTCATCGCCTGCAACGTGACGATCCCGGCCTCGTCCGGCGGCGACTTTTCCGCGGCCAGGTCGAGCGCCTGTCCGCCGGCCATGCCGCCGTGGCCGGCGGCGCGTCCGAGCGCCAGAACCAGCTCCACCTTCTGCGCATCCGAAAGCGAGGTTTCGGGGGCTGCGATGATATCGAAGGCGAAAGTCAGCAGACTGTCACCGGCAAGGATCGCTGTCGCCTCGTCGAAGGCCTTGTGCACGGTCGGCTGGCCGCGGCGTATATCGTCGTCGTCCATCGCCGGCAGGTCGTCATGGACGAGCGAGTAGCAATGCACGCATTCGAGTGCCGCGCCGGCGCGCAGGGCTGCGTCGCGATTGCCGCCGAGCAGATCGGCGCATTCGATCACCAGGAAGGGGCGCAGGCGCTTGCCGCCGTTCAGCACGCCGTGGCGCATGGCAGCCAACAGGTTTGCCGGCCGGGCGATTTCGTCGGCTTCCTTCGTCTGGCCGAGCAGACGTTCCAGCAGCGCCTCGACGGCGCGGGCATTGGTGGCGAGGCGACGGGTAAAAGGCGATGGTTCCTGGCTCATGCGCGCTCTTTGACATGGGCGAAGAGGGCTTTCAACGGGGATTCGTGTCGCAGCCGCGCGCTTTCCCTGGGACAGCCGCCTGCACGCCTTGCCTTTTGCCAGAAAGCCCGTTCAACTCTGCCTGCGCATGCACTAAGAGAAGCGGATGGACAGCGAGGTGAACAGTCAGGCCGCGAACGTCGTTCCGGAAGCGCGCGAGGAGGGCGAAGTGCCTTCCAGTCGCTGGTCTTCGCTTCGCCGGACGTTGCGTACGCGCCGCCGCCAGATCGTGCTCGCCGTGCTTGGCCTGCTCGTCCTTCCTTACGCACTGATCGTTCTCTATCTGGTGGAGTTCATCCATCCGATTTCAACGCTGATGCTGCGCGATCTCGCGCTGCTGCGCGGCTACGATCGGCAATGGGTCGAGTTCGACGATATCGCCCCGGTTCTGGTGCAGTCGGTGATGATGTCCGAAGACGGCCAGTTCTGCGCCCATGACGGCGTCGATTGGGGGCAGATGCGGGGCGTGGTCGAGGATGCGCTCGAAGGGGAATCCACCCGTGGAGCCAGCACCATTCCGATGCAGACGGTCAAGAACCTCTACCTCTGGAATGGCCGCTCCTTCCTGCGCAAAGGCATGGAACTGCCGCTGGCGGTCGCCGCCGACTTCGTCTGGAGCAAGCGGCGGATGATGGAGATCTATCTCAATATCGCCGAATGGGGCGACGGGATCTACGGTATCGAGGCTGCTGCCCGCCACCATTTCGGGGTTTCGGCGTCGAAGCTTTCGCGCCGGCAGGCAGCGCTGCTTGCTGTCTCGCTGCCCAATCCGAAAGAGCGCAACGCCGGCAAGCCGGGCCGCGGGCTGAAGCGCCTGGCAAACCTGATCGAGCGCCGCGCCAGCCGCTCCGGCGGTTACATCACCTGCCTTTATAATTAGGATCAGACCTTTTCATTGGATGGGCTCACTGGGCGATGTCATGCTCGCGTTGTAGAGTTCTGCCATCTGGGCCTCTCTCCCCTTGAAAGGCCCGATCGCTCCATGACCTTGATCTCCCCCTCGCTTCTCGCCTTTGGCCGCAATGCCAACCATGCCTCGCCGAGACATCTCGGAACGCGCTACGACCCCGAAGGCCGCTTCCTGCCGGAACCGGGCAACACGGTCGTTTCTCACGTCACTGCCGGGTCGCCGTCCGAGGCCGCCGTGCTTGGCGTGCGCGACCGGTTGATGGCGATGCCCGAGGCGCGGCAGTTCGCCTTTACCGCGCCCTCCAGCCTGCACATGACCATCTTCCAGGGCATCATCGAACACCGCCGGAAACTCCCTTACTGGCCGGCTGACCTGCCGCTCGATACGCCGATCGAGGTGATGACGGCGCACTACCGCGACCGGCTCGCGAATTTTGTGCCGCTGGAGCCGTTCCGCGCCCGCGTGACCGAGGTCACCCCGACAGGTCTTGCGCTTGAAGGCAACAGTGCTGCCGATCGCGCCTGCCTCAAGGCCTGGCGCGACGCCTTCGCAGACGCCTTCGGTTACCGCCATCCTGATCATGACGATTACGAATTCCACATCACCTATGCCTACCCCGTCGACTGGCTCGACGATGCGGCGCTGCCGCGCTGGCAGGTGATGCTGGACGAACAGCTCGCTTTTCTGCGCGAGCAGGCACCGGTGATCGCGCTCGATCCACCCGCCTTCTGCTCGTTCGAGGACATGAACCATTTCGAGGAACTGATCGTTTTCTCGGAGAGACCAGCAACCAAGGAGCGGAAATGACCGGACTTACGCTTTTTGTCGGCAACAAGAACTATTCGTCCTGGTCGATGCGGCCATGGATCGCGATGACGGCGGCCGGCATCGCCTTCGACGAGGTGGTGATCCCCTTCGACTTTGCCGCGGGTAACCCGGACATTCGCGCGGTTTCGCCGACGGGGAAGGTGCCGCTGCTTAGGCATGGCGATTTCCTTGTCTGGGAATCGCTGGCGATCATCGACTACGTCGCCGAGCTTTTTCCCGACGCCGGGCTGTGGCCGGCCGACCGTCAGGCGCGCGCCCGGGCGCGCAGCTATTCGATGGAAATGCTCTCCGGGTTCAGGGCGCTGCGCGGAGCCTGCCCGATGAATATCCGCCGGGCGAAGAAGGCGCTGGACGTTGCCGAGGACGTCCGTGCGGATGTCGCCCGCATCGAAACCATCTGGCGGCAGGCGCTCGCCCAATCCGGCGGTCCGTTCCTCTTTGGCGCCTTCACCGCGGCCGATGCGATGTACGCACCTGTGGTCAACCGCTTCGACGTCTATGATCTCGTTGCGGATCCAGAAACGCTCGGCTACATGAACCGCGTAAAGGCACATCCGGCGTTCCTGAAATGGGAAGAAGCCGCCCGCGCAGAGCCTTGGGTCGTCATCGAAGACGAGATCTGAAAAGGTCGAGTCGAAAAATTGCCCGTGGGGACTGGTCAAACAGCAGCTGGCCATGTATAAGCGCGCCAAATTTCCGTGATTAACATCTGTTTTACACGGCCATTTCGGCTGCTGAACAGTGTTTGCCCGATAAGTGGAGAATGAAATGGCTGTACCTAAAAGAAAAACGAGCCCGTCCAAGCGTGGCATGCGCCGTTCGGCTGACGCTCTGAAGACCCCGACCTACGTCGAAGACAAGAACTCCGGCGAACTGCGTCGCCCGCACCACATCGACCTGAAGACCGGCATGTACCGTGGCCGTCAGGTTCTGACCCCGAAGGAAAGCGCATAAGCGTTTCCGTTCGCGGATTAGGTTCAAAGGGCTGGCTCTGCCGGCCCTTTTGTTTTGCATCTGACATGATCTTGCTTGGACGCCGTGGTATCGCTGGCGCCTTGCGTGACGACGCCGCACAAACATGGTCCCCCATAAACGCGGTCAAGGAGTTCTGATGCTTGCTGCCATACCGCTGCTGATCCTGCCTTTTGCAATCTACAATCTCGCGATGATCGGTATGTTCGGCGGCCTCGCCGGCCTGAACGCCGACATGGTGTCGCTCTCCATGCTTTCAGGTGCGACCTGGACGATGCGCTTCGGCGACCTCCTGATCGTCGGCGCCCTGCTGCTGCTCTTCGTCGAGCTGCTGAAAGCGACGCGCACGAGCAGCCGCGCACTGATGGATCATCTGCTGTCGATGATCCTGTTCATCGTCTTCTTGATCGAATTTCTGCTGCTCGCACCGGCGGCAACGCAGCTCTTCTTCATCCTGATGACCATCAGCTTCATCGATGTCATCGCCGGCTTTGCCGTTTCGATGCGCTCGGCCGGCCGGGACGTGTCGATCGGCCTCTAGGCCTGACGGTTCGGGGCGACGCCGCCCCGATTTCCGCGATCGCTGTTGCAGGTGAAGTGAAGGCAGGAAGCGTTTTCCCTGCCTGGTCGTCCTTCAGCCGAGATTGTCGAGCTTGGTCTGGAGCGCGCGCAGCTGCTCCTTCAGTTCGTCGATATCCTTGGCTTCGGCCTTCTTCGTTTCCTTCACCGGCGGCGCGGTGATGAAGGGCGAAAACATCTGCATGGCCTGATGGAACATCTCGGTGTTGCGACGCACCTGCTCTTCGACAAGTTGCAGCGGAACCTGCAGGTTCTTGCTGAGCGGCGTGTCGCCGAAGGCCTTGTTGATCTGCTCGCGCATCTGCGACTGTTGCTCGGTGAAAGCCTGCATCGAATGTTCGAGATAGCTCGGCACCACCATCTGCATCTGGTCGCCGTAGAACGAGATCAGCTGGCGCAGGAAGGAGATCGGCAGCAGCGTGTTGCCGGTCTTGGACTCCTGCTCGAAGATGATCTGCGTCAGCACGGAATGGGTGATGTCCTCGCCGGATTTTGCATCCTGAACGATGAAGTCCTCACCCTTCTTCACCATCACAGCCAGGTCGTCGAGCGTGACATAGGTGCTGGTCCCGGTGTTGTAGAGCCGCCGGTTCGCATATTTTTTGATAACGATCTGGCCTTCGTGCTTCGCCATCAGGGTCTCCTCTCCCCCATCATCCCGTCTTTATTGCGTTTTTCAGAGTATCCGCAAAAGCGCGCCGCTGACAATGTCTTTGTGCGTTGCGGCGACGCAAGTGCAAAATCTTGCGGTTGCGTTTTAGGTGACGCTTTTATGGCACTGCATCAAGGCGTTTGACTTGCGTCGCGCGCTTTGCCAGTCTGCCCGTATTAGGCCAGAAGATCTGAGGAAACGTCCCATGAGCAATCCCTCCATCGTGATCGCCAGCGCCGGCCGCACCGCGGTCGGATCCTTCAACGGCGCCTTCGGCAGCACGCCGGCGCACGAGCTTGGCGCAGCCGTCATCAAGGGCGTGCTCGAGCGCGCAGGCGTGGAAGCCGGTGAGGTCGACGAGGTTATCCTCGGCCAGGTGCTGCAGGCCGGCGAAGGCCAGAACCCTGCGCGCCAGGCTGCGATGAAGGCCGGCGTTCCGCAGGAAAAGACCGCCTGGGGCATGAACCAGCTCTGCGGCTCGGGGCTTCGTGCCGTGGCTCTCGGCATGCAGCAGATTGCAACCGGTGATGCTGAGATCATCGTCGCCGGCGGCATGGAATCCATGTCGATGGCGCCGCACTGCTCGCATCTTCGCGGCGGCGTGAAGATGGGCGACTTCAAGATGATCGACACGATGATCAAGGACGGCCTGACCGACGCCTTCTACGGTTATCACATGGGCATTACCGCCGAGAACGTCGCTCGCCAGTGGCAGCTCAGCCGCGAGGAGCAGGATGCGTTCGCGCTCGCCTCGCAGAACAAGGCCGAAGCCGCCCAGAAGGCCGGGCGCTTTGTGGACGAGATCATTCCCTTCATCGTCAAGGGCCGCAAGGGCGACGTCACCGTCGACCAGGACGAATATATCCGCCACGGTGCAACGCTCGACCAGATGACGAAGCTGCGCCCCGCCTTCGACAAGGAAGGCACGGTCACCGCCGGCAACGCTTCAGGCCTCAATGACGGCGCCGCAGCCACGCTGCTGATGACTGAGGCGCAGGCCTCCAAGCGCGGCATCCAGCCGCTTGCCCGCATCGTTTCCTGGGCAACCGCCGGCGTCGATCCGCAGGTTATGGGCACCGGCCCGATCCCGGCCTCGCGAAAAGCGCTGGCAAGGGCCGGCTGGGCGATCGGTGATGTCGAACTGGTAGAGGCCAACGAGGCGTTCGCGGCGCAGGCCTGCGCGGTCAACAAGGACCTCGGCTGGGATCCGTCGATCGTCAACGTCAATGGTGGCGCGATCGCCATCGGCCATCCGATCGGCGCTTCCGGCGCCCGCGTGCTCAACACGCTGCTGTTTGAAATGAAGCGCCGCGGCGTTTCGAAGGGGCTCGCTACGCTCTGCATCGGCGGCGGCATGGGCGTCGCCATGTGCGTCGAGCGGCTCTGATCGGTCTGGCGGCATGAACAGCGCCAGGTGGGTTCCATTTTCCCTGCTTCTGGCCGGTTCGCCGATCGTTTCTGCACATGCCAATCCCGCGCCTCTCGACGAGGCGCGGCTGGTACAGTGCATGCTGAAACACACGACTTCCGACGAGGAGAGCGTTTTCAAGGACGTGATGGTCGCGGCCTTGAACGATGACAGCGGCGCGCTGAAGGTGTCGCTGGAGCAGCTCTCCGAGGTGATGATGGGTCTCGCGCTGGAAAAGTGCGAGGTGGCTCTGTCCGCGCTGGCTACGCCGCAGTTTCAAGCGGCCGCCGGGCTCTACGGGCAACAGGTCGGCGAAAAGCTGATGAAGAAGGCATTCGAAAAACTGAACTGATCAAGTGGGAGGCGCATATGAGCAGGGTAGCATTGGTCACGGGTGGGTCGCGCGGCATTGGTGCGGCAATTTCCATCGCACTCAAGAATGCCGGCTACAGGGTGGCTGCCAACTATGCCGGCAATGACGAGAAGGCCCAGGCCTTCAAGCAGGAAACCGGCATCCCGGTCTACAAGTGGGACGTCTCCAATTATCAGGCCTGCGCCGAAGGCATCGCCAAGGTCGAGGCCGACCTCGGTCCGGTGGACGTGCTGGTCAACAATGCGGGCATCACCCGCGACGCCATGTTCCACAAGATGACGCCGGAACAGTGGGGCGAGGTGATCGGCACCAACCTCACCGGTCTCTTCAACATGACGCATCCGCTCTGGTCGGCCATGCGCGACCGCGGCTTCGGTCGCGTCATCAACATCTCGTCGATCAACGGCCAGAAGGGCCAGATGGGCCAGGCCAACTATTCGGCGGCGAAGGCCGGCGATCTGGGCTTCACCAAGGCGCTCGCCCAGGAAGGGGCGGCCAAGGGCATTACCGTGAACGCGATCTGCCCCGGCTATATCGGCACGGAGATGGTGCTGGCGGTGCCGGAGAAGGTGCTCAACGAGCGCATCATCCCGCAGATCCCGGTCGGCCGCCTCGGCGAACCGGAAGAAATCGCCCGCTGCGTGGTGTTCCTTGCCTCCGACGATGCCGGCTTCATCACCGGCTCGACGATTTCGGCGAACGGCGGACAGTTTTTCGTCTGAGCATCAGGCAAGCCGAACGCCAGCGAACGGCGCCTTTCGAGGCGCCGTTTCCATGTGGTGGCGGCGCATGAGAAACCTGCTCGAAATCCTGAAGTTGCGCCGGCAGTTCCGTTGCCGGGGCGGGGCGTAGACACTATATCTTGTGGAGAACAAAGGTGGAATGACGCGCGGTCTGCGAGTCGCTGCCGAATGTTCCCGCACTGGTCGCGACTCCGAACTGCGATTCTCATTCTCTCGCTTGGGTGAATCCCTGACGAATTTCGTGAAAAATTTTCCAGGCTTTCCAGAGTCTTGGATTCGGAATCCTTGGACGTGTCAGGCAACGGGAGAGCAGGGATTATTGTGCGCCAAAGCGCCTGATGGGCGGAATCATTGCCAGATTCAGCATGTGGTGCAACGTTCGGTGTTGAAATCTATATGTAGTCGTGAACATACAGTGAATCACAATGAGTCGTCGATTCGTCGCCGATTCGTTCCACGGCTGTTCCAATTGTCGATTGCGCCGACCACAACAGGTGGTGCAATGGGCTGAGAGATGCCAAGCGATGGTTTTAGTTGTCTGCGCCCCTTGCGTTTGGCTCGGTGCGTGGGCATGTGTTTGCCGCCAGCGTGAAAAGACGCTGCCGTAATTTCTGAATGCCCGGGATCGATGACGTGTCCGTTCACCCCATGATCCTGAGCGGCCGCGGCGTCACCGCGGTGCTCGGGCCCACCAATACCGGCAAGACGCATTACGCGATCGAGCGCATGATTGCGCACGACAGCGGCGTCATCGGCCTGCCGCTGCGCCTCCTGGCGCGCGAGGTCTATACGCGCCTGGTCGAAAGGGTCGGCCACCACAACGTCGCGCTGATCACCGGCGAGGAAAAGATCACGCCGCACCGGGCGCGCTATTCGGTCTGCACCGTCGAGGCCATGCCGCGCGAGACGACGGCTTCCTTCGTGGCAATCGATGAAGTGCAGCTTGCCGGGGATCTCGAGCGCGGCCACATCTTCACCGACCGGATCCTGCACCTGCGCGGCCGCGGCGAGACGCTGCTGCTCGGTGCCGGGACGATGCGGCCGATCCTCGAGCAATTGCTGCCCGGCATCACCGTGGTCGAGCGGCCGCGCATGTCGCAGCTGCTCTATGCCGGTTCTAAGAAGATCACCCGCCTGCCGCATCGCACGGCAATCGTCGCCTTCTCGGCCGACGAGGTCTATGCGATCGCCGAGCTGATCCGCCGACAGCGCGGTGGTGCCGCCGTCGTGCTCGGCGCGCTGTCGCCGCGCACGCGCAATGCCCAGGTGGCGCTCTACCAGGAAGGCGACGTCGAATACCTGGTCGCGACCGACGCGATCGGCATGGGGCTCAATCTCGACGTCGACCATGTCGCCTTCGCGCAGGACCGCAAGTTCGACGGCTATCAGTTCCGCAATCTCAATCCGGCGGAGCTTGCGCAGATCGCCGGCCGCGCCGGCCGACATTTGCGCGACGGTACTTTCGGTGTGACCGGCCGTGTCGATCCCTTCGACAACGAACTCGTCCATCGCATCGAGGCGCATGAGTTCGATCCGGTGAAGGTGCTGCAGTGGCGCTCGAAGGCTTTCGATTACGCTTCGATCGCCGCTCTGAAGAAGAGTCTTGAGGCCGCGCCGACGGTTCCCGGCCTTGCCCGGGCGCTACCTGCGGTAGACCAGCAGGCGTTCGAGCATTTGGCCCGGTATCCCGAGGTCGTCGACATCACGACCAATGCCGAGCGGGTAGAAAAACTGTGGGAAGCCTGCGCGCTGCCGGACTATCGGCGCATTACACCGGCTCAACATGCCGACTTGATCTCGACGATCTACGCGGATCTTGTCCGCCGCGGTACCGTAAACGAAGATTTCATGGCCGAGCAGGTCAGGCGTGCCGATCATACGGACGGTGAGATCGACACACTTTCGGCGCGAATCGCGCAGATCAGGACATGGACTTATGTGTCGAACCGGCCGGGATGGCTGGCCGATCCGACACACTGGCAAGAAAAGACGCGGGAAATTGAAGATCGATTATCCGACGCACTACATGAACGGTTGACGAAACGCTTTGTTGATCGCAGGACATCTGTGCTCATGAAGCGCCTGAGAGAGAATGCTATGCTGGAAGCTGAAATCAGTGTGAATGGTGATGTCTTCGTCGAAGGACACCACGTAGGACAACTAACCGGTTTCCGGTTTACGCTGGCGACCGGCGGCGATGGCCCGGATGCCAAGGCTGTGCAGGGTGCTGCCCAGAAGGCGCTGGCGCTCGAGTTCGAAGCACGCGCCGCGCGGCTGCATGCTTCCGGCAACAACGACCTGGCGCTTTCGTCGGATGGTCTGGTGCGCTGGCTCGGCGATCCCGTCGCCCGTCTGACGGCAAGCGACCACGTCATGCGCCCGCGCGTCATCCTTCTGGCCGACGATCAGCTGCAGGCGAACGCCCGCGAGCACGTTCTGGCGCGCATTGAGCGTTTCGTGAACCATCACATCGGCACGGTGTTGAAGCCGCTCGACGATATCTCGCGCGCCGAGGATCTCGAAGGTCTTGCCAAGGGCCTCGCTTTCCAGCTCGTCGAAAACCTCGGCGTGCTCTTCCGCCGCGATGTCGCAGACGACGTCAAGTCGCTCGACCAGGACGGCCGCGCGTCGATCCGCAAGTACGGCGTTCGCTTCGGTGCCTACCACATCTTCCTGCCGGCGCTGCTGAAGCCGGCTCCGGCCGAACTCATCACGCTCCTCTGGGCGCTGAAGAACGACGGCCTCGACAAGCCCGGCTATGGCGACCTCATCCCGATGCTCGCTGCCGGTCGTACGTCTGTTGTTACCGATCCGTCCTTCGAGCGGACCTTCTACAAGCTGGCCGGTTTCCGCTTCCTCGGAAAGCGCGCGGTGCGCATCGATATCCTCGAGCGCCTCGCCGATCTCATCCGGCCGCTCCTGCAGTGGAAGCCGGGCACGCAGCCGCGTCCGGAAGGCGCCTATGACGGCCGTCGCTTCACCGCGACGACGTCGATGCTCTCGATCCTCGGCGCGACCCCCGACGACATGGAAGAGATTCTGAAGGGCCTCGGCTACCGTGCAGACAGCGTCAAGGCCGAGGAGGCTCAGGCCTTCCTCGCTGGCCAGGATGGCGGTGCTGCCGCCGCTTCCGAGCCGGCTTCTGCCGTCGATGATGCCGATGCCGGCGACAGTGCGGCTGAAGCCGAGACTGCAGTCGTCGAGGCGCCTGCCGCAGAAGGCGAAAAGCCCGAAGCGGACGTTGTCGTCGAAGCCCAGCCTGCTGAGGCCCAGGCGACGGAGACCCAAGTGACGGAGACCGGTGAGCCGGTCGAAGCCAAGCCCGTTCTGCTCTGGCGTCCCGGCACCCGCCAGGACAACCAGCGCCAGGGCGGTGGCCGCCACGAGGGTGAACAGCGTCGCGGCGGTCAGCGCCACGGGCGTGGTCAAGGCCAGGGCCAGGGCGAAGGACGTGAAGGCGGCCGCAAGGGTGGTCAGCAGGCGCGCGGCAAGCGTCATGACGGTGGCAAGCCGGAAGGCGGGCCGCGTCAGGAACGCGGCGATCGTCATGATCGTCACGACCGCGGCGGCAAGCCGGGCCAGGGCAAGTTCGAGTCGCGTCCGCCGCGTCGCGAGAAGCCGGTGGATCCGGATTCGCCCTTCGCCAAGCTTGCTGCTCTCAAGGAGCAGATGAAGAAGTAAGGTAGACCATGGAAAAACAGCCTGCGTCCAACCCGGCCTCGCGCCAGCGTCTCGACAAGTGGCTGTTTTTCACGCGGCTGATCAAATCCCGATCGCTTGCGCAAAAGGCGATCGAGGATGGCCGCGTCGCCGTCAACGACGAGCGCGTGACGCAGTCTTCGTTTCAATTGAAGACGGGCGATATGCTCGAACTCGCGCTCGACCGGCGCAGCCTGATCGTCCGAGTCCTTGGCCCGGGCGAGCGGCGCGGTCCTTATGAGGAAGCGCGTCTGCTCTACGACGATCTGACGCCGGAGCAGCCGAAGGAGAAATTGTCGGCCTACGAGCTTGCCACGCGTGAACGTGGCGCAGGCCGGCCGACGAAGAAGGAGCGGCGGGAAACCGACCGGCTGAAGCCCGATTTCGATCCCCGCGACGACTGAAGGGCGTCTCGTTCCCTACCGGCCCCTAGCTGCAAAACGCTACGCGCTTTTGCGCGACAGCCTTTAGAAAACTCTGCCTTTCCCGTGGCGTTTCGCGCATTGAATATTCTTGCAAAGGGTCCATAAAGCCTTTACCTGACAGACCCACGTTGGGTGCATCGGGTTTGCTTCGGCAGCTATGCGCGCCGGACATTCCTAGCATGCGCGGACGACGAGCATCACCATTGATTGCCGTCTGCCATCAAACGTGAGCATCGGCTGGAGTACCTCATGACGTATGTCGTGACCGACAATTGCATTCGCTGCAAGTATACCGACTGTGTCGAAGTCTGCCCCGTGGATTGCTTCTACGAGGGTGAGAATTTCCTCGTCATTCATCCTGACGAGTGCATCGACTGTGGCGTTTGCGAACCGGAATGTCCTGCCGAGGCGATCAAACCGGATACCGAGCCGGGTCTTGATATGTGGCTGAAACTGAACGCGGATTTCGCTTCGAAGTGGCCGAACATCACCGTCAAGCGCGATCCGATGCCGGAAGCGAAGGAAATGGACGGCGTCGAAGGCAAGTACGAGAAGTTCTTCTCGACCGAGCCTGGCCAGGGCGACTGAGACGAAGCGGTCGCCACCGTTCGCCGAGCCTGACGAAGCAGAACTGCTCCCGGGCGCAAAGCTGGGGAAAACACGAGCCGCGCTCGCAGTTGCGAGAATGGTGGCTTGATGGCTGCCATGCAGCAAATTATTGATTTCGGCACTTTTTTGTGATAGGTTCCTTCTACTGATCCACAGAGGGTGTTTTTGCGCGCCCGAAAACCATCACGAAAGCAAACGATCTCCAAAACGCGGTTTCTCCCTAGTACGCAACATGGCGTTGCTCTGTTGTGACCGCATTTCATGAGGCTGTTTGCATTCCTTGGACGGACCAGGATGTACCCACCCGGCGGTATCCCCGTCTATCCCGGGCCTCACTGACCCGGCCCCGGCCAGAATGGCCGGCGCGAAACAGGGAGTTTTTGAAACGAATGACGACCCAGCAGAAAAAATCTTCGACACGCCAGGGCTTCAAGACCGGTGAATCGATCGTCTATCCGGCCCACGGTGTTGGCCAGATCGTGGCGATTGAAGAGCAGGAAGTCGCCGGCATGAAGCTTGAGCTTTTTGTCATCGATTTCGAGAAGGACAAGATGCGCCTGAAAGTGCCGGTGGCCAAGGCCGTCAGCATCGGCATGCGCAAGCTCTCCGAAACCGATTTCGTCGACCGCGCGTTGAAGGTTGTGCAGGGCAAGGCTCGCGTGAAGCGCACCATGTGGTCGCGCCGCGCGCAGGAATACGATGCCAAGATCAATTCCGGCGACCTGATTTCCATCGCGGAAGTCGTGCGCGACCTCTACCGCGCCGAAAACCAGCCGGAACAGTCTTATTCCGAACGCCAGCTCTATGAAGCTGCCCTCGACCGCATGGCGCGCGAAATCGCTGCCGTCAACAAGATGTCGGAAACCGAAGCTGTTCGCCTCGTCGAGGCCAATCTCAGCAAGGGTCCGAAGCGCGGCAAGGCGATCGATGAAGACGACGCCCAGGACGAAGCTGCATAAGCCGTCCAACTGCACTGAGACTACCAAAAAGCCCGGCCATCGCGCCGGGCTTTTTCTTTGATCGCGTGGAACTTTTGCCGCCTGCGCGCATTTATAAAAGCCGGCAGAAACGCGCCGCTTGCGCGCCGGGCGATCTTGGTTCTGTGCTTCGTCACCGTTCAGGTTCGTGACTTGGAAGTTAGGGCGCCGCGTCGTTTCTTCAAGTTTCGACATCGCGGCGCGAGACGCCCCTGCTGCCGGACATCTTCTCCGTCCGGCCTTTTGGACTTCACACGCAATGGCGCCCGGCGCCAGTCACGGAGTGATCGATGAAGACTCTCACTGCAGACCGGCGGATGATCAAGATCGCAATGGAGGCGCCCTATCTCGAGCGCGACGAGGAGCACAAGCTGGCGCAAGCCTGGCGAAACGACAACGATCAGGAAGCCCGCAACAAGATCGCCATGTCGCATATGCGCCTGGTGATCTCAATGGCCGCGAAGTTCCGCAATTTCGGCCTGCCGATGGGTGACCTCGTCCAGGAGGGCCATATCGGTCTCCTGGAGGCGGCAGCCCGTTTCGAGCCGAGCCGTGAGGTCCGCTTCTCAACCTATGCCACCTGGTGGATCCGGGCGTCGATGCAGGACTATGTCCTGCGCAACTGGTCGATCGTCCGTGGTGGCACCAGCTCTGCGCAGAAGGCCCTGTTCTTCAACCTTCGGCGCCTTCGTGCCCGGCTTGCCCAGGGTGACAGGCAACTTACATCGCAGGCTATGCATGAGGAGATCGCCGCCGCCCTCGGTGTCAGCATCGCTGACGTGCAGACGATGGATGCGCGGCTTTCCGGCAGCGACACTTCGCTGCAGGCGCCGGTCGGCGGCAGCGATTCCGATGGCGGTGAACGGCTCGATTTCCTTGCCAGTGACGCGCCGTTGCCCGACGAGCAGGTGAGCGAGATGATCGATGGCGAACGGGCCCGCGTCTGGCTGCGCGATGCGCTGGGAGCGCTGACGGAGCGCGAGATGCGCATCATCCGCGCCCGGCGGCTGACGGAAGAAGGGGCGACGCTCGAAGAGCTCGGCATCGATCTCGGCATTTCCAAGGAACGGGTGCGGCAGATCGAAACCCGGGCCCTGGAAAAGCTCCGGGCGGCCTTGGCGACGAGAGCGCCGGCGCTGACTGCAGGCATTCATTGACCGTCTGACGCCGCCACGCCAGTGCTGTGCTCGGCGACCCGGCACTGAGCCGGGCTGCAGTGGTGCCCGTTGATCGCTTGGCAATGAGACGATTGGTGCTGGGCTTTTTGGGGCAATCGTAGAGGCACCCAGCGACGCGCTTGCCTTACAGACGGCAGGCAATCACCCGCGCACCAACGCGCTGCAACCGCGACTGCCTCACGCTACTCGGAAACGATCTTCACCTTGTCGCCCGGCTTTATCGTCGAGCTGACCTGCATCGCATTGATCACCCGGAAGAGGTCGAGCTTGCGGTCGGTTCCCATCATGCGGGCCGACAACGTGGTGATCGTATCGCCGGGCCGGACGGTCACGACCCGGATCCGCAGCGGCTTCAGCGACTGCGTCTCGGCGGCCGTCATGCGGCGGAACGAGGTGCGCAACTGGTTTGCGGTCGGCTCGAGCGCGTTCGACCCCTTGGGCACGGCGGTCAGGAAGCGGTAGATGCGCGTATCGATACGAATGACCGTCACGTCGAAATCCCAACGGTCGGCGGAGGCCCGCGCGGTTGCGGCTTCCAGGCCGTTGACGCTGATCTGCCGGATCGTATCGGGCTTGAGGCCCGTCACCCAACCACTGGCGATATAGTCGGTCAGGCTTCGGCCGCCCGTGTCGGCGACGCCGTCGAAGCGCACGGCGATGTCGCCGGCGCCGGTCGCCAGCACCGCCTCGGCCTTGTTGTCGATCTGGAATCCGACGGGCACGTCGAAGCGGATGCCGAGTTGGCCGTGCAGGAAGGTCTGCCCGCGCACATAGCCTTCCTGCGGGCTGTCGCCATAGAGCAGGCCGTCGATGCCGGCGAGATAGTAGTCGCGCCCGCGGTCGCCGCTGGTTCCTTCGGGACCGAAGGCACGGGCATGCCGGCGCGCGAGGTCGACGCGCTGGGGCGCGTTCGGGTGGCTCGACAGGAAGTCGAGGCTCTGGTCGGATTCCGGATCGACCGCCGTGAAGCGGCTATAGGCGGCCATCGAGTCGAGGAAGCGCGCGGCGGCATAGGGGTCGTAGCCGGCCTCGCCGAGCATGCGCACGCCGATCACGTCGGCCTGGAGTTCCTGGTTGCGCGAGAAGGCCGCGAGCCGGAGCTTGCCGCGGGCGAGTGCCTGCTTGCCGGCGATATCGGAGGACAGCACCTCGGAGACCACCCGGCTGGCGATCACTTCCGCTTCCTCGCGCTGCTGCCTCTCGATGCCATGGTTGGCGGTGACGTGGGCCATCTCGTGCGACAGCACGGCTGCCACCTCGGAGGCGTCGTTGGCAAGCGCGAGCAGGCCGCGGGTGACGTAGAGGTAACCGCCCGGCAACGCGAAGGCGTTGATGGCCGGCGAGTTCAGGATGGTGATGCGATAGGACTGTTGCGGATTCTCGGAGACCGCCGTCAGCGCGCCGGTGATGCGCGCCACCAGGCGCTCGGTCTTGGCGTCCTTGTACTCGCCGCCATAGCTTGCGACGATGCGCGGATGTTCGCGCGCGCCCAGCTGTGCCCGCGGATCGTTCTTCTGGACTTCCTCCACGATCTGCGGATTGGAGGAAGGCGAAACCGTCGGCTGATAGGTCTGCTCGATCACGGATTGGCATGCGGAAAGGAGCGTGGTCGCAAGCAATGCAACCACGGCGCGTCCACGCAGCCGTCCGCCCGTCGGCGGGATCCGGTCGTGTGTGACTGTATGCCTCTCCATGCCTCAGCCCGTTTCCGTCCGTCGCTCCGCCCGCATCCTGCGGAAACGTGGAACGACAGCGTTGAAAGTCCTACTTTTTCAGCCCGGCAGCGTTGCTCTGCCGCGACCTTTCAGTCCTGGTCTTGCTGTATCTGATTTCAGCGCCACCTGCCTAGTTTGTCTCGGTAGAAATAGTTGCCCCGTGGTATCACGGCAACGGATGCGGGAATATTCGCGCCTTGCCGGATATTTCGCGCGTCGCATGGCGCCGCGGTCAAATTGTGGCAACCGGCCAAGGGCGCGGTGAATCCGATCCGTCCTTCAAGTATTGCCGAGAAAGCGGTCGATCGCCGCATTATCCCGCCGCTCCAGGAAACGGTCGAGGGTATCGTTTGCGATGATACGCCCCTGGTCGAGAAAAAACACGCTGTCGGCCAGGGCTTTCACGTCTTCGGGATGGTGTGTGATCATCAGGATCGTGTTGCCTTCCTCCGCGTGCAGTTCCCGCAGGAGCGTGCGCATGCCGGCGCGCATGCCGGGATCAAGCGCCGCGAAGGGCTCGTCGAGCAGCAGCAGCGGGCGCTTTCGCACAAGCGCCCGGGCAAGCGCGACACGCTGGCGTTCGCCGCCGGAAAGCGTCGGCGGCAGCCTTTTGCCGAAGCCTTCGAGCCCGACGCGGCGGAGCGCGTCTTCGATCTTGTCGCGGTCGGTCGCGGTCAATCGAAGCGCTGGGTCGATGCCGAGGCCGATATTGGTCGCGACGTCGAGATGGGCGAAAAGGTTGTTGTCCTGGAAGATCATCGAGACCGGCCGTTCCGACGGCGCCCGGTCGGCCACGTTCTCGCCGAGAATGCGGACCTCGCCGCGATCGGGGTCCTCGAACCCGGCAATAAGGTGGAGCAGCGTCGACTTGCCGGAGCCCGACGCACCGGCGACGGCGACGATGCCACCGGTGGCAATCGCGCAATCGAAGGTGAGCGCGGCCGTTTCGAAACGGACCTCGACATCGCGCAGCTCTATCGCGGGAACGGGGTGGGTCATGTTTTGCGTCTTTCCGGCCGGCTGTCATTCGCCGTGCCGAGGATGGTGAAGATCAGGCACAGAAGCCCGAGGAAAAGGGCGAGACCGGCGGCGTCGTCGGTGCGGTAGCTGCCCATGCGGCTATAGAGCAGCCAGGGCAGCGTCACCATGTCCTGGCTGCCGAAGAGGGCGACGGCGCCGAGATCGCCGAGCGACAGCGCCATGGCGAAGGAAAGCGCCATCAGCAGCGGCTTGCGCAGCGCCGGAAAGTCGATACATCGCAGGCGATCAAAACCACGGATGCCAAGGCTTGCCGTCAGTCGTTCCGACCGCGCCGCGTGGGTCGCCATTGCCGGCGCGAGGATGCGGTGGACGAAGGGAAGCGCCATCAGCGCATTGATCGCCACGACGATAACGGGCGCAAAGCGCGCGACATCGCCGAAGGGGCGCAGCAGAAGGAACCAGCCGGCGCCAAGCACCACGGGCGGCACCAGCAGGATCAGCGAGGTGCTGGCGCCGATGGCGCCGGCAAAGCCGCGGGCGAGCGACGTCGCGTGACGCGGCGCGGTGACGGTCGCGGCTGCGCGGATCATCACGGCCGCCATGGTGACGGAGGCGAGGGCCGACGCGAGCGCGATTGCCGCGCTGGTCAGTAGCGCCCGGTGCACCGCCGGGTCGCGCGCGAGTTTCAGCAGATCGGCTTCGAGGCCGGAGATGAGGACGGCGACCAGCGGTGCGCCGAGAAACAGAAAGGCAAGGGCGATCCAGGCGGCATCACTCAGGCGCGCGATCCTGGATGCGCCATCGAAGCGGCGCACGGTGCGGCCACCGGTCATGCCCTCTTCCGGCTCGATCGCCAGATAACGAAGCAGGAACAGCAGCAGGCCGGTCATGGTGATCTGCAGGGCCGATAGCGCGATGGCGCGAGGCGGATCGAAATCGAAGCGCAGCGCCTGGTAGATTGCCACTTCGATTGTGCTGGCCGCAGGCCCGCCGCCGAGCGTCAACACGAGGGTGAAGCTGGTGGCACAGAGCATGAAGACAAGGCCGGCGGCACCTGGAAGGAGGCCGCGCAGGACCGGCCATTCGATGAAACGGAAGAGTGCGCGCGACGGCATGCCGAGATTGGCGGCGCTGCGCCAGTATTCGGCGGGGATGCGCTCGAGCCCGGCCAGGAACAGGCGCGCCGCAAGCGGCATGTTGAAGAAGACATGGGCGAGCAGGATGCCGAACAGGCCGTAGATGCTGACGGGCTGCGCGAGGCCGAGCCAGCGCAGGCCGGAATTGAGGAAGCCTTGGCGCCCCCAGATCTCGATCAAGCCGAGTGCGCCGACGAGAACGGGCAGGCCGAGCGGCAGCGCCATCAGGCGCAAGAGCCAGATGCGGCCGGGAAATTGCGGCCGCCGCGCCAGCGCCCGGGCGACGGGGATGGCAAAGAGCACCGACAGCAGCGTCGAGAGTGTCGCCTGCAGCAGGGTGAAGCGGGTGACGCGCCAGATATAGGCGTCGAAGAGCGCGTCATCGCTCGCGCCGCCCGTCTGGCTCAGCAAGGCGACGATCGCCAGGCCGACGAAAAGCACGAAGGCGCCGAGGCAGGCTGCCCCGGCGACCACTGTCATGCGATTTTCGCGCAGTGCGAACAATCCGGCCTCAGTTCTTGCTCATGGCGGCGAGCCATTCGTCGATCCAGGCCTTGCGGTTCTTGGCGACCTCCTCCGAAGGCAGGAGGAACGTGTTTTCCGGCTTGACCAGCTTGTTGAAGGCGTCCGGCAGCGGCTCCTTGGTCGCTGCGACCGGCATCATCCAGTTGGTCGTCGGGATGATCGACTGGAACTCCGGACCGGTCATGAAGGCGAGGAACTGCTTTGCCAGTTCCGGCTCCTTGGCGTTCTTGGTCATGCCGGCGACTTCGATCTGGATGTAGTGGCCTTCGGAGAAGGCGGCCGCCTGATAGCGCTCGGTGTTTTCCGCGACCATGTGGTAGGCCGGCGACGTGGTATAGGACAGCACCATCGGCGCCTCGCCCTTGGTGAAGAGGCCATAGGCTTCCGACCAGCCGGGGGTAACGGTCAGGACGCGGTCCTTCAGCTTCGCCCAGGCGGCACCCGCCTCGTCGCCATAGACGGCCTTGACCCAGAGGAGCAGACCGAGGCCCGGCGTCGACGTGCGCGGATCCTCGATGACGATCTTTTGCGACGGGTCGCCTTCGACCAGTTCCTTCAGGCTCTTCGGCGGCGTCTTCAGCGTCTCGGTGTCATAGACGACGGCGAAGTGACCGTAGTCATAGGGCAGGAAGGTGTCGTCGGAGAAGTTGCCGGGTACGGTGACGCCGGTTGCCTCGATGCCGTGCGGCGCGAAGAAGCCCGTTGCCTTGGCTTCCGCAACCAGATTGGTGTCGAGGCCGAGCACGATGTCGGCCTTGGAGGCCTCGCCTTCGAGCTTCAGGCGGGTGAGCAGCTCGACGCCGTCGGCAACGCCGACATAGTTGACCTTGCACTCGCAGGTCTTCTCGAAGGCTTCCGCAACCTTGGCGCCCGGTCCCCATTCGGTGATGAAGCTCTCATAGGTATAGACCGTCAGCGTCTTGTCGGCGGCGGCCGCGACGCCGGAAAATACGAGGCTTGCGGCGGCCGCAAGGGCTAGCCGGCTAAAGAGTTTGAGTTGCGATGAATTGGACATGGCGAGGACCTCTCTCCCAAAGTTCGTTGTTGCATGGGAAAAGGGCGTATCGATCCGATCGCGTCTAATCCCTCCGCCGGTATGAGCCGGATCAGGTTCCGCGGGTTGGCGTTTTGACGCCTCTCAGCCTCCGGCCGCTGTGCGGTCGGGAGGCACCCCGTTAGAGCGGCAAGAGATTTACCGCTGCCAAGGCCCCAAGGCAAGCGATGTTTGCGGGGAAGCAAGAGCGCCTGGCCGGCACAACGGCGCGTGTTTGCCTAAGCCGCCAACTGCGCTACACAACGGCAGCGAGGAGGAAATGTCATGCCTGATATGCTCGTTCGACTTTATGCCCTGCCGGCTGAGCCTCAGTCGAAGCTTGGTCCTGGCGTCAGCATTCGCCGCGCCATTGCGCCGGAGCGCCGCCTGGTCGTGTCCTGGATCGAAAAGACCTTTGGCGCCGGATGGGCGGGCGAGGCGGAAGCCGCCTTTTCCTCGACCCCGACACGCATGCATGTCGCAGTCCAGGACGAAAAGATCGTCGGCTTTTCCTGCCACGACGTGACGGCGCTCGGCTTCTTCGGTCCGACCGGTGTCGACGAAGGCATGCGCGGGCAGGGGATCGGCGAGGCGCTGCTGCTTGCAAGCCTGATGGCCATGCGCGAGGCCGGCTACGGCTACGCGATTATCGGCGGTGTCGGGCCGGCGAAGTTCTACGAGCGGGTGGCCGGCGCCGTCGAGATCCCGGATTCGACCCCCGGCATTTATGCCGGCATGCTGTTCCGCGATCCGGTGCCCGAGGGGCATTGACGAGTTGACCAAAATACCGAGAACCGGTCGCCCGACGGTTTTCTTCGTTTTCCTTCGGCGGTCCTTTGCGCTATGGGCTTTGCCATGGCTCGATCGACCTTCACCATTCTGCTTGGCGGCGCCCTTTCGCTGACCGACCGGCTGGCTCACCAGCTGGTCGCAAGTCGCTTCATCGCGGCTGATGGCGGCATGCGCCATGCGCGGCTGCTCGGCATCGTGCCCGATGTCTGGGTCGGTGATTTCGACTCGACCGAGGAAGCCCTTCTTGCGGACTACGCCTCGGTCCCGCGCGAGCCCTATCCGGCGGCAAAGGCCGCGACGGACGGCGAGATCGCGGTCGAGGCGGCGCTGTCGCGTGGGGCCGATCGCCTGATCTTCGCCGGCGCGCTCGGCGGCACCCGCAGTGATCATGCGTTCATGCATCTGCTTCATGCCGTCGCCCTTGCCGAGCGCGGGCTTTCGGTGTTGATGACGTCGGGCGAGGAAGAGGCCTATCCGCTGCTGGCCGGCTCGCTCGAAGTCGACCTGCCCAAGGGCTGCCTCTTCTCGGTGCTGGGTCTGACCGAGCTTACCGACCTTTCGATCGTCAATGCGCGTTATCCGCTCGACGATTTCACCCTGCCGTTCGGCTCGTCCCGAACCGTTTCCAACGTTGCGGAGGGTCCCCTTCGCTTCACTCTCAAGAGCGGCCGCGCCCTCGTGCTTGCCCGCCCCTATGATCTTTCCGGAGCCTGAGCCTTGGCGCCTCCCATTCTGAAACTCGACGATATCTTCCTCACCTTTGGCGGTACGCCACTGCTTGCCGGCGCCAATTTTCAAGTGGAGCCGGGCGACAAGATCTGCCTGGTCGGCCGCAACGGCTCGGGCAAATCGACGCTGATGAAGATCGCCGCGGGCCTTGCCGAGGCGCAGTCGGGCGAAGTGTTCCGCCATCCCTCGGCCACCATCCGCTATCTGCACCAGGCGCCGGATTTCGACGGCTACGACACGGTGCAGGCCTATGCCGAGGCGGGCCTCGGCCCAAGCGACGATCCCTATCGCGTCGCCTATCTGCTGCAGCATCTGGGGCTGACCGGCGAGGAAGACCCAAAGCGTCTTTCCGGCGGTGAGGCGCGCCGGACGGCGCTTGCCCGCGTCATGGCGCCGGAGCCGGACATCCTTTTGCTCGACGAGCCGACCAATCATCTCGACCTGCCGACGATCGAATGGCTGGAAGACGAACTGATCCGCAGCCGCTCGGCGCTGGTGCTGATCTCGCACGACCGGCGCTTCCTGGAAAAGGTCTCGACCGCCACCGTCTGGCTCGACCGTGGTCAGTCCCGTCGCCTTGATCGCGGATTTGCCCATTTCGAGGCCTGGCGCGACGAGGTGCTGGAAGCCGAGGAGCTGGAGCAGCACAAGCTCGGCAAGGCGATCGAGCGCGAGGAACATTGGCTGCGTTACGGCGTGACCGCGCGGCGCAAGCGCAACATGCGCCGCCTCGGCGAGCTGCAGACCATGCGGGCGACCTATCGCGGCCACAAGGGGCCGCAGGGCACCGTGCAGGCGACTGCCGCCGACGCCAAGGAATCCGGCAAGCTGGTGATCGAGGCCGAGAAGATCACCAAGGCCTATGGCGAGCGCACAATCGTCGCGCCGTTCTCGATCCGCGTGCACCGCGGCGACCGCATCGGTCTCGTCGGCCCGAACGGTGCCGGCAAGACGACGCTCCTGAAGATACTGACGGGACAGATCGAGCCGGACACAGGCACGGTCAAGCTCGGCACCAATCTGGAAATCGCGACGCTCGACCAGAAGCGCGAAGACCTCAATCTCGACGATACGCTGGCGCACTACCTGACGGACGGGCGCGGCGACAACCTGCTGGTCAATGGCGAGCAGCGCCATGTTACCGGTTACATGAAGGACTTCCTGTTCCAGCCGGAGCAGGCGCGCACCCCGATCCGTGAGCTTTCGGGCGGCGAGCGCGCAAGGCTGATGCTGGCGCGCATTCTGGCGCGGGCGACGAACCTCCTCATTCTCGACGAACCGACCAACGATCTCGACATCGAGACGCTCGACCTGCTGCAGGAGATCGTCGCCGGCTTTGCCGGAACCGTCATCCTCGTCAGCCACGATCGTGACTTCCTCGACCGCACCGTCACCTCGACGATCGCGCCGGCCAATCCGGAGGCGCCGGATGGCCGCTGGATCGAGTATGCCGGCGGCTATTCCGACATGATGGCGCAGCGCAAGGGCGCGATCGAGGAGAAGCGCAAGGCCGAGAAGGCGGAAAAGGCCAAGGCCGATGCCGCCGCACCTGCCGCCGAAGCGCCGAAGGCTGCCAAAGGCAAGCTTTCCTACAAGCAGAAGTTCGCGCTCGAAAACCTGCCGAAGGAGATCGCCAAGGCGGAAGCCGAGGCTGCCAAGCGCGAAGAAAAGATGGCGGATCCCAACCTCTTCACAAAAGATCCAAATGCTTTTGCGAAACTGGCGCAGGAGCTGGAAAAGCTGCGTGCCGACCTCGCTCGCATGGAAGAGGAATGGCTGGAGCTCGAGATGCTGCGCGAGGAGCTCGAGGGCTGAGGTACAGCCAGGACGGTTCCATGCGTGAATGCGAAGGTAATACGTTGAATCCTTGCGGGTTTTACCGTTAAACTGGTAAGGGAAAGATGGCTAGCCGCGTTGAACGTTATCAGATGCTATGATAAGTAAAACTTATTATATCGCCTGTGAACGATCATGATGCCCTTCAAGCTTGAATCCGAAACCATTGGAATGCTTCTGACCGATGTCTCGCGCCTCTTGCGCGGGGCCTTCGACCGCAAGGTCAATGCCATGGACCTGGGCATCACCCCCGGCGAGGCGCGCACGCTGATCCAGGCGGCGCTTACCGAGGGCATCAAACAGGCCGAAATCGCCACACGCATGGGCATCGAGCCGATGACGCTGTCGGCCTATCTCGACCGGCTGGAGACCAACGGGCTCGTCGCCCGTGTTCCCGATCCGGCGGATCGTCGCGCCAAGAATGTCATCATCACCGAAAAGGCGGGTCCGCTGCTCAACGAGCTGATGACCGGTCTTCGCGAAATGATGGATGCCTATACCGAAGGGCTGGATGCGGAAGCGCGCGCGCTTCTCTGTTCCAACCTGCGCATCCTGCGTGACAATCTGCGTCAGCTCGATCCGTGCCTTGCCGGCAAGGATGCAGCGGAGAAGGCCGAGGTCCGGGTCGGAGCCGCGCAATGACGCGTCGCATGAGCGAGCGGCGCACAAGCATCATCGGCGCCTTCCTGGTGGCGCTCGGCCCTGTTTCCATGGCGCTCTACACGCCAGCGATGCCCGAACTGGTGCGTGCCTTCTCCTCAAGCGAAGCGGCGATCAAGATGACGCTGTCGCTCTATTTCGCCGGCTTCGCCTTTGCCCAGCTTGTCTCCGGCACGCTTTCCGACGTCATCGGACGCCGGCGCGCGACGCTGATCTTCATGGCCATCTACCTCGTCGGCAGCCTGATGGCGGCCTTCGCGCCTTCCGTTGCCGTGCTTCTGGCCGGTCGTCTGGTGCAGGGCATTGGCGCCTCCGTTGGGATGACGGTGGCGCGGGCGATCGTGCGCGACCAGTTCACCGGGGTCGAAGCTGCCCGCATCATGAACATGATCGGCATGATGCTGGCGCTGGGGCCGGCCTTCTCGCCGACGCTCGGCGGTCTGGCGCTCGGGCTCTTCGGCTGGCAGTCGATCTTCTTCCTGATGGTCGGCTTTGCGGCCATGGCCTGCCTCACCGTGCAGTTCTTCATGGCCGAGACCGCGACACCCGATCCGAGCAAGGGGCATCTGAAGCCGATCCTTGCTGCCTATCGCTCGCTTCTTTCCGACAGCCGCTTCATTTCCTCCACCCTCGTCATCGCCGGCGCCGTCGGCGC
This sequence comes from Ensifer sp. NPDC090286, assembly GCF_044769565.1. Classification (NCBI taxonomy): domain Bacteria; kingdom Pseudomonadati; phylum Pseudomonadota; class Alphaproteobacteria; order Hyphomicrobiales; family Rhizobiaceae; genus Ensifer; species Ensifer sp. NPDC090286. Next base: position 239,134 of record NZ_JBIVYF010000007.1, on the reverse strand, counting down.
GCTCTATGCCTGGGCGACTATGCTGCCGTTCGTGCTCATCAACGAAGTGGGTCTGACGCCGACCGAGTTCGGCGTGGGCATGCTGATGCAGTCCGGCCTGTTCTTTTCGGGTGCGGTGACGGTGCGGTTTCTGCTGCGCCGGTTTACGCCGCAGGCGCTGGTGCCGGCCGGCCTTTTCTTCATCGGTGCGGCCAGCCTCGCGCTTGGCTACAGCATGCACCTGATCGTGCCGAGCTTCCTCTCGGTCATGCTGCCGATCGGCATCTATTCCTTCGGCATCGCTTTCGTCATGCCCTACATGATGACGGCGGCGATGGCGCCATTTCCCGCGATCGCCGGTACGGCCTCGGCGATGATGGGTTTCGTACAGATGGGCTCGGGGCTGCTCGGAGGCGCGATCGCCGCTGCAGTCGGCGTTCCGGTGATGGCGCTCGGCACGATCATTCCATGCTTCGGCCTCGTCTGTATCCTGAGCTATGTCTGGTATCGCCGCACCATTCGGCTGCGTCCGCTGGACGCGCCGGTCGAGCGCAAGGATCCGTTGCAGCAAGCGGCGGAGTAGTGGGCACGAAAAAGCCTCCGCGAAAGGATCGCGGAGGCTTTTTTCTTCACTGGATAGTGGCTTAGCGGTTGCGCGCGGCCAGCGTGCGCAGGCGCAGTGCGTTGAGCTTGATGAAGCCGGCAGCGTCCTTCTGGTCGTAGGCGCCCTGGTCGTCCTCGAAGGTGACGAGCTTGTCGGAGTAGAGCGACTTGTCGCTCTCGCGGCCGATGACCATGACGTTGCCCTTGTAGAGCTTCAGCGTCACTTCGCCTTCGACATGCTCCTGGCTCTTGTCGATCGCCGCCTGCAGCATCTCGCGCTCCGGCGAGAACCAGAAGCCGTAATAGATCAGCTCGGCGTAGCGCGGCATCAGCTCGTCCTTGAGGTGGGCAGCACCCCGGTCGAGCGTGATGCTCTCGATTGCGCGGTGCGCCGAGAGCAGGATGGTGCCGCCGGGGGTCTCGTAGACACCGCGCGACTTCATGCCGACGAAGCGGTTCTCCACGAGGTCGAGGCGACCGATACCGTTGTCGCGGCCGTATTCGTTGAGCTTGGCAAGCAGGCTTGCCGGCGACAGGCGCACGCCGTTGATCGAGACGGCGTCGCCGCGCTCGAAGCCGATCTTGATGACGGTCGCCTGATCCGGAGCGGCTTCCGGCGAGATCGTGCGCATGTGCACGTATTCAGGGGCTTCCAGTGCCGGGTCTTCGAGAACCTTGCCCTCGGACGAGGAGTGCAGCAGGTTGGCGTCGACGGAGAACGGCGCTTCGCCCTTCTTGTCCTTGGCAACCGGGATCTGGTGCTTTTCGGCGAATTCGAGCAGGTCGGTGCGGCTCTTGAACGACCAGTCGCGCCACGGAGCGATGATCTTGATGTCGGGGTTCAGCGCATAGGCCGAAAGCTCGAAACGAACCTGGTCGTTGCCCTTGCCGGTGGCGCCATGGGCGATCGCGTCGGCACCGGTCTTCTTGGCGATGTCGATCAGGTGCTTGGAGATCAGCGGCCGGGCAATCGAAGTGCCGAGCAGGTAGACGCCCTCATAGACGGCGTTGGCGCGGAACATCGGGAAGACGAAATCCTTGACGAACTCCTCGCGGACGTCCTCGATGTAGATCTCCTTGATGCCGAGCATCTCGGCCTTCTTGCGGGCCGGCTCGAGCTCTTCGCCCTGGCCGAGGTCGGCGGTGAAGGTGACGACTTCCGCGCCGAGTTCGGTCTGCAGCCACTTCAGGATGATCGAGGTGTCGAGACCGCCCGAATAGGCGAGAACGACCTTTTTCACGTCTTTATGCGATGCCATGGTTTCCGTCCGTCTGGTCTTGGGGAGGGCGGCGATGCCGCGTGCAAATCTGCGGCACTTTAGCCAGAACCTGCGGCGATACAAGCGCTAGAACGCCTGACGATGCGAATCCGCTGGCAAAAGCGCAGGCGCATGATTACTGGAGGCGACCCCCGCGCCGAGGAAACGATGATGGACTTCATTCCCAGCCTGCCGACCCTCCTGACCTTCGCGGCTGCGACGCTGCTTCTGGCGGCCACGCCCGGCCCGGACATGACGCTTTCCATCAGCCGGGCGCTCGCCCAGGGCAAGAAGGCAGCCCTTTTCGTCGTGCTCGGTACCAGCTTCGGCATCGTCGTGCACACGCTGCTCGTCGCCTTCGGCATCTCGGCGCTGATCACCGCTTCGCCGACCGCCTTTGCCATCCTCAAGACCGGCGGTGCCGCCTATCTGCTGTGGCTTGCCATCCAGGCGATCCGCTTCGGCTCCAGTATTTCGGTGCAGAAGGTCGAGCCGACGGAAGGCAAGGCGCTTGCCAACATCTCGGCTGGATTCTGGGTGAACCTTTTGAATCCTAAGGTCATCATCTTCTTCATGACCTTCCTGCCGCAGTTCGTCAGCGCCGACGATCCCTCGGTCACCGGCAAGCTTCTGTTCCTCGGCGCGTTCTTCATCGCCATCGGCATGCCGGTGAACATGCTGGTCGTCTTCACTGCCGACTGGCTTGCCTCCTGGCTGCAGCGCAACAGGGGCGTGATGCGGGCACTGGACTTCAGCTTCGCCGGCGTCTTCTCGGTGTTCGCGGTGAAGATCTTCATGACGACGGCGCGGTAAACAAAAAGCCCGGACAATCGTGGATGTCCGGGCCTTATTCTGAAGTCGTCTTCCGTACTCAGCCGATGAGCAGTGCGTCGTCGTCGAGCGTCTGGCCGCGGATGCGGCGGAACATGGCGATGAGGTCTTCGACCTGCAGTTCCTTGCGACTGTCGCCGGCGACGTCGAGCACGATCTCGCCACCGTGCAGCATGATGGTGCGGTGGCCGTAGTCGAGCGCCTGGCGCATCGAGTGGGTCACCATCATCGTCGTCAGCTTGCGCTCGGAAACGATCTTCTGCGTCAGGTTCATCACGAATTCGGCCATGCCCGGGTCGAGCGCAGCCGTGTGTTCGTCGAGCAGCAGCACTTCGGAGCCGGCGAGCGTCGCCATGACCAGCGAGACCGCCTGGCGTTGGCCGCCGGACAGAAGATCCATGCGGTCGCCCATGCGGTTTTCAAGGCCGAGGTTGAGTTCGGCGATGCGCTCGCGGAAATGTTCGCGACGCTTCGGGCCGAGGGCGGCGGTGAGGCCGCGCGCCTCGCCGCGCTTGGCGGCGAGCGCCAGGTTTTCCTCGATCGAGAGCGCGCCGCAGCTGCCGGTCAGCGGATCCTGGAAGACGCGGGCGACGAGGCCGGCGCGGGCGGCGGTGCCCTTGCGGCTGACGTCGGTCTTGCCGATCATCACCTGGCCGGCGCTCGGAAGCACGTCGCCGGCGAGCACGCCGAGGAGCGTCGACTTGCCGGCACCGTTAGAGCCGATGACGGTAACGAACGAGCCTTGCTCGATCGTCAGACTGACGCCGTTCAGCGCCTGCTTCTGAAGCGGCGTGCCTTTGCCGAAGATGACCTGGATATTGTTGACGCTGATCATGCCGCACCTCCACGACGCAGGCGGGGAAGGACGAGGGCGAAGGTGACGAGGGCTGCGGTGACGAAGTTGAGGTCGGAAGCCTGCAGTCCGAGCATGTCGGTCGAGAGCGCCAGCTGGATGGCGATGCGGTAGAGGATCGAGCCGAGCACGCAGCCGATGAGCGCAATCAGGATGCCGCGGGCACCGAGCAGCGTTTCGCCGATGATAACGGCTGCGAGGCCGACGACGATCGTGCCGACGCCCGAGGTGACGTCGGCGAAACCGTTGGTCTGGGCAAAGAGTGCGCCGCCGAAGGCGACGAGTGCGTTGGAGATTGCCATGCCGAGATAGATCTGGCGGTTGGTGTCGACGCCTTGCGCCCGGGCCATGCGGGCATTGGCGCCGGTGGCGCGCATCGCAAGGCCGGCATCGCTCTCAAGGAAGCGCCAGACAATGATGACGGCGACGACGACGAGCACGCCGATGAACAGCGGCCGGACATAGAAATCACGCAAGCCGAGGCCATAGAAGGGCGATAGCATCGTGTCGGCATTGATCAGCGCGACGTTCGGCTTGCCCATGACGCGCAGGTTCACCGAGAACAGCGCGATCATCGTCAGGATCGAGGCGAGCAGGTTGAGGATCTTGAAGCGCACGTTGAGCATCGCCGTGACGATACCGGCAGCGGCACCCGCCACCATGGCGACACAGGCCGCAAGCCACGGGTTGACGCCGGCGATGATCAGCACGGCGGTGACGGCTGCCCCCAGCGGAAAGGATCCGTCGACGGTCAGGTCGGGGAAATCGAGCACCCGGAATGCGAGAAAGACGCCAAGGGCGACGAAGGCGTAGACCAGCCCCAGTTCCACGGCTCCCCAGAAAGCGATTAGACTCAACCCCAGACCCTCTTTTTACGTGTCGCGCGTGGTTGTCGTTATGGGCGCGACGCTCCCGCTTGGCACATGGGGCCCAAGGCCGGCGCATGTGCGGCTCAGAACTTTCGGAGCGGCCCCGAGATCCAAAGGATCAGGCCCCTCATAGCGAACCGCCCCCGTATGGAACGGAGGCGGGCAAAACGCAACAAACTTGAACCTGAAAAGGTCGAAAGCGTTATTCAACGACGCGGGTTGCGCGCTTTACGACACTTTCCGGAAGGGTGACGCCCATTTTCTCGGCGGCCTTCTTGTTGATCACCAGGTCGGAACCGGCAGCAACCTTGACGCCGATATCACCCGGGTTTTCGCCCTTGAGGATGCGAACGACGATTTCGCCGGTCTGCTTGCCGACGTCGTAGTAGTTGAAGCCGAGGGCTGCGAGCGAGCCGCGGGCAACGGAATCCGTGTCGGCGGTGAAGAGCGGCAGCTTGGCTTCCTCGGCGACGGCGACGGCACCTTCGAGCGCGGAGATGATCGTGTTGTCGGTCGGTACGTAGATCGCGTCGGCGCGGCCGACGAGAGCGCGGGCAGCACCCTGGACTTCAGCCGACTTGGTCGCGGCGGACTCGACGACGGTCAGGCCAGCCTTTTCGGCTTCGGTCTTCAGCACCGCGAGCAGCGAAACGGAGTTGGCCTCGCCGGAGTTGTAGAGGTAGCCGATCGACTTGGCGTTCGGCAGGATTTCCTTGATCAGGGCGACGTGCTCGGCAACCGGCGACATGTCGGAGAGGCCGGTGACGTTGCCGCCGGGCTTGTCCATGTCCTTAACCAGCTGCGCGCCGACCGGGTCGGACACGGCCGTGAAGACGACCGGGATATCACGGGTCGAGGAGACGACCGCCTGTGCCGACGGCGTGGAGATAGGAACGATCACGTTCGGGGCTTCGCCGGCGAACTGACGGGCGATCTGGGCGGCGGTCGCCGGGTTGCCCTGGGCCGACTCGTAGAGGAACTTGAGGTTCTCGCCTTCCTTGTAGCCGGCGGCGGCCAGCGCATCCTTCACGCCGTCGCGGGCGGCATCGAGCGCCGGGTGCTCGACGATCGCGGTCACGGCGACGGTCACCTCATCGGCACGGGCGGGCAGGGTGAATGCCACCGTGGCGGCAAGGGCGATGAGAAGTGAGCGCATGGGTTGTCCTCCTGAATTGATTTCCCGCTTTCTTAGGAAACCGGGGACATGAAATCAATCGATAGGATCTGCATCACCCATCAAAGTTCTTCATCGATGGGTGATGGCAGAGTGGAGGAACCGCAAGCAGGCGCTACGGCTCAATCTTCGCCGTGGTTGGCGATCATCATCGCCTCGAAGGCGAGGCGGTCGACCTTGCGCATGCGTTCCGATTCCGACTTCAGCTGGCCGCAGGCGGCGAGGATGTCGCGGCCGCGGGGCGTGCGGATCGGCGAGGCGTAGCCGGCCTGGTTGATGAAGTCGGCGAACTTCTCGATGTGCTCCCAGTCGGAACACTGGTAGTTGGTGCCCGGCCAGGGGTTGAACGGGATGAGGTTGATCTTCGCCGGCACGCCCTTCAAGAGCTTCACCAGTTGCTTGGCGTCTTCCAGGCTGTCGTTGACGTCCTTGAGCATCACATATTCGAAAGTGATGCGACGAGCGTTCGAAAGCCCCGGATAGGCGCGGCAGGCGTCCATCAGTTCCTTCAGCGGGTACTTCTTGTTGATCGGCACCAGCATGTCGCGCAGGTCGTCACGCACCGCATGCAGCGAAATCGCCAGCATGACGCCGATTTCCTCGCCGGTGCGGTAGATCTCCGGCACGATGCCGGAGGTCGAAAGGGTGATGCGGCGCTTGGAGAGCGACAGGCCTTCGCCGTCGGAGGCGATCAGAAGCGCGGTCTTGACGTGCTCGAAATTGTAGAGCGGTTCGCCCATGCCCATCATCACGATGTTGGTGATCTTGCGGCCTTCGGCCGGCACGATTGCGCCCTGCGGCGTATCGCGCTCGGGGAAATCGCCGAGCCGGTCGCGGGCAAGCAGCAGCTGCGCCAGAATCTCCTCGGCCGTCAGGTTGCGTACCAGCTTCTGCGTGCCGGTGTGACAGAAGGAACAGGTGAGCGTGCAGCCGACCTGGCTGGAAATGCAGAGCGTGCCGCGGCCTTCTTCGGGAATGTAGACGGTCTCGATCTCGACCGGGCGGCCGGCGCCGCGCGCCGGGAAGCGCAGCAGCCACTTGCGGGTACCGTCACCGGAAATCTGCTCTTCGACGATCTCGGGGCGTGCGATGGTGAAATGCTGCTTCAGCATCTCGCGCATGTCCTTCGACACGTTCGTCATATGGTCGAAGTCGGAGACGCCGCGCACATAGAGCCAATGCCAGAGCTGGCTGACGCGCATCTTGACCTGGCGCTCCGGCACGCCCTTTTCGACCAGCGCCTTGGCCATGTCCTCGCGCAGAAGACCGATCAGCGACGGCTTTTCCGCCTCTACGGCTGCGCGCACTTGGGGTGCCTTGGCGATTTCCACCCGGTTCAGAATTTCAGTGGCTGCCATGCTCATGATGTCCTGTCATACGGCGTGAGGCCGTCCGGAGAGCGGGTCCGGAAATCGTCCTGATGCGCGAATTGAAATCGGTCGAGCCATCGAAAGCGGCCAATTGGGGCGCGGAGGCTCTCAAGTTGGGCCGGGCTTTAGCATTGTTTTGGCCCGGAGTCACGAGGCAGGGTCCGTGAACGCAAAAGGCCGGCTCTGCAGCCGGCCCTTTGCGCGTGACGTGTCGTCCCGTGATTACTTGCAGGCCTCGATCTGCTTCAACGCAGCGGAGATGCCCGAGAGCGAGTAGGAGTAGGAGGTTGCCGTGCCCTTGCGCGACTTGGCGTTGACCGACATGGCCTTGCCGTTCTTCATCGCGGCGACGAGCGCCGGCTCTTCGGCAGCGTTTTCGACCCAGGCGGAGTTGCCCTTGGTGAACATCACGAAGGTGCGGCCGTCGATGACGACGTTGACCTTGGAGTTCTCCTGGAGGGGATAGCCCATCATCGCCTGCGGCTCGTAGCTGATGTTCTGGCCGGGGCGCTGGGAAACCAGGAAGAAGATGTCGCCATGGTCGACGCCGGCCGGGCTCTTGTCCTTCGGAACCGAGAGCACGTAGCAGACCTTGCCGCCGCCGGCGTTGTAGGAATAGGCGCCCCAGGCATTGAACTGCTGGATGCGCGTCGGTGACTGGGCGGCAGCCACGCTGGCGGTCGCCAGAACGAGTGCGATTGCGGTTGCGATCTTTCTTACAAACATGAGGTCCTGCCGCTTTTCTTGCTCTTCGATCACCCGAAACAGGTTAGACGGGCGACGCGTAGTCATCATTTGAATTTGTTTTGACTTAATTCAGGTTACCAAACCGTCAACGATGGCCGAAAACCTCGGCTTTTAGCCCCGAAACGGCGCGGTTTGCCCCGCAATGCTTTCCGACCGCCGCTTCGCATCTTCGCCGAACCGGGTTCGATGCCGGATGCGCCTTGCCTCGGAATGCCGTTCCGGAAGGTTTCCTGCCCCAAGCCAATCTTTGACGTCAGCCACGCCAAATCGCGCGGCCGGCGTCATTTGCATGTGTATGCCACAAAGAATTGGGCAAGAGTTTGACTTTTGGGCGGGAATGGGGCGCCACAACCGGACAGCCGTGCGTCCGGCGTCAGCTCTCCGGCGTGTCGGCCAGCGTCTCGTCGGCCTTGGTATAGTGCGTTTCCTTGATCTGCCCGCTGATCGCAGCAAAGGCCGCGGTCAAGACGGCCACGTCGTCGGAGAAGCCGACGACGGCCAGCACGTCCGGGATGATATCGATCGGCAGCACGAAGTAGGCGAGGGCGGCAAGCAGGATGCCGCGGGTGCGCGTCGGCGTCTTCGGATCGATGGCGCAGTAATAGGCGGCAACCAGGTCACGGCTGAAGGGGATCTGCCGGGCAGCCCTTCGAAAGGTGGGCCAGAAGCGGCGCTTCACGCGCTTTTCCCGCCGCTCCTGCTCGGATTCTTCGCCCGGCAAGAGAATTTCACCGATCTTGATGTCGTCCATCGTCCCGCTTCCGCTGTTGCAGCGCTTCACAATATGGGGATTGGCTATTCTATTTCAAATGATCGGGCATGCGGCCGGCCGCTGCCTTGTCCATGCGCGCAGCCAGCTTGAAGTCGAGTTCGCTCAATCCGCCGGCGTCATGGGTCGTCAGCGTCACGTCGACGCGATTGTAGACGTTGAACCATTCCGGGTGATGGTTGAGCTTTTCGGCGACGATCGCGCATTCGGTCATGAAGCCGAAGGCCTCGACGAAGTTCTTGAAGCGGAAGGCCTTCCAGATCGAGTTGCCGTCTTCGGCCCGCACCCAACCTTCCATCTTGTGCAGGTTGTCGGCAATCGCTGCCTCGTCCAGTTTCTCCGCTGCCATCGCTCTCTTCCTCCCATCCGCCTGTTCGAAGGCCGCGCTGTCGCGTATAAGCGTCCACTGTCTCCAGCCTTCGAATCTGAATAGCATGAAACCGGTCAGAGTTCTTTTCGTTTGTCTCGGCAACATCTGCCGGTCGCCGCTTGCCGAGGGCGTGTTGCGCGCCTTGGCGGAGCAAAAGGGATTGGCTTTCGCGCTGGAGGTCGATTCGGCGGGAACCGGCGCTTGGCATATCGGCGATCCGCCGGACCGGCGATCAATCCAGGCGGCAAGGCGTCACGGCATCGATATTTCCACGCTGCGCGGACGCCAGGTGGCGGCGGCAGATTTCGACGATTTCGACATCATCCTCGGCATGGACGAGAACAATGTTCGCACGCTGAGAAGGCTCGCGTCTGAGGGTACGGCGCAGAAGGTGCATCTCTTTCTCGACTATGCGTCAGGCGAGAGCCGGGACGTGCCGGATCCCTACTATGACGGGCCGGAAGCCTTCGAGGCGCTTTACCAGATGCTTGAGGCCGGATGTTCGTCGTTGCTCGAAAGGTTCGGCGAACGCACCTCGTGAAGCGGGAAGACCTCTTCCGTCAGGTAGGGTCCGCCGCCGACCGAATCGCGCGACGAGAGCAGCACGAAGCGGGAAACGTTGAAGAGCGAGGTCATAAAGTTGCCGCGCCCGGAGAGGTACTCGACCACGTCTTCGACACGGCTGGAGCGCAGTCGGGCGAGCGTCACGTGCGGGGTGAACTTGCGCGGGTCCGGCCCCAGTCCGAGCCGCTGGCAGATGCGCTCGATTTCGGCCTGCAGCGCATACATTTCCGGATGATTGGTGACGCCGGCCCAGACCGAATGCGGCTTCTTCGAGCCGAAGGCGCCGGTGCCGGTCAGTTGCAGCTGGAATTCGGGACGTTCGATGCGATCGAGCTTGTCGATGATCTCGTCGGCGGTGCGCCAGTCGACGTCACCGATGAAGCGCAGGGTGATGTGGTAGTTCTCCACATCGATCCAGCGAGCTCCGGGAAGACCTCCGCGCAGCAATGAAAGACTCATTGCAGCATTGCGCGGAATTTCGAGGGCGGTGAATAGTCTCGGCATGGCGAGCTCCCCGAATCTCTTGCAGATGTCTTAGCGAATCACGCATCGCATCTGCACGCAACTGGTATTTGACGCTTCAGAATATTAACGTTGTCTTAACTGTGGACGGTGTCATCACTCCGTCTTATTCAGCGTTGCCAGAAACCGTTCGACGACGGGCAGGGCCTTCTCGACCATGACGCCGACCCCGTCGCCATTGGGATGCATGCCGTCTTCGAGCTTGAGCTTGGCCTCGGTCACCACGCCATCGAGAAAGAACGGATAGAGTTCCAGCCCGTATTTTTCGGCGAGTTCCGGATAGATCGGGTTGAAGCGGGCGGCGTAGTCGGCGCCCATGTTCGGCGGCGCCATCATGCCGGCCAGCAGCACGGCGATGCCGCGGTCCTTCAACCGGGTGATCATCGCCTCGACGTTCTTACGGGTCTCTTCAGGCGCGATGCCGCGCAGCGCGTCGTTGGCGCCGAGCTCGAGGATCACGCCCTTGGTGCCATCCGGCACCGACCAGTCGATGCGGGCAAGACCGCCGGAACTCGTGTCGCCGGAAACGCCGGCGTTCGCGATCGTCACGTCGAAGCCCTTTTCCTTCAGCGCCTTTTCGAGCCGGGCCGGGAAGGCGTCCTCCGGCGGGAGCTGATAACCCGCCATCAGGCTGTCGCCGAAGCCGATGAGGCTGATCGTCTCGGCGCGTGCCGTGCATGATAACGCAAATGTCATCATCAGTGCCAAGAAAACCCGTTGAAATCCTTTTAATGCCATGGGCCTGTTCCTAAATCCCGAATGCCGTTTCTGTTCCCCACTTCGTTTCATATAGGGTTGTTTCGCTTGGCCAGCACCATCATCGAACTTAAAAACGCGGATCTGACGCTGGGCGAGGCGGCCGCCTCGGTGCATGTGCTGAAGGACATGAGCCTGACGATCGATGCCGGAGAATCCGTCGGCATCGTCGGCCCGTCCGGTTCGGGCAAGTCGACATTGCTGATGGTGCTTGCCGGACTCGAGCGGCTGGATCGCGGCGAGATCGTTATCGACGGCACGCCGCTGCACCGGCTCGACGAGGACCGGGTAGCGGACTTTCGCGGACGCAACATCGGCATCGTCTTCCAGTCCTTCCACCTCATTCCCAACATGACGGCGCTCGAAAACGTCGCCGTGCCGCTTGAGCTTGCCAATGTCCCCGGCGCCTTCGAGATTGCGCGCAAGGAGCTTGTCGCCGTCGGCCTCGGCGAGCGGCTCAGCCACTATCCGGGCCAGCTCTCGGGCGGCGAGCAGCAGCGCGTTGCGATCGCACGGGCGCTTGCGCCTTCGCCGAAACTTCTGATCGCCGATGAACCGACCGGTAACCTCGACGCCGAAACCGGACGGCAGATTGCCGATCTGCTTTTCGCCGAACAGCGTGACCGTGGCATGACACTCGTGCTCGTGACCCATGACGCCGCCCTTGCCGACCGTTGCGCGCGGCAGGTGCGGGTGCGCTCGGGCGAGATCGTTGCCGGCGGTGCGGCGGACCCCGTGGCGGTTGCGCCGGTCCAGCAGGCGGCCTCCGCATGATTGGCGCGCCTCCGGTACGGCTGAGGCCGCTGCTTGCCCTCAGGTTGGCGCTGCGTGAAATGCGCGGCGGGCTCAAGGGCTTCTACATCTTCCTCGCCTGCATTGCGCTCGGGACCGCGGCGATTGCCGGCGTCAACTCGCTGTCGCAATCGATCACCGCGACGATCGCCTCTCAGGGGCAGGAACTGCTTGCCGGCGATATACGCTTCGAGCTCAACAATCGTGTCGCAACGGCGGAAGAGCGCGCTTATCTCGATAGCCTTGGAACCGTTGCGGTTTCCGCCGGCCTCCGATCGATGGCGCGATTGCCGGATGGATCCAACCAGGCCCTGGTGGAACTGAAGGCCGTCGATGCGGCCTATCCGCTCTATGGCACGCTGGAAAGCGAACCCGACCGGCCGTTGCACGACCTCATCGCCCGCGACGGCGACGTCTTCGGTGCGGTGGTGGCGCCTCTGCTGCTCGACCGCCTCGACGTCAAAGTCGGAGACGAAATCCTTCTTGGCAACGCCCGTGTCCGGATCGCCGGCACGATCACGCGCGAGCCGGACGCGCTTTCCGACGGTTTTGGCTTCGCGCCGCGCCTGATGGTTTCGGAAGAAGCCCTGGCGGCGACGGGACTGGTGCAGACCGGAAGCCTCGTCGAGCACACATACAAGGTGAAGCTTGCCGACCCGGCAGGGGTCGCCGCCGTTCGCACCGAGGCGGAGAAAAGCCAGCCGGCCGCCGGCTGGTCGATCCGCACCAGCGGCAACGCAGCACCGGCGCTGACGGCCAACATCACCCGCTTCTCGCAGTTCCTGACGCTTGTCGGCCTGACGGCGCTGATCGTCGGCGGCGTCGGCGTCGCCAATGCGGTGCGCGCCTATCTCGATGCCAAGCGCAGCGTGATCGCGACCTTCAAATGCCTGGGCGCACCTGCCGCCTTGGTGGCGATGATCTATCTCGCGCAGATCCTGATGATCGCCCTGATCGGCATCGTCATCGGGCTCGTGCTCGGGGCCCTGATCCCCTTTGTCGCGGCGCAGTTCCTGGCCGACCTGCTGCCGATTTCGACCGCCTTTCATCTCTATCCGGGCGCGCTCGGGCTTGCCGCGCTGTTCGGTGTGCTGACGGCGCTGACCTTCGCCATCCTGCCGCTCGGCCGGGCGCGCGCCATTCCGGCGACGGCGCTCTTCCGCCAGCAGGGCTTCGACCCCTCGGGCTTTCCGGCATGGCCCTATCTGCTCGGTGCCGTTGCGTGCCTTGCCGCGCTCGCCGGGCTGGCGATCTTTACGGCCTACGACCGCTACATTTCGCTCGTCTTCCTCGGCGCGATCGCCTTCGCCTTCATCGTGCTTCGGGCCGTTGCGCTTGCGATCGCCTGGCTCGCGCGCCGCAGCCCGCGGGTCAATTCCCCGGCTCTCAGACTTGCGATCGGCAACATTCACCGCCCGGGTGCGCTGACCTCCTCGGTGGTGCTGTCGCTCGGCCTCGGGCTTGCGCTGCTCGTGACGCTGGCGCTGATCGACGGCAATCTGCGCCGCGAACTCACCGGCAGCATGGCGGAGCGCGCGCCGAACTTCTTCTTCGTCGATATCCAGGGCAGCGAGATCGAAGGTTTCCGCTCGGTGCTGAACCAGGCGATCCCGAAGGGCAAGGTCATCGAAGTGCCGATGCTGCGCGGCCGCATCACCGCCTTCAACGGCGAGGACGTGAACAGCCGCAACGTGCCGCCCGCAGGCCAATGGGTGCTGCGTGGCGACCGCGGCATCACGTACGCCAAGAACAAGCCGGAGAACTCGACGCTGTCCGAGGGCACCTGGTGGCCGGCGGACTACAGTGGCGAACCCCTGGTTTCCTTCTCGTCGGAGGAGGCCGGCGAACTCAGCCTGAAGATCGGCGATACGGTCACCGTCAACGTGCTCGGCCGCAACATCACCGCCAAGATCGCCAATTTCCGCAATGTCGAGTGGGAATCGCTGTCGATCAACTTCGTCATGGTGTTCTCGCCAAATACCTTTGCCGGCGCGCCGCATGCCTGGCTGGCGACGGTGATCGATCCGTCGGCGACGCCGGAAGAGGAGGCGGCGGTCCTGAAGGCCGTCACCAATGCCTATCCGACGATCACCAGCGTACGGGTGAAGGACGCTCTCGACATTGTGAATGGTCTGCTCGGGCAGCTGGCAACGGCGATCCGGGCGGCGGCGGCCGTGGCGCTGGTCGCTTCCGTGCTGGTGCTGGCCGGCGCGCTTGCTGCCGGCAACCGGGCGCGCGTCCATGACGCGGTCGTCCTGAAGACGCTGGGCGCAACGCGGGTGACGCTCATCAAGGCGTTCAGCTACGAATACGCAATCCTCGGTCTTGCAACCGCCGTTTTTGCGCTGTTTGCCGGCGGTATCGCCGCCTGGTTCGTCGTCAACCGCATCATGACGCTGCCGTCGAGCTTCCTGCCCGACGTGGCGATCGTGACGGTTGTGGCGGCGCTGGTGATGACGGTCGGCATCGGACTTGCCGGTACATGGCGCATTCTCGGGCAGAAGGCGGCGCCGGTCCTGCGCGAACTTTGACCGGGCCGAGTTAACCGTAAATCCCTATTGCACCGGACTGAATCGGTCCGGTGCAACGGAATCCGGGAGTGCCGGGTCTTGTGTGCAGCGGGTTTCGGCATCATATTTGTCCACAGGCATGCTGGAGCTCCGCAGCGGCGCCTGGGCGTGGAAGCTCATCTTCCAGGGCGATACTCGCCGCCCGACACCGTAACATCCACCGGAGCTTGAATGAGGAAACAATGGCTGATCTGAGAAATTACCAAACCCGAATGTCGCCCGCCGGCGCTCAGGCGGGTGCCGTGATTGACGAAGGCCTTCGCGCATACATGCTGAAGGTCTACAACCTGATGGCGCTTGGTCTGGCGATCACTGGCGTCGCGGCCTACCTGGCCTTCCAGATGGCGTTTTCGGATGGCCAGCTGACTGCCTTCGGTGCTGCGATCTACACGAGCCCGCTGAAGTGGGTGGTGATGCTGGCGCCGCTGGGACTCGTGTTCTTCATGAGCTTCCGCATCAATAGCATGAGCGTTTCTGCCGCGCAGACGACGTTCTGGATCTATGCCGCCCTGATGGGTCTGTCGCTGTCGTCGATCTTCGTGATCTACACCGGCCAGAGCATCGTTCAGACGTTCTTCGTGACCGCCGCTTCGTTCGGCGCCCTGTCGCTTTACGGCTACACCACGAAGAAGGACCTGTCCGGCATGGGCTCGTTCCTGATCATGGGTCTGTTCGGCGTCATCATCGCGTCTATCGTCAACATCTTCCTCGGCTCTTCGGCGCTCGCCTTCGCGATCAACGTGATCGGCGTGCTGATCTTCGCAGGCCTCACCGCCTACGACACGCAGAAGATCAAGGAAATGTACTTTGAAGCCGATGACAGCACCGTTGCCGGCCGCAAGGCGATCATGGGCGCGCTGACGCTCTACCTCGACTTCATCAACCTGTTCATGTTCCTGCTCCAGTTCATGGGCAACCGGAACAACTAAGTCTGAACAGCAGACGGAAAAGGCGGCTTCGGCCGCCTTTTTTGTTTCTTCAAGCAGCTTGAAAGCGTCCGGGCTCCGTGGGAGTGAAAGGACGACGAAACCTTGGGATCAAGTTTAAAGCCATGTCCCTGACCCTGCGCGACGCCACCCTGGCCGATCTTCCCGTCGTCACCGAGATCTATCGCGAATCCGTGTTGCACGGTGTCGCGACCTACGAGATCAACCCGCCATCCGAAAAGGAGATGCGGGCCCGGTTCGAAACGATCATCGGCAACGGCTACCCTTATATGGTCGCGGTAGACGAGGGCGGGACGATCATCGGCTATGCCTACGCATCCGGTTTCCGCACGCGCACGGCCTATCGCTTCCTGGTCGAGGATTCCATCTACCTGGCGCCGGAAGCGCGCGGCAAGGGTGCCGGCAAGGCGCTGCTGGTCGAACTCGTGCGGCGTTGCACGGAGCTCGGCTTCCGCCAGATGGTCGCGGTGATCGGCGGTGCCCATCCGGCCTCGATCGCCGTACACCGGTCGCTCGGCTTCGAACTCCAGGGCACGATGAAAGCGACCGGCTTCAAGCACGGCCGCTGGCTCGACACGACGATCATGCAGCTCGCGCTTGGCGAGGGGCAGGCGACCGACCCGCCGGAAGACGTCTATCCGGACACGCTCTACCAGTGATCGTCGCTTGCTGAAGGATCTCGGTCGGCGAAGCGCGCTCGCAGCGCGCATAGGCAAATCGTGCCGTTGCCGCCTGTGACGTCGGCGTGCGCCCTGATAGCACCCTTTCCCGGGTGGTCAGGTTTCCACCAGCCTCAGCACCTTGTCGAATACCTTGAGCACCTGGGCAAGCTCGTGACCGCGTTTCAGGATCGTGCCGTGAATGTTCAGCACGCTATAGGCGCCCTGCTTCGCGGCCAGTTTCGGGTTCTTCTCGATCCGGTAGAGCGGCATTTCGCCCGAACGTTTGAACACCGAGAAGACCGCGCGGTCCCTCAAGTGGTCGATGGCGTAGTCCCGCCACTCGCCTTCGCCGACCATGCGACCGTAGACCCATAGGATCTGGTCTAGTTCGCGGCGATGGAAAGTGATGGGGGGAGCGTTCTTGGCGTTCTTGTATTCGTGAAGATCGACGACCACTTCGGAAGTGGTCTCGCGCTGATGGCGCGCCTCGCCTTGCGGCAAATCCGGCTCATCGGTCATCGGCAATCCGGCCTTCTGTTGTGACAGAACGATTACAGTGTGCCTGACACGAGCCGAAAAGCAAGCCGGAAGCCATGGGACGGTGAGGTCATTTCTTACCTCTGCCCCATTTCAGTCAAACCGGCGCCCCAATTCATCGCAAAACTCGCGGGCGCTGACGGACAGAGTCGTTGCCACCGTATGTCCGGTCAGATCGTCATGCTGCGGGAGTTCACCGAACGCAGTTATGGCCGGTTCGGTCCGGTAACTTCGAACCCTCAGCCCCAGCCCCTCGATGCTGCCGGGCCGAACCAACCCCTTGCGCTTCGCCGTCCCTACAATTTGCCCTGAGGGCCGGCGAGCACGGCCGCAGCGCCGATGATGGCGCCCGGCGTTTCCTTGTCCTTCATCGATTGCAACAGAATCGCGCAGCCGCTGTTTCCGGGGCGCTCGGTCAACACCGTCGCCGGCAGCGTGAAGGTCGCAGGCTGGCCGTCCCACATGCCGATCGTCTGAATGTCACGCACCGCATGCCAATAGGGGACTTCCTTGCCGCTGTTTTCCCCCTTTTCCATCTTCACGATCTTGGCGCGATCGAAATAGACGACGACGACATTGGCCTTGCCGATACCGCTGCCGACGGTGATCTGGATTTCTTCACCGAGGATCTTGGCGTCGACGGGAACGGCAAGCCCCTTGCCTTCCGCCTTCATCGTCTCCAGCCGCGTCTTGATTGCCTGCAGGTTGCCGCCGTTCAAATGGTCGCGGCCATTCAGGATCGCCTGCGGCGTGTAGACGCCGTTGCGACCGAGCATGCGCGCATAGGCATATTGCCGCTCGGTGTTTTCCTTCGATGCCAGCGTGTCGGCCCAGCCGAGATAGTTCCAGTAGTCGACGTGATAGGCGAGCGCCACCACATCGCCTTCGTCGACCAGCGACTTCAGCGCCGCATCCGCCGGCGGACAGGACGAACAGCCCTGGCTGGTGAACAGCTCGACAACGCCCTTGACCGCCTGTTTCTCCTGCGCCCCGACGGGGGTACTGGCGGCTGCGAGCAGCCCGAGAGCCAGTGCAACAGGACGAATGAAAGAACGGTCTGCGGATGTCATGGCGTCACTTCGTTACCGGCCGTCGGCCTACTCCTTGTGGGGGAGTTCACTACATACGACGCCCCCGCATCAACGGGAAGTCACGTTGGAGTGAGGTGGCAAGTGAGTGCGATCCAGCAGCCGGATCGCGGCAGTTGCACCTCAAAGAAAGAGCCGGGGCGCCTTTCGGCGTCCCGGCTCGAGAGCCTTGTCTGCGCTCGCGCGATTAAGCGGCGAGGTCGCGCAGAACCGTCTGCAGGATGCCGCCGTTGTTGACGTAGGTCACTTCATCCAGCGTATCAATACGGCAGACCAGCGGCACGTCCTTCACGCTGCCGTCGCCATAGGTGACCTTGGCAATGCGCTTTTCGCGCGGCTGGACGTTGGCGAGGTTTTCGATCGTGACGATCTCATCGCCCTTGAGGCCCAGCGATTCCCAGGTCGTGCCTTCTTCGAAGACGAAGGGAATGACGCCCATGCCGACGAGGTTCGAGCGGTGGATACGCTCGAAGGACTGCGCAATGACGGCCTTGACGCCGAGCAGGTTGGTGCCCTTGGCAGCCCAGTCGCGCGACGAGCCGTTGCCGTATTCGACGCCGGCGAAGATGACGAGCGGAACGCCCTCTTCCTTGTACTGCATGGCGGCGTCGTAGATCGACATCTCTTCCTTCGACGGATAGTGGATGGTGTAGCCACCTTCCTTGCCGTTCGGGCCGAGCATGTGGTTGCGGATGCGGATGTTGGCAAACGTGCCGCGCATCATCACCTCATGGTTGCCACGACGCGTACCGTACTGGTTGAAGTCGGCAACGCCGACGCCATGACCGATGAGGTAGGCACCAGCCGGCGAGGCAGCCTTGATCGAACCGGCCGGCGAGATGTGGTCGGTGGTGATCTTGTCGCCGAAGAGACCGAGCACGCGGGCGCCCTTGATATCGGAAATGCCCGAACCGGACTTGCCCATGCCGACGAAATAGGGCGGGTTCTGCACGTAGGTCGAACCATCGTCCCAGGCGTAGGTCTGGCCCGGAGGAACCTGAACGGCCTGCCAGTTTTCGTCGCCCTTGAACACGTCGGCGTACTTGGTCGCGTAGAGTTCGCGGGTGACGTACTTGAAGATGAACTCCTGGATTTCCTTGGAGGTCGGCCAGATGTCCTTGAGGAAGACCGGCTTGCCGTCCTTGTCCTCGCCGAGCGGCTCGTTGGTGAGGTCCTTCTGGACGGAACCTGCAAGCGCGTAGGCGACGACGAGCGGCGGCGAAGCGAGGTAGTTCGCCTGGACGTCCGGTGAGATACGGCCTTCGAAGTTACGGTTGCCCGAGAGAACGCCGGCGGCGATCAGGCCCTTGTCGTTGATCGTCTTCGAGATCGGCGCCGGCAGCGGGCCGGAGTTGCCGATGCAGGTCGTGCAGCCGAAGCCCACGAGGTTGAAGCCGAGCGCGTCGAGGTCCTTCTGCAGGCCCGACTTGGCGAGGTATTCGCCGACGACCTGCGATCCTGGTGCGAGCGAGGTCTTGACCCACGGCTTGGACTTCAGGCCCTTGGCGACCGCATTGCGGGCAAGAAGGCCGGCAGCGATCAGGACCGACGGGTTGGAGGTGTTGGTGCACGACGTGATCGCGGCGATGGCAACGTCGCCATGGCCGAGATCGAAATCGGTGCCTTCGACGGCGTAGCGGTTCGAAAGCTGGCCCGGCTTCTTGTAGTCGCCTTCAAGTGCGGTTGCGAAGCCCGATGCGATGTTTTCGAGCGGGATGCGGCCTTCCGGACGCTTCGGACCAGCCATGGCCGGAACGACGTCACCGAGGTCGAGTTCGAGCGTGTCGGTGAAGACGAGCTCGGAACCGTCACCGTCGCGCCACATGCCTTGCGCCTTCGAATAGGCTTCGACGAGAGCGATGCGGCTCTCTTCGCGGCCGGACATGGTGAGGTAGTTGATGGTTTCGCTGTCGACCGGGAAGAAGCCGCAGGTGGCGCCGTATTCCGGGCCCATGTTGCCGATGGTGGCGCGGTCGGCGAGCGTCATGTTGTCGAGGCCCGGGCCGAAGAATTCGACGAACTTCGAGACAACGCCCTTCTTGCGCAGCATCTGGACGACCATGAGCACGAGGTCGGTCGCGGTAACGCCTTCCTTGAGCTTGCCGGTCAGCTTGAAGCCGATGACCTCGGGCAGAAGCATGGACACCGGCTGGCCGAGCATCGCGGCTTCCGCCTCGATACCGCCGACGCCCCAGCCGAGAACGCCGAGACCGTTGATCATGGTGGTGTGGCTGTCGGTGCCGACGCAGGTATCCGGGTAGGCGGTGATTTCGCCATCTTCTTCACGGGTCCAGACGGTCTGGCCCAGATACTCCAGATTGACCTGATGACAGATGCCTGTGCCCGGAGGCACGACGCGGAAGTTTTTGAATGCCTGCTGGCCCCACTTCAGGAAGCGGTAGCGCTCGCCGTTGCGCTCGTATTCGAGTTCGACGTTGCGGGCAAAGGCGTTCGGCGTGCCGAATTCGTCGACGATGACGGAGTGGTCGATGACGAGGTCGACGGGAACGAGCGGGTTGATCTTCTCCGGGTCGCCGCCGAGCGAGACCATGGCGTCGCGCATCGCTGCGAGGTCAACGACGGCCGGAACGCCGGTGAAGTCCTGCATCAGCACGCGGGCCGGACGGTAGGCGATCTCGTTTTCAGCCGTGCCCTTGTCGTTGAGCCAGGCGGCAATGTTCTCGATGTCCTTCTTGGTGACGGAGCGGCCATCTTCGTTGCGCAGCAGGTTCTCGAGCAGAACCTTCATCGAGTAGGGAAGCTTGGATACGCCGGCGAGACCGTTCGCCTCAGCCTTGGGCAGGCTGTAATAGACGTAGTCCACACCGTTGACGGTGAGCGTGGAGCGACAATTGAAGCTATCTAGGGACTTGGACACTGGATAATACCCCGTTCCGTCTGATCGCCAAAAACTGACGTACGAACGCCCGAGCGCCTGTGAAGCGCGAATTGGGATGCGGGTGCGGCCATTTCCGCTGTCCGTACGTGGAAATTCTTTCCATGTTCGGCGCTTGGATGAAATTCACGCCGACCGCTGGCGTGTTGGCCGCCTTATAGATAATTTCTCCAAAACGTGCCAGAGCAACGAAGGTCGAAAGGGGACTTTTTTTGCCCTGCGACAAAGAGAGTTAAGGGAAGCTGATAGTTCATGCGCCTCATGGCTGAAGGGTTGAGCGCGAAGCGCGGTGAGGATCTGATTTTTAACGATATTTCCTTTGTTCTCGGCGCCTCTGAAGCCCTTGTCGTGACAGGCCCGAACGGGTCGGGAAAGTCGACTTTGCTCAGGGTTCTGGCGGGGTTGTTGAGGCCTGAAAGCGGGCATCTGAAACTTGAGAATGGCCCCCCGGAAATAGCCCATCCATCCGAGCTCAGCCACTATCTCGGACACCGCAATGCGATGAAGCGCGAACTGACCGTCGCGGAAAATCTCTCCTTCTGGCGGGACTTCATGGGTGATTCACCAGGGGGAAAGGGCGCGACGCTCACCGAGGCCGTCGAAGCGGTCGGCCTGCCGGATATCGCCCATCTGCCCTTCGGCTATCTCTCGGCCGGGCAGCAGCGGCGCATGGCGATGGCGAAGCTGCTCATTGCCTATCGGCCGATCTGGATCCTCGACGAGCCGACAGCAGCCCTTGACGCCGGCGCCGACCGGCTGTTTGCCGACCTGGTGAAGGCGCATCTTGGCAAGGGCGGCGTCGTCATTGCGGCGACCCACCAGCCGCTCGGGCTCGACCGCACGAAGGAACTGCACATGACGGGGTTCGAGCATCTGGCGGGAGACCACTGGCATGATGCATAGGGACGCGATGCCTGGACGCCCATTGCCGGAAAATCCGCCCGTGCCCAACCGGACACGGCCGCTATGATCGCGCTCTTCTTCCGCGATCTCAAATTGTCGATCCGCGCCGGCGGCGGGGCGATGATCGGCGTGCTCTTTTTCATGACGGTGGTGGCGGTCATTCCCTTTGGCGTCGGTCCGGACCTGAACCTGCTTTCGCGCATCGGACCCGCCATTCTCTGGATTGGGGCGCTGCTCGCCTCGCTGCTCGGTCTCGAACGGCTGTTCCAGGCCGAGCGCGACGATGGCTCGCTCGACCTGATGCTGATGCAGGAAACGCCGCTGCTTGCCACCGTCTTCGTCAAATGCGCGGCCCATTGGGCGGCGACCGGCCTGCCGCTGGTAATTGCCTCGCCACTGCTCGGGCTCTTCATGAACATGAGCGAGATCGCCATCGGCGCCACCATGCTGACGCTTCTGATCGGCACGCCGGCGATCACCTTCATCGGTGCTGTGGGTGCGGCGGTTGCCGTGTCGCTGCCGCGTGGGGGGCTGCTGGTATCGATCCTGGTGCTGCCGCTGGCGATCCCGGTGCTGATCTTTGGCGTCAGCGCCGTCTATGCGGCGATCGAAGATCCGGCGCCGTTCCTGCCGCCTTTGATGATCCTTGCGGCGATCACCCTGTTCTTCGCCGTCATCGGCCCGGTCGCCGCCGCTGCCGCCCTTCGGCACGCGTCCGATTGACGCAATCGCGCCAGAACGGGCGAAAGTGTTTGCGGCGTTCCCATGGATTTGGCGCTAAACTGTTCAGATCGAACACATTTATGGTCCGCGCTTCAACTCGATCGTGATCGGGCGATTGACGCGGATCAATTGCAGCCGGGCGCCTTAAGCGTTAAAGAGCCAACATGAGCGAAAACAGCCTGGCCATCCGCAAATTCAGCGATCTCGCCAACCCGACGCGGTTCCTGGCGCTGGCCGACCGTCTGCTGCCCTGGCTCGCCGGGCTGACGGCGCTGTTCTTCGTTGCCGGCCTCTGGCTTTCCTTCACGACGGAAGGCGACTACCAGCAGGGCGAGACGGTGCGCATCATGTATGTGCACGTGCCGGCCGCCTGGCTGTCGATGATGTGTTATTCGGTGATGGCGCTGGCGGCGCTCGGTACGCTCGTCTGGCGGCATCCGCTCGCCGACGTGTCGTCGCGCGCGGCAGCGCCGATCGGCGCCTGTTTCACCTTCCTGGCGCTCGTCACCGGCTCGCTCTGGGGCAAGCCGATGTGGGGCACCTGGTGGGTCTGGGACGCGCGTCTCACTTCGGTCTTCGTGCTGTTTCTCATGTATCTGGGGCTGATGGCGCTCAACCGGGCGATCGACGATCCGGCGCGCTCCTCCAAGGTTTCGGCCATCCTGGTCCTGGTCGGCTTCGTCAACATCCCGATCATCAAGTTCTCGGTCGAATGGTGGAACACGTTGCACCAGCCGGCAAGCGTGATGCGCCTCGACGGGCCGACGATCGATCCCGAATTCCTGCGGCCGCTGGTGGTGATGGCGATCGCGTTTACGCTGCTGTTCTTCACGCTGCACATTGCCGCCATGCGCAACGAAATCCTGCGTCGGCGTGTGACCGCGCTGAGGCGGCTTGCCGCGCGTGCCGCCGGCCGGGGAGCCCGCACAAAATGATGAGCCACGCCGCCTACGTCTTTACGAGCTACGGGATTGCGACGCTGACGGTGCTCGGGCTGATCGCCTGGGTCGTCCTCGACGGTCGCGCCCGCCGTCGCGAACTGGCTGAACTCGAGGCTTCCGGCATTCGCCGACGCTCGGCCGGTCAGGGCCCGGGAGAAACGCCATGAGAAACATCCCCGCTCCGCGCGGTGAGGAGCGCAAGCCCGGGCCGATGCGCTACATTCTGGCAGCGCTGCCGCTCGTCATCTTCGCCGGGCTTGCGGCGATCTTCTGGAGCCAGCTCAATTCCGGTAAGGATGTGAGCGAAATCCCCTCGGCGCTGATCGGCACCAAGGCGCCGAAGCTCGACATGCCGGCGCTCGAAGGCGCCACACGCGACGGCCAGCCGATGCCGGCGCTGACCGATGTTGCGATCAAGGGCAAGCTGACGCTCGTCAACGTCTGGGCCTCCTGGTGCGTGCCGTGCCGGCAGGAGCATCCGTTCATCCTGGAACTGTCGAAGGATCCGCGGCTGACCGTCGTCGGCATCAACTACAAGGACCAGAACGAAAACGCGCTCAGGTTCCTCGGTGAGCTCGGCAATCCCTTCTCAGCCATCGGCGTCGATCCGCGCGGCAAGGCGGCGATCGACTGGGGCGTCTACGGTATTCCGGAGTCCTATCTCGTCGGCGCTGACGGCACGATCCTCTACAAGCGCGTCGGCCCGTTCGACGAAAACAGCGTGAAAACCGGTCTGCTGCCGGCGATCGAGAAGGCGACTGCGGGCTCGTAACCGCTCCCGGCATTGGCTCTTGATTCAGACGGTGAGGACTTGCCTCTCATCCGGCCTGCCGGCCACCTTTCCCCGTAGGCGGGGCGAAGGAAACGCACGGCACCCGGTTGCTCTAAGCTGTCGCCTAGCATCGATGGAACACAACAGTGCTTTTTGTCTGCCGGGTCGTCGCGGAACGCGGCGAGTGCCCAAGTCCCTTCCCGCTTGCGGGGAGAAGGTCGCGGCGGCGGAATGAGGGGCAAATCATCCGCGCGGATGTGGCCGCAACGCCGCCGGGCGAACTCGGCTAGATCCCCGCCTGCCAATCCCGGACCGCATCCAGCGGCCAGACGAGCATCAGCACGTTGAGGGTGAGGTTGTCGCGGATCAGCCAGCCGGTGAAGAGCTCGAAGACGATGGCGACCGTCACGGTCAGCCAGACAGGCATGCGGGCGGCAAACAGGAAGCCGGCGGCCATGGCCAGCGTATCCATCGTCGAATTGAGGATGCTGTCGCCGAAATAGTCGAGCGAGATCGTCGCCGAGCGGTAGCGGTTGATCACCATCGGCGTATTTTCGGCGATCTCCCAGGCGGATTCGATCACCGTTCCGAGGAAGAGTTTTGCCGTCAGCGGCTTGCCGCGCAGGAGCAGATGGCCGAGGCCATAGAACAGGAAGCCGTGGATGATGTGCGACGGCGTATACCAGTCGGCGATGTGCTGCGAGTTGCCGCTGGATTTGGCGACCGGCTCGAACAGTTTGACGTAGCCGCATTCGCAGATCCAGAGACGGCCCATCAGATGCTGGGTGACGATCTGGATGACGAGAACCGCAAGACAGGCGGCGAGCCAGAGGAGTGCGTGCCGGTTGCGGCTGTCATTCTCCTCGAGCATCGAGCTCACTCGGCGTTCTCCTGGTCAAGCGAGTGCTTCATGATCAGCGGCATCTGGGCGAGCGTGAACAGAATGGTGATCGGCATCGTGCCCCAGACCTTGAAGGCGACCCAGAAATCGGTCGAGAACGAGCGCCAGACCACTTCGTTGAGCACCGCCAGGAAGAGGAAGAACACGCCCCAGCGCAGCGTCAGCTTGCGCCAGCCGGCCTCGTCGAGCTTGAAGGCGGAGTGGAAGACGTAGCCGAGCAGCGACTTGCCGAAGAGCAGGCCGCCGAGCAGGATCGCGCCGAACAGCGTGTTGACGATCGTCGGCTTCATCTTGATGAAGGTGTCGTTCTGCAGCCAAAGCGTCAGCGCGCCAAAGACGAAGACGACGATGCCCGAAATCAGCGGCATCATCGGCAGGGTGCGGGTCAGGACCCAGGAGACGGCAAGCGCGATCGCGGTCGCGGCCATGAACAGGCCTGTGGCGATGAAGATCGGACCGCCGAGCTCGGCGAGCGCCGGAAAATGCCCGGCCAGCCATTCGCCGCGCGAGTTGGCAAAGAAGAAGACCATCAGCGGCCCAAGCTCCAGCACCATCTTGAGCAAGGGGCTGACTTCCTTCTGCGGCTTGGAAGCCTCGATCGACGACATCTGGGGGTCCTGTTTCTGCATGTACCTGCTGCTCATAACACCAGCTTTGCGGCAAAACCATATCAAGGCAACGGGCCGGCGCAACTACGCGCGAGCCCGAGCGCCCCGTCAGGCGGCAACGCCGGCGATCGCCTCGGCAAAATCCTTGGCTTCGAAGGGTTCGAGATCGTCGATGCCTTCGCCGACACCGATGAAATAGACCGGCAGCTTGTGCTTGGCGGAGATCGCCACGAGGATGCCGCCGCGCGCCGTGCCGTCCAGCTTGGTCATGATCAGTCCACTGACGCCCGCGACGTTGCGGAAGATCTCGACCTGCTGCAGCGCGTTCTGGCCGGTGGTGGCGTCCAGCGTCTGCAGCACGGTGTGTGGCGCATCCGGATCGAGCTTGCCGAGCACGCGCACGATCTTTTCGAGTTCGGCCATCAGTTCCGCCTTGTTCTGCAGGCGGCCGGCCGTATCGATGATCAGCACGTCGGACTTCTTCTCGCGCGCCTGCTGGAAGGCTTCATAGGCGAGGCCAGCGGCATCGGCGCCGAGTTTGGAGGAGACGATTTCGGAGTTGGTGCGCTCGGCCCAGATCTTCAGCTGCTCGATCGCGGCTGCCCGGAAGGTGTCGCCGGCGGCGAGCATGACCTTCAGGCCCGCGCCGGAAAGCTTGGCGGCGAGCTTGCCGATCGTCGTGGTCTTGCCGGTGCCGTTGACGCCGACCACAAGGATGACGTGCGGCTTGTGGCTGAGATCGAGTTCCAGCGGCTTGGCGACGGGCGAAAGCACCTTGGTGATCTCGCCGGCCATGATGCGCGAAACGTCCTCGCCCGAGACATCCTTGCCGTAGCGTTCCGAGGCGAGCGTATCGGTGATGCGCATCGCGGTTTCGACGCCGAGGTCGGCCTGTATCAGCAGGTCTTCGAGGTCCTGCAACGTCGCTTCGTCGAGCTTGCGCTTGGTGAACAGGCTGGCGATCTGGCCGGTCAGTTGCGACGAGGTGCGCGCGAGGCCGCGGCGCAGGCGCTGGTACCAGCTGAGCTTTTCCTTCGGCGCGGCGACGGGTTCTTCCTTGGGCTTGCGCTCGCTTGCGGAGAAGCCTTTGGGGAGAGCGGGGGCGGCAGTGGGCTCGGCCTCGGTTGTCTCGGTCGATGGGGTTTCGACAGCTCCTGCCGTGTCGGTCTCAACGCTCTCGCGGAGCGCTGCGGCTGCGGCTTCATCCCCCTCTGCCCTGCGGGGCATCTCCTCCACTGGGGGGGAGATTGCGGTGAGCTCGCTCTCGAGCTCGGAAGCGCGCGTTTCGGTCGTTGCTTCCACTTCGACATCGTTGGTGTCGGCTGGCAACGTTTCCGCGGTCTTTTCGATGGTCTCCGCGTGAGCGGCTGCGGGCGTGTCTTCCTCGGTCGCCGGGCTTTCGCTGGCAACTGGTTCCGCAGTCTCGGTAGCTGCTACCGCTTCTTCTGCCGCAGCCTCGGCCTCCGTCGGCTCTCCTTCCTTGTGGGGGAGATGTTCCGTAGGGACAGAGGGGGGGATCGCGGTGTCGGTCTCGGCCGGCGTTACCTCAGCCTCGATCGAGGCGGCATCGTCACGCGCCAGTTCCTCGGCATCATCCGAAGCCGGTCCGCCGGCGGTCTCGATCTCGGCTTCCAGCACAGGATCGCTGTCGGAGAGTGGCAAGGTCTCGATCTCGACGGGCGGCTCGAAACCCGCTTCTTCGATGACCTCTGCCTGAACGACGGGGGCGGCCGCTTCGGGACTTTCCGTGGACGGCGGAGACGGCTGTTCCGCTTCGGGCGCTGAGACGATGGTCTCCTCCGGCACACCTTCCGGCGGCTTCGTTTCCTCCACCGCGCCCTTGCCGAAGGTGAAGATCCTCTTGATGAAACCCATTGCCATTCAGGAATTCCGCATAAATCAGGCCGCAGCCATCTGTTTTACCTGCATCGTCAGATGCTTGCCATTGTGGCCGGTGATCGAGACCGGGACAAGCGCACGGGGCGTCAGGCCAGCCGCATCGACGAGCGTGAAATTTTGTGTGTGGGCAAGCCCGTTGTTCTCGACCAGGATCGTCTGCTCGCTGCCGACCATACCGTCGAGGTGGTGGGCATAGAGCATCGCGCCGACGGCGCGAAGCCTAGCTGCACGATCCTTGACGAGGCCCCGGTCGAGCTGCGGCATGCGTGCCGCCGGCGTGCCGGGACGCGGGCTGTAAGGGAAGACGTGCAGATGCGCGATGCCGCAGTCCTCGGCCAGCCTCGCGGCATTTTCGAACATGTCTTCGGTTTCGGTGGGGAAGCCGGCGATCATGTCGGCGCCGAGGCTGATCTCCGGGCGCAGGCGGCGGACCTGATCGGCAAAATCGCGAGCGTCGGCGCTCGAATGGCGACGCTTCATGCGCTTCAGGATCAAATCGTCGCCATGCTGCAGCGACAGGTGCAGGTGCGGCATGAAGCGTGCTTCGTCGGCGATCAGGTCGAAGAGGTGCTTGTCGGCCTCGATACCGTCGATCGAGGAAAGCCGCAGTCGGCGAATTTCCGGCACCTGCTTCAGGAGCGTCTTGGCGAGCATCCCGAGCGTCGGTGCGCCCGGCAGATCAGTGCCGTAGCTCGTCGCATCGACGCCGGTCAGCACAATCTCGCAATAACCCGTTTCGACCAGTCTGCGTGCCTGGTCGACGACAGCACCCATCGGCACGGAGCGGGAATTGCCGCGGCCATAGGGGATGATGCAGAAGGTGCAGCGGTGGTCGCAGCCGTTCTGCACCTGGATGAAGGCGCGCACGTGGCCGTCGATATGCTTGACCATCTGTGGTGCTGTGGCGCGCACGCTCATGATGTCGTTGACGCGCAGCTTTTCTTCCGCCGAGACGCCGAAATCCGGCAGCGAACGATAGGAGGCGCTCTTCAGCTTCTCCTCATTGCCGAGCACGGCATCGACCTCGGCCATTTCGGCAAAGGTCTGCTTCTCGGTCTGCGCGGCGCAGCCGGTGACGATGATGCGGGCATGCGGATTGTCGCGACGGGCGCGGCGGATCGCCTGGCGCGCCTGCCGCACCGCCTCGCCGGTGACGGCGCAGGTGTTGACGAGGATGGCGTTGTTCAGCCCCGCCTTCTCGGCTTCCGCCCGCATCACTTCGGATTCGTAGGTGTTGAGACGGCAGCCGAAGGTTATGACCTCGACGCCGCTCAAAGCGCCCGGGCTCCGCCGGCCTCAGTCGCGTCGCGCTGCCAGATGCCGGTCGTCGGGTTCAGCATGCCGGACCATTCCCACTCGGCCGGTCCCGTCATGACGACATGGTCGTCGTGCTCGCGCCATTCGATGGTCAGCTTTGCCGGGGCAGGCGCGGAGGCGACATCGATCGCCACCTTGCGGCCGGTGCGACCGGTGCGCGCGGCGCTGACGGCGGCCGCGCAAGCCGCCGAGCCGCAGGCAAGCGTCAACCCGGCGCCGCGTTCCCAGGTGCGGGTGCGCAGTGACGAGGGCGAAAGCACCTGTGCCAGCGTGATGTTGGCGCGCTCGGGAAACATCGGATGGTTTTCAAGAAGCGGGCCAAAACGATCGAGGTCGAAGGACATCGGGTCCTTGTCGACCCAGAAGATCGCGTGCGGATTGCCCATCGACATCGCCGAGGGCGAATGCAGGACGGGATTGTCGATCGGTCCGATCTGCAGTTCGATGCGGCTCGTGTCGGCAAACTCTTCGGCAAGCGGGATCCTGTCCCAGGCAAAGACCGGCTTGCCCATGTCGACCGAGATGGTGCCGTCCTCGTGCTCCGTGGCGTTGAGAATGCCGGCGATCGTCTGGAAGGTGAAGGCCTTCTTGCCGGTCTCGGCGGCCAGCGCCTGGACGACGCAGCGCGTGCCGTTGCCGCAGGCCTGGGCCATGGAGCCGTCGCAATTGAGGATGTCGATCCAGGCGTCCGTGCCTTGGGCCTTGGGGTCGTGGATCGCCATGATCTGGTCGAAGGCTGTTGCCGGATCGGCATTGAGCGCGGTCGCAGCCGCCGGCGTCACCCGATCCTTCCGACCGCGCATGTCAACGACGAGGATCTTGTTTCCAAGCCCGTTCATCCTGGCAAATTGCACGTTGTCGGTCATGTCGCGATTGTCCAAACGGGCCCACTCCGGGCGGGCCATCCTTCATTCGGCCTGTATATGGCTGAAAAGCCCGGAAAATACCAGTGCCGCCTTTATTTGGCTCCCTCGCTACCGGCCGGTACATCGAAGATTTCGCCCGGGCGAAGCGGCCGGAAGCGGCTGCGGGCAATGCCGGCCGCGTCGAGCGCCCGTTCCAGCGCCTGTCGCGGCTCCTCGACGCCCTCGTCGGTCAGGCGAAATGTACCCCAATGGTGGCCGGCGACATGGGCGGCGGCACAATCGACCATGCCACGCACCGCTTCCTCCGGGTTCTGGTGTTGGTCCTGCATGAACCAGCGCGGCTCGTAGGCGCCGAAAGGCAGGTTGGCGAGACGGAAGGCGCCGTGTTTCTCGCGGGCGGCGCGATAGTTGATGCCGTCGTGAAAGCCGGTGTCGCCGACATGGTAGATCTTGCCTGCCGGCGTCTCCAGCACGAAGGCGGCCCACAGCGCCATGCGCCGGTCGCGCGAGCCGCGGGCCGACCAGTGATGGCAGGGCTCGGCATGGATGATGATGTCATCGCCGCAGTCCAGTTGGTTGCCCCAGTCGACGACGTCGATTTCTGCCTCGGGAACGACGCGGCGGATGATCGTGTCGTTGCCGAGCGGGGTGATGATGCGGGGCGCATGTTCTTCGTGAAGGGCTGCCAGCGTCTCGACGTCGAGGTGATCGTAGTGATTGTGCGTGACGAGCACGATGTCGATCGGCGGCAGGTCGTCGAGGTCGATGCCAGGCGCATTGTGGCGCTGTGGGCCGGCGAAGGTGAGGGGGCTGGCGCGGCGCGACCAGACGGGGTCGGTGAGAATGTTGAACCCATGCACCTGGATGAGCAGCGTCGCATGGCCGACCATCGTCACGCGCATTCGCTCTCCCTCGACGCTTGCCTCGGGTTTCACCTGCGCAAACGGGCTCGGATTGTGTGCCGGCCAGCGGACCTTGCCGCCGCCGAACTGCCAGCGCAGCAGGTCGGCGGCCCCCTTGGGCGGCTTGCCGCCGGGGTTGAAGAAGTGGGTGCCGTCGAAATGATCCGAGACGGGACCTTGGTAGTATGGATTGCGTGTCTTCATCCGGGCGGTTCGCCTTGGTTGAAAGGTCAAGGTTTAATAAATTCTTGAAGACAGCAACTGGATTGCTATCGTGTTTCCATGCTCGTTCGATTCGACCCGCAAGAACGTCTCTACAAGACCCTGAAGCTGGTCCGCTCCATCCATCTCAATATGCAGCGCTCGGCAGAACATATGCTCGATGGTGCCGGCATATCAGTGGCGGAGCGGGCGGTTCTCGAACTTTTTTATGAAACGCCGCTGACGGTGCCGGAGGCGGCGCGTCGCCTGTCGATGAAACGGCAGTTCGTCCTGCGGGTCGTCAATGGGCTGACGGACAAGGCGTTGCTGGAAAGAAGGCCGAATCCGGAGCATCGCCGCGCCTATCTTTGCGCGCCGACCGCTGCCGGGCGCGACC
The DNA here is from genome assembly GCF_044769565.1 of Ensifer sp. NPDC090286. Classification (NCBI taxonomy): domain Bacteria; kingdom Pseudomonadati; phylum Pseudomonadota; class Alphaproteobacteria; order Hyphomicrobiales; family Rhizobiaceae; genus Ensifer; species Ensifer sp. NPDC090286. The sequence goes on along the minus strand of NZ_JBIVYF010000007.1, from coordinate 208,546 downwards.
TGTTCGAGGAGATCCATCGCCGCGAGGTGGAGTTGCTGCATGCCCTGCTCGGCGATATCAACCAGACCGAAGTGGTGGCCGCGCTTCGGGTGATGACGCGGGTGTCGACCGCCTTCGAGCAGCTGGCCGGCGAACTGGACGAGGCCGACGAGGACGAGGCGCTCTGAGCCGAAAGTGCCTCATTTGCCTGCCGTCCTTGACTTTTGCCGCGCTTTCCTGTTTATCCGCGCCAATTCCTTCGCAAGCTCAAGTCTTCGAAGCCACCGACCGGGTCCCGTAAAGGTATAAAGAGAACCCGGAGGTCAACACCCGACAGCGCGTGGCGCCCTCGGGTGGTTTTTGGCTTTGCGCCTTGTTTTCCGCGCGAAGGAACCCACGTTTCCGGCGAGTTGATCGCCACCGGAAACCAGAAGGAAGTGAGAATGTTCGAGAGCCTCCAGGACCGCCTTGGTTCCATATTGAATGGACTGACCGGCCGCGGCGCATTGTCGGAAGCCGATGTTTCCGCTGCGCTCCGCGAGGTTCGCCGTGCGCTGCTCGAAGCCGACGTCGCGCTCGACGTCGTGCGCTCCTTCACCGAAAAGGTTCGTGAAAAGGCCGTCGGCGCCGAGATCCTGAAGTCGATCAAGCCCGGCCAGATGGTCGTCAAGATCGTCCATGACCAGCTCGTCGAGATGCTCGGCTCCGAGGGTGTCACCATCGACCTCAATGCGCCGGCGCCCGTCGTCATCATGATGGTCGGTCTGCAGGGCTCGGGTAAGACGACGACCACCGGCAAGATCGCCAGCCGGATGAAGACGCGGGACAAGAAGAAGGTCCTGATGGCGTCGCTCGACACGCGTCGTCCGGCAGCCCAGGAACAGCTTCGCCAGCTCGGCGTACAGACCGGCGTCGACACGCTGCCTGTTATCGCCGGCCAGTCGCCGACCGATATCGCCGCGCGCGCCGTCCAGGCTGCCAAGCTCGGCGGTCACGACGTCGTCATCCTCGACACCGCCGGCCGTACCCATATCGACGAGCCGCTGATGATCGAGATGGCGGAGATCAAGCGGAAGTCCAATCCGCATGAGATCCTGCTCGTCGCCGATGCGCTGACCGGTCAGGACGCCGTAAACCTCGCCCGCAACTTCGACGAACGCGTCGGCATCACCGGCCTGGTGCTTACCCGTATGGACGGCGATGGCCGTGGCGGTGCGGCGCTGTCGATGCGCGCGGTCACCGGCAAGCCGATCAAGCTCATCGGTGTCGGCGAAAAGATGGGCGAACTCGAAGAGTTCCATCCCCGCCGCGTCGCCGACCGTATTCTCGGCATGGGCGACATCGTTTCGCTCGTCGAGAAGGCGGCCGAGAACATCGACGCCGAGAAGGCGGCCGCCATGGCCGCCAAGATGGCCAAGGGCAAGTTCGACCTGAACGACCTCGCCGACCAGCTCGGCCAGATGCAGAAGATGGGTGGTATGGGCGGTATCATGGGCCTGATGCCCGGCATGGCCGGCATGAAGGACAAGATGGCCGCCGCCGGCCTCGACGACAGCCTGTTCAAGCGCCAGCTCGCCATCATCTCGTCGATGACCAAGGCCGAGCGCGCCAACCCGGACCTACTCAAGCATTCGCGCAAGAAGCGCATCGCCGCCGGTTCCGGCACCGATGCCGCCGACATCAACAAGCTTCTGAAGATGCACCGCCAGATGGCGGACATGATGAAGATGATGGGCGGCAAGGGCAAAGGCGGCATGATGAAGCAGATGATGGGCGGCCTTGCCAACAAGATGGGCCTTGGCGGCCTCGGTGGCGGCGGCATGCCCGATCTGTCGAAGCTCGACCCGAAGCAGCTCGAAGCCCTGCAGAAGCAGGCGGAAGCGGCCGGCCTGAAGCCGGGCGGCATGCCTGGCCTTGGCGGCGGTGGCCTGCCTGGCCTCGGCGGCGCCAAGCTTCCGGGTCTCGGTGGCGGCTTCCCCGGCCTTCCCGGCCTGCCGAAGAAGAAGTGAGGATCGCTAAGACATGATTGATCCCGAAATCAAAAAGGAATTGGCGGGTTACCGGCAGTCGATCGACAACATCGATGCCGCGCTCGTCCACATGCTGGCTGAACGCTTCCGCTGCACCCAGGCAGTCGGCGTTCTGAAAGCCAAGCACGAACTGCCGCCGGCGGACCCGGCGCGCGAAGAATACCAGATCGAACGCCTGCGCCGCCTGGCCAAGGATGCCAATCTGGATCCGGATTTCGCCGAGAAGTTCCTGAACTTCATCATCAAGGAAGTCATCCGGCATCATGAAGCCATCGCCGCCGATCGCTCGCATTCCGCGGGCACCGCCGGCACAAACCATTCCGCTTGAACGAAGCGGTCAAGAAAGCCTGCAAGGAGTTACTCAAATGGCACTGAAAATTCGTCTCGCCCGTGGCGGTTCCAAGAAGCGTCCTTACTACCAGATCGTTGTTGCCGACGCCCGCAGCCCGCGTGACGGCCGCTTCCTCGAGAAGATCGGCTCGTGGAACCCGATGCTCGGCAAGGACGACGAAAAGCGCGTCGAGCTCGACGCCGAGCGCGTCAACCACTGGATCGCCCAGGGCGCCCAGCCGACCGACCGCGTTCTGCGCTTCCTCGACCAGGCTGGCCTCGCAAAGCGTCCGGCTCGCAGCAACCCGACCAAGGGCGTCCCGGGCAAGAAGGCCCAGGAGCGCGCTGCTGAAGCCAAGCAGAAGGCTGAAGACGCCGCTGCTGCTGCTGCTGAATAAGAGCCGGCGAACGGTCCGGAGAGTGATCGGCGGACATCTGCCGACGCACCTTTCCGGCTGGCCGTGACTTAAGGAAACGGGTGGCATTTCCATGCCGCCCGTTTTCCGTTATGTGCACCGAGATATACCGAAACGGACGCGGACGATGAGCAAACTCGAAAACCCGGTTCTGATGGCGACGATCGGCGCGGCGCAGGGCCTGCGCGGCGAGGTCAGGGTCAAGTCCTTTACCGATGATCCGACCGCGCTCGGAGAGTATGGCAATCTGCACAGCGCCGACGGCCGTGTGTTCGAGGTGTTGGAAATCCGCGAGGCGAAGAACGTCGTTATCGTGCGCTTTCGCGGCGTTAACGATCGCAACGCTGCCGAGGCGCTCAACGGCCTCGACCTGTTCATCGAGCGCGACAACCTGCACGATGACGATCTCGACGAGGACGAGTTCTTCTATGCCGATCTCGAAGGTCTGGAAGCGATCGACGGCAATGGCACGAGCTATGGCAAGGTCAGCGGCGTCTTCGATTTCGGCGCCGGCGACCTGCTCGAGCTGAAGGGGCCGGGCCGACGTCCGGTGCTGATCCCCTTTACCGAATGGTCGGTGCTGGAGATCGACCTGGAAGCCGGGCGCCTGCTGGTCGATCCGGTGGCCGCCGGACTTTCGGACGACAAGGATCAGGGCAGCCCGTTTTCCGCAAAGCGCAAGTGAGCATTGCGGCAATGACGTTTCGCGCCACCATCCTGACGCTCTATCCTGAAATGTTTCCGGGCCATCTCGGTGCCTCGCTTTCCGGCAAGGCGCTGGAGCGCGGCCAATGGTCGATCGAGCCGGTGCAGATCCGCGATTTCGCCGAGGACAAACACCGCACCGTCGACGACACGCCGGCCGGCGGTGGCGCCGGCATGGTGCTCAAAGCCGATGTGCTCGCGCGCGCGATCGATCGTGTCTCGGAGAACGACGACCGGCCGCGATTGCTGATGAGCCCGCGCGGCCGACCGCTGACACAGGCGCGGGTGCGCGAACTCGCCGCCGGCCCCGGCGTTGTCATCGTCTGCGGCCGCTTCGAAGGCGTCGACCAGCGGGTGATCGATGCCCGCGGCCTCGAGGAAGTTTCCATAGGCGACTATATTCTTTCGGGCGGCGAACCGGCGGCGCTCACGCTGCTCGATGCCGTTGTGCGCATCCTGCCGGGTGTGATGGGCAACGAGCTTTCCGGCGTGCACGAAAGCTTCGAAGGCGGGCTGCTGGAGCACCCGCACTATACCCGCCCGCAGGTCTTCGAAGGCCGCGAAATCCCGGCGGTGCTGACCTCGGGCAATCACGGCGCCATTGCCAAATGGCGTGAAGCGGAGGCGCGTCGGCTGACCGCCGAGCGCCGGCCCGATCTTCTTGATCAGCCCGTGAAGAAGTAATAGGCGGCAAGCAGCAGGCCGACGGCGACCACCAGCGCGCGAATGACCGCCTGCGGTACGCGTCTTGCCGCCCAGACACCGCCGTAGCCGCCAAGGGCGGCTCCCGGCACCATGATCGCCGCATGCAGCCAGGAGACGACCCCACCGGCGGCAAAGACGACGATGGCAATCGCGGCAATCACGATCGAGATGAAGTTCTTCAGCGCATTCAGCCGGTGATAGCCACCGCCGGTCGCCAGCCCCAGCACCGCCAGCATCATGATGCCCATGCCGGCGCCGAAGAAGCCGCCATAGATGGAGGTGACGAATTGGGCGCCGATGCCGACCGGATTGATCGCATGCTCGTCGACGCGGGCTTTAGGCTTCAGGAGCGGCCCGGCAGCGAAGATCGCCGTTGCTGCCAGCAGCAGCCAGGGCACAAGCGCGCGGAAGGAGGCGTTGGAGAGCGAGATGAGCAACAGCGCACCGGCAAGACCGCCGATTGCCGAGATCACCCCGAGCAGGATCGCATAGCGTTTGTCGGCCCGGATCTCCTTGGCATAGGCAAGTGCCGAGGTGATGTAGCCGGGGAACTGGATGATCGACGAGGTCGCGTTGGCGACGATCGGCGAGAGCCCGCCAAGCGTCATCGCCCCGAAGGTCAGGAACGTTCCACCGCCGGCGATGGCATTGACGACGCCGGACAAGAAGCCGGCCGCAAACAGCATGAGTATTTCGAAGATGTTCATGGTCTCCCCCGACCCCTCATGCTCGGGATAGCCGGTGGTTGTGCCGGCCGCAAGTCCGTTGCATCGGACAATCGCACCGGGTGTGTTTGCGCATTTTCTGATAAATTCGGCTTTCCTGGCGCGGATGCCTTAGAAATTATGGCCTTCAGGGATGACAAGGCAGTGTGATTGGTGTAAGTGCCGCCCCGGTTCGGGTTTCATGCCCGTCGACCAAAACAAAGAATGGCGAATCCGCTCCTGCCGTATCCGGCAAGACCTGAAGGCTGGCCCGACAGGTTCATCGAGAGCGCTCTGGCTGTTTCAGAAGAACTTGAAAGGTTAGACCGATGAACATCATCCAGCAGCTGGAAGCCGAACAGGCCGCCAAGATTGCCGCCAAGCGCACCCTCCCGGAATTCTCCGCAGGCGACACGCTGCGCGTCAACGTCCGCGTTGTCGAAGGCAACCGTACCCGCGTTCAGGCCTATGAAGGCGTTTGCATCGCTCGTTCGGGCGGCGGCATCAACGAGAGCTTCACCGTTCGCAAGATCTCCTACGGCGAAGGCGTCGAGCGCGTATTCCCGGTTTACTCGCCGCTCGTCGAGAGCGTTGAAGTGGTTCGCCGTGGTAAGGTCCGTCGCGCCAAGCTCTACTACCTGCGCGACCGTCGCGGCAAGTCGGCTCGTATCGTCGAGAACACCGGCACGCGCGCCCGCAAGCTGAACGAAGCCGAGCGTCAAGCGATTGCCGAGGAAAAGGCACGCATCGAGGCTGAAAAGGTTGCAGCAGCTCAGGCGCTCGCCGCCGAGAAGGCAGCAGCCGAAGCTGCCGAAGCAAAGGCAGCAGCGGAAGCCGCAGCAGAATAAGTTTTCAATCCTTTCGGATTGTTGGAAAGGCGGCCTCGGCCGCCTTTCTTTTTTGGTACTATCCGCTTGTCTTTCCGTCTGAATTTGTGACATTTTCCGCTGCCACAATTTTCGGGAGCCCTCCAATGACAATCCGTCGCCACGTGCTTGCGGGCATCGCAGTTGCACTTGCCGTTCCTTTCGCATTCTCTGCACCGGCCGTTGCCAGCGACCTGCCGGACCTCGGCGGCAAGACGGTTGTCGTCGTCACGGAAAACGCCTACCCGCCGCTGCAGTTCGTCGATCCGAAGTCCGGCGAAGCCAAGGGCTGGGAATACGACGCGATGAACGAGATCGCCAAGCGGTTGAATTTCAAGGTCGAATACCAGAATACCAGCTGGGACGCGATGATCCAGGCGGTGCATGACGGCCAGTACCAGATCGGCATGACCGGCATCACCATCAAGGACGATCGCAAGGAAAAGGTCGACTTTTCGGACCCCTACATGCGCTCGCAGCAGTTCATGCTGGTGCGTAGTGACGAGGTTCGCTTCAACGACGGCAAGAGCTTCGGCGCCTTTGCCGACGGTCTCGTCGGCGCGCAGCCTGGCACCTCGCCGTTCTACACGGCCGTCTACGAAATGCTTGACGGCAACGAGCAAAACCCGCGCATCAAGCTGTTCGAGACTTTCGGCGCGACCGTGCAGGCTTTGAAGGCCGGCGACGTCGACGTGGTCCTGACCGACAGCGTCGCTGCCAAGGGCTATGTCGATTCCTCCGAAGGCAAGCTCAAGGTCGTCGGCGGCCCGCTCGGCACCGAGGATTTCGGCTTCATCTTCCCGAAGGGCTCGGATCTGGTTGCCCCGGTCAACGCCGCGATCAAGGCGTTGAAGGAAGACGGTACCTTCGACGCCCTCGATAAGAAGTGGTTCCTCGAATACAAGATGGGCGGCTGATAGCAGGCTATGGCCGCTCCACAATCTTCAGTCATGTCCGGCAAGGGCGACTATCCCTGGTGGTTGGTCGCCCTTGTTGTGATCGCAGTGGCGCTCGCCGCCGTGATCATCAGCAATGACATCTTCTCGGAAGTCTTCACCGTTGTCTTCAAAGGGCTTGGCGTCACCGTCTTCGTGACCCTCATGGGCTTCGTGCTGGCGACGACGCTCGGCCTCGGCATCGCGCTGATGGCGCTCTCCGAACATTCGTCGCTTCGGCAGATCGCCCGCTTCTATACGGAAGTGATCCGCGGCGTGCCGATCCTGGTGCTGCTGTTCTATATCGCCTTCGTCGGCGCGCCGGCGCTCGTCGTCGCGGCCAACTTCATCTGCGCGCCGCTGATTGGTGCTGGCTGGATGGAGCCGGTGGTCGTGCGCGACATCTCCTTGATGTGGCGGGCGATCCTGGCGCTGATGATCGGCTATTCGGCCTTCATCGCCGAAGTGTTCCGTGCCGGCATCCTCTCGGTCGACAAGGGGCAGATCGAAGCCGCCAAGGCGCTCGGGCTTTCGCGCTACCAGCGCTTTCGCCTCGTCGTCTTTCCGCAGGCGATCCGCGTGATCCTGCCGCCGCTCGGCAACGACTTTATCGCCATGGTCAAGGACTCATCGCTCGTCTCGGTGCTCGGCGTTGCCGACATCACGCAGATGGGCAAGGTCTATGCCTCCGGCTCCTTTCGCTTCTTCGAGACCTATTCGATCGTAGCCTATGTCTATCTCGTGCTAACGATCGGTCTGTCGCTGGGATTGCGGGGGCTGGAGCGGCGGCTGAGGCGCGCGGAGCAACGCTGAGTCCGTTTCCAGCAATTGCCGACCTGTCAGAAAATTGATATGAACACGGCCATGGAATCCAAATTCGGATGTAGCGAGCAGAAAATCGTCGTGCTGCAGGATCACAAGCGTCTGCCGGCACGCTTCTTTGCGCGCGTCCACGGGGCGCTTACAAGCCGCCTATCCTGATCTCCTGATCAGTGCTTCCGGCCGCCTTGCCGCCGGCTTTCCTACCTTTTTTGAAAACTCGATGGAACTATTGCCATGAGCGCACCGCGTACCCTCTATGACAAGATCTGGGACGATCACCTGGTCAACGAACAGGACGACGGCACCTGTCTTCTCTACATCGACCGTCACCTCGTTCACGAAGTGACGAGCCCGCAGGCCTTCGAAGGTCTGCGAATGGCCGGCCGCCAGGTCCGCGCGCCGGAAAAGACGCTCGCTGTCGTCGACCATAACGTTCCGACCTCGGCCGACCGCCACCTCGGCATCAAGAATGAGGAAAGCCGCATCCAGGTCGAGGCGCTCGCCAGGAACGCCGCCGACTTCGGCGTTGAATACTACTCGGAAAACGACAAGCGTCAGGGCATTGTGCACATCGTCGGCCCGGAGCAGGGCTTCACCCTGCCGGGCATGACCATCGTCTGCGGCGACAGCCACACCTCGACGCACGGCGCCTTCGGTTCGCTGGCCCATGGCATCGGCACGTCGGAAGTCGAGCACGTGCTCGCCACCCAGACGCTGATCCAGAAGAAGGCGAAGAACATGCTGGTGCGCGTCGACGGCCAGCTGCCGCCGGGCGTTACCGCCAAGGACATCATTCTCGCCATCATCGGCGAGATCGGCACTGCCGGCGGCACCGGCCACGTCATCGAATTTGCCGGCGAAGCGATCCGCTCGCTGTCGATGGAAGGCCGCATGACCATCTGCAACATGACGATCGAAGGCGGCGCCCGCGCCGGCCTGATCGCGCCTGACGAAACGACGTTCGACTACATCAAGGACAAGCCGCGCGCTCCGAAGGGCAAGGCCTGGGACATGGCGCTCGACTACTGGAAGACGCTGCACACGGACGAGGGCGCGCACTACGATCGCGTCGTCGTGCTCGATGCCGCCAACCTGCCGCCGATCGTCTCCTGGGGCTCGTCGCCGGAAGACGTCATCTCGGTTCAGGGCATCGTTCCCAATCCGGACGAGATCCAGGAAGAGAACAAGCGGGCCTCCAAGTGGCGTGCGCTCGACTATATGGGCCTGAAGCCGGGCACGAAGATCACCGACATTGCCGTCGATCGCGTCTTCATCGGCTCGTGCACCAACGGCCGCATCGAGGATCTCCGGGCCGTGGCCGAGGTCGTCGAAGGCCGCAAGGTCGCCTCGACCGTTTCGGCGATGATCGTTCCGGGCTCCGGCCTCGTGAAGGAACAGGCCGAGGCCGAAGGTCTCGACAAGATCTTCAAGGAAGCCGGTTTCGACTGGCGTGAGCCGGGCTGCTCCATGTGCCTGGCGATGAACGACGACCGGCTGAAGCCGGGCGAGCGCTGCGCCTCCACCTCGAACCGCAACTTCGAGGGCCGTCAGGGCTTCAAGGGTCGCACGCATCTGGTCTCGCCGGCCATGGCGGCAGCGGCTGCGGTCGCCGGTCACTTCGTCGATATCCGCGAATGGAAATAAGCCGGACTTGAGCTTGTCCGGCGTTGATGGCCGCCCTTCGGGGCGGCCTTTTTTATTTGGCGCTCTTCCCACCCGTGCGCCGGAAATGCGCTAAGCTACCTGGCGGAGGCATCTTGGGAGAAGGATGGGATGAGCGACGATCTGCCTGTTCAACGCTACCGTCTGCTGCTGTTGCGCCATGCCAAGTCCGCTTGGCCGGATGGCGTCGCCGACATCAACCGGCCGCTCGGCGAGCGCGGCCGCAAGTCGGCGCCACTGATGGGAGGCTACATGGCGCGGCATGCGCTCGTGCCGGATCTCGCCCTCGTCTCGACGGCGAAACGGGCGCAGGAGACCTGGAAGCTGGTATCTGCCGTCCTCCCGCCCGGCATCGCGGTCGAAAACACCCGGGCGATCTACGAGGTGGACGCCGCCCAGATCCTCAGTGTCCTGCGCGCAACCGACCCGGCCATCAGGACGCTGCTCATCGTCGGCCACAATCCCGGCATGGAGGACCTGGCGCACGAGCTCGTCGGCTCCGGCGATGCGGATCTGCGCATGCGCATGGCGGACAAGTTTCCAACGGCCGCCCTTGCCGTCCTTGAATTCGAAGCGGCGGGTTGGCGCGAACTTTTGTCCGGCGGCGCCAGGCTGGCGCGCTTCGTGGCGCCGCGTTCGCTCGATTGAGCCGAGCCGATCGGAGTCGAGATCAGACTACCTTCACGACGGTGCCGCGGCGCATATGCGGGATCAGCCGACGCATCGCCGGCAGGCTGACGGCGACGCAGCCCTGCGTCGGCTCGTAGCCCGGCCGGATCAGGTGAAAGAAGATCGCCGAACCGGCATTTCGCCGGCGCGCGAGAAGGTTCCAGTCCATCACCAGGCAGATGTCGTAGAGCCCGTCCGTGCGCATCAGTTCCTCATGGCTCGGCGTGAAGGGCGCCTTGACCGGGCGATTGTAGAGCGCGTGGCGGGCCGCGTCGCACCACAGCATGCCCGTGCGCGTCGCCCGGGTCGGCAGTGGCGTCGGCGGCAGGAGGAGCCGGTCGCGCCTGATATAGCCGCCGATCAGCTTCATCGCGGCGCGTGGCGTAGCGCCGTCGCCCTCACGCTTCAGGCTGGTAATGCCGCTTCGCCCGATGGCGGCGTGCTCGACGCGGCCGTCGAACGAGACGAGCGCCCGCTTGCGATCGCGCGGTGCGGCGCGCACGGTGATGACAGATTTGGCTGGTCTTCTTCCCGACGTTTTCTTGCGCATCATTCTCACGGATTTTTGCTTTGCCCGTGATTTGGGGGGCACCATAAGCACGGTTACGGATATAAAGACGTAGCAACGCTGGTTCGCTTGCCAACACAGGCATTTGAGCTAGTTTGAAAACGGAAGCAAACAGGAATTGTCCCATGGCGACCCGTACCATTCTTCTTGTCGATGACGACAATGACCTGCGCGAGACCCTGGTCGAGCAGCTCTCGCTCTACGAGGAATTCGACCTCATCCAGGAAGCGACTGCCGGCAAGGGCATCCAGACGGCGCGTGCCCAGCAGGTGGACCTGTTGATCATGGATGTCGGCCTGCCGGACATGGATGGCCGCGAAGCGGTGAAGCTGCTGCGCAAGGGCGGCTTCAAGGCGCCGATCATCATGCTGACCGGCCACGATACCGATTCCGATACGATCCTCGGACTTGAGGCCGGTGCCAACGATTATGTGACGAAGCCATTCCGTTTCGCCGTGCTGCTTGCCCGCATCCGCGCGCAGCTGCGCCAGCACGAGCAGAGCGAGGACGCGACCTTCAGCGTCGGGCCCTATACGTTCAAGCCCAGCCAGAAGCTGCTGACGCTCGAAAACGGCCAGAAGATCCGGCTGACAGAGAAGGAAGCGGCGATCATCCGCTATCTCTACCGCGCCGACCAGAAGGTGGTGACGCGGGACGTGCTGCTCGAAGAGGTCTGGGGCTACAATTCCGGCGTGACCACTCACACGCTCGAAACCCACGTCTATCGTCTGCGCCAGAAAATCGAGCGGGACCCTTCCAATGCCGAGATTTTGGTGACAGAGAACGGCGGCTACAAGATCGTTCCGTAGCCGGGGTGCGCAGGGTGGAAAACCGCTTCTCGCGCGTTCTCCGTAGACTGCTGTTTGCATGGGTTGCGTGCGCGATCCGGTCTAGGCCGGGACCAACGTGACCGTGGGAGGTTAGCCGCTTGGCGCTCAACGACGATATCGTGCTTCTGTCCAACGTGCCGCTGTTCGCCGATATCAGCGAGGACAAGCTGAGGCTGATCGCCTTCGGCGCGGAACGACGCCGCATCTTCAAGGGACAGGAGCTGTTTCGCGAGGGCGCGCCGGCCGATTGCGCCTATGCAATCGCCAGCGGCAGCCTGTCCCTGTCGAAGGTCAGTGTCGATGGAGCCGAGACGGCGGTCTCGACGGTCAGCCGGGGGGCGCTTCTGTCGGAACTGGCGCTGATCTCGATGGTCGAGCGCAAGTTCACGGCGACGGCCGAGGAAGACAGCGAAGTCATTCGCATCAATCGGCCGCTCTTCCGCCGCATGCTCGAGGAATATCCTGAAGTGGCCGAGCTCGTCGAAGCGCGCATCCGCGAAAACCTGCAGGCGATGATCCGCCGGGCCGGCGCGCTCGCCGGCCGTTTTGCCTGAACCGCGCTCCGGTTTCCCGTTACCACCGATACTTCAGCGAACCGAGCACCGTGCGGCCCTGGCCGAAATAGCAATAGCCATCGGTGCAGACCTCTTCGCGACGGTCGCCGAGATTGGTGGCGCTGACGGCGAGCGACAATCCGTCGAGTTCGGGGTTCTTGACGCCGAAGTCATAGGCGACCGAGGCGTCGAAATAGACGGCGCCACCGTTCTTGGCGGTGTTGGCATCGGACGTGTAGGAGCTTGACGCCAGCCGTACGCCGCCGCCGAGGCTCAGGCCCGCAAGCTGTGACGATGCGACATGGCGCGGCTTCGTCGACGGCACGTTGCCGATCAGCGACGGATCGACGTTTCCGGTGATTTCGGCGTCGTTGTAGTTATAGGCGGCGATGAAGCTCAGGCCGTTGTCGAACTCCCGGCGTCCTTCCACCTCGAAACCGTTGGTCGTCACCTCGCCGGCCGACTTGTAGTAGTAGCCGACGGGAAGGGACGGGTCGGACACATATTGCGGCGCGCCGCTTTCGACGATCCGGTAATAGGCCGCGCTCAGCGAATAGGCTTCGCCTTCCGGCTGGTACTTCACGCCCAGTTCGACCTGCTCACCCGTCGTCGGATCGAGCACGCGGCCATCGGCTGAAAGCTCGGTACGCGGCACGAAGGAGGTGCTGTAGCTGGCATAGGGCGCAATGCCGTTGTCGAAGAGGTAGAGCAGGCCCGTCTGTCCGGTGAGTTCGCCATCGTCCTTGCGATCGACGACGCCGGTGTTCTTGTCGGTGCTGGTCTGCTCGACCCAGTCGTAGCGAAGGCCGCCGACGGCGCGCCAGTTGCCGAATTCCAGCTTATCCTGGACATAGATGCCGGTCTGACGCAGATCCCGCCCGCTGAAGCTGGTCAGGGCTGGCGTCGGCCCGCCGACGCCGAAGGTCGGGTTGTTGAGATCGAAGCGATAGGCCGGATCGACGGCGCCGAAGCCGAGGCCGAAGTCGGAGGTGATCCAGGTGTAGTCGAGGCCGGTCAGCAGTGTGTGCGAGACCGCACCGGTGTCGAAGGCGGCTTCGAGCTGGTTGTCGATCTGGTAGGCGCGCTGGTCGTCCTTGATGGCGACGGGCGAGCGCTCGAAGACGCCGGGCGCCACCTCTGTCCCGAACTGCAGGTAACGGGCCTTCAAATCCAGATCGCTGACGCGGCCGTGCTGGCGAAAGGTCAGGCCGTTGTCGAATTCGTGCTCGAACTTGTAACCCGCCTGGACCTGGCCGACCTTCTGGTAGTCGTAGTCCGGGTCGCTATAGCGCAGCAACCGGCCGTCATGCTCGAGCACGCGCGGGCTGGCGTCGCTTTCGCCCTTCTGCCCGAGGCCGTAGACGGTCAGCGACGTGCCTTCGTCCGGCTTCCAGGTGAAGGAGGGCTGCAGCAAGTAACGGTCGTCGGCAACGTCGTAATTGGTCTCGCCGTTTCGCAGAAGCCCGACGATGCGGTAGAGGACGTCGCCCTCGGCCGTTACCGGCCCACCGACATCGAAGGCGGCCTGGGCGCGGCCGATCGTGCCGTATTGCAGCTCGACCTCGCGGTGGGTCTCCTCTTCGGGCATCTTCGAGATGCGGTTGACGATACCGCTGACGCCGGCAGCACCATACATGACCGAGACCGGACCTTTCAGGATCTCGATCCGCTCGAGGCCATAAACCTCCGTCGGGAAGGTGCCGTAGTTCATGTAGGGCTGGCGCAGGCCGTCACGGAAATCGCCGGTCGTCGTCGTCTCGAAACCACGGATATAGATCTGGTCGAAGCGCGGATCGAAGCCGAAGGCGCCGGTGGTGACGCCGGCGGCATAGCGCGTTGCCTGGATCATGTCCTGCACGCCGCGCTCTTCGAGTTCCTTGCGCGTGACGACCGAGACCGAGCGGGGCGTTTCGATCAGCGGCGTGTCGGTCTTCAGCGCCGAGACGTTGCGTGTCGGCACGATCGTGTCATTGTCCTCGGCGATCGTCACGGCCGCCTTGCCGGCCGTCGCTTCGATCTTTTCCAGGCGGGTGGTCTTCTGGCTTTCGGCCGATTGCGCATGGGTCGCTGTCGGCGAAAGGATCACGGCGACGACGCCTGCGGCCAGAACTGTGGTTGCGGAGAGCGTGCGGCGCGAGGCGCGCAGGAAGGTGATCTGCAAGGTCTTCGACATGTCTGGCCCTCTTGCGGGCGCACGAAAACCTTCCGGCAAAAGCCAGAGCAAAGCACCCGACTATCCGAGCGGGACGACATCCCGCTCTCACTTTTGAGAATCGATCACGGCCATGATTGTGGGCCGAACCGACCCGCAATCATCGTGATCTCGTGAAAATGGCAGCCAAGTGGCTGCCGGAGGCGGTGTCCCCGCTGCCCGACAAGAGGGATAGTCCGTTTGGAAATGCGCATCAAGAAAAATATGATTCTTTTAGTCATGTTTTTCTTGATGAAGCGGTGGGCGCCGGAGGCGCGTGCCGCCGCCCGGAAAATGATGTCCTAGATGTCGAAGTGCGCGATGACCGGCACGTGGTCGGAGGGGCGCTCCCAGCCGCGCGCTTCCCGCAGGATGTCGACGTTCTTGAGCACCGGCGCGAGGTCGGCAGACGACCAGATATGGTCGAGCCGGCGGCCACGGTCGGCGGCCTCCCAGTCCTTCGCCCGGTAGCTCCACCAGGTGTAGAGCTTGGTTGGGGATGGCGCGTGCTGGCGCATCAGGTCGACCCAGCCGCCGCCGTTCATGACCGTGGTCAGACCTTCGGTCTCGATCGGCGTATGGCTGACGATCTTCAGGAGCTGCTTGTGCGACCAGACGTCGTGTTCCAGCGGCGCGATATTGAGGTCACCGACGAGGATCGAGGAAATGCCGGCTTCGGCTTCCGCGTGCAGCAACTTCATCTCCTCGACGAAATCGAGCTTGTGACCGAATTTCGGGTTGATGCTGCGATCCGGCTCGTCGCCGCCGGCCGGCACGTAGAAATTATGCAGCCGGATCTTCTTGCCGCCGGCCTCGAAGACGACCGAGAGGTGGCGGGCGTCGCCGACGCCGCAATAGTCGCGCCGGTCGCTAAGCTCATGCAGCGGCAGGCGCGAGATCGTCGCCACGCCGTGATAGCCCTTCTGGCCATGCATCTCGATATGATTGTAGCCGAGCGCCTTCAAGGGCTTGGAGGGAAACTGGTCGTTCGGGCACTTGGTTTCCTGCAGGCAGAGGATATCGGGCTGCCAGGTCTTCAAGAGATGCTCGACCAGCGGCATGCGCAGGCGAACGGAGTTGATGTTCCAAGTGGCGACGGAAAGGGCCATGCGTCATTCCCTGATCGGCTGGGGCCGGACGCTTGCGAAGGGAAGGCCGGCTCGGGATGGATGTTTGACCCGAGCTTTAAGCAGGTCCGGCGCGCCGGGACAAGGAATGGAGGGGAGGCAAGGCATGAAAAAAGGCCGCACCACTGGAGGGCGGCCTCATCTCGACAAATCCAGCGATTGAGCTTGCTCAGCCGCCCTTCTTGTTGCGGACCTCGTCATAGGGGATCTGGAAGACCTTGTCGTCCAACGCCATGCCGGTCTGGACGTTGAAGATCATCACCGAGGTGTCCTTCTTCTGGGCGTCGGTGATTGTCCACTGGCGCAGGTCGTAGGTCTTCGGGTCGAACATCATGGTGATGGTCGAATCGCCGAAGATCGAGCGGTCGCCGAGCACGATGGTGATGAGGTCGGACTCTTCCTTGACGCCACGCACCATCTTGCCCGTCAGGTCGATCCGCTCGCTCAGCAGCAGATTGAGCGGTGTCTTCGACAGCGGATAGATGTCCCAGGTCTTGAGCTTCATGTTGCCGATGACGACGGACTTGCCGTCGGCGATGACGCGCATCGGCGAGGGAGCCTCATAGTTGAAGCGGATGCGGCCGGGACGGCGGATATAGAACTTGCCGCCGGTTTGCTCGCCGCGCGGGCCGAACTGCACGAATTCGCCAGCCATGGTCTTCACCGACGAGAAATGGTCGGCGATCTTCTGGGCTGCGCTCGGGGCCTGCGCGAAGGCCTGGCCGAGGTTGAGACCGGTGCCGCCGATGCCGCCAAGTGCTGCAAGCCCGCACACGAAGAGGCGGCGCGACATCACCGGGTGGTTGCGCTCGCCAATCTTAGTCTCTGTCATCTCGGTCTCCTTCATTTACGAATCATCTGGAGCGCAAGTGCGGCGCCTTCAAGGCGCCATTTTCGAGCTTTTTCGCTCGCGCTCTCACATGACTGTTACCGGTTTGGCCCTTTATGCGGGGCCTCTGCCCGCATCCGCCGGGCGTCTTTTCTTTCAATGCCTTCGCTTGACGCGAATCTGCTGGAATCGCCTTGCCGGCCGCTGGCTTACTCTTCGGTCGGAACGAGGATCTCGCGCTTGCCGGCGTGGTTCGCCGGGCCGATGATGCCTTCCTGCTCCATGCGCTCGATCAGCGATGCGGCACGATTGTAACCGATGCCGAGGCGACGCTGCACGTAGGACGTGGAGGCCTTGCCGTCGCGCAGAACGACGGCGACCGCCTGGTCGTAGGGATCGTCGGAATCGGCGAGATTGGAGGTGCCGGCCGGGCCGCCGCCCTCGCCATCCTCGTCGTCATCCTCGGTGATGGCATCGAGATATTGCGGCACGCCTTGCGTCTTCAGATAAGCGACAACCTCTTCGACCTCGGTGTCGGAGACGAAGGGGCCGTGGACGCGCTGGATGCGGCCGCCACCGGCCATGTAGAGCATGTCGCCCATGCCGAGCAGCTGTTCGGCGCCCTGCTCGCCAAGGATGGTGCGGCTGTCGATCTTCGAGGTCACCTGGAACGAGATGCGCGTCGGGAAGTTCGCCTTGATCGTCCCGGTGATGACGTCGACCGAGGGGCGCTGCGTCGCCATGATGACGTGGATGCCGGCGGCGCGGGCCATCTGCGCGAGCCGCTGCACGGCGCCTTCGATGTCCTTGCCGGCGACCATCATCAGGTCGGCCATTTCGTCGATGATGACGACGATGTAGGGCATCGGCGCCAGATCGAATTCTTCCGTCTCATACATGGCTTCGCCGGTCTGGCGGTCGAAGCCTGTCTGCACCGTGCGGGTGATCTGTTCGCCCTTGGCAAGCGCCTGTTCGACGCGGCTGTTGAAGCCGTCGATGTTGCGCACGCCGATCTTCGACATCTTCTTGTAGCGCTCTTCCATCTCGCGCACCGTCCACTTCAGTGCGACGACCGCCTTCTTGGGGTCGGTCACGACCGGCGAAAGCAGGTGCGGGATACCGTCATAGACGGAGAGTTCGAGCATCTTCGGGTCGATCATGATCAGGCGGCACTGATCGGGGCTCAGCCGATAGAGCAGCGACAGGATCATGGTGTTGATCGCGACCGATTTGCCGGAGCCGGTGGTACCGGCGACGAGCAGATGCGGCATCTTGGCGAGATCGGCAACGACGGGCTCGCCGCCGATCGTCTTGCCGAGCGCCATGGCAAGACGGGCCTTGGAGGTCTCGAAGTCGCGCGAGCCGATGAGTTCGCGCAGATAGACGGTTTCGCGCCGCTGGTTCGGCAGTTCGATGCCGATGGCATTGCGGCCGGGAACGACGGCGACGCGGGCCGCGATCGCGCTCATCGAGCGGGCGATGTCGTCGGCAAGGCCGATGACGCGGGAGGACTTGATGCCGGGCGCTGGTTCCAGTTCGTAGAGTGTAACGACCGGGCCGGGGCGAACGTGGATGATCTCGCCCTTGACGCCGAAGTCTTCAAGCACGCCTTCGAGCATGCGGGCGTTCTGCTCGAGCGCATCGGGCGAGAGCGAGGCGTCGCGGCTGACATTCTTCGGCTCGGCTAGGAAATGCATCGGCGGCAGCGTGAAGTCGCCGTCGTTGTCTTCGACGAAGGAGCGCTGGGCTTCGCGTTCGATCCGCTGGCCGGTCTTCGGGCGGGGACCAGGCGTGACGACGCGCGAGCCGCCCTTGGGCAGGCCCTGCTTCGGCGGTGCCGCCTTCGGTGCCCAGTCGGCAGCCGGATCGTAGTCTTCGTCGTCGGGCAGAATGCCGGCGGGGCGGCGCTCGTCGATGTCGAAGGGCATGTCGTCATCCTCGTCGTCGGCCATGATCGGCGGCGGGGTGAGGATGCGGCGCTCGGAGCGGTCGAGCGAGGGCTCGATGCGGTCGCCGGCGGCCATCGGCTTCGGCCGGGCGGGCTCGTTCAGCGTGCCGAACTCGTCGTTGTTGAAATCATAGGGCTCGTCGTACTGGCGCTTGGGCGTGGCGCGGGTGCCGCTCATGCCGAAGATGCGGCGCATGCGCGCGTGCATGGTGTAGCGCATATGGGCAAAGGAGCCCATCAGCAGGGTGAAGGGGCCTTCGCTGTCGTCCTCGTCCAGCTCGTCGCGCACGGTGCGCGCCTTGCTCGGCGTCGGCTCGGCGATTTCCTCTTCCTCCTCCTCGTCGCTGACGCCGATCAGGCCGGCGCTATAGACCAGGCACCAGGCGGCGGGAACGGCGAAGATACAGGCAAGAATGGTCGCAAGCGTGCCGGTCGGGAAGGCGCCGGTAAAGAGCGCCGGGAAACGCAGGATCATGTCGCCGAAGACGCCGCCGAGGCCGTTGGGCAGCGGCCAGGTGATGGGGGCGGGAACGCAGCTGAGTGCTGCACCGGCAAGAACGGAACCGACGAACCAGAGACCGATGCGCTTGAAGACTTTGTCGAAACGTTTGCCGCCGATCAGCACCAGAGCCCAGGCGACGGCCGGCAGGAGGGCGACGACGCTGGCCAGCCCGAAGAACTGCATGAAGATGTCGGCAAAGGCAGCGCCGGTGTAACCAAGCACGTTGGTCGGCGCTTGTGACGTGGCGTAGGAGAAGCTTGGATCGGCGACATTCCACGTTGAGAGCGCTGCGACGGCCAGCGCCAATGCGCCGAACAGCGCAAAGCCCGCCAGCGACGCGATCTGTCGCCAAACGAAGGTGGTTAGCACGAACCGGTTGGAACGGCTGTCAAGCGCTGCCGGATTGCTTCTGCTCATGTTGCCTGCTGCCCGTCTCGATCTTCACGGCGCATTGCGCGCCATGGAATCAACCTAAGCGGTGTACGGTTAATGCGACATTAACCATGCGTAGTTGGCGCTAAAATAGCAGTCGCAGCCGGACCGATCGGCACGAAAAAGGCCCGGAGCTTCCGATCCGGGCCAAGAGCGATCCGCGTGGGGCGGATCGCGACGGGACTGTAGACGGCGCCGGACTGCCGGCGCCGCGATCCGCTTAGCTGTGGTAGGCGGCTTCGCCGTGCGACGAGAGGTCGAGGCCCTCGCGTTCGGCTTCGACGGAGACGCGCAGGCCGACGATCGAGTCCACCAGCTTGTAGAGGATGACCGAGACGACGCCGCACCAGACGATGGTGATGGCAACCGCGGTCAGCTGGGTCATGAACTGGCCGCCCATGGTGACGCCGTCGGCATAACCGATGCCGCCGAGCGACGAGGAGGCGAAGATGCCGGTCGCAAGCGCACCGAAGAAGCCGCCGACGCCGTGGACGCCGAAGACGTCTGCGGTGTCGTCATAGTGGAACTTGTTCTTCACGACCGAGACGAAGAAGTAGCAAAGCGGCGAGACGAGCACGCCCATGACGATCGCGCCCATCGGGCCGGCAATGCCGGCGGCCGGCGTGATGGCGACGAGGCCGGCGATCATGCCCGAGGCTGCACCCAGCATCGAGGCCTTGCCGCGGGTGATGGTTTCGACAACCGACCAGGAGAGGACTGCGGCTGCGGTTGCAAGGAAGGTGTTGACGGTTGCGAGAACCGCGCCGCCCGAGGCTTCGAGGTTGGAGCCGGCGTTGAAGCCGAACCAGCCGAACCAGAGCATGGCAGCACCGACCAGCGTCAGCGTCATCGAGTGCGGTGCCATCATGTCACGGCCGTAGCCGGTGCGCTTGCCGACCATGATCGCGCCGATCAGGCCCGCAACGCCGGCATTGATGTGAACGACGGTGCCGCCGGCAAAGTCGAGGGCACCCATGCCGAAGAGCAGGCCGTTGCTGTCCCAGACCATGTGGGCGATCGGGAAGTAGACGAAGGTGGCCCAGAGGATGGAGAAGAGCACTGCGGCCGAGAACTTGATGCGTTCGGCAAACGCGCCGACGATGAGCGCCGGCGTCAGCGCCGCGAAGGTCATCTGGAACAGCATGAAGATGTATTCCGGAATGACGACGCCTTCGGAGAAGGTTGCCGCCGTGCTCTCACCGGTGACGCCGGCAAGGAACATCTTGGCGAAACCGCCGAAATAGGGGCTGGTCGAGCCGCCGAAGGCGAAGGAGTAGCCGTAGACGACCCAGACGATCATCATCGCCGCGCCGATCACGGTGCACTGCATCAGCACCGACAGCATGTTCTTGGCGCGCACGAGGCCGCCGTAGAAGAGTGCGAGGCCGGGGATCAGCATGAAGAAGACGAGAAGCGTCGAGAAGAACATGAAGGCGGTATCGGCCTTGTCCGGGACCGGCGCTGCGGCGGCTGCAGCCGGAGCTGCTTCCTGTGCGAAGGCGATGGCCGGCGCAAGCAAGGCGGCGCCGAGTGCGCCGAGGCGTCCAAGAGAGGTGGTAAGTTTGCTGGATGACATCGAGAAGTGCTCCCTGAACGGCGTGATTTACAACGCTTCTGAATCGGTTTCGCCGGTGCGGATGCGCACGGCATGGTCAATGGCGTAGACGAAGATCTTGCCGTCGCCGATCTGGCCGGTCTTGGCGGCTGCGGCGATCGCTTCAACGGCCTTGTCGACGAGCTCCGAAGGGACGGCGATCTCGACCTTCAGTTTCGGCAGGAAGCTCACGGCATATTCGGTGCCGCGGTAGATTTCGGTATGTCCCTTCTGGCGGCCGTAGCCTTTGACTTCGGTCACGGTCAGGCCCTGGATGCCGACAGCAGTGAGGGCTTCGCGAACCTCATCGAGCTTGAACGGCTTGATAATGGCCATCACAATTTTCATCTGGTTTCATCCTTGTTCGCCTCCGGCGGAGGCCGTCTCTCCTTGCTGCGGAGCGCCCCAAGCGCCGTGCAACCGAACCATGACATTCAAGGGGCGTGCCAGATTCGGATGGCTGTCTTAAGTGGATGAAAAGAAATAGAAAAAAAGAAAGCCGCAGCACGAATGCTGCGGCGCATCAAAAAATCGGCACTTTAGAAGATTAAAAAATAGGCAGAATGAAACTTCTGCTTATTTCCTATTCAGATGCCTTTTTCCGGATCAGCCCTTCCTGGGCGACGGAGGCGATCAGTACGCCGGAACGCGTAAAAAGGCTGCCTCTGGTCATCCCGCGGGCACCATGTGCACTCGGACTGTCCTGGGTATAGAGCAGCCAGTCGTCCATCTTGCAGGGGCGGTGGAACCACATGGCATGGTCGAGGCTTGCGACCTGCAGGTTGCGGTCGAAGACCGAAGTGCCGTGGGCATAAAGCGAGGTGTCGAGCAACGTCATGTCGGAGAGATAGGCAAGGATCGCCGCCTGGATATGGCGCTCGTCCGGAACGGTGCCCACCGCCTTGACCCAGACATCCTGGATCGGTTTGCCGTCGTCGCGGGTGAAATAGTGGTGAAACGAAGCCGGGCGGATCTCGATCGGCCGCGGCCGTTCCCAGTAACGCCGGATCGCTTCGGGCGCATGAACGAGGAACTTTTCCTTCAGTTCCTGCTCGCCCGGCAGCGTCTCGGGCATGGCGAGATCAGGCATGTCGATCTGGTGGTCGAAACCGTCCTCGTCGTACTGGAAAGAGGCGGACATCGAGAAGATCGCCTTGCCATGCTGGATGGCGACGACCCGGCGGGTGGCGAAGCTCGTACCGTCGCGGATGCGGTCGACTTCATAGATGATCGGCACCGACGGGTCGCCTGGCCGCATGAAATAGGCGTGCAGCGAGTGGACGAAGCGGTCCGCATCCACGGTGCGCTGGGCGGCGACCAGTGCCTGGCCGATCACCTGGCCGCCGAAGACCCGCTGCCAGCCGACCTGCGGGCTCAATCCCCGAAACAGATTTTCCTCGAGTTTTTCGAGATCGAGAATGGCCAGCAGCGCATCCATGGGGGTGGCGGTCTCGGTGGGGCGCGACATTTCGGCTTTCTCCGATGGTAGGAACGTCGATGGCATTGATCTATATAGACATAAAACGATGCTCAAGTGCGACGGAGAAAGCCGATGCTCGATGTCTTGATTGCCGGTGGCGGCTATGTCGGCCTTTCGCTCGCGGTGTCCTTGAAGAAGGCGGCGCCGCATCTCGACGTGATGGTGATCGACGGCGCGCCGGAAGATGCCTGGAAAAAGGACCAGCGCGCTTCCGCCGTTGCGTCCGCGGCCGAGCGCATGCTCGACGTGCTCGGCGTCTGGGATGAGATCGCGCCGGAGGCCGAGCCGATCCGCCGCATGGTGATCACCGATTCGAAGGCGGCCGATCCGGTGCGCCCCGTGTTCCTGACCTTCGACGGCGACGGCGGCGAGGGACGTCCCTTCGCCCATATGGTGCCGAACACGGCGATGGTCGGTGCACTGCGCCGCGCCTGCGAGGCGCTCGTCGTCGTCAATCGCCAGTCGACCATGGTCGAGAGCTTCAAGAGCGGCGACCATGCGGTGGCCGTGACGCTTGCCGGTGGTGAAGAGCTGCAGGCCCGTCTTCTGGTCGCCTGCGACGGCGTGCGCTCGAAGCTGCGCGATGCCGCAGGCATCAAGACCGTCGAGTTCGACTATGGCCAGTCCGGCATCGTCACGACCGTCGAGCACGAGCGGCCGCACGAGGGCACGGCGGAGGAGCACTTCCTGCCGGCCGGGCCGTTTGCCACCCTGCCGCTCAAGAACAACCGTTCGTCGCTGGTCTGGACCGAGCGCACCGAGGACGCCGAACGCCTGGTCAAGGGCGACGATTTCCTGTTCGAGGAAGAACTGGAGCGGCGCTTCGGCCACAAGCTCGGGCACCTGAAGGTGGTCGGCGGCAGGCGGGCATTTCCGCTCGGGCTGACGCTTGCCCGTGATTTCGTCAAGCCGCGCTTCGCGCTTGCCGGCGACGCGGCCCATGGCATCCACCCGATCTCGGGGCAGGGGCTCAATCTCGGCTTCAAGGACGTGGCAGCGTTGGCCGAGACCATCGTCGAGGCGGACCGTCTCGGGCTCGACATCGGCTCACTCGCGGTGCTTGAGCGCTACCAGAGCTGGCGGCGTTTCGACACGTTCCGCATGGGTGTGACGACCGACGTGCTCAACCGGCTGTTTTCCAACGACATCACCCCGGTCAGGATCGCCCGCGATTTCGGCCTCGGCCTCGTCGATCGCATGCCTTCGCTGAAAAGCTTCTTTATCCGCCAGGCGGCCGGTATTGCCGGAGACGCGGATCCGCGGCTGCTGTCTGGCCAGCCGATCTAGGCTTGTGTGGTTTGGAGTTTGACCCTCTCCTCGGGTTTAACCTGAGTACTGGCCCTCTCCCTGCAAGGGGGGAGTGGCCGGCCGGATGAGGGGCAGCTGAAACGCGACGTTCGAGGGGCCGACTCGGCCCTCAATCCTCGATCTTGCGGGCTTCCGAGATCAGCATGATCGGCACGCCGTCGCGGATCGGATAGGCGAGGCGGGCCTTTTCCGAGATCAGCTCGCCCGCTTCGGCGTGATAGCTGAGGCGCCCCTTGGTCAGCGGGCAGACGAGCAGTTCGAGCAGTTTCGGATCGACCTTGCTGGCGTTGATATCCATTGTCCGTCGCTCACTGCAAAATGCTGTCCATATCGCCGAAGTCGCGCGCGAGCACGATCTCGGTGATGGCGATCAGGGTTTCGGCACGGGTCTTGAGATCGGGCGCTTCGAGCAGCGCCTGTTTCTCCGCCGGACCATAGGGCGACATCATCGCCATGGAATTGACCAGCGTGCGGTTGCTCGCGCGCTCGACGCTTTCCCAATCGGCCTTCAGCTTGTTGGCTTCGAGATAGGCCTTGAAGGCGGCCAGCAGTGCTGCCCGGTCGACGAGGGTCTCGTCGTCGCGATTTTCGAGGTCGGCGGCAAAGGGGCCGATGCGGAAGCGGCGGTAGCCGCGGGTGGCGCCGACTTCCGAAAACAGCCGGTAGCGGCACACGCCCGTCAGCGAGGTGATGTAGCGGCCGTCGCCGGTCTCGGCAAAGGAGGTGATGCGGCCGATGCAGCCGACCTCGCAGAGCGCCTGCATCGGGCCTGTGGCGGTGTCGTTGCGACCTTCGCAGAAGGACGGTTGCACGATGCCGATCAGCCGGTTGCCGGAAAGCGCGTCGTCGAGCATGGCGAGGTAGCGCGGCTCGAATATGTTGAGGGGAAGCTGGGCGCCGGGAAGCAGCAAGGCACCGGTCAACGGAAACACCGGAATGATCTCCGGCAAGTCCTTCGGACCGAGATAGCGTGCATTTCCGACGTGCATTTCCGATAGACCCTGCCGGTATTCGCTTTGCCCCGCCAAGGAAGCGCGGTCAACCAGATCAAAAGATGGTGCGCTGCTTGAAAATCTCAAGGGACGAGCCTGTCGATCTTCACAGGTGAAGATGGATCGTGATCGAATCCGCTTACGAAAAGGGGCGCCGACGCGCCCCTTTCAAAAAACATGTCTGCCGGTTCAGGAGAACAGGATCGACGAGAGCTTGCGCCGGGCAGCGATGGTTGCCGGATCCTTCGGGCCCCAGACCTCGAAGAAGGAAAGCAGCTCGCGCCGCGCGCCGTCGTCGTCGTAAGCCCGGTCGCGCTTCATGATCGTGAGCAGATGGTCGGCCGCAGCCATCCGGTCGCCCTCGACGTTGCGGATCTTGGCGAGCAGCACGCGCGCCTCGTGATCATCGGGGTTTGCGGCGAGGCGCCGTTCGAATTCGTTCGGATCGCCGAGCTTGCGGGCTTCCTCGATCTGGTCGAGCTTCTTGCCGAGGGCGGCAATGCCGGCGTCCTTGGCAAGATCTTCCGGCAGGCTGGACAGCGCCTCGCGGGCTTCGGCGAGCTGGCCGAGCGCGATCATGCAATCGACCATGCCGGCAATCGCAATGACGTTTTCGGGATCGGCCTGCAGCACGGCGCCATAGAGGCCGGCGGCGTTCTCGGCGTCGCCAGCATCGATCAGCGCCTTTGCGTCGGCGAGAACCGCTTCGATCTCGGCCTTGCTGTCGTCGACGGCGGGGCCGGCGATCTTTTCAATGAACTGCTTGATCTGGCTTTCCGGTACCGCACCCATGAAGCCGTCGACCGGGCGGCCGCCGACGAAGGCGATGACGGCGGGGATCGACTGGATGCCGAGCTGGCCGGCGATCGAGGGATGATCGTCGATGTTCATCTTGACGAGCTTGACGCGGCCTGCGGCTTCCGTGACCACCTTTTCGATGACGGGGGTCAGCTGCTTGCAGGGACCGCACCAGGGCGCCCAGAAATCGACGAGAACCGGCTGCTGCCTGGAGGCTTCGAGCACGTCCTTGGTGAAGTTGGCAGTGGTGGTTTCCTTGATCAGGTCGCCGCCCGACGCGGCCGCCGGCGCCGGCTGGCCGAAGGAGGCCGAGGCCGTCATCTGAGTGCCGAAAGACCCTGCATAGGGATTGTCGCTGCCCGTCATTCTTCTCTCCTCGCCGGCTCGTCCGCCAGCTTACTGCATTCGCGCCAAAGATCGTATGTCAGGCCGTGACTTTCAAGACAAGCGGTTCGTGTCCGGTCGCTTCCATGAAGCGCAGAAGATCCTTTGAAGCGATCGCGGTCGTGGCGTCGTTGGAAAGCGGATGGCAGTTGACGATATCGAACGTCATCAGCGCTTCGTCGAGGATGACCTTGACGTTGCCCCCGGTGTCGTTGATCGCGCCGAAGGCGGTCACCGCACCCGGAATGACGCCGAGATATTCCATCAGCTTCTCCGGCTTGCCGAAGGACACCTTGCTGGCCGCGCCGATCACCTGGTGCACCGTCTTCAGGTCCACCGTCGCGTGCTCCTCGACGGTCAGCAGGAAATAATTGTCCTTTTTGTCCTTCACGAAGAGGTTCTTCGTGTGACCGCCGGGCATCTCGTCGCGAAGCGCCACCGATTCAGCCACGGTGAAAACCGGTGCGTGGGTCTTCGTCTTATGCTCGATTCCAAGTCCATCGAGAAAATTGAAGAGGTCTTCGGCGGTTTTCGGCTGTGATTCACGCATGATTCTCATCCCTTGGGCACTCGTTTCGTCTCAGCTTTAGGGGAGAAGCCCGTCAGGACGCAATCTCACAGGCGGCGAGGCCAGCCGAAAACGCGGCATTTCCGGGCTTTGCGAGGGGTCTCCCAAAAAATATTCGATTTCTCGTCATTTCCCTGTTGCATTCCAAAATCGCTTAGGCCATATACCGCCCGTCGCCGCAAGACAGCGCCGACGCCACGGTCCACCGACTACCCCCGGACCTTGGATGATGAGCGGGTGTAGCTCAGGGGTAGAGCACAACCTTGCCAAGGTTGGGGTCGGGCGTTCGAATCGCCTCACCCGCTCCAATTTCTCCCAACCACTTCATTTCACAGCCATTTCTGGAATGAAACGGCATTTGCCATCAGGCATTGCATGCGCCGTTAGTGCGAGTCCGTACCATGTGGTTCGGACCGCCGAGACGGCTCCTTTGCGTTTTGCCTTTGTTGGTGAAGCCGGCTGGCGCTTTCGCGCTCAGCTCTTCATGAACACGTAGTCCGTTTCCTGCCGGCGGGTCTCGCCGGGACGCAGCACCGCGTTCGGGAAGCCGGGATGGTTGATCGCGTCCGGCCAGACCTGGGTTTCCAGGCAGAAGCCGGCAAACGGGCCATAGCGGCGTCCCTCGAGACCGGGGACGGGAATGTTCAGCTTGGCGCCGGTATAGAGCTGCACGCCGGGCTCGGTCGTCAGCACTTCCATCGTGACGCCCGAATCGATGCTGCGGGCAAGCGCCACCGAATGTTTCGCCATGCGTTCGTTCGAAAGGCAGAAATTATGATCGTAGGCGACGCGCTCGCCTTCGGTCTGGCGGCTGAGCCGCGTCATCTCCCTGAGATCGAAGGCGGTGCCTTCGACGGCAAGGATCTCACCCGTCGGCACCTGGCGTTCGGTGGTTGGCAGATAGTGGTCGGCGGCGATCATGATGTCGTGGCCGAGGGCGTCGGCGCTGCCGTCGAGATTGAAATAGCTGTGCTGGCAGACATTCGCGAGCGTCGCTCGGTCGGTTTCGCTTTCGTAGACGACGCTTAAGATCCCGCCGGGCTTTAGCTGGTAGGTGCAGGTAACCTTGCAATTGCCGGGATAGCCGGCGCGACCATCCGGGTCGGTAATGGCGAGCGTGACGCTGTCGGGCGTGTGCCGAACGATCGTCCAGTTGCGCTTGCCGATATTGTCACTGCCACCGTGCAGATGCGTGACGCCCTTCTCGTTCAATTCGAGCTGGTAGGCCTCGCCATCGAGCGTGAAGCGGCCGTTGCCGATGCGATTGGCGCAACGGCCGGGCGTGGCGCCGAGATAGGGCGAATGGGCGAGATAGCTTTCGAGATCGGTGAAGCCGAGCACCAGCGGCGGCTCGTGGCCTTCCAAGCGCAGGTCCTGGATCACCGAACCCCAGGTGAGCACATGCGCGGTGAGGCCGCCACCGGAAAGCACCACACGATGGACCAGCTCGCCGGATGGCAGGTGGCCGAAGATTTCCGTGTTCTGATGCATGTTCACCGCTTACTCCCCTCTTCGCGATCGCAGCAACCTGCGTCATTTCAAAGAGCGCGGCAACTGGAATTCTCACTGCATGTGCCGTTAAATCGTCTCTGGTGCGGGTACGAAAACATGCAAGCCATTCAAAGCGCTACGGCGACCGTGGCGGCTGTTCAAAGGCACACGGCGCTCAAGATTTTCGTGGCGCGTTCAACGCGACAGCTGCTTGGTCGCATCCTGCAGGCCGGCGAGCGTCAATGGAAACATCCGCCCCTCGAACAGGCTCTTCACCATGCCGATCGATTGGGTGTAACTCCAGTGCTGTTCGGGCACGGGGTTGATCCAGATCGAGCGCGGAAAATGCGCCGTCAGACGCGAGAGCCAGAGGGCGCCTGCCTCGTCGTTCCAGTGCTCGACCGAGCCGCCAGGGTGGCTGATCTCATACGGGCTCATCGAGGCGTCGCCGACGAAGATCGCGCAGTAGTCGCCGCCATAGGTGCGTAGCACTTCGGTCGTCCGGGTGATATCGACGCGCCGGCGGCGATTGTCCTTCCACAGGCCCTCGTAGACGCAGTTGTGGAAGTAGAAATGCTCCATGTGGCGGAACTCGCTGCGGGCCGCTGAAAACAGCTCTTCGACGATGCGGATATGATCGTCCATCGAGCCGCCGATGTCGAAGAACATCAGGAGCTTCACGGCATTGCGACGCTCGGGCCTTGTCACCACGTCGAGATAGCCGTGTTCGGCGGTGGCGCGGATCGTGCCACCGAGATCAAGCTCGTCGGCAGCACCCTGGCGCACCCAGCGCCTCAGGCGCTTCAGCGCCACCTTGATGTTGCGCGTGCCGAGTTCGACCGTATCGTCGTAGTCCTTGAACTCGCGCCGGTCCCAGACCTTGACGGCGCGGCGGTGGCGCGACTGGTCCTGGCCGATCCTCACCCCCTCGGGATTGTAGCCATAGGCGCCGAAGGGCGAGGTGCCGGCGGTGCCGATCCATTTCGAGCCGCCCTGGTGCCGGCCCTTTTGTTCCTGCAGCCGCTGGCGCAAGGTCTCCATCAGCTTGTCGAAGCCGCCAAGCGCCTCGATCAGGCGTTTTTCTTCCTCGCTCAGATGCTTCTCTGCGAGCTTGCGCAGCCAGTCCTCGGGGATGACGGCCTCTTCGCCCGCCTCCATCGGGTTGACGGCTTCAAGACCGGAAAAGCAATGCTGGAACACCCGGTCGAAGCGGTCGATATGGCGCTCGTCCTTCACCAGTGCCGTGCGCGCCAGATAGTAGAAGGCCTCGACGTCGAAGGTGGCGATGCCCGCCTCCATCCCCTCGATCAAGGACAGGAATTCCCGGAGCGTGACCGGGACCTTCGCCGCCTTGAGTTCGAGGAAGAAGGGAATGAACATCTGACCTCAGCTTTTCCCGGCGCCGATCTCCGCGACATCATACGGCGTCGTCTGGTACATCTCGTTGATCCAGTTGCCGAAGAAGAGATGCGCATGACTGCGCCAGCGGTTCTGCGGCGGCAGGGTCGAATCGTTGTGCGGGAAGTAGTCGTGCGGCATCTTGATCGGCACGCCCGCATCCACGTCGCGGAAGTATTCGTCCGACAGCGAGGTCGAATCATACTCCACGTGGTTGAACATGTAGAGCCGGTTGCCCTTCTTCTCGTGCACCAGGCAGACGCCCATCTCCTTCGATTCCATCAGGATTTCGAGGCTCGGCACCTTGTCGATGTCGGCGCGGCGAACCTCGGTCCAGCGCGAGACCGGGACGGCGAAATCGTCGGAGAAGCCGTTGAGGTAGACGGAGGAGCGATTGAGGTTCTGGTGGCGGTAGACGCCGAAGGCCTTTTCCTTCAGCGCATACTTCGGCACGTCGTGGAAGTGATAGATCGCCGCCATCGCGCCCCAGCAGACGTTGAGCGTCGAATGCACGTTGGTCTCGGTCCAGTCGAGGATGCGCTTCAGTTCGTCCCAATAGGTGACGTCCTCGTATTCCAGCGTCTCGACCGGCGCGCCGGTGATGATGAAGCCGTCGAACTTGCGGCCCTGCACCTCTTCCCAGGTCTCGTAGAAGGAGAGCAGGTGATCTTCCGAGGTGTTCTTGGCCCGGTGAGCGCCGATGCGCACCAGTGACAATTCCACCTGCAGCGGCGAGGCGCCGATCAGGCGCGCCATCTGGATCTCCGTCTTGATCTTGTTCGGCATGAGGTTCAGGAGCCCGATCTGGAGCGGGCGGATATCCTGACGGATCGCCACGGTCTCGGTCATCACCCGCACGCCCTCATGCACGAGGGTTTCGAAGGCGGGCAGCGTATCGGGAATCTTGATGGGCATGGGCTTCCACTCGATCAATACAAAAAAACCGGCGGCGATTGATCGCGACCGGTCCTCGGAAATCCAACTTTCCTCGGCCCTTTAGCGACTTGTTTAACGTGGCTGCAAGCCGGCCGGCCAAATCACCACGGGGAATTTGATAGCGCGAGTGGGCCGCGGGGGTCAAGAAAAACGATTCGGGGTGTCGTGGCCCCTCGTCCCGCTGCCGCGACCTTCTCGCCGTTTTGACCGGGAGGAGGCGCCTTGCTGCTCCCAGTTGGCGTTTACCACCCAACAGTTCGCAGCAGGCTTAGAGCATCCCGCATGCCATAACCGAGCCGGCGCTCAGCCTCATCGAGGCCGAGCCAGAAGAAGCGGAAGCGGATCGGCTCGCCGCCGCCAAAAGGCGTCATTTCCTGATGTATCCAGCTCTGCCGTTGCTCTCCGGTAAGCGCGACGTGAAAATAGTGTCGCCGATGATATATTGTCCTGTCGTCCTTCGGGTAGTGGTAGTCCTGCGTGACGAGATGGGTGAGCGCCTCCGTCGGCGTCAGCCCGGTTTCCTCGACGAACTCTCGCAAGGCCGATGTCTGCGGGCTTTCGCCCGGCTCCATCGTGCCGCCGGGTACCTGCAGCGCGATGTCGGGGAAATCCGGCTCGTCGAAGACCAGCAGGCGGTCCTGCCAGGTGGCGTAGATCAGGACCTTGTGCGCATCCGGGTTCATACGTCGCGGCGGGCCATGAAGGCGAGGCGCTCGAAGAGGTGCACGTCCTGCTCGTTCTTCAGCAGTGCACCATGCAGCTTCGGCAGCATGGTCTTGGCGTCGGCCCTGAGATCGGCCGGATCGACCTCGTCGGCGACGAGCAGGCGGATCCAGTCGAGCGCTTCCGATGTCGACGGCTTCTTCTTCAGCCCCGGCACCTGGCGGATGTCGTAGAAGGCGGCAAGCGCCGCCGACAGCAGCGTCTTGCGGATGCCGGGATAGTGCACCTCGACGATGCGGGCGAGCGTGTCTGCGTCGGGGAAGCGGATATAGTGGAAGAAGCAGCGGCGCAGAAACGCGTCCGGCAGTTCCTTCTCGTTGTTGGACGTGATGATGACGATCGGCCGCTGGCGGGCGGCGATCATCTCGCCGGTCTCGTAGACATGGAACTCCATGCGGTCGAGCTCCTGCAAGAGGTCGTTCGGAAACTCGATGTCGGCCTTGTCGATCTCGTCGATCAGAAGCACCACGCGGCGATCCGCCTCGAAGGCCTGCCAGAGCTTGCCCTTGCGGATATAGTTCCGGACCTCGTTGACGCGCTCGTCGCCGAGCTGGCTGTCGCGAAGCCGCGACACGGCGTCATATTCGTAAAGGCCCTGCTGCGCCTTGGTCGTTGACTTGACGCTCCATTCGATCAGTTCGAGGCCAAGGGCGGCGGCGATCTGGCGGGCAAGCTCGGTCTTGCCGGTGCCGGGCTCGCCTTTGACCAGCAGGGGCCGTTCCAGCCGGATCGCGGCGTTGACGGCGATCATCAGGTCCTTGTCGGCGATATAGTCGGCGGTGCCTTGAAATTGCATGGGCGTCTTCCGGTTCAGCGTAAGTCAGGCGAAGTCATGCCCTATGGACTATCGCATAATGGCTTAAATCGGAATCGTTTTGAGGGCAGGCGTGATCAAGGGGTCAGCCGCGAAGGGCGGTGGCCTCGATCTCGATCAGCATTTCCGGGCGGATCAGGTCGCAGACGATCATCGTTGCGGTCGGGCGGATCTCGCCGAAGACTTCGCCGAAGATCGGGAACACCCGGTCGGCGAAGCTGGCATCGGTGACGTAGTAGTGGTTGCGCACCACATCCTTCATCGAGAAGCCCGCTTCCTTCAGCGCGCCCTCGATCGTCTTCAGGCAATTGCGCGCCTGCTCCTCCACCGTCTCGGGCATGGTCATGGTGGCGTAGTCATAGCCGGTCGTGCCGGAGACGAAGCACCAGTCGCCCATCGCGACGGCACGCGAATAGCCTGCCGTCTTTTCGAAGGGCGAACCCGAGGAGATGAGCTTGCGCGCCATGCTTCTCGCTTTAAGCCCAGGGACGCGAAGCGCCCACCGTCTTTTCGAAGCTGTCGATGGCGGTTGCCTTTTCCAGCGTCAGGCCGATGTCGTCGAGGCCGTTCAGCAGGCAGTGACGCTTGAAGGCATCGACCTCGAACTTGACCGAGCCGCCGTCCGGGCCGGTGATTTCCTGGGATTCCAGGTCGATCGAGAGGATGGCGTTGGAGCCGCGCGAGGCGTCGTCCATCAGCTTGTCGAGGTCAGCCTGGCTGACGACGATCGGCAGAATGCCGTTCTTGAAACAGTTGTTGTAGAAGA
The DNA here is from genome assembly GCF_044769565.1 of Ensifer sp. NPDC090286. Taxonomy (NCBI): domain Bacteria; kingdom Pseudomonadati; phylum Pseudomonadota; class Alphaproteobacteria; order Hyphomicrobiales; family Rhizobiaceae; genus Ensifer; species Ensifer sp. NPDC090286. The sequence goes on along the minus strand of NZ_JBIVYF010000007.1, from coordinate 176,490 downwards.
TGTCGGCAAAGGACGTGGAGATCACGCAGCGGATGCCGAAGTCGAGCAGCGCCCACGGAGCATGCTCGCGAGAGGAGCCGCAGCCGAAATTGTCGCCGGCAACCAGGATGCTGGCGTTCTGGTAGGCCGGCTTGTTGAGCACGAAATCCGGGTTGACCGAGCCGTCTTCGTTGTAGCGGGCTTCGGCGAAGAGGCCCTTGCCAAGGCCGGTGCGCTTGATCGTCTTCAGGTAATCCTTCGGAATGATCATGTCCGTGTCGATGTTGACGACGGGGAGGGGGGCGGCGACACCGGTGAGCTTGACGAATTTTTCCATAACTTCAGGCCTTCGATTTCAGAAGAATGTTGCGCTAGCGTTTAGATGAGTTTTGCGCCGAAATGAAGGAAAATCTGTTCAAATAGGCTTCGCCGGGTGGGTGAAAATGCCCGCCCGGCGAGAGCTTCGTCCGGATTTCGATTGTCTGCAGGGACTTAGCCTGCCTTGACCGGGCTGTTCATGGCCCAGAGAACGCCGAAGGGATCGCGGAGCTGGCCGTAGCGGTCGCCCCAGAACATCACCTCGATCGGCATCACCACTTCGGCACCGGCGGCAACCGCACGGTCCCACCAGGCATCGATGTCGTCGACGGTGAGCGTCAGGGTGAAGGCTTGCGGCTTTTCCAAGGGATGGCCGTATTCCGGATAGGCGTCGGCGAGCATCAGCGAGCTACCGTTGACATAGAGGTGGATGTGCATCGTCCGGCCCTGCTCGTCGAGCGGATGCCGGCCCACTTCCTTGCCGCCAAAGGCGCGCTGGTAGAATTCGGAGGCCTTGGCGGCGCCATCGACCTGAAGATAGGGCAGAAGGCCGTTGAGGACCGGTGCCGGCTGCTGCGTCTGGGTATCCATATCGTTCTCCATCCTGTTTAAAGAGCCAGGACCGTGCTGGCCTGCTTCAAGGACGGACATGGAATGGTCGATCCGACATGGGGTCGAAAAAAAATCGCAGCCGGCTGGATGACAGTTTTCAAGGGACGCCGACAGGACTCGAGCCGATCGTTGATCGGCCCGATTGCAGGGTACCAAGATCGCTGGGGATCGCTTCCGACCGCCGGGAATTAGAGGTCGATGATCGTGCCGCGACCGTCGTTCCAGATGCGCATCTCGCGCTGGCCCTGGGCGGGGCCTGCGGCAGCCGGGCGCACGGTGGCGCGGGCTGGCCTGAAGTTCAGCCGGGTGGCAATGGCGCTGCCGACCACGACGACGGCGGCGATGCCGGCAAGGGCCAGCGCCAGCGAGGCGGTAAGCACAAAGGCCGCGAACGTGATGGTCAGGGCTGCGGCCGTAAAGAGAACAGAGCGAATGCTTTGCATAATCGTCACCTTTCTGATGGCGATGTGGGGGTTCGCCTTCGGACTTGCAAGAGGCAGGCCCTCGAAAGGGGTGCGGCGGTTCGCCTCGTCTTGCGGAACGCGGCAAAGGCGGGCACAACTGAAGCATGAACAAATCGAGCGAACATCACCCGGTACGCCTGCGCCGCTCGGTGCTTTGCGTGCCGGCCGACAATGCCCGCGCGCTTGCCAAGGTCGCGGAACTTGCGACGGATGCTGCGATCTTCGATCTCGAGGATGCGGTAGCGCCCGAGCGCAAGGTGGAAGCGCGTGCGGCGCTGGTGCAGTATCTGACGACAAGCCGGCCGGATTGCGAGATCGTCATCCGCATCAATGCGATCGGCTCGGACTATGGCCAGGGCGATCTTGCTGCTGCGCTTGTGGCCAATCCCGACGCCGTCCTGTTGCCGAAGGTCGAAAGCCCAGCGGATATCCAGGCGGCGGCCGACTGGCTCGACGAGAACGATGCGCCGGAGACGTTGCGCCTCTGGGCGATGATCGAGACGCCGCGCGGAGTGATCAACGCGCCTCTTATCGCCGAGGCCGGCCGCACCTTCAGCGGCAGGCTCGATTGTTTCGTCGTCGGCCTCAACGACCTGCGCAAGGAGACCGGCGTTCCGGATCGTCCGGGCCGGCCCTATCTCATCCCCTGGCTGATGCAGATCCTGCTTGCCGCGCGTGGTGGCGGGCTCGATGTCATCGATGCCGTGTTCAACGATTTTCGCGACGCTGCCACCTTTGACGAAGAATGCCGGCAGGGCCGCGACATGGGCTATGACGGCAAGATGCTGATCCATCCGGCGCAGATCGACCCGGCGAACGAGCGCTTCGGCGTCGAGCAGATCGCCGTCGACGAGGCCCGCGCGATCATCGCCGCCTTTGCGCTCTCGGAAAATGCCGGCAAGGGCGTCATCAATCTCAACGGACGCATGGTCGAGCGGCTGCACCTCTACCAGGCCGTAACGCTTGCCGCCAAGGCGGACCTCATCGAACAACGAAAGACAAGATCTTGAAACTCTACCGCTTCCTGACCGGTCCCGACGACGCCACCTTCTGCCACAAGGTGACGGCGGCGCTGAACCAGGGCTGGAGCCTGCACGGCTCGCCCACGTATGCCTTCAATGCCGATACGCAGCACATGCAGTGCGGTCAGGCGGTGGTCAAGGAGGTCGAGGGCAAGGATTACACCCCGGATATCAAGCTGTCGGAACAGTAGGCAGTTTAGCCCTCTCCTCGGGTTTCACCCGAGGAGTAACCCTCTCCCCGCGGGCAGGGAGAGGGGACGCGACGGACGCTTGGTCATCGCGAATAGTCGGCACGTGAAGCCCGTTTCTGGAATTGGGTATGCAGGCGAGCGGGTGCCGCGCGTTTCCGTCGCCCCGCCTGCGGGGATAAGGTGCCGGCAGGCGGATGGGGCAGCCCTCACCGCGCGATGATCGGCAAATGAAGCGTCAGCCGCCGACGTGCTCGACGCTGGCCTCGATCCGTTCCATGTCGTCGTCGGAGAGGCCGAAATGGTGGCCGATCTCGTGGATCAGCACGTGGGTGATGATGTCGCCGAGCGTCTCCTCGTTCTCCGCCCAGTAGTCGATGATCGGGCGGCGATAGAGGGTGATGCGGTTCGGAAACTGGCCGGTTTCCATGGTGAAGCGTTCGCTGATGCCACTGCCTTCGAAGAGGCCGAGCAGGTCGAAAGGCGTTTCCAGCGCCATGTCCTCGAAAACGTCGTCGCTCGGGAAGTCGGCGACCTCGATGACAAGGTCGGTCGTCAGCTGGCGGAATTCCTGCGGCAGGTGGCCATAGGCCTCCAGCGCAAGTTGCTCGAAAGTGGTAAGCGTCGGTGCGTGGCGTTCCCGCCAATCATCGGTCTGGTCAATGCGGGCCATAGGCACTCCTTGTTGCCCTCCATATAGCGATTTTGCCTTTGTTTTTCGAGTGTTGAATTCCTTGACCACAGGGACAGGAATAAATTCTTAGAATTGGCTGTTGACTCATTTAGGAAGCTCTGGAATCTAATAGAACATAACATGAACATACTGATGGGAGTTGACCGTCATGGCCGACACAGCCGTGCAGCGGGAGACGGTACTTTCGCTCCGAGAAACCATAGCCAGGATCGAAAACCGTCGGCTTCCGGGCGTCGTGCGAGCCGCCAAGGCGGCCGATCCCGGCGGCTTCCGTCAACGGGAAGAAGACGAGCCTGGCCGCAAGGCGCTGGCGCTTGGCGTTCCCGATCTGGACGATCTTCTCGAAGGCGGCCTGCCGCTCGAAGGCATGACGGAAATCCGCAATGCAGAGACGCGCGATGCGGGTGCGGCCGCCGGTTTTGCCGCAGCACTCGGCGTGCTCTGCCAACGGGCGCGGCTTGAGAAGGGAGAGCCGGCGGCTCCCGTTCTCTGGATCAGCCAGTCGATGGCTTCCAACGAGGCGGGCATGCCTTATGGGCTGGGTCTGAAGGCCTTTGGCCTCGATGTCCGCGGCCTCGTCTTCAGCCTGCCGCGCACGATAAAGGATGCGCTCTGGATCGCCGAGGCCGCACTTTCCGTGCCGAGCTTCTGCGCCGTCATTCTCGAAATTCGCGGCAACTCGGCTGCCCTGGCACTCAGCGAGAGCCGGCGCCTGCATGTGCGCTCGCGCGCCGGCCACGTCCCCCTTCTGCTTCTGCGCCAGTCCGGACACGAGGAGGCGAGCAGCGCATTCTTTCGCTTTCTCGTCGAGCCGGCGCCGGCGCGCGAGCGACCGCTACCGGATGGATCGATGCTTCGCGGCAGCATCGGCCATCCCGTCTTTCACGTCATTGCCGAGAAGAGCAGGGCTCCTGCGCCGCTCGGCTTCTTCCTGGAGTGGAACCCCCATGACCGCCGCCTTTACCCCGTCGAGCCCCTACCAGCCGCTGCTGCGGCAGATCCACAACCAGCGCATTCTGTCGCTCGCCTTTCCGCATCTTCCGGCCGATCGGGTCGCGCGCAAGCGCTGGGGGAACTCGTGGCTTTCCCGCGGGCGTCCTGAACACCCGCCCGTCGTCTTCGCCGACAAGGTGAAGAGCGCAATGCGTCTCGTTGCGCTCGATGGTTTTGCTGAAAGGCGTGGGTTTCATATCGGCCAGGGTGTCGCCGAAGCGCGGGCCATGTGTCCCGAGATCGACGTGCTGCCGGCCGATCCCGCCGCCGACCGGGCTCTGCTTGCAGGGCTGGCGGACTGGTGCAGCCGCTACACCCCGCTCGTCGCGCTCGATGGCGACAGCGGCCTCTTTCTCGACATCACCGGCTGCGCCCATCTTCTCGGCGGGGAAAAGGCGCTGCTCGACGATCTGCTCGCTCGCCTTTTCCATCTGGGCGTCGAGGCCCGGGCGGCGATCTCCTCGTCCGCCGGGCTCTCCTGGGCGGTGGCGCGTTTCGGCTCCGACGCTATCCTTGCCGAGGACGAGGCGGCGCGGGCGCTGGCGCCGTTGCCGATGGCAGCACTCCGGCTGCCGCGGGAAACGATCGAAACGCTGGGCCGGGTCGGGCTCAAGCAGATCGGCGACCTCATCGAGGCGCCGCGTGCGCCGCTTGCTCGCCGGTTCGGCGCAACCCTGCTTCTGCGTCTCGACCAGGCGCTCGGGCGCGAGGACGAGCCGCTGTCGCCACGGTTGCCGGTCGCTGCCCTTTCGGCAGAGCGGCGGCTCGGCGAGCCGGTCCAGGGTGAAGACGATATTTTGGGCCTGACGGAAGAACTGGCACTGCGGCTGAAACCGGAGCTGGAGAAGCGCGGCGAGGGCGGACGCCTGTTCGAGCTTCTGCTCTTTCGTGTCGACGGTGCGGTCTTCCGCATCGCCGCCGGTACCTCCTCGCCGCTCAACGATCCGCGGCGCGTCGCCGGTCTTTTCCGCGAGCGCCTGCAGGCGGTACACGACGATCTCGATGCCGGCTTCGGCTTTGAAATCCTCCGGCTTTCGGTGCCGAAGAGCGAAAAATACGAGGTGATGCAGGAGGATTTCTCCGGCACGCCGGATCGCGTGCGTCCGCTTGCCGCCTTCGCCGATCGGGTCATGGCGCGGTTCGGCGCAGAAAGCCTCATGGTGCCGGCGCTCTCGGAAAGCCACGTGCCGGAGCGGGCGGCAAGCTTCCGGCCGCTCACGGACCTGGCGCTGATCGGCAAGGTTGAGGAATCGGCTGGCAACATTCCGGCGCCCCTGCTTGCCGCCGCCGCCCGGCCGCAGCGGCTCTTTCCAAGTCCCGAGCCGGTGGAGGCGGTTGCCGAGGTGCCGGAGGGGCCGCCGAGAAGCTTTCGCTGGCGGCGCACGCTGCACCGTATCGCGCGCGCCGAGGGGCCGGAGCGGATCGCCGGCGAATGGTGGCTCGACGGCGAGCCGGCGCTGGAGCGCGATTACTTCCGAGTGGAGGACGATAGCGGCCGGCGGTTCTGGCTGTTTCGCGAGGGTCATTATGGCGCGAGCGCTCCGCCGCGCTGGTTCATGCATGGAGTCTTCGCATGAGCGACGTTGCCCCCTATTTCGAGATCGGCGCCTGGTCGAATTTCTCCTTCCTCGAAGGTGCCTCCCATCCGGGCGAGATGGTGGTTGCGGCGAGCCGCCTCGGTATTGGCGGCCTCGGCATTGCCGATCGCAACACGGTCGCCGGCGTGGTGCGCGCCCATGCGCAGGCCAAGGTGGAAAAATCAGCCTTTCAGCCCGGTGCGCGGCTCTCCTTTGCCGAAGACCTGCCCGACGTGCTCGCCTATCCCCTAAACCGCCGCGGCTGGGGCAATCTCTGCCGGATGCTGAGTGCCGGAAACCTGCGGGCCAAGAAGGGCACCTGTACGCTCTACGAGGCCGATCTCATCGAATGGGGCGAGGATCTGCTGTTTGCGGTGCTGCCGGGTCCTGTCATCGGTGCGCCGGAGGCAACCCTGCTTGCCGATTTCCTCAAGCGGCTGAAACCGCATTTCGACGACCGGCTCTATCTGGCGCTGGTGCCGCGTTATGACGGCTTCGACCAGCTTGCCTTTGCCGGGCTCGCGACCATTGCCCGCCATGCCTCCGTCAAGCTCGTCGCCACCAACAGTCCGCTGTTCCATGCCGCCGATCGACGGCCGCTTGCCGATGTCGTCACCGCCATCCGCGAGCATGTGACGATCGCCTCGGCAGGCTATCGGCTGCACGCTAATGCCGAGCGGCATTTGAAGACGCCCGCCGAAATGGCGCGCATTTTTCGCGACTATCCGGAAGCGATTGCCAATACCGGGCATTTCTTTGGACGCCTGAAGTTCTCGCTGTCGGATCTCGAATATCAATATCCGGATGAGAGCATTCCGGGCGAGACGCCGACGCAGACCCTGCGGCGGTTGACCATGGAAGGCGCACGCGAGCGGTATCCCGGTGAGATCCCCAAGAAGGTGTCGACGCAGATCGAGTACGAGCTCGAACTGATCGCCAGCAAGCGTTACGAGCCCTACTTCCTGACGGTGCGCAATATCATGCAGTTTGCGCGCAGTGCTCATATCCTGTGCCAGGGTCGCGGCTCGGCGGCCAATTCCACCGTCTGCTATTGCCTGCGGATCACCGAAGTCGATCCGCTTTCGACCACCCTGCTTTTCGATCGCTTCCTCTCGACCGAACGGGACGAGCCGCCGGATATCGACGTCGATTTCGAGCACGAGAAGCGGGAAGAGGTGATCCAGCACATCTACCGCACTTACGGCAAGGAACATGCGGGGCTGACGGCCGCCGTCATCAGCTACCGGGCGCGTTCCGCCGGCCGCGAGACCGCCAAGGCTTTCGGGTTCTCGGAAGACGTGCAGTCGGCGCTTGCCGGCGCGGTCTGGGGCTGGTCGGTCGCCGATCTGTCGGAGCGCGAAGCGCAGGCCGCCGGTCTCGATACGAAGGACCCGACGACCGTGAAGGTGCTCGACTACGCCACCGAACTGATGAGCTTCCCGCGACATCTCTCCCAGCATGTCGGCGGCTTTGTCATGACCCGCGATCGGCTCGACGAGGTGGTGCCGATCATGAACACGGCGATGCCCGACCGCTACATGATCGAGTGGGACAAGGACGACCTCGACACGCTGAAGATCCTGAAGATCGACGTTCTGGCGCTCGGCATGCTGACCTGCATCGCCCGGGCCTTTGACCTGCTCGACCGGCATTACGGCGAGCGGAAGAACCTGCATCAGCTCTTCAAGGATCATCAGGACGCCGTCTACGACATGATCTGCCGGGCCGATACGATCGGCGTCTTCCAGATCGAGAGCCGGGCACAGATGAGCATGTTGCCGCGGCTGAAGCCGAAGAAATTCTATGACCTCGTCATCGAGGTGGCGATCGTCCGACCCGGACCGATCCAGGGCAACATGGTGCATCCCTATCTGAAACGGCGGGAGCAGCACGCACTCGGCATTCCCATCGAGTATCCGAGCAAGGAACTGGAGCTCGTTCTGGAACGGACGCTTGGCGTGCCGCTCTTTCAGGAGCAGGCGATGCAGATCGCCATCACTGCCGCTGGCTTCTCACCCAGCGAGGCCGACCGGTTACGGCGTGCGATGGCGACCTTCAAGCGCACCGGGACCATCCATACCTTCCACGAGAAGATGATCGAGGGCATGGTCACGAACGGTTATGACAGGGACTTCGCCGAGCGTTGCTTCAAGCAGATCGAAGGCTTCGGCGAATACGGCTTTCCAGAAAGCCATGCCGCGTCTTTCGCGCTGCTCGTCTATGTCTCCTGCTGGCTGAAGACCTATTATCCCGATGTCTTCTGTGCTGCGCTTCTGAACTCGCAGCCGATGGGCTTTTACGCGCCCGGGCAATTGGTGCGCGATGCGCGCGAGCATGGAGTCCGGGTGCTGCCCGTCGACATCAACCACTCGGTCTGGGATGCCGATCTCGAAGATGGGGGCCTGGATCGAAACGCCATCGAACCGCGGCATCGCGAGATGCAGGATGTGATCAGGACGACGAAAGCGATGCGTCTCGGCTTCGGCTCGATCAAGGGGCTGAAGCAGGAGGAGATCGAGGATAAGCTCGTCGCCAACCGGGGCGCCGGTTACGCAACGGTGCGCGATCTCTGGCTGCGGTCGGGGCTATCGCGTTCAGCGCTCGAAAGGCTTGCCGACGCGGATGCTTTCCGCTCGATCGGGCACGATCGTCGCGAGGCGCTTTGGGCGGTGAAGGCTCTGGATGAAAAGAGTGCGGCCGAGCGGCTGCCGCTTTTCGAGGGGGCTGCGAAAGAGGAGTTGCGGCCGGAGCCGGCGATGGTCCTGCCGGAGATGCTGGCGGGCGAGCAGGTGATCAACGACTACCGCTATCTCTCCTTCTCGCTGAAGGCGCATCCGGTTTCCTTCCTCAGAGATACGCTTGCCGCACAGGGGATCGTGCAGAGCCGCATGCTTGCGACCGCCCCGGTCGGGCGGCGGGTGACCGTTGCCGGGCTGGTGCTCGTCCGCCAGCGCCCGGGTTCGGCCAAGGGCGTCATCTTCATGACGATCGAGGACGAGACCGGTGTTGCCAATGCGATCGTCTGGCCGAAGGTGTTTGCGACCTATCGGCCGGTGGTCATGGGCGCGCGTCTGGTCAAGATCCGCGGCCGGCTGCAGCGCGAAAGCAGCGTCATTCATGTAGTCGCCGAACACATCGAGGACATCACGCCGATGCTCGGGCTGTTGCGTAAGGAGGCGCGGCGGTTCGGCGCAAGCGAGCGTGCCGACGAAGCACTGAGACCGACCGGTGACGCGCGCATGAAGCGGGCGCAAGGCGACCAGCGCCTACCGATGCCCCGCCACTCCGGCAGCAATTCCAGCAATCCGGATCGGTCGACAGCCGAGGTGGCCGACGTGATGCCGAAGGGGCGCAATTTCCATTGAAAGGCTCCGGCTGGGCTCAGCCGCCTCTCAAAGTGAGTGGGGCTGTCTGGGGAAGCGTTGCCGGGTCGCCGGAAGGATTCCATGGAGTGCTTCCGGCGCAGGTCACGGGCAGGGTTTCCCGCGGTCGCGATCGGAGGTGTGTAAAAATGTCGCAGGCTGCGCGCCTCGTGACCCATTCAGGGTTTGCAAGATCAGTCGCTCAGGAATCTCTAAAATTCTGAAAAGGCGAAGTTTTTTGTCAAGTTTAGAGTCGTTCTAATCCACCCGCAACTTCCGCTCGCGGAGTTTTTAGTTGACACTAAATGTCCTGTTTTGCTTTATGCGCTGATACAGGGCGTTGCGTACGACAGGCGAGACGACATGCTGGTTTGCAGCTGCAATTTCATCACGGAAAAAGAGATCGAGGACACGATCATTGGTCTCCTCGACGAGGACTGTTGGCAGCTGATCGTGCCGGCGAAAGTCTACCACGCGATGGAAAAACGTGGCCGTTGCTGCGGCTGTTTCCCCAATGTCGTCGACATCATCATCCGCACCACCGAGCAATATCACGCGCACCGCGACTCGACGGACGCAGAGATATTTGATTTCATGACCCGCCTCAGACAATTCCACGACGACAACCGGAGGGCGGATCTTGAAAGGCGACAAAAAAGTCATCGAGCAGCTTAACGAAGCGCTCTATCTCGAACTCGGTGCCGTCAACCAGTATTGGCTGCATTACCGCCTCCTCGAAGACTGGGGCTATACGCTTCTCGCCAAGAAGGAGCGGGCCGAATCCATCGAGGAGATGCAGCATGCCGACAAGCTCGTCGCGCGCATCATCTTCCTTGAAGGCCATCCCAACCTGCAGACGGTTGCGCCGCTGCGCATCGGCCAGAACGTCAAGGAAGTGCTGAAGGCGGACCTCGCCGGCGAATACGACGCCCGCACCGCCTACAAGAAATCCCGCGACATCTGTCATGCCGCCGGAGACTATGTCTCCATGAAGCTCTTCGAAGAGCTGCTCGCTGACGAGGAAGGCCATATCGACTTCCTCGAAACCCAGCTCGAGCTGCTCGACAAGATCGGCGAAGAGAAGTACGGCCAGCTCAATGCGTCACCTGCCAACGAGGCCGAAGCCGACTGAGCCTGGTGAAAGCCTAGAAATACAAAGGCCGGCGATCTCGCCGGCCTTTGTCGTTTCAGGAGCGCGCAGCGCCGGTTCACGGCGCCAGATGCGTGAAAGCTGCGACCACTTCCTCGTAGACCTTGCGCTTGAACGGCACGATCAGCTCCGGCAGGTCGCGCATCGGTTTCCATTCCCAGGCGTCGAACTCCGGTTCGTGCCCGCCCGGCGGCGGGTTGATGGCGATCTCGTTTTCCTCGCCTTCGAAGCGGAAGGCATACCAGCGCTGGGTCTGGCCACGATACTTGCCCTTGAGGCCGATGCCGATCAGGTGTTCGGGCAGATCGTAGTTGATCCAACCGGGCGCTTCCGCAAGCAGCGAGACGGTGCTCATGCCGGTCTCTTCGTAAAGCTCGCGATAGGCCGCCTTCAGCGGATCCTCGCCCTTGTCGATGCCGCCTTGCGGCATCTGCCATTGCTGCGGCGAACCGTCATATTCGGAATTGCCGACGGCGATGCGATGGCCGGCCCAGACAAGGCCCGACCGGTTCAGCACCATCACGCCCACACAGGGGCGATAGGGAAGGTCGTCCGCCTTCAGTTTCTTGTCCTTGCTCATCGGCTGCCTCTTCTTTGCAAACGTCGATTGGTCCCGTCGGGACGGCTTTAAGCTAGTTCTGTTGCGGATCCTTGACGAGCGCGGAAACGCCGACGATCTCGATGCCGCGGGCCTGCGCCTCGCTGACCCAGGAGGCAATCGCGCCGACGCTTTCGTCAAAGGCGGAAGCGACGCCGATGGCCGTCCCGTTGCGGCGCGCGATGCGCTCGAGTTCGTCGAGCTTGCGCAGGATCGCGCCGCGGCTGAGTTCGCTGTCGAGCGTCAGGTCGGCAAAGCCGTGCGGCACGTCGAAGGCGCCGGCAAGCTTGCCGGAGAGCGATTGCGCCGAGGTCCCGTCGTCGAGGAACAGCAGGCCGCGCTTGCCGAGATCGCGCATGACCGGCTCCAGCGCATCGGCATCGGACAGGAAGCGGCCGCCAAGATAATTCATGACGCCGGTATAGTTGGTGATCTCGGCGAGGTTACGGTGCAGTTCCGCGAGGTTCTTCTTTTCGCTGAGGCCGACGCGCAGCGCATTGGGGCCGGGATCGTTGGCCGGATAGTCGAACGGCTCCATCGGCAATTGCAGCAGGATCTCGTGGCCGCTCCGACGCGCTTCCTGCATCCAGCGCTGCAGGCTGTTTCCGGCGGTGGCAAAGCCGAGTGTCACCTCGCCCGGCAGGTCGCGGATCGCCTTCTGGGTTCCCGTCTGGCTGAGGCCGAGCCCGCCGACGACAAGTGCGATGCGCGTGCCGCGCGCACCCGACCAGGGGCGTGCATATTGATCGAGCGGCCGCAGACCGTCGGGGCCGATGATCGGCAGGCGCCCGGCGGGGCTTTCTTCCAGCAGGTCGTCATTGGGCATCGCCGCCATGCGCGGATCCTGGCCGCGGATCGGACCGACATTGATCAGCGCCGGACCCTTGCCGTCGCGGCTGCGCGGCGAGAATGTGGTGACGGTGGAGCCGTCATCGGTGAGCGTGTGCTCGACATCGGCGCCGGAATAGGCCGTTCCCGGCGTCATCGTTCCGGAGCCGACGCCCGTCCGGCCGCTTTCCGGATTGGATGCCTTGTCGCCCGGGCTCTTCGCCTTCTCGGCGGTTGCGATCGGCAAGCCGGAATCACGCCGCAAACCGTCCGGCGAAAGCGTGTTCCAGGCGGAAAGGCCAATCACCGCGGCGATGCAAAGGCCGGCAAGAGAAAACCCGAGCAGCCGCCGGGGATTGCGCTTCGACGCTGGCTTAGCCCGCCGGTTCTGGCCGAGCGGTGCATTGAGATCAGTTCCCAAAACGGAGCCTCGGTCGAGCTGTGGGATGTTGCCGCTGGAGTGAGGCCGGCGCCAGGACGCGTGCCGATCCTCTCCCGTCGCACGCCGTATGCCTTCGAAGAATCAGTGGCCGCGGCAGCGCTTGCTAACCCTATAATTTAGTGGCGAAGGCTTGACCAGTGCATCGGCCGGCCCAGCTTTGGGGCCAAACGCAAAGCGCCGCATGTTCGGGTGAACATGCGGCGCCTTGTTTCGTGTCTGTCAGGCTTACTTCTTCAGCTGCGCCTGTTCGGGGCTCGCCGGGAAGGACGGGTCCGTCTTCTTGCCGCGCAGAAGGTCGAGCGCGTAGTTCAGCTGCAGGTCGTCCTTGGTTTCCGGCGGAACATAGGCGACCGAGCCGGAGCCTTCGTCGGTCTCGCTCTGGCCCTGGATGTGGCCGCGCAGATCGGACTCGCCCTGAGCCTCGACCTTGCCGAGCAGTTCCGGCGGAAGCGGCTGTTCGACCTTGATGTCGGGCGTGATGCCCGTGCCCTGGATCGATTTGCCTGACGGCGTGTAGTAGAGCGCGGTCGTCAGACGCAGCGCACCGGCTTCGCCGAGCGGGATGATCGTCTGGACCGAACCCTTGCCGAAGGAGCGGGTGCCGAGCACGGTTGCGCGCTTCAGGTCCTGCAGGGCGCCGGCGACGATTTCCGACGCGGAGGCAGAGCCGCCGTTGACCAGCACGATCACCGGCTTGCCATCGGTCAGGTCGCCCGGCGTGGCGTTGAAGCGGCGGGTCTCGTCCGGGTTGCGGCCGCGGGTCGAAACGACTTCGCCGCGCTCCAGGAAGGCGTCGGAGACGTTGATCGCCTGGTCGAGCAGACCGCCCGGGTTGAGGCGCAGGTCGAGCACGTAGCCCTTCAGCTTGTCGGCCGGCACTTCCGCCTTGATCTTCTCGATGCCCTTCTTCAGGTCGTCATAGGTCTTTTCAGTGAAGGATATGACGCGCAGGTAGCCGACGTCGCCTTCGGTGCGGAACTTGACCGCGCGAACGGCGATGACGTCGCGGACGATCGTCAGTTCGATCGGCTTGTCCGCGCCCTTGCGCAGGATCGTCAGCTTGATCGGGGTGCCGATGGCGCCGCGCATCTTTTCGACCGCGTCCTCGAGCTTCAGGCCGCGAACGTCCGCGCCGTCGATCTTGGAAATGAAGTCGCCGGCAAGCACGCCAGCGCGCGCTGCGGGCGTGTCGTCGATCGGGCTCGTGACCTTGACGAGGTCGTCTTCCATCGTCACTTCGATGCCGAGGCCGCCGAATTCACCGCGGGTCTGGGTGCGCATGTCCTCGGCGTCAGCCGAGTTCATGTAGCTCGAATGCGGATCGAGCGAGGAAAGCATGCCGTTGATGGCGTTCTCGATCAGCTTGTCGTCCTGCGGCGGCGTCACGTATTGCGCCCGCACGCGTTCGAACACGTCGCCGAAGATTGCCAGTTCGCGGTAGGTCGAGGTGTTGGCAGCGACGGCCGGAACGACAGCCGAATAAACGACGCCCATCGCGGTCGCGCCCATCAGCGCCCCGACCAGAACAAGTGAAGCCCTACGTATCATTTCGCGCCTTTCCAACCTCTGCTGCGGTCCACCAAGGTCGGGAATCAACCGGTTTTCCGTCTTTTCGGAATTCAATGTAAAGCGTCGGCCGGTCCGTTTCCAGCGCCAAGGCCGCAGCGCTCGCCACTCTTTTTGCGCCCATCGTCGCCAGCGGTTCTCCGGCCACGACGAACTGCCCAGTCTGTACGCTCACCTTCTCCATCCCCGAAAGCACGACATGATAGCCGTCGCCCGGGTTGAGAATGATCATCTGTCCATAACTGCGGAAATTGCCTGCATAGACGATCCAGCCATCTGACGGCGCGGTCACCAGCGCGCCGGGATTGGTTTCCAACATGATCCCTTGCAGGGAGTGCCCCGTGCCGTCTGCATCGCCGAATTTGCGCAACAGCGATCCCGCAGCCGGATAGGCAAGCTTGTTCCTCAGCTCCGAAAACACATATGCGGGCGCAATGCGGTTTTTGTCAGGCACCGCGTTGCGGGCCAGTTCCCGCGCCGCTTCGCGCTCGGCCTCGCTCATGCGCCGGCGTTCTTCCTCCTGCGCGCGCGCCGCCTCGGCGGCCTCGCGAACGGAGGAGATCTGATCCTCGAGCGAGCCGATCAGGCCCTGGAGATTGGTCGCCTGCGAGGCAAGCTCCTGCGCCTTGCGCTGTTCGGCGGCAAGCTCGGTGGCGCTCGACTGACGCAGCTTCTCCTTCTCGGCGACCAGCATCGACATGCGGCGCTCTTCCTCGACATTGGCGGTCATTGCCGCCGTCAGGTCTTCGCGCTGCCGGTCGATGCCGGCGCGGATATCGGCGAGCGCCTTGAGGTCGGCCACCAGGTTCTCGGTTTCCTTGCGCAGGCCGGGCACGACGGCGCCAAGCAGGATGGCGCTGCGCACGGAGCCGAGCGCATCCTCGGGCGTCACCAGGATCGCCGGTGGCGGGTTGCGCCCCATCCGCTGCAAAGCGGCGAGCACCTCGGCAAGCACACCGCGGCGGGAGCGCAGCGAGCGGCGGACCGTATCTTCCTTGGTTCTCAGGTCGCTCAGCTTCTTCTCGCCGTCGACGATCTGCTGCTCGAGATCCTGGCGCTTCTTCGCGGACTCGACGATCGCGGCGCGCAGCGCCTCGTTGGTCTTGTCGATCTCGGCAATGGTTTCCGTCAGCGCATTGGCGCGCTCCTGGGAAAGCGTAATGGTCTTCGACAGCGCATCCAGTTCGCTGCGCGTGCTGTTGCGGCGAAGCGTGAGGTCGGCGGCGGGGTCGGGTGGCCCCTGTTCCTGACCGGTCGTGGCGGCGGGGGGCGGCGTGGCCTCCTGGGCGCTCGCCGGCAGGCCGATTGCAAGCGCAAGCGCAAAGGCCGCCGCTTTACGGGCAAGCCGTCCTGCGTCGTCTCTTCCCATGCCGAAAACGCTGGTCCTGCCTCGGGGCGTCATCCGTTGCGTACGTCCATCCGAAAATATGAGGAAAAAACCTAATCTGATTTGGCGCGCACGACCAAGCATATTCTCGTTATCGCCGCGTGTAGCGGGTGGGGAATCCGGCACGGCAGTCCCGTCGCTTCAGACCCGATGATAGGGGTGACCGGAGAGAATGGTGACGGCGCGGTAGAGCTGTTCGGCGATCAGGATGCGCACGAGCTGGTGCGGCCAGGTCATCTTTCCAAGGTTGAGCACCGCATCGGCGCGGGCGTGGAGGCTCGGATCGAGGCCATCGGCGCCACCGATCGCGACCATCAGGTCGCGCTTGCCGCTGTCGCGGAACGTTCCGAGAAGCGATGCGAAGCCTTCCGAATCCAGCGCCTTGCCGCGTTCGTCCAGAAGCACGAGCAGGCTGCCTTCGGCCAGCGCCTTTTCGAGCTGTGCGGCTTCCTCGCGTTTGCGCGTCTCGGCGTTCGAAGCGCGGCTTTCGTTGACTTCGACGACGCGGGAAAGCTCAAGCCCGATCGCTGGACCGGCCTTGGAGAAGCGATCGAGATAACGGGCCGCAAGATCCTTTTCCGGCCCCGCCTTGAGGCGGCCGACTGCGAAAAGTCCGATACGCATGACCTTGTCCGTCCTCGCTACTGCATGTTTCCTTCAGCGTTCTTTGCGCGTCCGATAAGACGCGCGGCGCTGTAGTGCTGCAACGCGCACTGCATAGTTCCTGAAATCGGGTCGATTCAAGGAGAATCTTATGCCGCGTTCCTGGAGCCTTGCAGCGCCGCTGCGCGCCTTGTCCGGTTGACGGGCCTGAAAGTTACGATCAGTCGCAACAAACATCCGGCTGACAACGCCGCCCGAGGCGGCGCCAGCCCTTCACATTCATGCATGACCGCAACTCGGCTCGTCCGGCATTTAGCTGCGCGGCGACCCGGTCGGTCTCAATGCAAGGTGCCGTCCTCGATCTCGGGAGCCGCCCACATCTTCTCGATGTTGTAGAACTCCCGGATTTCCGGCCGGAAGATGTGAACGATCACATCACCGGTGTCGATCAGCACCCAGTCACCACCTTCCAGACCTTCGACACGGGCATTGCCAAAGCCCCCGTCTTTCAAGTCGGTCGTCAGGTGATCGGCTATGGCCATCACATGCCTGTTCGATCGCCCGGAGACAACGACCATGAAGTCTCCCAGCGCCGACTTACCGGCAATGTTGATGCTGACGATATCTTCTGCCTTCGAGTCCTCTAGGCTCTCGAGGACCAGTTGAAGCGCACGGACAGCGGCTTCGTCGCTAGATCCCGTGCTGCGCGGGAATGCGGTAACCGCATATCCCTTGGCGTGTGCTGTTGTCAGGGTCTTTCCTTTCCACATGAACAGAACAGGCACTTTCGATTCGAACAAAGATCGAACCGTCCATGAATGTAGGCATCAAACCGTAGCTGTTTCAAGACAGCAGAACTGAATCCTAGGAAATCATACTCCACCGGCGGCGCGCAGCGCCGTCGAACTCATCGATGAGCGCGGTCCATGGATGAAGGTCCAGGCGGGCGCGCGGTGGAAGGGGAGGCGCCGCGCATCGTCCTCGTCGATGCGGGCATAGTCGAAGGTTTTCGCCATGCGCGAGGAGAGATAGGCGAGCGTCGAGCCCGGCCGATCAATGACGGCGATCGGGAAGGTGCGGGCGATCTTCTGCCAGTTCTGCCAGCGGTGGAAACTTTTCAGGTTGTCGGCGCCCATGATCCAGACGAAGCGAATGTCGCGGTTTCGCGCCTGCACGATCTCGAGCGTGCGGGCGGTATAGCTCTGCCCAAGCGCCTTTTCGAAAGCGGTCACCTTGATGCGCGGGTTACGCGCGATCTTCTCGCTCATGGCGATTCGGTCGGCAAGCGGCGCGAGATTGTTGTGGTCTTTCAGCGGATTGCCGGGTGTGACCATCCACCAGAGCTGGTCGAGCCCGAGCCGCTGGATCGCTGTGTCGGCAACAAGCACATGGCCTTCGTGCGGCGGATTGAAGGATCCGCCGAAAAGGCCGACCACCATGCCGTCTTCGACATGGGGCATGCGCAGATAGCGGGCGTTGACCTTGCCCGCCGTCACCTCAGGGCCTGACCTGTCCAGCACCACGCACCCGATACTTGAAGGAGGTCAACTGTTCGACGCCGACCGGGCCGCGCGCATGCATCTTGCCCGTGGCGATGCCGATCTCGCCGCCCATGCCGAATTCGCCGCCATCGGCAAACTGGGTCGAGGCGTTGTGCAAGAGGATCGCGGAATCGATTTCCGAGAAGAAGCGCTCGACGACCTGCGGGTCTTCGGCAATCACCGCTTCCGTATGCGCCGACGACCAGGTGGTGATGTGTTCGATCGCGCCCGAGATCCCGTCGACCAGCTTCACCGAGATGATGGCGTCGAGATATTCCGTGGCCCAGTCCTCGTCCCTGGCGGCCTTCAATCCGTCGACGGTGCCTGCGAGTTCGTCGGAGACGCGCACTTCGCAGCCCGCTGCCAACAGCGCGTTCAGCAACGGCTTGACCAGCCGGTCGGCGTCGTTGCGGTCGATCAGCAGCGTTTCGGCAGCACCGCAGATACCGGTGCGGCGCATCTTGGCATTGACGACGATCTTCTCCGCCATGGCGAGATCGGCCGAGGCGTCGACATAGATGTGGCAGAGTCCTTCGAGATGGGCAAAGACCGGCACGCGCGCCTCGTTCTGGACGCGAGCCACCAGGCTCTTGCCGCCGCGGGGAACGATGAGGTCGATCGTGCCGCCAAGACCCGAAAGCATGGCGCCGACGGCGGCGCGGTCGGCGACCGGCACCATCTGGATCGCGTGTTCGGGCAGACCGGCAGCCTTCAGCCCCTCGACCAGGCAGGCGTGGATCGCGCCCGAGGAATGGAAGCTGTCGGAGCCGCCGCGCAAGATCACGGCATTGCCGGCCTTGAGGCAGAGCGCGCCGGCGTCAGCCGTCACATTGGGCCGGCTTTCATAGATGACGCCGATGACGCCGAGCGGCGTGCGCACGCGCTCGATATGCAGTCCGTTCGGGCGATCCCATTCGGCAATCACGTCGCCCACCGGATCCTTGAACTCGGCAATCGCACGAATGCCGTTCGCCATGTCGCGGATGCGGCTTTCGCTCAGCGTCAGGCGGTCGATGAAAGAGGCGGCGACGCCGCTTTCGCGGGCGTTTTCAAGGTCGATCGCATTAGCGGCCAGGATCGCGTCCGTGCGGGCGACCACCGCGTCGGCCATGGCGATCAGGGCGGCATGCTTGCGTTCGGCGCTGGCGATGGCGAGTGGTCGGCTGGCGGCCTTGGCGTTGCGGCCGATCTCCAGCATGACGCTTTCGACGTCTTGCCTGTTCTTCACCTCGTCAAGCATGGACTTCATCCTTCCGGCTGCTCTCGGCCTCAGCGCGTTTTCCGGTCATCACCATGTCGTCGCGGTGCACCATGGCGGCGCGGCCGGCATAGCCGAGGATCGCGGCGATCTCGGCCGATTTCTTGCCGGCGATCTGGCGGGCCTCGTCGGCATCGTAGCCGGCAAGACCACGGGCGATCTCGCGGCCGGAGGTGCCGAGAATGGCGATCGTGTCGCCGCGGCTGAAGCTGCCCGTCACGTCACGGACGCCGGCGGGCAGCAGGCTCTTGCCAGAGCGCAGCGCCTCTTCGGCGCCGGCATCGACGCGGAGCGTTCCGGCCGGCAGCAATTGCCCGGCAATCCAGGTCTTGCGCGCGGTCACCGGCGAACCTGATGGTGCGAACCAGGACGAGCGGGCACCGTCTTCGATCGCCGCAAGCGGATGGTCGGGCTTGCCCGACGCGATGATCATGGCGCAGCCGGCGGTCGTGGCGATCTTGCCGGCGTCGATCTTGGTGCGCATGCCGCCGCGCGAAAGCTCGGATGCCGCACCGCCGGCCATCGCCTCGATTTCGGGCGTGATCTCGGCGATCGTTTCGAGGAAGCGGGCGTTGGGGTCGAGATGCGGCGGGGCCGTGTAGAGCCCATCGATATCGGAGAGCAGCACCAGCAAATCGGCGCCGACCATGGTGGCGACGCGGGCGGCGAGGCGATCGTTGTCGCCATAGCGGATTTCCGTGGTGGCGACCGTATCGTTCTCGTTGATGATCGGCACGGCGCCGAGCTTCAGCAACTGGTTGATGGTGGCGCGGGCGTTCAAATACCGGCGGCGTTCTTCGGTGTCGCCCAGCGTCAAAAGCACCTGGCCGGCGACGATGGCGTCGGTCGAAAGGCTCTCCGACCAGGCGCGCGCCAGCGCAATCTGGCCGACGGCGGCGGCGGCCTGACTCTCCTCCAGCTTTAGCGCACCTGCCGGCAGGTTGAGTACGGTGCGGCCGAGCGCGATTGCGCCCGAGGAGACGACCAGCACTTCGACGCCCTTGGCCTTGAGGCCGGCGATGTCAGCGCACATGGCGTCGAGCCAGGCTTTCTTCAGCCCGGTGGCGCGGTCGACCAGCAATGCCGACCCGATCTTGATGACGACCCGGCGATACTTCAAAAGCGGCTTGCGGGTCTTGGTCATCTCAGAGGTTCTCCTCGCCGAAGCCTTCACCGGCCTTGGCGGCGACGATGACACTGCGCAATGCCCGCAACGCTTCGGTCATGCCCTTGCCGACCGCGGCGGACAGCAGCAGGGGCTGCTCTCCACAGGCCTTCGCCAGTGCCTTGGCCTTCACCTTCAGTTCGTCCTCGTCGAGCACGTCGATCTGCGACAGCGCCACGATCTGCGGCTTGTCTTCGAGGCCGCCGCCATAGGCTTCGAGCTCGTGCCTGACGGTCTTATAGGCCTTGGCGACATCTTCTTCCTGGGCGGAGACGAGGTGCAACAGCACGCGGGTGCGCTCGACATGGCCGAGGAAGCGGTCGCCGATGCCCACACCTTCATGCGCGCCTTCGATGAGGCCCGGAATGTCGGCGATGATGAATTCGTTGCCGTCGATGGTGGCGACGCCGAGATTGGGATGCAGCGTCGTGAACGGATAGTTGGCGATCTTCGGCCGCGCGCGGGTGCAGGCAGCAAGGAAGGTCGACTTGCCGGCGTTCGGCAGGCCGACGAGACCGGCATCGGCGATCAGCTTCAGCCGCAGCCACAGCGTCTTCTCGTCACCTTCGAGGCCGGGGTTGGCCCAGTTCGGCGCCTGGTTGGTCGAAGACCTGAAATGAGCGTTGCCGAAGCCGCCGTTGCCGCCGGCGGCCAACCGGTAGCGCTGGCCTTCAGCGACCATGTCGACGATCAGGGTCTCGTTGTCTTCTTCGAAGATCTGGGTGCCGACCGGCACCTTCAGCGTCACGTCGTCGCCGCCGGCGCCGGTGCGGTTGCGGCCCATGCCGTGCTGGCCGGTCTTGGCCTTGAAGTGCTGCTGGTAGCGGAAGTCGATGAGGGTGTTGAGGCCGTTGACGGCCTCCACCCAGACATCTCCGCCACGGCCGCCGTCGCCGCCGTCCGGTCCGCCGAACTCGATGAACTTCTCGCGCCGGAACGAGACGGCGCCTGCGCCACCGTCGCCGGAGCGGATATAGACTTTCGTTTCGTCGAGAAATTTCATTGGGCTGCCATCTGTTCGGTGTAAGTGCGCGGTCTTAGAAAGTGTTACAGCGACCTTGCAGGTCCTAAAGGATGCGCGGCGCTGTAATTTGCCGCCATCGATATAGGCGGTTTATTCGGAGGTCAAAGAATATCGTGCGGTTCGTCAGCTACAACATCCAATACGGCATCGGCCTCGACGGCCGCTTTGATCCCGAACGTATCGCCGCTTCGATCGGGGACGCCGACATCATTGCGCTTCAGGAAGTGACGCGTGGCTTTCACCGCAACGGCCATGTCGATCTCGTCACCCGCTTCGAAAAGCTGTTTCCGGGCCATTTCTCCGCCTTCCATGCGCCCTGCGACATCGACGTCGGTTCGGCGATCGAGGATGGACGCGCCGTCAGCCGCCGCTTCCAGTTCGGCAACATGATCCTGTCGCGCTGGCCAATCCTTGCGACGAGGCTCATCCCCTTGCCGCGCACCCGCACGATCAGTCCGATGAACCTGCAGCGTGGCGCGACCGAAGCGCTGATCGCAACGCCCGGCGGACCACTGCGGGTCTATTCCGTGCATCTCGATCATGTGCTTCCGGCCGAGCGCATCGCCCAGATCCGCTACCTGAAGGACCGCCTGCTCGGTTATCCGCTCGAGGGCGGGGCGATCACCGGGGCGGCCGACTTTGGTATGGCCGAGCCACCGCATCCGGAGGACTTCGTCGTCATGGGCGATTTCAACATGGAGCCGGAGACGCCGGAGTATTGCGCCATGGTGGGCTCGCGCGACGCCTACTACGGCCGCTCGCTGCGGCTTGAAAATCCTGTCGATGCGCTCGCCCATCTCGGCCGCCTGACGCCTGAAAGCTATAGCTGGATCCATCCGGAAAACCCCGAAAAACGCATGCATCTCGACTATTGTTTCGTAAGCGCGGGCCTTGCGTCCCGTCTCTCCGATGCCTGGACCGACTATGAGGCCAAGGGTTCCGACCACCTGCCTGTCGGTTTCACGCTCGCATGACAAAAAAGTCCCCGCGAAGCCCGAGCATCGCGGGGATGTTCTTCTTTAGTGCGGACGGCGCAGATCCGCGGCGGTCAGCCGCGTCTCGATATGGGCGACCATGGCGTTGCGCGCGAGCGCATAGACCTGGGTGCAGCCGGTGATCTGGAAGCCGATCTTCTCCTGCACCTTCAGCGATCCCGGATTGTCGGCAAAGACGCCGGAATGCAGGGTCGTTTCGGGCATGCGGCGGAAGAAGCGCTCGACGGCCGCATAGGCCGCCTCCGAGGCAAAGCCCTTGCCCCAGTAGAAGCGGTTCAGCCAGTAGCCGACATGCCATTGGCCGTGGCGGAGCTCGATGCCGACACAGCCGATATGCACGTCGTCGCCGGTGGTGACGGCGAAGGTCCAGTCGGGCGTCAGCCCCGAGGTCTGCGCCGTCAGCCAGTCGAGTGCGTCCTGCTGATCGTAGGGCGCGGGCACGCGCGCAAGCATGCGCGCCACCTGGAAATCGCCGAGCGACTGGGCGATCGCCTCGGCGTCGTTCCGTCGGTGCGGGCGCAGGACCAGGCGCTTGGTCTCTATGATCGGGCAGGGGCCGGGACCGGGGCGGGCAACGACCCGCTGGCGTTCGGAAGCGAGCGCGTTCATCGCATGCCTCCCCAGCTTCTCAAGGAGACCCAGGTCTTGCGGTCGAGCCGGTACCATTCGACTGAAATCGAGCCGCCGAGCGCCAGGCTGCCGACCATGCCGCTTCCCTGGAACTGGAAGCCGCACTTCTGGATGACTCGGCGCGACGCGAGGTTCATGACGCGGCAGCGCGCATCGATCTGGTCGATATCACGGGTGCGGAAGGCCATGTCGGTCAGGACCTGGGCCGCCTCGGTGGCATAACCCTGGTTCCAGTAAGGCTCGCCCAGCCAGTAGCCGAGTTCCGCCGTCTTGCCGTCGGGATGCGGTTCGATACCGCAGCAGCCGAGAAATGCGCCATTGTCCGCTTTGGTAATCGCGTAGACGCACTTGCCAATCGTGCCGGCTTTCGCGCGTCGCACGAAGTCGGCGGCGTCGGCCGTCGTATACGGGTGCGGCATGCGCGAGACCATGGTCGCGACATTGGCATTGTTGGCAAGATGGGCAAGGGCGTCGATATCGTCTTCATGGGGGGCGCGCAGAACGAGCCGGGGTGACAACAATATCGGGCAATCGGTCCTTGACCGTTGGGGCCGCAGCCTCTGCTCGGGAGACCGGGATTGGTCTTCCCTCAACAACTCGGTTTGCATGGTTTCCTCCAGAAACGAAAAAGGGGAGTTGGGTATTGCCCCATCTCCCCTTTGAAGTCTGGCTTGGAACCATCAGGTGCGTCAGCCGGGTCGATGAGACGCCGGCTGTTTTAGAGCGCTACCGGCTTATTCCGCTGCTTCGGCTTTCGGCATTACAGACACGTACACGCGGCCATTGGCCTTCGTACGGAAGTTCACGTTGCCGGCCGTAAGTGCAAAAATCGTGTGGTCCTTACCGAGGCCGACATTGGCGCCCGGATGCCACTTGGTGCCGCGCTGACGCAGAATAATGTTGCCGGCGATGACCTGCTCGCCGCCGAACTTCTTCACGCCAAGGCGCTTGGACTCAGAATCGCGACCGTTACGCGACGAACCGCCAGCTTTTTTGTGTGCCATTGGTGTTCTCCTTTAAACCTTAGATCCAGGAACTCAGTTTGCAGCGGCTTCAGCGGCAGCTTCAGACTTCTTCGAAGCCTTCTTTGCCTTGCCACCGGCAGCAGCGATGTCCAGGATGCGGACGGTCGTCTGGTGCTGGCGGTGACCGCGCGAGCGCTTGGAGTTCTGGCGGCGACGCTTCTTGAAGGCGATGACCTTCTTGGCGCGACCCTGCTCAACAACTTCAGCGCTGACTACGGCGCCTTCAACGAACGGAGCACCGATGGTTGCATCGGCGCCAACGCCGACCATCAGGATCTCGGTGAATTCGATCTTGTCGCCTGCAACGCCTTCCAGCTTTTCGATGGTGAGGACGTCGTTGGCGGCCACGCGGTACTGCTTACCGCCGGTCTTGATGACTGCGAACATTTTTTATCCTTTCATGTTCGATCCGGCTCTCTGCCCGAAGACAAGGCCGTCTTTTTCTCAGTCGACAGTTGAGTGGATCTCCTTTTCGGATATCCACCGGTGAATGGGCGCAAATCACACCCGATGCGGTGAGCTAGGCCACACCACTTCATTGCGCGGATTACAAGGATTTGCACAGGTGTGTCAAGGCGAAAGCAACGGGGCCGTTACATATTCTTCAAACAAGGCCCTTGCCAGCACCCGAATCTGCCGCTATGAACCCGACCGCGCCGAACAAGCGCCGACCAGCAAAGCGGAGAGGTGGCTGAGTGGTCGAAAGCACCGCACTCGAAATGCGGCGTACGGGCAACCGTACCGTGGGTTCGAATCCCACCCTCTCCGCCATGCTGAACTCCGGTTTCGGAGTTTTTTGATGCCTCTGCGGCAATCTCCTTTGTTCTTGAATATGTCGTTCTCGCTGGTCTGCCGCCCGCTTGACTGCGGGCGCCGTGACGTTTCCTCCGCAACCACCTAGCTCCGTCTTATGTCGTCGAATCTGATGTCGAAGCGCGCCAGGTATTTGCTCAGGCGGTCGGCGTCGTTGCTGCTTTTCTTTTCCAGCCGTGACTGAGCGAACAGGGCGCGGCCGGCGGCGCTGAGCGTCGGGTGCTCGCGGCAGGCGTGGATGACGGCGGAGAGTTGGACTGCGTCGAAGCGGTCGAGGCGGGCGGCGGCTTCCGTGCCGAGCAGGTCCTGAAGGGTCGCATCGTCTGCGTCCTTGACCGACGACGTGTGCCAGAACGCGTTCAGGCGTTGGACTTCGTCATCGACGACGTCAGTCGTGATGCGTCCGTGTGGCGCCAGCGTCGCCATCCGGGTGACGGAGGCCGAGAGGTCGCGGAAATTGGCGTTCCAGACGCCCTGAGGCCCGGTTGCAAAGGCCAGATAGCGTTCGCGGGCTTCCTTGTTGAAGGTGATGTTCTCGCCCTCGCGTTCGAGAAAGCGTTTCAGTTCGAACTCCAGATTGGGCTCTATGTCCTCCCGCCGTTCGCGCAGGGCCGGCAGTCGAAATGTCCAGAGATTGAGGCGCGCATAGAGGTCTTCGCGGAACCTTCCCTTGGCGACCTCCACGCCGAGGTCGCGGTTCGTGCCGGCGAGAAGCTGGAAGTCCGCGGAAACTTCGCGGTCCGCGCCGACCGGCAGGAAGCGTTTCTCCTCGATCGCCCGCAGGCACATGGCCTGTTCGTCGAGGCCGAGTTCACCGATCTCGTCGAGGAAGAGCACGCCCTGGTCCGCCGATTTGAGCAGGCCGGCCCGTTCGGTGGCGGCCCCCGTGAAGGCACCTTTCACGTGCCCGAACAGGGTCGACATCGCCTGGTCGCCCCTGAGTGTCGCACAATTGACTTCGACGAAGGCGCCGCTCGCCTTCCGTTCCGATTTTTTCAGTTCATAGATACGGCGGGCAAGCTGCGATTTTCCGGCGCCGGTCGGTCCGGTCAGCAAGACGGGCGCGGTCGAGCGGATCGCCACGCGTTCGATTTCGTCGATCATCCGGTTGAAGGCGACGTTGCGGGTCGAGATGCCCGACTTCAGGAAAGAGGCGGCGTCCTCACGTTCCGAGGCAAAGCGTTTGGCGATCTCGTCGTAGCGCGACAGGTCCAGGTCGATGATCCGGTGCGTGCCGGCGAAATCCTGGCCCGGTTCGCGGTCGCGCGGTGGCGACAGTTGAAGCAGTCGGGCGGGAATGATGCGGGCCTCGGTGAGCAGGAACCAGCAGATCTGCGCCACGTGCGTGCCGGTGGTGATGTTGATGAGATAGTCTTCGGCATCCGGGTCGAAGGCATAGTTGCGGGCAAAGTCCCTAAGGCTGGTATAGACCTCCGAGAAATCCCAGGGATCTCTGAAATTGATGGTGTTGCTGCGCACTTGCGTGGCCGGCGATACGGTTTCGATGTCGCCGATGATCCGCCGGGCCAGCGGCGAGGCGTGATTGTCGTGGATCAGTTCCAGTCGGTCGACGAAAAGCCCGGGCTGTTGGCATAGCCCGACATTGGGCCGCCACCGGTTCCAGCGGTCCTCCCATTTGCCCATGTCGAGCGTGGTTCCCAGGATGCTGATGACGACACGACGTTTCATGATTATCCAAATTTATAAGAGCGTATATTCTGGGATAAGATATCTTGCGTTGCGTCGTTTCGCAAATTTTCGTCGAAATTCGTCGCCAAAAATTTTTATCGTTTTAAAACAATAATATGAATGAGCAGAGATTGATTTTTCTGCGGAGTTTTCGAAACTGGCACGCCTCTTGAATTGTATCTGGCATGAAACGAACAAGAGGTGCCGTCATGGTCAACAAGGCGATCTTCAAAACCTATCTCGGAAAATTGCTTCCGGGCACGGACACGAAAAACCACGCAGCCGCGCCGGCCTATAGGCTGACCCCGCGCGAAGCGTTGGCGCAGTATGCAGTGACGGGAACCTTCAACGGCACGTTTTACGCCGACGGCGCAGAACAACTCGAGGCGGTTAGGGCGCTGGCAGTCGAGGTCGAGCCGGAATTCGTGGCCAAGGTGGCAGTCTATGCCGCCGAGCGTGGTCACATGAAGGATATGCCGGTGATGCTGCTGGCCCTGCTTTCGAGCCTTCAAAGCGACGTCTTTGCCCGCGCATTCCCGCGTGTGGTCAAGAGCGGCAAGATGCTGCGCGGCTTCGTACAGGTGATGCGTTCGGGCGCGGCAGGGCGCAAGTCGCTCGGCACGCGGCCGAAGAAGGCGGTGCAGGCCTGGCTGGAGCACGCCAGCACGATGCAGGTCCTCAGGGCAATGGTGGGCAACGATCCATCCTTGGCCGATGTGATCCGTATGGTTCACCCGCGGCCGGCCACGCCGGAGCGACAGGCATTTTACGCCTGGGCGCTCGGCAAGCCGCACGATTACGCGGCGCTGCCGGACGTGGTGAAAGCTCTGCAGGCCTTCAGGCGCGATCAGACCCAGCCGCTGCCGGACGTTCCGTTCCAGTTGCTGACGTCTCTTGCCCTGACGCGGGAGCATTGGGTCGAGATCGCAGCCAAGGGCGGCTGGCAGATGCTGCGGCAGAACCTCAACACCTTCGCGCGCAACGACGTGTTCGAGGTGGAAGGGGTCGCCGAGGCGATCGCTCGGCGCCTCGCGGATCCGGACGAGATCCATAGGTCGAAGGTCTTCCCCTACCAGTTGATGATGGCGTGGAAGATGGTTGACGGTCAGGTGCCGGAAGTCGTGCGAGACGCATTGCAGGATGCGATGGACATCGCCGTCGGCAATGTGCCGTCGCTCGCCGGCCATGTGGTGTTGTGCCCGGATGTTTCCGGCTCGATGGGTTCGTCCGTGACCGGCTACCGCCAGGGCGCCACATCCGCGGTTCGTTGCATCGACGTTGCCGCGCTGATGACGGCCGCATTCCTGCAGCGCAACCCGCAAGCACGCGTGTTGCCGTTCGAGAACAACGTGGTGAACGTCAGCCTCAACCGGCGAGACACGGTCATGACCAATGCCGAGAAACTGGTTGCCGTCGGCGGTGGCGGAACGAACTGCTCCGCACCGTTGAGGGCGCTCGCAAACGAGAAGGCCAAGGTCGATCTCGTCGTTTTCATCTCGGACAATGAATCCTGGGTGGATGCGACCCGGGGCGGTCATGCAACGGCCGTCATGGAGGAATGGGCAAGGATCAAGCGGGTCAACCCGGCTGCGAAGCTGGTCTGCCTCGACATCCAGCCCTATGCCACGACGCAGGCGCCGACACGGGACGACGTTCTCAACATCGGCGGCTTCTCGGATGCCGTCTATGGGGTCATCGCGTCCTTTGCCGCCGGCACCAACGGAGCGGACGGCTGGGTGAAAACCATCGAGGCGACCGAACTCTAAAAACAAGGCAATACCCTCGCGCCGCCGTGAACGGCGCGGGGGACCGTGACGAATGCCGGTTGAAACTACAGATCGTTAATCTCCAGGTCGCGGGTTCAAATCCCGTCGGGTCCTCCACTTTGTGGACCCGTAGCTCAGCGGATAGAGCAGGACGTTTCACCACACCTCGTCGTCACGGACCACAGACATGGCGAATGCAAGAGGAACTACATGGCCGCGGCAGGTTCGAATCCTGCAAGGGATCACGCATCCCTTCGGTAGCGGGGCGTTTCTCAATCACTTGTCGCCAGGACCGAATGCAGCGGCGAATGCCGGACGGAACTACATCGCCACCACAACTGGATGGCCTGGCAGGTTCGACTCCTCCTCGGCATACGCTCTCTGGCACGAGCGGGGCCATCCGGTTTCGTCCACCCTCGTCGCCGCCGCATGGCTTTCAATGACGTCCGCCTGGCGGGCGTGAAATGCCCGGCGAATGCCGGCAGGACTACAGGTAGAGCGGCTCGCCGGTTTCGGCGGGCAGGTCGGATGTTCAAGTCATCCCGCTTCCCGAAAGGCGGAGCGTAGCTCAGCAAACCGTCCTGCCAACACTCGTCGCCGGGAGACGACCCACAGCGAATGTCGCTGGACCATTGGGTCGCATCGCGCCACGACCGTGGCGGCAATGTCTCCGGCCTACGCTTGTCGGTTGGGTACAAGATGAAACACAGAGCACAGAAGGACTGCGAACGCAGAAAAGAAGATGACCGAGATAATGAGCGGACAGGATTTGATCGATGCCGGCATGAGCCAGGGCAAGTGGTTTCGCGATGCGCTGGACGCCGCCAACAGGGCGCTTAGCGCCGGCAGCTCCATGACCGATGCGCTGGAAATCGCTCGTGGCTATCAGCCGGGGCCGACCCTGCCGCTGAAGGCCGCCAACGACGTGCCGATCCACATGAACATCCGCGCCGAGAACGCCCACGAACAGGAGAATATCGAAAAGGTGAGCGCGACCATGCGCGAGCTCGCCCGCACGCCGGTCGTGCGGTCGGCGGCGATCATGCCTGACGCCTGCCCGTCTGGACCGGTCGGAACAATCCCGGTTGGCGGCGTGGTCGCGTCCGAAGCGATCCATCCGGGCATGCATTCGGCCGATATCTGCTGCTCGATGGCGATCTCCATCTTTCCGGGCGTGGCCCCGAAGGCGTTGCTCGATGCCGTGCATGCGGTGACGCATTTCGGTCCGGGTGGTCGTCCGCGCGGCTCCCAGATCAAGCCTTCGGAAGCGACCCTGTCGGCGTTCGAGGAAAACCCGTTGTTGAAGGATTTCATCAGCATCGGCATCGACCACTTCGCCACCCAGGGCGACGGCAACCACTTCGCCTATGTCGGACAGATGAAGTCGACTGGCGAGACGGCGCTCGTCACGCATCACGGATCGCGTGCGCCCGGTGCGCGGCTTTACGATCGCGGCATGAAGATCGCCAACCGGTTCCGTGAGGAGCTGTCGCCCGAAACGCTCCGGGACAATGCCTGGATTCCGGCCGACAGCGACGAGGGGGAAATGTACTGGTCGGCATTGCAGACGATCCGCCAGTGGACGAAGGAGAACCACTACGCGATCCATGACATGACGGCGGAACGCTTGGCTGCGCGTGTCGGCGACCGCTTCTGGAACGAGCATAACTTCGTTTTCAGAAAGTCCGACGGCCTGTTCTATCACGGCAAGGGGGCGACGCCCGCCTTTGACGGGTGGGCTGGCGATGCGACCGATCTGACGATCATTCCGCTCAACATGGCGGAGCCGATCCTGATCGTGCGTGGGTCCAATGCGGCTCACGGACTCGGGTTTTCGCCGCACGGGGCCGGCCGGAATTTTTCGCGTACGGCACATATGCGCCGGCTCGGCGACGATTTCGGTGCAGACGGTCGCGGGCTCAGCCCGAACAACATCGCTGCCGTCATGGAGCGCGAGACCGTCGGCCTCGACGCACGCTTCTTTTCCG
Organism: Ensifer sp. NPDC090286; assembly: GCF_044769565.1. Taxonomy (NCBI): domain Bacteria; kingdom Pseudomonadati; phylum Pseudomonadota; class Alphaproteobacteria; order Hyphomicrobiales; family Rhizobiaceae; genus Ensifer; species Ensifer sp. NPDC090286. Next base: position 146,813 of record NZ_JBIVYF010000007.1, on the reverse strand, counting down.
GCCACCCCGACGTTTCGGAGTTGCCGAGCGCCTACAAGAATGCCGCGGCCGTTCGGGAGCAGATCGCCGAGTACGGCCTTGCCGACATCGTCGACGAGGTGATCCCTTACGGATGCATCATGGCGGGCGACTGGCAGAAGGATGCGCCCTGGCGCAAGAAGCGCCGATAGATTGAGGAGAAGGCGGGCTTGTCCCGCCTTCTCTGTGCAATTTCCCCTGAGCCTTACGTCTTGCGTCGCCCCGGTGCGATTGCCTGAGCTGTCGCCGTTTGCCGAAGCCCGCGCAAGGCGGTGCCGTATTAAGCGATCTTCAGCGCTGCCGATATCTCCGACAACGTGGCTTTCTCGGCGTCGCTGACGGCGACGCCGCCGAAGCCGAGGAAGCCACCCTCCTTGGCGGCTTCCGCTACCCGTTGGCTGATCTGGTAAAGCCATGCGGTGAAGGCCGCAGCGTCGTCAGGCGCCTTGACCTCGACGGTGGTTCTGGCCTGCTGCAGTGTCTCTATGCATCTGGCCTTCATGTCTGCGGCTTTGGCGCCCTTGAGTTTGGCCTGCAGGCCGTCACGGGCGGCGGTGCGTCCTTCCGAGGTTTCGAAGTCGGCGACCAGCGCTTTGACAAGAGGATTTGCGCCGTCAGACTTTGCCTGGAGAAGGGCAGTGCTGCTGGCGAGACCTTCCTTCATCATGCCCCACAGGCCGCTCGGTTCCGCCGCAGTCACGGCAATACCGGCCATCATCACGCTCTCCAGAAGCAGCGCCCATTCGTCCGCGGTGAATGTCGATTTGTCAGCCATCGCTGACCTCCTTTGTCTGTTTTCGTGACCACGACAGGCCGCCACCTGGCGGCTTGTCGTGCAGGCGGTCGTTCCGGATGTCAGGTCGTCAGCGCCGTCAGCTTCGACTTCAACGCGTCGATCGCCGGCTTCAGGATGTCCGACACGCCGGGTATGGCCAGAACCTTGTCGAACAATGTGTTGAGCGTCGGCATCATCGGCGTGATCACTGCGACAAGGGCGGCCTTTTGTTCTGCCGTCATTTGGCCGGCCACGCTGCTGACCTTGTTAAGACCGTTCAACACACCTTCCAGTTTCGGCAGCGCTGCCGTGGCCGAAGCTGCGTCGGTAACGCCGGTCAGTGTCGTCTGCAGGTTTGCCAGGCCGCTCTTGATCTCCTGCCCGACATCGATCCCACCGACCGTCAGGTTCTGTTCGGCCGTTCCGGCCTGAGGCGGTGCCGGCTCGGTTGGTCTGCCGAACAGGTAGAAGAGTAGGCCGGCAAGCACCAGAATGCCGATCACCCAATAGAGCCATCGCGACCCCGGTGCCGCCGTTTCTGCGGCACGCTGGCCGGCACTGCTGACAGCACTGGCGGAAGCCCGGGCAGCTTGGCCGGCGGCCTGCGTGGCGGAGGCCGCCGCAGATTGCGCATTGGCGCCAAGCGCGCCGAGCAGGCCGGTACCGCCCAGCAGATCCCTGACGCCGGACGGCAATGCGGCGGCGATGTTGTCCTTTTGGCTCGCGAGCAATCCGGCAATGCCGTTGGCGCTAAAATCTCCGCCACTTTGACGGGCAAGCCCGCCCATGACCAGGGGCGCGAGCGTGGCCAACAACGAGCCACTCGCCCTTTGATCCATGCCGGAAACGCCGCCGACGGCACTTGCCAGTGCGCTGCCGTTGTTGGCTCCAAACAGGGACGAGACGATTTGCGATCCGCTCTGGGCGAGCGAAGCCTGATCGCCGCCCGTAAGCATTCCGAGGAGATTGTCGAGCGATCCGCTCTGCTGCCGGGCGGTCTCGGCGATCTTCTGTGCGCCGCCCGGTTGCGTAGCGACGCCAGACAGACCTGCCAGTAGCGCAGGTATGGCGGCCCCGACAGCACTTTGTACCTTGCTGCTATCGAGCCCGAGCGCCGAGGCGATGCGTGCGATCATGTCCGGGGTAAGCATTTGCGCGATGTAGGAAACAAGATTGCTGGCCATGGGCTTTTCCTCCACGTGATGTCGTCGGAAAACGACGGCAATCATGGAGCGGTCGTCCGACGGCGCGGCAATTGGCTGCAAGCAATTCGCTGTTATCTGATTGTCGGCTGCAAGACCGGTTCGTCTGGAACCCTCGGCGCACAAATATTAGCACTTGTGGATGCAGCTGGCCAGTTCCAGGCAACTTGTGGAACGGCTGAGCCCGATGCGGGCAATGCTTGCTCCTGCCATCGGCGCGTCCGCCAAAGATGGCGCGGTGTGGTCGGCATCTGCGCAAGAAAACCGAACGCGATCCTAGCGAGACGGCTGGAGCGTTGCGGCTTGGCGATACGCTCAAACGCCGCAGCCGCGATCGCGACCTGGGTTGCGCGTGCGATCTCCGGCCCTGGGGCCGGAGATCGCACAGTTCGGCTTACTTCTTCGGTGCCTTCTCTGCAGGCGTCGGTGCCGCCTGCAGGTTGCCGAGAAGCGACGAGATCGCGTTTTCGCCGTTGAAGCCTGCTTCCTTCAGCAGTTGGTCGACGATCGGCTTGTTGGCCTGGTAGGACAGGAGCTGGCCCGCCAGGCCGTCGCCAAGGCCGATGCCGTTCGTAGCACCTTCGCCGCCGCCGTTGCGGCCGAGCATGCCGCCGGTGTCGAAGATGCGGATGTCGGAGATCTTCTCGATCGGCTTGACCGCTTCGGCCAGCGCTTCGGGAATGATGCGGATGCGTTCGCGCAGGATCTCGAACTCGATGATGGCGGAGCTCAGCTTGTTGCGGGCGTCGTTGAGCAGCGCCTCGCTTTCGGCCGCAGCCTTGCCGGTTTCGAGCACGCCCTTGGCCTTGATGATGGCGGCGTCGGCCTCAGCGGTGGCAAGCGTCTTGATCGCATCGGCCTGGTCGAGGGCCGCCTGCTTTTCGGCTTCCGCGCCGACGGTCACGGCCGTTGCTTCCGTTTCGGCGTTCTTGCGGGCGTCGATGACGGCGATCTGGCGTTCGCGTTCGGCGATTTCCACGGCCTTTGCCGTCTCCACCTTTTCTTCCGCGGCAATGGCGAGCGCGCGGGCGGTTTCAGCCTGGGCCTTGGCCTCGGACTCTTCCCGGCTCTTGTTGGCAACGGCGATGGCGCTCTCCTGCGAAACGATCTGCAGGTCGCGGCGGGCTTCGGTGTCACGCTGCTGCACGGCGCGGGTGGCGTCGATGTTGGCGCTTTCGCGCGCCTGCTTGGCAAGCGCTTCGCGCTCCGCGATCGCCTGTTCTGCGGCGATGCGGGCCTCTTCCTCGGCGCGCTTGGCCGCCTGTTCCTGCTGTGCGGTTTCGGCGCGCGTGGCGGCCGATTTGTTGGCGATGTCGCGTTCCTGGTTCAGTTCCGCCTCGCGCTTGGTGCGTTCGATCGTCAGCGATTGCTGGCGGGCTTCCAGGTCCTTCTGGGCGATCGCGACTTCGGTGTCGCGCACGATCTCGTTGCGCTCCTTCTTGCGGCCCTCGGTGATGCGGGTCAGCGCCGCAAGACCATGGGCGTCGAAGAAGTTGTTGGCGTTGAAGTGCTTGATATCCGTCTGGTCGAGCCGTGTCAGCGAAACGGACTCGAGCTCGAGACCGTTCGACTGCAGGTCGGCGCCGACGGCTTCCTGCACTGCCTTGACGAAATCCATGCGCTGTTCCTGCAGCGCGTCGAGGCTCATCGTGGCGGCAACCGAGCGCAGGCCGTCGACGAACTTGGCCTCGATCAGCACGCGCAGCTGTTCGGCGTCGTTGGTGCGGTCGCCGAGCGTCTGGGCTGCCAGCGCGATCGAGGAAGCATCGGGCTTCACGCGGACATAGAATTCCGCGCCGATATCGACGCGCATGCGGTCCTTGGTAATCAGCGCATCGCCTTCGCCGCGCCGGACTTCGAGGCGCAGCGTCTTGAGGTTGACGCGGGCGATCGAGTGGAAGATCGGCAGCACGATGGAGCCGCCGTCGAGCACCACCTTCTGGCCGCCGAGGCCGGTGCGCACATAGGCTTCGTCGCGGCTCGAGCGGGTATAGAGCGATGCAAGAACAAAGCCGATGCCGAGGATCAGGACGATGCCGATGCCGGCCGGCACCAAGAGTTCATAAAACATGGTTGCTCCGTGAGACTTTAAGACGAGGGAATATTAAGGATTGGGCGGCGTCAGCAGGTCTGCCGGCGCCGATATCGCAATGAAAATGTTGGAAACGCGGTCGACCACCAGCACCTGCGCGCCGATGGCGATCGGTTGCTCGTTGCGGGCAGCGCGTGCGCGCAGCACATGCCAGTTGCCGTGGCGGTCCTTGAGGCGGATGCGTCCCGGCAGGCCCTGGTCCAGCGGGCCGACGGTGACTTCGCCGCTGCGGCCGACGAAGTCTCCGAGATCGACGGCATAGCTTTCGTCGCGCGGCACGATCTTTGCCACCCATCGGCTCGACATCCGAACCGCGGGCAGCGAGACGGCGAGGGCCGGCAGCGCCGCGACAAGGGCCGGCAACGGCGCCCACAGGGCCCCGGCCACCGCCTGGATGACAAAGCCGGTCATCGCGAAGAGGCCGAGGAAAAGCATCAGGAGGACCAGCAGCGGCACGCCGCCGACATTGAACCAGGACATCAGTCCGCCCAATGCGTTGTGGTCGTCCAGCCAGGCCTTGTCGATCGCCTCGCCCAGCGAGAAGCCGAGCAGCAGGCAAAGGAGCTCGATGCCGGTGAAGGCGGCTAACATCACCGCCGCAACCGCGAAGGGTAGGGATTCCGGGGCGAGGAAGAACAGCATGGGCGTTAGTGCTGCTTTGCCTTGAGCGCGGCCAGCCTTGCCTCGATCGCCTGGTCGCGATGCAGGCGGTCGAGTTCGTCCAGCTCGGCGCTGCTGCTGTGTTCTCCGCCCGGTACCCCCGTGGCGCGGGAGACGGCGGCAGCGGCGCGGGCCGCACCGTCCACCGGGCTGGGCTTCGCCAGGCCAGAAACCTTGCTGTCGGGGAATTGGGCGATGCTGCGCTTGAGATCGGCAAGCCGCGCCTCGGCCTCGCGGCGGGTGGCCAGCACCGCCTGCAGCGCCTGCTGGCCCTCTTCGAGATCGGTGCGGGCGCCGGCGAGCGCCTTGTCCAGCGCGGCCAGCTGCGATTCCAGGTCGATCTGGCGGGCGACGCCGGCCTTGGCGAGGTCTTCTCGCGCGGCGGAGATTGCGGTGCGGATCTTTTCGTCCAGCTTTTCGAGATCGGCGCCGATTTCGTCGCGGCGGCTGAGGATGCGATACTCCTCGGCGCGCGCCTGGCCGATATCGACCCGGGCCTCTTCGGCGGCCGCGTCGATTTCGCGGAGTGCCTGCTCGACGATCACGATCTTGTTGCTGCCTTCCGCCTTGTCGACGGCGGCATTGGCGAGACCGGCGATCAAGCGGCCCATGCGGGACAGGATGCCTTCATTCGTCATCATTTTCTTCTCCGTTCGGTCGGAATGCGGGGTGACGCCGATGTGGATCTGATAGCCGCCGTCCTGCGCAACGAGTTGGGCGGCGAAGATATTCAGGGTGCCGGACGTATAACCGGCGACGTCGTATGGGATCGCGACGCGACCGCGCACGGTGGCGACGGTCAGGTCCGACGGTCCCTTGATTGCAAAAAGCTTGTCGTCCAGCGGCAGCCGGCCGGCATTGGCCTGCTGTCCGCGATTTGCCGCGAAGTCACGCAATCCCAGCGTGACCATGCGTGCCGGAAGCCCGGTGCGCTCCCGGACCGTTTCGTAGGCAAGTTCATGCAGCGTTACGAGGTTGGCGCCCGCCTTTTCGCCGGCGAGTTCATCGAGCATCGCCAGCATGTCGGCGTAGGCCACGAAGGTTTCTTCCAGCGCGTGTCTGGCGTCCGCGTCCGGCGCGAGGTCGTAGCACAAGATCGACGTGTGGTTGCTCTGGGCCATGAGCAATAACATAAAGCACCGCTTTCGTGCTTTCAAGGATCTGCTCAGGTTTAAGTTGCAATTTTCTTTTGTTGAACGCGCGCAACGGTCGCGGCGCCGGCAATGCGGGTTGCAGCGGGGAGAAATGGGCGTCGAAAGCGGACGATTGACCGGTGGGTTTATTCCGCCGCGTTGTTGCGCAGCCAGGTTTCCAGCGCGGCAATCACTGAGAGCCGCAGGCTAGCGCCCTTCGCCAGGGCGCGGGTGAGGGACAGGTCGTCGCCGGCAAATCCCATCTCGGCCATGATGTCGTTCGCCCGCATCCGGCGGCGGTTCATGATCGCGCGGATTTCGGCGATCGTTTCGGGAAGCAGGTAGCGACCGCTGGCAATCGCCGGGGGCGATGCAAGCGGTGGATCGATTTGAGCGCGCGGAGCAAGCCCGTCGGCGGCGCCGTTGCTGCTCAGCCAATTGAGGAACGTTTCACGCTCGGCCGGGCTTGCCTTGGTCCAGGAGTTCTTGAGCTTGTCGAGGCGCGTGCGCTCGTCCTTGAGCCCTGCCACGATAAGCGCCTTGCGCAGCGACGGGATGCGCCCGGCGATGAGATCCGCATGGATATCAGGGAAATCGAGCTTCAGGCGCTGCACGTCCGCGGTTTCGTCGCTCTTGGTTTTCTTCGACATGCTCATTCCCGCGCCGTTCGTCCGCGACATGCTCTAGCGTGCTCGGCCGCCCGGCGCGAGCGAAATAGGTCGCTATCCTCTATCCTTTGTCGGCCGGCCTCGTTAGGGAACGCAAGGAGAGTAACGCGACGTTGCGTGCAGAATGCCCTTTGCCGGACATCATGCATCCAGCTTTACGCAAGTCCCTTCGCCTATCGTCACCTCAATGGCCGGGATGTGACACGGCGAATAAAGGACAATGATATGTCAAACGATATCGAGCATTACCGCGATCCATCCGATTCGATGGTTGCCCTCTATCTCGCGAACAATGACGGCGACGAACTGACCGACGTGCTGGTCGCTGCCCTTGAAGATGCCTTCCGCATCCTGAGCGACGAGATCTCCGGCGAAACGATGCACTGAAGCAGGGCGCGTCTCCCCGGCGGGCTACCCCTCTGGGCCGATCCACCATCGGTTGCGAATCGGCGAGGAAACATCCTATCTTCGCCCGATTCTAACCGGCGACGTGTCGACCTTTTCGAGAGAGTTCGGAATGCGTGTCGCCAGCACGAGGGGCGAGGCGCAGGATGACAATTTCTATCTGGCATTGGGTGGTGATTTTGCTGGTCATCGGTGTGCCCGTCTGGCTGATCCTTCGCGCCCTGAAACGTTGACGCTATGCCCGCAGGCGGGCGCGCGGCTGCAGAGGACAGGGCTTTGCGGATCCTGTTTGGACGGCCCCGTCGTCGCTCCGGCACCCTTGTCCATAACGACTGCCGCCCCGGCCTGCTTACAGGCCGACGATCCGTGGCATGACCGCCGGCTGCTGCTCAGCTTTCCTGCAGCAACGCTTCGGCCGAAAGAGCGACGGATAGAACCGTCGCATCGGTTCCGTTTCTCCCCACCAGCATCAGTCCAGCCGGACGCACGAGGCCCGGCATCGGCAGGGTAATGGCCGTGAGATCGAACTGGTTGGCGACCTGGCAGTTGCGCAGCAGCAGACTTTCCACGCGGTCGTATTCTTTGGCGTCGTTGTCGACGCTGGCAATCGACACGGCGGCAATCGGCGTCGTCGGCAGTGCGATGAGGTCATAGGGCGAAAGCCGCTCGTCCATGGCGAGGGTGAGCGCATGCCGGGTTTGCAGCAGATCCGAGATCGCCGCGTCGGCCACCAAGATGCGGCGGCGAAGCGAGACTTTGACCCTGTCGTCAACGGGGGCGGTCTCGTCGTTCAGCCAGCCGGCGTGGACACGGCTTGCCTCTAGGCCCGCAATCGAGCCGATGCGTGTCGCTTCGCCGAGTTTCTCGATCAAGTCGTCGATGGTGCAGTCGACGATCTCAGCGCCCGCTTTCTCCAACCGGTCGAGGCTCGCTGTGAAGGCATCGGCGACTTCGGGGGAGAGGTCTTCAAACAACCTGCCGCGGGGGATGCCGATCCGTAGGCCTGCGATCGAACGGCCGACGGGCGGTTTTGGTTGCTCGCCGGCCATCACGGCGTCAGCTGCAACGCAATCGGCAACGGTCCGGGCGAGCGGTCCGAGCGAATCGAGAACCGGCGAGAGCGGAAAGGCACCGTCGAGCGGGATGCGGTTCGCCGTCGGCTTGAAGCCGACGATGCCGTTCAGCGCCGCAGGGATGCGGATGGAGCCGCCGGTGTCGGAGCCGATGGCGATGTCGCAGGTACCTTCGGCCGCCGAGACGCCGGCCCCCGAAGACGAGCCGCCGGGGATCAGGCGCTCGTCGGTGGCGTTGCCGGGCACGGGGTAGTGCGGATTAAGCCCAACCGCCGTGAAGGCGAATTCGGTCATATGCGTCTTGCCGATAATCACGGCGCCGGCAGCGCGCAGCCGCTGGACAACGAGCGCGTCTTTTTGGGCCGGCGGCGCATCGCGGCGAATGATGGAGCCGGCAAGCGTCGGTTCGCCGGCGACATCCAGCAGATCCTTGATCGAAACGATCTTGCCGTCGAGCGGCCCAAGGCTGTCCCCCTCCTGCCGGCGACGGTCGGCTGCGTCGGCCTCGCGGCGCGCGCTCTCTTCGTAGAGACGGACGAAAGCCTTTTCCGCGTGCCGGCGATCGTTGAGCCGGCTCAGGATCTGTTCCAGGCGGTCGCGGACGGAGACGTTGGCGGCGTGGGGCACGATGATCACCTGTCGAATAGGGGCCGCCATCGGCGGCAGGGGCGGGGTCGTTGCCTGGGTTCACCGAGGTCAACGACGGTCACCTTGATAGCAGCATTGGTGGCGATTGCCATCGTGCCATTGTCGCCGCGGCCGGCGCCGACCTTCACCGAACTGTCGCCAAACCGTTCAAATAGTTTCATGGCCCTGTTACGTCGCTGACACCCAGATGACCAAAGGTCCGGCACGCGCGGTGGCGCTGCCGAATCGGAGGTCTGTTTGGCCGATATCCTCAAGACGCTTTCAAGGCGTTCTTTCCTGCTTTCCGCCGGTGCCGCGGGCTTCGTGGCCTCATCCGGTCTCGCGACGCCGTTCTATGCGCGCGGCTACGGGCGGCCGGAATTCATTCATGGCGTGCAATCGGGCGATGTCGACACGTCGTCGGGCATGATCTGGGCGCGGGCCGATCGCCCGTCGAAGGTGTCGGTCGAATATTCGACCACCGAGAGCTTCACCAATCCCTTTCGCCTTGCCGATCTGACAGCGACGTCGCAGACGGACTGTGCGGTCAAGTGCTCGCTCGATGGGTTGCTGCCGGACCAGGACATCTTCTATCGCTTCACCGCCACGGATCTCTACGACGTGAACCGCGTCTCCGAGCCGGTCACCGGCCGGTTCCGCACGGCCCCCTTGCGCAAGCGCTCGATCCGCTTCGTCTGGTCTGGCGATACCGCCGGGCAGGGCTGGGGCATCGACGATGTCGGCATGAAGACCTATTCGACGATGCGCCAGCACGAGCCGGACTTCTTCATTCACTCCGGCGATACGATCTATGCGGACAACCCGATCCCCGACGAGATCAAGCTTCGCGACGGCGGCATCTGGAAGAACCGGGTGGTGACGCATGAAAAGCGCGACGTGGCGCGCACGCTCGAAGAATATCGCGGGCAATGGAAATACAATCTGCTCGACGAGCATGTGCGGCAGCTGAACGCCGTCTGTCCCACTTTCTACCAGTGGGACGACCATGAGGTGCTGAACAACTGGTCGGCCTCGACCGACCTTCGCGACGATGCCCGCTATCCGGAAAAGGATGTCGCTGTCTATGCCGAGCGGGCGGCACGAGCGTTCAACGAGATGACGCCGATCCGCAACGTTGCGACGCAGCCCGGCCGCATCTTTCGGAAGATCGCCTATGGCCCATTGCTCGACGTGTTTTTCGTCGACCTCAGATCCTATCGCGGCGCAAACCAGGAAGACGGCGGCGGCGCGCTGTTCGGCTGGCGGCAGGTCGATTGGCTGAAGCGCGAGCTGGCTGCCTCGCGGGCCACCTGGAAGGTGATCGCCTGCGACATGCCGATCGGTCTCGTCGTCTGGGACGATTACACCAACCGGCGCGGTTCGGACGCGATCGCCAATGGCGACAACGGTCCGCCCACGGGGCGCGAACGCGAGTTTGCCGATCTTCTGCGCTTCATCCGCGACAACGGCATCGACAATCTCGTCTGGCTGACGGCGGACGTGCATTACACCGCCGCGCATCACTACGATCCGGGTCGCGCCGCCTTCAAGGATTTCACGCCGTTTTGGGAGTTCGTGTCCGGGCCGCTGCATTCCGGCACCTACGGGCCGAAGGAGCTCGACATGACCTTCGGGCCGGAGGTCCGCTTCATCAAGGCGTCCGGCGGCGGCATCGACAGCAACCTGCCGCCATCGGCCGGCCTGCAATTCTTTGGCATCGTCGATATCAACGGCCAGACACAGCAAATGACGGTGCGGTTGATGGACCGGCAGGACCAGGAACTCTGGCGCGTGACGCTCGATCCGGCCGCAATTGCATGAGGAATTCGGTCGCGGCCAACAGCTTTCCAAACGGCGTTCGCGAGACCCCTGGCGAGTGCAAACCCATGGCCTACCGGCATTTGACCACGACGCTGATGCGTGCGCCCCCCTTTCGCAATCGCAAAAAAACCTGTATGAGCGCGACCATTGAAAAAGCGGCGTGGCCCATCGGGGCTTGCCCTGAACCTTCCGAGACGAAAAATGAGCATTCGTAACATCGCGATTATCGCGCACGTCGACCATGGGAAAACGACCCTTGTTGACGAGCTCCTGAAGCAGTCGGGCTCGTTCCGCGAAAACCAGCGCGTTGCCGAACGCGTCATGGACTCCAACGACATCGAAAAAGAACGCGGCATCACCATTCTCGCCAAGGCGACCTCGGTCGAGTGGAAGGGAACGCGCATCAACATCGTCGACACCCCCGGCCACGCCGACTTCGGCGGTGAAGTCGAGCGCATCCTGTCGATGGTGGATGGCGCCATTGTTCTCGTCGACGCTTCCGAAGGCCCGATGCCGCAGACGAAGTTCGTCGTCGGCAAGGCGCTGAAGGTCGGCCTGAAGCCGATCGTCGCGATCAACAAGATCGACCGCCCGGATGGTCGCCACGAAGAAGTCATCAACGAAGTCTTCGACCTCTTCGCCAACCTCGACGCCTCCGACGAGCAGCTCGACTTCCCGATCCTTTACGGTTCGGGCCGCGATGGCTGGATGAACGTCAACCCGGAAGGTCCGAAGGACCAGGGCATGGCGCCGTTGCTCGACCTGGTGCTCAAGCACGTGCCGGAGCCGACGGTTGCCGAAGGCCCGTTCCGTATGATCGGCACCATCCTGGAAGCCAACCCCTTCCTCGGCCGTATCATCACCGGCCGCGTCCATTCGGGCACGTTGAAGCCGAACCAGGCCGTCAAGGTCCTCGGCCAGGACGGCAAGCTGCTTGAAAATGGCCGCATCTCGAAGATCCTCGCCTTCCGCGGCATCGAGCGCCAGCCGATCGAAGAAGCGCATGCGGGCGACATCGTCGCGATCGCCGGTCTCACCAAGGGCACCGTCGCCGACACCTTCTGCGACCCGAGCGTTGCCGAAGCGCTGACCGCCCAGCCGATCGATCCGCCGACCGTCACCATGTCCTTCATCGTCAACGATTCGCCGCTTGCCGGCACCGAAGGCGACAAGGTCACGAGCCGCGTTATCCGCGATCGCCTGTTCAAGGAAGCCGAAGGCAACGTCGCGCTGAAGATCGAAGAATCCTCGGAAAAGGACTCCTTCTTCGTATCGGGCCGCGGCGAACTGCAGCTTGCGGTTCTGATCGAAACCATGCGCCGCGAAGGCTTCGAACTTGCCGTTTCGCGTCCGCGCGTCGTCATGCACAAGGATGACAACGGCCAGCTGCTCGAGCCGATCGAAGAAGTCGTCATCGACGTCGACGAAGAGCATTCGGGCGTCGTCGTGCAGAAGATGTCGGAGCGCAAGGCCGAAATGGTCGAGCTGCGTCCGTCCGGCGGCAACCGCGTCCGCCTGGTGTTCTTCGCTCCGACCCGCGGCCTCATCGGCTACCAGTCGGAACTTCTGACCGACACCCGCGGCACGGCGATCATGAACCGCCTGTTCCACGCCTACCAGCCCTACAAGGGTGAGATCGGTGGTCGCGTCAACGGCGTTCTCCTGTCGAACGACGCCGGTGAATCGGTTGCCTACGCGATGTTCAACCTGGAAGACCGCGGCCCGATGATCATCGACGCCGGCGAGAAGGTCTATGCCGGCATGATCATCGGCATCCACACCCGCGACAACGACCTCGAAGTGAACGTTCTCAAGGGCAAGAAGCTCACCAACATGCGCGCCGCCGGCAAGGACGAAGCTGTTCGCCTGACGCCGCCGATCCGCATGACGCTCGAGCGCGCGCTCTCGTGGATCCAGGACGACGAGCTCGTCGAAGTGACGCCGAAGTCGATCCGTCTGCGCAAGCTGCACCTCGACCCGAACGATCGCAAGCGCTTCGAAAAGGCCCGCACGGCCGGCGCTGCCTGATCGATCCTGATCGATCCCATGACTTTCAGAAAAACCCCGGAGCGATCCGGGGTTTTTTGCTGTGTGTGCCACCGATGGGCGACTTGCGGATAAAGTTAAAAAGGCGTTAACCTTCCATTGGGTGCCGTTAAAGTTGCCTGTGGGTTAACGCAGGCCGGCAACCGGGCGGGATTCCTGTTCGCCTTGTGTGTGTTTAGAGTCGCGAGTCATGAAGACTGTTTCAATAGAGATTCGGCCCGGAGAGCCGCAGGAAGCGTCGGCAATTGCCGATGTGCACCGCGTTTCGTGGCTGCAGACCTATGGTGGTCTCATCCCCCATCGTCCGCTCGTTCAGATGGTCAATCGCCGCGACGAGACCTGGTGGCGCAAGGCGACCCGCGGGCCTGCCACGCTGCTCGTGGTCGACGTGGCCGGAACCATCGCCGGCTATGCAACGCTCGGCCTGAGCCGGGCCAAGGCGCTGCCGCAGGAAGGCGAGATCTACGAGATCTACCTTCGGCCGGAATACCAGGGCATCGGCCTCGGGCGCATCCTCTTCGGCGAGGCCAAGAGCCTGCTGCGCTCGCTCGGCTGCCGTGGCCTCGTCGTCTGGTGCCTCGAGGACAGCGAGCATGCCTACCAGTTCTTCCAGGGTGCCGGCGGTACCGATATCGCCGAAGGCATGGAAGATTTCGGCGACAAGCACCTGAAGAAGGTCGGCTTCGCCTGGAACTAGGCGCGATGCCTTCGCAACACTGAAATCAAAGACTTATTCAGGCAGTTGGTTGTTGGGGGCGGCCGCCTTGTCGCCCCGCGTGCCGTGATAGGCGGGCTTGTCGATGCCGCAGCGGAAGGTCGGTGCCACCTCGTCGGCGATCTTGCGGGCGAGCGCATTCGGATCGGGATTGGCAAGCGCATCGACATAGCCGGCGACGCAGCCCTTGCCGTCATCCTTCTCGGCCACCTTGGAGATGACAAGCACCTGTCCCTGAAGTGCGGGAACCGAAGCGCCGGACGCGTCGGTGTTCTCGATGAACCAGCGCAGGATCGTCGCGACGGCCTTGCCATCCTTGGCAATCCGCCACTCCACGGTCGTGCCGGCGTGGTTGAACGGAATGAAACTCTCGAAAGCATCGTCGGCATAGCGTTGGTTCAGGTGACCGAACGAGACGCTCTGGCGGATGTCGGCCTCCTTGAAGCGAACGGGGTAGTCCGCATGACCGGGGCAGGTCATCAGCGCGTACATGCCCTCTTCTTCGGCGATCGTCTTGCACGTGTCGCGGCCTAAGTCGGTATAGACGCTCTCATTGGCCAAGACGGGGCCGGCGGACAAAAGCACCAGCGCCAGGCATGCAACCCTTCCGTTCATGCGAAACTCCCTCAAACGCGATTGGCAGACCCTTGGCGGTCGATCGACAGCCGCGAAACGACCGGTTGAATCTGCGCTACGGACGAAAGTTATGTTGCATCGCGGCATGTTTCCCTTTATCCGACGGGCAAACTTCTCAAACCGACCCTGGAGTAGATCCATGCGCATCGACGCGATTTCCATCGGAAAGAATCCACCAGAAGATGTCAACGTGATCGTTGAAGTTCCCGTCGGCGGCCATCCGATCAAGTACGAGATGGACAAGGAAGCCGGCACGCTGGTTGTCGACCGCTTCCTCTACACGCCGATGACCTATCCGGGCAACTACGGCTTCGTGCCGCACACGCTCTCGGACGACGGCGACCCGATCGACGTTCTGATCTGCAACACCCGTCCGCTGGTTCCCGGCTGCGTCATCAACGTGCGCCCGATCGGCGTGATGATGATGGAAGACAACTCCGGCAAGGACGAAAAGATCATCGCCGTTCCGTCGGCTCATCTGACCCAGCGCTACGACAAGGTGCATGAATACACCGACCTGCCGGAAATCACGCTGAAGCAGATCGAGCACTTCTTCGAGCACTACAAGGATCTGGAGCCCGGCAAGTGGGTGAAGATCTTCGGCTGGAAGGACGCTTCCGTCGCCAAGCAGCTGATCGCGGAAGCGGTTGAGCGCGCCAAGGGCGCCAAGTAAGCCTTACCTGCCGGCCAGTTCGGCAAGACGCCTTATCAAATCCTCCGGGTCGCCCTCGATCCGGAGGATTTTTTTGCGCTGTGTTTCGCCTGAGATGAGGGAGAGTTTGCTCTTGGCGAGCCCGAGCTTCTTGGCGAGAAAGGCAAGCAGGGCCTGGTTGGCCTTGCCTTTCTCGGGAACTGCGCTGACGCGCACCTTCAGGTGTTCGTCTCCGTCGGCAGTCGTTTCCACGCCATCAATGGCATCGCGGCCGCCATTCGGCGTCAGGCGCACCGTCAGGCGAATGTGATCGCCGTGCGCGGTGAAGGCCCTGCTGGCCATGGTTAGCCAAGCAGGGCCGGTGCGATCGTGGTGTTGAGGAAGAGCTGGATGAAATAGAGGATCACCAGCACGACCAGCGGCGACAGGTCGACGCCGCCCATGTCGGGAAGCACGCGGCGGATCGGGCGATAGAGCGGCTCGGTCAGCTGGTAGAGCGAGCGGCCGATCATGTTGATCGCCTGGTTGTTCACGTTGATGACGTTGAACGCGTAGAGCCAGGAAAAGATAGCCGACGCGATGACCAGAAACCACGCGATGTTGATGATGAAATTCAAAGTGCCGATGACAGCAAGCATGCCGGTCTCCAAATCGTTATTGACAGACATGTAGACATTGAGACCTAAACGAGCAAGTACGCCGGTTTATCGGGCGCGATCATGTTTAACATGAGGCCGTTCGACAGTCGGTGTCAGTAAAGCGCGGTGTGATCTTTCGGACCCGCCGCTTGCGCTTTAAGTTCTGAGTTGTCGCATGTCGTTCTCGCAAAGCCGCTACACACTCTTGCGCGACGTGCTTTAGGAGCGCCTCCCCATGTCCGCCGTTCATGCCTCGCATCGTTTTGCCGCCTTTCGGCATGTCGGCTATCGCCGCTATTTCTTTTCCCGCTTCCTCGCTTACTTCGCGATCCAGATCATCTCTGTCGCCGTCGGCTGGCAGATCTATGATCTGACGCGCGATCCTTTCGATCTCGGCCTGATCGGTCTCTTCCAGTTTTTGCCGTCGCTGGTGTTGATCCTCGTCACCGGACCCGTGGCGGACCGCTACAACCGGCGCATGATCATGGGTGTCTGCATGATCGTCAGCACGCTTTGCGCGGCGGCGCTGCTCGCGCTCACGGTCACCGGGCTGTTTTCGCCCTGGCCGGTCTATGCGGTTCTCGTGGTCTTCGGCATCGAACGCGCGTTCCTGGCGCCGGCATCGCAATCGCTGGCGCCGAACCTCGTGCCGCCGGAGGACCTACCCAATGCGATCGCCTGGAACTCCACCTCCTGGCAGACCGCGATGATCGTCGGTCCGGTCGCGGGCGGTCTCATCTATGCGCTCGGCGCGGTCTTTCCCTATGCCATCGGCTTCGGCTTCTTCCTCGCCTCCGCATTCATGGTCTTTGCCATTCCGAAGCCGGCGACGCGCACCGCGCCATCCGCCCAGAGCTGGGAAACGATCACCGCCGGCTTTCGCTACATCAAGGCGGAGAAGGTGGTGCTCGGCGCCATATCGCTCGACCTCTTTGCGGTGCTGCTCGGTGGTGCTGTGGCGCTGATGCCGGTCTTTGCCCGCGATATCCTCGATCTCGGCCCCTGGGGGCTCGGTCTCCTGCGAGCGGCACCCGGTATCGGTGCGGTGAGCATGGCCATCTGGCTGGCCGCCCATCCGATCCGCCACCGGGCCGGCTTCTACATGTTCGTCGGCGTGGCGCTCTTCGGCCTCGGCACCGTTATCTTCGGCCTTTCGGCAACCCCCTGGGTGTCGATTGCCGCCCTCGTCGTCATGGGCGCTGCGGACATGGTCTCGGTCTATGTGCGCGAGACGCTGATCACGCTCTGGACGCCGGACGAGCTGCGCGGCCGGGTCAACGCCGTCAACATGGTCTTCATCGGCGCGTCGAACGAGCTGGGCGAATTCCGCGCCGGCATGATGGCGTCCGGTTTCGGCGGGGTCTTTGCCGTCGTTTTCGGCGGCATGGGCACACTGCTCGTCTCAGGGCTCTGGGCGCTCGGCTTCCCGCAACTGCGCAAGATCGACACGCTCGACGTGCCTGATCACCACAAATAAGCAGGGTCGCGGGTGCGGACGGACGACGCGTTAAACGCTTCCCGCTTTTGCTGCCGGCCGCTCGTTTCGCAGGAAGATCAGCTCCAGGAAGTTTTCCATCCAGGTGCGCAGCGGCCCGTCGTGCTGCATGCGGCCGTCGAGATGGGCCTTGCCCACCTGGGCGCCGGGCATCTCGAAGCGGTGCGCGCCATGCACGACCCAGCGGTGCATCATGGCGCGGGTAAGCTCGCCGTGGAACTGGATGCCCCAGGCATTGTCGCCATAGCGGAAGGCCTGGTTGGGATAGGTGTCGCCGGTTGCGAGCAGCTCGGCGCCGGAGGGCAGATCGAAGCCCTCGCGATGGAAATGATAGACCATGGCCGGCCAGTCCATCAGCGCCTTTCCGGCTTCGGTCGCAACCAGCGGATACCAGCCGATTTCGGTCATGCCCTCGTGATGCGGCGCCACCGAGCCGCCGAGGTTGCGCGCCAGCATCTGCGCGCCGAGGCAGATGCCGAGATAAGGCTTGTTTTCCTTGAGCGGCACGGAAAGCCAGTCGATCTCGCGGCGGACGAACTCTTCCTCGTCGTTGGCGCTCATCGGACCGCCGAACACGATTGTGCCGCTGTGCCGTTCCAGCGTTTCCGGCAGGTCGTCACCAAGCGCCGGGCGACGGATGTCGAGCCCGAAACCCTTCTGCTCGAGTATCTGGCCGACGCGGCCGGCGCTCGATCGCTCCTGATGCAGGATGATCAGGACGGGTTTTCGCGCGCTGTCGTCGGGCATCGGCATTTCAGTTATCCTGTTGTGACTCGGCTTTCTCGACCGTGTCGCTTCTGGCCGCCGCCTCCTGGCGCTGCAGCACCCGGTCGCGACCGGAAACGCCGAGCAGATCGGCGATACGCCAGATCACGTGATCTTCCATCTCACTGCGCTCGCCGTCGGCATAGACGACGTCCCAGAGCATGCCAACGAGTTCGACGCGTTGCTCCTCGGAGAGGTGGCGCTTGAGCTCGGCGGTGAATTGATAGAAGTCGATCGCCTCGCTTTCGGCAGTCTCGCCGGCTTCGATCAAGGCGGAGAGCGAGGCATCGTCGAGCTTGTAGTGCTCCTTGACGACTTTGCGCATCTTGCGCCGCTCGGACGCGAGGATCCGGCCGTCGGCCTCCATCACCTGGAAACAGAGAGCGATGACCGCCACGCGCGGATCGCCATGCTCTATGCGCTTCGCCGGGCCGGTCAGGCCATCGAGAAACGTCCGTAAGCGTTCAAACATGTATTTTGCCACAGCCCCTTGAGAATTCAGAACAATCGGAAAGTCGTCTTTTCCGGCGCCTTCTCGCCGGCGACCGGATCGCGCACGCCGGGGTCATCCGGCGGACGGCCGAAGAAGGGATCGGGCATGTGCTCGCCATTCGCGCCCTCTTCCTTTTCCGCCTTGACTGGAGGCTTGTCGGCGACCGGTTCCGGCGCCTTGCGCTCGGCGACCTTGATCGGCTGCGGCGCCGGACGCGGTTCCTCGCGCTCGGCCTCCAGGATCACGGGCGCCTCGCTGCGTCGGGCTGCGGGTGCCGGCTCGTGCACATGCGCCTCCACCACGGCGGGCAGGCTGCGGATCGCCTCGTCGGCGTTCGACTGGTCGTGGTCGACCGTGGCCGAAAGCGTATGCGGCGGCGCCTTCCATTCGAAGGCGTCGAGACGGCCACTGACCGGCGAGACTGGCAGCCAGGTCGGCGAGGTCACGCCATCGGCGGTCCAGGCGGGATCGCGCGGGCTCTTCAGCGCCTGCGCCATCCAGTGACGGATGCGACCCTCGTCGCCGGTGTCGGCCTCTTCGATGTCGGCAAGCAGCAGGAAGATGCTTTCGGTCGGGTCGAGCCGGGCGGCGGCTTCCGCCTTGGTGCGGGCGAGAAGCAGCTCGCGCGCTTCAAGTGCTGCCTCGGCGACGGCGGCCATCGCCACGGCATTGTTGGGCTTCAAGGCTTCGAGCTTGCGTGCCCGTTTCAACCGGTCGACGGCCGTGTCGCCGCCGCGGGCGCGCACGTAGAGCCGTGCCACATCAGGATGCGGCTCGTGCTTCCAGTTCTTCTCGAGGATCGCGGTGCCCTTGCGCAGGTTGTCCTCGCGAAACAGCGCCTTGGCGGCCGTCAGCGCCGCCGGCACCAGATGTTCGTCGAGCTTCAGCGCGGCAAGCGCATCGTCGCGCGCCGCCTTCATGTCGCCGTCGAGCTTGCTGATGGCCCGGGCGGTCAAGAGCACCGCCTTCTTGCGGTCGGCCTCCTTGCGATCGACCACATGGGCGACACGGCTCTGGTCGAGCAGGCGCAGCGCATCGTCCCACTGTCCGGCCTGGCTCTGGCTGTCGAGGGTCGCAAGTGCTGCCCAGGGCAGGTGCGGCGACTTTTCGGCAGCGCGCTCGGCATATTGCCGGGCGGCCTCATGGGCGCCGAGGCGCTTGGCTTCTAAATAGAGGCCGCGGAGCCCGAGTTCGCGCGTCTCCGGATCGTCGGCCATCAGCTCGAACTTGCGTCGGGCGTCGTCGTACTTGCCTTCGATCAGGGCTGTCTGGGCTTCGAGCAGGTGGATCAGCGGTTCCTGGTCGGCGCTGATCAGGCCGCGGGTGCGGGCAGTCATCTTGCGGGCAAGATTGGCGTCGCCGGCGCCGGCGGCGATCAGGCCGGTCGAGAGGGCCTGGTAGCCGCGGTCGCGCTTGCGGGCGCGGAAATAGCGGGTGACCGTGTGCGGCGAGAGCCAGATGGTGCGCACCAGCCAGACGACGATCAGCACCGCGGCAATCAGCGAGATCAGCAGCGATGCGGCGCGCATCAGGCTCATCTCGATCAGTTGGCCCTGCCAGACGACCGAGAGTTCACCCGGCCGGTCGGCGAGCCAGGCGAAGCCGAGGCCGAGACCAAGCACGATCAGGATGAAAATCAGAATGCGGATCATATCTGGTTCCCTCAGCCTTCCGTGCCTGGTTTAGCCATCGTCGCAGCGACGGCGGCATCGATTGCGGCTTCGACCCGCAAACGCTGGTCGAGCTTGGCCTTGTAGGCTTCGCCCACAGGTTTGGCCGCGTCCGGCAGCCCATCCCATTCCAAAGCGGCGCCCTTGAGGTCGCCATTGTTCAGCTTGTCCTCGATCCGGGCGATGACGGCTTCGGGCGTTTCGCCCTCGACGCTGCCGACGGGACGCACGCGGATGCCGGACATGGCGCTGGACACCAGCCGGTCGAAGATGCCCTCGTTCGGATCGGGCTGGTTGAGAGCGTCGAGCATGGCGTCGGCGGTTTTCGGGAATTCGCGGCGCAGATCCGTGCGGGTCGGCACGCCGACCTGGGCATCCTGGGCGAGCGCCGCGACGGCCTGTTCGTCCGGCGCGATGCTGCGCAGCGCGTCGAGTTCGGCGAGGAAGGGCCCGCCGCGATCGATCGCCGACTTCAGTGCGGTGACCGCAACGGCCTTCGCCATCTGGATATCGTTGACCGGCTCGTTGAGCTTCTGCTCGGCGGTCTCGATGCGGCTCGTCAGTTCCGCTTTCTCGGCGGTTGCCGCCTGCTGCGCGTCGGCGAGCGCTGTCTTCAGGCCTGCAAGCTCCTTGGTGAGATTGTCGACTTCCGCCTTCAGCGTCTCGACCTCGGCGCTGGGTGCGCCGTTTTTGGCCGGCTGGGAGGCGGACTGCTCGAGCGCGGCGATACGACCTTCGAGCGCGGTGTTGTCGACGACGGCTGCGGGCGTGGGCAGCGCCGCGATCTGGTCGCGCAGGGCCTGCAGCTCGCCGGAAATGTTCTGCTCGACGCCGCGGGTCGGCCCGAGCCCGGGGACGATGCCGGCATATTGCAGGCCGCCGAAGCCAAGCAGCGTCACGAGACCGCCGACGATGCCGGCCGCAAGCGCACCGGAGTTCGATACCTGTTTCTGTGGCGGAGCCGGTTCCGGGTCACGCGTCACGACGTGCGGCGGTTCTTCGGCAAAGGCGGCCGCGGCCGCGTCGGCGGCAGCATCGGCGCGCTGCTCCTCGATTTCTTCGTCTAGGCGGGATCCGGCGGCGCTGTTGTCGCTGCTGTCCGTTACCGGATCATCCGTCTCGGTCTTGTTCGATGCGCTTTCGGTCGTAGCGTCTGCCAGCGTCTCGCCGGTTGCTTCCGGGCCGGCCGGTTCCGCAACGGTTTTCTCCGCTTCGAGGTCGATCGTCAGCGGTTCCTTCTCGGACTTCGAGCGGCGCGGCGGGTTTTCCGATACCATGGTGACCTCTTACCGTTGGTGCCTGTCGGCTCTTCCTTCAAACCTAGTCAGCCGGAACGGTGAGGGAAAGCCCCTCCGTTCCGTTTTTGGATGAATTCGATGTTAGAGAAGACTGAAAAGGCTGTCTTCATCGGGCTTTGCGGCGGTCTCTGCCACGACGTTACCCGGCAGCGCCTCGGCCACCACGGGGCTGAGGCAGAGGTAGCGCGGCGCAAAGGAAGCGGCATCGACGCCGGCTTCGGAAAGCAGGCGAACGAACTGTCGCGCGGTCTCCCGCGAGTATAAAAGCACGGCGTCGGGACGGTTGCTTCGCCGAAGATCTTCGATCGCGGCGCGCGGATGGGCGATCGGCTCCATGCGGTAGCACTCGACCGTCCGGTGCTCTATTCCGTTTTGCCTCAGGCCCATTTCCAGCCCTTCGGAGCGCGGCGTTCCTGCGAGATAGAGCAGGGGAAGCGGCGGCAGCGTGTCGATGGTCGCGCCGATCAGTTCCGCAAGGGACTGGCCGGTTCCCTCCGCTATGCGCAGATCGGTGAAGCCGAGCCCGGCTGCCGCCTGCGCCGTGGCCGCGCCGACGCAGAAGCACGGGGTCGCCAGATGTTGTGACAGGTCTGCATCGGACGAGACGAGCACCCGGATGGCTTCGGCGCTGGTGAGTACGATCGCCGCATGCGGCACTTCGAGCGCGGTGACGGCGGCAGCAGCAAGATGGGTCGCCTGCATCAAGGGCAGCAGGATCGGCCGGTGTCCGGCGGCCTCGAGCCGGCGTACCGTCGCCTCGGCGGCCGGAAGCGGCCGGGTGACGAGCACGCGCATGGCTTTAGGTCCAGCTTGCAAAGAAGCCGGGGCCGGCCTTGGTGCGGATCTCTTCGCCGGCCTTTTGCCCAAGCGCTTCGGCGTCGGTGGCCTTGCCCTCGATCGTGACCCGGTGATGTGTCTGGCCGTCGGGGGTCAGGATCATGCCGGAGAAGCTCAGATGGCTGCCGTCCGAGGTGGCGAGACCGGCGATCGGCGTGCGGCAGGAGCCGTCGAGCGTCGCAAGGAAGCCACGCTCGCAGGCGACGGCCTCATGGGTGCGGGCATCGTCGATGGCTGCGAGCAGGTCGTTGATGCGGCTGTCGCCGATGCGGCTCTCGATGCAGATCGCGCCCTGCGCCGGAGCCGGCGGGAATTGCTGGGGGTCGAGCAGCTCGGTCGGAACGTCGGTCATGCCGAGACGCTTGAGGCCCGCATAGGCGAGCAGCGTCGCATCGACCTGGCCCTCGGCGAGCTTCCGCAGCCGCGTCTCCACCTGGCCGCGATAGGTGATGACATTGATATCCGGACGCAGCCGGCGGATCAGCGCCTGGCGTCGCAGCGACGAGGAGCCGACGGTCACGCCCTGTGGCAGATCCATCAGTTTTTTTGCCGTCCGGCCGATGAAGGCATCGCGAATGTCCTCACGCGGCAGGAAGGCGGAAAGACAGAGCCCGTCAGGCAGTTTCGTCGGCATGTCCTTGGACGAATGCACGGCGAAATCGAGTTCGCCCGACAGCAATTGCTGCTCGATCTCTTCGGTAAACAAACCCTTGCCGCCGATCTCGGCGAGCGAGCGGTCGGTGATCCGGTCGCCCTTGGTCGAGAGGATGACGACCTCGAACATTTCCGGCGAAAGACCATGCGCCGCTGCGAGGCGATCGCGCGTTTCATGGGCTTGAGCGAGCGCCAGCGGGCTGCCGCGCGTGCCGATCCGGAAAGGTTTTGTTTGCATCAAAGGCTATCCATTGTTACCGGAGTTCCGTGTACCCACCTTTCGGTGCGACCGCAATCTTTGAGTAAACCCTGATGTCTCCGCCCCTGCGCATCCTCGGCATAGAAACAAGCTGCGACGAAACCGCCGCTTCCGTCATTTTGCGCGATTCCGACGGCAAGGGCCATATCCTCGGCGACGTGGTCTTAAGCCAGCTGGAAGAGCACAGCGCCTATGGCGGCGTGGTTCCGGAGATCGCGGCGCGCGCCCACGTGGAAGCGCTCGACACGCTGATCGAGGAAGCGCTGCTCAGGGCCGGCGTCACGCTTTCCGACATCGACGCCATTGCTGCGACAAGTGGTCCCGGTCTGATCGGCGGCCTGATCGTCGGGCTGATGACCGGCAAGGCGATTGCGCGGGCAACCGGCAAGCCGCTCTATGCCGTCAACCACCTCGAGGGCCATGCGCTGACGGCGCGGCTGACCGACGGGCTCTCCTTCCCTTATCTGATGCTGCTCGTCTCCGGCGGCCACACGCAGCTGATCCTCGTCAAGGGTGTCGGCGAGTACGAGCGCTGGGGCACGACGATCGACGATGCACTCGGCGAGGCCTTCGACAAGACGGCCAAGCTGCTCGGCCTTCCCTATCCGGGTGGTCCGGCGGTGGAGCGGGCAGCGCTTGCGGGCGATCCGCAGCGTTTCGATTTTCCGCGCCCGCTCGTCGGCGATGCCAGGCTCGACTTCTCCTTCTCCGGTTTGAAGACGGCAGTGCGCCAGGCGGCGCAATCGCTGGAGCCGGTCACGGAGCAGGACATCGCCGATATCTGCGCCTCCTTCCAGCGGGCGATCTCGCGCACGCTCAAGGATCGCGTCGGTCGCGGCCTGAAGCGCTTCAAGGCGGAGCATGGCGGTGTTGCGCGTCCGGCGCTGGTAGTGGCCGGCGGCGTTGCCGCCAACCAGGTGCTGCGGGCGACGCTGCAGGAACTCTGTGACAAGAACGGCTTCGAGTTCATCGCGCCGCCGCTTTCGCTCTGCACCGACAACGCGGCGATGATCGCCTGGGCCGGTGCCGAACGGCTGGCGGCAGGCATGGCAGCCGACGGCCTTGATGTCGCGCCGCGCTCGCGCTGGCCGCTCGACGCCCAGGCGCAGGCGCTGCTCGGTTCCGGCAAACGCGGCGCCAAGGCGTGACAAGATTTAGAGCATACGGATAGAGCATGAACGACATTTCCAAGAACGGGCCGAAGATCGTCGTGGTCGGCGCTGGCGCCTTCGGCACCGCGCTCGCTGCGGTTGCCGCCTCGGCTGAAGGCAGCAACGTGACGCTGCTGGCCCGTCGTCCGGAGATTGCCGAAGCCTGCCGCGACACCGACCGCAATGAGGATGCCCTGCCGGGTATCGACCTGCCGGTGGCGCTGAAACATACGGCCGACGTCTCCGTGCTCGCGGACGCCGAAGTCGTGCTCTTCGTCATGCCGTCGCAGGCACACCGGGATGCGGCACGGCAGTATGGCCCTCAGATCAACGCTGCAGCCACGATCGTCACCTGTGCCAAGGGCATGGAGCAGGCGACCGGCCGCTTGCTGACCGACGTTCTGGCGGAGGAACTGCCCGGCCGTTCGATCGGCGTGCTCTCCGGTCCCGGTTTTGCCGCCGACATCGCCAAGGGCCTGCCGACCGCCATGGTGATCGCAGCGGCCGATGCCGCGACGGCGACGATGCTGGCCGAGGTGCTCTCGGGCCCGACCTTCCGGCTCTATCCCTCGGAGGATCGCATCGGCGTGCAGCTCGGCGGCGCGCTGAAGAATGTGCTGGCGATCGCCTGTGGCATCGTCGAGGGTGCGGGCCTTGGCGACAGCGCCCGTGCGGCGCTGATTTCGCGCGGCCTTGCCGAGATGTCGCGCTTCATTGCTGCCGAAGGCGGCGAGGCCGATACGGTGCGCGGTCTTTCTGGGCTTGGCGATCTCGTGTTGACGGCGACCAGCCACCAGTCGCGCAACCTGCGTTTCGGCATCGCGCTCGGCAAGGATGGTCGGGCCAGCGGACGCAAGGGCGAGTTGGTCGAAGGCGCGTTCGCCGCATCGGTCGCCGCGCGTGTCGCCCATGATCTTGGCGTCGAAATGCCGATCACCGAAGCGGTGGCGGCGATCATCGACGGCAAGCTCGATGTCCGCACCGCGCTCGAACAGTTGATGACCCGCCCGATCACCCAGGAATGAAGGGAGCGGCGGTCTTCCGCCCGCATCCCGCGTCAAGGAAAACTCTAGGAGGAAGCATGCTCTTCGCACTTCATTGCACCGACAAGCCAGGCGCGCTGCAGCTTCGGCTCGACACCCGTCCCGATCACGTCGCCTATCTCAACGATCTGAATGCCAAGGGTATCCTGAAGATGGCCGGCCCCTTCCTCGGCGACGACGGCAAGCCGACCGGCAGCCTGGTGCTCGTCAAGGCCGAGACCATCGACGAGGCGCGGGCGATCGCCGAAGCCGATCCCTATGCCAAGGCCGGGCTCTTTTCCAATGTCGAGATCAAGGCCTTCAACTGGGTCTTCAACAATCCGGAGGCTTGAGACCAAGATGGCGCATTGGCTCTACAAATCCGAACCGTTCAAGTGGTCCTGGCAGATGCAGAAGGACGCGGGCGCCAAGGGCACCGAATGGACCGGCGTGCGCAACTATCAGGCGCGCAACAACATGCGGGCGATGCAGATCGGCGACAAAGGCTTCTTCTACCACTCGAATGAGGGGCTGGAGATCGTCGGCATCTCCGAGGTCTGTGCGCTGTCGCATCCGGATTCGACCGCCGAGGGTGACGCCCGCTGGGACTGCGTCGATATCCGCGCCGTGATGGATATGCCGCGGCCGGTGACGCTGAAGGAGATCAAGGACAATCCGAAGCTCGCCAATATGTCGCTCGTCACCTCCATGCGCCTGTCTGTGCAGCCTGTGACCGAGGACGAGTGGATCGAGGTCTGCCGCATGGGCGGGCTCGACAATCCGCCGCGCTAGTCCTGTTTTCCGCCTGTCCGGGACGCTCGGGCAGGCGTGGAGAGTTTCGTGAAGACCGATCCGGAAAGCTTCATCCTCGAAAACACCGACGTGCTCACGCCGCCGCATGTGCCGGAGATCCGCCTGCATCTGGCGACGGAAGCGCATGAGCTCTGGTTGAAGACCGAGGAAGAGTTGCAGGAGATCGGCCTGCCGCCGCCGTTCTGGGCCTTTGCCTGGGCCGGCGGGCAGGGGCTCGCCCGCTACATCCTCGATCATCCCGAGGTCGTGCGCGGTCGCCGTGTCGTCGACTTTGCCTCCGGTTCGGGTCTGGTGGCGATCGCGGCGATGAAGGCGGGCGCAGCATCGGTGCTCGCCGCCGATATCGACCCCTGGGCGGAAACGGCCGTCCGGCTCAATGCCGCACTCAACGGCGTCTCCCTTTCCTATACCGGCGACGATATCACCGGCCGCGACCTTGAAGCCGAAGTCTATCTCGCCGGAGACGTCTTTTACGACAAGGCTTTTGCCGACCGGTTGAAGCCGTGGTTTTCGGGGCTTGCCGCAAAGGGCGTCTCGGTGATCGTCGGCGATCCCGGCCGTTCTTACTGCCCGCGCGAAATGATGACGTCGCTTGCCACCTACGAGGTTCCCGTCACCCGGGCGCTGGAGGACAGCGAGGTCAAGCGCACAACCGTCTGGCGCTTCGGCACAGCCGTACACGATTAATCGTGCCCGCATCTCCGACGATACACCCGATCATCGAAGCCGCTGACCTGACAGCCTGACAAGGCCCGTCGCCGCGATTACCGGCGGATGACGCAGACGCCGTGTTCGTAGGTGCAGGAGCTGTTCATGGTCTGTGGCGTGACGTCGATGATCTTGCCGCGCCTTGCCTCGGGCTGAGGCGCAAAGTCTGCCTCATCCGCATAGCCGTAGTCGCCTTCCTGGCTGAAATAGATGCCGTTGCCGACGTCGACATAGGCCGAAATGCCGCCGACATAGGTGCCGATGCCGGGAATGACGTCCGGATATTCGTCACCGCCATAATAGTTCGGGCGATAGTCACGGCCCTGGTTGTTCGATGTCCAGATCTCCCGCCCGGCCTGATCGCGCATCCATCCGCCGCCGTTGCCCCAACGTTCGGGATAGGCCCGATATTGCGGTAGGCGGACATGGCGGGTGCGGGTCGAGGCCTGCGGCGGCACGTCATAGATGCCAGGGCGGCCGTCGTGCCTGCGGGCGTCGGACGTCCAGTAGTCGCGGCCGGCGCCGTCGCGCACCCATCCGCCACGCTGCTCCAACCGTCCGGCGTAAGCGTCGGGGTAGGGGCGGTAGCGCGGCAGGCGAACGTGCCGGGTGCGCGTGTTCACTTCCGGCGGCCCACCGTTGGACGCCCAGTCGCGGCGCGGTCCGCGATGGCGGTCCCGGTCGTTGCGATAACCGGTGCGATCGAAATCGTGGCGAGGATAGGGACGATCGGCGTTCAGCCTGACATGGCGCGTTCGCGTCTGCACCTCCGGCAGTCCGCCCCGGTCTCGGGCTTCCATCGGAATGTAGCTGGTGGCGATGACCAGGCCGGCAAGCGCTAGCACTTTGGTCGCATGGATTGCCCTGAACAGAATCATTCTGCCCGCCCTCCGGGTGACGCTTAACAAATCGTTAAGGGCACTCTGAGCCACATCGGCGGGAAAGTCACGGAATTGCTTGGCTTTTTGTCGCTATCGTTAACGCGCGCCCATGTCTCCGGCTGGCAGGAAAATGGCGCAATTCGTCTAATCGATTAAATTGATTTTGCACCGCAAACACACTTGTCGTTAAGCTTTATGGTGATTAAAGGTCCGAATGACTGAATTGCGCACAATCAGGTGCGATACCGGACTAAAATCGTCCAGTTTTTTGGGCGGAAATCCGGGCATTCCGTGAGGTTCCGATGACGAATGTCACAAGAAGCCGGCCACTCTCGCCGCATCTTCAAATCTATAAACCTATCCCGACGATGGTGATGTCCATTGTGCACCGCATCACTGGTGGCGCGCTCTACTTCGGGACCATCCTCGTTGCCTGGTGGCTGATCGCCGCCGCGTCGGGCGCTGCCTATTACGACTGGGTCAGCTGGCTGTTCGGTACGCTGATCGGCAAGCTGGTGCTGTTCGGCTATACCTGGGCATTGGTGCACCACATGCTCGGTGGCTTGCGCCACTTCGCCTGGGATCTCGGCTACGGCTACGAGAAGCACTTCGCCACCAAGATGGCCAAGGCAACGATCATCGGTTCGGTGGCGCTGACGCTGCTGATCTGGGTGGTCGGCTATCTCGTTCGCTGACTGAGGGGAGAATACTCATGGATATGCGCACTCCTCTCGGCAAGGTTCGCGGTCTTGGCTCAGCCAAGGAAGGCACGGATCATTTCTGGCGCCAGCGCCTGACGGCCGTCGCCAACGTTCCGCTGTTGATCTTCTTCGTCATCTTCCTCGTTCGCTACGCAGGCGCCCCTTACGCGGATGTCCTTGCCGCGCTAGCGAACCCCTTCGTCGCCGTCGTCATGGCGCTCGTTGTGCTCTCGGGCCTCGTTCACATGCGGCTCGGCATGCAGGTGATCATCGAAGACTACGTGCATGGCGAAGGCATGAAGATCGTGCTTCTCATGCTCAATACATTTTTCACGATCGCGGTTGGCGGGCTCTGTCTCTTCGCCATCCTGAAGATCGCTTTTGCAGGGTAATTTCGCCATGGCATCGAACAGTTCACCTGCTGCAAACGGCAAGGCCTATCAATATGTCGATCACGCCTTCGACGTCGTCGTCGTCGGCGCCGGCGGCGCCGGATTGCGCGCGACCCTCGGCATGGCCGAGCAGGGTCTGAAGACCGCCTGCATCACCAAGGTCTTCCCGACCCGCTCGCACACGGTTGCCGCCCAGGGCGGTATTGCCGCCTCGCTGCAGAACATGACGCCGGACAGCTGGCAGTGGCACCTCTACGACACCGTCAAGGGTTCCGACTGGCTCGGCGACGTCGACGCCATGCAGTATCTCGCCATGGAAGCGCCGAAGGCGGTCTATGAGCTCGAGCACTACGGCGTGCCGTTCTCGCGTAACGCCGAAGGCAAGATCTACCAGCGCCCGTTCGGCGGCCACATGCAGAACTACGGCGAAGGCCCGCCGGTACAGCGCACCTGCGCTGCTGCCGACCGTACCGGCCACGCCATCCTGCACACGCTCTATGGTCAGTCGCTCCGCAACAACGCAGAGTTCTTCATCGAGTATTTCGCGCTCGACCTGATCATGTCGGATGACGGCCGCTGCACCGGCGTCGTCGCCTGGAACCTCGACGACGGCACGATCCATCGCTTCTCCGCCAAGATGGTGGTGCTAGCGACCGGCGGTTACGGCCGCGCCTACTTCTCGGCCACGTCGGCGCACACCTGCACCGGCGACGGCGGCGGCATGATCGCGCGCGCCGGCCTGCCGCTGCAGGACATGGAGTTCGTCCAGTTCCACCCGACCGGTATCTACGGCGCGGGCTGCCTGATTACCGAAGGCGCACGCGGCGAAGGCGGCTATCTCGTCAACTCCGAAGGCGAGCGCTTCATGGAGCGCTATGCGCCGTCCGCCAAGGATCTTGCCTCGCGCGACGTCGTCTCGCGCTGCATGACGATGGAAATCCGCGAAGGCCGCGGCGTCGGCAAGAACAAGGACCACATCTTCCTGCACCTGGATCACCTCGATCCGGCCGTCCTGCACGAGCGCCTGCCGGGCATCTCGGAATCGGCGAAGATCTTCGCCGGTGTCGACGTGACCCGCGAGCCGATCCCGGTTCTGCCGACGGTGCACTACAACATGGGCGGCGTGCCGACCAACTACTGGGGCGAGGTGCTCAACGCCGACGCCCAGAACCCCGAGCGCATCGCGCCCGGTCTGATGGCCGTCGGCGAAGCCGGCTGCGCCTCGGTGCACGGCGCCAACCGCCTCGGCTCCAACTCGCTAATCGACCTCGTGGTCTTCGGCCGTGCCGCCGCCATCCGCGCCGGTCAGGTCATCGACCGCGACGAGGCTATCCCGGAGATCAACAAGGCCGCCTGCGACCGGATCATGGACCGCTTCGACCGCCTGCGGAACGCCAATGGCTCGACGCCGACGGCAGTGCTGCGCGAAAAGATGCAGCGCGCCATGCAGGAAGACGCGGCCGTGTTCCGCACGCAGGAATCGCTGGAATCGGGCTGCAAGCGCATCTCGGCGATCTGGAAGGAACTGCCTGACATCAAGGTCACCGACCGCTCGATGATCTGGAATTCGGACCTCGTCGAGACGCTGGAACTCGAAAACCTCATGGCCAACGCCATCACGACGATCTACGGCGCCGAAGCGCGCAAGGAGAGCCGTGGTTCGCACGCCCGCGAGGACTACACCGACGGTCCGCTCGGCGGCCGCGACGACGTCAACTGGCGCAAGCACACGCTCGCCTGGGTCAACGAGGCCGGCGACGTCAAGCTCGACTACCGCCCCGTCCATACCGACCTGATCGCCGACGGCATCGATCCCAAGAAGATCGAGCCGAAGGCCCGCGTCTATTGATCTTGAGGAACAAGCCACATGGTTGAACTCGCTCTCCCCAAGAACTCGCAGATGACGGAAGGCAAGGTCTGGCCGAAGCCTGCCGGCGCGACCAATGTCCGCGAATACCGCATCTACCGCTGGAACCCGGATGACGGCGCCAATCCGCGCATCGATACCTTCTATATCGATGTCGACGATTGCGGCCCGATGGTGCTCGACGGTCTGCTCTACATCAAGAACAAGATCGACCCGACGCTGACCTTGCGCCGCTCCTGCCGCGAAGGCATCTGCGGCTCCTGCGCCATGAACATCGACGGCACCAACACGCTCGCCTGCACCAAGGGCATGGACGAGGTGAAGGGCGCGGTGAAGGTCTATCCGCTGCCGCATATGCCGGTTGTGAAGGACCTGGTTCCCGACCTCACCAACTTCTACGCCCAGCATCGCTCGATCGAGCCCTGGCTGAAGACGGTATCACCGACGCCGGCCAAGGAATGGAAGCAGAGCCACGAGGACCGCCTCAAGCTCGACGGCCTCTACGAGTGCATTCTGTGCGCCTGCTGCTCGACCTCCTGTCCGAGCTATTGGTGGAACGGCGACCGTTACCTCGGTCCGGCGGTTCTGCTGCAGGCCTATCGCTGGCTGATCGATAGCCGCGACGAAGCGACCGGTGAGCGCCTCGACAACCTCGAGGATCCCTTCCGCCTCTATCGTTGCCACACGATCATGAACTGCGCCCAGGCCTGTCCGAAGGGCCTGAACCCGGCCAAGGCGATCGGCGAGATCAAGAAGATGCTGGTCGAGCGCCGCGTCTGACCGGTCGGACCGGAGATGAAGCTTTTGGAAACGGCGGGCCATGGCTCGCCGTTTTCTGTTTTGCCTCTCTCCAGGGCGGCGGACAATTCGTGATTGTGCCGGTGCGGGAGAGGCGGGTTGCCGGTCGAGGCGAGGATACCTGGCGAGGCCGTGGCCGCGCGATCGGGCCGTTCGGACGTTTCAATCCTGCAACAGGTCGCCAGGAATCGTCGTCCCTTGATTTGTCAGGTGGATTTGCTGTATTTCGGCCTATATTATCGCGTTGCATCATGGTTCGCGGACACGAACAGGAGTAGGGATATGCGGGTAATTCATGCGGCGGCGGGGCTGGCGGTTGTGCTTGCGCTGACCGGATGCCAACGGACGTCGATGGGCGGTTTCAGCTCCCAGGACGCCTCGCCCGCTCCCATCCAGGCAGCACCGGTTCCGTCGGTTTCGTCGAGCCAGCTTCCGGCGCCGACCGGAAACACCTCACAATTCCCGGCTGCACCGACGAGCGGCACGGCGATGCCCGGTACGGTTCAGCAGCCCGGCACGCAGGTCGCTGCGGCGGCGGGTGGCGGACTTGACGTCACCAAGGAATCGATGGTTGGCAACTGGCGTGTTTCGAGCGCCGGCAGCTCCTGCGACATGTTCCTGACGCTCACCAATCTCGGTTCCGGCTCGCGCGGCGGTACCCGCGGATGCGCCGGCGAGCTGACGACCATGGGCTCCTGGGAAGTGGCCGGCAAGCAGGTGGTCCTCAAAGACCGCAACGGCAATGCCATCGCTCGCCTCTACAAGACGGCCGACGCCCGTTTCGACGGCTCGACCAATGGCGGCCAGCCGGTCAGCCTCAGCCGCTGATGTCTCTCCAGCCCGGTCTCGTGCCGGGCTTTTGTTTTCCGTCCCATCTCGGGTGAGACGTGCTCAATCCTGACGACAGCATTTACCGCAAGCTCGAAGCGCTCGTCGCGAGCGGCGAGCGCAAGCGTGACCCCGCGCAGTTTACGATCGCCCGGCGGTTCGATCATCTCTCCGCCGAGCTGCTCGCCAGCCGTCCGTCGCGCAAGACCAATGCGCTCGGCTGGCTGTTTGCCTCGCGCAAGAAGGACCATCCGCCGGTCAAGGGCCTCTACATCCACGGCGGTGTCGGGCGCGGCAAGACCATGCTGATGGACATGTTCTTCGACGCGGTGCCGATCCAGCGCAAGCGCCGGGCGCATTTCCACGAGTTCATGGCCGATGTGCACGAGCGCATCTACAAGCACCGGCAGAAGCTGAAGAACGGCGAAACCAAGCAGGCCGATCCGATCCCGCCCGTCGCCTCCGAGCTCTTCGGTGAAGCGCGGCTGCTCTGCTTCGACGAATTCACCGTGACCGATATCGCCGATGCGATGATCCTCGGCCGCCTGTTCGGCGAACTCTTCGCCAAGGGCTGCGTGCTGGTCGCGACCTCGAACGTCGCGCCCGACGATCTCTATCGCGACGGCCTCAACCGCGGCTTGTTCCTGCCCTTCATCGATCTCCTGAAGGCGAATGCCGAGGTCATCTCGCTGGACACGGACACCGACTACCGGCTGACAAAGACCGATGGCAGCCCGGTGTGGCTCTCGCCGCTCGGGCCCGAGGCCGATGCGGCGATGGCGAAGGCCTGGGTGCATGAGACCGGCAATGCACCGGCCGCTCCGGCGGAGGTGCCGCGCAAGGGGCGCAAGATCCCCGTGCCGGCCGCGTCCGGCAAGAGTGCCCGCTTCAATTTCGCCGACCTCTGCCAGCAACCGCTTGGGGCTGCCGACTATCTGGCGATCCTCGAGCGCTATTCGACGATCTTCGTCGACCATGTGCCGCATCTCGGTCCGCACATGCGCAACGAGACCAAGCGGTTCATCCTCTTGGTCGACACGCTCTACGACAATGGTGCCCGGCTCTTTGCTTCGGCTGCGGCGCAGCCGCAGGATCTGCTGACCCAGAAGAAGGGCACGGAGGGCTTCGAGTTCGATCGCACGGTTTCGCGGCTGATCGAGATGCAAAGCGAGGAGTATGCCGCCGCGCACCCCGCCAATATTGCTGTTTCGTGACGTGATCGTGGCGAAAACTCTTACGTTTACGTAAGAGTTTTATGATCTAACCGATTGAAATTACTTCGCCAAAAAGTATCGATTGATATTTTAACGTTTGCCGTTTAATGGCTTGCGGCGAAGGTTTGGCGTTTGCCGCGTTCCAGGCCTCGATCAGATTTGGGATCACAAAGGAAGCACTTTCATGGCGCGCAACAAGATCGCACTTATCGGTTCAGGGATGATTGGTGGTACGCTGGCACATCTCGCCGGCCTGAAGGAACTGGGCGACATCGTCCTCTTCGACATCGCCGACGGCATTCCGCAGGGCAAGGGCCTCGACATCGGTCAGTCCTCCCCGGTCGAAGGCTTCGACGTGAACCTGACGGGTGCCAGCGACTACTCCGCCATCGAAGGCGCCGACGTCTGCATCGTCACCGCCGGTGTTGCCCGCAAGCCGGGCATGAGCCGCGACGACCTGCTCGGCATCAACCTCAAGGTCATGGAACAGGTCGGCGCCGGCATCAAGAAGTATGCCCCGAACGCCTTCGTCATCTGCATCACCAACCCGCTCGACGCCATGGTGTGGGCGCTGCAGAAGTTCTCGGGCCTGCCGAAGAACAAGGTCGTCGGCATGGCCGGCGTTCTCGACAGCTCGCGCTTCCGCCTGTTCCTCTCCCAGGAATTCAACGTTTCGGTCCAGGACGTCACCGCCTTCGTTCTCGGCGGCCACGGCGACACCATGGTGCCGCTCGCCCGCTACTCGACGGTTGCCGGCATTCCGCTGACCGACCTCGTGCAGATGGGCTGGGTCACCAAGGAGCGCCTGGAAGAAATCATCCAGCGCACCCGTGACGGCGGTGCCGAAATCGTCGGTCTGCTCAAGACCGGTTCGGCCTACTACGCACCGGCCGCTTCGGCGATCGAAATGGCTGAGGCCTACCTCAAGGACAAGAAGCGCGTTCTGCCTTGCGCTGCGCACCTGACCGGCCAGTACGGCGTCAAGGACATGTATGTCGGCGTTCCGACCGTCATCGGCGCCGGCGGCGTCGAGCGCATCATCGAAATCGATCTCAACAAGGCCGAGAAGGAAGCGTTCGACAAGTCCGTCGCTTCGGTCGCCGGTCTTTGCGAAGCCTGCATCGGCATTGCGCCGAGCCTGAAGCAGTAATCGCGTCCCGCTGAGCGGACGCTCCGTCGCCGCTCGGCCTCTTTGTTTTTGCCGCATTGGTGCGGGTAGGTGCCCCACCTGCCCGCACAATGCTCCAGACAGGAAAAACACCATGAACATTCATGAATACCAGGCCAAGGCTCTCCTGAAGAGCTACGGCGCACCGGTCGCGGAAGGTGTCGCGATCTTCTCGGCTGACGAAGCTGAAGCCGCTGCAAAGTCGCTCCCGGGCCCGCTCTACGTGGTCAAGAGCCAGATCCATGCCGGCGGCCGCGGCAAGGGCAAGTTCAAGGAACTGTCCGCCGATGCCAAGGGCGGCGTTCGTCTTGCCTTCTCGATCGACGAAGCCAAGGCTCATGCCAAGGAAATGCTCGGCAACACGCTCGTCACCGCCCAGACCGGCCCGGCCGGCAAGCAGGTGAACCGCCTCTACATCGAGGACGGCGCCGACATCGACCGCGAACTCTATCTGTCGCTGCTCGTCGACCGCTCGGTCGGCCAGGTTGCCTTCGTCGTTTCGACGGAAGGCGGCATGGACATCGAGGCTGTTGCGCATGACACGCCGGAAAAGATCGTCAACGTCGCGATCAACCCGGAAGCCGGCGTCACCGCCGCTGATCTCGCCAAGCTCACGGCTGCCCTGAAGCTCGAAGGCGAAGCCAAGGCCGACGCCGAAAAGCTCTTCCCGATCCTCTACAAGGCCTTTGTCGAGAAGGACATGAGCCTGCTCGAGATCAACCCGCTGATCGTCATGAAGAACGGCCGCATGCGCGTTCTCGACGCCAAGGTCTCGTTCGACGGCAACGCGCTGTTCCGCCACGACGACATCAAGGCGCTGCGCGACGAAACCGAAGAAGACGCCAAGGAAATCGAGGCCTCGAAGTGGGATCTCGCCTATGTCGCGCTCGACGGCAACATCGGCTGCATGGTCAACGGCGCCGGCCTCGCCATGGCGACGATGGACATCATCAAGCTCTACGGCAAGGAGCCGGCGAACTTCTGCGACGTCGGCGGCGGCGCCGGCAAGGAGAAGGTTGCGGCAGCCTTCAAGATCATCACGGCCGACCCGAAGGTCGAGGGCATCCTCGTCAATATCTTCGGCGGCATCATGAAGTGCGATGTCATCGCTGAAGGCGTCGTTGCGGCCGTGCAGGAAGTCGGCCTCAAGGTTCCGCTGGTCGTTCGTCTCGAAGGCACGAATGTCGAGCTTGGCAAGAAGATCCTGAACGAATCCGGCCTGGCGATCACCGCCGCCGACGATCTGGACGATGCTGCCAAGAAGATCGTCGCCGCGATCAACGGCTAACTGAAGGACCACCTCATGTCGATTCTCGTTAACAAGAACACCAAGGTCCTCGTTCAGGGCCTGACCGGCAAGACCGGCACCTTCCATACCGAACAGGCGCTTGCCTATTACGGCACGCAGATGGTCGGCGGCATTCACCCGAAGAAGGGCGGCGAAACCTGGACCGGTTCCAAGGGCGAAACCCTGCCGATCTTCGCCTCGGTTGCCGAAGGCCGTGAAAAGACCGGTGCGGACGCATCCGTGATCTACGTTCCGCCGGCAGGTGCCGCGGACGCGATCATCGAGGCGATCGATGCGGAAATCCCGTTCATCACCTGCATCACCGAAGGCATCCCGGTTGCCGACATGGTGCGCGTCAAGGCTCGCCTCGACCGCTCCAAGTCGCGCCTGCTCGGCCCGAACTGCCCCGGTATCCTGACGCCGGAAGAATGCAAGATCGGCATCATGCCGGGCTCGATCTTCCGCAAGGGTTCGGTCGGTATCGTCTCGCGCTCCGGCACGCTGACCTATGAAGCCGTGTTCCAGACCTCCAACGAAGGCCTCGGCCAGACGACGGCTGTCGGCATCGGCGGCGACCCGGTCAAGGGCACCGAGTTCATCGACGTGCTCGAGATGTTCCTGGCCGACGAAGCCACGACCTCGATCATCATGATCGGCGAAATCGGCGGCTCGGCCGAAGAGGATGCTGCACAGTTCCTCATCGACGAAGCCAAGAAGGGCCGCAAGAAGCCGATGGCCGGCTTCATCGCGGGCCGTACCGCGCCGAAGGGCCGCACCATGGGTCACGCCGGCGCTGTCGTTTCCGGCGGCAAGGGCGATGCGGAATCCAAGATTGCAGCGATGGAGCAGGCAGGCATCCGCGTGTCGCCTTCGCCGGCTCGTCTCGGCAAGACGCTCGTCGAAGTCCTCAAGGGCTGATCGCAAGACTTCTGACCGGGGCGGAGTGATCCGGCCCGGTCAATTTGCAGTCCGCTTGTTTCCTTGGCTGATTGAAGATCAGGACATGCGGCAATGACTGCCACGGTGACCCGGCGCGTCCTCGAGGATGCGCGGCATCGTAGGAAAAAGGCCCGGCGCCCGGACGCGCCGAACGAACATGAACGACCGGGATACCCGGCAACCCAACTTCAGTCAGGAGGCGGACAGATCAGTCCGCGTGAGACCATGACAAGGCAAGAGGCCAACGAGCAATTCCAGCTCACTTCGTTTCTGGACGGCGCCAACGCCGCCTATATCGAGCAGCTCCATGCACGCTACGAGGCGGACCCGGCGTCCGTGTCGGCCGAATGGCAGGCCTTCTTCAAGGCGCTCGCCGACCGGCCGGAAGATGTGGTGAAGGCAGCCAAGGGCGCCTCCTGGAAAAAGAACAACTGGCCGATCCCGGCCAATGGCGAACTGGTCTCGGCGCTCGACGGCG
Source organism: Ensifer sp. NPDC090286 (assembly GCF_044769565.1). Classification (NCBI taxonomy): domain Bacteria; kingdom Pseudomonadati; phylum Pseudomonadota; class Alphaproteobacteria; order Hyphomicrobiales; family Rhizobiaceae; genus Ensifer; species Ensifer sp. NPDC090286. Next base: position 109,933 of record NZ_JBIVYF010000007.1, on the reverse strand, counting down.
ACTGGGGCACGGTCGAAAAGGTCATCGAGAAGAAGGTCAAGGCGAAGGTTGAGGAAACGGCTGCCGCCACCGGTACCGTTGCCAGCGCCGCCGACATCCACCAGGCGACGCGCGATTCCGTCCGCGCCATCATGATGATCCGCGCCTACCGCGCCCGCGGCCACCTGCATGCCAAGCTTGACCCGCTCGGCCTTGCTGCCGCGGTTGAGGATTACAACGAGCTGTCGCCGTCGAACTACGGTTTCGAGGACAAGGATCTCGACCGCAAGATCTTCATCGACAACGTGCTCGGCCTCGAATACGCGACCGTTCGCGAGATGGTCGAAATCCTCGAGCGCACCTACTGCTCGACGATCGGCGTCGAGTTCATGCACATGTCCAACCCGGAAGAGAAGGGCTGGATCCAGGAGCGCATCGAAGGTCCGGACAAGGGCGTCGACTTCACCCCCGAAGGCAAGAAGGCGATCCTGCAGAAGCTGATCGAGTCGGAAGGCTTCGAGCAATTCATCGACGTCAAGTACAAGGGCACCAAGCGCTTTGGTCTCGACGGCGGCGAATCGCTCATCCCGGCGCTCGAGCAGATCATCAAGCGCGGCGGCCAGGAAGGCCTCAAGGAAATCGTTCTCGGCATGGCCCACCGCGGCCGTCTGAACGTGCTTTCCCAGGTCATGGCAAAGCCCCACCGCGCCATCTTCCACGAGTTCAAGGGCGGCTCCTACGCACCTGACGACGTCGAAGGTTCGGGCGACGTGAAGTACCACCTCGGTGCGTCCTCGGACCGCGAATTCGACGGCAACAAGGTTCACCTGTCGCTGACGGCAAACCCGTCGCACCTCGAAATCGTCAACCCTGTTGTCATGGGCAAGGCCCGCGCCAAGCAGGACCAGATGGCGACCGTGTTCGAAGGCGACATCATTCCGCTGCGCGAACGCTCCAAGGTCATGCCGCTGCTGCTGCACGGCGACGCGGCCTTCGCCGGCCAGGGCGTCATTGCCGAAATCCTCGGGCTTTCCGGTCTGCGCGGCCACCGCGTTGCCGGTACGGTCCACTTCATCATCAACAACCAGATCGGCTTTACCACCAATCCGGCCTTCTCGCGCTCGTCGCCCTATCCGTCCGACGTTGCCAAGATGATCGAAGCGCCGATCTTCCACGTCAACGGCGACGATCCGGAAGCGGTTGTCTACGCGGCCAAGATCGCCACCGAATTCCGGATGAAGTTCCACAAGCCTGTCGTCATCGACATGTTCTGCTACCGCCGCTTCGGCCACAACGAAGGCGACGAGCCGGCGTTCACGCAGCCGAAGATGTACAAGGTCATCCGCGGCCACAAGACCGTCGTCCAGCTCTATTCGGACCGACTGATCGCCGAAGGCCTGATCTCCGAAGGCGAAGTCGAGAAGATGAAGGCCGACTGGCGCGCCCACCTCGAGCAGGAGTTCGAGGCCGGCCAGTCCTACAAGCCGAACAAGGCCGACTGGCTCGATGGTGCCTGGTCTGGTCTGCGCTCGGCCGACAACCAGGACGAACAGCGCCGCGGCAAGACCTCGGTACCGATGAAGCAGCTGAAGGAAGTCGGCCGGAAGATCTCCGAGATCCCGGCAGGCTTCAACGCGCACCGCACGATCCAGCGCTTCATGGAAAACCGCGCCAACATGATCCAGACCGGCGAAGGCGTCGACTGGGCTATGGCTGAAGCGCTCGCTTTCGGCACGCTCTGCGTCGAGGGCACCAAGATCCGCCTGTCGGGTCAAGACTGCGAACGCGGCACCTTCTCGCAGCGTCACTCGGTTCTCTACGATCAGCAGTCCGAAGAGCGTTACATCCCGCTCGCCAACCTGTCGCCGACCCAAGCGCGTTACGAAGTCATCAACTCGATGCTTTCGGAAGAGGCGGTTCTCGGCTTCGAATACGGCTACTCGCTCGCTCGTCCGAACGCGCTGACCCTCTGGGAAGCCCAGTTCGGCGACTTCGCCAACGGTGCGCAGGTCGTCTTCGACCAGTTCATCTCGTCGGGCGAACGCAAGTGGCTGCGCATGTCGGGTCTCGTCTGCCTGCTGCCGCACGGCTATGAGGGCCAGGGTCCGGAGCACTCGTCGGCCCGCCTCGAGCGCTTCCTGCAGCTTTGCGCCGAAGACAACATGCAGGTCGCCAACGTCACGACGCCGGCGAACTACTTCCACATCCTGCGCCGCCAGGTGAAGCGCGACTTCCGCAAGCCGCTGATCCTGATGACGCCGAAGTCGTTGCTGCGTCACAAGCGTGCGGTCTCCAGCCTGTCGGAAATGGCCGGCGAGAGCTCGTTCCACCGCCTGCTGTGGGACGATGCCGAGGTGATCAAGGACGGCCCGATCAAGCTGCAGAAGGATTCCAAGATCCGTCGCGTCGTGCTCTGCTCGGGCAAGGTCTACTACGACCTGCTCGAAGAACGCGAAAAGCGCGGCATCGACGACATCTACCTGCTGCGCGTCGAACAGCTCTATCCGTTCCCGGCCAAGGCGCTCATCAACGAGCTCAGCCGCTTCCGCAACGCGGAGATGGTCTGGTGCCAGGAAGAGCCGAAGAACATGGGCGGCTGGTCGTTCATCGACCCGTACCTGGAATGGGTTCTCGCCCATATCGACGCCAAGTATCAGCGCGTGCGCTACACCGGCCGTCCGGCCGCCGCATCGCCGGCGACGGGCCTGATGTCGAAGCACCAGGCGCAGCTTGCCGCCTTCCTCGAGGACGCGCTGGGGGGCTGATGCTCCCCTCGCTCTGAGCCAATAGAAACAGATATCTGATCAACGGAACAAAAATCATGGCAACAGAAATCCGCGTTCCCACCCTTGGCGAATCCGTCAGCGAAGCGACCGTCGGCACCTGGTTCAAGAAGGTCGGCGACGCCATCAAGGCCGATGAACCCCTGCTCGAACTCGAAACCGACAAGGTGACGATCGAAGTTCCGGCGCCGGCCGCAGGCACGCTCTCGGAAATCGTCGCGCAGGCCGGCGAGACCGTCGGTCTCGGCGCGCTGCTCGGCCAGATCGCTGCAGGTGCCGCCGGCGCCGTTGCTGCCGCTCCGGCCGCTGCCGCTGAAAAGAAGGCCGAGCCGGCTGCTGCCGCTCCGGCTGCCCCGGCTGCTGTTGCAGCACCGGCCGCCTCGTCGATGCCACCGGCACCGTCGGCCGGCAAGCTGCTTGCCGAAAACAACCTCTCGGCCGACCAGGTCGACGGTTCCGGCAAGCGTGGCCAGGTGCTGAAGGGCGACGTGCTTGCTGCCGTTGCCAAGGGCATCTCGACCCCGGCCGCGTCCGAGCCGGCCAAGGTCCAGGCCCGTGCACCTTCGACGGCGGAAGACGTCGTTCGCGAAGAGCGCGTCAAGATGACCCGCCTGCGCCAGACGATCGCCCGCCGCCTCAAGGACGCGCAGAACACTGCCGCCATGCTCACCACCTACAACGAGGTGGACATGAGCGCCGTCATGTCGCTGCGCAACAAGTACAAGGACATCTTTGAAAAGAAGCACGGCGTGAAGCTCGGCTTCATGGGCTTCTTCACCAAGGCCGTCACCCACGCGCTGAAGGAAATCCCGGCCGTCAACGCCGAGATCGACGGCACCGACATCATCTACAAGAACTACTGCCACATCGGCGTCGCCGTCGGCACGGACAAGGGTCTTGTCGTTCCGATCGTTCGCGATGCCGACCAGATGTCGATCGCCGAGGTCGAAAAGGACATCGGCCGTCTCGGCAAGGCTGCCCGTGACGGCGCACTGTCGATGGCCGACATGCAGGGCGGCACCTTCACCATCTCCAACGGTGGTGTCTACGGTTCGCTGATGTCCTCGCCGATCCTCAACGCGCCGCAGTCGGGCATCCTCGGCATGCACAAGATCCAGGAGCGTCCGGTCGCCATCGGCGGCCAGGTCGTCATCCGTCCGATGATGTACCTCGCGCTCTCCTACGATCACCGCATCGTCGACGGCAAGGAAGCCGTGACCTTCCTCGTCCGCGTCAAGGAAAGCCTGGAAGATCCGGAACGTCTGGTTCTCGATCTCTAACATCCGGAAACGGCGGGGGCCCTTTGGCGCCCCCGCCGATCGCCGTGTGCAAGCACGCGCGGCGAAGTCTGTCTCTGCGGCCTGGCCGGGGAGAGTGGCCCTCGGGGCCGCTGATGCCGATCCGAACCGCTCCTGCGATTGCGAGGGATGATGGAAGCCGCTGCAGCGTCGACTGAAATCTGGGTGCTTGGCTGGAGCGTGGTATTCCTGATCGCGCATATCCTGGTGCAGGCGCTGTCGCTCGATCTGTCCGGCGATTTCACGATCAGATACCTGCTCGGCCCGCGCGACGAGCAACGGGCGCCCAAGAGCGTGGTGTCCGGTCGTCTGCTGCGCTCGCTTCACAACATGCTGGAGACCTATCCGGCCTTCGTCGCTCTGGCCCTTGCGCTGGCGGTGACCGGCAAGACCGGTGGTCTTGGCGCCATCGGCGCGGCGACCTGGCTTCTGGCGCGGGTGGTTTACACCGTTCTCTACGTGGCCGGTATTCCGGTCTTGCGTACCCTCGTCTGGTTCGTGTCGATCATCGCGCTTGTGTTGATGGTCGTCCGGCTCATGGCATAGCATCCCGGCGACAAGGCAAGAGGAGACCGGCATGGCATTCGGACCCGACGTTCCGCCGATCCAGGCGCATATCTGCGTCAAGGACGGGCTTGCTGCGATCGCTTTTTACGAGAAGGCGCTCGGTGCGGTGAACACCTTCCACGCGATGGCCGAGGACGGCAAGCGCGTCATGCACGCCAATCTGGCGATCTACGGCGGCGAAGTGATGCTGCACGACGAGTTCCCCGAATTCGGCGGCAGCGTGCTGTCGCCCAACACGATCGGTGGCACCGGCGTTGCGATCAGCATCAACCTGGCGAAGCCGGCCGACGTCGACTCTGCCTACGACCGGGCGATGGCCGCCGGGGCATCGACAGTTCTGGAGCCGCAGGATACCTTCTGGCACGCACGCTACGCGCGCATAAAGGATCCCTTCGGCCACGTCTGGGCCTTCAACGCACCGGTCGCAAACCCATGAGCCAGTATTTCTTCGAACTCGCATCGCTGATGGCGATCTTCGCCTTCGCCATCGTCTCCCCCGGCGCGGACCTTGCCATGGTCATGCGCCAGTCGATCGTGCATGGCCGCCGCCCGGCGATCATCACGTCCTTCGGCATCGGCACGTCGCTGATGTTCCATGTGACCTACACGATCCTCGGCCTCGGGCTGATCATTTCGCAGTCGATCTATCTGTTCAACATCGTCAAATGGTGCGGTGTCGCTTACCTGATCTATATCGGCATCAAGGCGCTGCGCGCCGGCCAGACGGAGATCAAGGTCGACCACACGGAAGGCAACGGGTCGATCAAGGGCCAGTCGGCGGCCAAGGCCTTCGGCCTCGGCTTTGCCGCCAACGCGCTCAACCCCAAGCCGGTGTTCTTCTTCCTGTCGATCTTCTCGACGGTCGTTCACGCCCATACGCCGATGATGATCAAGTTCGGATACGGCCTTGTCATGGCAATCTGCCTGATCGCGTGGTTCGTCGGCGTCAGCATGTTCATGACGACGCCGCGCATGCGCGCCGCCTTCACTCGCGCCAGCAAGTGGATCGACCGCGCCAGCGGCGTGGTGTTCATCGCGCTCGGCCTCAAGCTTGCAACGGAGAAGGCTGTCTGATCATGCTCTCCGGTCGTCTCCTTTCAGCCCTGTTCGGCCTTGTCTTTGCTGCGCCGGCGATCGCCGCCGACTGCAAGCAGTCGCACGCGATCTACGGCGACCGCGATGGGGGCTATGAACTGCGCTTCGAGCCGGTCGGATCGGCGAGTGCGGCGACCAGCAACCACTTCAAGGTGGCGGTGCTGAAGCCCGGCCTGCTGCTCGATGGCGTCGTGATGCCGGCGGGCGAGCCGGAACGGGCGACCGGGCTGATCATGCACAATTGCCCGGAGGGGGATGCGACCGGCGAGGAGCTGCGTGCCTGCACGGTGTGGCAGGGTGTCGTCTACGCGCTCGACAAGGCCGGCGCGATCAGCGAGATCCCGCAGGAGACCGAGACAGCGGCCGAGCAACTGCTGCTTCCCGATTTCGGCCCGTCTCTTCGCGCGTCGACCGCATGGGGCAAGGGCAAGGCCGAGGCCGACAGCTGGGACGCCTCCACCTTCAAGGGATGCGCCGCATGAGCGCTGGCCCTGTTCTCCTTGTGACCGGCGGCAGCCGCGGCATCGGCGCGGCGATCTGCCTTGGCGCCGCAAAAGCGGGCTGGCGGGTCGCCGTCAATTACGCGTCGAACCGCGATGCGGCCGATGCGGTCGTCGGCGCGATAGAGCGGGCCGGCGGCACGGCGATCGCGGTTCAGGGCGATGTCGGCTCCGAGGCGGATATCCAGGCGATCTTTGCGGCTGTCGATGCCGCCTTCGGTCGGCTGGACGGTCTCGTCAACAATGCCGGCATTGTCGGCCCGACCGAACGGGTCGACGAAATGTCGCCCGAGCGGCTCGAACGCATGTTCCGCATCAACGTCACCGGTTCCATCCGCTGTGCGGCGGAGGCCGTCCGGCGCATGTCGACACGTTACGGGCATCACGGCGGCGTCATCGTCAACATCTCCTCGGTTGCCGCCACGCTCGGCTCGCCAGGACAATATGTCGACTACGCCGCCTCAAAGGGCGCGATCGACACGCTTACCATTGGCCTTGCACGCGAGGTCGCGACCGAGGGCATCCGCGTCAACGCGATCCGCCCCGGCATCATCGATACCGAGATCCATGCCTCCGGCGGTCTGCCGGACCGGGCGCGTGATCTTGCCTCCACCATTCCCGTTCAGCGACCCGGCACGGCCGAGGAAGTCGCTGACGCGGTTCTCTACCTCCTGTCGGATAAGGCGACTTATGTGACGGGGGCAATTCTCAATGTCAGCGGCGGACGGTAACCGTCCTGAAGGAAGGATATTCTAATGGCTTATGATCTCATCGTTATCGGCAGCGGCCCGGGCGGCTATGTCTGCGCCATCAAGGCGGCTCAGCTCGGCCTGAAGGTCGGCGTCGTCGAGAAGCGCGCCACCTACGGCGGCACCTGCCTCAACATCGGCTGCATCCCGTCGAAGGCGCTTCTGCATGCCTCCGAGGTGTTCCATCAGGTCGCTCACGGCGTCGATGCACTTGGTGTCGAAGTCGCAGCACCGAAGCTGAACCTCGAAAAGATGATGGCGCACAAGGACGCGACCGTTAAGGCCAACGTCGACGGCGTCTCGTTCCTGTTCAAGAAGAACAAGATCGACGGCATCCAGGGCACCGGCAAGGTGCTCGGCCAGGGCAAGGTCTCCGTCACCAACGACAAGGGCGAGGAACAGATCCTCGAAACCAAGAACATCGTGATCGCCACCGGCTCCGACGTTGCCGGCATCCCGGGCGTCAAGGTCGACATCGACGAGAAGGTCATCATCTCGTCCACCGGCGGCATCGCGCTCGAAAAGGTTCCGGCCAACATGATCGTCGTCGGCGGCGGTGTCATCGGTCTCGAACTCGGCTCGGTCTGGGCCCGTCTCGGCGCCAAGGTCACCGTTGTCGAGTATCTCGATTCGATCCTCGGCGGCATGGACGGCGAAGTCTCCAAGCAGTTCCAGCGCATGCTGGCCAAGCAGGGCATGGACTTCAAGCTCGGCGCCAAGGTGACCGGCGTCGTCAAGGACGGCAAGGGCGCCAAGGTGACCTTCGAGCCGGTCAAGGGCGGTGACGCCGTGACGCTCGATGCCGACGTGGTGCTGATCGCCACCGGCCGCCGCCCCTACACCGATGGCCTCGGCCTCGATACGGCCGGCGTCGTCATGGACCAGCGCGGTCGTGTCGAGATCGACAACCACTTCCAGACGAGCGTTGCCGGCATCTACGCGATCGGCGACGTCGTGCGCGGCCCGATGCTCGCCCACAAGGCCGAGGACGAAGGTGTCGCCGTTGCTGAAATCCTCGCCGGTCAGGCGGGTCACGTGAACTATGACGTGATCCCCGGGGTCGTCTACACCCAGCCGGAAGTCGCCTCCGTCGGCAAGACCGAGGAAGAGCTGAAGGCCGCGGGCGTTGCCTACAAGGTCGGCAAGTTCCCGTTCACGGCCAACGGCCGCGCACGGGCGATGCAGGTGACCGACGGTTTCGTCAAGATCCTCGCCGACAAGGAAACCGACCGGGTGCTCGGCGGCCATATCGTCGGCTTCGGCGCCGGCGAGATGATCCACGAGATCGCCGTGCTGATGGAGTTCGGCGGTTCGTCGGAAGACCTCGGCCGCACCTGCCACGCACACCCGACCATGTCGGAAGCGGTCAAGGAAGCGGCGCTGTCGACGTTCTTCAAGCCGATCCACATGTAAGGAACATGCAGGGGGCTGCGATCACGCGGCCCCTTGTTCCCGGCGCGTTTCGTGCGTGCCGGCTGCCCCTTGTGGCCATTGCTCACTCAGTGGCGTCGGCGCCCGCTGACATTGTCGCCATCGGCAGTCCTGTTCGCAAGCGACCGTATCATTCTTCCGAAGCGGACCTGAGGGCATGGAAGCGCTCCTCGAACTCGCGCCTCAGGCTGCGCCGTGCCTCGGCAGCGCGCTGCCGGCGTTTGCGGTCGGCTGTGTCGGTGACAAGGGCAGGGACAGGCGTCGGGCTGCCGTCGGCATCGACGGCGACCATGGTAAAATAGCAGGAATTGGTGTGGCGGCGCTCGCCGCTGCGGATGTTTTCGGCCTCGACCCGGATGCCGATTTCCATCGAAGTGCGGCCGGCATTGTTGACGGCTGCACGGAAGGTGACGAGCTCGCCGACATGGATCGGCTGGCGGAAGGTGACCTGGTCGACCGAGAGCGTCACGGCATATTGCTGCGAATAGCGCGAGGCACAGGAGAAGGCCACGCGATCGAGGAGGTTGAGCAGCGCGCCGCCATGGACCTTGCCGCTGAAGTTCGCCATATCCGGCGTCATCAGCACGACCATTTCGAGTTCGCGTGTGTCGTAGCTGGTTTCCATTGTCCATCTCCAGATTTGCAGCGTTCCGCCTGAGTTATGCAGCTTGCCGGAGCGAAGGGAAGGGGCGGAGTGCGGGGGCTCTGGACGAGGGGATGTGACGATTGGCCCGAGGGCTGTGACAAGCGGTCTTCTGTCCAGGCACGGGGGAGGGCGCAATCATGTCCGCAAGGACAGACGACGCGCGCGTCAGGAGGAAAGATGAAACCGAGAGCCGTGGCCATATCGTTGCCGAGCCGGCACCTACCGGATGCCGACTGGGCCGACCGCTTCGAGCTTGCGCTTGACGGCAAGGGCGTGACTGCGGCGGAAGCCGCCGAACGTTCGCTTGGCCGGTCGCCGCGGTGGGTCCGCGTGCTGCTGGGCCTGCGCAACCGCATCGTCTCGGTCGTCGGCCTGAAGTCGGCGGCGCCCTCCAGCCGCCTGGGACTGATCGGTGCGTTTCCGGTCGTATCGAAGAGCGATGACGAAGTGGTGCTCGGCTTCGACGACAAGCATCTCGATTTCCGCATCGTCGTCGATGTCAGGGCGGGATCAGCGGTCAACCAGATCGTCGGCGTCACCACGCTCGTGCGCAGGCACAACACGCTCGGACGGGTTTACCTCATGGCCGTTACGCCGTTTCACAAGGCGATCGTGCCGACACTTCTTTCGCGGGTGGCAGGTCCCTAAGCCCGGATTTCGGTTCTCAGCCCGGACAAAAGCAGGTCGAGATTGTCGCGTGCGCTGGTGAGGCGCAGGGCCGGATCGTCCGCCTCGGCAATCCAGAGCGCCGCGTCGGTGAGCGCGCCATTGATCAGCCGCGCCAACGTCTCCGTGTCTCCTTTCCGCACGACACCGGCGGCCATCATCGCCGAAAGCCTGGCGGCAAGCGACGTGAGGCATTGGCGCCGGCTCGGTTCCAACATGCTTGCGCCGAGTACGGCCGGGGCATCCTTCAAGACGATCTGCCGGATTTCCGGCTCGAGCGCCATCTCCAGATAGAGCCTGCAGCGGCGCACGAAACCGTCCCACGGGTCCGGGGTCGCGGAGGCTGCGTCGAGCCGTGTATCCATCTCGCCGTCCAGGGTCTCCACGACCGCACGCAGCAGGCCCTTCTTGTCGCCGAAGTGATGATAGAGCGCGCCGCGCGTGAGCCCGGCGGCGGCGGTGAAATCGTCCATCGACGTCTCCGCGTAGCCGCTTCGGGTGAACGCTTCCCGGGCAGCGGCGATCAGCTTTGCCTTCGTTTCCGCGATCATGTCGCTGCGCGCGCGCCTCGTCATCGGTAACTCCTTTTGCATACGGTGCGTATGCTAATTGACATGCGTGACGTATGTCAATATCACTTGCATACGCTGCGTATGTTAATGCGACGGCGCTAAAACACCCATTGCAGGAGCTTCCATGGCCAATCCCTACGCACAGATCTTTGCCGCCAAAGGCACCGTGGGCTTCACCCTGGCGGGATTGGTGTCACGCCTGCCGCTGTCGATGATGGGCATCGGCATCATCACCATGCTCGCCCAGTCCCGCGGCAGCTACGGCCTGGCCGGCGGTGTGGCCGCCGCCTTCACGCTGGCCTCGGCGCTGCTGGCGCCGCAGGTTTCCCGACTCGTCGATCGCTTCGGCCAGAGCCGCGTGCTGCCGGTTGCCGCAGCGCTCAGCCTTCTCGGCACGTCGGCCCTCCTCGCCTCGACCCATTGGCGAGCGCCGGACTGGACGCTCTTCGTCTTTGCAGTAATTGCCGGGTGCACGCCGAGCATGTCGGCGATGACCCGGGCGCGGTGGACCGAGCTCTATCGCGGTCGCCCGGAGCTCAAGACCGCCTTTTCGCTCGAATCGGTCTTCGACGAGATCTGCTTCATCGTCGGCCCGCCCATCGCAGTGGGCTTAAGCGTCGGCCTGTTTCCCGAGGCCGGGCCGCTGGCCGCCGCCGCGTGCCTCGCTATCGGGGTCACCGCCTTCGTGCTGCAGAAGGGCACCGAGCCACCGGTCAAGCCGGCGGAGACGATGGCGCCCGGTTCGGTCCTTCGCTACCCTGCGCTGCGCGTCCTGATCGTCGCGCTTGCCGGCATGGGCGTGATCGTCGGCACGATCGACGTGGTCAGCGTCGCCTTTGCCGAGGCCGAAGGGCGACCGGCGGCAGCGAGCCTCGTGCTCTCCGTCTATGCGCTCGGTTCCTGCATCGCCGGCCTGGCGTTCGGCGCCATCAGGATCGGCCTGCCTTTGGCGAAGCTGTTCCTGATCGGGGCGGGCATGACGGCCGCTACCACATTGCCGTTGCTCTTTGCCGGCGGGATCGGCAGCCTTGCGACGATGATGTTCGTTTCGGGCGTGTTCTTTGCGCCGACGATGATCGTCGCCTTGAGCATCGGCGAAACCGCCGTGCCGCCATCGAAGCTGACAGAAGGGCTGACCTGGTTGACCACGGGCCTCGGGATCGGGGTTGCGGCGGGTGCCGCGGTGTCAGGGGGCGTGGTCGCGCGCTTCGGCGTTCAGGCCGGCTTCACCATTGCGCTCGCCGCTGGTGTCCTGATCCTTGGCGCTGCGTTCTGGGGCTATCGCGGCCTGTCGCGGATTGAGGGCGATGGTGCCAACGCGGGGGCAGCCGAGGTCGCTTCGCGCGCCGGTGCGCAGGACTGAGGCGGGGGCAATGTGCCGGCGGCGTCCGTTGCCGGCCTACCCGTCAGTTGGCGCGCGTGACCGTAAAGCCCTGGGCGCGCAGCAGTTCGACCAGGCCTTCCTTGCCCGGCAGGTGAAGTGCGCCGACGGCCATGAAGGCGCCGCCATCCTTCAGGATCGGTTGGGCGCGTGTCGCCATGGTTTTGTTGCGGTCGACGATGATGCGCTGCTCGAAGTCGGCATAGCCGAAATCCTCGGCGCTCTTGTCCGACACGGCTTTCATCATCGGCATGATCATGCCGGTGTCGCCGGAGAGATAGAGATCGGTCATCGTCGCGAAGACGTCGTCGATGGTCTTTCCGAGCGCGAGCGTCTCGATGAGGGCGCGCAGGTGCAGTTCGGTCGGCAGCGAGTCCATGGCGGCGAGCTGTTCGACCAGGGTTTCCAGGCCCTTCAGCGTCTTGCCCTGACTGACCGCATCCTCGGCGATCTTCTTGTCGAGGAAGGAGGCGCCCGCGGCCTTGCGGCTCATTTCGCAGGCGGGCAGCGCGACGAAGCTCGCGATCATCCAGGGTTTCATGCGTGAAACCAGGGGCAACGGAATGCCGCGTGCCTTGAGGCCCGTTTCGAGCTGTTCGCGGTCGTCGGGCTTCAGGAAGTCTGCGATCGTCTTGTTGTCGGGAAGCATGGTGAGATCGGGACGCATCAGGATCGCGGCGGCCGACTTCTTCTCGTCGATGATCTCGTCCGATTCGACGATGACGGTCGAGGCTGCCTCGAAGGCGGCGGGCGCCTCGGTCGGCAGGGCCAGCACGCGCGGATCGGTGACGTGCATCGTGCCGAGCAGCCAGGACGGCGCGACACCGTCCTTCTCAATCTTCCAGAAGATGCCCTTGCTGTTCGGGATGGCGGCGGCTTCCGCTTCGAGCGCGGCCAGTTTCGTCGGATCGGATTTTGCAAGCGCGGTCAGAACGTTCGTGCCGCCGCATTCCACCTCTGCGGCATCGGCCTCAGCGACAAAGGCGAGAGCGACGATGAGGCAGGCGGCGAGCAGGACATGCAGCAGGGCGACCAGCCAAAGTGCGCCGTCGGCGAGCCGCGCAAGCAGGTGCCGCGGCAGATTTTGCTGAGGTCTCGCAAAGGCGGTCATCGTTCTTCCCTGACAGTCGCATGGTCGATACCCGACCCTAGGCCCGGGCCGGTCACGGCTTCCCTAACGGGCATGGTTAATGCATCCTTTCGCCGAAAATCAGGCGCGTGGGTGGGCGCGGTCGTAGATCTCCAGAAGCCGCGCCGAATCGACGCCGGTATAGACCTGGGTGGTCGACAGGCTGGCATGGCCGAGCAGTTCCTGAATGGTCCTGAGATCGCCGCCGCCGGCCAGCAGATGGGTGGCGAAGGAGTGGCGCAGCGCATGTGGCGTTGCGGTCTCGGGCAGCCCGAGCGCGCCGCGCAGCTTCTGCATTTCACGCTGGATGATCGCCGGCTGCAGCTTGGCACCGCGCGCGCCGAGGAACAGCGGCGCATCCGCGGCGATCGGGTAGGGGCAGAGCTTCAAGTAGGTGGCGACGGCCTCACGCGCCGCTTCGATCAGCGGCACGATGCGCGTCTTGTCGCCCTTGCCGACGATGCGCAGCGACGTGGGCATGCCGGCAAATTCCGACGGCGTGAGGCCGAGCGCCTCGGAAATGCGCAGGCCGCAGCCGTAGAGCAAGGTCAGCACCGCTGCGTTGCGCGCGGCGATCCAGGGCTCCTCGGCAAGCTGCGCCTGCGACGTTACGACAGTCAGCGCGTCACGGTCGGTGAGCGGCTTCGGCAGGGATTTAGGCTGTTTGGGCGAGCGCACCGCGGCCGCACCGGCCGCATTGGCAAGGCCGTTGCGCTCGAGATAGCGCAGGAAAGAGCGAAGCCCGGCCAGCCCGCGGCCGAGCGTGCGGGCGCCGGCGCCGCCCTTGCGACGCTGGGCGAGGAAGCCGCGAAGGTCGGCCGGCCTCAGTGTACGGATGTCGGAAAGCCGCGGCGGCCCGGCGAGATGGCCGGTGAGAAACGTCAGGAATTGCCGGGTGTCGCGCTCATAGGCCTCGACGGTGTTGTCGGAGAGGCGGCGCTCCCGCATGAGCCCGTCAAGCCAGCGCTGACGCTCGGCAAGAAGCTCCGGATGGCCGATGACGAGGAGCTCGTTCATTGTCGCTTTCCATTGATGGTCCGCCCGCGACAATGCCCTGACGCGTCTTAGGTTTTTGCTAATGCACCCTTGGAATTTGTCATTCTTCGATCATATAGAATTGCGATGGTCAGCCGCAAACAAACGGATCGGACTATGGCGGGACGGGATTCGGTGAACGGAATCGCGCATTTTGCTGAAGTGATCGCCCTGGTCTCCCAGGGGCAGCCTGGCCACATCGTCGACACCCTGATTGCGGAGCGTGGTCAGCGGATCGTCAAGAGCCCTCTCTGGCCGCTCATGCGGCCTTTTCTCTATACGCTGCTGAATTACCGCAAGGCGCACGAGTTTGCCGACGCGGTTGCCAACATGCCGGGTTTTCAGGCCTTCGAGCATCTGAGTTCGCTGCTCTCGCTGGAGGTGCGGGTCGACCGGGCCGAGCGCATTCCTGCCAAGGGTGGCTTCCTGCTCGTCAGCAACCACCCGACCGGCATCGCCGACGGCATTGCCGTCTTCGATCTCTTGAAGAGCCGGCGGCCGGACATGATGTTCTTCGCCAATCGTGACGCCATTCGCGTCAATCCGCGTTTCGTCGAGATGGTCATTCCGGTCGAATGGCGTGAGGAACACAAGAGCAAGCTGAAGGCGCGCGAGACGCTGCAGGTCACCAACCGGGCGATCGGCGAGGGCAAGGCGACCGTGCTCTTTCCTTCCGGGCGCATCGCCTATTGGGCCGATGGCTGCCTCAACGAGCGGCCATGGAAGACGTCGGCCGTGGGCTTTGCGCGCAAATACGGCCTGCCGATCCTGCCGGTGCATATGAGCGCCCGCAATTCCGGCCTGTTCTACTGGTTCGCCAAATGGTCGACCGAACTGCGCGACATGACCGTGTTCCACGAACTGCTGAACAAGAAGGGCGATCTCTTCGATTTTCGCATCGGCAACATGATCCCGCCCGAAGCACTGGAAGGGGAAGCTGGCGAGGTGACGAAGGCGCTCGAACGGCACACTGTCTTCGATCTGGCGATGGATGCCGACGCGGCGTTCAAGCCTCGGCTGCAAACGGCGGCCGCGCTCTAGCGACCGTCATGGTTCACGAAAAAGCTGGCGGGCTTCACCCCGCGCGGCGGATCGGCTAGGTCTGAGCCATGCAGCTTCAATCCATGTTCGCGGAAAACTACCGTTCGCTGAAGTCGATCCGTATGGATCTGACCGGGGTCAACCTGTTCATCGGCGAAAACGGCGTCGGAAAGTCCAATCTCTATCGCGCGCTTCAACTCGTGCAAGCCGCCACGCGCGGCACGCTGGCGCGTGAGATTGCCGAGGAGGGCGGTATGTCCTCGGCGCTCTGGAGCGGCCGTCGGCGCGCCGACAAGCCGGTCCGCATAAGGCTGGAAACCGAGCTTCTGGACGAGGAACGGGCGATCACCTTCCGCTATCGCATCGAGGCCGGGCTGCGTCCGCCCCTGCCCGCCGCCGGTTTCGCCTATGAGCCGCAAGTGAAGGAAGAGGAGCTGACGGTAGAAACCGGTCGCCGGCCGGTGACGATGATGAAACGCTCCGGCCCCGGCATCTTCGTGCGCGGCGAACGCGGGCGGATGGAGGACTATCCGGAGCAGGCGCTGACGTCCGAGACGGCGATCTCGCTGCTCGGCGACGCCGGACACTACCCTGAGGTCGGCACTTTCCGCCGTGCGGTCGAGCAGTGGCGCTTCTTTCACGGCTTCCGCACCGACCGCGATTCGCCGCTGCGGCTGCCCTGCCTTGCGGTGACGGCGCCAATGCTCGACGAGACGGGCGTCAACATGGCGGCGGTGTTCGCCACGCTCCGCCACACGCGCGAGGATACGGTCGACCTCGACCGGGCGGTGGCCGACGCTTTCGGCGGTGCCTATCTCGATGTTCCCGAGCCCGGGCAGTTTGCCGAGTTCTCGCTGGTCTTTCCGGATTTTCCCAGCCGGCCGTTTTCGCCGCGTGAGCTTTCCGACGGGCAGATGCGTTTTCTGGCGCTCGCGGCCGCACTGCTCTCCTACCGCCGGCCGCGCTTCATTGCGCTCAACGAGCCGGAGACGAGTCTGCATCCGGACATGTTGCCGGCGCTTGCCGACATGATCGTCAGCGCTTCCAGGGAGAGCCAGATCTGGATCGTCACCCATTCGGAAAGACTGGCGGAAGAAGTGCGCCAGCGCTCAGGTATCCGTCCGCGCCGGGTGATCCGCAAGGACAGCGCCACCTGGATCGACGGCATGCGGCTGACAGGGCTGATGGACGACGACGAGTAGGCAACAAAAAACCCCGCATCGCTGCGGGGTTTTCTTGTTCATTCCCGAAACAATCAGGCGATCTTCTGGCCGGTCTTGGCCCAGTCGGCCAGGAAGGTTTCGAGGCCCTTGTCGGTCAGCGGGTGCTTGACCAGCGCCTTCAGCGTTGCCGGCGGCGCGGTGACGACGTCGGCGCCGATGAGGGCGGCTTCCTTGACGTGGTTGACCGTGCGGATCGAAGCCGCGAGGATTTCGGTCTCGTAGCCGTAGTTGTCGTAGATGTGGCGGATCTCGCGGATCAGGTCCATGCCGTCGAAGGCGATGTCGTCGAGACGGCCGACGAAGGGCGAGATGAAGGTGGCGCCGGCCTTTGCCGCAAGCAGTGCCTGGTTGGCCGAGAAGCACAGGGTCACGTTGGTCTCGTGGCCGTCCGAGGTCAGCGCCTTGCAGGCCTTCAGGCCGTCGAGCGTCAGCGGCAGCTTGATGCAGATGTTGTCGGCGATCTTCGCGAGAACGGCCGCTTCCTTCATCATCTCGGCGTATTCGGTCGCGGTCACTTCAGCCGAAACCGGACCTTCGACGATCGAGCAAATTTCCTTGGTGACTTCGGTGATGTCGCGGCCCGACTTCAGGATCAGCGACGGGTTGGTGGTGACGCCATCGAGAAGGCCGAGATCGTTCAGCTCGCGGATTTCCTTGACGTCGGCGGTATCAACGAAAAATTTCATGGGGTCACTCCCTTGGGGCACGATTGCCGTTCGGCGCATATCTACCGGGGAGGAATTCCGTTGGCAGAGATCGCGCGCGTTGAAACTCTGGTGGAACCGTGACAAACCCTGCGGCCTGCAAGGCTGCGGTTCGCAGCGCAGTTTTCTTTAACCGAAACACGTGGCAAGGTCACGGCAAAATGACTCGCGATTCAACCGATTTATTCGGCGATTTGCTCGGGCCCGTTTCGGCCCGTCGCGTCGTGCCGGTCCTGGTGCCCATGCCGGCGCCGAAAGCCTATTCCTATGCGGTTCCCGACGGCATGGCGGTCGAGCCGGGCTCGATCGTGCAGGTGCCGCTCGGCCCCCGCCTCGTCGTCGGCGTGGTCTGGGATGGCGAGGATGACGGGAGCGTCGACGCCAAGAAACTCAAGACGATCGAGAAGGCTTTCGACTGCCCGCCGCTGACGCGCGAAATGCGGACCTTTCTCGATTGGGTGGCCGCCTATACCGTCACGCCGCCGGGGCTGGTCGCGCGGATGGCGCTCCGCGCACCCGCCGCGTTCGATCCGGAACCGATGGTGGAGGCGCTGCGTCTCACCGAGATGCGGCCGGAGCGCATGACGGCGGCGCGCGAACGGGTGATCGCCGCCGCCAGCGACGGCTTTTCCTGGACACGCTCGGGGCTGGCGCATGCCGCCGGCACGTCGTCGAGCGTGATCGAAGGGCTGACCCAGCAAGGCGTCTTCGAGACCGTCTTCATGGCGCCGCCGCCGGTCGTCGCCCTGCCGGATCCCGATTTTACCGCCCCCCGGCTCGAAGGCCCGCAGAAGGATGCAGCGGCCGATCTGCTGGCAGCGGTCGAGGAGGGCGGTTTCTCGGTATCGCTGATCGACGGCATCACCGGATCCGGCAAGACCGAGGTCTATTTCGAGGCGATCGCTGCGACACTTCGGGCGGGCAAGCAGGTGCTGATCCTGCTTCCGGAAATCGCGCTGACGTCGAGCTTCCTTGAACGCTTCCAGGATCGTTTTGGCTCAAAGCCCGCCGAGTGGCATTCGGACTTGGCTCCCCGCACCCGTGAAAAGGTCTGGCGCCAGGTGACGACCGGAACAGTCCGCGTCGTTGCCGGCGCCCGTTCGGCGCTGTTCCTGCCCTTCGAGGAGCTGGGTCTCATCATTGTCGACGAAGAGCACGACCCTGCCTACAAGCAGGAAGATCGCGTCTTCTACAATGCGCGCGACATGGCGGTCGTTCGTGGTCGTATCACCGGCTTTCCCGTCGTGCTCGTCTCGGCGACGCCGTCGCTCGAAAGCCGGGTCAATGGCGACGTCGGGCGCTACAAGCCGATCCACCTGCCGACCCGTTTCGGCGATGCGGCGCTGCCGCGGCTCGGCGTCGTCGACATGCGCCAGCATCCGCCGGCACGCGGCGGGTTTCTCTCGCCGGTGCTCTTGAACCAGGTCGGCAAGGCGATCGAGCGTGGCGAACAGGCACTGCTGTTCCTCAATCGTCGCGGCTATGCGCCGCTGACGCTGTGCCGCGTCTGCGGCCATCGCTTCCAGTGCCCGGATTGTTCGAGCTGGCTGGTCGAGCATCGCTTCCGCGGGCAGATCCAGTGCCACCAGTGCGGCTATTCCGAGCGCACGCCGGAAGCCTGCCCGGAATGCGGCACGCTCGATCATCTGGTCGCCTGCGGGCCGGGGGTCGAACGCATCGCCGAAGAGGTGGAGCGGCATTTCCCCGAGGCGCGCACGATCGTGCTTTCTTCCGACCTGATGGGCGTCAAACGGCTGAGGCTGGAGCTTGAAGCCATCACGCGTGGCGAGGCCGATATCGTCATCGGCACGCAACTGGTCGCCAAGGGCCATAACTTTCCGCTGATGACACTGGTCGGCATCGTCGATGCGGATCTGGGTCTTGCGAACGGCGACCCGCGCGCGGCGGAGCGGACCTTCCAGCTGCTCTCGCAGGTGACGGGTCGTGCGGGCCGAACGGGTCTCAAGAGCCTAGGGTTGCTGCAGACCTATCAGCCGCAGCATCCGGTGATGCAGGCGATCGTGTCGGGCGATGCCGACGCCTTCTACGACCGCGAGATCGCCGAGCGCGAAAAGGCGCTGCTGCCGCCGTTCGGCCGGCTCGCTTCGCTGATCGTTTCGGCCGACACCCGGCAGGATGCCGAGGGCCATGCGCGCGGCTTGCGGATGGCAGCGCCACGGACGGATGGCATTTCCATCCTCGGTCCAGCCGAGGCGCCGCTGGCGCTGGTGCGCGGGCGGCATCGCTTCCGGCTGCTGGTGCATGGCCGGCGCAACAGCGACATGCAGGCCTTCGTCAAGGCGATGATCGCCGCCGGCCCCAAGGAGCGCGGCTCGATCAGCGTCCAGCTCGACATCGATCCCCAAAGCTTCCTGTAGTTCAAGTTTCCTGTGATCGCCGCATTGAAGAGGCCGTGGGCGATTCACAACCGGGACGACATGCGCTAGAGGTCAGGGACGCATCGCTCCGGCCGACGACGGGGCGGCATGACAACGGGCTCATCTGCGGGAACGGGCATGGAGTTTTATATTCCGACGGAAACCGGCGAGTTCCTCGCCTTCTGTGCGGCGGCGGCGGCAGCGCTGATCGGCGTCGTCATGCTGTTTGCTCCGCGGCTGACCTTTCGCTTGGCCGGCATCGGCATTGCCGAGGGACGGCGGGGAGGCCTTGCCGAGGCGCGCTCGACCATGGGCGGCATGCATCTGGGACTCGGCCTTGCCGCCATTCTGCTCGCCCAGCCGATGGTTTATCTGGCTGTCGGGGCTGCCTTTGCGCTTGCCGCCTTCGGCCGAATCCTCTCCATGATGAGCGACAATGGCAGCACGCTCTACAACTGGGCGGCGCTCATCGTTCAGGCGGCGCTCGCCATCCTTCCGCTCGGCTATGTCTTCGGCATGATCTGATCGCGATTGCGGGCATCCCCGCGATTCACAGCGCAGGACCGAATTTACGGCAAAATTCGGCCAAAGGTGGCCGACTTATGCCGCATTCCTGCCGTTCGCGTGTTGCGAGTCCAAACATCCTATGCTAGACGAACCGCGAATTGCGGGGGAAGTGGGTCGCCAGGCCTCGATATCCTGCAAATTATTGCAGCAAATTCAAGAGCTTAAGTTGACGGCCCACCGCCAGCACGGTTCTTGGATGAAATTGAGAGAAGCTTGTGCCCGTGGCAGACACATCCCAGCTTATTTCCGGTGTTGCAGAAAGATATGCGTCCTCGCTTTTTGAACTCGCGCTCAGCGCCGGTTCGGTCGAGGCAGTCGGTGCGGATCTCACCCGCGTCCAGACCCTGATCGACGGTAGCGACGATCTGAAGCGGCTGATCGCCAGCCCGGTCTTTTCTGCAGACGACCAGTTCAAGGCCATTTCGGCTGTCGCAGCGAAAGCTGGCATCTCCGGGCTCGTCGGCAACTTCCTCAAGGTCGTTGCCCGCAATCGCCGCCTCTTCGCGCTGCCGGGCATGATCAAGGCGTTCCGCCTGATCGCCGCGCGCCATCGTGGCGAAATTTCCGCCGACGTCACGTCGGCCCATGCGCTCTCCGCAGCGCAGGAAACTGAATTGAAGGCGACGCTGAAGAGCGTCACCGGCAAAGACGTGGCGGTCAACGTCACCGTCGACCCGTCTATTCTTGGAGGTCTGATCGTCAAGGTCGGGTCCCGCCAGATTGACACTTCCCTTCGCACCAAACTCTCTAGCCTTAAGCTTGCACTGAAAGAGGTCGGCTGATGGATATCCGCGCCGCGGAAATTTCCGCAATTCTTAAAGATCAGATCAAAAATTTCGGCCAGGAAGCAGAAGTCTCCGAAGTCGGTCAGGTGCTTTCCGTCGGTGACGGTATTGCCCGCGTCTACGGCCTCGACAATGTCCAGGCAGGCGAAATGGTCGAATTCCCGGGTGGAATTCGCGGCATGGCGCTGAACCTCGAAGCCGACAACGTCGGTGTCGTTATTTTCGGTTCGGACCGTGACATCAAGGAAGGCGACACCGTCAAGCGGACTGGCGCCATCGTGGACGTTCCGGTTGGTCCGGAGCTGCTCGGTCGCGTCGTCGACGCGCTCGGCAACCCGATCGACGGCAAGGGCCCGATCAACGCCAAGCAGCGCGCACGCGTTGACGTCAAGGCTCCGGGCATCATTCCGCGCAAGTCGGTTCATGAGCCGATGTCGACCGGCCTCAAGGCCATCGACGCTCTGATCCCGGTTGGCCGTGGCCAGCGCGAGCTCGTCATCGGCGACCGCCAGACCGGCAAGACCGCGATCATCCTCGACACGATCCTCAACCAGAAGGCCATTCACGACAATGGTCCGGATGGTGACAAGCTGTATTGCGTATACGTCGCAATCGGCCAGAAGCGTTCGACGGTTGCCCAGTTCGTGAAGGTTCTGGAAGAGCGCGGCGCCCTGCAGTACTCGATCATCGTTGCTGCAACGGCTTCCGATCCGGCTCCGATGCAGTACCTCGCACCGTTCGCCGGCTGCGCGATGGGCGAATACTTCCGTGACAACGGCAAGCACGCTCTCATCGGCTACGACGACCTGTCCAAGCAGGCCGTTGCCTACCGTCAGATGTCGCTGCTGCTGCGTCGCCCGCCGGGCCGCGAAGCTTACCCGGGCGACGTTTTCTACCTGCACTCCCGCCTGCTCGAGCGCGCTGCAAAGCTGAACGACGACATGGGCGCTGGCTCGCTGACGGCTCTGCCGGTCATCGAAACGCAGGGCAACGACGTTTCGGCGTTCATCCCGACCAACGTGATCTCGATCACCGACGGCCAGATCTTCCTTGAAACCGACCTGTTCTACCAGGGCATCCGTCCGGCCGTTAACGTCGGTCTGTCGGTTTCCCGCGTTGGCTCGGCCGCGCAGATCAAGGCGATGAAGCAGGTTGCCGGCTCGATCAAGGGCGAACTCGCCCAGTATCGCGAAATGGCCGCCTTCGCGCAGTTCGGCTCGGACCTCGATGCCGCTACGCAGCGCCTGCTGAACCGCGGTGCCCGCCTGACCGAACTCCTGAAGCAGCCGCAGTTCTCGCCGCTGAAGACGGAAGAGCAGGTCGCTGTCATCTTCGCAGGTGTCAACGGTTACCTCGACAAGCTGCCGGTCAACCAGGTCGGCAAGTTCGAGCAGGGCCTGCTTTCGTACATGCGTTCGGAAGGCAAGGACATCCTGGAAACCATCCGCAAGGACAAGGCGATCTCCGACGACGTCAAGGGCAAGCTGAAGGCTGCAATCGACAGCTTCGCCAAGTCTTTCGCCTGAGCGGATTTCAGTTAGGACGGATAACGGATGCCTTCACTTAAGGATCTGAAGAACCGGATCGCCTCCGTCAAGGCGACGCAGAAGATCACCAAGGCGATGAAAATGGTCGCCGCGGCGAAGCTTCGGCGTGCGCAGGAGGCGGCTGAGGCCGCCCGGCCTTACTCGCAGCGTATGGCTGCCGTTCTCGCCAACATCGCCCAGGCGGTTGGCGCGGACGACAGCGCGCCTGCGCTGATGACCGGAACCGGCAAGGACGATACGCACCTTCTGGTCGTCTGCACGGCTGAACGCGGCCTTTGCGGCGGCTTCAACTCGCAGATCGCCCGTCATGCCCGCGACCACGTTCGCAAGCTGCTTGCAGCCGGCAAGACGGTCAAGATCATCTGCGTCGGCAAGAAGGGCTTCGATATTCTGCGCCGCGAATACGCGTCGCTGATCATCGATCGTGTCGACCTGCGTGAGGTCAAGAAGATCGGCTTTGAAAACGCCGACCAGATTGGCCACAAGGTCATCGCGCTCTTCGAAAAGGGCGAGTTCGATGTCTGCACGCTGTTCTATTCTGAGTTCAAGTCCGTTATCGCCCAGATTCCGACGGCTCAGCAGCTGATCCCCGCTTCGGCCGGCCCGGTCGCAGCGGAAGCATCGGATGCTTCGGCTGTCTACGAATATGAGCCGGACGCGGGCGCGATCCTCAGCGATCTCATTCCGCGCAACATTTCGGTGCAGATCTTCCGGGCCTTGCTCGAGAACGTCGCAGGCGAAATGGGCGCCAAGATGAGCGCGATGGATAACGCGACGCGCAATGCTGGTGAGATGATCAACAAGCTGACGCTGAACTACAACCGTCAGCGCCAGGCTCAGATCACCAAGGAACTCATTGAAATCATCTCGGGCGCGGAAGCGCTCTAAGGTCACGAGAAGAGGGTAAGGATTATGGCTAAGGCAGCTACCCCGAAAGAAACCGCAGCGGAGAAGAAGCCCGCTGCACCGAGGAAGGCAGCTTCCGCCAAGACCGCAGCAGCAGCCGCAACCGGCGCTGTCGGTCGCGTAACGCAGGTCATCGGCGCCGTCGTCGACGTCGCGTTCGACGAAGGCCAGCTTCCGCAGATCCTGAACGCGCTGGAGACCGACAACAACGGTAACCGCCTCGTTCTCGAAGTCGCACAGCACCTCGGCGAAAACTCCGTTCGCACGATTGCCATGGACTCGACCGAAGGTCTGGTTCGCGGCCAGTCGGTTACCGACACCGGCGCACCGATCACGGTTCCGGTTGGCGACGAAACGCTCGGCCGCATCATGAACGTCATCGGCGAGCCGGTTGACGAAGCCGGTCCGCTCGTCACCTCCGGCAAGCGCGCCATCCACCAGGAAGCGCCGTCCTACGTCGAGCAGTCGACGGAAGCGCAGATCCTCGTGACCGGCATCAAGGTCGTCGACCTTCTCGCTCCTTACGCAAAGGGCGGCAAGATCGGCCTCTTCGGCGGTGCAGGCGTCGGCAAGACCGTTCTCATCATGGAACTGATCAACAACGTCGCCAAGGCGCACGGTGGTTACTCGGTGTTCGCAGGCGTGGGTGAACGTACCCGCGAAGGCAACGACCTTTACCACGAAATGATCGAGTCCGGCGTTAACAAGCACGGCGGTGGCGCAGGCTCCAAGGCTGCCCTCGTATACGGCCAGATGAACGAACCGCCGGGTGCCCGCGCTCGCGTCGCTCTGACCGGTCTGACGATCGCTGAAGACTTCCGCGACAAGGGCCAGGACGTTCTGTTCTTCGTCGATAACATCTTCCGCTTCACCCAGGCAGGCTCCGAAGTGTCGGCTCTGCTCGGCCGTATTCCTTCGGCCGTGGGTTACCAGCCGACGCTGGCGACCGACATGGGTCAGATGCAGGAACGCATCACCACCACGACCAAGGGCTCGATCACCTCGGTTCAGGCCATCTACGTTCCGGCCGACGATTTGACCGACCCGGCGCCGGCAACGTCGTTCGCCCACCTGGACGCAACGACCGTTCTGTCGCGCTCGATCGCCGAAAAGGGTATCTACCCGGCCGTTGACCCGCTCGACTCGACCTCGCGCATGCTCGACCCGATGATCGTCGGCGAAGAGCACTACGAAGTGTCGCGTAAGGTGCAGACGACCCTGCAGCGCTACAAGGCTCTCCAGGACATCATCGCCATCCTGGGCATGGACGAACTGTCTGAAGAAGACAAGCTGGCCGTTGCCCGCGCTCGCAAGATCGAACGCTTCCTGTCGCAGCCGTTCTTCGTCGCCGAAGTCTTCACCGGTTCGCCGGGCAAGCTCGTCGCTCTCGAAGACACGATCAAGGGCTTCAAGGGCCTGGTCAACGGCGAGTACGACCACCTGCCGGAAGCTGCCTTCTACATGGTTGGCTCGATCGAAGAAGCGATTGAAAAGGCCAAGAAGCTGGCTGCTGAAGCCGCTTGATAGCACTGTTAAGCCTCGGCGCTGCACAAGCGCCGAGGCTTTCATCCTGTCCTTTCGCAAGGATAGGGAAGACATGCACAGCCGCCTCTCAGGTGGCGCGCCCACAAGAAGTGAATGGTCATGGCCGATTTCAACTTTGAGCTTGTTTCCCCCGAGCGCCTGCTCGTCTCCGAAAAGGTGACGGAAGTCGTCATTCCGGCGACCGAGGGCGAGATGACCGTGATGGCCAATCACGCGCCGACGATGACGACGGTGAAGCCCGGCGTGGTCACGGTGAAGCTGGCCGACGGCAAGACGGAGCGCTTTGCGGTGTTTGGCGGCTTTGCCGACATCCTGCCGACCGGCTGCACGCTGCTCGCCGAATCCGCCGTTCATGTCGATGAACTCGACCGCACGGCTCTCGAAAGCCGTATCGACGCGGTTCGCGCCGAGCTGGAAGGCGCCGGTGACGAGAAGAAGACCCGTCTGGAGCAGTTCGTCGCGGAACTGACGAAGCTCGGCGAGATCGTCATCCCGGCCTGAAAGGGACACCCGGAAGGGTGAAGCGCAGAAACAAAGCCCCGCCTTCGAGCGGGGTTTTTTTATGCGTTCATCCGGGCCGCTCCCGCTGCAACGCGGCTGGTGGCTCCCGTCGGCGACTTTAGCTATTCTTCACCGTCGATCCTGTATTCATCGATGACCACGCAGCCCACGAGGAAAGACCGCTGGCATGACGTCGAAGATTGTTCCTGTCATCATGGCCGGTGGAAAGGGCACCCGACTGTGGCCGCTTTCCCGCTCCGCCGCGCCAAAGCAGTTCCTGCAGATCCTTTCCGAGCGATCGCTGTTCCAGCAGACGCTCGAGCGTGTGGGCGACCGAACGCGATACGAGCCTGCGATCGTCGTCACCAACAGCGACTTTCGCTTCATCGTCGCCGAGCAGGCGCGCACGATCGAGGCCGAGCTCGGCGACATTCTCCTGGAGCCGGTGGCGCGCAACACCGCACCGGCCCTTGCCGCCGCCGCCTTCGCAGTGCTTGGCCGTTACGACGAAGGCGCGATCATGCAGGTGCTCGCCTCCGATCACGAGATCGACGCCGGCGTCCTCTACGAGGACTGCATCCTGAGAGCGCAGGCGGCCGCTCAGCGGGGAGAGCTGGTGACCTTCGGCATCACCCCGACCGAACCGGCCACCGGCTACGGCTATATCGAATGCGGCGACGAACTGGCCGAAGGCGCGAACCGGGTGGCGCGCTTCGTCGAGAAGCCGGATCGGGCGAAAGCCGAGGCGATGATCGCGACCGGGCGCTACCTCTGGAACTCCGGCCTGTTCATGCTGCCGGTGGCGCTCTTTCTCGACGAGTTGAAGCGTTTTGCGCCCGAAGTCTTCGACGCAGCCAAGGCCGCCGTCGAAGGTGCCTACAGGGATCTCGACTTCACCCGGCTGCACGGCGAGAGCTTTGCTGCAGCACCTGATATTTCAATCGACTACGCGGTGTTCGAAAAGACCGAACATGCCGCCGTTGTGCCGTCTTCCTTCCCCTGGTCGGATCTCGGAAGCTGGGATGCGGTGTGGAAGACCGGACGCAAGGATGCCGACGGCAATGTCGTCACGGACCGGGCGACGGTTTCGAACACCCGCAATTCGCTGGTGCTGTCGCGCGACATTCACCTGGCGGTCCAGGGTCTGGAAGACGTGGCCGTCATTGCCGGCGAGGACGCCGTCTATGTCGGGCGGCTGGACGACAGCCAGAGCGTCGGCCATATCGTCAAGGCGCTCGCGCGTTCTCCCAAAACCGCGGCGCTGACGGAAGTGCATCCGACCTCCTACCGTCCCTGGGGCGCGGTGGCCGCACTGTCCGACGGTGAGCGCTTCTCGGTGAAACGCCTACGCGTGACGCCCGGCAAGAAGATCTCGCTGCAGAAGCACCATCACCGTGCGGAGCACTGGGTCGTCGTGCGCGGCACGGCGGAGATCACCATGGGTGGCGAGACGCGGCTGCTCCACGAGAACGAGTCGGTGTTCATTCCGCAGGGCACGGTGCACCGGCTGCACAATCCGGGCAAAATCCCGCTGGAGCTGATCGAGGTGCAGACCGGTTCCTATCTCGGCGACGACGACACCGTCCGCATCGAGGACGAATTCGGCCGCAACTAAGCGCTTCGTCGTTGCTGGACGGCGAAACGAAAAATGCCCGGGCGAAACCCGGGCATTGAAGTCGGCGCATCAGGACTGATTGGCTCAGCCGGCGACGCGCGCGCTCTCGCCCTTCTGGGCGTAGTAATGGCCGAAGCGGTTTGCGAGGAAGGTGTCGAGGCCGATGTCTTCCTGACGAACGAAACCCTTCTGGGCGATCTTGCCTTCGGCAAGCAGATCGAGCACGGCGCAGATGCTGCCGGCGGTGGTGATCTGGATGCCGCTCTGCATGCGACCGGCAACGACGCCGCTATAGACCTTGTTGGCGTAGGTTTCCTGGATCAGGCGACCGTCGCGGAAGCCCGAAACGGTGACGAAGATCACGACGACGTCCTGGGTGGTGGTCGGCAGCGAATTTTCGAAGATGTCCTTGAGGACTTCGCGACGGTGACGCAGGCCGAGGTCGTTGAGGAGCGCCTTCATGATGGCGGCGTGACCCGGGTAGCGGATCGTCTTGTAGTTCAGCGTGCGGACCTTGCCCTTCAGCGTTTCGCAGAGGGTGCCGAGGCCGCCCGAGGTGTTGAAGGCTTCGTAGGTAACGCCGTCGAGCGAGAATTCTTCGCGCTCTTCCATAGCCGGCACTTCGATCAGGTTGCTCTCAACGATCGCTTCGCAGGGCTCGATGTATTCGTTGATGACGCCGTCGGTGCTCCAGGTGAGGTTGTAGTTGAGCGCGTTCGACGGGTACTGCGGCAGGGCGCCGACGCGCATGCGCACGCTTTCCAGCGTCTGGAAGCGGCTGGCGAGGTCGTTGGCGACGATCGAGATGAAGCCCGGTGCGAGGCCGCACTGCGGGATGAAGGCGGTGTTCGCCTTGGCGGCGATCGCCTTGACCTGGCGGGTGGATTCGACGTCTTCGGTGAGGTCGAGGTAGTGGATGCCGGCTTCGGCAGCGGCTTCGGCGATTGCGACCGTCAGGTGGAACGGAGCCGCGCTCAGAACCGCGAACTTGCCGGAGAGAAGCGCGACGAGCGCCTTCTTGTCGCCGATGTCGACGGTCGCCGTCGTGATTGCGGCATGCTTTTCGACCTGCTCCAGCTGCTCGGCGGCGCGGTCGGCGACGCAGACGCTGTAGTCGCCGGTGTGGGCCAGCATGCGAGCGATAGTGGAGCCGATCTTGCCTGCTCCGATGACGACGATATTCTTCATTCTTTCCCCCAGGGCATGAGAACTGTTTGTGTCTCTATTGTCGTGGGAGGGGCAGTTGATTTGAAGCGCTGATGTGACTAAATCGCCTATATAAATTCGGCAAATTGCCCAACTGGACCGACGAAATGCAGATCACGGACAAGGATCGCGAGCTTCTCGCCATCTTGAGCGAAAACGCCCGCATGCCGACGGCGACGATTGCCCGAAGGCTCGGCCTGTCGCGCACGACGGTGCAGGCCCGTATCGAGCGGCTGGAGCGCGAAGGTATCATTGCCGGCTATGGCGTGCGCCTGTCGGAGAGTTACGAGAAGGGGCTGGTCAAGGCGCATGTGCTGATCACCATTGCGCCGCGGGCGCTCTCGCGCGTGACCCCGGAGCTGAGCGCCATCCGGGAAATCCAGACGCTGCATTCGGTCAGCGGCAGCTTCGACCTGATTGCCGTCGTTGCCGCGACGTCGATCAGCGAACTCGACCTGCTGATCGATCGCATCGGCGAGATCGACGGCGTAGACCGAACGCTGTCGTCGATCATTCTCTCGACGCGGATCGACCGCTAGACCATCTTTCGGTTCGAGCGACAGGCGGCGCGATCATCAGGGCGGGCTGGCGGCCGGTGCGGATTCCTCTTTGCCCGTGCCCGTTCCGTCCGGCACCTTGGCCGGGGTGTTCCAGGCACTCGGTCCCCGAACGAAACTGCGCAGGCCGCCATCGCCATAGGCGAGCCACTTGCTGCGATCGAAATATTGCTCGGCAATGCTCTTCGGGCGGGCACGGGCGGACTGGTTGGCGAGGAAATTGTAGCGCTGCGTCTCCTCGTCGGATTCACGCTTGAGCTGAATGCGACTGCCAAAGCGCTTGAGGTCGAATTCCCTCAGCGCCTGGATCTGCAAGGTGACGCTGGCCGCGTCCGCCCAGCGCACGTGATCGAGGAAGACGGATGCCGCCCGCGCTGCCGCCGTCGTCACCGCCTGGCTGTCCTCCTGGCGCTCGATGTTGAGCTTGACGCGGAACGACGAGATTTCGTCCTCGCCGCTGCCCTTGACGAAGATGAAGATCGACGAGGGTTTGTCTTCGCCCGGCCGGGGCAAGGAAATCAGCGAGGAGCATTCCCACTGGGCCCGTTCGCCGGCGCTCGATTTCCATTCGAGTTCCCGAAACCCGGCTTCCCGCAACTCGTCGCAAAGCGCCTTTGGGTCGCTGCGGATGACGCGCAGGAACTGCTGCTCCGGCGTCTGCAGGTCCTGGAAGGTCCAGGCGGGCAAGGCAATGCGCGGCGGCACGCGCCTCTCGCGCTTCGTGGCCGTCGTCTCGTCTGGTCTCCCTCTTTCGAGAAAGGTCGTCGGCAGGCCGAGTGCGAGCAGAACCTTCTTCAGATTGCGTTGCTCGTTGGCGAGCAGGGCCGTCGCGACGATGGCGGTGACGATCAGCAGCAGGGCCACGATGAAGAAGCGCAGACCGGTGCTGCGGGCCGGCTTGCCGGCGGGCGTCTTGCCTTTGGCCGTGCTCATGCAGCCTCGCTCGCCCGATGATGGGCGATGAGTTGCGGGGCCTCCAGCGAAGGGCGGTCGGTCTGCCGGGTTTCCATGATCTCAGGCTAGCAAGATGTCCAAGCCTTCTTCATCCTCGAAATCCGTCGCGGCGGCAATATGCAACCGCCGATAACCGCGAGGCGACTGTTGCATCCCGGCACAACGCGCCGGTGAACGATCGCCGGCGTGAACTAAAAAGTTGAAATCCGGAAGTGATTGCCTAACTAGCGTCCGCAGACATTCAAACCGGAGCGCATGTTCGTGATGACAGTGCCGACATCCGCAATGCCGTCGATCGACGTAGCACTGGTGCGCCGGCTACTCGCGGCGCAGTTTCCGCAATGGTCGGACCTCGACATACGACCGATCGAACCGGGCGGCTGGGACAACAGGACGTTTCGCCTCGGCGACCGGATGACCGTCCGGTTGCCGAGCGCCGAGCACTACGTTCTGCAGGTGGAAAAGGAACATCGCTGGCTGCCGCTGCTGGCGCCGCAACTGCCGCTGCCCATTCCTGTGCCTCTCGGCAAGGGCGTGCCGGGAGAAGGTTTTCCCTGGCCCTGGTCGGTGTATCGTTATCTCCCCGGGGACACACTGGCTGTGGAGCGGGTCGATGATGTCGGGCAGGTGGCGAAGGACCTGACACGGTTCCTGCGCGCGCTGATGCAAGCGGATGCCACTGGCGGGCCCGTGCCCGGCGATCACAATTTCCATCGCGGCGGACCGCCCGCCTTCTACGACGCGCAGACGCGCCAGGCGCTTACGCTGCTTGCGGGCGATGTGGACACGATGGCGGCAGGGGAGGTCTGGGACGCCGCACTTGCCGCACCTTTCGCGGGACCGCCCGTCTGGTTTCACGGCGATATCGCCTGGGGCAACCTGCTGATCGAGAAGGGCAGCCTGAGCGGCGTCATCGACTTCGGCACGTCCGGCGTCGGGGATCCCGCCTGCGATCTGGCGATTGCCTGGACGTTTTTCGGCGGCGAGAGCCGCGAGGTCTTCCGCGACGGCATGGCTCTCGATCACGGCGCCTGGGCGCGGGGCCGCGGCTGGACGCTGTGGAAGGCGCTGATCGTGCTTGCCGGCATGGCTGGCGCGCCGGCGAGCGAAAAGGCAAAGCAGCGCGTGGTGATCGACGAGGTGCTTGCGGATCACCGTCGCCACGGTTGAGACCGGTTGCGCCCCGGCCGGGCGCCGACTTGACCCCGGCGCAAATTGCCTCTAGGTCAGGCGCACGCGGGACGACCCGCGTCGGTGTTTCGCCTGGGGACGGCCCCATTATCTCGACCGAGATATTGGAGACGATCGTACCATGCAGCCCCGTAGCCCGCGGCACGCCCGCGTGACCATTTCCTTCATCGAGCAGCCCGATCACCCCGCCCGAAGCCATCGTTTCGTGGAACGATCCCGGCCGCCGATCGCTTTCCCAACATATTGAAGCGTGCAGGTGGCCGCCCGCGCGCGCCGCCGACGTTTCGTCACCAACGCACGAGGTTGATGATGGCCGGACCCATCGAACAATTTGAGATCAAGTCGCTCTTCCCGATCGCCGAAGTCGGCGGCCACCAGATCAGCTTTACCAACTCGGCCGCCTATATGGTGCTGACGATCGCGATCGCCAGCCTCTTCCTGATCCTGTCGACCAGGAGACGCGGCCTCGTGCCGAACCGGGCGCAGTCGGCGGCCGAAATCCTCTTTGAGTTTGCGGCAAAGACATTGCGCGACAATGCCGGCGAGAAGGGTATGCGCTTCTTCCCGCTGGTATTCTCGCTGTTCATGTTCATCCTTACCGCCAATTTGATCGGCATGTTCCCCTATGCCTTCACGGTGATGAGCCATATCGCCGTCACCTTCGCACTGGCGATGCTGGTGTTCCTGACGGTCACGCTCTACGGCCTCTACCGGCACGGTCTCGGCTTTCTCAGGCTGTTCATGCCCTCAGGCGTGCCGCTGATCCTGGCGCCGATCATCATCCCGATCGAGGTGGTGTCCTACCTGTCGCGCCCGGTCAGCCACTCGGTGCGTCTGTTCGCGGTCATGCTCGCCGGCCACATCACTCTCAAGGTTTTCGCCGGTTTCGTCGTGGGCCTGAGCGGCTTCGGCGCGCTCGGCATTCTCGCGGCGATCATGCCGCTGCTGATGACGGTGGCGCTGACGGGGCTGGAGCTGCTGATGGCGCTGATCCAGGCCTATATCTTCACCATGCTGACCTGCATGTATCTCAACGACGCGCTGCATCCGAGCCACTGAGAAAAGGCAAGGAGGCCCCCCGCAACGGGAGCCTCCTTTTCATTCGGCCGCGACGCGCCGGGCTTCGTTGCGGTAGGTCCGCCAGGACGACCAGGCGAAGGCCATCAGGAACATCGCGGTCATCAGGAGCACGATGGTCGGCGCCGGCGCGCTGTCGATGAAGAAGGACAGGTAGACGCCGGTAAACGACGCCGTCATCGCGACCAGCACGGCGACGATGAGCATCATGCCCATGGTCCGGGTGATCAGGAAGGCGATGGCGCCCGGCGCGATCAGCATGGCGATGGCGAGGATCAGCCCCACCGCCTTCAGCGCGCCGACGATCGTCAGCGACAGGATCGCCAACAGCCCATAGTGCAGCCAGTTGACGGGCAGGCCGACGGCCTTGGCCTGGGCCGGGTCGAAGGCATGCAGCAGGAAATCCCGCCACTTGACCGCGAGGATGCCGGCGGCCACCAGCGCGATCACGCCGGTCTCGACAATGTCGGGCCAACCAATGCCGAGCATGTCGCCGAAGAGGATGTGATCGAGGTGCACGTCGCTCTGGATCTTGGTGTAGAGCACCAGGCCGAAACCGAACATGCCGGAAAAGACCACGCCCATGACCGTATCCTGCTTGATGCGGCTGTTCTCCTTGAGATAGCCGGTCAGAAGCGCGCAGGACATGCCGGCGGCAAAGGCGCCGACGGCGAGCGGCAGGCCGACGATGTAGGAGATCACCACGCCGGGAAAGACGGCGTGCGAGATCGCATCGCCCATCAGCGACCAGCCCTTCAGCACCAGGAAGCAGGAGAGCATCGCGGTTGGGATCGCCACCAGCACCGAGATCAGAAGCGCGTTGCGCATGAACTCGAATTCGAACACGGCAAGCATCATGTCGAGCGAGATCATCGGCCAGCCTCCGCCGGTTCGGCGCCACGCCGGCGCGCGGCGAGAAGCCCGTGTTTCGGGGCAAAGACGAAGGCCGTCAGGAAGATCAGCGTCTGCAGCACGATGATGATGCCACCGGTGGCGCCATCGAGGAAATAGCTGAAATAGGCGCCGAAGAAGCTCGTCAGCGTGCCGATGGCCACGCTGATCAGGATCAGCCGCGGGAAACGGTCCGTCAGCAGATAGGCGGTGGCCCCCGGCGTCACCACCATGGCGATGACGAGGAAGGCGCCGACGGTCTGCAGCGCCGCGACCGTGCAGGCCGAAAGCAGCGTGAAGAACAGGACCTTGAGGTAGGTCGTCGGGATGCCGATCGAACGGGCATGGCTCTCGTCGAAGAAGGTGACCATCAGGTCCTTCCACTTGGCCGTCAGGATGATCAGCGAGACGATGCCGATGATCGCCAGCTGCAGCGTGTCGGCCGGCGTGATCGCCAGGATATTGCCGAGCACGATCGTCTGGATGTTCACCGAGGTCGGCGACAGCGAGACCATGAACAGGCCGAGGCCGAAGAAGGAGGTGAAGATGAGGCCGATGATCGTGTCTTCCTTAAGCCTTGTGCGCTGGTTGAGGAAGAGCATGGCGCCGGCGGCGAGCGCCCCGGAGAAGAAGGCGCCGAGCGAGAAGGGCAGGCCGAGCATGTAGGCGCCGGCGACGCCGGGCACGATCGAATGCGAGAGCGCGTCCCCGATCAGCGACCAGCCCTTGAGCATCAGATAGGAGGACAGGAAGGCGCAGACGCCGCCGACCAGCGCGCTCACCCACATGGCGTTGAGCATGTAGCCGTAGGTGAAGGGTTCGAGAAGCGTGGCGGTCATTTGCCGTTCTGTTCCCCGTTGGTCTCGGGTTTGGCCGGCTGCGCCACCATGCGGTCCTTGTCGCCATACATGACGAGCGGACGCTCGTCGTCGGTGATGACGGCAAGCTGGCGGGGATCGGCGTCGTCGTGCAGGTTTTCACCACCGAGCACGAAGTGCCGGAGCACGCCGCCAAAGGCGAGTTCGAGGTTTTCGCGGGTAAAGGTCGTCTCGGTCGGGCCGTAGGCGAGCACGGTGTTTTTCAGCAGCACGGTGCGGTCGCAGAATTCCGGCACGCTGCCGAGATTGTGGGTCGAGACCAGCATGACCCGGCCCTCGTCGCGAAGCCCGATGAGCAGCCGGATGATCGCGTCCTCGGTCTTGACGTCGACACCGGTGAAGGGCTCGTCGAGCAGGATGACCTTGCCGTCCTGGGCAAGGGCGCGCGCGAGAAAGACGCGCTTCTTCTGGCCGCCGGAGAGTTCGCCGATCTGGCGCTTGCGGTAGTCGCTCATGCCGACGCGGGCAAGGGCTGCCTCGACCGCCTCGTGGTCGATCTTCTTCGGGATGCGCAGCATGTTCATGTGGCCATAGCGGCCCATCATGACGACGTCTTCGACCAGCACCGGGAAGTTCCAGTCGACTTCTTCGGCCTGGGGCACATAGGCGACGAGGTTTTTCTTCAGCGCTTCCGGCACGGAAAGACCGAGGATCGCGATCTCGCCGCGCGACAGGCGGGCAAAGCCCATGATCGCCTTGAACAGTGTCGACTTGCCGCTGCCGTTGACGCCGACGAGCGCGGTGATCGTGCCGGTCGGGATCTCGAAGCTGGCGTCACGAAGCGCCCGCAGGCCGTTGCGGTAGGTGACGGTGGCGCCGGCAACGCGGATGCCGCTTCCTTGCTCGCCGGAAGAGGGTGCCGGGCCGGAGCGCGTCTTCACCTGAAGGTTCATTGTGCAAGACCCTTGGCGATGGTTTCAGATGTGACGCGCAGCAGGTCGACATAGGTTGGAACCGGGCCATCCGCTTCGCTCAGGGAATCAACGTAAAGCACGCCGCCGTATTTTGCACCGGTCTCGCGCGCCACTTGCTCTGCCGGATCAGGCGAAATCGTGCTTTCGGAGAAGACGACCGGGATATGATTGGCGCGGACGGCGTCGATCACCTTGCGGACCTGCTGCGGAGTGCCCTGCTGGTCGGCGTTGATCGGCCAGAGATAGAGTTCCTTCATGCCGAAATCGCGGATCAGGTAGCTGAAGGCGCCTTCGCTCGAGACCAGCCAGCGCTTGTCCTCGGGGATCTTGGCGATCTCGGCGCGGATCGGCGCGATGGTCGCCTCGATCTTCTGCTTGTAGGCCTCGGCGTTGGCCTTGTAGGTTTCGGCATTATCAGGGTCGTACTTCACGAAGGCGTCGCGGATGTTGTCGACATAGATCAACGCGGCCGATGGCGACATCCAGGCATGCGGATTGGGCTTGCCGGAATAGGGGCCCTCGGCAATGCCCATGGGGTCGATGCCGGTCGAGACGACGACGCCGGGAACATCGTCGAAGTTCTGGAAGAACTTTTCGAACCAGCGCTCCAGGTTCAGGCCGTTCCAGAGGATCAGCTTGGCGTCATGCGCCTTCAGGATATCGCGCGGCGTCGGCTGGTAGTTGTGGATCTCGGCGCCCGGCTTGGTGATCGATTCGACGATGGCTGCGTCGCCTGCGACATTCTTTGCCATGTCGGCAATGACCGTGAAGGTCGTCACGGCCTTGAATTTCTCCTGCGCGTAAGCGGCGCCTGGAACGAGCGCAATGGCTGCGACGGCCGTCATTGCCGCCAGGATCGCGCGCCTCGTCTGATCGATCATTCTCTACTCCCAGATGTTGATGCTCACAGGAGTAGGGGAATGATTTGCATAAGTCAATGCAAATGAGAAGCATTCGCAACTGGCTATTTTCAAAGGCCGTGCCCTTGGCTAGTGTACGGCCATGAAACAGAACAAGAATCGTGTCGAAGAACTGGAAGGCGTGTTGCGGGATGGCGGCGTGCGCGTGACGCGCCAGCGTGCCGCAATCCTGAAGATCCTCGCCACCGCAGAAGACCATCCGGATGCAAACGAACTGCATCGCCGGGCGAAGGAAATCGACGCCACCGTCTCGCTGTCGACGGTCTACCGGACCTTGTCTGCGCTTGAGCAACAGGGCGTGGTACAGCGCCATGCCTTCGAGAGTGCGACCGCTCGCTTCGAGACCGCCGACGCGCCGCATCATGACCACCTGATCGATATCGACACCGGCGCGGTGATAGAGTTCCGCTCCGACAAGATCGAGCAGCTTCAGGCGGAAATCGCCGCCGAACTCGGCTATGACCTCGTGCGTCACCGGCTGGAACTCTACTGCCGCAAGCGCAAGGACTGAGGCCTCGGCAATGGCGCGCCAAACGGCGCGCGATCTCTTCTCTTTATCCGTAAGTGGGCTCAGCCGCGGTCGGCGATCGCGGCGGCGCGTCGCCGTGCCGGGATGGTCATGGCTGCGACCCCGACGATGACGCAGCCAAGGCCGATCCAGGCGGTGTCCGACAGCCGTTCTTCGAGAAAGAGCGCACCGATTGCAACGCCGATCGGCACGCGCAGATAGGCCTGGGCCGTGGCGCCGACCGAGCCCAGCGTCTGGATCAGCCGGAAGTAGATGGCAAAGGCAAGGGCGGTCGAGAAGACGGCGAGGCCGACGAGCGCCAGCAACGACTCCGCCGATGGTGACAGCGTCCAGGGCCTGTCGACGACGAGGCTTACCGGGATCAGCAGCGCAGCACCGGCAATCAACGATCCGGCGGCGGGCATCATCGGATCGAGCCCCTTGAAGCCGCGACCGAAGATGGCGGCGCCCGCGTAGCAGACGGTGGCGAGCACGACGGCGAGCTGCGGCAGCAACTGTTCGCCGAGTCCGCCGAAGGCCTCCATGCCGATGATCAGGCTGATGCCGGTCATGCCGGCAACGATGCCGACCAGCTTGCGGGCCGTGACCGCCTCGTGGCGGGTGATCAGCGCCGTCATCAGGAAGGCAAAGATCGGCGTCGTCGCATTGAGGATCGAGGCGATGCCGGCATCGATCGTCTGCTCGGCCCAGGCGATCAGCGTGAAGGGCACGACGCTGTTGAGGCAGGCCTGGAACAGGAAGCGCCGCCAGGTTGCCGCGTCACGCGGCAGGCTTAGGCCGCGCCAGCGCAGAACGGCAAGCAGAAGCGTGCCGGCAATCAGGGTGCGGGCCGCAATCAGCGTCACCGGCGGAATGGTCTCGATGCCGATCTTGATGAAGGTGTAGGAGGCGCCCCAGAGCGTTGCGAGCGCCAGAAGCAACAGGAGTTCGAGAGAAAGGTTGGTCTTGGCCATCGGGGTCGCATCCTTGCGTCGTCATTGTTGCCATCGTTCTAGCGCGACGCTGGCGGCGGATGCTTCGTTGGTGGTCGAAGTATCGGGATCTTGCCGTGTGAAAAGCGTACCCCCGGCTTTCGTGCGAAAGCCGGGGGTACGCGATTGCGGTTGGCTCAATGGCTGTCGGCAAGCTTGGCAGCGTTGACGCTGGCTGTGCTTTCGAAGCTGAGGCCGTTGAAGAAGGCATTGAGTACGACGGCCGAGATCGAAGCAAGCACGATGCCGGACTCGATGATCGGGTGGATGGCATGCGGCAGCCAGATCAGGAAGTTCGGCGCGATCAGCGGGATCAGGCCGAAGCCGACCGAGACGGCGACCACGAACAGGTTGTTGCGCGACGACTTGAAATCGACGGTCGACAGGATGCGCACGCCGGTGGCCGCGACCATGCCGAACATGACCAGGCCGGCGCCGCCGAGCACGAAGGTCGGAACCGCTTCGACGAGTGCGCCCATCTTCGGGATCAGGCCGAGCGCGATCATGATGACGCCCCCCATCACGCAGACGTAGCGGCTCTTGACGCCTGTGACGCCGACAAGGCCGACATTCTGCGAGAAGCTCGTATAGGGGAAGGTGTTGAACAGGCCGCCGATCATGGTGCCGAGGCCATCGACCCTAAGGCCTGCCGTCAACTGCTGCCGCGAGACTTCGCGGTTGGTGATTTCGCCGAGTGCCAGGAACATGCCGGTCGATTCGATCATCACAACGATCATCACCAGCGACATGGTGGCGATCAGCACCGGATCGAAGATCGGCATGCCGAAGCGCAGCGGGGTGACGACGGCAAACCAGCCGGCATCGGCCACCCGGTCGAAATGCATCATGCCGAGTGCTGCGGCGACGACGCAGCCGACGACGACGCCGGTCAGTACCGCGATGTTGCTGATCAATCCGCGGCCGAAGCGGGCAATCACGAGAATGGAGAGGAGCACGAAGCCGGCAAGCGCAATGTGGCTCGGCTCGGCGTAGAGCGGGTTCGGGACGCTGGCGCCAAGCACCAGGCCGTCCGGAACCGCCGGGCCGCCGGTGGCTGCGGCCTTCTTGAGCTCCGCCAGCCATTCCGCATGGGTCGGATCGACGAGCTTGGGTGCAGTCGGGCCGAAGGGATTGCCGAAGATCCAGTTCACGCCGACGCGCATCAGCGAAACGCCGATGACGAGAATGATCGTGCCGGTGACCACAGGGGGGAAGAACCTCAGGAGCCGGCCCATGACCGGCGCAAGCAGCAGCGCGACGAGGCCGGCGCCGATGATCGCGCCGAAGATCATCCGGGCACCCTCCTGTCCGGGCGTCATCGCTGCCATCGATACCATCGGGCCGACCGAGGCGAAGGTGACGCCCATCATGACCGGAAGCCGGATGCCGATGCTGCGGCCGACGCCCAGCGACTGGATGATGGTGACGAGGCCGCAAACGAAAAGATCGGCCGAAATCAGAAAAGCGACGTCCTGAGGGCTGAGCTGCAAGGCGCGCCCGACGATCAGAGGCACCGCGACGGCGCCGCCATACATGACAAGGACATGCTGTAACCCGAGGGTCGCAAGCCTGCCCACGGGCAGCCTTTCGTCCACGGGATGTATGCTGGAAACGTCGCTCATGGTTCCTCCTCCCATTGCATCGACCAGTCCGGCCCCCCGTCCTCCAACAGGGGAACCGCTATCTTCGGTTGTCGAGACAGAATGTCGCAAGTCTTGCCGGAACGAAAACACTTTCCGGATTCCGGGGGAAATTGTCGAGGGATGATTGGGGCGGGAAAGGTCCGGATTTGACCGTCGAACGGCTCCGACCGGGCAGGTCGTGCCGAAGAAAGCCCCAAGGCATGGCGAAGAACGAGGTGATCCTAGCAACGATGCAACGTTGCTGCAATGCGAAACGACGATGGTTCGTCGCGCCGGGTGCGAAGGTTCCGCCACGGTTCGTTTGGGATCATGCCGATGAAATCTTGCAGATTGGCCTTTTCATCTCCCGGTCGTGCGCTTCTCGCGCTGCTGATCGTTCTCTGGCCGGCGGTTGCCGGGGCGAGCGGCGTGAGCTTCCAGGGGCAATGGCAGCAGGTGGTCTCCGGCGCCGGTGACTGCGAGAGCTGCTCGGTCGAGATCCGGCGGAACGGCCCCGTTCTCAAGGTGACGGGCAGGGACGGATGGTTCGCGGTGACCCATCTCGGTCGGGTCGAGGGTTCGAGTGCCGACGGCATCGGTCGCTGGAACGAGGATGGCGCCAGCCTTTATCGCGGCAAGCCTTTCGACATCCGCATCACGATCGTCGACGAGCATCTCTACATGGATATGAGCGTGCGGATGGATGACGGCTCGACGCGGGCGATCAGGGCAATCTTCGACAAGCGCCGGTTAGAGAAGTCCGGGCGCCTGCGGCTTGCCCACATGTAGGCGTGGTCGGCGTCCCCCGGCAGCCGGCAAAGAAATACCGGGGCCGTTGCCGACCCCGGTGCCGCATCTCCTGAAAGGAAAAGGCCGCCCGGTTGGGGCGGCCTTCCTGTTACTTCTGCCAGCTCTTGACCAGGTCGTCGTAGTTGACGGTCTGCGGCTTTTCCTTCTCGTTCTCGATCTTCAGCTGCGGAGCGAGGTTGCCCTTGGAAACGGCGTCCTTGTTCCAGTACTCGAGATCGTGCTCTTCGGCGAGCTTCGGACCGATGTCGCCCTGAACGCCCGAGCGTTCGAGACGGGAGAGAACCTTCTCCTGCTCGGCGCACAGCGAGTCCATGGCTTCCTGAGCGGTCTTGGCACCCGAGGATGCATCGCCGATCGCCTGCCACCACAGCTGCGCCAGCTTCGGATAGTCAGGAACGTTCGTACCGGTCGGCGACCACTGCAGGCGGGCCGGCGAACGGTAGAACTCGATCAGACCGCCGAGCTTCGGAGCGCGGTCCGTGAAGCTCTTGTGGTCCAGCGTCGACTGGCGGATGAAGGTGAGGCCGACATGGCTCTTCTTCACGTCGACGGTCTTCGAGGTCACGAACTGCGCATAGAGCCAGGCGGCCTTGGCGCGATCGTCAGGCGTGGACTTCAGAAGCGTCCAGGAACCGGCGTCCTGGTAACCGAGCTTCATGCCGTCCTTCCAGTAGACGCCATGCGGGCTTGGAGCAAAACGCCACTTCGGCGTGCCGTCCTCGTTGACAACCGGCAGACCGGGCTTCACGAAGTCGGCGGTGAACGCCGTGTAGGTGAACATCTGCTGGGCGACTTCGCCCTGCGACGGGACCGGGCCGGATTCCGAGAAGGTCATGCCCTGGGCGGCAGCCGGAGCGTAAGCCTTCATCCAGTCGAGGTACTTCTGGATGGAGTAGACGGCAGCCGGGCCGTTGGTGTCGCCACCGCGGGCAACGCAGGAGCCGACCGGACGCGAATTCTCGTCGACCTTGATGCCCCATTCGTCGACCGGCTTGCCGTTCGGAATGCCCTTGTCGCCGTTGCCGGCCATCGACAGCCAGGCGTCGGTGAAGCGCCAGCCGAGCGACGGGTCCTTCTTGCCGTAGTCCATGTGGCCATAGACCTTCTTGCCGTCGACTTCGCGACCGGTGAAGAACTCGGCGATGTCTTCGTAAGCGGACCAGTTGACCGGAACGCCGAGGTCGTAGCCGTACTTCGCCTTGAAGTCCGCCTTGTTCTTCTCGTCGTTGAACCAGTCGTAGCGGAACCAGTAGAGGTTCGCGAACTGCTGGTCGGGCAGCTGGTAGAGCTTACCGTCAGGTGCTGTCGTGAAGGACTTGCCGATGAAGTCGTCGATGTCGAGGTTCGGGTTGGTGACGTCCTTGCCTTCATTGGCCATGAAGTCGGTCAGGCTGCGGGCCTGCTGGTAGCGCCAATGGGTACCGATCAGATCCGAGTCGTTGATATAGGCGTCATAGACGTTTTCGCCCGACTGCATCTGCGTCTGCAGCTTTTCGACGACGTCGCCTTCGCCGATCAGGTCGTGGGTGATCTTGATGCCGGTGATGTCGGAGAAGGCCTTGGCGAGCGTCTTCGATTCGTATTCATGGGTGGTGATCGTTTCGGAAACGACCTTGATTTCCATGCCGGCAAAAGGCTTCGCCGCATCGACGAACCACTGCATTTCGGCTTCCTGCGCCGCGCGGTCGAGCGAGGACATGTCGCCGATTTCGGTGTCGAGGAACTTCTTGGCTTCGTCCATGCCGGCGAATGCGGTGCCGGTGAATGCCAGCAGCATAGCTGCCGTCGTAGTCAAAAGATGCCGTCGCATAATTCCCTCCCTTAGGTTTGCGAATGCGGTTCTTTGGCTTTCGAGGGGTCGCTGGTTTAGCGGCCCCTCAAATCGGTTCGCCTCAGACGTAGCGGAAGACGCCGACGGCATAGACCAGGGAGAGCGCGAGCGCCCACCACAGGTTCTGCCCGCCGACGAAGCCGAGCCATGCGAGGTGAATGAAGGCGCTGCCGAGCAGCGACACGAAGAGGCGATCGCCGCGTGTCGTCTCGAAGCGCAGGATGCCGACGCGCGGGTTGCCACCGGGCGAGGCATATTCCCAGACCGCCATCATCGACAGCAGCGCGAAGATGGTGAGGAAGAACATGGCCGACGGAAACGACCAGGCCATCCAGCCACCGGCTATGAGCGGCGCGAACCAGTCGCGCGCGCCGTCCTTGATCGGCAGCATGCTGAAGAGCAGCCCCGCAACGGCGGCGTAAACGACGAGAACGGCGGCAAACGGCAGTTGCCAACGGGCCTTGCGAATGGGTTGAGCGGTCATCATACCCTCCCCAGGGCAAAGCCCTTGGCGATGTAGTTGCGAACGAAATAGATCACCAGCGCGCCCGGAATGATGGTGAGCACGCCGGCAGCGGCGAGCACGCCCCAGTCGAGACCGGAGGCGGAAACCGTGCGGGTCATGGTGGCGGCGATCGGCTTGGCGTCCGTGGTCGTCAGCGTGCGGGCTAGCAACAGTTCGACCCAGGAGAACATGAAGCAGAAGAAGGCGGCGACACCGATGCCGGACGCGATCAGCGGCATGAAGATCTTCACGAAGAAGCGCGGGAACGAGTAACCGTCGATATAGGCGGTTTCGTCGATCTCCTTCGGTACGCCCGACATGAAGCCTTCCAGGATCCAGACGGCGAGCGGCACGTTGAACAGGCAGTGCGCAAGCGCCACTGCGATGTGCGTGTCGATCAGGCCGAAGGCCGAATAGAGCTGGAAGAAGGGCAGGGCGAAGACGGCCGGCGGCGCCATGCGGTTGGTCAAGAGCCAGAAGAACAGGTGCTTGTCGCCGAGGAAGCGGTAGCGCGAGAAGGCGTAGGCCGCCGGCAGTGCCGCCGTCACCGAGATCACCGTGTTCATGACGACGTAGATGATCGAGTTGATATAGCCGTTGTACCAGGACGGATCGGTGAAGATCACCTCATAGTTCCGGAGCGTCGGATTGACCGGCCAGAGCGAGAAGGTGCTGAGGATCTCGCTCGTTTCCTTGAAGCTCATGTTGACGAGCCAGTAGATCGGCAGGAGCAGGAAGACGATGTAGATCGTCGGCACCAGCCAGGAAAGGCGTTCGGTAAGTGGTTGTTTTTGCATTTTGTTTCTCCTCCCGCCTTTGTCAGCCCTGCGCGTCGCTCGTGGTCATCACGGTGTAGAAGATCCACGAGAGCAGCAGGATGATGAGGAAGTAGATGATCGATAGCGCTGCCGCCGGACCGAGGTCGAACTGGCCGATGGCCGTCTTGACGAGGTCGATCGACAGGAAGGTGGTCGAGTTGCCCGGGCCGCCGCCGGTGACGACGAAGGGCTCGGTGTAGATCATGAAGCTATCCATGAACCGCAGCAGGAAGGCGATCAGCAGAACGCGCTTCATCTTCGGCAGCTGGATGTAGCGGAAGACCGACCAGCGCGAGGCGCCGTCGATCTTGGCCGCCTGGTAATAGGCGTCGGGGATCGAGACGAGCCCGGCATAGCAGAGCAGCACGACGAGGCTCGTCCAGTGCCAGACGTCCATGACGATCAGCGTCACCCAGGCGGCAACGGGGTTCTGCACGTAATTGTAGTTGATGCCGATCGCTTCGAGCGTGCGGCCGAGCAAGCCGATGTCGACGCGGCCGAAGACCTGCCAGATGGTGCCGACGACGTTCCACGGTATCAAGAGCGGCAGCGCCATCAGCACGAGGCAGACCGGTACGCCGAGGCCCTTTTTCGGCATGTTGAGCGCGATGATGATGCCGAGCGGGATCTCGATCGCCAGAATGATCGCCGAAAAGATCAGGTTGCGGGTGAGCGCGTCCCAGAAGCGGTCCGACGTCAGCACCTGCACGTACCAGTCGGTGCCCGCCCAGAAGAACTGGTTGTTGCCGAAGGTGTCCTGGACCGAATAGTTGACGACGGTCATCAGCGGGATGACGGCCGAGAAGGCGACCAGCACGAGGACCGGCAGCACCATGAACCAGGCCTTGTTGTTCCAGGTTTTCTCCATGGTCAGGCCTCCTCGCCGACGCGCCAGGAATCGGCGTAGATGTTGATGGCTTTCGGATCGAAGGTGACGCGCGGTTCGGCGGGAATCTCGCCGTCCTCGTCGACGATGATCGAGATCGGCTGGTCGGCGAAACGGGCGCGCACGATCTTGTGGCGACCGATATCCTCGACCTTGGTGATCGAGA
Source organism: Ensifer sp. NPDC090286 (assembly GCF_044769565.1). Taxonomy (NCBI): domain Bacteria; kingdom Pseudomonadati; phylum Pseudomonadota; class Alphaproteobacteria; order Hyphomicrobiales; family Rhizobiaceae; genus Ensifer; species Ensifer sp. NPDC090286. Next base: position 66,564 of record NZ_JBIVYF010000007.1, on the reverse strand, counting down.
CGGGCATGCCCTCGCGGCCGAGCGAGACGAATTCCGGACGGATGCCGAGCTCGGTCTTGGCCCCGGCCTTGACCGTGGGCTGGAAGGTGAGGCCCAGCTGCTCGCCGCCGACCGTTGCGGTGTTGCCGTCGAGCTTGACCGGCAGCACGTTCATGCCCGGCGAGCCGATGAAGTAGCCGACGAAGGTGTGGCGGGGACGCTCGAAGAGTTCGGCCGGCGTGCCGATCTGCACGATCTGGCCGTCATACATGACGACGACCTTGTCGGCGAAGGTGAGCGCCTCGGTCTGGTCGTGGGTGACGTAGACCATGGTGAAGCCGAACTGCTTGTGCAGCCGCTTGATCTGCGAGCGCAGCACCCACTTCATTTCCGGATCGATGACCGTCAGCGGCTCGTCGAACAGGATGGCGCTGACGTCGTTGCGCACGAGGCCGCGGCCGAGCGAGATCTTCTGCTTCTGGTCGGCGGTAAGCCCGCGAGCCGTCTTCTTCGCCCAGCCGCCAAGGCCGATCATTTCGATCGTTTCCTTGACGCGGCGGTCGACCTCGGCCTCCGGCACATGCCGGTTGCGCAACGGGAAGGCCAGATTGTCGTAGACCGTCATCGTGTCGTAGATGACCGGGAACTGGAACACCTGGGCGATGTTGCGTTCCTGGGTCGACAGATGCGTCACGTCCTTGCCGTCGAAGAGGATCTCGCCTTCGGACGGGTTGATCAGGCCGGAGATGATGTTGAGCAGCGTGGTCTTGCCACAGCCGGAGGGCCCGAGCAGCGCATAAGCGCCGCCGTCGTTCCACTCGTGGTGCACTTCCTTCAGCGCGTAGTCGTTTTCCGACTTCGGCTTGGCGCCATAGGCGTGGCGGATATGGTTGAGATTGATGCGTGCCATGTTTTCCTCCCAGCGCCCCCTTTAGGCCGCGCCGCCGATGGCGCGTCCGTCCGGCCCGAAGGCCATGAGGTGGCGGGTATCGACGAAGACATCCAGGGTCGCGTCGGGTTCGATGTCGTGAATGCCCGGCGCCAGCATCACCCAGCGCGCATTGGCAAAGCCGACGTGAATGAAGCTTTCGGAGCCGGCGATCTCGGAGATCGCCGTCTTGACGGTGAGCGCGTCGCCGCCGCCGTGCGGGCGGTCGAATGAAATGTGGTGCGGCTGGAACGCGACCGTGCAGGGACCGTCGGCGATGCCAGCCAGATGCGTGGGCACCGTCAGCACTGGCTTGCCGTCGAGCGTGAAGGCCGCGCCCGACTTGACCAGTTCGATGCAGTTGAGCGGCGGATCGGCGAAGGTGCGGGCGGTGATCAGGTCGACCGGGCGGCGATAGACGTCGATCGTCCTGTCGAACTGGGTAATGCGGCCCTGGCTCATGGCAGCCGTATTGCCGCCGAGCAGCAGTGCTTCCGAGGGCTCGGTGGTCGCGTAGACGAAGATCGCGCCGGAGGCGGCGAAGATCTTCGGCAGTTCTTCACGCAGTTCCTCGCGCAGCTTGTAGTCGAGGTTGGCGAGCGGTTCGTCGAGCAGCACGAGATCGGCATTCTTGACGATGGCGCGCGCAAGTGCCGTGCGCTGCTGCTGGCCGCCCGAGAGGTTCAAGGGCGTGCGGTCGAGATAGGGCGTCAGCTTCAAGAGATCGGCGGCCTTGCGCACTTCGCGGTCGATCGTGGCGGCGTCGGCGCCGCTGATGCGCATCGGCGAGGCGATGTTCTCATAGACCGTCATCGCCGGATAATTGATGAACTGCTGGTAGACCATGGCGACCGAGCGCTTCTGCACCGGCAGGCCGGTGACGTCGGCACCGTCGAAAAGCAGCGAACCGGAGGCGGGCTTGTCGAGGCCGGCCATCAGCCGCATCAGCGACGTCTTGCCGGAAAGGGTCGGGCCGAGCAGAACGTTCAGCGACCCCCTCTCCAGCACCAGGTCGGTCGGGTAGATGTGCGTCTCCCCGCCCACGACCTTGGATATCTTCTTCATTTCAAGCATTGAATTCTCCACCCAGCCTTAAGGCAGTCCGAGCGTTTTCCACCCCAGCGCGGAAACGCTCTATCTCATCGGTCTTCTGCATTTCCGGACGCGCGCGCCCGTGGAAATGCATTGCATGCGAGCGTTCTCAGGCGGCTGCGTTGGCCGCGCCCCGCATGTATTCCTCCAGCGCTACCGCCTCGCCCGGCGTCAGCTTCAATCCCAGCTTCGTTCGCCGCCACAGCACGTCCTCGGCGTGCCGTGCCCATTCCTGCGTCATCAGCCACTTGACCTCGGCCTCGTAGAGATCGGCCCCGAAATGGTGGCCAAGAGCGGCCTCGTTCGACGCCGAACCGAGCAGCGCTGCGGCGCGCGTGCCATAGAGGCGCACGAGGCGACGCGCATGCTGGCGCGCAAGGAAGGGATATTGCTTCTGCAGTCTTGCGACTTCGTCGCCGTAGCCCTGGGCAGGAAAATCACCGCCCGGAAGCCTGGAGCCGGCCGTCCATTTCGACCCCTTGACGCCGATCGCCTCGCCGATCTTTTCGAGGGCGGACTCGCCGAGACGGCGATAGGTCGTGAGCTTGCCGCCGAAGACGTTGAGCAGCGGTGCCGCACCCTTGTCGCCCTCGACCCGAAGCACGTAGTCGCGCGTTGCTTCCTGCGCCTTGCTGGCGCCGTCGTCGTAGAGCGGGCGAACGGCCGAATAGGTCCAGACGATATCGTCCTTCGTCACCGGCTCGAGGAAATATTCGCTCGCTGCCTGGCAGAGATAATCGACCTCTGTGTCGCTGATGCGGACATCGGCCGGGTTGCCGGTATAGTCGCGGTCGGTGGTGCCGATCAGCGTGAAATCTTCTTCGTAAGGGATGGCGAACATGATGCGGCCATCCGGGTTCTGGAAGAAGTAGGCGCGCGGATCGTCGAACTTCTTTTTCACAACGATATGGCTGCCCTGCACGAGGCGGACATTGTGCACGTCGTTCTTGCCGAGCGCGCCCGAGAGAACCGCGTCGACCCACGGGCCGGCAGCGTTGATGAGCATGCGGGCCTTGAGCGTCTTGCGTTCGCCGGTTGCCTGGTTTTCGGTTTCGATCGTCCAGAGGGCGCCGTCGCGCCGTGCCGAGACGACGCGGGTGCGCGCCATGATGACGGCGCCGCGATCGGCAGCGTCGCGGGCGTTGAGCACCACCAGGCGGGCGTCGTTGACCCAGCCGTCGGAATATTCGAACGCCTTGTTGAACAGGCGCTTCAGCGGCTTGCCGGCGGGATCGCGGTTCATGTCCAGCGTCGCCGTTGCCGGCAGCAGCTTGCGGCCGCCGATATGGTCATAAAGGAAGAGGCCGAGGCGGATGAGCCAGGCCGGGCGCAGGCCGCCCTTGTGATAGGGCAGTACGAAGCGCATCGGCCAGATGACGTGCGGCGCCATCGCCCAGAGCACTTCGCGCTCCATCAGCGCTTCGCGCACGAGGCGGAATTCGTAATGTTCGAGGTAGCGCAGGCCGCCGTGAATGAGCTTGGTGGAGCCGGAGGACGTGCCGGAGGCGAAGTCGTTCATTTCGGCCAAGGCGACCGAGTATCCACGGCCGACCGCGTCGCGCGCGATGCCGCATCCGTTGATGCCGCCGCCGATGACGAAGACGTCGTAGATTGCCTGCTCTGACACTGCTGTTTCCCCTCCACATTTCGCGATGCACAAATTGATGCATCAGCGAAAGTGAAATCAGTTAAAACGAAAACATATCGAATGTCAAACGAATGCACTGCGAATCTTAAGGGGTGTCTAAATCTCCGGCTTCAGGCGTCGGTTTCGATCAGGCGAACATCCTGTTCGACACAGATTTTCCTGACATTTTCGAGCGTACAGCGATCGGTGATGAAGGTCTGAACCTGCGAGATATGGCCGATGCGAACAGGCGCGGTTCTTTCGAACTTGGTCGAGTCGGAAACCAGGATGACATGGCGGGCATTGGCGATGATCGCCTGGGCGACTTTCACTTCGCGAAAATCGAAATCGAGAAGCGCACCGTCATGGTCGATCGCCGAGGCGCCGATGACAGCGAAGTCGACCTTGAACTGCTTGATGAAGTCGACGGCGGCCTCGCCGACGATGCCGCCGTCCGAGCCGCGGACGACGCCGCCGGTGATCACCACCTCGATCGAGGGGAAGACGCGTAAGCGGTTGGCGACATTGATGTTGTTGGTGATGACCATCAGTTCCTTGTGGTCGAGCAGGGCCTCGCCCACGGCTTCGGTCGTCGTGCCGATGTTGATGAAAAGCGACGCGTTGTCGGGGATGAGCTCGGCGGCGGCCTTGCCGATCGCCTGTTTCTCCGGTGCCGCGATCTGGCGGCGGGCGTCGTATTTGACGTTTTCCTTGCCGCTCGGGAAGATCGCACCGCCATGAATGCGGTTCAGGATCTTGGCGTCGCAGAGATCGTTCAGGTCCTTTCGGATGGTTTGCGGCGTGACGGAAAAGCGCTGCGCCAGTTCCTCGACCAGCACCCGTCCCTCGCTTTTTGCCAGTTCCAGGATCTCCTCCTGCCGACCGGTCAAATACATTCCGTCCTCCCCATTTTCGTTTTGTTTCATAATATGCAAAAACGAAAGCCATGCAATTTCAGATTCGGCGTTTGCGACGAAATCGCTTTCGCAGCGAGGCCAGGGTGTCGGCGCGCGTTGCATTCGCTACGGCGATAGGCGACCCTGCCTCAGGAGTGAAGAGGGGAAAGACATGTTTCATCCGGCCTTGTTCAAGGGCATGACCGTCGTGATCACCGGTGCCGGGCGCGGCATCGGGCTGGAGGTTGCCCGCCAGTTCCTGGATTGCGGCGCGCATGTGCTCGTCCATGCCGGCCGGTCGATCGGCGACCTGCCCGATTTTCTCGAAACGGCGGCGACGGAAGGCCGGGCCCATGTGGCGACAGCGGACTTTCTCGCGCCGGATGGTGTCGAGGGGCTGGCCGATGTGGTGCGCAGCCGGTTCGAGAGTGTCGATATCCTGATCAACAATGCCGGAACCATGGTTGGCCGCTTCCCGGCGGCGGAGCTGACCGACGAGCAGTACCAGACCGTCGTCCAGCTCAACCAGACCGCCGTCGTCGAGATGACGCGGGCGATGCTGCCGCTGTTGCGCAAGGGCACGCATCCGGCGATCGTCAACACCGTGTCGATCTCGGCACTGACCGGCGGCAGCGCCGGGTCGTCGATCTACTCGGCGACGAAGGCCTTCGTCTCCACCTATTCCAAGGCCTTGGCGCGGGAACTTGCGCCTGAGGGCATCCGGGTCAACTGCGTTTCGCCCGGCACGATCACCACCGACTTCCACGAGCGCTACTCGTCGGCAGAGAAACTGGAGGCGACGCGAAAGACCATTCCGCTCGGCCGGCTCGGCACGGCGGAAGACTGCGCACCGGCCTATCTCTTCCTCGCCTCGCATGCCTTGTCGGGCTACATCACCGGCCAGGTGCTGGAAGTGAATGGCGGGCAATTGATCGTGTGAACAGGGGATCAGCATTTGCCCCGCATCCACCTGCCGACACCTTCTCTTGCAGGCTCTTATAGGCGGAGAGCAGAGACAAGCCGCACCGTATTCATTCGACCTTGACCGCAGGGGGAGGGCCAGACCAGTCCTCAAAGGGTAGCCATGATCGACAAGCTGGAAATGTTCCTCGTCCTTGCACGCGAACGGCACTTTGGCCGGGCGGCGGAGGAGTGCGGCGTGACGCAGCCGACGCTGTCGGCGGCCATTCGCCAGCTCGAGGACCAGCTCGGCGTCATGCTCGTCAGCCGCGGATCGCGCTTTCAGGGCCTGACGCCCGAGGGGCAGCGCGTGCTCGAATGGGCGCGCCGCATCGTCGGCGATGCCCGCACCATGCGCGAGGAGATGCGGGCGGCGCGCAAGGGTCTTTCCGGGCATATCCGACTGGCCGCGGTGCCGACGACGCTTGCCATGGTGCCGATGATCACAGCACCTTTCCAGGAAAAGCACCCTGATGTCACCTTTTCCGTGCTGTCGACGACATCGGTGCAGATCCTGGCGTTGCTCGAAAATCTCGAGATCGATGCGGGGCTCACCTATCTGGAGAACGAGCCGCTCGGCCGGGTGACCAGCGTTCCGCTCCAGGTCGAGCGCTATCACCTCGTCACCGCCGCCGGAACGCCGCTTTCGGAGCGGGAAAGCGTGACGTGGAAAGAGGTTAGCGACGTTCGGCTTTGTCTATTGACGGCCGATATGCAGAACCGGCGCATCATCAACCAGCATTTTTCGGAGGCTGGCGCCGTCGCCAAGCCGACGCTCGAATCGAACTCGATGATCGTGCTTTTTTCCCATGTGCGCACCGGTCGATGGGCCAGTATCATGCCGTTCAACGTCGCGAAATCATTCGGTTTTCACGAAGATATCCGGATGATCCCGATCGTCGATCCGGACGCCCGTCACACGGTCGGTCTGGTTGCGACGCATCGTGAGCCGTTTACGCCGCTGGTCTCAGCTTTGCTGCACGAAGCACGCATTCTCGGCGAGCGAAATCAGGTTCAATAGATTTTTTCTATCGACCGACGGAACAGCCTTATTGACCCATGCGGCCATAAGCGCGAAGCTTTTTGATCATGGCCGGAGACCGCCGAGGAACGGCCTTCGCCAGAAGTGAAATGTCGGCTGGGCCGGTCGCCCGTTTCGGGTGCTGCCGTCTCGCCCTTGAGCCGGGAGGGCTCCCGTTGAACATCCATCAGCCGCGTGCCGATATCGCGGAGACCACGCTCGCCATCGTCGAGGAGCTGAAGAGGCTCGAAGGGCCCTTGCTGCCGATCCTGCATGAGCTGCAGGAAGAGTTCGGCTATGTGCCGCAGGAATGTCTTCCGGTGATTGCCCGCGAACTCAACCTCTCGCGCGCCGAAGTCTACGGCGTCATGAGCTTCTACCATGATTTCCGCGAGCGCCCGGCCGGGCGCCACGTGCTGAAGCTCTGTCGCGCCGAGGCTTGCCAGTCGATGGGCGGCGACGCGCTTGCCGAACGCGCCAAGCGGCTGCTCGGTATCGATTTTCACCAGACGACGCCTGACGGAGCCGTGACGCTGGAGCCGGTCTACTGTCTCGGGCTCTGTTCCTGTGCACCCTCCGCCATGCTGGACGGAGAGGTGCATGCCCGGGTCGACGCCACTGACCTCGAAGCACTTGTTCAGGAGGCGCGGCGATGACGGTGAAGATCTACATCCCGCGCGATGCGGCAGCGATCGCGCTCGGCGCCGAGAAGGTCGTAAAGGCGATGAGCGAGGCGGTCGCAGCCCGCGGCCTTGACGCGGTGATCGTGCGCAACGGTTCGCGCGGCATGCATTGGCTGGAACCGCTGGTCGAGGTGGAAACCGATGGCGGCCGCGTGGCCTATGGCCCGGTCAAGGCACGTGACGTTCCCTCGCTGCTCGATGCCGGCCTGCTCGAGGGCGGTGATCATGCACTCTGTCTCGGGAAGACCGAGGAGATCCCCTTCCTCAAGCAGCAGACGCGTCTGACTTTTGCGCGCTGCGGCATCATCGATCCGCTGTCGCTCGACGATTACCAGGCCCATGGCGGGCTCGCAGGCCTGCGCAACGCCATTGCGATGGCGCCGCAGGACATCGTCGCGCAAGTGACTGAGAGCGGCCTTCGCGGCCGCGGCGGCGCGGGCTTTCCGACCGGCATCAAATGGAAGACCGTTCTCGATGCGGCGGGCGCGCGCAAATACATCGTCTGCAACGCCGACGAAGGCGACAGCGGCACCTTTGCCGACCGGATGATCATGGAAGGCGATCCCTTCGTCCTGATCGAGGGCATGGCGATCGCCGGCATTGCGACCGGCGCCACCAAGGGCTTCATTTATACCCGCTCCGAATACCCGCATGCGATCGCGGCGATGGCCGCGGCGATCGAGATCGCCCGCAAGGCCGGTGTGCTCGGGCCTTCGGTGCTCGGCTCGGGCCGTGCCTTCGACATGGAAGTGCGCGAGGGTGCCGGCGCCTATGTCTGCGGCGAGGAAACGGCGCTTCTGAACAGCCTCGAAGGCAAGCGCGGCATCGTGCGCGCCAAGCCGCCGCTTCCGGCCCATAAGGGCCTGTTCGACTGTCCGACCGTGATCAACAACGTGATCTCGCTCGCCTCCGTCCCCATCATCATGGACAAGGGCGCTGCCTATTACCGCGACTTCGGCATGGGCCGGTCGCGCGGCACGATCCCGATCCAGATCGCCGGCAACGTCAAGCATGCCGGCCTCTTTGAGACCGCCTTCGGCCTGGCGCTCGGCGAGATCGTCGATCACATCGGCGGCGGCACGGCGAGCGGCCGGCCGGTGAAGGCCGTGCAGGTCGGCGGTCCGCTCGGCGCCTATTTCCCGCGCGCCCTGTTCGACACGCCGTTCGACTATGAGGCTTTTGCCGCGCGCGACGGCCTCATCGGCCACGCCGGCATCGTCGTTTTCGACGATACGGTCGACATGCTCAACCAAGCCCGTTTCGCGATGGAGTTCTGTGCGGTTGAAAGCTGCGGCAAGTGCACGCCCTGCCGCATCGGTTCGACCCGCGGTGTCGAGGTCGCCGACAGGATCGCCGCCGGCATCGAGCCGGAGAAGAACCGCGAGCTGCTCGCCGATCTCTGCAACACGATGAAGTACGGTTCGCTCTGTGCGCTGGGCGGGTTCACGCCCTATCCCGTCATGAGCGCGATGACCCATTTCCCGGATGATTTTCAGCCGGCACCGCGCGTTGAAGCGGCGGAGTGAGGAGGAAGACCATGTCTCTCATTCATGAAATCGACTACGGCACTCCTGCTTCCAAGTCCGAAAAGCTGGTGACGCTGACGATCGACGGCCGCGAGGTCACGGTGCCCGAGGGCACTTCGATCATGCGGGCGGCGATGGATGCGGGCATCGAGGTGCCAAAACTCTGCGCTTCCGACATGATGGACGCCTTCGGCTCCTGCCGGCTCTGTCTGGTCGAGATCAAGGGGCGCAACGGCATGCCGGCGTCCTGCACGACGCCCGTTGCGGCCGGCATCGAGGTCTCCACCCAGACGCCGCGGCTGAAGGATGTGCGGCGCGGGGTGATGGAGCTCTACATCTCCGATCACCCGCTCGACTGTCTGACCTGTGCTGCCAATGGCGATTGCGAGCTGCAGGACATGGCCGGTGCCGTGGGTCTTCGCGACGTGCGCTACGGCTATGAGGGCGAGAACCACGTCACGGCGCGCAACAATGGCGAGATCAACGCCAAGTGGATGCCGAAGGACGAGTCCAATCCCTATTTCACCTATGATCCGGCAAAATGCATCGTCTGTTCGCGCTGTGTGCGCGCCTGCGAGGAAGTGCAGGGTACCTTCGCGCTGACGATCGGCGGCCGTGGCTTCGACAGCCGCGTTTCGGCCGGCATGGCGGAAGACTTCCTGTCGTCTGAATGCGTCTCCTGCGGCGCCTGCGTGCAGGCCTGCCCGACCGCGACGCTCACCGAAAAGTCCGTGATCGAGATCGGCCAGCCGGAACATTCCGAGGTGACGACCTGCGCCTATTGCGGCGTCGGCTGCTCGTTCAAGGCGGAGATGCGCGGCGAAGAGCTGGTGCGCATGGTGCCGTGGAAGGACGGCCAGGCGAACCGCGGCCACTCCTGCGTCAAGGGCCGCTTCGCCTATGGCTATTCCAACCACAAGGACCGCATCCTCAACCCGATGATCCGCGAGAAGATCTCCGATCCCTGGCGCGAGGTTACCTGGGAGGAGGCCTATGCGCATGTGGCTTCCGAGTTCCGGCGGATCCAGTATCAGTACGGTCGCGATTCCGTTGGCGGCATCACCTCGTCGCGCTGCACCAATGAAGAGACCTATCTGGTGCAGAAGCTGGTGCGCGCCGGCTTCGGCAACAACAACGTCGACACCTGCGCCCGCGTCTGCCACTCGCCGACAGGCTACGGCCTCGGCCAGGCCTTCGGCACCTCTGCCGGTACGCAGAACTTCGATTCAGTCGAGTTCACCGACGTCGCCGTCATCATCGGCGCCAACCCGACCGACGGCCATCCGGTCTTCGGGTCGCGACTGAAGAAGCGCTTACGCGAAGGCGCCAAGCTGATCGTCATCGATCCGCGCCGCACCGACATCGTGCGCTCGCCGCATGTGGAGGCGGCCTATCACTTGCCGCTGCAGCCCGGCACCAATGTCGCCATCCTGACCTCGATCGCCCATGTGATCGTCACCGAAGGCCTCGCCAACGAGAAGTTCATCCGCGAGCGCTGCGACTGGTCGGAATACGAGGATTGGGCCGCCTTCGTCGCCGAGCCCTACCATAGCCCCGAGGCGACCGAGGCCTATACCGGCGTACCGGCCGACCTGGTGCGTGGCGCCGCAAGGCTCTACGCCACCGGCGGCAATGGCGCGATCTACTACGGCCTCGGGGTCACCGAGCACAGCCAGGGCTCGACGACGGTCATGGCGATTGCCAACCTCGCCATGGTCACCGGCAATATCGGCCGGCCGGGCGTCGGCGTGAACCCGCTGCGTGGCCAGAACAACGTGCAGGGCTCCTGCGACATGGGCTCTTTCCCGCACGAACTGCCGGGCTATCGCCACGTGTCGGACGATGCGACGCGCGAAACCTTCGAGAAGCTCTGGGGCGTCGAGATCTCCAACGAGCCCGGCTTGCGCATCCCCAACATGCTCGATGCCGCCGTCGACGGCACGTTCAAGGCCCTCTACATCCAGGGCGAGGACATCCTGCAGTCGGATCCGGACACCAAGCATGTGGCCGCCGGCCTCGCTGCGATGGAATGCGTCGTCGTGCACGACCTGTTCCTCAACGAGACCGCCAACTATGCGCATGTCTTCCTGCCGGGCTCGACCTTCCTTGAGAAGGACGGCACCTTCACCAATGCCGAGCGCCGCATCAACCGGGTGCGCAAGGTGATGACGCCGAAGAACGGCTATGCCGACTGGGAGGTCACGCAGAAGCTGGCGCAGACCATGGGCCTCAACTGGAACTATCGTCATCCGTCGGAAATCATGGACGAGATCGCCGCGACGACGCCGAGCTTCGCGCTCGTCTCCTACGACTATCTCGAGAAAATGGGCTCGGTGCAGTGGCCCTGCAACGAGGCACATCCCGAGGGTTCGCCGATCATGCATGTCGACGGCTTCGTGCGTGGCAAGGGCAAGTTCATTCGCACCGAATATGTGGCGACGGACGAACGCACCGGCCCACGTTTCCCGCTGCTTTTGACCACCGGCCGTATCCTCAGCCAGTACAATGTCGGCGCCCAGACGCGGCGCACCGACAACGTCGTCTGGCATGCGGAAGACCGGCTGGAGATCCATCCGCACGACGCCGAACAGCGCGGCATCCGTGACGGCGACTGGATCAGGCTGGCAAGCCGTGCCGGCGAGACGACGCTTCGCTCGCTGATCACCGATCGCGTCGCGCCCGGCGTCGTCTACACCACCTTCCACCATCCATCGACGCAGGCGAACGTCATCACGACCGACTTCTCCGACTGGGCGACCAACTGCCCGGAATACAAGGTGACGGCAGTGCAGGTGATGCCGTCGAACGGTCCTTCGGACTGGCAGGTGGACTATGACGAGCAGGCCCGCCAGTCGCGCCGGATTTCCGGCAAGCTGGAGGCGGCCGAGTGATGGCCCGCACTGCGATCGATCATGGCGACATTTAAGACATCCAAGACCGTTCCCGAGGCCGCCCGCCGCAACGGCGCGCTCCGGGGCGGCGCGCGGGCCGTGCCGGAGGAGACGCCGGTCGCGTTCAGCTATGGCGGCTCGACCCATGCGGTGATGATGGCGACACCCGGCGATCTCGAGGATTTCGCCGTCGGCTTCAGCCTGACCGAGGGCATCATCACCGATCCCGGTCAGATCGAAACGGTGGAGATCGTCTCGGAGACGGTCGCCGGCAATCTCGGTATCGACCTGCAGATTGTGCTTCAGGACGAAGAGAACGACATGCTGCGCCAGCGCCGACGGCACATGGCGGGGCCGGTCGGTTGCGGTCTTTGCGGCATCGAATCGATCGAGCAGGCGGTACGGCCGACGCCGGACGTTTCTCGTTCGAGATTGACGCTGTCGCAGGAGGACGTGGTTTCGGCCGTGTCGCTGCTTAACGGTCAGCAGCCGCTCCATTTCGAGACGCGGGCCGTGCACGGTGCCGCTTTCTATGTGCCTGGCCGCGGGCTGATTGCCGTGCGCGAGGATGTCGGCCGCCACAATGCGCTCGACAAGTTGATCGGTGCTTCGGCACGCGCTGGTTTCAAGGGAAGCGAGGGCGCTGTCGTCGTCACCAGCCGTGTCTCCGTCGAGATGGTGCAGAAGACGGCGGTCGTCGGCAGCCCCGTGATCATTGCCATCTCGGCGCCGACGGCGCTCGCCATCCGCACGGCCGAAGCTGCAGGCATGACGCTGATTGCGCTCGTGCGCGGCGACGAGTTCGAGATTTTCACCCATGCCGAACGCATCAAGTCCGGAGCTGCCGTCGATGTCGCATGACAATACCAACACCAAGCTGATCTACATGGCGAACCAGATCGCCACCTTCTTCAAGAGCCAGCCCGAGAGCGAGGCCGCCCAAGGCGTTGCCACCCATATCAACAAGTATTGGGAGCCGCGCATGCGGCGCAAACTGTTCGAGCATATCGACAAGGGCGGCGAAGGCCTGACGCCGCTGGTGCTGGAGGCGGCCGCAAAGATCAAGCGTCCGGAAGCGGCTTAGACTGTCTCCTTTACCCGCCAGAGCTTCTGCGCGCTCATCGACAGCGCGTTTTCCCAAGCGGGTACTCTTCCGAAAAGATTTAAGGGAAGGCGGCTACCGGTCGCCGCCTTCCCCATTCCCGAGCGCGGGGTGCAGGGATGTGCGCTCAGAAATTCTGCCAGCCATCCGCGGCCGGTGCCGCAGCGAGGCTCGTTCGTTGGCCGCCGCGTAAGGCGCGGGCGGTGGCGTGCAGGCGTGACGGCTGCGCGCGATCTTCGATATGGCGGTTTGCATCGACGACCTGGGCCTGCTCGCCGTAGCGGAACTGGCGGAGCAGTTCGTGCAGCGCTTCCGCCTCGCGGGCCATGGCGTGGCTGGCCGCCGTGCTTTCCTCGACCATGGCGGCGTTCTGCTGGGTCGCCTGGTCCATCGAGTTGACCGCCTGGTTGATCTCCTTGAGACCGGTCGATTGTTCGCGGGCGGCTTCGACGATCGCCGAGACGTTGGCGTTGATCTCCTGGACCTGGACGAGGATTTCTTCGAGCGCCGCCCCGGTCTGGCCGACCAGCGACACGCCGTTCTTGACGTGTTCGGTGGAGGTGCCGATCAGCGCCTTGATGTCCTTGGCGGCACTGGCCGAGCGCTGCGCCAGTTCGCGCACTTCCTGGGCGACAACGGCGAAGCCCTTGCCGGCCTCACCGGCTCTGGCCGCTTCGACACCGGCGTTCAGCGCCAAAAGGTTCGTCTGGAAGGCGATGTCGTCGATCACGCCGATGATGTTGGAAATTTCGCGGGACGACTGTTCGATCTGGTCCATCGCGCCGATCGCGCTCTTGACCACATTGCCGGAGCGTTCGGCACCGGCCTTGGTCTTGGCGACCAGGCCCCCCGCCTCCTCGGCGCGGCGGCTGGAGTCCGAGACGGTCGTGGTAATCTCGTCGAGCGCTGCGGCGGTCTCTTCCACGGAAGCGGCCTGCTGTTCGGTGCGCTTCGACAGGTCGTCGGCGGCGGCCCGGATTTCGCGGGCACCGGAGGCGATCGCGCTGGCATTGTCGCCGACGGTCCGCATCGCCCCGCGCAGCTTGGCGGTCGCGTCGTTGAAGTCTGTGCGCACCGCTTCCATGCTCGGCACGAAGGGCGTGTCGAGGTTTCGCGTCAGATCGCCTTCGGCGAGCGCCCGCAGGCCCGCGCCGAGGCTGTTGATGGCGCTCATGCGCTCGCTGACATCGGTCGCGAACTTGACGACCTTGTAGACCTTGCCGCTGAAGTCGCGGATCGGGTTATAGGCCGCCTGGATCCAGATTTCCTTGCCACCCTTGCCGTAGCGCACGAACTCGTTGGAGAAGAACTCGCCGGCGGCGAGCCGTTTCCAGAAGTCGGCATATTCGGCGGTGCGGGCATAGTTCGGCTCGCAGAACATGCTGTGGTGCTTGCCCTGGATTTCCTGCAGGCTGTAGCCGAGCGCGGCGCAGAAGTTTTCGTTGGCGGTCAGGATCTCGCCCGATGGCGTGAACTCGATCACGGCCTGTGAGCGGGAGATCGCGTCGAGCTTGCCGGCATCTTCCGTGGCCCTTGCCTTGGCGGCGGTGATGTCGCTGGCGAACTTGACCACCTTGTAGGGCTTGCCGTTGCGAAGCACCGGGTTGTAGGTCGCCTGGATCCAGATTTCGCGGCCGCCCTTGGCGACACGCTTGTAGGCATTGACGTCGAATTCGCCGCGGCCGAGCCGGGCCCAAAAGTCGCGATATTCCTGCGTCTGGGCGTAGTCGGCGGAGCAGAACATGCGGTGGTGCTGGCCGACGATTTCGTTGAGGCTGTAACCAAGAGCCTGGCAGAAATTCTCATTGGCAGTCAGGATCTTGCCGGTCAGGTCGAACTGGATGATGGCCTGCGACTTCGAGAGCGCGGCGATGATCTGGTTCGCGTCTGCAATTTTTCCGAGAGCGAACATTTTAACCCTCTTCTCGTTTTGTTGGCTCAAGCCGGGGGCTTCGTGCCTTCTTTGACAGGGTTTGCGGGGCCGAAGCGGCGCAACTCCCGGACTAAGACAAATGCCGGCCTGCCGAAAAATGTCTGGTCGTCCCGCGCCGGCCCACCGGGTCAGCGAATTCGTACTTCGTGAGGAGAGTTCGAACTGTCGGGCTTCATGCCCAGGCGCCGTGTTTATACAATCTAGGTTAGTGATAGGACTATTAAGCAGGTGTTAAAATAGCAACTATCAAATTTCAGTTGTAAGAACTCGTAGATCCCAATTTTAGTTGAATTAGTTTCTCCTGTTTTTCTAAAGTATTGCCCTCTGGTTGAGCAAATAACCAACAAAAAAGCCGCCCGACGAGACGCCGGACGGCCTTGAATATCGATGACCTGTTGCTTTAGGCGGCCAGTTCCTCGACCTCGCGTTCCTTGAACATGCGGGCGAGGTTCAGGAAGCAGATCATGCCGGTTTCGTTGGCAATGATGCCTTCGGCGAAGCTCTTGTCGAAGGAGGCCGTGACTTCCGGCACCGGCTGCACTTGGCTGCCCTGGACCGTGAGAATGTCCGACACGCGGTCGACGACGAGGCCGATCACCATGTTGTGCACTTCGGCGACGACGATGGCGCTGCGCTCGTTGGCGGTGGTCGATTTCATGCCGAGCTTGTGGGCGAGGTCGATGATCGGGATCACCGTGCCGCGCAGGTTCATGACGCCGATCACTTCCGGCGGCGAATGCGGGATGGGCGTCGAGGGCGCCCAGCCGCGGATTTCACGGATCGTCGTCGTCTTGACGCAGAATTCCTGATCGTGGAGGCGGAACGCAATGATTTCCAGCGTCTCGCCGTCGAACCCGGCCGTCCTGAGTGTGCTTGTCATCGAAGGTCCTTCCAGCTTTCCGGTCGACGCCTCTGGGCGCGACATCGCCAAACTCCAGATCTCTCCGCATGGCTGACGGCGCGTGATGCGCGGCCAATGGTCCATAAAGGAGAGATCCTTCCAGTCCGCCGATTACATCCGGCAGGGCGCAGCTGCATCATGCGCGGAGGAACCGCTTTGCGCTTTGGGAAAGGACTATAGGCCGGGATTCGTTAAGACTTGCTTTTGCAAGAGCTTAAAGACATTGCGCCCCGGTTGAAGCCGGGGCGCGATTGAAGGTGTCGGATCCACGACGATCAGGCGGAAGCGAGAACCTTGGCGAACTGTTCGACCGCCCAATCCACCTGCTCGGCAGTGATGACGAGCGGGGGCGCGATGCGGATGGTGTCGCCGTGGGTGTCCTTGGCGAGGATTCCGAGCCCTTTCAGCGCTTCGCAATACTTGCGGGCGCCGCCGGCTTCCGGCACCAGCTCCACGGCCAGCATCAGGCCGCGACCGCGCACTTCCTTGATGATGTTGGAACGGATGTCGGTGAGGCCCTTCTGGAAGCGCTCGCCCATTTTCGCCGAGTTCTCGATCATGCCTTCTTCCGTCAGCGCCTTCAGCGCGGCACGGGCAATGGCGCAGGCGAGCGGATTGCCGCCGAAGGTCGAGCCGTGTTGGCCGGGCTTCAGGACGCCGAGCACTTCGGAATTCGAAAGCACGGCCGAAACCGGGTAGAAACCGCCTGATAGAGCCTTGCCGATCAGCGTCACGTCGGCTTCGATCGCCTCATGCTCTTCGGCAAGCAGCTTGCCGGTGCGGCCGAGACCGGTCTGGATCTCGTCGAGTATCAGCGTGATGCCGTGCTTGGTGCAGAGTTCGCGTACCGTCGTGAAGTAGCCGACCGGCGGTACGATGACGCCGGCTTCGCCCTGGATCGGCTCGACGAGGAAGGCGACGGTGTTTTCGTTGATCGCCGCGCGGAAGGCGTCGATGTCACCGAAAGGCACGACGCGGAAGCCGGGCGCGAACGGGCCGAAGCCCGTGCGGGCGTCCGGGTCGGTGGAGAAGCCGACGATGCCCATGGTGCGGCCGTGGAAGTTGTTGGAGCAGACGATGATCTCGGCCTTGTTCTCGGCCACGCCCTTGACCTCATAGCCCCACTTGCGCACCGCCTTGACGGCGGTCTCGACGGCTTCCGCGCCCGAGTTCATCGGCAGCACCTTGTGCGAGCCGGTGAGCGCTGCGATCTCTTCGTAGAAATGCGCCAGCTGGTCGTTGCGGAAGGCGCGGGAGGTCAGCGTCAGCTTCTGCGCCTGCTCCATCATCGCCTGCAGGATCTTCGGGTGGCAGTGGCCCTGGTTCACGGCGGAGTAGGCCGAGAGACAATCGAGGTAGCGATTGCCCTCCATGTCCCAGACATAGACGCCTTCGCCGCGCGAGAGCACCACGTCGAGCGGTTTGTAGTTATGGGCGCCGAGCCGGTATTCGGTTTCGATCAGGGCTGCCGTCGTGTTCATATATCGTCCTCCGTTTGTCTTTCTTCTCAGGCGCTGCGGGTCGGCCGGTCGAGAACGCGGCGGCCGAAGAGGCTTGCCGTCAGTTCGACCAGGACGCGCGCGCTCTTGCCGCGGTCGTCGAGGAAGGGGTTGAGCTCGACGACGTCGAGCGAGGAAACAAGCCCGCTTTCCCAGAGCATTTCCATGATCAGGTGCGCTTCGCGGAAAGTGGCGCCGCCGGGGACGGTGGTGCCGACGCCGGGCGCAAGGTCCGGATCCATGAAGTCGACGTCGAGGCTGACATGCAGCAGGCCGTTGGCGGCGCGAACCTCTTCGAGGATCTGGCGCATGATATGGGCCATGCCGAGTTCGTCGACGGCGCGCATGTCATAAACGCGGACGCCATGCTCGGCGATCTCTTCACGCTCGCGGTCGTCGACCGAGCGGATGCCGACCTGGAAGACCTTGGTTGGGTCGACGAGCGGACGGTCGGACGGCAGGATCGGGGCAAATTCCGCCTGGCCGCAGAAGAAGGCCACGGGCATGCCGTGCATGTTGCCGGAGGGCGAGGTCGACGGCGAGTTGAAGTCGGCATGGGCGTCGAGCCAGAGCACGAAGAGCGGTCGGCCGACGTCGGCGGCGTAGCGCGCCATGCCGGAGACGCTGCCCATGGAAAGCGCGTGGTCGCCACCCAGGATGATCGGGAAGTGGCCCTTGCGCACGGTGTCGTGCACGGAATCATGCAGCGCACGGGCGAAGGCTGCGACGATCTGCAGGTTGTTGGCGCCCGGATGGTTGGCAAGGTCGCGGGCCGGCAGCGGCTTGACGTCGCCTTCGTCGTGAACCGTATGGCCGAGGTCGCGCAGCACCGTGTCGATCCCGGCGATACGCAGGGCCGTCGGGCCCATGGCCGCGCCGCGCCGTCCAGAACCTTCCTCGATGGGTGCGCCGATCAGCGTGATGGTCGTCATGTCCGCCCGATTCCTTCTCAAGATAATTCCCATGTGATCCCGTTCGGGATGTGTGGATTATGGCGAAAATGGGCGTCAGCAAAAAGATGGAAAACTGCCGATTAGTGAGCTAAATTCGACAGATTGATAAGCCCCATTTTACAAAGTGACAGGCAATGGATGATCTCGACCAGGCGCTCATCAGCGCGCTGCGGCAGAATGCGCGCATTCCCGTTTCGACGCTATCGGAAATGACGGGCGTGTCGCGGGCGACGGTCACTGCCCGCATCGACAGGCTGGTCGCGAACGGCACGATCGCCGCTTTTACCATCCGTACCGGTGCGGAAATTCCGGCTTCGGGCGTTCGTGCCGTGGTCATGATCGAGGTGCACGGCAAGATGGCCGACCGTGTTGCCGAGCAGTTGCGCGGCCTGCCGCAGGTGCGCGCGCTGCACAGCACCAATGGCCGCTGGGATTTTATCGCCGAGCTTCAGGACCGCGATCTCGTCTCCTTCGACGAGACGCTGCGGCGCATCCGTCTGATCGACGGCATCACCGTCACGGAGACGAATATTCTGTTGAAAACCAGCAAGATGACCGGCGCATTCTGAACGTTGCGGGCGGCTCGAACCGGCGAGGAAAATGCCTCTCGGAGTCGAATTGTTCTTGATTTGTTCTCGTGTTCCGCTATGATGGCCGCCTCACCCAAGATGGAGGATGTCATGGTTGCCAATGGCGGCAGGCTTGCCGATCGGCAGATCTGTGTGAAGCTGTTCGTCAGGCATGGCGACGAGGATCGCGCCATCGCCTTCTATCGCGAAGCGCTCGGTGCCGAACTGCTGCAGCGGCATGAATGGCCAAGCGGCATTCTGACGAGTGCGGACTTGAGGATCGGGGAATCGGTGTTTCGGATTGCCGGGGCCAACCCGCGCCGCGATGCCGAGCCCAAGCTTGGCGGGCCGCGCTCGCCGCATGCGCTCGGCACGACGGCGGTGATCCTGGAACTGCATGTGCGCGACGTCGATCGCGTCATCGGCCGGGCGATCGGCGCCGGAGCAAGCCTTCGCAATGCGGCCGAAACCTTGTCGACGGGCGATCGCGTCGGCGCCTTCATTGATCCCTTCGGCCATATCTGGGCGTTGTTCAACGCCATGGAAGATGCCGATATCGTCGACCTGAGCATCGAGGCCCGCAACGCCGCCTGAGGCGTTGCGGGCCTTTCGCTGCCTGAGCATATGCTTTGATGGCTACGCGATCAGAAGAACTCGTCGAGCAGGCAGTAGAAGTCGCGTTTCTCGGAATCGTCCTTGTCGATACCGTAGCGGGTCAGAAACGGTTGAACCCATTCCTCGCCGAGATTGTAGGCGACGCTGCGGCAGGCGAGTGCGATGTCCTGATAGGGGTCGGCGACGCCCAGCCGGCTGCAATCGATGAAGCCGGAAAACCGGCCGTTCTTCTCGATGATGTTCGGCAGGCAGGCGTCGCCATGGGTGACGACGAGCTTGCCGGCTTGGGGCATGCGCGCCTGCAGTTCGGCAAAGAGATCCGCCGCCGTGCGGCCGAGCCGCGTTTCGTCGAAGTCGCTCTCGTCGATCACGCCGGCCTGGGTGCGTGCTTTCGCGATGGCGACGCGCTTTTCGATCCGATGATCGAAGGGGCAGGTGGCGATATCCAGCGCATGCAGTCGCTTCAGGGCGTCGGCAAGGATGACGATCTGGTCCTTGGGCGACAATGTCGTGGAGGCGAGGTCTGTCCCTTCCACGGCCTGCAGCAGCAGCCAGTTGGTTTCCGCGCCGAAGGCGCGGGCGATCACCCGGGGGCAAGGCACGTCCTTTGATGCCAGCCAATCAAGCCGCGCCGCCTCGTCGACGAACTCGTTGAACGGGCCGGCTTCCTCGAGCTTCAGAACCAGCATGGGACGATCGGGCGCCTTGAGGAGAAAGATGCTCGAGTCGGATTGCCCGAGCAGATCACGGTTCCACTGATAGCCGGCGACGAAGGGGTGGAATTGGGCGGGCAGTTCGGGATGCGGAAAAGAAGAGGGCAAGGCAATCACCTGAAAAAGGAATGAAACAAATGGGGCGTGCGGTCGCGCGCCGACACCGATGTAGGTTCGGCAAAGTGGCAATTCCACGGAGTGATCCTGGAAGTTTCGACGGCGCGAGACGGCAAATCGCCTTTCATGGTGCGTCTTCGCCAAATCTCCATCAAAACTTCGCAAAGCCCGCTCAGGCTGACGGCAAAGTCACCTCTTTTGAATGTGTTTCGAAGAGGTGCTCATGGGCGTGAACCACGATGAACTGCTGTCGGCTGCCGAATGCGCCGACCGCCTTGGCCTAACCATCCGCGCTCTCAAGGTCTATGAGGATCGCGGCCTGATCTCGCCGCGGCGGACGGAAAAGAAGTGGCGGCTCTATGGTGCGGTCGAAATCGCGCGGCTGACCGAAATCCTGGCGCTGCGGCGGCTTGGCCTCAGTCTCACACGGATTACCGAAATGCTCGCCGGTACCGCGCCGGCCCTCGGGCAAACGCTTGCCGTCCAGCAATCGGCATTCTTGGACCTGCGCGACCGTGTCGAACACGGCCTGTCCTTGATCGACGCGGCGCTCCGGAAGATCGAACGCGGCGATGCCCTCTCTATCGACGAACTCGTCGCGCTTGCCCGAAAGACCGAGATGACCGGCCTGTCGCCTGATGCCGTCGCATGGAACCGCTACGAGCAGACGCGCCCGCGCCGCGAAGCCTCCTTCGTTCCCGAGAACGGCTGGGCCTGAAACAGGTCGTGCAGGAATGCGCGCGGTTCTGCGCTGATGACATGCGGCAGAGCCCAAGCTCGAAACGCGGCTGGTGCATTTGAAGGATTGCGGCGGACCTCGCCGTCGAGGCGGTCTTCGTGAAGAGAGATGAGCCCGCGGATCGCGACCGGATCCGCGGGCCTTCTCATGCTCACTGCTGAGCAGGTCAGGCGTATTTTCGCCGGGCGCTGCTCAATATTCCTTTTCGAAGAAGACACCGCCCGAGGCCGAACCGTCGCCGGCGGCCGAGCCCTTGAGCTTCACGCCCTTGCCGACATCGAGATTGATGACCGCCTTGCTGGAGGCGGAATCGGAGCCCTGCTGCAGCTCGATATAGGTGCGGTCGTTGAGATACTTGCCGGCGCGCACGGACGCGCCGCCATTCTCGTCGGTGGTGACGTCGAGATCGTCGACGCCGAGCTTGTTGCGCAGGCCGTCGAGCAGCGAGGTCGAACCACCACCGGCAAGCTGGCTGACGGCGGAGGCGAGCTGCGCGATCTGGAAGGCCGAGAGGTTCGACAGCGACCGGTTGAAGATCAGCTGCGCCAGGATTTCGTCCTGCGGCAGGGCCGGGGAGGACGAGAAGGCGATCTGCGGATTGTTGGCGAGGCCTGCAACCGAGACGGTGATGGTGGTCGCGCCGACGCTGGACGTCGCCTTGAGGTCGAGCGTCGGGATCAGGTCGCCGCCAAAGCCGATATTGCCGTCGGTGAAGGTCAGGCGCTTGCCGAGGATTTCAAGCCGCCCGCGGCGCATCTCGAAGCCACCGGAAATGACCGGTTGCACCGCGGTGCCGCGGATCGTCAGGTCGCCGCCGAGTTCCGCGTCGATGCCGCGGCCGCGCACGAAGATCTGGTGCGCATTGACGCCGAGATCGAAGGCGATGACGCCGCTGGCATTGGCCCCGGCGGCTGGCACTTCGTCCTTGCGCAGGTCCTTGACCATCTTCTGCACCTTGGGCGGCGCATTCTTGTGCTTGATGTCGATCGCCGACAGCGATGTCGGCAGCTTCTCGGGAATGGTGATCGAGGCCTTGCGGATCGTCACCTTGCCGCCGAGCGTCGGGGTCGCGACCAGGGGGCCGGTCAGCGTCATCTCGCCGGCGACATTGGCGTTGAACAGCGTGCCGTCGACATAGGTCGCGTTGTTCAGCTTGATCGTCAGGTTGGCCGGGAAGCCTGAGCCCGGCACGGTGCCGACGGTGCCGCTGGCTTCGACCGAGCCACCGGTCGCGAGATTGGCCGAGAGCCTGGAGATCGTCGCCTGCTTGCCGTCGAGCGCGACGTTGGCGGTCAGGTCGTTGAGCGCAAGGTTGCGGCGCACGTCGACGAGGCGCCCACCTGACGTGGCGATCGTGCCGGCGATCTGCGGCGCTTTGGCGGAACCGGAAATCGCCACATCGACATTCGCCTGGCCTGTCAGTGTGAAGCCCTTTTCCGCCATCAGGTTGGCGATGAGCGCGAAGGGGACGTTGCCATTGAACTTCATCGCGATCGGCATGTTGCCGCCGATATCGAGATTGCCGCCGCCCTTGAAGGAAAGGCCGCCGGCGCCCGAAAGCGTCGTATCCAGCGTCACCTTGTTGTTGGCGAACTTGCCGTCCGCCGTCACGTCAAAGGCCGCAACGCCGGCCGTGCGAGCTGCTGCGAGCGAGGCGCCCGACCATTTGAGATCGTAGGCGACGACCGGCGCAGACGCGGCGCCCTCGACATCGACGGTGCCGGCGATCGTGCCCTCGGCGCCGAGGTCCGGTGCAAAGGCGTTGACCAGTGCTGCGGGCAGGGCGTTGAGCTTCGCCGTGATGTCGAGCTTTTCGCCAGCGGTGCCGTTGACGGCGATCGTGCCTTTCGACGCCTGGATCGTCAGCGCGTTGAGACGGACGGTGCCGTTTTCGATGGCGATCACCGTCGGCTGCGCCAGTTTCAGGGCAATGCCTTTCGGCGTTGCGCCAAAGGATGCGAGGCGGATTTCCGTGCGGCCCTTGGCGCTGGCAAGGTCACCCTTCACCGTCAGCGGACCGCCGTCATATTTGCCGTCGGCGGAAAAGCCGGTGCGGCCGGCCTGTTGCTCGAAATCGACGGCAAGTCCGGAAACACGGTTTTCGCCCTGCGCCACGGTTTCGGCGCGGATGCTGCCTTTGATCGCAAGGGCCGCAAGGTCGGCGATGGTGATGTCGGCGGTCGGCTTGGAAATCGTCAGCTGATCGCGTTTGATGCCGCTGCCGCCGGCCTTGACGACGACGGAGGTGATGCCGTTTGCGGTCTTGATGGCAGCGGAACCGTTGAGGTCGCCGGATGCCTTCTGCCCGGCCATGGCGGCAAGCAGGCCGAGATCGGGCAGGTCGAATCGGACCGTGCCGTCCGGCTTGAAATCGGGGGTGAAGCTGATCGCCCCGGTCAGCTTGTTCTCGCCGATCCTGGCTTCGAGCACCGGGATTGCGGTCTGGCCATCCTTCGAGACGACGTCGGCCTTGACGTCGATCGCCTGGCCGTCGAGCGCACCGGTTGCCGTCAGGCTTGCCTGCGGGCTCGATGGGTTGGCGTTGGCGTCGGCCTTGATGTTGAGGTCGCTGAGCGTGCGCCCGGCCAGTGTCGCGCCGCTCGAGGTCAGCTCGGCCTTGATGCCGAGTTCGGCGAGCGGGCCGGTCACGGCGGCAGTGAATTCGGCCTTGCCCTTGGCATCGTCAAGCACCTTGCCGAGATCGGGCAGGGTGCCCTTGAGATCGGCCGTCAGGTTGCTCTGCGCGAGCGCCACGGTGCCGGCCGCCTCGATCGTGCCCGACTTGAGCTCGATGCCCTCCACGGTGACGCCGCCGTCGCTTGCCGTCTTCACCTCGCCCGAGAGTGCGATCGTGCCGTCGAACTTCGCTGCGGCTGCCGGCGGCAGCGCGCCCGGAACGGCAAAGAGCTTGAAGGCGGCGGAAACGGTATTCTCGTCGCGATAGAAGGCGCCGGTGAGCGAGCCGCCAACGCCGGGGCTTTCGATCGTTACCGGATTGAAGGCGATGTTTTCCTTCGTCACGGACAGGTTGGCGTCGATCTTCATCGGCACCTGCACCAGGCGGGCGAGGTTTGCATCGTTGAAGCCGGCTTCGCCCACTTCGATTGCCGCCTTCACCAGACCGGATTGCGCCTGGACATTGAAACCGTCGCTGCGCGCCGAGAGCTTGACTGCGCCGAGCGCCACGTCCGGCAGCGCCACGGAGGTGACGTCTGCGGCGAGATCGAGGATCGCGGCTTGCGCGTCGCCGATGAGCGAGAAGTCGACGGCATTGATCTTGGCTTGTGCCTCACCCTTCTGCAGCGGCCAGCGGAAGTCGACCGGGCCGTTGGTGCCGGCAAGTCTGGCCTTGAGGTTGTTCTCGCCCTTGCTGTCGTAGGTTCCGAAAGCGGCAAAGGAGAGCGCGCCGGTCGTCACATGAGCCTTGTCGGCCTGAACCAGCCCCTGGTCGTTGAACGCGGCGGCGATGTCGATCTTGGTCTCACCCTCGAACATCGGGCGCAGCGCCGGCGGCATCAGCGAGCCGAAGCCGCCGCCACCGTCGACCGTCAGCCGGTGCATTCCGTCAGGCGTCTGGACGTGGCGACCGTCGAGCTTGAGAATTTCGCTGCCGTCGAGTGCTGCCGTAGCGCTGCCGCTCCAGTCGGAAAGCGGGCCTTCACCGGTCAGCTTGATGTTGACCGAGGGCTCGTTCGGCAGGCGAAGCAGCTTTGCCAGCACGCCGTTGTTCGGCTCGTCCACGGTCGCTTCAAGCTTCAGCTCGTTGCCCGCCGGATTGAAGACGATATCGGCGACCGCGCGTGCTTCCGGCCGGTCGCGCTGGGCGGCCGCAAGCTGAAGGGCGATGCTTTCGTTGGTCGCGTTCACCTTGCCGCTGGCGGTCAGGAACTGGTCCTCGCCGGCGATCGCCTTGCCGATAATGATCTCCTTGAGATCAATCGCGTCGATCTTCACATCGACGGGAAGCGCAAAGGTCGAGCGGACTTCCTTGGTCTCGGTGGAGGGGATCGGCAGGCGCTCGACGCGGATCGAGCCGGCCGAGAGCGCTGCGGCTTCGAAGCGGAAGGTGAGGAGGGCGGCGGGCGACCAGTCGAGATTGACGTCGCGCACTTCGGCATAGATGCCCTCGCCATCGAACAGCGTGATGCTTCCGGCCGTGAACTTGCCGGTCAAAAGCGCGCTCGGATCGGCGATCCGCACGATCTGGTCGGGGGTTGCCGCATATTTCTCGATTGCCCAGGCGACGAGCCGGGCGCCGGGTGTGGTGAAGCCCACGAAGGCGACGAGAAGAAGGGCAACGACCGCAAGCACGCCAAGCACACGAAGGCCATAGCGCAGCGTCGTGCGAAGGAAACGGACGACCTGATTCATGATCTACCCATAACGCAAGTTGCGCGGCAGCGGAATCGCCGCGGGGAGAAACTATCGCGCAATGACGGCGATTTGCCGATTCCTGCGGGAGAAACGGCCTGGATCAGAAGGATTGGCCGATGCCGGCATAGATGCCGTATTTCGTTCCGTTCGGATATTTGTTGAGCGGTACGGCGAAGTCGAGACGGATCGGACCGAAGGGCGTGGCATAGCGCAGGCCGATGCCGGCGCCGGCGCGAATGTCGGAGAAATCGGGTGTCGTCTTCGCCGAGACGGTACCTGCGTCGATGAAAGGCACGACGCCGATGGTGTCGGTGACCGCGATGCGGGCTTCGAGCGAGGCGTTGACATAGGAGCGCCCGCCGGTCTCGCGGTCGTCGGAATTGCGCGGGCCGATCTCCTGGTAGGAATAGCCGCGCACCGAGCCGCCACCGCCGAGATAGAAGCGACGGTTGGCCGGGATGTCCTCGAGCCCGCTGCCGCCGACGAGCACGCCGGCGCCGATCTTGCCGGCAAGCACGAAGCGCTTCTCGTCGCCGAGCGCATGGTAGCCGGACGCCGACGCTTCGAAGGACGAGAAGAAGGTCTGCCCTTTGATCTCGTAGCTCGGCTTGGCGTTGATCATCGCCCGATAGCCTTCGGTCGCGTTCAGCTTGTCGTTGCGGGTATCGCGCACATATTCGAGCGGGACCGCGGCCGTCAGATAGGAATTCGAGCCGAAGGCGTCGTCTATGTTGGCCCAGCTCAATTCGCCGCCGCCGGAGAAGGTGTCGGTCGGCGAGAGTTCGAAGGTCGCGCCGGCGGCACCCGTCAGGATCTTGGCGCGATAGGCGTCCGGGTCCTGGATGTTGGCCTTGAGGCTGGCGGTAAAGGTCGAGGCGGGGCCGAAGGCGCCCGGCTTTGCAAAGAGGATGCCGACCGAATAGTCGAGCTTGTCCAGCTCCTTGGTCTCGCCGATGCGGTCGACCGAGCCCTCGATGCGCAGCGATTCGGCGCGGCCGAAAAGATTGCGGTGCCCCCAATAGCCCGAAAGCCCAAGGCCGTCGGTCGTCGAAACCTGGGCGCCGAAGCCGAAGTACTTGTGCTTGCCTTCGGAGACCTCGATCTTCATCGGGATCGACCCGTCTGGCGAAAGCGTGTTGGCTTCCTTGATGGTCACGCTCGAAAAGACACCGAGCTGGCGCAGCCGCTCGGAGGCCTTGCGGATGTCCTCCGGCGAATAGGGACGGCCCTCGTTGAGGCGCGAATAGTCGCGCACGAAACCGGGATCGACGGTCTTCGTCCCGCCGACGGTGACCTCGCCGACCGGGGCGACGGGGCCGCCGCTGGCGCCGATTACGATGTCGACGGTCGAATTGGCGTGGTTGGCGACCGCGCTGCGTTCGGTGAGCTTGGCCATCGGCCGGCCCTGCTCGCGCAGGTCGTTCACGACCTTTTCGCCGGCCTTGATGATCAGGGTGGAATCGGCGCGTGCGCCGGCGGGCAGGCCGTAATCGGCAGGACTGAAGCCAGCCGCGTCGCCTTCGAACCTGACGGAACCGACGTTGAAGACCGGGCCCGGCGTCACGGTGACGGTAACCGGGATAGGCTTGCCATCCGGGAAAGACGGATCCGGCGGCAGGCTGTCGATGTCCTGGCCGTTGACGCGGATCGCGATGGTGCCGCCGTAGCGGGCCTTTTCGTAGAGTGCGGCCAGCAGTCGGTCGCGGTCGTCGCGGGCCCGGATGGCGAGCCCAAGATCGCCGGAGACCGGCTTTTCCTGGCCCTGCACGAGCTGCGAGCTGTTTTCCAGCGCTTCCTTCAGTTCGTCGTCGTCGGTGCCGGCGTCGAAGGTGAGGGTATAGTTGACCGGGTCGATGACCGGCGCTTCTTCCTCGTCGCTCTCGAAAAACTTCATGCCGAAGAGCTTGAAGGCATAGGCCTTCTCGGCGGAAAGCGGGCCGAGCGCGCACGTAAAGGCAACAGCAAGCGCAGTCGCTGCCTTCCAGTACGCAATACTCGACCGTGGTGGGGACATTCGCTTCCGCATCCCGTCTTCAGGCGACCCAATACAAACTGCCTGCTTATGCGGCCGGGTCACTATTGCATGCCTAAGGTTTTCCATCTGTTAACGATGACGATCCGTTGCATCCACCCCTGATGCCGAATTTCGGTGTCGATTTCGTCGAAAAAGCGCGGAAATGTTGTCGGCGCAGCACAACCGCCGGCTCTGCGGTGCCGACAACCAGGTAAGCGCCCGGCCTTCGCCGGAGCCACAGGCCTCGACCGAGGTGCCATATTGCTAGGCTGCTTCGGGCAGTTCCCGCAGCTGCGGCACGGCGGAAGCGATGATCACGAGGAACTGGACCAGGAAGCCGACGGCTGCGACGGCGAGGCATGCCTCGACGCCGAAGCGCGTGGCGACGACGGCGCCGAGCGCCGCGCCGATCGGGCGCGCGCCGAAGGTGGCGGTGGTGATGAAGGCCGAGACGCGCCCGAGCATCGCATTGGGCGTGACGGCCTGTCGCAAGGTGAGGGTGGCGATCGACCAGAGCACCGGGCCGGCGCCAAACAGGAAGAAGCTCAAGGCCGCAAGGACGCCGGATGGAACCCAGATGGTGGAGAGCATGACGGCCGCGGCAGTCAGCCCGCCCAGCGGGCCAAGGGCGATCATCACGCCGAAAGGAATATGGCGCGCAATGGCGGGTGCTGCGAAGGCGCCGATCATCATGCCGGCACCATAGATGCCGAGCGTGACCCCGACACCGGTCGCCGTCAGGCCAAGGGTCTGAATGGCATAGGCGACGTAGACCGCCTGCAGCACGAACCAGGCCGTGTTGAAGACGATGGCGGTCACCAGAATGGGCCTCAATAGCGCGTGGCCGGCAAGGAAACGGGCACCTTCGGCGAGATCCTGGAGAAGCTTGCGCTTGGGGCTGCTCGGCTGGTGGTGATCGCCAAGGCCGGCGAGCAGGACGACGGAGAGAAGCGACAGGGAGGTGGCGGCGACATAGGCGAGCGATGCGCCCGTCCATGCGACGATCGCGCCGCCGATCGCCGGGCCGCCCGAATAGGCGAGGCTGCGGGCAAGCTCCATCCAGCGGTTGGCATCGGCCAGTTGCGCACGCGGAACGATCGCCGGGATCAAGGCAGGTGCGGCGACATTGTAGCAGACCGTGCCGATGGCGCCGACGAAGCCCATGACGGCCAGCAACGGCAGCGACAGCAGGCCGCTGAGCATGAGCAACAGCGTGGCAACCAGCGACAGCGCGCGCAGCATTTCCGAGCTGACCATCAGCCCGCGCCGCGATGCGCGGTCGGCAACGAGACCGGCTGGAATGGAGAGCAGCAGGAACGGCAGCGTCTGCGCCATCTGCAGCCAGCCGGTTTCCGCAGGGCCTGCGGCGAGCAGAAGCACGGCGGCCAGAGGAGCGGCGGCCAGCGCCATCTGCTCCGAAAATTGCGCAAAGAGGTTGGACCAGCCGATCCGCTTGAAAGCCGGGGGAAGGGGCGTGTTTTCTGGTTTCGACATGGGAAGCCTCGATCATGATAGGTCGAGGCCACGAAACGGAATTGCGTGACGCAGAGCCACCCGGTTTGCGCGCGCCCTGTCATTTTGGTCAGGCGTGCATCGTTTTTCTCGCTGCCTGCTGCAACGAAAAACCCCCTCAGGGCGATTGCCATGAGGGGGAACCATTCCGTCGACGCGCTTGCGCGACGCCGAGGACGATCTTCTTGCTGCGCCTTAGCGCGGGCAGGAGTCGATGTAGCGGCGGCCGTAGCGGTCGCGGTAGTAGCACTGGCCCGGCTGTTCGGTGACGTTGCCGATGACCGCGCCGGATACGCCGCCGATGGCCGCGCCGACCGCTGCGCCACGGACGTCGCCGGTGACAGCGCCGCCGATGATCGCGCCGGAAACGGCACCGATGCCGGCGCCTTTTTCCGTCTGGGTGCAGCTTGCGACCGCCAGGGCGACCAGCACAAGTGCGATGGCTTTCTTCATGTTGTTCTCTCCGATCTCTACGGATCTCAAGCCTTGCGCTCAGTCCGTCCCGTGGATGATGGCGGAGCCGGGAACATCCCGCTCCACCTGAACTTGCGGTTCGGAAAATACGCGGTCCCCATCGAAAGTCTACGGGAGCGCTGCGGTTTCTTCCTGGCGGCAAGATAATGATATCGTTCCTGAACGGGACATGAAGGCTCAGTTCCCCGCGATACAACCGGTGTAGAAAAATTTTGTCGTCCGGCGGGCGGGGGCAGTTGCGGCATTCCAAAAAAAGACAAATGATACAAACAAGCCTGCAAAATCCGGAGGAGCGGATCCGTGGGCGAAGGGCATCGATATCAGTTGGCGCGTACCTTAGTCGCGTGAACCATCTCACCCGACTTTCCGGCCGCGCTCGTGTTGGCATTGACCGACCCCGGAGGAGCGAAATGGCGAAAGTAACAATGACGGTCAACGGCCGTCAGGTGAGCGGTCATTGCGACGACCGCACATTGCTGGTGCAATTCATACGCGAAAATCTTGGACTGACCGGCACCCATGTCGGCTGCGACACCTCGCAATGCGGCGCCTGCGTCATCCATATGGACGGAAAATCGGTCAAGAGCTGTTCCATCCTCGCCGCCCAGGCGGCAGGCTCCACGATCACCACCATCGAAGGCTTGGCGGCCGACGGCGAGCTGCATCCGGTGCAGGCGGCCTTCAAGGCCAATCACGGCCTGCAATGCGGCTTCTGTACGCCCGGCATGGTGATGACCGCCGTCGACATGATCCGCAGGCACCAGGGACAGCTGGACGAAGCGACGGTGCGCGCCGAGCTCGAAGGCAACATCTGTCGCTGCACCGGTTACCACAACATCGTGAAAGCGATCCTTGCCGCCGCCGCCGAGATGAGCGGCGCCCGCGTGGCCGCAGAATAGCGGTAGATCGAGGGGCGGGACCTCGCCCCTGACGCATGTCACCCAGGACCGACGCATGGCCGTCGGGACTGTCGCTGGATTCTCGGGAGGAGATAGGCAATGGGCGTTGAAGGCATTGGCGCGCGCGTGGCGCGCAAGGAGGACAAACGGTTCCTGACCGGCAAGGGCCGCTATACGGACGACATGTCCGTGCCGGGAATGAAATATGCAGTCTTCGTGCGCAGCCCGCACGCGCATGCGAAGATCGTGAAGATAGACGCGTCGGCGGCCAAGGGCATGCCGGGTGTGATCGGCGTGCTCGACGGCAAGCAGCTGCTCGCCGACGGTATCGGCAACCTGATCTGCGGCTGGATGATCCATTCCAAGGACGGATCGCCGATGAAGATGGGCGCCTGGCGGCCGCTCGCGCACGAGACCGTGCGCTATGTCGGCGATGCCGTGGCGATCGTCGTTGCCGACAGCGTCGCCGAGGCGCGTGACGCGGCCGAGGCCGTTGTCGTCGAGTACCAGGAGCTTGCCGTCGTCATCGATGCGTCGAAGGCGTTGGAGGCAGGACAGCCGCAGCTTCATCCGGAAGCGCCGAACAATCTGATCTTCGACTGGCAGATCGGCGACGAAGCGGCAACCGACAAGGCGATCGGCGCGGCGGCGCACGTCACCGAGATCACCATCCACAACAACCGGCTGTCGCCCAACCCGATGGAGCCGCGCGCGGCGCTCGGCATCTACGACGCCGGCGACGATCACTACACCTGCTACACGACCAGCCAGAACCCGCATGTGGCGCGGCTGGTGATGAGCGCCTTCTACAATGTCGCGCCGGAAAACAAGCTGAGGGTGATCGCGCCCGATGTCGGCGGCGGCTTCGGCTCGAAGATCTACATCTATCCGGAGGAGATCGTCTGTCTCTGGGCGTCGAAGCGCACCGGCGTACCGGTCAAATGGACGTCGGACCGCACCGAAGCGTTCCTGACCGATGCGCATGGCCGCGACCATGTGTCGAAGGTGAAGATGGCCTTCGACGCGAACAACCGCATCATCGGGCTGAAGGTCGACACGGTCGCCAATCTCGGCGCCTATATGTCGCTGTTCTCCTCGGCGGTGCCGACCTATCTCTATGCGACGCTGCTGTCAGGGCAGTACGATATCCCTGCGATCCACGCGAATGTGCGCACGGTCTACACCAACACGGCGCCGGTCGACGCCTATCGGGGCGCCGGGCGGCCGGAGGCGACCTATCTCCTGGAACGCACGATGGAGACGGCCGCGCGCGAACTCGGCGTCTCGCCTGCCGAATTGCGGCGGGTCAATTTCATCCGCTCCTTCCCGCACCAGACGCCTGTGATCATGAACTATGACGCCGGCGACTACGACGCTTCGCTCGAAGCGGCGATGAAGGCGGCCGACTGGAACGGCTTTGCCGCCCGCAGGGCGGAAGCGGCCGGCCGCGGCATGAAGCGCGGCATCGGCATGAGCTGCTACATCGAGGCCTGCGGCATCGCACCGTCGGCAGCGGTGGGGTCGCTCGGCGCCGGCGTCGGCCTTTGGGAATCGGCCGAGGTGCGCGTCAATGCCGTCGGCACGATCGAGGTGCTGACCGGTTCGCACAGCCATGGCCAGGGCCACGAGACGACCTTTGCCCAGCTCGTCGCCGAACGCTTCGGCGTGCCGCTCGACAGCGTCAACATCGTGCATGGCGACACCGACAAGGTACAGATGGGAATGGGCACCTATGGTTCGCGTTCCGGTGCCGTCGGCATGTCGGCTGTCGTCAAGGCGCTCGACAAGGTCGAAGCCAAAGCGAAGAAGATCGCCGCCCATCTGATGGAGGCGGACGAGAGCGACATCGTCATCGAGAACGGCGAGCTGAAGGTCGCCGGCACCGACAAGGCGGTGCCCTGGTTCCAGATGGCGCTTGCCGCCTATACCGCCCACAATCTGCCTGCCGGCATGGAGCCGGGGCTGAAGGAAGGGGCCTTCTACGACCCGGCCAACTTCACCTTCCCGGCCGGCTGCTACATCTGCGAGGTAGAGGTCGACCCGGAAACGGGCCGAACCAAGATCATCCAGTTCGTCGCGGCCGACGACTTCGGCAACATCATCAACCCGATGATCGTCGAGGGACAGGTACATGGCGGGCTCGCGCAGGGCATCGGCCAGGCGCTGCTCGAAGGCGTGCACTACGATGCCTCGGGCCAACTGCTGACGGCGAGCTACATGGACTACGCCATGCCGCGCGCCGACGACCTGCCGTCGTTCCAGGTCTCGACCTCGAACACGCCCTGCCCGAACAATCCGCTGGGCATCAAGGGCTGCGGCGAGGCCGGTGCGATCGGCTCGCCACCGGCACTGATCAACGCCATCACCGACGCCATCGGCAACAACGCGCTCACCATGCCGGCAACATCGCACAAGGTGTGGGCGGCGGCAAACGCGGCCAACTGAGGAGGACACTCATGTACGAGACCCAATATCACCGGGCGTCCTCGGTTCAGGATGCCGCCAGCCGAATGGAAGCGGCCGGCGAAGGCAAATATGTCTCCGGCGGCATGACGCTGATCCCGACGATGAAACAGCGGTTGGCGTCGCCGAGCGACCTGATCGACCTTCGCCATATCGCCGAGATGCAGGGCATCTCGGTCAACGGCCGATCGGTGCGGATCGGGGCTGCGACCACCCATTATGAGGTGGCGTCGTCGGCAGCACTCAAAGCCGTCTGTCCGGCAATCTGCAGTCTCGCCAGCCATATCGGCGATCCGCATGTGCGCCATATGGGCACGATCGGCGGATCGATCGCCAACAACGACCCGGCCGCCGACTATCCGGCGGCGATGCTCGGGCTCGGGGCGACGATCGTCACCAACCGGCGGGAGATCGCGGCTGACGATTTCTTCACCGGCCTGTTCGAAACGGCGCTGGAAGACAGCGAGATCGTCGTCGCCGTTACCTTCGATGCGCCTACCAAGGCCGCCTACCAGAAGTTCGCCAATCCGGCCTCGCGCTATGCGATGACCGGTGTCTTCGTCGCCAAGCGCGACAATGGCGAGGTCCGGGTCGCGGTCACCGGTGCGGGCGCAGACGGCGTTTTCCGTCAGGCGGAGATGGAGGCCGCACTTTCCGCCAACTGGTCGCCGGACGCGCTCGCTGGCATCAATGTCAGCGCGTCGGACCTGCTCTCCGACCTTCACGCGGATGCGGCCTATCGCGCCAACCTGGTGAAGGTCATGGCCAAACGCGCCGTGGCTGCGGCATGACCGGCCTTTGCCGCCACACAAACAGCGAAAAAGGGCGGCCTCGGCCGTCCTTTTTTCATCCTTGCTTGACTTCGATCAAGCTTGACGTGATGAACATGCACTAAGGCTTTCTTTGGAATGTTTCAAAACTAGGGCTGTTCCCGTTGAAACGGTTTCAGTGAAAGCAGCGAAGATGCTCAGGCTCAAAAATGCTAGATCATCTCGGATGCACTTACTGGGCAGGCAGCGCTTCAAGGGCCTTTTGCCGCAGTTGGCAGATGCCGGGCATTCCGAGGTTGACCCCAGGTCGCTTTGATTGAAGAAAAGCGGCCGGGCACTGGAGAAAATGATGGATTTCGAAAATTTCTTTAAGAACGAGCTGGACGGGCTGCATCAGGAAGGCCGCTACCGGGTTTTCGCAGACCTCGCGCGTCATCGCGGCCAATTTCCGAAGGCCGCGCGCCACACGGCTCAAGGCGTTCAGGACGTCACCGTCTGGTGTTCGAACGACTATCTCGGCATGGGCCAGCATTCCGTCGTCACCGAGGCGATGAAGCGCGCCATCGACGAATGCGGCGCCGGCGCCGGCGGCACCCGCAACATCTCCGGTACCAACCATTACCACGTCCTGCTCGAGCGCGAGCTCGCGGACCTGCACGGCAAGGAATCGGCGCTTCTGTTCACCTCGGGCTACGTGTCCAACTGGGCAGCGCTCGGCACGCTCTGTTCGAAGATTCCTGGCGTCATCGTCTTCTCGGACGCCGGGAATCACGCTTCGATGATCGAGGGGATCCGTCACTCCAAGTGCGAACGCGTCATCTTCAAGCACAATTCGGTCGCTGACCTCGAAGCCAAGCTCGCCGCAGCCGATCCGCGCGCGCCGAAGCTGATCGCCTTCGAATCCGTTTATTCGATGGACGGCGACATCGCGCCGATCAAGGAATTCTGCGACCTCGCCGACAAGTACGGCGCCATGACCTATCTCGACGAAGTGCATGCCGTCGGCATGTACGGTCCGCGCGGCGGCGGCATTGCCGAGCGCGAAGGCCTGATGCACCGCCTGACGGTGATCGAAGGCACGCTCGGCAAGGCCTTCGGCGTCATGGGCGGCTACATCACCGGCTCGGCAGCACTTTGCGATTTCATCCGCTCGTTCGCATCCGGCTTCATCTTCACGACGGCCCTGCCGCCGACGCTCGCCGCCGGTGCGCTTGCCTCGATCCGTCACCTGAAGGAAAGCCAGGTCGAACGCTTCGCGCACCAGGAGCGCGTGCGTCGTCTGCGCTCGCTGCTCGACCAGCGCGGCATTCCGCACATGCCGAACCCGAGCCATATCGTGCCGGTCATGGTGGGCGATGCCGCCAAGTGCAAGTGGATCTCCGACCTCTTGCTCGACAACTTCGGCGTTTACGTCCAGCCGATCAACTATCCGACGGTGCCGAAGAAGACCGAGCGCCTGCGCATCACGCCGACGCCGCTGCATTCGGACGCCGACATCGACCATCTCGTCGGCGCGCTGCATTCGCTGTGGTCGCGCTGTGCGCTGGCTCGCGCTGTCGCGTAAGGCCATTTTTGCCGGCGCCATGCGCGCCGGTTGGAAAGCTCCGAATTACTGAAGCAGCCCGGCCGCCAAGTGCCGGGCTTTTTCGTCGGCGGCAAAGACGTCGTCCATCGTCGTGGCGCCCGGCAGGTCCGTAAGCTTGTCCATCACCTTTTCGACGATCTCCGCCATGGCGAGAAAGCCGGTGCGGCCGGCGATGAAGGCGTCGAGCGCCGTTTCCTTGGCACCATTGAGCACCGCGCCCTGCACGCCACCCTCGACCATAGCCCGGCGGGCAAGCCGGATCGCCGGGAAGCGGACTTCGTCCGGCGCCTCGAAATCGAGGCGTGACAGCTTGGCGAAATCGAGCCGCTCGATCGGTAGGCTGCAACGGCTCGGATAGGAGAGCGCATAACCGATGGCGGTGCGCATGTCCGGGCAGCCGAGCTGGGCCAGCACCGATCCGTCGGTGTAACCGACCATCGAGTGGATCACCGACTGCGGATGCACGATCACCTCGACCTGCTCGGGTTTGAGTGCGAAGAGGTGCTTCGCCTCGATCATCTCCAGCGCCTTGTTGAACATCGAGGCGCTGTCGATCGAGATCTTCAGGCCCATCGACCAGTTGGGGTGGGCGCGCGCGACGTCAGCCGTCACATGCCGCATCTCCTCAAGCGACTTGGTGCGGAAGGGGCCGCCCGAAGCCGTCAGGATGATGCGTTCGACCGCATGGCGCTGATGTTCTTCCAGAACCTGGAAGATGGCGTTGTGTTCGCTGTCGACCGGCAGCAGCTGACCGCCGCCTTTTTTGACCGCGTCGATGAACAGGCTGCCGGCGGAAACCAGGCACTCCTTGTTGGCGAGCGCGATGTCGGCGCCGCGGCGGGCGGCAGCAAGCGTCGGGGCGAGGCCGGCATTGCCGACGATCGCGGCCATCACCCAATCGGCATTGCGCTCGGCCGCCTCGATCAGGCCGCTCTTGCCGGCGGCAACTTGGATGCCGGTGCCGGCAAGCGCCGCTTTCAGATTTTCATACTGGCTGTCGTTGGCAGTGACGGCGAGTTCGGCGCCGGCCTTCACGGCCTGCTCGGCAAGCAGGGGAATGTTGCCGTTGCCGGTGACTGCGACGACGTCGAAGTGCTCGCGGCCGCCAAGGCGCTCGATGACGTCGAGCGTGTTGGTGCCGATCGAGCCGGTCGAGCCGAGGATCGTCAGTCGGCGCTTCGCACTGTCGCGGGATGCCATGCCAATACCCATGTTCTTCTTTTCGGACGGGATGCCCGGCTGAGCCTTCGCCGCGGGCGCATGATCTGCACGAGATCGATCCGAGTTTTTTATGTTGTTTGCTAGGCTCTACAGGCGAAATCCGCCGGCAACAAGGGCGCGGTCTTCATTCCGTCTCGTCCGCGGGCTAAGAATCAGGTGCCTTGAGTCGGGGCCGAAGGAGTTCGCGATGCTGAAAGTCATGACCGCCGTTTCCTGCGCCTGCGTGGCGATCGAGATGGCCTCGATGCAGCCGGTCGCGGCCGAGAACGTGCCGCAGCAGCTCGTCGGCACCTGGCTTGCCGAGGACATCGGCGGTGGCGGCGTGATCGACGACCTGCAATCGACGCTCGAAATCCGCGAAGACGGCACCTATGGCGGCATGGCAGGCTGCAACCATTTCACCGGAACCTTCAGCCTCTCGGGCTCCAAGGTCACCTTCGGTCCCGCCGCCACGACGCGCAAGATGTGCGTGCCCGCGGTGATGACGCAGGAGCAGAAGTTCCTGGAATCGCTGCGTTCAGAGCTTTCCTGGTCGGTGGAAGGATCGAAGCTCGTGCTTGGCAAGGCGGGTGGTGGCACTGCCGTGAAGCTGGCATCGATGACGGCAGCTTCGGAAGGCTCCGACGTGACGATCCGCATTCCGGGAGCCGACACGGTCGATCGGCAATCGGTCCGCTATGATTGCGGCGGCAAGGCGATCGAGGCGGAGTACATCAACGCCGGCCCGGTTTCGCTGGTGACCTTCACCATCGACGGCACGTTCGTCGTCGCATCCAACGTGATTGCCGCGTCCGGGGCCAAATATGCCGGCGGACAATATGTCTGGTGGACGAAGGGCGAGGAGGCGACGCTTTTCGACGCGACGAAAGGTGACCAGGATCAGGGCATCGCCTGCAAGCCGGCGTCCTGACGAGGCGCCGCTTGTTCCTCCCGTTCTTGCCGGGTCTTTATCGCGACCGGTGCAAGAAGTTGTGGTGAAAGTCGGAACTTTTGCCCTCGCTTCATAGTTACAATTCCGGCGCTGTCGCGCTGTTGTTGTGAAAAGGGAGTTGATCCATGGGGCTGCTTATCGGAATCCTGATTACGTTCCTCGTCATCGTGCTGGTGCTCTATCTCGTCCAGCGGCTGCCGCTCGACGCGCGTGCCAAGCAGATCGTGCAGATCATCGTCATCATCATCGGCATCATCTCTCTGTTGAAATACCTGGCCGTCTTCTGACGTGCCGCCTTCCAGCCAAAGGCCGCCGGATCGCAAGACCCGGCGGCCTTTGGCTGTCTGGTCGATGCTGACAGGATCTGACAGCGGCAGCGCCTAGGGTCCGGGCATCGAAAAGGAGACCCGACGATGCTGTCACCGAACCTCATCCTGCTCTATGTCGAAGACCCGGCTGGAAGTGCCGCGTTCTATACCGGCCTCCTTGGACGCGAACCCGTTGCTTCCTTCCCGGCCTATGTGGCCTTCAAACTCGAAAACGGGCTGACGTTCAGTCTCTGGTCCACCGGCGCGCGGGATT
This sequence comes from Ensifer sp. NPDC090286, assembly GCF_044769565.1. Taxonomy (NCBI): domain Bacteria; kingdom Pseudomonadati; phylum Pseudomonadota; class Alphaproteobacteria; order Hyphomicrobiales; family Rhizobiaceae; genus Ensifer; species Ensifer sp. NPDC090286. Next base: position 28,995 of record NZ_JBIVYF010000007.1, on the reverse strand, counting down.
TCGTCTCGTCCGGTACTGGTCATCGCTCGGAAATCGCCTTCATGGTCAAGGACGATGCTGAGGTCGAGCGCCTTTATGCGGAGTGGCGCAGCAAAGGGATCACGATCGAGCAGGGGCTGAAGACGGCGGTCTTCGGCCGCACCTTCGTGGCGCTTGATCCCGATGGTCATCGCCTGCGCGTATGCAGGCCCGATGATTGAAATCATCAGGTTTCGGTGGACCGAACGCGGAATAGCAGCGCTTATTGCGCGGCGGTCGGCGCTCTGCGATCAAGGATGGCCTGGAACAGGGCGGCCTGATGCTCGGTGGCGGCGCGGATTGCGCTGAGCTGCCGCAGCATCGAGCCGAACGCCGCGAGAAGGATGCCGCTCAGGATCGCACTCAAAGCCCAGGGAAGCACGACCAGCGCTCGAAGCTGCGCCGTTGCCGGATCGGTAGCGAGTAGCGCGATCGCAGCGGCCAGTGCGGCCAGGATGATGACGATGCCGATGATTTGCAGAAGCTTACCCATGGTGTCCTCCCGTCATGCGCGCACCGTCAGGCAGACTGCATCTCCTGTCAAGCAGGCGGCTTCGGCAAGGCAATCTTGCGATCATGACTGATGGAGCAAAACCCGGCCCAACAAAAAAGGCCGGGGCAAACCCGACCTTCCTCATCACCTTCCGTCGATGCCAGTTCATCCGTGGTCATCAGGAAGATGTGAGTGTTGTTTAGCTGGGGTTCGTGACAGGCGCATGACGTCAGCGCGTTTCTTTTCCCCTGCGCCGCTCTGCGCCAGCGGCGGGTGCTGCCGCTTTACCATTTGCCCAGATGCGCGCCGCCGTCGACGTTCAGCACCTCCCCGGTGATGCGTGGAGCCCGGGTCAGGAACAGGACGGCATCCACGATCTCTTCGACGCTGGAGATGCTGTGCATCGGCGAAAGCGTGTTGAGGAAATCCCGTGGATTGTCCTTGTGAAGCGGCGTGTCGACGACACCGGGCGCGACGACGTTGACGCGAATTCCGTCCCTTGCGTATTCCATGGCGATGTTCTTCGAGATGGCGTTGATGCCGCCCTTGGTCAGCATGGCGACCGAAGCGTTCATGCCTGCGATCGGGCGATCGGCAAGCGGCGTCGTGATGCTGACGATGCTGCCGCCTCTTTTCTGGGCCAGCATTTGCTTGATGACGAGTTGGGTCGTGTGGAGGAACCCCTCGATGTTGGTGGCACTCAGGTGCCGGTAGTCGTCAGTGGTGTAGTCGACGAAGGGCTTGGTAAAGAAGATGCCGGCATTGTTGACCAGCGCGTCGATCGAGCCGAAGCGGTCGATCGCCGTTTCGACCACGCGTTTCGCCGTCTCCGGATCGGCGATATCGCCGTCGACCCGCGCCAGCCGGTCCGATTCGGTGATTTCGCGCGATCGGCTGACATTGCGCGAGGTTGCGACGACGCTATAGCCCTCTGCCAGAAAAGCGTTTGTGAGGCCCGCGCCGATGCCCTGGGATGCACCGGTGATGATGGCGACTTTGTTTGTCATCTGATCTCTCCGTGGTTGGACGGTTTCGGTGAGTTCAATATGGCTGCCGCCGGATTGTGCGATTAGACGGAAATATCTGGAATTACTTTTCCAGTGATGCAAAAATCATCGCATGGTCGATCTGAATGACATCGCGGTCTTTGCCGCCGTGGCCCAATTCGAGAGTTTCAGCCGGGCGGCACGTTCGCTCGGCATGCCGGTCTCCACCGTCAGCCGCAAGGTCACGGCCCTTGAGGAGCAACTGGGCGTCACGCTCATCCAGCGCACGACGCGCAAGCTCAGTCTCACGGCGCAGGGCCGCGCCTATTATGCGGAATGCGGCGAACCGCTGAAGCAGCTTCGCGATGCGGAGCGGGTGCTGAGCGAGGCGCAGAGAAGGCCGGAGGGGTTGCTGCGGGTCACCGTTCCCATGACCCTCGGGCAGCCGCCTTTCTTTGATTTCCTGTCCGCATTCCTGAAGACCTATCCCGAGATCGAGGTCGATCTGCTCGTCACCAACATGTTCATGGACCTCGTTGCCGAAAACATCGACGTCGCGGTGCGGTTCGGCGAATTGCGCGATTCGTCGCTTGTCGCGCAGCGCCTGGGCCGAAGCACCCACTTCCTGGTGGCCGCGCCCGACTATCTCGACCAACAGGGCACCCCATCGCGCCCCGAAGACCTGAGCGGCCATCGCTGCGTTCTGGTCAATGCGCGGGGCAACGAGGCAGAATGGCATCTGGTCAAAGGTGGCGAAACGGCCAGCCTGCGTGTGAGCGGAGCGGTGTCGGTCCATGACATCCAGTCGGCGAGCGCCATGACCGAGCGTGGCCACGGCATAGGCCGGTTGCCGCCGATCTTCTGCGACAGCCTGCTTGCGAGCGGTAAGCTCGTGCGCGTCCTTCCGGGATGGTCGGCGCCGGATGTTTTCGTGCACGCGGTCTATCCGACGCGGCGCTTCCTGCCATCACGGCTGCAGGTGTTTCTGCAGGAACTCAAAGCCTGGCGCGGCCCGGCGTGGCAGCCGCTTCGGTGAGCACGCGCTAGGGCACGATCTCTTCGAGTTTTTGCGCGAAGATGCTGAAACCGGCCCGACGATAGGTCGCCTGCGCCTTCGGATGATCCCATTCGTCCGTATGCAACCAGATCCGGTTTGCACCACGGTTCCAGACCGCGCGTAGCGCATTGTCGAGGAGAAATGGCCCCAGCCTTTGGCCGTAAACGTCCGGGATCAGGCCGAAATGGGTGAGTTCGACATCCTTGGTATCGGCGCGGTCGAATTCGCAAAGCCCGACCGCGCGGTCGTCCAGCCGGAGGATGTAGAGGCTCGTGGAGGTGCTGCCGAGAAAATCGTCGAGATCGGCTGTTGGCATGCGTAGTCGCTGATCCCAGCGCAATGGTTCGCCGACGGCGCGATAGAGCGAAAGAAACGCGGCGGCATCCGGACGTTCGGACGTAACCACCGCGTGCGCGATCGGTGCCGGAAACGCGTCGCCCGCCGGGCGTTCGAGCATTTCCATATAGGTCACAAGCAGCTGGACCGTGTTTTCTCCGCAGGCGGTAGCTTTAATGTCATCCACGGCGTCAGCACGGCGCGCGCCGCGTCCAGTTCGATTAACAGGGGTATTGGAGAATGGTGATCCCGCCGCGATTCGAACGCGGGACCCCCAGATTAGGAATCTGGTGCTCTATCCTGCTGAGCTACGGGACCACTTGGATAGCACCCATACAAAAGCAAGGGCTCTTCGCCAAGTGTTTTTGCGTGCATGCCCGAGGAAATGCGGGCGGCCTCGTCTCGTCGGGGCGGGGTGTTGCCACGGATCGGCAGGCTTGAAAACGACGATGAAACGGGGGCTGGTCTTCCACGTCTTCCGAATGCTAAGCAAGGCGTGCGCTGGCCCGAGGAAGCTGGCGCTCCCCATTGAGACCTTCATCAGAGACCTGATCCAGATATGTTCATCGGAATAGATTGGGGCGGCACGAAAATGGAAGTCATCGCGCTCGGCCGCGATGGCGAAACGCGCGCCCGTCATCGCGTCTCGACCCCGACCAGCGGCTATGACGATTGCATTCGCGCCGTTCTTGATCTCGTTGCCGCCGCCGAACAGACGGCGGGAGAACAGGGCTCGATCGGCATCGGCATTCCCGGCAGCCCCAATCCGCGCACCGGTATCGTGCGCAATTCCAATGCGGTGCTGATCAATGGCAAGCCGCTCGGTCGCGACCTCGAAACGGCGCTTGGCCGCCCGGTCCGGCTTGCCAACGACGCCAATTGCCTGGCGGTCTCGGAGGCGGTCGACGGTGCCGGCAAGAACGAGCATGTGGTCTTCGGCGTCATCGTCGGTACCGGCCATGGCGGCGGCCTTGCGATCGACAAGAAGGTGCATGCCGGCTACCAGGGCGTTGCCGCCGAGATCGGCCATTATCCGCTGCCCTGGATGACGAAGGACGAATATCCCGGCCACAAATGCTGGTGCGGCAAGCACGGCTGCCTCGACATGTATGCCTGCGGTACCGGCGTCGAACTCGACTACCGGCTCACGACCGGTATTGAAAAGCGCGGGCGCGACATCATCGAGGCAAAGCGGGCGGGCGACCCGGTTGCGACAGGCGTCTATGAGCGCTTCGTCGACCGGCTGGCGCGCAGCCTGGCGCTGCTGACCAATATCGTCGACCCGGACGTCTACGTGCTCGGTGGCGGCATGTCGAATGTCGACGAGATCTATCAGGACGTTCCGCCGCGCGTGGTCAATTATCTCTTCGGCGATACGTTCGAAACGCCCATTCGCAAGGCCCTGCACGGCGACAGCTCCGGCGTGCGCGGCGCGGCCTGGCTCTGGAAGGACTAAAACCCCATGAATATCGACAAGGACCTCGCCCGCATCGCGCGGCAGGAACAGGAATTGCAGTTCGAGCGCTTTGATCTCGATACGGCCTGGGAGCTTGGCACGCTGCTGCGCAAGATGGCGGCCGAGCGCAAGCTTGGCGTCGTCATCGACATCACGCTCTTCTCGATGCAGGTGTTTTATGCCGCGCTCGACGGGGCGACGCCTGACAATCCGAACTGGGTGCGCCGCAAGCGCAACACCGTGTTCCGGCTGTTCAAGAGCAGCTACGCCACCGGCCGCGAGCTTGCCAAGGCACAGACCAATCTGCAGGCAAAGCTCGGATTGGCCGATGCCGATTATGCGGCGCATGGCGGCAGCTTCCCGATCGTCGTCAAGGGCACCGGCTGTATCGGTGCCGTCACCGTATCCGGCCTGCCGCAACGCGAGGACCACAACATGGTGGTCGAAGCGCTCTCGGTCTTGCTCGGCAAGGATCACGGCGCATTGAAGCTCGAGGACTGAGAATTGGCATTGGATATTCTTTCGCAATCACGCGTGCTGTCGGATTGGCTGGCAGACAAGGCCCTGCCGCTCTGGCGCGACAAGGGCGTGGATCATTCAGGCGGTTTCGTCGAGACGATTGATATGGCGGGCGGGCCGACCCGCGCCAACCGGCGTGCGCGCGTTCAGCCCCGGCAAGTCTACTGCTTCGCCGAGGCCGGCCGGCGCGGCTGGACAGGCGACTGGCGTAGTGCCGCCGAAGGCGGGCTTGCCTATTTCGATCGCGTTTTCAAGCAGTCGAGCGGCTTTTACGCTGCGCTCGCCGATGCCGACGGCAATCTTCTCGATCCGTCCTTCGACCTCTACAACCAGGCCTTCGCGCTGCTCGCCTTCGCCTATCTGGGCGAGGTCGTGCCGGCCCGCAAGGCCGAGATGATCGAGCGCAGCAATGACCTTCGCGCGCGGATAGAGGCGTACGTCAAGCATCCGGTCGCCGGCTTCGAGGAAGACAATCCTCCGCGCCTGCCGCTCTGCTCCAATCCGCATATGCACCTCTTCGAAGCGTGCCTGGCGAGCGAGACCGTCGAGGGCTTCGATCGGGTGGGCTGGGCAAACCTCGCCGACGAAATTGCACATCTGGCGATGGATTATTTCATCGATGCCGAAAGCGGGGTGCTGCGCGAGTTCTTCGACAACGACTGGGCGCCGATGGCCGGCGACAAGGGCCGGATCGTCGAGCCCGGTCATCTGTTCGAATGGGCCTGGCTGCTTTTGCGCTGGGCGGAACGCCGCGGCAGCGCAGAGGCGATCGTCAAGGCGCGGCGGCTATTCGATATCGGCGAGGCCCATGGCATCTGTGCGAACCGCAACGTTGCGATCATGACGCTTCTCGACGACCTGTCGGTCGCCGATCCGATCGCGCGGCTTTGGCCGCAGACCGAGTGGCTAAAGGCGGCCGTCCGCTTTGCCGCACTCACGAACGGTGCCGAGCGCGAGCGTTATCTTGCTTCGGCCGCGCGGGCAGCGGCGGCCCTCCAGACGTTCCTGGCGACGCCGGTTGCGGGCCTTTGGCGCGACAAGCAGCAGGCCGACGGCAGCTTCGTCGAGGAGCCGGCGCCGGCGAGCAGCTTCTACCACATCCTTTGCGCCATTTATGAAACCGAGGACTGCCTGGCCCGGCTCTGATTTGCCGATCCATAGTATCCGCTCTTGTTATGGCTCGTCGCAATTGCGGCGGGCCATTTTCTTTGCTCCGAGGGGGAAATGTGATTGCTGCATATGTTGACATAAAGATATCTTTATGTGATTGACTTGGCTTCGTGTTTGTCGTTTTCAGAACGGGAGATTTCCCATGTCCGCCATCGACGCCCTTTTCGGCGATGTTTCCTCCAAGCCGGATGGCTCCGAGATCAAGCGGGCGCTGGCCCAGGCTGCGCGTGAACGCATCCTGATCATGGATGGCGCGATGGGCACGGAGATCCAGCAGCTCGGCTTCATCGAACAGCATTTCCGGGGCGACCGATTCGGCGGCTGCGCCTGTCACCAGCAGGGCAACAACGACCTTCTGACGCTGACCCAGCCGAAGGCGATCGAGGACATCCACTACGCCTATGCGATCGCGGGCGCCGATATCCTCGAAACGAACACCTTCTCCTCGACCCGCATCGCCCAGGCCGATTACGGCATGGAGGACATGGTCTATGAGCTCAACCGCGACGGCGCCCGGCTGGCGCGCCGCGCCGCCAAGCGCGCCGAGGCCGAAGACGGCCGCCGCCGCTTCGTTGCCGGCGCACTCGGGCCGACGAACCGCACGGCGTCGATTTCGCCCGACGTCAACAATCCCGGCTATCGCGCCGTCACCTTCGACGATTTGCGCATCGCCTATGCCGAACAGATCCGCGGTCTGATCGACGGGGGCGCCGACATCATCCTGATCGAGACGATCTTCGACACGCTGAATGCGAAGGCGGCGATCTTCGCGACCAAGGAAGTCTTTGTCGAAAAGGGTATCGATCTGCCGGTCATGATCTCCGGCACGATCACCGATCTCTCGGGCCGCACGCTGTCGGGCCAGACGCCGACCGCGTTTTGGCACTCCGTGCGCCACGCCGAACCCTTCACCATCGGGCTCAACTGCGCGCTCGGCGCCAATGCCATGCGCGCCCATATCGACGAGCTCTCGGGCGTTGCCGATACCTTCGTCTGCGCCTATCCCAATGCGGGCCTGCCGAACGAATTCGGCCAGTATGACGAGACGCCCGAGCAAATGGCGGCGCAGGTGGAAGCGTTTGCCCGCGACGGGCTCTTGAACATCGTCGGCGGCTGCTGCGGCTCGACGCCGGCCCATATCAGCGCGATCGCCAGGGCGGTTGCCAAGCATCCGCCGCGCGAGATCCCCAAGGTCGAGCCCTTGATGCGCTTATCCGGCCTTGAGCCCTTCACGCTGACGTCGGACATTCCCTTCGTCAATGTCGGCGAGCGCACCAACGTCACCGGCTCGGCCAAGTTCCGCAAGCTGATCACCGCAGGCGACTATTCGGCAGCCCTCGATGTCGCGCGTGACCAAGTCGCGAACGGCGCCCAGATCATCGACATCAACATGGACGAGGGCCTGATCGATTCAAAGCAGGCGATGGTCGAGTTCCTGAACCTCGTCGCCTCCGAGCCGGATATCGCCCGCGTTCCCGTGATGATCGATTCGTCGAAATGGGAGGTGATCGAGGCGGGCCTGAAGTGCGTTCAGGGCAAGCCGCTGGTCAATTCCATCTCGATGAAGGAAGGCGAAGAGGCGTTCCTGCACCACGCCAGGCTCTGCCGCGCCTATGGCGCCGCCGTGGTCATCATGGCCTTCGACGAAGTCGGCCAGGCCGACACCCAGGCGCGCAAGGTCGAGATTTGCACCCGCGCCTACAAGCTTCTGACCGAACAGGCGGGCTTCCCGCCCGAGGACATCATCTTCGACCCGAACATCTTCGCGGTGGCGACGGGTATCGAGGAGCATAACAACTACGGCGTCGACTTCATCGAGGCGACGCGCGAGATCATCAAGATGCTGCCGCATGTGCATGTGTCGGGCGGCGTCTCGAACCTCTCCTTCTCGTTCCGCGGCAACGAACCGGTGCGTGAGGCGATGCACGCGGTGTTTCTCTACCACGCCATCCAGGCGGGCATGGACATGGGCATCGTCAATGCCGGCCAGCTGGCCGTCTACGACGCGATCGACCCGGACCTGCGTGAGGCCTGCGAGGACGTCGTGCTCAACCGCCGCGCCGATTCGACCGAGCGCATGCTTGAGCTCGCCGAGCGCTATCGCGGCCAGGGCGGGGCTCAAGGCCGAGAGAAGGATCTCTCCTGGCGCGAATGGTCGGTGGAGAAGCGTCTCGAACACGCGCTCGTCAACGGCATCACCGAGTACATCGAGGCCGATACGGAAGAAGCACGTCTAACCGCCGCGCGGCCGCTGCACGTCATCGAAGGCCCGCTGATGGCTGGCATGAACGTCGTCGGTGATCTCTTTGGCTCCGGCAAGATGTTCCTGCCACAGGTGGTGAAATCCGCGCGCGTCATGAAGCAGGCGGTTGCCGTTCTGTTGCCGCACATGGAGGCGGAGAAGCTTGCCAATGGCGGCGAGGCGCGCCAGAGCGCCGGCAAGATCCTGATGGCGACCGTCAAGGGCGACGTGCACGACATCGGCAAAAACATCGTCGGCGTCGTGCTCGCCTGCAACAACTACGAGATCATCGATCTCGGTGTCATGGTGCCGTCTGCCAAGATCCTTGAAGTGGCCCGCGAGCAGAAGGTCGACATCATCGGCCTTTCGGGTCTGATCACCCCGTCGCTCGACGAGATGGTGCATGTCGCCTCCGAACTTGAGCGCGAAGGTTTCGACGTGCCGCTTCTGATCGGCGGCGCAACCACCAGCCGCGTGCACACGGCGGTCAAGATCAATCCGCGCTACGACCGCGGCCAGACGGTTTACGTCACCGACGCGAGCCGCGCCGTCGGCGTCGTTTCCAGCCTGCTGTCGCCGGAAGCGCGCGACAGCTACATGGAGACGGTGCGAGCCGAGTACCGCAAGGTTGCCGACGCCCATGCGCGCAACGAGGCGGAAAAACGCCGCCTGCCGCTATCGCAGGCGCGCGCCAACCAGCATCGGATCGACTGGTCGAGCTACCAGGCGAAAGCCCCGTCTTTCCTCGGCACCCGCGTGTTCGAGAGCTGGGATCTCGCCGAACTCGCCCGCTATATCGACTGGACGCCGTTCTTCCAGACCTGGGAGCTGAAGGGCGTCTATCCGAAGATCCTCGACGACGAGGCGCAAGGGGCGGCCGCCCGGCAGCTCTTCGACGACGCGCAGGCGATGCTCAAGAAGATCATCGACGAAAAATGGTTCGCGCCGAAGGCGGTCGTCGGTTTCTGGCCGGCCGGCACGGTCGGCGACGACATCCGGCTCTTTACCGGCGAAGACCGCACGGCTGAGCTTGCGACCTTCTTCACGCTGCGCCAGCAGCTTTCGAAGCGCGACGGTCGCGCGAACGTGGCGCTCTCCGATTTCGTCGCGCCTGCCGATAGCGGCTCCAACGACTATGTCGGCGGCTTCGTCGTGACGGCCGGTATCGAGGAGGTCGCAATTGCCGAGCGCTTCGAGCGGGCCAACGACGATTATTCGTCGATCCTGGTGAAGGCGCTGGCGGACCGGTTTGCCGAAGCCTTCGCCGAGCGCATGCACGAGTATGTGCGCAGGGAACTCTGGGGCTATGCGGCTGACGAGACATTTACGCCCGTCGAACTGATCGGCGAACCCTATGCCGGCATCCGCCCGGCGCCCGGCTATCCGGCCCAGCCTGACCATACGGAAAAGGCGACGCTCTTCCGGCTGCTCGATGCCGATGCCGCAATCGGCGTCAGCCTGACCGAGAGTTATGCGATGTGGCCGGGGTCGTCGGTATCGGGGCTCTATATCGGCCATCCGGAAGCCTATTACTTCGGTGTCGCCAAGGTCGAGCGCGATCAGGTCGAGGATTATGCCGAGCGTAAGCGCATGCCGGTGCGCGAGGTCGAACGCTGGCTGTCGCCGATCCTCAACTATGTGCCGATGCCGGAAACGGAAGCGGCCGAGTAACGTTCGCATGAAATGATGACGAGCCGATCCAGGCTCGTCATAACCGATGCTGTTCGTTGCCTTCGGGCTGATCGTCCAGCGCGGCAAGGAAGGCCGTGAGCGCCGCATTGAAGCGGTCCGGTCGCTGCAGCGGCGCAAAGTGGCTGACGCCATCAAGCAGGATGAATGCCGCGCCGGGAATGCTGTGGGCGAGATAGTCCGCGTGTTCGCCCTTGATGAATTCGTCATTTTCGCTCTGAACGATCACCACCGGCACGCGGATCTTGTCGAGATCGTCAGCCGTATAGTTCGGCTCTGTCTTCTGCATTGCGCTGACGGCATCGACGAAGGCGCCGAAATCGTCCGGCGTTGAAGACAGTTGCCTGTAGTCGCTGGAATGCCGCCCGAAGCAGCGGTCGAGGATCGGGCTCGGTTCGATCTCCCTGGTGCCGCTCGGGTCCATGTTGCAGGCAAAGAAAAAGACGCCACTCGCCCGTTCCGGTGCTTTCGACGCCAGCACCAGCGCGATGCAGGCGCCGTCGCTCCAGCCGGCAAAGGCTGCCTCCGGAAGCTTCAGCCGGTCCATGACGGCGAGCACGTCCGCCGCCATCAGTTCATAGGTATAGGGCCGGGCGTCGCGCGTACTGCGGCCATGGCCGCGGCTGTCGATCAGGACGGCGCGGTGGCCGGCATCAAGCAGCGCGGGGATCTGATAACCCCAGTTGCCGCTGTGGCCGAGGCCGCCATGCAAGAGAACCACCGGCTTGCCGGAGCCATAGGTGGCATACCAGATGCGGGCACCCTCGCGCTCGACATGGCCCTCGACGGTGGCAGCGGGCAGGGGAAGTGCGCCGTTCTCGGCAAACTTCGCGAGGTCGTCATCCTGGAATTCCACGGGCCCGTCTCCCTGCTTGGCGCGGCGCGCTTAGTTCACCGGCTGCGGCTCCGGAAACTGCCAGGATCCGTCGAGAATCGCCTGGCGCGGGCGGTAGAGCCGCACCGTATAGTTCCATCCCTCCACCACCGGCAGGCAATTGGCGATCTTGCCGTCGCAGCCGCCGAACTGGATCGCGACACTGCCATCATCCGTTTTCTTGGCGGTGATGTTGTTGATCGTATAGGCGTCGTAGGGGTTCTTTTCGTAGAACCCTTGGGCATCATAGACGCTCACCGACCAGAAGGCGTCGACAGGCACGTCCTTGACGTGGAGCTTGTAGATGGTCTTGCCGTCGTTCTTGGCGGGCGTGACGTTCAAGTAGGTCGCGTCCTTGTCCGGATTGCCACCCCAGCCGGTCGCCGTGCCGATCAGGTGGCGGATCGGGTCGACCTCTTGCTTGGTGCCGAAGGCCTTCTTGAAGTCCGGCATGGTCGAGCCGAGCACCAGCAGTGCCTCGCGCACCTTCTTCTGGCTCGCCGGATCAAAGGCCGGAATTTCGAAACTGCCGGCTGCTTGCTGGCTGACCTTGATGGCGTCCTGCAGGGCGTGGACTGCGGCGATGTCCTTGGGGCTGGCCGGATCGACGAGCGTGCGGATACCGACGACGACGTAGCGCGTGCCGACCTTTTCCTTCGTCAGCATGGTTTCGCCGGCGCCGTAGACGACTTCGGGCACATAGTGATCCTCGTTGATCACCTGCATAGACATGAAACGCTTGCCCGCATCCGGTAGCGTGATGGTCACCGGGCCGGCGTCGAGATCGAAGACGGCCGACGAATAGAGCGTGTCGCGGTTGAGGCGGATGACGGTTTGGTTGTCGATGGAAGCCGGCTCTCGCCGGTGCAGCAGCTTGCCAAGGCCGCCTTCCTTGACCATGCCGGCCGCGTACATGTCGCTTTCGGCGCGAACGAAGTTGTCGACGCCGACCGGCACTAGATCCGCCGCGATCGAGGGCGCAGCCACGAAGGGCAGGAGAAACGCGGAGAGGGCGGTTCGGCGGAAGATGCTGGACATCGACGGTTCCCTTCAGGTGTTGCGACAGGAAACGGACGCGCCTGTCGCGCAAAGCGTGACGTCGCCCGCCATGGCGCGATGGCGGGCCGTCGGCTCTCTGCTGCCTATGTCGGGCCCGGCAGAAGGTTCACGCAAGTACGTAACGGTTACGGACACTGGCGGTTTCGAACACCCTCTCGGCATGATGGCGCCGTTTGCCAAGCTGCGGTAACATCAAGGGCTGGAGTACATCGCACGTTGAGAGCCCGTCGATGGAGCGCCGTCTCGCTGCCGTCCTGATCGCGGATGTCGTCGGTTACAGCCGCCTGAGCCGGCTGGACGAGGAAGGGACGCGTCTGCGATTCCAGTCCGACCTCAACACGATCCTTGAACCCCTCTTTCGCGAACATCATGGACGGCTGGTGAAGACGATGGGCGATGGCTTGCTGGTCGAGTTCCGCAGCGTCGTCGATGCGACGCAATGCGCGATCGAAATCCAGAAGCGCAAGGCGGCGGCAGAAGCCGAAAAGGCGGCGAACGGCGAGAGGCTGGATTTCCGCATCGGCATCAATCTCGGCGACATCATCGTCGAGGGGGACGACATCCACGGCGACGGCGTCAACATTGCCGACCGGGTGCAGGGGCTCGCCGAGCCGGGCGGCATTGCCATCTCGGGCACGGCCTATGACCAGGTGGGTTCGAAGCTGAAGGCCGGTTTCGCGTCGCTCGGGGCGCAGACGGTCAAGGGGCTCGCCGAACCGATCCGTGTCTATCGCGTGCTTCTTGATCCCGATGCCGCTGGCAAGACGATCGTCGCGCAGAATGGGCGCAACACTGCTCGGTTGAAGAGCGTAGTGATCGCTCTGGCGGTGCTTGCGCTGGCGGCGGCTGTTGGCTGGTGGCAGCCTTGGACGTTGATTGCGCCGCAAGGGCCAGCGCAGCGCTTCGCCTATCCCTTGCCGGACCAGCCATCCGTCGCCGTTCTGCCCTTCATCAATGTCAGCGGCGACAGTGATCACGACCATCTGGCCGAGGGGCTGACCGACGATCTCATCACCGAGCTGTCGAAGGTGTCCGGCCTCTTCGTCATCGCCCGTCATTCGGTGTTTGCGCTGAAGGGCAGTGCCGACAAGATCCAGGACGTGGCTGCCGAACTCGGCGTGCACTACGTGCTGGAGGGCACGCTGCAGAGGGCCGATCAGCGGCTGCGCATCAACGTCAAGCTCATCGATGCGATGAGCGGTCTTTCGCTGTGGGCGGAACGTTACGACCGGCAGTATGCCGACTTGTTCGCGGTTCAGGACGACGTGATCGGCAAGATCATCGCAGCGCTCGAGGTCAAACTCAGCGATGGCGAACGCGACCAGCTGGCACGCATCCCGACCGACAATCTGGAAGCCTATGACAACTACATGCGGGCGGAACAGCAGGGCCTGATCTGGCGCGATGTCGACACCTATCGCCAGACGCTGTCCTACTATCAGCGGGCGATCGATCTCGATCCGGATTTCGCCGACGCGCATGCCGGCATCGCGCGTGTCGCCGTCGACGTCTGGCGAAACGACTACAACTATCTCTGGTCGGCGGCCGTGGCGCGCAAGATCGCCTATGACGCGGCGGGCCAGGCCTTGAAGCTCGACGCCAACAATGCCCGCGCCCATACGGTCCTGGCGCTGCTGCAGCTCGTCGACGGCCGCGCCCTGGAGGCAAAGGAATCGGCACTCCGGGCCGTCTCCGCCCAGCCGAACGATGCGGAGGCCCTGGCCAATCTGGCGCTGATACTTGCCCAGACCGGCGAGCACGCGCAGGCGATCGAGGATATCGATCGGGCCTTGCGGCTCGATCCGTCGCCGTCCTCGAGCCTGCAGCTTCTGGCCGGCATTGTCTATTACACGGCGCGCCGCCTGGAGCGGGCGATCCCGTTGATCGAGGCGGCCAGCCAGTCGCTGCCGAAGGCGGAAGGCGTGCGCGAATATCTGGCTTCCGCCTATGCCCAGCGCGGCGACCAGAAGAGTGCAGCGGCCGAGGCGGCGGAGCTGCTGAAGCTCTTCCCCGATACCAACCTTACCTACTACGGCTATCTCTACGACTACTGGCGCGAGGAGGATCTTTACCGCCATCTCTTCGGCCTGCGCGTCGCCGGCATCCCGGAATGGCCTTTCGGTTTTGTCGGCGCTGCCAGCGATCGGCTCGGTCCGGCAGAACTGAAGCAACTGACCACCGACAAGTCCTGGGTCGGGGTCCACAAGAACGGCACGAGCTTCGCGCAGTTCTTCGACAAGGACGGCAATACCGCCTATCGGACCAGCAACACCAACATCACCGGACGCATCGAAGTGAAGGGCAACCAGCTCTGCGAGAAATACGACGGCTATTTTCTCGACCGCATGGTCTGCGGCTACGTTTACCGCAACACCGCCAAGGGTGAGCGCACGGCGGACTACATCAACGTCACGCCGCAGGCGCTAAAATTCTTCTCGATCGAGAAGTGATCGCTGTTGTCGTCCAGCGGGCGGCCGGATCAGCGCGAAGGCTTGGTCCAGTTGATGTTCGCCTTTTCGGTGAGCAGCGTCTGCTCGACCTCGGACCAGTGCTTGCGCGAATCGACCACCTTGTTCGGGTTCTTCACCAGCCCGTCGGCCGCACCGGGATCGTAGCTGAGATAGAGCTTGTCCTCGATAATGCGCCACGCCTTCGGGTCGATGTTGGTCGTGACCGTACCGAAGGAAACGCCATCGGCGCAGTAACCGCCATATTGCGGTGCGTAGCGGGTGGGCTCCTTAATGAACTGGTCGCGATGTTCGGCGCTGGCAAACTGCCAGGTCGCGCCGAGCCAGCGGTAGCTGAACTCGGGCGATCCTTCGACAGCCTTGTTCTCGGTGAAATAGGCGACGGGATCGTAGCCTTTGATCGCGACGTCACCGAAGTAGCCGGTGTTGACGGGCTCTTCCGCCAGCGACGGCATGGCGGACCCAAGCAGGACCGCCGTCGCCGCGATTGCAAATCGTATGGAGTGTCGAGACATGCCGTATCCTCCGTTTCCGGATCTGATCTATTGCCGTTTCGTGCATTCGCCGTAGAGCCAGTCGCCGACCAGTTCGGCCTTCTGGCAGGTGGCGCCGGCCTTCAGCAGAAGTTCGGCGGCCGGCCAATAGGATCGCCAGCCGGCTTGGGTGAGCGGCGTGTAGCCGTTGCGCTCCTTGGCTTCGATGTCGGCCTTGTTGGCGAGCAGAAAGGCGACCACCTCGGCGTGGCCCTCTTCGGCTGCCGCGTGCAGCGGCGACATCTTGTAGAAATTGGAGACGTCGTTGACTGCAGCACCCTTGGCGACGAGCAGTTTGACGGTTTCGAGATTGCCGCCATAGGCCGCGGCATGCAGTGCGGTGAGACCGCCCTTGTTGCGGATCTCGATGTCGTTGCCACGGTCGATGAGAAGGGCGACGACCTCGGCGCGCCCCTTGAGAGCGGCAATCAACAGTGCCGGCTCACCGGCCGCATCGGGCTCGGTGATGTCGGTTCCCTGATCGAGCAACTGTTTGACACGTTCCGTGTCGCCGTCCCGTGCCGCGTCATGCAAGGGACCCGCGTTCGCCGCCGCGGCGAAGAACGCCACCGCGGCCAGCGAAGCAAAGAGAGATTTCATCGCGTAACCTCCGCCCCAGCTTCGGTCTCGCCAAGTAGGAAGGGCGAAAATACCACAGGGCGGCCGGCGGAAACAGGCATTAGCGCCGCCCGATCCATACTCCTTTTGGGTGTCTGCGAGGAGGAATGCCTGTCAGGCGGCGACCTGCATCAGGTCGAGCATGCGGCCGATCGCGCTGGGAATGGGCGCGATGATCGGCGTGGAGAACATCGGCTGGAGCGCGTCGGCCGCCTGGCCGAGCGGGCCGCCGCCGATGATGACGGCGTCGGCGCCGTCGAGCTCGATGCATTGGCGGACCGCCTCGCCGAGGGCCGAAAGCAGCCGGTCCGGGTGGGCGGAGAGCGCCAGCGGGTCGCCCGAAGTGCAGCGGATGCCGGTATATTGCTCCCAGACGCCGAGATCGCGGGCGCGGTCGTCGATCGCCTGGATCAGTTCCGGCGTCGTGGTGGCGACACCGAACTTGCGGCCACCCTGTGAGGCCTCGATCATCGAGGCCTCACAGATACCGATGACGGGGATTTCGAGCCGATGCTTGAGCGCGGCAAGGCCGGGATCGCCAAACGCGCTGACGACGATGCCGAGGCATCCGGCTTCATGCTTCTCGCCGATCTCGACGACCTCGGCAGCGGACGCATCCAGCTGCTCCGGAGTGACGATCATCGGCGGGTTCCGCATGGCCGTGGCAACTGCCACGGCCATGCGTCCTGATGCTGCCCGGCGTGCGATGGCGACCATCATGTCGCTGGTGGCACGCGAACTGTTCGGGTTGATCAGAAGGATATGTGCGCTCACGTTCTCAGTTCCACGCCGACTTTGATTTCAGAAGTGTCAGCCTTCGCCAGGTCGGCATCGGCAGGCTGGGTGAGGTCTTCCATCGACATGCCGTAGGTCTCGGGGCCGAGCTGGATGCAGAAGGCGAAGACCGCATACATGCCGGCGGCAAGACCGAAGACACCGACCATGCCGTAGACGTCGAAGAGGGCGCCGGCGATGGTGGGGACGAAGGACCCTGCGGCCGAGCCGGTAGCCAGGATCAGCGCCACGCCGAAGGCACGGATGCGGGTCGGGAAGAGTTCCGGCGCATAGATCCAGATCGAGGTGTTGAGCAGCAGCACGAAGAACTGGAAGATCGCGCCGAACATCAGCACCAGATAGATGTTGGTGCCGAGATAGGCGATCGAGACTGCCGCGAGGCAGGCGAAGACCGCACCCAGCGTCAGCACCTTCTTGCGCGGGAAGTAGTAGCCGAACATCGAGGCGGCGATGGCGCCGAGCACGCTGCCGCTCTGGATGATCATGCTGTAGAGCAGGCTGCCCTGCAGCGTGTAGCCCATGGAGACGAAGATGATCGGCATCAGCGTCAGCACCGAAAGCTGGGCGCCGTAGCTCATCAGGATGGCGATGGCGACGGGAATGGTGCGGCCGATGAAGGGCGCACGGAAGAGTTCCTTCCAGTCGCTCTTGGCTGGCTCTTCGTCCTTCAGGTGATCCTTGGTGAGGTACTCCTGGACCTTGAGATTGCGCGGGCGCAACGAGCCGGAGGCAAGGATGGAAAGCACCTTGTTGGCTTCGTCGATCTTGCCTTGCGATGCCAGGAAGCGCGGGGTCTCCGGCACGAAGCGGCGGTAGAAGACGACGAGCAGCGCCGGCAAGGCGAGCGAGGCAAACAGCCAGCGCCAGCTGTTTTCACCCGGGAAGAGGGTGAAGATCATCAGTCCGAAGGCGGGTGCGAGGAAGTTGCCAAAGCCGCCGGCGCCGACATTGACGAGGCCGGCTGCGGTGCCGCGGAATTTCGGCGAGCAGAATTCCGACAGCATGGTGACGGCCGTCGAGATCTCACCGCCGACGCCGAAACCGACGATGGCGCGAGCGAAGCAGAGCGTGGCGAAATTCGGCGCCATGGCGCAGGCGGCCGAGCCGATGGTGAAGAGCAGGAGGTTGATGGTCAGCATCACGCGGCGGCCGTAGCGGTCGCCAAGAATGCCGGAAAGCAGGCGGCCGATCGCTGCGCTGCCGAAGGTGATGGTGTTGAGGAAGCCGATGTCGGTGCCGGTCAGGCCCCAATGTTCTTTCAGGATCGGGCCGGCGACGCCGATGGTGTTCTGCTCGAAACTGTCGAACAGGCAGCCGATGAGCACGAGGGCGAGGATCTGCTTGTGGGCGCCGGTGACGCCGATCTTGGTGAAGGCTGATTCCAACTGTCTGATGACCGGCGATGACCTGCCGGACGGTACCATATTTTCCGCTGCCATGGTTCGTTCCCCTTTATGGCTTAACAACGTGAAAATGTGAAAACTCAGTTTCATGAAATCTACATTATGAAATCACAGTTTCATAGGAGATTCTATGACGCGCTGCGAAAGGAAATGGCCGCTCGCAACCCAGGTTAGGGAAAGCAGATTTCATGCCATTCTATGAGAAACGGCAGTTTCTCATTTATCGTCAAACGCTTGGCGACAGATTGCGCTCGAACGAGCGGTTGAAACTCAGATTTCGTCTGCTTGAGAAATGTTCTGCTGTTTCAGGCAAATGCCCAATCGGCGCTCACAGTTCGTCGAGTGCGTCGTTGATCGCCTCGATGCCGCGCAGGCGGTTTCGGCCGGCGGGGCCGGCGATTTCGATGCATCGGGTGGTGAGCAGATGGCAGAGCGCCATCACCGAGACATGGTTGAACAGAGGCCCCGGCGCCAGCGTCTGGCAGCGGAAGTGCCATTCCGCCTGGTTGAGGAAGGGAACGCCTTCGTCGGTGATGTAGAGCAGCCGTGCGCCCGATTTTTCGAGCTGCGCGAGGATCGGTTCGATCAAGGTGACGCGCCGGCGCAGGCCGAAAAGGATCACGACGTCGTCGCTGCCGATGCTGACCAGATGCTCGCCGAGCGTCTGGCCGCCACCGGGGATGGCCGATATGTGCTCGACCACCTGGGTCATCTGCCATTGCAGATAGGTGGCGAAGGAATGGCTGGCGCGAAAGCCGATAACCCAGACCTTGCGGGCGCCGAGGATGGCGGTGGCGGCCGCCGTCACCTGGGTTTCGGAAATGGCGAGGAACGTCGCTTCGATATTGGCGACGCCCTGCGCCACGTGCGAGGTGAGCGACTGCTCGCCGCCGCTGTCGGTGGCGGTCGCGAGAAACAGGCGCGACCCCGTCTGCTTGTCGGCGCGGGCATGCCGGCGCGCTTCCTCGTAATTGTCGTAGCCGAGCCGCTGGATGAAGCGCGACACCGTCGCCTTCGACACATGCGCCAGCGCCGCCAGTTCCTGGGCGGAGTAGCTGGCGACCTCGCCTGGAAAATCGCAGAGGAAATCGCCCAGCCGCCGCTCGGCCGGATGCAGCTCTGGCAGCACTTGGCGAACACGGGTGAGGAAGGAACGTTCTTTCGGGCTCATGCGATGTCCATGAAACTGGCGTTTCACGGCAATCTCTGATTTTCGCGGGGATATTGCAAGCGAGGCGGGCGGATGCCGCCCCGCTTTCAACTGCGGCCGACGCGGGCAGTTGCTCGCGCGCGTCAGTATTTGGACGGCACGTAGAGTTCCGGCGGCAGCACCTTGCGCTCGTAGTCCGGGTTGAAGACGCGTTCCGGCAGCGAGATTTCCTCGTGCGGCACATCCTCGTAGGGGATCTGCGCCAACAGATGGTCGATACAGTTCAGCCGGGCACGCTTCTTGTCGTTGCCTTCAACGATATGCCAGGGCGCTTCAGGAATGTTGGTGCGGGCAAAGGTCTCTTCCTTCGCCTTGGTATAGGCTTCCCAGCGCACCCGCGACTGCAGGTCCATGGGCGAGAGCTTCCACTGCTTCAGCGGATCATGGATGCGCACGAGGAAGCGCATCTGCTGCTCCTCGTCGGTGATCGAGAACCAGTATTTGACCAGACGGATGCCGGAGCGAACCAACATGCGCTCGAATTCCGGCACGTCGTCGAAGAACTGCTCGACCTGATTTTCGGTGGCAAAGCCCATGACGCGCTCGACGCCGGAGCGGTTGTACCAGGAGCGGTCGAAGAGCACGATCTCGCCACCGGCCGGCAGGTGCGGCACGTAGCGCTGGAAGTACCATTGCGTCTTTTCGCGGTCGGACGGGGCCGGCAGTGCGACGACGCGCACGACGCGAGGATTGAGCCGCTGGGTAATGCGCTTGATGACGCCGCCCTTGCCGGCGGAATCGCGGCCCTCAAAGATCACCACCACCTTTTCCTTGTGGTGGACCACCCAGTCCTGCAGCTTGATCAGTTCTGATTGCAGTCTGAGTAGAGAGCGAAAGTAGTCGATGCGCGGGATCGATGGCGGATGGTTCTTGCGGTAGATCTTGCGGATTTCTTCCGACAGCGCCGGCTCGGAAAGCTCGAGTTCGTAATCCTCGTCGAGCGTGTCGGCCAGTTCCGCTTCCAGCCAGTCCTGCGTTTCGATCTCGTCGTTCGACCTGTTCATCTGACCCTCCGGATTCCGTGTGCTCAACGACAGCTTTGCGTGATGCCATCGTTAGTCGGCTTATTTCACAGCCGCATGAAGGGAATTTGACGCTGGTACCTCCACCCTCGATCGGCACTATCCCTTGATGTACCAGCCCCAAGGCTCGTCGGCGTCGAAACTGGTAATCTGCTTGGTCTCCAGATAGTTCGAAAGGCCCCAGCGGCCGAGTTCGCGGCCGATGCCCGATTGTTTGTAGCCGCCCCAGGGCGCTTCGGTGAAGGTCGGCTGCGAGCAGTTGATCCAGACGATGCCGGCGCGAAAAGCCCGGGCGACGCGCTCGCAGCGGTCCCTGTCGGCCGACATGACGGCGGCTGCAAGACCGAAGCGGCTGTCGTTGGCCATGCGGATCGCGTCTGCCTCTTCGCCAAACGGCTTGACGCAGACCACCGGGCCGAAGATCTCCTCGCGCCAGACGTAGCTGTCCTCGCGCATATCGGTCAGCACCGTCGGCTCAATGAAGTAGCCGCTGTTGAGGCCGGCCGGGCGGCCTCCGCCGGCAGCCACGGTGGCGCCGTCCTGGCGGGCGCGGTCGATCGCGCCCATGATCTTGTCGTACTGGCCCTTGGAGACGATCGGCCCGAGCAGGGTGCCGTCATCGATGCCGTTGCCGATGGTGATTTTCGCTGCCTCCTCGCAGAGGCGCTTGACGACGGTCTCGTAGATCGTCTCCTCGACAAGCACGCGTGAGGTCGCCGAGCAGACCTGGCCCTGGTTCCAGAAGATGCCGAACATGATCCATTCGACGGCCTTGTCGATATCGCTGTCGGCGAAGACGACGAAGGGCGACTTGCCACCGAGTTCGAGGCTGACATTCTTGATGTCCTGGGCGCCGGCCATCATTACCTTGCGACCGGTGACCACGGAGCCGGTGAAGGCGAGCTTGTCGACCAGCGGATGCTCGGTCAGCGGCTGGCCGGCGTCCTGGCCGGTGCCGGTGAGGATGTTGAGTACGCCGGCCGGCAGCCCGACCTCCTCGGCGATGACGCCGAGCTCAAGCGCTGTCAGCGGTGTCAACTCCGACGGTTTGAGCACGATGGTGCAGCCGGCGGCGAGCGCCGGCGCCACCTTCCACGACACCATCAGCAGCGGATAGTTCCAGGGTGTGATCGCGCCGACGACGCCCAGCGGTTCGCGCACGGCGCGTGACGTGAAGCGGCTGTCGCCGACGGTGATCGCCTCCTCCGGGTTGGCGTCCAGTTCCTCGGCGAGCCCGGCATAATAGCGGAAGCAGCCTGCGGCATCGTCGATGTCCCACAATGCTTCCGGCAGCGGCTTGCCGTTGTCGGCGACTTCGAGCCGGGCCAGCGAGTGGCGCTTCTCTTCGATCTTGGCAGCGATCGCGCGAAGATAGGCGGCGCGCTCGGTTCCCGACAGTTTCGGCCAGGGACCGCTGTCGAAGGCGATGCGGGCAGCCTTTGTGGCCCGGTCCACGTCTTCGTAGGTTGCGGCAGGTGCACGATGGATGACCTCTTCCGTCGCCGGATCGATCACGTCGAGCGTGCCGCCGCGGCGCGGTTTTTCCCATTTTCCGTCGATGAACAACCGGTCCTGCATGCAATACCCCTTTATAGCCCGGTGCGAGTATGGCCAGTCAAAGTGAAACGCGCCAGCCGTAAGTTACGGCTGGCGTTGATCTTTTTCCCGCGGGGAGACGGCTCTAACGGTTGGTCGCGGACCCGCGCCACGCAAGGAAAGGCAAAACCGGCAGCACGGCGCAGGCGCTGGCAAAGAGCCAGAACTGCCCGAGCGTCACCAGATCGCTGGTATACAAGGCTCCCGAGACGATGCCGGCGATCAAGCAGGCATCCATGAGTGGCAAGCTGACGGCGTAAAACACGGCCTGGCGCTCCAGAGGCAGGCAGCGCTGCACGAGGGTAAAGTAGGTGGCGAAGGCGATCATCTCCGGTATGCCACCGACGATCAGCAGTGCGCTCGCGACCAGATAGTTGGGCGCGAAAATCAGCGCGAAGGTCGAAAGGCCCTCGAGCAGGCTGGAGATGAGATAGGCGCGAAGCAGCGCCTGCGTGCTGGCCAAAGCCCCTGCCAATCGATGCGAGACGATGGCGCCCATCAGGGCGCCGGCACCCTGCGCCGCCAGCAGCAAGGTCCACATCTCGGGACCCAGATGAAACTGGTCACGATTGAGCCAGAACAGGAACGGCTGCAGCGCCCCGAGCGAGATCATGTAGCCGAAGGCCGGTAGCAGCAAGGCCCAGAGCACGGGGTTTTCGCGGAACATCGCAAGGATTTCCCGTCCGAAGCCCGAAGCGTGCGAGGGGGCCGCGTTCTCTTGCTCCTGCCTGTCACTTGGTTGAAGCACGAGCAGAAGGGCCGCCGCGATCTGGGCGAGCGCCAGCGCAGTAAGCGTTGCCTCGATCGAGATGGAGGCGGCTGCGAGACCCGCTGCCGGCGGTCCGAAAATCTTGCCGAAGCGGTCGATCGCCTGGAAGGCGGTATTGGCCTCCATGTTGCGACCGGCGGGAACGACGGCGGCGCGCAGCATCAGGAGGCCCGGCGTGATCACCGCATCCGCAGCGCCGATGACCAACACGGTCATCTGCACAGTCATCGCGTCCGGCGCGAATGAAAGGCCGGGAATGGCGACGGCGGTCACCAACAGGGAGTATAGCACCGGAAGCCTAGGGCCGCTCCGCCGCAGGAGCGCGGCGACGATCGGCGCAAGCAGGAGGCTCGGCAGCAGGCGCAAGGCAAGACTGCCGACCAGTTCCGCACCGGCGCCGAAACGCGCTGCGACGACGAGCGGCAACGCGGCGACGAGCATCCAGGAGCAGAAGGAATCGACGGTGAGGACAATGCTGATGCGCCGGAAGGCGGCATCGTACCAAAGATTGGAATTTTCCATAGGAGAGCCCGATGAGACGCCATCGATCTCGGGTCTGCTGCATTGGCAGGTTTGATGAGATCGACGCGAACAGGATAAGCCCGCGCGAGAGGCGGACGGTTCTGGGCTCACAGATGCAAGCCCCGCCTTGCGGGGCTAATCAGGCCATCAAATGGGGTTCGCTCGACATGGCCCGCCATCTACCATGGGCGCTTATCAGGTGACAAGCGGCAGCCTTCATGGTGATGGCTGCCGCGATGGATAGGCGGCTCTGCGCTATCGCGGTGCGTTGGCCAAGGCCGGCGTGACATTGGCGATCTGCGTGATCAGCATGCCGCCGACGATGAAGAACAGGCCGGTCAGCCGCGCCGCATTGACTGGCTTTTGCGGAAAACCCATCAGGCCGTAGTGGTCGATCAGCATGGAAACGACCATCTGGCCGGCAATGACGGCAACAATGAAGCTTGCCGCGCCGAGCTTCGGCGCAAGGAGGAGGGCCGCGGTAATGTAGATCACGCCGGCGAGGCCGCCGATCCAGATCCACCACGGACCCTTGAATGCCACAGCCAGGTTGGGCAACGGCGCCCGGAAGGCAATCAGCATCGGCAGGATGAGCGCGAGGCTGGCGCCGAGCGAGACAACCGTCGCCCAGAGCGGATGGCCGAGGAGGCGGCCAAGGTTGGCATTGGCGCCGGCCTGGAGGGGGACGACGGCGCCGGCGAAGATCGCCACGGCAAGCAACAGGAGGGAGGAGAGATTGGGCATTGTTTTTTCCTTTTGTTGCCGTGATCCTCTTTCATTTGTTTGGAGAATGGAAATTCCGATTTTGCACGTGCTATATTCGTGCGATGAATAATCTTGGCGCTATCGACCTGAACCTGCTCGTGGTGCTCGACGCCCTCCTGGCGGAGCGCCATGTCTCGCGCGCGGCTCTCCGGCTGAACAAGAGCCAGCCTGCCGTCAGCCATGCGCTGGCGCGGTTGCGCGCACTGTTCGACGACCCGTTGCTGGTGCGCCACGGCGGCAAGCTCGAGCCGACGGTGCGGGCGCTGGAGATCGCGCCGCAGCTTGCCGAAGCGCTCGCGCATATGCGTCAGCTCATGGGGTCTCAGCCGTTCGATCCGGCGCGCGCGCGCCATGTCTTCCGGCTGGCGATGTCCGACTACGCAGCACTTGTGCTGCTGCCGCAACTGACGGCAGTGCTGCGCCGGCAGGCGCCCAACGTCGATCTCATTGTCAGCCAGGCGAGCCGCGAAGTGATGATGGCGCAGGCTGTCGATGGGGAGATCGATCTGGCGCTCGGGGTTTTCCCGACGCTTGCCGAGGATCTGAGAACATCCTTGCTGTTTGAGGAGCACTTCGCCTGCTTGGCCGACCGTGCGAGCCTCGGCGGCGAACCGACGATGGATCTTTCCGCCTATCTGCAGCGGCCGCATATCCTCGTTTCGCTGCGCGGCGATACCGGTAACGAGATCGACCTTGCGCTTTCGGCTATCGGGCACAAGCGCCGTATCGCGCTGGCCTTGCCCCATTGGAGTGCGGCGCCGGGTCTCGTTGCCGGAACCGACCTCGTGCTGACGGTCGCGCGCCGTATCCTGCCCCGCGACGGGGAGGCCGGGCAGCTTGCCATCTTCCCGCCGCCCTTCGCGATCCCACCCTTCGCCTTCCGGCAGATCTGGCACCGGCGGCGCGACGGCGATCCGGCCCATCGCTGGCTGCGGGACCTGATCGCCGGTGTTCTGGCGCCGTCGACTGCGGCCCCCGCCGCCGTGTGACGCGTGAAAACGAAAAGGCCCGGTACGGCGATGCCGACCGGGCCTTTCTTATAGGCTTTGTTTAGCGCGTCAGTGGCTGACGCCCTGGATCGCCGAAACCTGCCATTCGGCGCCCGGCTTGCGCACGAAGGTCCAGAGTTCGACGGCTTCCGTCAGATTGTCCGGATCGCCGCTGATTACCTTGCCGGTGGTGCGGTCACGCATGACGTCGATGCTCTCGTAGCGCATGGCGACGGTCGCGAACTCCGTTCCGTTTTCCGACCAGGCCTCGGCGACGTCGCCCTGAACCAGGTGCACATCGCGCACATCGTTCTTGACGCCGCTCGTGGCGTTGTCGCTGAGCTCTTCGGCGAGGTAGGACATGGCTTCCGGCGTCGTCAGGCGACGCAGCGTGCCGTAGTCTTCCGCAGCATAAGCGGCCTGTACGTCCTTCAGCATCTTTTCGAACTGCTCGAGGTCGGAGCCCTGGATGCCGATCTCATCGGTCGAGCCGTCGGCAACGGGCGCTGCCTGAGGGGCAGCCTGGGGCCGCGCCTGCGGCTGGCCGCTTGCCTGGCCACCGCCGATGCTCGGGATCTTGAACGACGGCATGCCGTTCGAAGGCTGCTGACCCGACGAGCGCTCGGACGGACCGGCATAGGCCGTCCGCTGGCGGTTGCGGTTAAAGAAGCGCATGGCGAGCATGATCAGGCCGCCGATCAGCAGCATCTGCACGATCAGGCCGAGGAAGCCGGCAGCGCCGCCGAAGCCGCCGCCCATCAGCATGCCGATGAGGCCACCGACCATCAGGCCGCCGAGCAGCGAACCGCCAAAGCCGCTGAAGAATCCCGGACGGGCGTTCGGCTGGGCGGCGTTCGGACGCGTCTGGCCGGCTGCCGGAGTGGCGGCGGCGGGGCCTGCGTCCTGGCGCGGCGTCATCGAACGGTTGATCGGTGCCGCGCTGGTCGGCGCGGTGTTGGTGGTTGCCGGCTGCGAGAAGGTGCGGGTGCCGCGGCTACCGAAGCCGCCACCCGAACGCCGCGCTTCGGCGACGTCCACAACGGTCAGCGCGACGACCATGCCGATCGCCATCATTGCCAGAGTTCGTCCAAAACGCCCAAATCGCTGCATTGCCATCACAACCCCTAAATCTTGCTTGGGCTCAAACCGAGCCATCAGGGCCTGATATAGGGGCTCGACGCCTGAGATTTAAGCTTTTCGCGTCGTTTTTCGGCCAGTTTACCGTTATCCGACACCGAATCCGACGTGGAATCAGCATCTTCGGCGGGCGCCCGAACGCCGCCCGCTCTTGCCCGAGACACCTAGCGATTGGCCGCGAGGATCATCGTCGCCGCCTTTTCGGCGATCATGATCGTCGGTGAATTGGTGTTGCCCGAGGTGATCGTCGGCATGACCGAAGCGTCGGCGATGCGCAATCCCTTGAGCCCCCGCAGGCGCAGTTCCGGATCGACGACGCTGTCGGGGTCGGCGCCCATGCGGCAGGTCCCGACCGGATGGAAGATCGTCGTGCCGATGTCGCCGGCCGCACGCTTCAGGTCCTCCTCGGTCTCGTAGGAAGGCCCCGGCTTGAACTCGACCGGGTTGAAGCGGGCGAAGGAGGGTTGCCTGACGATCTGCCGGGTGAGGCGAATGGCGCTGACAGCGACGTTTCGGTCGGCCTCCGCCGTCAGGTAGCGCGGCCGGATGTCCGGTGCGGCGGCAAAGTCCGGCCCTTTGAGATGCACCGAACCGCGGCTTTCCGGACGAAGGTTGCACACACTGGCGGTGATCGCCGGGAAGGAATGAACCGGCTCGCCGAACTTGTCGAGCGACACCGGCTGCACGTGATACTGCAGATCCGGCGTTTCCTTTTCCGGCCCGGAGCGGGTGAAGATGCCGAGCTGGCTCGGCGCCATCGCCATCGGGCCGGATCGTTTCAAGAGATATTCGAGCCCGATCGACGCCTTGCCGAACAGCGAGTTTGCCTTTTCGTTGAGCGTCGGTACGCCTGTCACCTTGTATGCCATGCGCAACTGCAAATGATCCTGCAGGTTCTCGCCGACGCCGGCCCGCTCATGACGAAGCGCGACGCCGTTTTCCTGCAGCACGTCGCCGCGACCGATGCCGGAGAGTTCTAGTATGTGCGGTGAGCCGATCGCGCCGGCGGAAAGCACCGTCTCGCGTGTGGCCGAGGCGCGCTTGACTGTGCCGTCGTGCTGGAATTCGACGCCGGCGACGCGATCGCCCTCGATGATCAGCTTGCGCACATGCGCTTTGGTCAGAACCGCAAGGTTGCCACGCTTCTGCGCGGGGCGCAGGAACGCCTTTGCGGTGTTCCAACGGATGCCGGAGCGCTGGTTGACGTCGAAGTAGCCGGAGCCTTCATTGCTGCCGCGGTTGAAATCCGGCGTCTCGGGAATGCCGGCTTCGCTTGCCGCCTTCTGGAATGCGTCGAGTACGTCCCAGCGCACGCGCGCCTTTTCCACCCGCCATTCGCCGCCGGCGCCGTGCATCTCGTTGGCGCCGCGATAATGGTCCTCGGATTTCTTGAAGAGCGGCAGCACGTCGTCCCAGCCCCAGCCGGTGCAGCCGAGCTGGCGCCAGTGGTCGTAGTCGTGCGCCTGGCCGCGCATATAGATCATGCCGTTGATCGACGAGCAGCCGCCGAGCACCTTGCCGCGGGGATAGCCGAGCGCCCGGCCGTTCAGGCCCTCTTCGGCTGCGGTCGTGAAACACCAGTCCGTACGCGGATTGTTGATGCAGTAGAGATAGCCGACGGGAATGTGGATCCAGTGGTAGTTGTCGCGGCCGCCGGCTTCGAGCAGCAGCACGCGGTGCCGCGGGTTTTCCGAAAGGCGGTTGGCAAGCACGCAACCGGCGCTGCCTGCCCCGACGACGATGAAGTCGTATATGTCCATGGTTCTCCCTCGATATCTACGGCTCGGCCCTTCAGATCCGGGGTTTGCGCGAGATCGCTCCTTCAGCCGCGCCCCGGCGCCGCATCCCTTCGCGTCATGCCCTCTTCCCAAACCGCCAGCCGTCGCGAACGAATGCAGGAATGCTCCGGCGCCGGATGATGGCCGCCGGGGGCGTTCGTCTCGCTCTGTTCATATTTGGCCAGACATGCTCCTCAGATGTCCGCTCTGGCACGTACCATCGGGAAAAAACCGCTTGGATGCAAGCGTGCGGAACCGTAAATTGCAAAACAGGATCTGTTCATTTTCGGACAGACAGGGAGTGAGCATGAATCCGAATTTCACCTGGGACGATCTGCAGTTCTTTCTGGCGGTGGCCCGTACCGGGCAGCTGTCGACGGCGGCGCGGCGCCTGAGGACCAGCCATGCCACGGTGTCGCGTCGCATCGACCGGCTGGAGTTCGCGCTGAAGGTCAAGCTGTTCGAGCGCAATCCGCGCGGCTACGTCTTGACCGGCATGGGCCAGCGCTTCGTCGAAACCGCCGAGCGGATCGAGCGCGAGACCGAACAGTTGCAGCTCGACATCAATGACGGCCTGACGGCACAGCGCGGCGTCGTCCGGCTGAGCACGCTCGAAGGCTTCGGAAACTTCTTCCTGGCCGACCGGCTGGGGGACTTTGCGGCGCGCTATCCGAACGTCTCCCTGGAAATGCTGGCAATCCAGCAGATCATGTCGCTGTCGCGCAAGGAGGCGGATATCCAGGTGGCGCTGACGGCGCCGAAGGCCGGGCCTTACCAATCCGAGGTGCTGACCCCCTATACGCTGCATGTCTATGGCGCGCGCAGCTACCTGTCGAAGCATCCGCCGATCACCGGGCGCAACGACCTCGCGGCCCACCGCTTCGTCGGATATATCGAGGACATGATCTTTGCGCCCGGTCTCGATTACCTGGGGGAGCTGCAGCCAGGCCTGCATGCCCATTTCCAGAGTTCGAGCATCCTGACGCAGCTGAAGGCGGTGCGGCAGGGGCTGGGTCTTTGCGTCTTGCCGCACTTCATCGCGCAGCAGGAAGAGGACCTGGAGATCGTCCTGCCGGAAGAGATCGAACTCAAGCGCACCTACTGGCTGGTTTGCCATAGGGATCTGGTGGCCGTGCCGCGGGTGAGGGCGGTGCGCGAATTCCTGATGCAGAGTGTCAGGGAAGACCGCGGCCATTTCACCCGCGAATTGGCGTTGCCGACGACTGACGTTCGGCGCCTGTCGCGCTCCTAAATCCTGCCAGATTGTGGCGATATAAGATCGTGCAACCAATGGGCGGTGATTTGCGGGCCGAAGACCGTGGCCGCGCGGATCAAAATCGACCTAGTTTATCAACAGCTGGAATTATTGTTTATAATCAGTGCGTTGTCGATTTTGGAAGTTTTTTTGAAGGTTGCTGTTGACGTGTTCGGGGATGGGGGTCTATAAGCCCGATCACTGACGAGGGCGGCGGCGCTGCTGGCGACGACGAC